>DASRRY010000039.1:0-332917 GCA_035656735.1 Usitatibacter sp. | reverse complement strand
CCCGATACGGTGTGCGTGATCGTGTGCGAGGGCCTCGCGGTCCCGCCGATGCTCGCGCACGCGGCGCGGCGCGCCGGCACGCCGCTCCTCACGTCCGCGCAGCAAAGCCAGCACGTGATCAACGTGCTGCGGCCCTACATGCAGCGCGAGCTCGGGGTGGTGACGACGCTTCACGGCGTCTTCCTCGACGTGCTCGAGATCGGCGTGATGATCACCGGCGATTCCTCCATCGGCAAGAGCGAGCTCGCGCTCGAGCTCGTCTCGCGTGGCCACGGCCTCGTCGCCGACGACGTCGTGGAGCTGCAGCAGATCGGCCCCGAGACGATCCAGGGCCGGTGCCCGCCGATGCTGCGCGACTTCCTCGAGGTGCGCGGGCTGGGCGTGCTGAACATCCGCTCGATCTTCGGGGAAACCGCCGTGCGGCCGCGCAAGGCCCTCAGGCTCATCGTGCACCTGGAGCCGCACGATGCCGGGATGGAGCCGCGCGACCGCCTCGCCACGCGTTCCGGCACGCGCGACATCCTCGGCGTGGAGATTCCGACGGTGACCCTCGCCGTGGCGCCCGGGCGCAACCTCGCCGTCCTCGTCGAGGCGGCGGTGCGCAACCACATCCTTCTCACGCGCGGCATCGACTCGACGCGCGAGTTCATCATGCGCCAGGAGGCGGCACTGCGGCTCGGTCGCGAAGAGGTCGGCTGATGCAGCTCGTGCTGCTGTCGGGCGTGTCGGGCTCCGGCAAGAGCGTGGCGCTCAAGGCGCTCGAGGACTCGGGCTTCTTCTGCGTGGACAACCTGCCCGCGGAGCTCATCGGCCCGCTGGTGGACTACGCCCGCGCCCGCGGCGAGCAGCGCGTCGCCATCAGCGCCGACGCGCGGAGCCGCGAGACGCTCGGAAAGCTGCCCGAGATCGTGCAGCGCGAGAAGGAGCGCGGCACCGACGTGCGCGTGATCTTCCTCGACGCGACCGACGAGAGCCTGGCGCGCCGCTTCTCGGAGTCGCGCCGGCCGCATCCGCTCGCGGCCGACGATCGCACGCTCTCCGAGGCGATCGCCGAGGAGCGCCGCCTGCTCGCGTGGCTCGCCGAGATCGGCCAGCGCATCGACACGAGCGGACTCACGCCGGGGCAGTTGCGCGGGTGGATGCAGGACCTCGTCGCCGCCGAACGCGGCAAGCTGTCGCTCGTGATCGAGAGCTTCGGCTTCAAGGGCGGCCCGCCCCTCGACGCCGACTTCGTCTTCGACGCGCGCTGCATCCTGCCCAACCCGCACTACGACCCGCAGCTGAGGCCGCAGACGGGCCACGATCGCGAGGTCGTGAGCTTCCTCGAGCGCGAGACGCAGGCGGGAATCCTCATCGAGGACATCCAGCGCTTCCTGCAGCGCTGGATCCCGAAGTTCATGCTCGACCAGCGCGCCTCCATCACCGTGGCGATCGGCTGCACGGGCGGGCGCCACCGCTCGGTGTACGTCGCCGAGGAGCTCGCGCGCCGCTTCGCGACGGATCACCGCGTGATCGTGAGACACCGCGACTTGAGGGGCTGAACGCACCATGCTCTCCAGCTTGTTCGGGGCGGGACGCGCGACCGCGACGGTACCGATCTTCCCGCTCAACACGGTGCTCTTCCCCGGCGCGCTGCTGCCGCTCAAGATCTTCGAGGTGCGCTACATCGACATGGCGCGCGCCTGCCTGCGCGAAGGCAAGCCCTTCGGCGTGTGCCTCATCCGCGAGGGCTCCGAGGTCGGCACCCCCGCGGTGCCCTTCGACGTGGGATGCCTCGCGCGCATCGTCGAATGCGACGTGGAGGAGCTGGGCGTGATCAGGGTGCGCATCGAGGGCACGGAGCGCTTCCGCCTGCTCTCCACCGAGGTGAACCGGCAGGGGCTCATCGTGGGCGAGACGGAGCCGCTCGTGACCGAGGCGGCGGTGGCCGATACGCAGGGCCTCGCCGAATGCGCGCACTTCCTGCGCAAGGTGATTCCCGCCATCGGCGCGGAGCGCTTCGGCTCGCCGCTGCGCTACGAGGACGGCTCGTGGGTGGGGTTCCGCCTGGCGGAGATCCTGCCGCTGCGCAACGACGTGCGCCAGAAGCTGCTCGAGGTCACCGATGCCGCGCTGCGCGTGGGCGTACTCCACCGGTTCCTGCGCGAACAGAAGCTGCTGTGAGTGATGGTGGCAGTAAACCTTTGGAACACGGATGAACACGGATAAAGGCGGATAAAAACAGATAAACCATAGAGTATTCGTGGCCTCGACCTTGGCCTCGAATGCTGTTGCCGCTTTTATCCGTGTTTATCCGCCTTTATCCGTGTTCATCCGTGTTCCAAAGGTTTAACAACAGCTTGCGTACAGGCGACGGCAGGGCGGCGCCGGCCAGGTCGGCGAGCGGCATCCAGGTCGCGGGCTTCGACTCCGCGAGCGCGTGCGGGCGCCGCGGCTCGATGCGCCAGGGCGTCACCTCGAGGGTGAAGTGCGTGAACGCGTGCTGGAACGGCTGCAGCGCCTCCACGCGCGCCGCCTCGAGCCCCCAGTCGCTGCGCAGCGCATCCTCGGGGCGCGCATCCGCGTGCGCTTCCGGCAGCGACCAGAGGCCGCCCCAGATGCCGCGCGCGGGACGCTTCTCCAGCAGCACCTCGCCCTTGGCGAGCACCACCAGCATCGCGATCCGCCGGCGCCGTGCGGGCGCGCGAACCTTGCGCCCGGGCAGCTCCGCGATGCGATCCTCGAGGCGCGCCACGCAATCCTCGTTCACCGGGCAGAGCAGGCAGAGCGGCTTGCGCGGCAGGCACACGGTCGCGCCGAGATCCATCATGCCCTGCGTGTAGGCCTCGACGTCGCGGCGCGTCATGCGCGCCTCGGCTTCCCGCCAGAGCGCCTGCCGCACCGCGGTGCTCGCCGGATCGCCCGCCAAGCCCCCATGCCTTGCGAGCACGCGCCGCACATTGCCATCGAGGATCGGCCTCGGCTCCGCGCTCGCGAACGCCGCGATCGCGCTTGCCGTCGAGCGGCCGATGCCGGGCAACGTCGCCAACGCATCGAAGGTCGAGGGAAAGACGCCGCCGAAGCGTTCGACCACCTCGCGCGCGGCGCGGTGCAGGTTGCGCGCGCGCGCGTAGTAGCCCAGCCCGCTCCAGAGCGCCATCACGTCGTCCTCGGACGCGGCCGCGAGCGATGCCGCGTCGGGAAAGCGCGCGACGAACCGCTCGAAATAGGGAATGACCGTGGAGACCTGCGTCTGCTGCAGCATGATCTCCGAGAGCCAGATGCGATACGCATCGCGCGTCGCCTGCCACGGCAGGTTGCTGCGGCCGTGCTCGCGCTGCCAGCGCACGACGCGCACGGAAAACGCCGCTCGTGCGGGGGCGCGTGGCATGCCCGCATTCTAGCCGGGCGTCACATGCCGGTGGGATAGGTCTCCGGCGCTTCCTCCGGCCGCTCCGAGGAACGCTCGAGGGGCTCCAGCGCGTTCGTCTCGTCGATGTGGATCATCGCGTCGAACTGCTCGGCGAGCCGGGCGCGGAAGTAATGGCTCTCGCGCTCGGTCTCGGGCCGGTAGATCACGCCGATCGCGCGCTGCAGCCGCGGCTCGAGCACCTCGGGCGGAAGCTCGCGCGCGCGATCGATGTGGAGCAGGAATCGCGGCAGGCCGGCCTCATGGAAGAGCGCCTCGTAGCTGCCCGGCAGCCCCGGGCGCACGCGCTTGGTCTGCGCGGGCTCGTCCCAGTCGGAGGCCGCGGTGACCGTGCCCGAGTAGGTGCTGAATCCCACGTTGGCGCAGTCGTCGGGATAGCGCTCGCGCACGAGCTGGCCCAGGTTCCACTCGCCCATGTCGCCCATCTCCGTCGCACGCGCATCTCCCAGGTGGGAGTTGTGCGCCCAGACGACGATCTTCGCGTCGCCATGCTTCTCGTCGAGATGGGATGCGAGCTCGAGCAGCGTCTCGCACATGTGCTGGTCGCGCAGGTTCCACGACGAGATGCGGCCGCGGAACATCGAGCGGTAGTACTCCTCGGCGTTCTTCACCAGCCGCGCGTTCTGCTCGGCATCGAAGAAATCGTCGCCGTCGGCGAGCGTGAGCTCCGCCTCGCGGGACCGCAGCCTCTCCAGCAGCTTCACCACGTGCTGCTCGCAGCTGCGCTCCATGTCGAACGAGGCGGCGTAGCCATACGACTGCGGGTTGTCATGGAAGTGGTCGAAGCACGAGTACAGGTAGCGCGCGCGTTTCGCCGCCTCGGGGTCGGTCTTCTCGAGGTACGCCAGCACCGCTCCGATGGAGCCGAAGAGGCTGTACAGGTCGAGCCCGTAGAAGCCCACCTTCGCATCTGCGGGTCCGGTGGAGTCGTTGTGGGCGCGCAGCCACTGCACGAAGTCGAGCACCACCTCGTTGCGCCACATCCACGAGGGGAAGCGGCGGAAGCCGCGCAGCGATTCCTCGGCGCTGCGATCGCGGCCCAGGCCGCGCACGTAGCGGTCCACGCGGTGCGCGTCCGGCCAGTCGCCCTCGACCGCCACCGCGTGGAAGCCGTGCTCCACGACGAGCCTTCGCGTGAGCGTCGCGCGTTCGCGGTAGAACTCATCCGTGCCATGGGACGCCTCGCCGATGAGCACGAAGCGGCAGCCGCCGACGCGCTCGAGCAGGCGGTCGTAGTCGCTAGCGCGGCCCTCTAGGGGTTGCACCGTGTCGGCGACCTGCTTCATGGCGTGCCAGAGCCTCCCGCCGCGGCATGGGGCGAAAGGCGGTTGTCCACCTCGCGCACGCCGCGCACGCGCTGCGTGCAGGCGACGATTTCGGCGAGCTCCTCCGGCGTGACCGGCCCCTTCAGCACCACGCGCCCGTCGAAGGCCTTCACCTCGATGCCGTGCGGATTGGCGATGGTCCGGCCGAGCGCCGTGCGCACGAGCTCCACCAGGACGGCGTCGGCCACGCGATCCTCGCGCCGGGTGCGCGCAAGCCGGCCGCGCTCTTGCCGGACCCACGCGCGGCGTTTGCGGCCGGAGTCCGGGTCGAGGAAGTACATGAGGGCGGCGCCCAGCGCGGCGGCGACCATGGAGCCGAGCACCACGGAGCCGGTATCGCGCCCCGGGGAAGCGTTATCACGGTACGAGCCGGGCATGACATCTCCTGGGAGGGGATCGCGCAATAGGACGCCGCCGCGGCCCGGGTGTTCCGCGACCGTAGTCGGGATGGAGGGCCCTCGCGCGCACATGAACCCCGCGCCGGCGCATTTATTCCGTATTCCGGCCGCGGGAGGGAATTTGGGTAAGGCGCGGCGCCAAATCGCGTAGTTGTACCGGCGTGCGCGGCGCTGCCGTTGCCTAACCTGCAAGTCCTGAAGCCACCGGACGCCAACGCCGCCATGAAGCTGATCGACGAAAGTCCCTTGTTCCTGATGGGAACCCTGGTCGTGGGCTACATCTCGACCGCGTTCGCGCTGGCCGCGACGTTCCACGCACCGGTCGCATATCCGGATCTCGCGTCGAGCCGGGCCTCGGAAGTGCGCGTCCGGCACGTCGACCGCGTCTTCGTGGTCGCCGTCCACGCCGACGACAAGCCGCGCGCGCCGGCGGAGAAGCTTTCCGCGCCGGATCCATACATCCTCGTGTGCGACTCGATCGCGTCGGGCCGGACCGTTGCCGCGGCACTCTACGAGTCCGGATACAGCCGCGTGAGCGTGCTCGACGGAGCGGCCCCGGTGATCGCGCGCGCGCCGGTTCGTCGCGAGCGCGATGCGGGTGTCGCGCCGCACTGCGTCACCTGGCAGCCGTTCGGGGCGATCGGTTAGCGCCCGTCCGCTGGGATAAAATCGGCGCCCATCCCTGCCGGGATCCGCCACATGCCCCTGGGTCAGCACGTGGAACTGCTGGAGCGGGACGCGCAGCTCGAGCTGCTTCGCGCGTGTGCCGCGGCGTCGGCGGAGGGACCGGGCCGCATAGTGCTGGTATCCGGCGAGGCGGGCATCGGCAAGACGAGCCTCGTGAGGGCCGTCGCGAACGAGCTCGCGCGTCCCCTGTGGTGGGGAGCGTGCGACGCGCTGCAGACGCCCCAGCCGCTCGCCCCCCTGCACGACATCGCTCGCGCGGGGAACGTGCGCTTCGCGCCGCTCCTCGGCCTGCCGATGCGGGCCAGCGCGGTCTTCGGCGAGATCCTCCAGGAGCTCCAGTCGCTGGGCCCGGCGCTCTTCGTGGTCGAGGATACGCACTGGGCGGACGAGTCGACGCTCGACCTCATCAAGTTCGTGGGACGCCGCATCGATCGCACCCGTGCGCTCCTGGTCGTGACCTTCCGCCAGGACGAGGTGTCGGCATCCCATCCGCTCCGGCTGGCACTCGGCGACCTGCCGTCGAGCCTCACCGAGCGCATGGAGCTGCCGCGGCTTTCACGCGAAGCGGTGGCGACACTCGCGCATCGCGCCCTGCGGGCGCCGTCGCGCCTCTACGAAGCCAGCGGCGGCAACCCCTTCTTCGTGACCGAGCTGCTGCGCCACGGCTCGAGCGAGATGCCGCTGAGCGTGCAGGACCTGGTGCTCTCGCGCTTCGCGCGCCTCGACGAAGCGGCGCGCGAGGTCGTGCAGCTGGTGGCGATCGTTCCGGCGCGCGCCGAGCGCGCGCTCGTCGAGCAGCTGCTGTCGCCGCGGCCGGAGACCATCGAATGCTGCCTCGACTCCGGGCTGCTGGTCGTGGACGCGCAGTGGCTTTCCTTCCGGCACGAGATCGCGCGCGTCGCGATCGAAGGGTCGACCTCGCTGCCGCTCGCCGAGCGATATCACGCCCGCATGCTCGAGGCCCTGGCCGGGCAGGGCGTGCCCGACGAGCGCGCCGCCCGTGTCGTGCACCACGCGACGCACGCCCGTGCGCGCGACGCCGTGCTGGAGTTCGCGCCGCTCGCCGCGCGCGAGGCCCTGCGCCGCGGCGCGCGCCGCGAGGCCGCGGCGCATTACCGCACCGCGCTGCGCTTCAGCGTGGACGCGCCCGTGCGCACGCGGATCACGCTGCTGGAGGCGTATGCCGTGGAGTGCCAGGCGACGCACCAGCTGGGCGAGGCGATCGCGGCGCGCGAGGAGCTGGCGGCGATCCTGCAGCAAGCGGGCGACGTGCGCGCCGAGGGCCGCAACCTGAGCCAGCTGGCCCTGGACCTGGTCGTCGCCTTGCGCAACGCCGAGGCGGATGCGTCGAGCCGCCGCGCCATCGCCCTGCTCGAGGGCGTGCCCCCGGGCGCGGAGCTGGCAAACGCCTATCGGGTCGAGGCGCAGCTGCGCATGCTCAACCGCGACTGCACGCAGAGCATCGCGTGGGCCGGGAAGGCCATCGCGCTCGCCGGGCAGCACGGCGACGACGAGGTGCTCGCTGCGGGCCACGCCACGCTGGGAGCGGCGCTGCTCTTCACGGATTACGGAGCCGGCGTCGCCTGCCTCGAGCGCGCGCTTGAGCTCTCCATCCCGCGCGGCCTCGATTACATCGCCGCCAACTCGTACAGCAACCTGGGCTCCGCCTCGGGCGAGCTGTTTCGGCTGCGCGCCGCCGAGAAGCACCTGCAGGACGCGATCGAGTTCTCGACGCGCAAGGAGGTCGACTTCTACCGCACCTACGCGCTCGCATGGCTGGGCTTGTGCCATGCCTACCTCGGCCGCTGGGAGGATGCACTGAGCCAGGCGGAGGAGGCGTTGGGCACGGCGACCGAGTCGAGCACCGCGCGCGTGATGGCGTTGTGCGCGATCGCGGTCGTGCGCGTGCGCCGCGGTGACGCCGATGCCGGGGCGGTCCTGGACGAGGCCTCGCAGCTCGCGTGGCGCACCGGCACGCTGCAACGCATCGCGCCGGTGCAGGCGATCCGCGCCGAGGCCGCATGGCAGCGCGGCGACATGGCGCTCTCGCTTGCCGAGGCGAGGAAGGCCCTGCCCTCGGCGCGCGCGCATCGCCACCCGTGGTGCACGGGCCAGCTCGCCTATTGGGAATGGATCGCGGGCGAGCTTTCGGTGCCGGCCGGCGAGTGCGCCGAGCCCTTCGCGCTCGAGATGCAGGGCAGCGTCGCGCGCGCCGCCGCATCGTGGGAAGGGCTCGAATGCCCGTATGAGCAGGCACGGACGCTCGCCCGCGGCACCGCCGGCGAGCGCATCGAGGCGCTCGCCATCTTCGAACGGCTGGGCGCACGGCCCGCATCCGACGCATTGCGCAGGCACCTGCGCGACGCGGGCGTTCGCGGCGTGCCGCGCGGCCCGCGCGCATCGACGCTGCGCAGCTCCCGCGGCCTCACCGCGCGCGAAAGCGAGATCCTCGAGCTGCTGTGCGAGGGCCTGCGCAATTCCGAGATCGCCGAGCGCGTCTTCCGCTCGGTGCGCACGGTCGAGCACCACGTCGATTCGATCCTGGGCAAGCTCGGGGCGAAGTCGCGCTCCGAGGTCGCCGCGATCGCCCGTCGCGAGGGACTCGTCGGCGCCAATATGGGAATCGATTCGACGCAAAACTCGTAGCAACGCCGGTGTCCTGCCCGCATCCGCGGCGTACCCTGACCTGCACATCAACCCCGACGAAAGGAGGCCTGCCGTGCCGCGATTCATGGTCGAAAGGACGTTCCCCGAAGGACTGCGCATCCCGGTCGACGAGAACGGTGCCACCGCCTGCCAGTCCGTCGTGATGAAGAACGCGAGCGAGGGCGTGACGTGGATCCACTCGTACGTCACGAGCGACCTGCGCAAGACGTTCTGCATCTATGACGGCCCGAACCCCGACGCGATCCGGAAGGTCGCGGGCATGAACAATCTGCCCATCGACCGCATCACGCCGGTGAGCGTGCTCGATCCGTACTTCTATCGAAGCTGAAACTATCGAAGCTGAAACGGGTAACCGGGGGAGCGCCGGAGCAGCGAGGCACTGGAGCGGGTGAAGGGAATCGAACCCTCGTCGTAAGCTTGGGAAGCTTCTGCTCTGCCATTGAGCTACACCCGCGGCTCGCGAAGCATTTTACCGCTTCGCGCCCGCGGGCGGCGGCTCGTCGCAGGGCTCTTGCGGCCGGGGCGGCCGGCGTTAGGATGGCCGCCATGCCCGCCGCCACTCCCCCGCCCGACTGCCCGAGCCCCCACCCGCTGGAGCTGATCCCGTTCTTCCGGCGGTTTCCCCCGGGGCGCGCGCGCAACCTGCTGTACACGCTCATCTGGAGCAGCATTTTCGGAGTCACGTTCCTGCTCGTGAACGTGGCGCTCACCGCGAAGGTGCCGACAGCGCGCGCGGTCGCCACGTTCGGCGTCATTTCGAACCTCATCGGCTTCGCGATCCACGCGTTGTACTCGGCGGGATCGCTCGTCGGGCTCGACGCATGGGCCCGGCGCGCGAGCTTCCCCGTGAAGACGGCGTACTTCTCGATCATTCCCCTGGTCGGAGTGATCGCCGGGATGCAGGCCGCCGACTGGATCTTCCACATCGGCTTCAGCAACTGGCTCGTTTCGCCGACCTGGCTGCTCTCGATCGCCTCCACGACGCTCGTGATCTCGCTCGTGATCTCGACCCTGTTCTACCTGCGCGAACGCGAGGCGCGGACGCAGGCGGAGCTGGCGCGCGAACGGGAGACGGTCGAGCGCATGCAGCGCGAGGCGGTGGCGGCGAACCTGCGCGCGCTGCAGGCGCAGATCGAGCCGCACTTCCTCTTCAATACGCTCGCCAACGTGTCGAGCCTCATCGACCGCGACGCGCGCGAGGCGAAGCACATGCTCGAGCGCTTCATCCTCTTCCTGCGCGCGAGCCTCGCCGCGACGCGCACCGAGCGCACGAGCCTCGGCGCCGAGCGCGACCTCATCGCCGCGTACCTCGACGTGCTGCGCGTGCGCATGGGACCGCGCCTGCAGTACGACGTGCAGGTCGACCCGGCGCTCGCCGCCTCGCCCATCGCGCCGATGCTGCTGCAGCCGATCGTCGAGAACGCCATTCGCCACGGCATCGAGCCCAAGGTCGAGGGCGGACGCATCGACCTGCACGCGCGCCGCGAGGGCGCCAGCGCGGTGATCGAGATCCGCGACACGGGCATGGGTTTCGGCGCGACGACCACGGGAGGGGTGGGTCTCACCAACCTGCGCGACCGGCTGCGCGGGCTCTACGGCACGGCGGCCTCGCTTTCCATCGGCGAGAACCGGCCCAACGGCACGGTCGTCACCTTGCGCATTCCCGCATGAAGGCCGTGGCACTCATCGCAGACGACGAGCCGAACCTGGCCGAGCACCTGCGCGGGCGGCTGCAGGCACTCTGGCCGGAGCTGGACATCCTGCCGCTGGCCCCGAACGGCCTCGATGCGTTGAGAAGCGCCGAGGAGGATGCGCCCGACGTGGCCTTCCTCGACATCCGCATGCCGGGCCTCACGGGCCTCGATCTCGCGCGCCGCCTCGATCCGCGGACGCACGTCGTGTTCGTGACCGCGTACGACGAGTACGCGCTCGAGGCCTTCGAGCGCGAGGCGGTCGATTACCTCGTGAAGCCCGTGGCCGAGGACCGCCTCGTGCGCTGTGTCGAGCGGCTCCAGCGCCGGCTGCAGGCGGCAGCGCAACCGGCGGGCATGACGGAAGTGCTCGAGCGCATCGCACGCGCCCTGCCGGCATCCTCCGGCGGCGGGCGGCTGCGCTGGGTGCGTGCGCTCAAGGGCGACGTCGTGCAGCAGATCCCGGTCGACGAGGTCCTCTACTTCCAGGCCCAGGACAAGTACACCTGCGTCATCACGCCGGCGGGGGAGCACCTGATCCGCACGCCGCTCGCCGAGGTGGCGGCCCAGCTCGATCCGGAGGTCTTCTGGCAGGTGCACCGCGGGACCATCGTGAACATGGACGAGGTGGCGTCCACGCGCCGCGACCTGGGTGGACGCGTGTTCGTGCGGCTCAAGGACGGCAAGACCGAGCTCGCGGTGAGCCGCGCCTACGCCCAGCGGTTCAAGCACATGTAGCGCGCTATAATTTCGGCATGTCCGCGCCCATCCGCATCACGCTGAACGGGGCGCCCCGGGAACTGCCCGCGCCGCTCACATTCTCCCAATTGCTCGACGAGCTGGCGCTCGCCGGCCGGCGGCTTGCCGTCGAGCGCAATGGCGAGATCGTGCCGCGCAGCCGCTTCGGCGACGCCTGCGTCGCGGACGGTGACCGCATCGAGGTCGTCATGGCGGTGGGAGGAGGCGAGTGAACGCACCGGAACGCATCGAAGACGCCGGCGCGCTCGTCGTCGCCGGCCGCACGTACCGCTCGCGCCTGCTCGTGGGGACCGGCAAGTACCGCGACTTCGAGCAGACGCGGGAGGCGATCGAGGCGAGCGGCGCGGAGATCGTCACGGTCGCCATCCGCCGCACGAACATCGGCCAGAACGCCGGCGAGCCCAGCCTGCTGGACGTCCTGCCGCCCGACCGCTACACGATCCTGCCCAATACCGCGGGCTGCTACACCGCGGACGAAGCGGTGCGCACGCTGCGCCTCGCGCGCGAGCTGCTCGACGGCCATTCCCTCGTGAAGCTCGAGGTGCTGGGCGATGCGCAGACGCTGTTTCCCAACATGCCGGAAACGCTCGCGGCGGCGCAGACGCTCGTCGCGGACGGCTTCCAGGTCATGGCCTACTGCAGCGACGATCCGATCCTGGCGCGGCAACTCGAAGAGATGGGCTGCGTGGCGGTGATGCCGCTCGCCTCCCTCATCGGCTCCGGCATGGGCATCCTCAATCCCTGGAACCTGCGCATCATCATCGACCGCGTGAAGGTGCCGGTGCTGGTCGATGCCGGCATCGGCACCGCTTCCGATGCGGCGATCGCCATGGAGCTCGGCTGCGACGGCGTGCTCATGAACACGGCGATCGCGAAGGCGGGCGAGCCGGTGCGCATGGCGCGGGCGATGCGGCTTGCGGTGGAGGCCGGACGGGAAGCGTTCCTCGCCGGGCGGATGGCGCAGAAGCCCTACCAGGCGAGCCCGAGCTCACCCGTCGAGGGGCTCATCGGGAAGGGCTGAGCCTCTAGAACCGCCACTTCAGGCCGACGGAGAAGAGGTCCGATTCCGGCTCTCCAAGCGGCGCGCCGAGCGGGGCATAGCGTTCCATCTGGGCTTCCACGCCGATCGATTGCGTGACGTTGTAGCGCATCCCGAGGCCATAGCGAAGGCGCGTTCCCGGCGCCTGGCCGAGCAACGACGTGGAGTACGTGGAGAACGGGATCGTCGGCGCGTCACCGTGGTACGCCCCCATGCGGCCATAGAACGAGAAGCGCCACACCGGGAGGGTCGCCACCGTGTCGATCCCGTAGCCGCTGCCGTGGAACGACGGCGCGATGGTCGCGCGCGTCGAGAACGGATCTTGCTGGCGCGTGAAGTCGTTGAACTGGCCTTCGACGGAGAAGTAGCGCGAGTAGCGGTAGCCCAGCTTGAGCTCCGCCGCGCGGTCGGCCGCGTTGCCGGCGAGGAATGGCGCCTGCGTCGAATTCGCGAACGAGTAGAGGCCCGCGTCCGGCACTTCCACGAGGCTGCGCGGCAGCTTGAGGATGCCGAGGTAGTCCGCCCCCGCCGTTGCCGGCGCGAGCGCCACGGCCAGGAGCGGGACGAGGAGGCGGGCGGTTTTCATGGGAGTCTTCCTCGGCGCAATTTAGGACGGCCGCCGGGGGGTGTCAATCGCGCCCCGCGCCTATAATTCCGGAATTCCCGGCGGCCACAAGGCCTTGTGACCCACCCACCCATCCGCAGCTACGTATTGCGCCAGGGCCGCTTCTCGCCGGCCCAGCAAAAGGCCTATTCGGAGCTCCTTCCGCACTTTGGCGTCCCGTACGCGGCCTCCCCGCTCGACTTGCGCGCGCTCTTCGGCCGCGCGGCGCCGGTGGTGCTCGAAGTGGGCTTCGGCATGGGCGAGACCACCGCGCGCATCGCCGCGGAGAACCCGGGCATCGACTATCTCGGCGTCGAGGTCCATGCGCCCGGCGTGGGCAGCCTGCTGCGGCAAGTGCACGCCGCGGGCCTGTCCAACGTGCGCGTCGTCTCGCACGACGCGGTCGAAGTCCTGCGCGACATGATCCCCGCCGATTCGCTCGCCGGCATGCACGTCTTCTTTCCCGACCCGTGGCCGAAGAAACGCCATCACAAGCGCCGGCTGCTGCAGCCCGCCTTCACCGCGCTCGCCGCATCGCGCCTGGCGCCGGGAGGCTACATCCACGTGGCGACCGATTGGGAGGACTATGCGCTGCAGGTCCTCGAGGTGCTCGGCGCGACGCCGGGTCTCGTGAACACCGCCGGCGGCTTCGCGCCGCGGCCGGCCACGCGCCCCGAGACCAAGTTCGAGCGGCGCGGCCTCGAGCTCGGCCACGGCGTCTGGGATCTCGTCTTCCGCAGGGAGGCTCGATGAACGAATCGCGAATGCGTCGCCGCATGCTGGCCCGGCTCGCGGCGGGCGCGGCGCTCGCCGCGGGCGGCATCGGCGGGTTCCTCGCGCGCGCCCTCGCCAAGGGCGACCTTGCGCATGCGCAGGGTGTGCAACGCATCGATGGAAGCGTCACGGTGGGCGGACGGCCGGCGGCGGTCGGGACGCCGGTAGCGTTCGGCGATCGCGTCGCCACGGGCCCGAACAGCACGGCTGTCGTCGTCGTCGGGCAGGACGCCTTCCTGCTTCGCGCCGATACGGTCATCGTCACGCGCGCGGAGCGCGGCACGCTGTCGCAGCTGCTGGTCGAGACCGGCCGCGTGCTGTCCGTCTTCTCGAAGAAGCCCTTGCAGATCAAGGCGTCGATGGCCTCGATCGGCATCCGCGGCACCGGCGCCTACATCGAGATCGGCGCGAACGACGTCTACTTCTGCCTCTGCTATGGCGAGGCCGAGGTCGACGGGCCGCGCATGCCGCCCAGGCTCGTGAAGACGACGCACCACGAGCAGCCGCTGCTCCTCACCCAGGACGATGGAGTGATGCAGGCCGCGCCCGGTCCGTTCCGCAACCACACGGACGCCGAGCTGGTCATGCTCGAGGCGCTCGTGGGACGGGAGCCGCCGTTCATGAAGGGCGGGAAGTATCCCTCGGGGCCATACGGATCGTCTGGATGACCTCCGAGGAGCCGCGCGAGGGCAGGAAAGGCTCGAGCAGGTCGTTCAGGAAGCGCCGCCCCTTGTCGGTCGGGCGGATCCAGTGGTGGTCGCGCACGATGAGCGCCTGTTCCTCGGCCGCGCGCAATTCACGCTCCACCGCCGTGATCGGCAACCCCGTGCGCTCGCCGAAGAGCGACACCGGGAATCCCTCGATGAGCCGCAGCGCGTTCAGCATGAACTCGAACGGCAGCTCGCCGGTCGCGATCTCGCGCGTCTCCATGCGCGCCTCTCCCGCCATCGCCCCGCCGATGTAGCCCTGCGGCTTGCGGATGCGGCTCTCGCGCACGATGCGGTCGGGAAAGGAGATCTTGGCGTGGGCGCCGGCGCCGATGCCGAGATAGTCGCCGAAGGTCCAGTAATTCACGTTATGCCGTGCGCGATGGCCCTCCCGGGCGAAGGCGGACGTCTCGTAATGCGCGAAGCCCGCGCGCGCCAGCTCCACCTCGATGCCCTCCTGCATGTCGGCGGCGAGATCGTCGTCCGGCACCGGCGGCGGATGGCGATGGAAGTGCGTATCGGGCTCGAGCGTCAGGTGGTACGCCGAGATGTGGGGCACCCCGCGCGAGATCGCCTCGTGCACGTCGGCAAGCGCTTCTTCGAGCGATTGCGACGGCAGCGCGTACATGAGGTCCACGTTCACCGTGTCGAAGATGCCGAGGGCGGCCTCGATCGCGGCGCGCGCCTCGCCGGGCCCGTGCACGCGCCCGAGCGCGGCGAGCTTGGCGTCGTCGAAGCTCTGCACGCCGATGGAGAGCCGGTTCACGCCCGCCGCGCGGAATCCGCGGAAGCGCTCGATCTCGAACGTGCCCGGATTCGCCTCCAGGGTGATCTCGGCATCGGGCAGCACCGGCAAGCGCGTGCGGATCGCGGTGAGGAGCGTGTCGATCGAGCGCGGCGAGAAGAGGCTCGGCGTGCCGCCGCCCACGAAGATCGTGTGGATGCGCCGCCCCCACACCTGCGGGATCGCGCTCTCCAGGTCGGTGACCAGCGCCTCGACGTAGGCGTCCTCGGGAAGGTCGCCGCGCTTCTCGTGGGAATTGAAGTCGCAGTAAGGGCACTTGCGCAGGCACCACGGGATGTGCACGTAGAGCGAGAGCGGCGGCAGGTCCGTGAGCCGCACGCGCGTGAAGTCGCGGATCGGCGTGCTCACGGCCGCGCCCGCTTGGGTCGCCGCGTGCCCTCGCCCATGCGCGCGACCGCCCGCGTCGAGGGCACGCGCCGCTCGATGCTCTCCTGGCGCGCCTCGTCGCGCGCGAGGTTCTCGATCACCGCGAGCAGCACGGCGCGCGCGGCGGCGAGCTGCGCCGGATCGACGCCGTCCACCGCGATCCGGTTCACTTCTTCCGCGAGCGGCACGAGCTTGCCCTTGAGCGCGCGGCCCCGCGGCGTGAGGTGCACGTAGATGTTCTTGCGGTTCTCCGGAAGCTGGCGGCGCTCGACGTAGCCCAGCCGTTCGAGGGCCTGCAGCGCCGTGAAGGTCGTGGGCTCCATCACGCCCGCCTCGTGCGACAGCTCGCGCTGCGTGAGGCCATCGCGCTCCCACAGCACGCGCAGGAAGGTCCAGTGGCCGAATGACACGTCGTGCTCGACGAGGCGCACCTGCAGCGCCCGCACCAGTGCCCGCGTCGCATCCTTCACCAGGTGGGCGAGGCGGTCGTTCGGTACCGCCGCGCGCCAGTGGCGCAGGATGTCCTGGGTGGGATGGTCGTCGTGCTTCATCGGGAAACCGGGGCCGGAGGGCAATTATCGCGCGCCGGCCGGGCCGTCCGCGCGGGCATGGGTTTCCACGCCGACCTGGTGCTCGAGCGCGATCTCCCGTGCCTCGCGCGCCGATTGGAGGATCCCGAGGCATACCTCGAGGCTCGCGCGGCCCCAGCGTCCGTCGTGAAGTGGCGGTGCATTGCCGATGACCGCGGCGTAGAGCTCGTCGATCACTTCGGCACGGGGCACGCGCGGCCTGGCGAGCTCGTTGTCCTCGGGCGCGTCGTCGCCGTACACGACGACGCCGTTGGGCAGGGGCCGCAGGTCGGCGCGCTCGCACGAGGCGAGGACGAAGCCGAAGTGCTCGTGCCACGGCGCCTCGGTCGAAGCGATGTACCGGTCGCCGCCGTAGTTGCGCGCGGCCTTCGCACGGGCTTCCGCATCCGCGCCCGCCGCCTGCTGGAGCGCGCGCCGCGCGTGGCCGTATTGCGCCGGATCCTTCGCGCGGCCGATCTCGCTGGTCCACCCCATGAGCTCGTCGCCGTCGAAGTGGCCGTAGCCGGAATAGGTGAGCGAGGCGAAGGCACCGTCGTCGAACGTCAGGAGCGCGCTGTACGCTCCTTCGGTGGCACGCCTCGCATCCCAGTTGCCGGTCGCGGCGCGCACGGTGCGCGTGCGGCCGCCGGCGAGGAGCCGCACGATGTCGACCTGGTGCGCGGCCTGGCTGAACACCACGCCGCCGCCCTGCGCCGTGTCGAGCTCCTCGGGACGGCGCGGCCGGTACAGGAAATCCGTGAAGTAGGAAGCCGTCACCATGCGCAGGCGCCCGTACCGGCCGCTCGCGATGAGCTCGCGCGTGCGCGCGATGGGCGCATCGAAGCTGTGGCTGTGACCCACCACCAGGTGCACCCGCGCGTTTGCTGCGGCCTCCACCATGCGCGTGGCCTCGGCCAGGGTGACCGCCATCGGCTTTTCCACGAGCACGTGCTTGCCGTGCGCGGCGGCGGTACAAGCGTGGCCGGCGTGATGCTGGTGCGGCGTCGCGACGTAGACCACTTCGACCGCGCTGTCGGCGCAGAGCGCCTCCACCGTCTCGTATGTCCGCCCCTTGAAGTCGCTCTCGAAGCGAGCCCGGGCCTCGGGGCGCGGATCGCAGGCGGCCACGAGCTGCACCCGCGGATCGGCCGACAGCGTGGGGAGCATCAGCGTGAAGGCCCGGCCCAACCCCGCCACGCCGATGCGAATGGGGCGCTCGCTCATCGCTCGATGGTGATCTCGGAAGAAAGGGCGCGCGACACGCAGGTCATGATCCACTCGCGCTTCTCGTCTTCGGCCAGCACGAGGTCGCGATGGTCCGCCTCGCCCGCGAGGAGGCGCGTCTTGCACGTCCCGCAGGTGCCGCTCTCGCAGGAGCTTGGCGCATCGAAGCCCTTCGCGCGCATCGCCTCGAGGACCGAGATGCCGGGCGGCACCTCGATGCGCGCCCCGGACGACGCGAGCACCACGGTGAACGGCCGGTCCTCGGGCCGGGCCTGTGCCTGCGCGTCGAGGAAGCTCTCGAAATGCACGGCCGACGCTGTCCAATGTCCCGTCATGTCGCGGACGCCTTCGAGCAGGCCGCGCGGGCCGCACGCGTAGACGTGCGCCTTCGACGGCTTCTCGAGCAACGGCCAGAGGTCGAAGGCGCGCGAAGGATCGCCCCCGTCGTGATGCAGGGTCACGCGAGGCGAAAGTCCGGGCGCGCGGAGCTCATCCACGAAGGGCGTGTCCTCGCGCGAGCGCGTGAGGTAGACCAGCTTGAACGGAACGCCCAAGCGCTGTGCGGTCCTCACCATCGCCATGATCGGCGTGATGCCGATGCCGCCCGCGATGAAGAGATACGAGGCGGCCTTCTGATCGAGCTCGAAGGCGTTGCGCGGCTCCGACACCTCGATCTCGTCTCCCACCCGCGTGCCGTCGACCAGGCTCACCGAACCGCCGTGGCCCGCTTCGTCCCGCTTCACCGCGATCACGTAGCGGTCGCGCTCGACGGGGTCGTTGCAGAGCGAGTACTTGCGAACCGAACCGTTCGGCGCCGTGACGGCCACGTGGGCACCGGCCGCGAAGGCGGGCAGCTCCCCGCCCATGGGATCGCGCAATTCGAAGCCATGGATGGTCCGCGCGAGGGACTCGACGCGGGCGACACGCAGCAGCGGCATGGGATAAACTTAGACGTCTAATCAATGTCCATGCTACTCCACGCGGAGGCCGCCATGCTGACACGCGAAGAGAATGACCTCCTGTGCCGGGTCGAGGGCGATGCGCCGATGGGCCGCATCTTCCGCAGGCACTGGATCCCGGTGTGCCTCCTCGAGGAAGTCGCCGAGCCCGATGGCGCCCCGGTGCACGCCCGCATCCTGGGCGAGGACCTCGTGGTCTTCCGCGACAGCGAGGGCCGCGTCGGGGTGCTGGACGAGCACTGTCCCCACCGCCGCGCCTCGCTCGTCCTCGGGCGCAACGAGGAGTCGGGCCTGCGCTGCCTCTATCACGGCTGGAAGGTGGACGTGTGCGGCAACGTGCTCGAGATGGCCTCCGAGCCGGCCGCGAGCGGCCTCTGCTCGAAGGTGAAGCACAAGGCGTATCCGGTGCACGAGTGGGGCGGCTTCGTCTGGGCGTGGATGGGCCCGGCCGGCGAGATGCCGCGGTTCGAGCCCCCGGCGTGGGCGCCCACGGAATCGACCCGCGTCTCGGTCGTGAAGGTGCAGGTCGACTGCAACTGGGCGCAGATCCTGGAGGGTGCGATCGACTCGGCCCACAGCTCGAGCCTGCATTCGACCGACATGCCGCCCGCGCGGGTCGATGGCGCGAAGGCCACCGCCAATGCGTGGCCGCGGCCTTCCACCGACAAGGCGCCGCGGCTCAACCTGCAGCAGACGCCGTTCGGCTTCCGCTACGCCGCGATCCGGCGCCCGATCATGAATTCGGCCACGCACGACTACGTGCGCATCTCGCTCTTCGTGGCGCCTTCGACGGTGCTGATCCCGCCGAACAACATGTACAACCTGGCGAACGTGAACGTGCCCCAGGACGACACGCACACGTACTTCTACTTCATCGCCTGGAGCGACACCGGGCCCGGCATCGAGCAGGAGGCGTGGCGCAAGTTCTGCGGCGCCCAGGTGGGCGTGGACCTCGATGCGAAGTACCGCAAGGCACGCACCCGTGCCAACGACTTCCTGCAGGACCGCCAGGCGATGAGGCTCGGCGATTTCACCGGCATCCACGGCATTCCCATGCAGGACATGGCGATGTGGGAGACGATGGGCGCGATCGCCGACCGCGGGTTGGAGCGGCTCGGCGCGAGCGACCTCGCGATCGTGGAATTCCGCCGCATCATGGTGGAGGCGGCGCGCCGCGCGGCCGCGGGCGAAGGCGCCATCGGCACCGGCCCCGATCGCGTGGCGCACGTGAAGCTGCGCTCCTTCGAGGGCATCGTGCCGAAGACGACGCAGTGGAAGACGCTCGGCGTATCGCCCGAGGAGCTCGCCGCGCAGCCGCAAGCCCACGCCGCCGACTGACTTGCGATAATGCGCGGCCGCCACGAGAGCGGCCCGCATTGCCAATCCCAATAGGAGGAGAGAGATGAGCACCCGGAGCTGGATCGCGCCCCTGCTGTCCCTGGCCTTTGCCGCCGCCGCCCACGCCCAGGCGCCGTCGGACATCGACGCCGCGATGAAGCTCACCGGCGAGGCGCGCACGAAGGCCCTGGTCGAGGGCGCGAAGAAGGAAGGCGAGGTGATGGTCTATCACTCGAGCCAGACGGAGGACCTGCGCCCGGTCTTCGACGGCTTCTCGAAGAAGTACGGCGTCAAGGTGCGCGACTGGCGCTCGAGCTCGGAGAACGTGGTCCAGCGCGTGATCAGCGAGACGCGCGCCGGCAAGCGCGACGTGGACTTCATCGAGAACAACGCTCCGGAGCAGGAGGCGCTGGTGCGCGAGAAGATGCTGCGCACGATGGACTCCAGCCATTTCGCCGACATGCGCAAGGGCACGCTGCCCGCGCACCACCAGTGGGCGACCTCGACGCTCGACGTCTTCGTGCAGACGTACAACACGGACCGCGTGAAGAAGGACGAGCTGCCGAAGACCTACGAGGACCTCACGAACCCGAGGTGGAAGGGCCGCCTGGGGATCGAGGCGGAGGACTGGGGCTGGTTCGGCACCATCATCGAGACGATGGGGCAGGAGAAGGGATTGAAGACCTTCCGCGACATCATCTCGACCAACGGCGTCTCGGTGCGCAAGGGGCACACGCTCCTCGCGCAGCTCGTCGCGACCGGCGAGATTCCCTTCGCGCTCACCGTCTACAGCTACAAGCCGCCGCAGCTGAAGGACAAGGGCGCGCCCATCGACTACATGCTGCTGCCGCCGGTCATCGCACAGCTGCATGCGGTGGCGGTGACGGCGAAGGCGACGCACCCGTTCGCCGCCGCGCTGCTCTTCGACTACTTCCTCGGGGAAGGGCAGGAGCTCCTGGCGCGCAAGCACTTCACGCCGTCGAGCACGAAGGTGGCCTCGCCCTTCGACGGGGTCGACATCAAGTTCATCGACCCGGCGGAGAACCTCGACAAGCAGCAGCAATGGATCAAGCAGTTCGACGACGTCGTGATCCACGGGGCCAAGTCCTGATGCGGCAGGGCGTGCCTTCGCTCCACGCGCACGAGGGTGACGGCCTCGCGCACGTGCACGAGCTCACCCTGGACCAGAAGGGCAAGCTCGTGGAGTACATCTGGAAGCTCGAGAACGTCGAGCTCACGACCGTGGGCATCGACATCGGCAGCTCCACGTCGCACCTCATGTTCTCGGGCGTGCGCCTGCAGCGCAAGACGCAGGCGCTCTCGAGCCAGTTCGTCGTGATCGAGCGCAAGGTGATCTGGAAGTCGCCGATCCTGCTCACGCCCTTCCTGGCGGACGGCACGATCGACGCGGCCGCACTCGGGCGCTTCGTCGACGAATCGTATCGTGCGGCCGGGCTCGAACGCGAGGCCATCGACACGGGTGCCGTCATCCTCACGGGCGAGGCGATCAAGCGGACCAATGCGCGCGCCATCGCGGAGCTCTTCGCCGCCGACTCGGGGCGCTTCGTGTGCGCCTCGGCGGGACACCATCTCGAATGCGTGCTCGCGGCGCACGGATCCGGCGCCGTCGCGATGTCGCGCGAGTCGGGCCGCACGATCCTCAACGTGGACATCGGCGGCGGAACGACCAAGCTCGCGCTCGCCGCGCGGGGGCGCGTGGCCGCCACATGCGCCTTCGCCGTGGGCGGGCGGCTGGTGGCGTTCGACGCCGGCGGCCGCGTCGCCCGCATCGACGAGAGCGCGGAAATCGCGGCGCGTGCGAGCGCAGCGGCGCTTCGCCTCGGTGAGCGGCCGCGGGGAAACGACGTGGATGCGATCGTCGACGCCTTGGCCGATGCCGCCATCGCCATGATCCGCGGCGATGCGCCGTCCGGCCTCGCGGCGCAATTGCTGCTGACCGAGCCGTTGCCCGCGGGCTCGCGTCCCGATGCGGTCGTGTTTTCCGGCGGCGTCTCCGAATACTTGTACGGCCGCGAGTCGCGCGAGTACGGCGATATCGCGCTCGCGTTGGCCGGCCGCATCACTGCGGCGCTCCGTGATGGCCGCATCCCGTTCCCGGTCGAAGAGCCGCGCGAGCGCATCCGCGCGACGGTCATCGGCGCCTCCCAGTTCACGGTGCAGGTGAGCGGCAAGACGATCCACATCTCCGACGAATCGGTGCTGCCGTTGCGCAACGTGCCGGTGATTCCCGCCGCCGTCGACCTGGACGAGACCGTCGACGCCGGAGCGGTCGCTCGCGCCATCGCCGCGGCGCTCGAGCGCGCGCCGTACCACGACCACCACGCGATCGCGCTCGCCGTGCGCTGGGAGGGCGATCCGCTCTACGCGCGGCTGCGCGGGCTCGCGGAGGGCATCGCGCTCGCCATGGCGCCGCCCGAGCGCGAGGGCCGGGGTGACGGTTCTGCACTGGTCCTCATGATCGACGGCGACGTCGGCCGCACGCTGGGGCACATCCTCGAGCACGAGCTTTCGCTCGGTCGCCCGGTCATCTCGATCGACGGCATCCAGCTCAACGAGTTCGACTTCGTGGACCTGGGCGAGGTGATCCGTCCGACCGACGTGGTGCCCGTGGTCATCAAGTCGCTCCTGTTCCCGGGCAGCGGGGTGAAGGCTTCCCCCGCGGCCAACACGTACAAACCCCTTTCGCAGACGAGGAGAGCCGCATCATGAACGCGCGCACGCAGAACGAGTCGTCCCCCCGCGTGGGTGTCGACGTTTACCTGGAATGGCTCCAGCGCGAGGGCATTCCCGTCACCGAGGACTTCGGCGTGGACCTGCTCGCCGTGCCGACCAGGAAGTGGGCGCGCTACGACGTGAACGGCGCCGCGGTGCACCTGAAGGGCCGCGGCGATTACCTCAACATGTTCGTGTTCGAGATCCCCGCCGGTGCCGCGACCGCGCCGCAGAAGCACCTGTACGAGGAGGTGTTCTACGTGCTCGACGGGCGCGGCAGCACGACCATCGAGACGATCGACGGCCGCAAGCACTCGTTCGAGTGGGGACCGAAGAGCCTCTTCGCCATTCCGCTCAATACGCGCTATCGCCTCTTCAACGGCGCCGGCTCGCAATCGGCGCGGCTCGTGTCGACGGCCAACCTGCCCGCGGTGCTCAACATGTTCCACGACGAGCGCTTCGTGTTCGCGAACGACTGGAATTTCGAGGACCGCGTGGGAACCTCGAAATACTTCAGCGGCGAGGGCGACTTCATTCCCATCCGCCCGGGCAACCACATGTGGGAGACGAATTTCGTGCCGGACCTGGCTTCCATCGAGCTGCAGCCGTGGAGCGACCGGGGCGCGGGCGGATCGAACATCATGTTCATCCTCGCCGACGGCACGATGCACGCGCACATCTCCGAGATGCCCGTGGGCACCTACAAGAAGGCGCATCGCCATCCGGCCGATTTCCACGTGATGTGCGTGACGGGCCAGGGCTACTCGCTGCTCTGGTTCGAGGGCCAGGCGGATTTCGTGAAGGTGGACTGGAAGCACGGCACGGTGTTCGCGCCGCCCGATGCGATGTTCCACCAGCACTTCAACACGAGCGCGGTGCCCGCGCGTTACCTCGCCACGGCCTACGGCTCGCTGCGCTATCCGTTCACCGAGGGCAAGCGCGCGGCGCTCTTCGGCGGCGTCTCGACGAGCGTCAAGAAGGGCGGCAACCAGATCGAATACACCGACCAGGACCCGCGCATCCACGAGCTCTTCGTGAAGGAGACGGCGAAGAATGGCGTGGAGGTGCGCATGAAGGGGCTGGTCGGCGGCTGAGATGAGCGCGCGGCGGGGAGGCGCCTTCGAGGTCCTCGCCGCCTTCACCCGGCTGGGCCTCACCTCCTTCGGCGGCCCCGTCGCGCACATCGGCTACTTCCGGCGCGAGTTCGTGGAGCGCCGGCGCTGGCTCGACGACACGCAGTTCGCGCACCTGCTCGCGCTCTGCCAGTTCCTCCCCGGCCCTGCGAGCAGCCAGATGGGCTTCAGCCTGGGCCTCCTGCGCGCGGGTTGGACGGGCGCGCTCGCGGCGTTCATCGCCTTCACGCTTCCCTCGGCGCTGCTGCTCTTCGCGTTCGCCATGCTGCTGCCGTCGCTCGACAACGCGATCGGCCAGGCCGCGATCCATGGACTGAAGCTCGTCGCGGTGGCCGTGGTCGGGCAGGGCGTGCTGGGCATGGCACGGCAGCTCTGTCCCGATGCGCCGCGCGCGAGCATCGCGGTGGCGGCCCTCGCGCTGGTGCTCGTCACGGGGCTCGCCTGGATGCAGCTCGTGGTGGTCGCGGGCGGCGCGCTCGCGGGGCTCGTGCTCCGCCGATCGGTCGCGCCCCCCGCCGGACCTCCGCTCACGCCGCCTTTCGGGATGCGCACGGGCTGCGTGCTCTTCGCGGCGTTCCTCGTGCTGCTGTTGGCGCTCCCCGTGCTGGCGGCGCGCGCCGACGGCTTCTTTGCGGTGGTCGAGGCGTTCTATCGCGCGGGCGCCCTCGTCTTCGGCGGCGGGCACGTGGTGCTGCCGCTGCTGAGGGACACCGTCGTGGCACCCGGCTGGGTGTCGAGCGACGATTTTCTCGCGGGATATGGCGCCGCGCAGGCGGTGCCGGGGCCGATGTTCAGCTTCGCCTCGTATCTCGGCGCGCGGCTGCCCGATGGCCATGGCGGCGCGCTCGGGGCGACGGTCGCGTTGCTCTCGATCTTCCTGCCGGGGCTGCTGCTCGTGGCCGGCGCGCTGCCGCTGTGGCGCGCGATCGCGGATCATCCCGTCGCCGCGCGGGCCGTGGCCGGCGTGAATGCGGCCGTCGTCGGGCTTCTCGCCGCGGCGCTCTACGACCCGGTATGGACCAGCGCGGTGCGCGCGCCGGTCGATGTCGCGATTGCCGCGATCGCGTTCGTCATGCTCGTGGCGTGGCGCGCGTCGCCGCTGCTCGCAGTGGCATGGTGCGTCGCCGCCTCGGTCGGGCTAACGCTCGCGTAACTTCGCCGCGAGGGCCGCCAGCGCTTTCCCGCGATGGCTCGTGCGATTTTTCTGGTCCGCGTGGAGCTCCGCCGCGGTCTTGCCGTGCTCGCGGGTGAGGAAATACGGGTCGTAGCCGAAGCCGCCCTTGCCGCGCGGCTCGAGGACGATCTCGCCGTACCAACGCGCGTCCGCGATGACCGGCACGGGATCGTCGGGTGAGCCGACCAGGACCAGGACGCAGTAGTAGAACGCCGAGCGATCCTCGCGATCGCGCAGCTCTTCGACGAGCTTCGCGTTGTTGCGCCCATCGCGCGTCTCGCGGTCGCCCTCGCGCCCCGCGTAGTACGCCGAGTTCACGCCGGGATCACCGCCGAGCACCGGCACGCAGAGGCCCGAGTCGTCCGCGAGCGCCGCCAGTCCCGTTGCCCGGCTCGCATGCCGGGCCTTGGCGAGCGCATTCTCGATGAACGTCGAGTGCGGCTCATCGGCCTCCGGCACGCTCCAGTGTGACTGGGGCACGGCGTCGATATGCAGCGTTTTCAGCATCGCCTGCAGCTCCCGCAGCTTGCCGGCGTTGTTGGACGCAATGACGATCTGCTGGCTCACGGGAAATCGGGGTCAGAGGTGATTTATCACGACGTGAAATGCACGATGCGCCGTCTCATTATTCGATAATTCACCTCTGACCCCGATTTCAGGTTTTCAGCGCGTCGCGCTGCAGCGCGACCAGCTGCGCGATGCCGCCGGAGGCGAGGTCGAGCAGCTTCGACATCTCGTCCTTCGTGAAGGGCTCGCCCTCGGCGGTGCCCTGGATCTCGACGAAGCGGCCGTCGCCGGTCATCACGACGTTCATGTCGGTGCCGCAGGAGGAGTCCTCGGCGTAGTCGAGGTCGAGCACCGGCTGGCCTTCCACGATGCCGACCGAAACCGCGGCCACGAAATCGCGGAACGGATCGCGCGCGAGCGCACCCGAGGCGCGAAGCCCGGCGATGGCGTCGGCCAGGGCCACCATGGCGCCCGTGATGGACGCGCAGCGCGTGCCGCCATCGGCCTGCAGCACGTCGCAGTCGAGCGTGATCTGGCGCTCGCCCAGCGCGCTGAGATTCGTCACGGCGCGCAGGCTGCGCCCGATGAGGCGCTGGATCTCCTGCGTGCGGCCCGATTGCTTGCCCGTCGCCGCCTCGCGCGAGCTGCGCGTGTTGGTGGCGCGCGGCAGCATTCCGTATTCGGCCGTGACCCAGCCGCTGCCCTTGCCCTTGAGGAAGGGCGGCACCTTCTCCTCGACGCTGGCGGTGCAGAGCACCCGCGTGTGTCCCATCTCGACGAGGACCGAGCCCTCGGCGTGCTTGGTGAAACGGCGCTGGAAGCGCACCGGACGCAGGTCGGCCGCACCCCGCTCGAACGATCTTTTCATAGGTTCAGCGCGGGACCTTGCGGATCGCGTTCTGGATTTCCTCGATGGCGCGCTCGATGTCCTCGTCCGTCACGTCGTCGACGGGGCCGGGCGTGCCGAGCTGCTGGGTGGTGTTGCTGGAGCTCGCGAATTCCTCGTCGTCCAGGCTGCGGGTGTCCGCGATCATCGGATCGTCCTGGTTCTCCCAGGTCATCGCGACGACCGAGACGTTGTCCGACTCGCCGCGCGCACGCCGGTGCGCCTCGCCGACGAGACCGGGCATGAGGTCCATGATCCCTTGCTTGCGCAGCATCGTGCCCACGATGTTCGCCGGGATCTGGCTCCAGAAGCCGTCGGTCGAGAGCAGGATCGTGTCCCCCGCCTCGAGCGCCACGTCCTGGCCCACGTCGATGATCGGCGGCACGACGCCGCCCAGGCAGCTGAAGATCTTGTTGCGGTCCGGGTGCTTCGCCGCCGCCTCGGGCGTGATGGCGCCGGAGTCGATCAGCTGCTGGACCTTCGAGTGGTCGTGCGTCGCGGCGATGAGCTCACCGTGGCGCAGCACATAAAGCCGCGAATCGCCCGCGTGCGCCCAGAACGCGCGCCCGTTCTGCACGATGCAGGCGACACACGTGGTGCGCGGGCACTCGAGGAGGTTGCGCTCCACCGCGTGGGAGACGATCGCGCGGTGCGCGGACTGGATCGCCGACACGAGGAAATCGAAGGGGCGCTTCAGCTTGTTGCGCGCCTCCTGCTGGAAGCGCCGCGTGATCTCCGCCACCGCGATCTCGGCGGCCACCTCGCCTTGCGCATGCCCGCCCATGCCGTCCGCGATCGCGAGCAGCAGCACGTCGCGGCTGTACGAATATCCGACCCGGTCTTCGTTCGTCTCGCGGTCGCCGACCCGGCTGTCCTGGAAGATCGTGAAGCGCACGGGGGTTCGCTTCTACCGGGAGAAAAGCTTGGAGAGCGGCTTGTTGATCGTTTCCAGGAAGGAGCCCTTCTTTTCCTCGGCAGGCTCCTCCATCAGGCGCTTCTGCAGGTCGAACGCGGTTTGCGGGCGCTGCATGCGGTCGACCTGCAGGCAGGAATCGACGATGTCGAAGAGGTCGATCGAGTATTGCTGCCGCGCGAGGCTGCGGACGGGAATGATGGAATCCTTCTGCTCGCGCGCATCCCCGGCCTGGGGCGGCGTGCCGGCAATGCAGGTGTAGATCGTGGCGCCCACCGAGTAGATGTCGCTCCACGGTCCCAGCTCCTGGGGATCGAAGCGATAGTGCTCGGGAGCGGCGAAGCCCGCCGTATACATGGGCTTGAGCTTGGTGCCTTCTTCCGAGAGCGTGATGCGCGCGGCGCCGAAGTCGAGCAGCACGGGCCGGCCTTCCATCGACACGAAGATGTTCGCCGGCTTGATGTCCAGGTGCAGCAGCTTGCTCGCATGCACCTCGCGCAGCCCGTTCAGCAGGTGGATGAAGAGCCGGCGGATGAAGGCCTCGCTGAACTCGTGGCGGTGGCGCTGGATGTGGAACTGCAGCGTACGGCCGCGCACGTACTGCATGACCATGTAGCAGGTCTCGTTCGCGCGGAAGAAATTCTCCACGCGCACGACGTTCGGGTGCGAGATGAGCGCGAGCGCCCGTCCCTCCTCGAAGAAGCACTTGAGCCCGTGGCGGAAGATCGCCAGCGTCGATTCGTCCTCGATCTTCACCTCCACGCCTTCGGCGCGCAGGGGAAGGGAGGACGGAAGGTATTCCTTGATCGCGAACGGCGTGCCGGTGTCGTCGCGGGCGAGGTAGACGATGCTGAACCCGCCCGACGACAAAGGCTTCTCGATGCGATAGCCGTTCAGGACGTAGCCCGAGGGTAACGGCTGGTTCGCCTGCTGCGGCATTGGAGCGGGAGGCCTTCCGATATAATTTCGTTCCCAATTGTCGGCACTCGCCTGCCCTTTTGTAAAGGCGATATTCCGCAGATGACCGTCGCATCCATGACCGGCTTCGCCGCGGCCGTGCTAGAAACCCCCCACGGCAGCGTTTCGGTGGAGCTCAAGACGGTCAACCACCGTTACCTGGAGTTCCAGACCCGGATTCCCGAGGACCTGCGGGCGCTCGAGCCGGCCCTGCGGGAAGCCGTGGCCGCCCGCCTGACCCGCGGCAAGGTGGATTGCCGCATCGGCTTCGCGCCCATCGCGAGCGGCGAGCGCACCCTGGCACCCAGCCCGGAGGCCATGGGGCGCCTGCACGAGGCCTCCCTCAAGGTGCTGGCGGCCTTCCCCCATGCGCGTCCCCTCTCCGTGGGCGAGGTGCTGCACTGGCCGGGGGTGCTCGCGGACGACACCATGCCGGCGGACCAGCTGCGGGAGACCGTGCTGGCGGCCCTCAAGAAGGCTATCGCCGAGCTGGACCAGACCCGGGCGCGCGAAGGCGCCAAGCTCGAGCAGATCCTGCGCGAGCGCCTCGACAAGATGAGCGTGCTGGTCGAGGAAGCGCGTCCCCTCATGCCCGCCGCCGTGAAGGCCTTCCAGGAGAAGCTCTCGGCGCGCATCGCCGAGGCGGCCGCGGCGCCCACCGACGAGCGCATCCAGCAGGAGATCGTCCTCTACGCGGCGCGCATCGACGTCGAGGAGGAGATCGGGCGGCTGCAGACCCACATCACCGAATTCCGCCGTGTGCTCGACCGCGGCGGCGCCATCGGCAAGCGGCTCGACTTCCTCTGCCAGGAGCTCAACCGCGAGGCCAATACGCTGGGATCGAAGTCCGTTGCAAATGAAATGACGCGCATTTCGGTGGAGTTGAAGGTCCTGATCGAGCAGATGCGCGAGCAGGTCCAGAACATCGAGTAGTGCGCTAAGCTTCCCGCAGCCGGCCGGGACGAGCCGGAAGACACGGGGAGCCATGAACCACCAAGCCCTTTCCGCCTTCATCTGGGCGGTTGCCGACCTCCTGCGCGGGGATTACAAGCAGTCCGAGTATGGGAAGGTCATCCTGCCGTTCACCGTCCTGCGGCGCCTGGATTGTGTGCTCGAGCCGACGAAGGCGGCGGTCCTGACCGAGCTCAAGGAGCGCAAGAAGGCTGGGCTGAATCCCGAGCCGTTCCTGCTCCGGAAGGCCAAGCAGAAGTTCTACAACACGTCGCCCCTCGACATGAAGAAGCTCATGGGCGACCAGGACCACATCCGCGAGAACCTGTACGGCTACATCCAGGCGTTCTCGCCGGAGGTCCGCGACGTCTTCGAGCGGTTCGAATTCCACACCCAGCTCGACCGTCTGGCGAAGGCGCGACTGCTCTACCAGGTGGCCGAGCGGTTCGCCAACATCGACTTGCACCCGGACGTGGTCGACAACCACCAGATGGGCCTCGTCTTCGAGGAGCTGATCCGGAAGTTCGCCGAGATCTCGAACGAGACGGCGGGGGAGCACTTCACCCCTCGCGAGGTCATCCGCCTCATGGTGAACCTGATCTTCGCCGAGGACGATGATGCCCTTTCAAAGCCGGGAGTGGTGCGGACGATCTACGACCCGACAGCAGGGACCGGCGGCATGCTGAGCATCGCCGGCGAGTATCTCGCCGAGCACAACTCGGGAGCGCGGCTCACCGTTTTCGGCCAGGAGCTCAACGCCGAGTCGTATGCGATCTGCAAGGCGGACATGCTCATCAAGGGCCAGGACGTCGCGAACATCGTGTTCGGCAATACGCTCTCTGAGGATGGCCATCACGGGCGCCAGTTCGACTACATGCTGTCGAACCCGCCTTTCGGAGTCGAGTGGAAGAAGGTCGAAAAGGAAGTTCGCCAGGAATATGAGAGCAAGGGCTTCAGCGGGCGCTTCGGTCCGGGCCTGCCGCGCGTCTCCGATGGCTCGATGCTCTTCCTGCTGCACCTCATCAGCAAGATGCGGCCGACAAAGGATGGCGGCAGCCGCTTCGGGATTGTCCTGAGCGGGTCGCCTCTCTTCACTGGGGGGGCGGGCAGTGGCGAGAGCGAGATTCGCCGGTATGTGCTGGAGAACGACCTCCTCGAGGCGATCGTCGGCCTGCCGACGGACATGTTCTACAACACGGGTATTGCCACGTACGTCTGGATCGTGAGCAACCGAAAGCCCGAGCCGCGCAAGGGCAAGGTGCAGCTCATCGACGCGACCGGCTTCTGGCAGAAGATGCGCAAGAGCCTCGGCAGTAAGCGCAAGGAGTTCTCCGATCAGCACATCGAGCGTATCACGCGGATTTTCTGCGACTCCGTGGAGTCGAGCGAGGACGGAAAGCCGATCAGCCGGATCTTCAAGAACGAGGATTTCGGATACCGGACGATCACCGTGGAGCGACCGTTCAGAGGTGAAGACGGCAAGCCGGTGCTCGGCACGAAGGGCAAGCAGAAGGGGAAGCCGCAGCCGGATCCCGAGCTGCGCGATACGGAGGACGTTCCCCTCGGCGAGGACGTCGAGGCTTACTTCAAGCGCGACGTGCTACCGCACGCGCCCGACGCTTGGATCGACCACGAGAAGACGAAGATCGGATATGAGATCCCCTTTAATCGTCACTTCTACATGTACACGCCACCAAGGGCGCTTCACGACATCGATGCAGACCTAAAGGGGTGCACCGATCGAATTAAGGCGATGATTGAGGGGCTTGCTGCATGAGCCCCGTTCGCGCGTACCGATACTACAAACAAAGCGACATTCAATGTGTGGGGCAAATACCCACGCACTGGAGCGTTGTTGCCCTTAGGCGCATTACAAAATCGTACTGCGACGGGCCTTTTGGGTCCGGTCTCAAGACCGAGCACTATACTGAACAAGGCGTAAGGGTTGTCAGACTCCAAAATGTTCGCGCAGGTTACTTCAGCAATGAAGATGCCGCCTACATAGATACGGCCTACTTCCAGTCGCAATTGTCTGGCCACAATGTTGTTGCGGGCGATGTGTTGATTGCAGGATTGGGCGACGAAACTAATCTTGTTGGCCGAGCCTGCGTTGCACCGCCGAACCTAGGCCTTGCCGTAGTCAAAGCGGATTGCTTTCGTTTCCGGCTTGACGATTCGCTCGCAGATCCGTCGTTCGTCGCGCTTCAGCTCTCCGCGAGCGCAGAAAGTGACGCCGGCCGTTTGGCGACAGGCACGACGCGCTCCAGGATTTCCTTAGCCACAATGGCGGGCAGAAGGCTCGCCATACCGCCCGTAGACGAGCAACGGGTTATATCTGCGTTTGTCCTGCGAGAGGTCACGCTGATTGAGGAGTTGATTTCGCAGCAAGAGGTATTGATCGCGCTTCTGAGCGAGAAGGTGCAAGCGCTCATTTCCAACGCCGTAACGCAGGGTCTCAATCCGTCTCTTCCGACGAGGGCTGCAGGCATCGGGTGGATTGGGTCAGTGCCACGCCACTGGAATCCTACGCCGCTAATGTGGCTGACGGACGCAAGTCGTCCGATCATGTACGGCATTGTGCTTCCCGGCCCTAATGTCGAGGTCGGCGTTCCGATCGTAAAAGGCGGAAACGTACGGCCGTCGCGTTTGAACTTGGAGAGCATGGCCCGTACGACGCCAGAAATTGAAGCGCCGTTTGCGCGCGCCAGACTGCAAGGCGGCGACCTCGTTTACGCGATTCGAGGGTCTATTGGGGACTGCGAAATTGTTCCGGAAGACCTTTCAGGCGCGAATATCACCCAAGATGTAGCGAGGGTCTCTCCTGCCCGCGATACCTGTGGCCGTTGGCTGCGGTGGGTCTTGGTCTCGAAGGCAGTGAGAGAGTCGCTCGCGTGCAAAAGCGCAGGTGCTGCGGTTCGCGGGATAAACATCTGCGACCTCAAGCGAGCAGTGTTGATGACGCCGCCCCTAAACGAACAACTTCAAATAGCTGAATACTTGGACGCGGAAACGGCCAAGCTGAACGCTCTCCTTAACGAGGCAACAACAGCGATTTCCCTACTCGAGGAGCGCCGTAAATGTCTTATGTGGGCCGCAATCACTGGACAAATCGATGTCCGTGGCAGATCTCCACAAGCGGCTACCCCTTCTGCAGCGCCTCAATCACCGCCTTCGGTCGAGCTTTCAGCGCCTTAAGCAACGCGCGAGCGGGGCCGGTCGGCCGCCGCCGGCCCTGCTCCCAGTTGCGAAGCGTACCGACCTGCACCTCGATCAGGCGCGCGAACTGGCCTTGCGTGAGCCCCGTGGCTTCGCGGATCGCCCGCACGCTGACCTCGTCGACGTGAAAGACACGCGAGGGCGGCCGTTCGCCTCGAACGATTTCGTCCATCTCCGTGACGCTTTGGAGCAAATCCTCGAAGAAACGATTCTTGTTCCTGCGCTTAGCCATTCCAGTTCTCCACGACTCTTCGCAGCGCGGCCTTTTCCGCGACGGCGAGATCGTCCTTGACCGACTTCGGATACATCATCAGCAGGCGAATCTCGAAGTCGGCAGAAAGCCAGTAATAAATCACCCGCGCGCCGCCCCTCTTTCCGGTGCCGCTTCGCCTCCATCGCAGCTTGCGCAGGCCGCCGGTGCCCACGATCAAGTCCCCGGCATCGGGTCGCGCGATCAGGGCGGCCTGCAGCGTGCCGTACTCCTCATCGCTCAAGAGCCTGAGCACTTGGCGCGTGAAGAGCGGAGCTTCGACGAAAACCATTCAATTGTGCGTCAGTGGCGTAGGTGCGTCAATGGCGCACCCGCTTACAGGGCCGGCCATGAACGGTTAAAGTGCCGGTCGGCGGAGACCCGATGAGCCTTCACAAGGAAATCCATTTCGAGAGCGACGTTTGTGCGCATCTCGCTTCCAACGGCTGGCTGCATGCGCCGGATGACGCGGCCCACTACGATCGAGCCCGCGCGCTTTTCCCCTCGGACGTTCTGGCGTGGGTGCAGGCCTCGCAACCCCAGGCTTGGGAAGCGCTCGCCAGGAGCCATGGTGCCGGCGCCGAAGTGGTGCTCCTCGACCGCATCCGGAAACAGCTCGATGACCGCGGAACACTCGATGTCCTGCGGCACGGCGTCGAGATCGTCGGACTGAAGCAGCCGCTCGGGTTGGCGCAGTTCAGGCCTGCGCTTGCGATGAATCCGGACATCCTCGCGAGGTATGGCGCCAACCGCCTGCGCGTCGTTCGGCAGCTACGGTACTCGCTGCACAACGACAACTGCATCGACCTGGCCCTGTTCCTGAATGGCATTCCCGTCGCGACGGCAGAGCTCAAGACGGATTTCACCCAGACGGTCGATGATGCGGTCGACCAGTACCGGTTCGATCGCCAGCCGCGGCCCAAGGGGCAGGCCGCCGCGGAGCCGCTCCTGGACTTCCCGCGCGGCGCGCTGGTGCACTTCGCGGTCAGCGAGAGCGAAGTCCGAATGACCACCCGCCTCGTGGGAACGGCCACGGACTTCCTTCCGTTCAACTTGGGCGATCACGGGGCCGCGGGCAATCCGGTCAATCCGGACGGGCCGCGTACCGGCTATCTGTGGGAGCGGATCTGGGAGCGCGAGGGCTGGCTCGAGATCGTGGGGCGTTATCTCGTCGCTCCGCGCGACGCGAAGAAGCAGATCAAGGCGATCGTCTTTCCTCGATACCACCAGCTCGATGCCACCCGCAAGCTGGTTTCAGCCGTTCGACAGGAAGGCCCCGGCGGCAAGTATCTTATTCAGCACTCAGCGGGATCGGGGAAGACGAACTCCATCGCCTGGACGGCCCACTTCCTCGCCGACCTGCACGACGCGCATGACCAAAAGGTCTTCGACAGCGTGCTCGTGGTAAGCGACCGCAACGTCCTCGACTCCCAGCTCCAGGAAGCGATCTTCGATTTCCAACGCATCACGGGCGTGGTCGCGACGATCACGGGCGAAGGCGGCTCGAAAAGCGCGGAGCTGGCGGAGGCGCTCTCGGGCAACAAGAAGATCGTGGTCTGCACCATCCAGACATTTCCGTTCGCGTTGAACGAGGTCCAGAAGCTTGCCGCCACGCAAGGCAAGCGCTTCGCGGTCATTGCCGACGAGGCACACAGCTCGCAAACGGGCGAGGCGGCCACCAAGCTGCGCGAGGTGCTCTCCGCCGAAGAGATCAAGGATCTGCAGGATGGCGGTGAGGTGAGCGCCGAGGACCTGCTCGCCGCACAGATGACCGCTCGCGCGTCTGTGAAGGGAGTGACCTACGTCGCCTTTACCGCCACACCGAAGGCGAAGACGCTGGAGCTCTTTGGAGGTCGACCGAAACCAGACGTGCCGGCGGGCCCCGACAATCTTCCTGCGCCGTTCCACGTGTACTCCATGCGCCAGGCGATCGAGGAAAAGTTCATCCTCGACGTCCTCCGGAATTACACGCCCTACAAGCTTGCTTTCAAGCTCGCAACGGGCGCCGAGGAGTTCGACGAGAAGGCGATCGAGCGTAACGAGGCGTTGAAGCACCTCCTGCGTTGGGTGCGGCTGCACCCGTACAACATTTCGCAGAAGGTCCAGGTCGTGGTCGAGCATTTTCGGTCGACGGTAGCACCGCTGCTCGATGGACGCGCCAAAGCGATGGTCGTAGTGGGAAGCCGCAAGGAGGCGGTTCGCTGGCAGCTCGCGATGACGAAGTACATCCGGGACCAGCGCTATGCCATCGGCGTGTTGGTCGCCTTTTCCGGCGAAGTGACAGACACCGAATCGGGGCCGGATCCATTCACCGAAAATTCGAAGTCGCTGAATCCGGGCCTCAACGGACGTGACATCCGCATCGCTTTCGGGGGCGACGAGTACCGTCTCCTGCTCGTCGCGAACAAGTTCCAGACCGGCTTCGACCAGCCGCTTCTGTGCGGCATGTACATCGACAAGCGGCTCGACGGCATCCAGGCTGTTCAGACGCTTTCCCGGCTGAATCGTGCGTATCCCGGCAAGGACACGACGTACATCCTCGACTTCGTGAACGAGCCGCAGGACATCCTTGCCGCCTTCAAGACGTATTACGAGACGGCGGAGCTGTCCGGCGTCACGGATCCGAACCTCATCTACGATCTGCGCGCCAAGCTCGATTCCTCCGGTCACTACGACGAGCACGAGGTGCAGCGCGTCGTGAAAGCCGAACTCAATCCCACCGGGACGCACGCTGAGCTTTCGGCGGCGATCGCGCCGGTCGCGGACCGACTGCTCAAGGAATATGCGGCGGCCCGCAAGCAAATGGACGCCGCGCGCGGCGCGAAGGATGCGCAAGCAGAGCAGGTGGTTAAGAACGCCTTGGACGCGCTGGTCATCTTCAAGCGCGACATCGGCACGTATGGCCGCGTCTATGCCTTCCTGTCCCAAATTTTCGACTACGGCAATACGGCGCTGGAGGCGCGTGCCATCTTCTTCAAGCGGCTCATGCCCTTGCTCGAATTCGGTCGCGAGCGTGAAAGCGTTGACCTGTCGAAGCTGGTCTTGACGCATCACAGGCTGCGAAGCCCGGGAACCAGCTCGCTTGATCTGGCGGGCGGCAGCGGCGAAAAGCTTCAGCCGATGGATGAGGCGGGCCACGGCGAAGTGAGGGAGCCGGAGAAAGCCTACCTCAGCCAGATCATCGAGCGGCTGAACGACTTGTTCGACGGTGACCTGACCGACGATGACAAGCTCGTGTATGTGAACAATGTCCTCAAGGGCAAGTTACTCGAGTCGGAGATACTGGTCACACAGGCCAAGAGCAACACGAAGGAACAGTTCTCCAACTCTCCGGACCTCTCTGGCGAGATAATGAACGCCATCATCGATACACTTGCCGCGCATAACACCATGGGCAAACAGGCCCTTGACTCCGAAAAGGTCCGCGAGGGCCTGAAAGACATTCTCCTGGGGCCCGCGAAGCTGTACGAGGAGCTGCGCCATCGCGGTCAACCCCTGCGATGAGCCGCGCTTGGCCCTTGTTCGCAGCTGGCATCGCGCTCGCCGCGGCGGCCGGGCCGGCGCTCGCGCAGTCGCCCTTCCGCTGCAGCCTCTGCGCGCAGTGGAACCTGGACCAGGAGCCCTTCCGCGTCTACGGCGACACATACTACGTCGGCATGCACGGCCTGGCATCGATCCTCGTGACTTCCCCGGCGGGCCATGTGCTCATCGACGGGGACCTGGCCCCATCGGCGCCGAAGATCGCCGAGCACATCCGCGCGCTCGGATTCCGCGTCGAGGACGTGAAGCTGATCCTCAATTCCCACGTCCACTTCGATCACGCCGGAGGCCTCGCGGAATTGCAGCGCCTCTCGGGCGCACGGATTGCGGCGAGCGACTGGAGCGCCAAGGCGCTGCGCTATGGACATGCGGCGCGCGACGATCCGCAATACGGCAGCCTTCCCCCGACGGAGCCGATCGCCCGGGTCGAGGTCGTGCAGGACGGCGAGACCGTGCACCTGGGCCCGCTCGAGCTCACCGCGCATCTCACGCCGGGCCACACGCCGGGCGGCACGACCTGGACGTGGAGGTCGTGCGAGAAGGGGCGCTGCCTCGACATCGTCTATGCGGACAGCCTGAATCCCATCGCATCGAAAGGCTTCCTTTTCAGCGACACGCTCGCACACCCCGGCACGCTCGCGCAGTTCGCGAAGAGCTACGCGGTCCTGGCGTCGCTGCGGTGCGATGTCCTCGTCACGCCGCATCCGGAGGTCTCGGACCTCTGGGGGCGCCTCGCGCGGCGCGAGCGGGGGGAGCCCGATGCGCTCGTCGATCCCGAAGCGTGCCGGCGCCTCGCAGACGGCGTCCGTGCGCAACTCGACGCACGCGTGGACGCCGAACGGAGCGGACGGATCCGCTGACGCGCGAGAAGGGAGCGGTCAAGCATGGGGTTGCTTATACAATAGCGGGCTCCAGCACTTCTGCGTGAGCGCGCCTTGAGCCGTGGAAACCTGTTCGTCGTCGTCGCCCCCTCCGGTGCCGGCAAGACGAGCCTCGTCAACGAGTTGCTCGAGCGCGAGCCCAACATCCATCTTTCGATCTCGTACACCACGCGCGCGCCGCGGCCGGGAGAGGAACATGGGCGCGAGTACCACTTCATCGACAAGCCCTCGTTCGAACGCATGATCGCTTCGGGCGATTTCCTCGAGCACGCGAACGTGTACGGTAACTACTACGGGACGAGCCGGAAGTGGATCGAAAGCGAGCTCGACGGCGACCACGACGTGCTGCTCGAGATCGACTGGCAGGGTGCCCAGCAGGTCAAGAAACTGTTCCCCCAGGCGGTGGGAATCTCCATCCTGCCGCCCTCGATCGAGGAGCTGCGCAGGCGCCTGGAAGCCCGTGGCAAGGACTCCCGCGAGACGATCGAGGGGCGCATGGCGGTGGCCCGTGAGGAAATCTCCCATGTTCTTGAATTTGAATATATAATTGTGAATGAGAGCTTCGAGGTGGCGGTGACCGACCTGCAGTCCATCGTGCGGGCGGCCCGTCTTTCGTGTCCGCAGCAGAAAGCGCGCCTCGCCTCGCTGCTCGATCAGTTCCGATAGTTCGCTTCAGGCACCCGGAGATCCCCATGGCCCGCATCACCGTCGACGACTGCATCAAGCACTTCGCCAACCGCTTCGAGCTCACGCTCGCGGCGACCAATCGCGCGCGCCAGATCGCGCTCGGTGCGACCCCGCTGGTCGAGCCGAACAAGGACAAGCCGACGGTCATCGCGCTCCGCGAGATCGCCAGCGGGAAAGTGGGCAAGGAGCTGCTGAACCCGCCGACGCCGTCCACGCCGGTGCTCTGACCCTCGCGTCTCGCCGGTGCCCTTCCTCGGCCTGCACCTCCCGCTAGCGAGCAGCAAGCCCGCGGGAGTGTCGCTGCCGGGACCGGGCCCGGAAGAGCTCATCGACGCCCTCGGATACCTGAAATCCAAGGACGTCGACCAGATCGAGGAGGCGTACGCGGTCGCGCGCGCAGCCCATGCCGGGCAGTATCGCCAGAGCGGCGAGCCGTACATCACGCATCCGCTCGCCGTCGGCAAGATCCTGGCGGAGTGGCACCTCGACGCCCAGGCGCTCATGGCGGCGCTGCTGCACGACGTGGTCGAGGACACGCCGACCACCAAGGCCGAGATCGCCAAGAAGTTCGGCAAGCAGGTGGCGGACCTGGTCGACGGCGTCTCCAAGATCGACCGCATCGAGTTCGCGACCCTGCAGCACGCGCAGGCCGAGAACTTCCGCAAGATGCTGCTCGCGATGGCGCGCGACGTGCGCGTCATCCTGATCAAGCTCGCCGACCGGCTGCACAACATGCGCACGCTCGAGGCGGTGCCGCCGGAGAAGCAGGAGCGCATCGCGCGCGAGACGCTCGACATCTACGCGCCGATCGCCAACCGCTTGGGGCTCATCTCGCTCTACTACGAGCTCGAAGATCTGGGCTTCCACTATCTCCATCCCACGCGCTTCCGCGTGCTGGAGAAGGCGCTCAAGAGGGCTCGCGGCAACCGCCGCGATGCCGTCGGCAAGATCGAGGAGCAGATCCAGAAGCGCCTCAAGGAATTCAACGTCAAGGCCGAGGTCACCGGGCGCGAGAAGCACATCTCCTCGATCTACAAGAAGATGCAGGAGAAGAACATCTCGTTCTCCGAGGTGTTCGACATCTACGGCTTCCGCATCATCGTGCCCGACGTCCCGAGCTGCTACCTCGCGATGGGCGCGCTGCACACGCTCTTCAAGCCGATCCCCGGCAAGTTCAAGGACTACATCGCCATCCCCAAGGCGAACGGCTACCAGTCGCTGCACACGACGCTCTTCGGTCCCTTCGGCATGCCGATCGAGATCCAGATCCGCACCAAGGACATGCACAAGGTCGCCGAAGCCGGCGTGGCCTCACACTGGATCTACAAGACCGCCGAGGCCGAGGCGAAGGACATGCAGCTGCGCACGCACCAGTGGCTGCAGTCGCTGCTCGAGATCCAGAGCGAGTCCGGCGACGCCCTCGAATTCCTCGAGCACATCAAGGTCGACCTCTTCCCCGACGAGGTCTACGTCTTCTCGCCCAAGGGCAAGATCTTCGCGCTCCCGAAGGGGGCCACGCCGATCGATTTCGCCTATGCGGTGCACACCGACGTCGGCAACCATTGCATCGCGGCCAAGGTCGATGGCGAGCCCGTGCCGCTGGGCACCGTGCTTCGCAATGGCAACCGCGTGGAGATCGTGACCGATCCCCAGGCGCGGCCAAACCCGGTGTGGCTCTCGTACGTCGCGACCGGCAAGGCGCGCAGCCACATCCGGCATTACTTGAAGACCATGCAGCTGCAGGAGAGCGCCGAGGTGGGCGAGCTGCTGCTGGTGCAGGCGGTGCGCTCGCTCAAGGCCAACCCGGACGAGATCGGCGACACGCACTGGACGCACTTCTTCAAGGGCGACGCGGCCAAGACCCGCGAGGAGGTGCTGGCCGACATCGGCCTGGGCAAGCGCCTCGCGGTCGTGGTGGCGAAGAAGCTGCTCGCGATCCAGGAACCCGCGGCGGACGGGGAGCAGCACCTCGATTCGATCACCATCCGCGGCACGGAAGGCCTGGCGATCCAGTTCGCGCCGTGTTGCCGCCCGATTCCCGGCGACCCGATCATCGCGCAGATCAAGAAGGGCCAGGGGCTCGTGGTCCACACGCACGACTGCCCGGCGATCCACCCGTTCCACTTCGATCCGGAGAAATGGGTGGACGTGCAGTGGGACGCGTCGTCGGACCGGCTCTTCGACGTGAACGCGAGGATCGTGGCGCAGAACACGCGCGGCGTCCTCGCGCGCCTCGCCGCCGAGGTCTCCGAGGCCGACGCGAACATCGACCACATCGAGACCGAGCAGCGCGCGAGCGAGGCCTACACCACGATCAACTTCACGATCCAGGTGAAAAATAGAATGCATCTGGCGCACGTGTTCCGCAGGCTGAGGCGCATTCCCGAAGTCGTGAGAATCTCCCGGGTAAAAAAGAAGCAGTAAAGTGCGCCAAATGCGGCAGCGGGAACGCCATTCGACCGGGCGATAATCGCCGGTCAATGTCCCAGGCAGAAAAATGATGAAGCCAATTTCCACCCCCGAAGCGCCCGCCGCCATCGGAACCTACTCGCAGGCGGTGCGCGCCGGCGACACGGTGTATCTCTCCGGCCAGATCCCGCTCGACCCCAGGACCATGCAGCTCGTGGAGGGATTCGAGAGCCAGGTGAAGCGCGTCTTCGACAACCTGCGCGCGGTCTGCCGTGCCGCGGGCGGCGACTTCGACCGCGTGGTGCGGGTCACGGTGTACCTCACCGACCTCGCCAACTTCGCGAAGGTGAACGAGGTGATGGCGACGTATTTCCGCGAGCCGTTCCCGGCCCGTGCGGCGATCGGCGTGGCGTCGCTGCCGCGCGGCGCGCAGGTGGAGATCGACGCGGTGATGCACCTCGGACCCGACAGGGGCGCGTGAAGGTCGCGCGGCCTCCCGAGACGGACGAGGATCTCGCCGCGCGCCTCGAGAAGCTCGGCATCCGGTCGAAGCTCGACCGCGTGCTCCACCTGCCGCTGCGCTACGAGGACGAGACGAAGCTCACGCGGCTCGCCGACGCGCGTCCCGGCGAGCCGGTACAGGTCGAAGCCGAGGTCGTCGAGTCCGGGATCAAGTTCCGCCCCAAGCGCATGCTCGTCGTGAAGATGACCGACGGCGAGCGCGAGCTCTGGCTGCGCTTCCTCAATTTCTACCCGAGCCAGGTGAAGCAGTTCGCCGCGGGCCGGCGCTTTCGCATCTTCGGCGAGGTGAGGAGCGGCTTCTTCGGCGACGAGATGGTGCACCCGCGCTACCACGCGGTGGCGAAGGAGGCGCCCCTTCCCACAGCGCTCACTCCCGTCTATCCGACCACCGCGGGACTCTCGCAGGCGCAGTTGCGCGGCCTCATCGGCCACGCGCTCGATACGCTGGCCCTCGAGGACACCCTCGACGACGAGCGCCTCGCGAAGCTCAGGCTCGGCCACTTCCGCGAGAGTGTGCTCTTCCTCCATCGCCCGCCGCCGAAGGTGGACGCGAAGAGCCTCGACGAGCGCACCCATCCGGCCTGGCGCCGCCTCAAGTTCGACGAGCTGCTGGCCCAGCAGCTCGCGATGCGCATCGCCTATCGCGAGCGGCGCAGCCGCAGCGCCCCCGCGCTCCCCGATGCGCACACGCTCACGAATGCGCTCGTGAAGTCGCTGCCCTTCGCGCTCACCCGCGCGCAACGCAACGCCCGGGTGGCGATCGGCAAGGACCTCGCGCAACCCTATCCCATGCGCCGGCTGCTGCAGGGCGATGTGGGCAGCGGCAAGACCCTCGTGGCGGCGTTGGCGGCCCTGCAGGCCGTCGAGAACGGCTGGCAGGCGGCCCTCATGGCGCCGACCGAGATCCTCGCCGAGCAGCATTACCTCAAGCTCTCCCATTGGCTGGAGCCGCTCGGCGTGAAGATCGCGTGGCTTTCCGGCAGCCTCAAGGCGCGGGCGAAGAAGCTTGCGCTCGAGGCGATCGCCGCGGGCGAGACGCAGCTCGCGATCGGCACCCACGCCCTCTTCCAGAGCGATGTCAGCTTCGCCAGGCTCGGGCTCGCCATCGTCGACGAGCAGCACCGCTTCGGGGTCGAGCAGCGCCTGGCGCTCGCGGGCAAGGCCGCCGGCATGGGCAAGGCCGCCGCGAGCTCGCTCCCCCTGCGCCAGCACGGATACAGTGGCGGCACCACGGAGCCGCACCAGCTCATGATGAGCGCCACGCCCATCCCCCGCACCCTCTCGATGAGCTACTTCGCCGACCTCGACGTGACGGTCATCGACGAGCTGCCGCCCGGCCGCACACCCGTGGTGACGAAGCTGGTCTCGGAAGAGCGGCGCGACGACGTGATCGAGCGCGTTCGCGCGAGCTGCGCCGACGGCGCGCAGGCATACTGGGTCTGCCCGCTCATCGAGGAATCGGAGTCCTTGCAGCTGCAGACCGCGCTCGAGACCTACGAGACGATCCAGGAGACCTTCCCCGACATCGCGGTGGGACTGGTGCACGGGCGCCTCAAAGCGGCGGAGAAGGCGCAGGTGATGGCCGACTTCAAGGCACGCAAGATCCAGCTGCTCGTCGCGACCACGGTCATCGAGGTGGGCGTCGACGTGCCCAACGCGACGCTCATGGTGATCGAGCATGCCGAGCGCATGGGGCTTGCCCAGCTGCACCAGCTGCGCGGGCGCGTGGGCCGCGGCTCGCAGCAGAGCCTCTGCATCCTGCTCTACTACCAGCCGCTCTCCGAGACGGCCCGCGCGCGCCTCAAGGTGATCTACGAGAGCCACGACGGCTTCGAGATCGCGCGCCAGGACCTGCTGCTGCGCGGCCCCGGCGAGTTTCTCGGGGCGCGGCAGAGCGGCGCGCCGCTGCTGCGCTTCGCCGATGTCGAACGCGACGCGGACCTGGTCGAGCTCGCGAGGAACGTCGCGGAGGAGATGCTCGCGGAGCAATCGCCCGCCGTGACGAAGCACCTCGACCGCTGGCTCGGCACGCGCCAGTTCTACCTCAAGGCATGAACGCGCTCGTCGCCCGCCTCGACGCCTACGAGCGCCTGCTGCGGCTGGACAAGCCCGTCGGAGCGCTTCTCCTGCTGTGGCCCACGCTGTGGGGCGTGTGGATCGCCTCCGACGGAAGACCGCCGTGGCAGGTGGTGTGGATCTTCGTGCTCGGGACCTTCGTCATGCGCTCGGCCGGCTGCGCGCTCAACGACTGGGCCGACCGCGACTTCGACGCGCACGTGAAGCGCACGGAAGAGCGCCCGCTCGCCGCCGGCACGATCCGCCCGTGGGAGGCGCTCGTGCTGGCGGCGCTGCTCGCACTCGGCGCCTTCGCGCTCGTGCTCAAGCTCGATGCGCTTGCGCTCTACTACTCGTTCGCGGCGCTCGCGATCGCGATCGTGTATCCCTTCCTCAAGCGCTTCTTCTGGATGCCGCAGGCGTTCCTCGGCATCGCCTTCGGCTTCGGCATCCCGATGGCCTTCGCGGCGATCCGCAACGAGGTCCCGCCGCTCGCGTGGGCGCTGGTGCTCGCGAACGTCTTCTGGACGATCGCCTACGACACGGAGTACGCGATGGTGGACCGCGACGACGACATGAAGATCGGCATGCGCACCTCGGCGATTCTCTTCGGGCGCCTCGACGTGGCGGCCGTGATGGCCTGCTACGCGCTCTTCATCGCCACGATGGGCGCGATCGGCCGCTGGCAGGGCTATCGCGGCGCCTATTTCGCGGGCGTTGCGGCGGCGGGCGTGATCGCGCTGTTGCATTACTCGTTCATCCGCACGCGCAGCCGCGAGGGCTGCTTCCGTGCGTTTCGCCACAACACGTGGATCGGATTCGCCGTGCTCGCGGGCCTGGTGCTGGACCTCACCGACTGGCACGCCGTCGTCGCGCGGTGGGCGCCGTGATCCTCGTCCTGTACGCGCATCCGTATCCGCACTACTCGCGCGCGTGTGCCACGCTGCTCGAGGCGATCCAGGATCTTCCGGGACTGCAGGTGCGTTCGCTCTACGACTTGTACCCGGACTTCGACATCGACGTGCGCGCCGAGCAGGACGCGCTCGAGGCGGCGGGGCTCGTGGTGTGGATGGGGCCGCTCTATTGGTATACGGTGCCGGCGCTGCTCAACCATTGGTTCGAGAAGGTCCTGGTGCGCGGCTTCGCCTACGGCTCCGGCACCGCGCGCCTGGCCGGCAAGGACTGCCTCTGGGTCGCCACGGCCGGGGGCGATGCGAAGGCCTTCTCGGCGCAGGGGCGGCACGGGCATCCGTTCGACGCCTTCGTCCCGGTGATCGAGCAGACCGCCCGCTTCTGCCGCATGGAATGGCTGCCGCCGTTCACGCTGCTCGGGGCGCACGAGGTGCGCGAGACCGTGCTGAGGGAGGAGGGCGTGAAGCTGAGGGAGCGGCTGGAAGACTGGATCCGGAATCGCGCGGGCGCCGCGGCCGCGTTGCTGCAGTCGGGAGCGCAGGGCGATGCGTGACGCGCTCGTCTTCTTCGCCGCCGCGGTGATCTGCGTGCCCATCGCGGCGCGCCTCAAGCTCGGCTCCGTCCTCGGCTACCTCATCGCGGGCGCGCTCATCGGGCCGTGGGGCCTGCGCCTCGTGAGCGAATCCGAAGGCACGCAGAACCTCGCGCAGCTGGGCGTCGTGCTGATGCTCTTCGCGATCGGCCTCGAGCTCGACCCGAAACGCCTGCTCGACATGCGCCGCGAGGTGTTCGGCGGCGGCTCGCTGCAGCTGACACTCTGCGGAGGGGTCCTCGGCGGCGCGCTCTTCGTGATGGGCCTCTCGTGGCAGGCCGCGCTGGTCGCGGGCCTGGCCCTCGCCATGTCCTCCACCGCGATCGCGCTGCAGACGATGGCCGAGCGCAACGAGCTCGCGACACCGACCGGGCGTACGTCCTTCGCGATCCTCCTCTTCCAGGACATCGCCGCCATTCCGCTCATCGCCCTCGTGCCGTTGCTGGGCGGCGTCGAGTCGAGCAGCACGGCTCCGCTCTGGGAACGGGTGGCCATCGGCGCCGCCGCGGTGGCCGGCGTGGTCTTCATCGGCCGGCACCTCACGCGTCCGGCGCTGCGCGTGATCGCCAAGGTGAACGTGCGCGAGCTCTTCACCGCCTTCGCCTTGCTGCTCGTGATCGGCATCGCGGAGGTCATGTCGCTCGCGGGGATCTCGATGACGCTGGGCGCCTTCCTCGCCGGCGTGCTGCTCGCGAACTCGGAGTTCCGCCACGCGCTGGAGAGCGACATCGAGCCCTTCAAGGGGCTGCTGCTCGGGCTCTTCTTCATTTCGGTGGGCATGACGATCGACTTCGGCCTCCTCGCCTCGCAGCCCGGCATGGTGGCAGGGCTGCTCGGCGGCTTTCTCGCGCTCAAGGTGGCGACGCTCTGGATCGTGGCGCGCATCATGGGCGTCAACGCGCGGCAGCGCCTGCTCTTCGCGGCGATGCTCTCGCAGGCGGGCGAATTCGCGTTCGTGGTCCTCGCCTCCGCCGGCCAGGTCGAGCTGCTCTCGCACGACCAGCAGGCGCTCCTCACCATGACGGTCGCCCTTTCCATGGCGCTCACGCCGTTGCTGCTGCTCGCGCACGACCACTGGGTGGGGCAGCGCGCGAAGCCGAGGAAGGACGCCGACACGATCGACCGGCAGGCGCCGGTGATCATCGCGGGCTTCGGCCGCTTCGGCCAGATCATCGGCCGCCTGCTTCTCGCCAACGATATCCGGCCGGTCGTGCTCGACCACGATCCCGACCAGGTGGAGCTGCTGCGCCGCTTCGAGTTCGAGGTGTTTTACGGCGATGCGACGCGCCTGGACCTCCTGGAGGCGGCCGGCGCGGGCAAGGCGCGCCTCCTCGTGAACGCGATCGACGGCGTGGACGACAGCCTGGCTCTCGTCGACCGCGTGCGTGAGCACTTCCCGAACCTGCCGATCATCTCGCGGGCGCGCAACGTCACGCACTACCTCGAGCTGCGGATTCGCGGCGTCACGGTGATCGAGCGCGAGACCTTCGAGGCCGCGTTGCGCACGGGTCGCCGCGTGCTCGAGACGCTCGGCATGGATCCCTTCCGCGCGCGCGAGATGACCGACGCGTTCCGCCGCTACAACTCGGCGATCGTCGAGCAGCAGCTCGCCGCGTACAAGGACGAGACCCGCTACCTCGCGGCCTCGAAGGCCGGCCGCCGCGAGCTCGAGGAGCAGTTCCGCCGCGACCGCGAGCGCTTCGAGCGCGAATACGGAGGCCCCAATGACTGAAATCGGGGACGCAGTCGGATCTCGCAGGCTGAAATCAGGGACGCAGTCGGAATTCACCGCGCTGGTCCCAGGTGCCGTGGTACAAGACCGGCCGCGAGCTCGTGGCCGAGTGGCACGCTAAGCATCCCGGGCGCACACTGGAGTACGACACCGGAGGGTTCTGGAAGAACATGGTCTTCAAATACCCGGGCTGGCGCCCGCGAGAGGGCTTCGGCCAGGAGCGGCTCGGTGTTCCCGGAGAGAGCGATGACCCGCTGGCTCGTTAGCGGGCTGCGCACGCCCTTCGCGAAGGTCGACGGCGGCCTGCGCAAGATGGACGCGCTCGCCCTCTCGATCCCGGTGGCCCGCGCCATGGCGGCGCAGCTCGAGCAGGGCGATCGTCCCGACCTCCTGGTGTGGGGCGATGTCGTGCCGAACCTGGGCTGGAGCAACATCGCCCGCGAGATCGTCGTGCAGGGCAAGCTCGATCCATCCATCCCCGCATTCGGGACGGTGCTCGCGTGCGCCACGAGCATGGTGGCGGCGTTCGAGGCGGCGGGCATGCTGGGCGGCGACGTGCATGTCGCGCTCTGCGGCGGCTCCGAGAGCATGAGCCGCGTGCAGGTGGGCCTGTCGCAGCCGCTCTCGGATTTCCTCCGGCGTTGGCGCGGCGCGCGCACCTTCGGCGAGCGCATCGACCGATTGAGCGACCTCTCGTGGGCCGATGTGCGCCTGCACATCCCCGCGGTGAAGAACCGCGCGACGGGCAAGAGCATGGGCGAGCACGCCGAGGAGATGGCGAAGCAGTGGAACATCGCGCGCTCGGACCAGGACCGGCTCGCCCTGCAGTCGCACCAGCGCGCGGTGGCGGGCCTCGCCTCGGGATTCTTCGACGACCTCGTGATGCCGCTCGAGGGCGTCGCCAAGGACGCCATCCCGCGCGCCGATTCCTCGGCCGAGAAGCTCGCCTCGCTCAAGCCCGTGTTCGATCGCACGAGTGGCCGCGGCAGCATCACCGCAGGCAACGCCTCGCCGCTCACCGACGGCGCCGCGGCCATCTGGGTCGCGGACGACGCGGGCCTCGCACGGCTCCCCGCGAACCGCCCGCGCGCACAGCTCCTGGACTGGGAGGTCGCCGCGGTGGATGTCTTCCACGAGGGCCTGCTGATGGCGCCGGCCTACGCGATCCCCCGCCTGCTCGCGCGCCGCGGCCTGACCCTCGAGTCCATCGACCTGTGGGAGATCCACGAGGCCTTCGCGGCCCAGGTGCTCTGCAACATCGCGGCCCTCGAGAGCGAGGATTTCCTGCGCGACAAGGTCCGTCTCGACGCGCAGCTCGGCCGCTTCCCGTGGGACCGCTTCAATCCCCATGGCGGCAGCATCGCCATCGGCCATCCGTTCGGCGCCACGGGCGCGCGAATTCTCTCCCAGGCCGTGAAGGAGCTCGCCGCGATGGGCCCCGGCAAGCGCGCGGTCGTCTCGATCTGCGCCGACGGCGGCGTGGGCGCCGTGGCGCTGCTCCAGAGCGCCTGAACCACGACAGGGGACAGACCACTGTTGTCAGCATTCGAAATCCGTCGCTTCGCGGCGGCGATTCCCGCAGCGCTTCTCGCGACCGCGTGCGCGAGCGTCGATCATGGCCTGCACGCCTCGCATGCCTCGCATGAGGACACGATGACCGAAGCGCGGCAGGCAGTCCGTTTCCCCCCCGCGCTCCACGATCACGCGCTCGCCAACATGCGCGATCACCTCGAGACGCTGCAGAGGGTGCAGGCCGCGCTGGCCCAGGGCCGCTATGACGAGGCCGCGCAATTGGCCGAGAGCCGCCTGGGCCTCACGTCGTTGCCCTTGCACGGCGCCCACGACGTGGCACCCTACATGCCGGAACCGATGCAGGAGTTGGGCACCGCGATGCACCGGTCGGCGAGCCGCTTCGCCGTCGAGGCGAGCAACGCGTCGGCCACGGGCGATGTGAAGCCCGCGCTTGCCGCCCTCGCCGACCTCACCGCCGGCTGCGTGGCCTGCCACGCGGCCTATCGCCTGGAGAAGTGACACCGTTCGTAAAACGCGCATCGCGGCACGACAGCGCGAATGCTAAGCTTCTGGCCGCATCCCACATGTCGACGAGCACCGTCAACACTCCAGGCAGCGGCCGGGCCCGGTTTTCGAGCTTGCGCAGTTTACTTGCCACTCGTCCCGTCGGAGCATTCGCCAGCACGCTCATTGCGGGGCTGTTCGGTTGGCTGCTTTGGTTTCCGATGCGTGATGCGTCGCCTTATCTCGATGATTACGTCTTCATCGCCCTGGGTCAGCACATACGCAATCCATTCGCATTGCTCTTCGGCGACGCGATGGGCACGTTCTTCTTTCGCCCCGTTGCCATGTTCCTTTGGGCAATTTCCGTCGAGCTCCTGGGCAACGGCGCGCGGGCCCAGCTCGCACTGAACATCGCGTTGCATTGCGGCAACGCCCTGTTGACTCATCAGCTCCTGCGCCGCTCCGGAATTTCCGCAAGCGCCTCCGCGATCCCGGCGTTGCTCTTCCTGGTGCATCCGACGGCCTTCTCGGCCGCCGCATGGCTTGCGGACCGCTTCGACCTGCTTTCCCTATTCTTCGGGCTCACGGGCCTCATCGCGCTCCGCGGCTACCTGGCGCGTCCCGGCGTCGCTCGTTTCATCGCCACTTGCGCCGGCATGCTGTGTTCGATGTTGAGCAAGGAAATCGGCTTCGCACTCGTAGCCCCGGCCCTTGCGATGGCGCTTTGGCCAGGCGCCGGAAAGGCGGCATCGCCTCGACAGCGCGCGACCGTGGGCGTCGTCGTGGTGCTCTGTGCGCTGGGCGCCGTGGCGGCACGCGTCCTGACCGTGAGAAGCGTGACCGAAACCATGTTCCTGTCGCAGGGGATCTTGCCCGCGCTCGCGTCCGGTACGTTGAAGTGGTGGGAATACCTGCCGGCCTTCGTGGGGGCGAGACATGCGAGCCCGGCGGCGCTCGCCGCCCAGGCGCCTCTCGCCGTCGCCCTCGTCGCTTTGTTCGCATTACCCGCCGCACGAAAGGGCCTCGCGGGCCGACCGGTGCTCGAGGTCATCGTCCTGGGCCTGCTCACCATGGGGGCCTGCTCCGTCGTGCAATCGCCCGTCGTAAGCGCCTTCGCGATCACGCCTTACAACGCGGGCGGCTTCGTCTCCAACGCGCTCGCGGGCTGCCGTTTCTACTATGTGGCGTTGGCCGGATTGGCCCTGGTCATCGGCGGATTCGCGGAAAGTCTCGCGCGCTCCATTGCACCAGCGCGTGCGTTGCGAGCCGTCGCCGGCGTCGCCGTGGCGATGGCCATCGTGGGATTACTCGTTGCGTCGCGGGGTATCGCGCGGGAATGGACGGCTTTCATCCAGCAGCGTGACGCCCCCGTCCTCCGCGCGGCCGTTGCGGTGGTGGAAAGACAGCGCTTCGCGCCTCCGGGCTGCAAGATTTATCTTCTCGACCTGCCGAAGGATGCGATCTCGGTGGCCTCGCTACTCGATACGGCGGTAAAGCAGGCATTGCCGCGGGGCGATCCCCATGTCGCATGCTTCATCCAGTCCGAGCATGCACCGTGGTACCACCTGCTCGAAGCTCGCAATCTCCCGTCCGACGCGTATAAGCCGCTCGAAATCATCGCGTTCAACGGCAAGCCGTACCCGCCTTTGCCCGTATCGAACCTGGCGTATTTCTACCTGAAGTCGGTCGATGGGCGCGCGATTGCTGAAGACCCGAAGGCACGGTTCTACGCATACGACGGGCACACCTTCAACGACGTCACTGCCGACGTGAGGAGCGGCCGGCGCGTCATTCACTTCTACGACAGCCGGCCGTTGTTCTGAGCGGTGGGATAATCCCGCGGGTGACGACCGCGAGCATCACCATCGCCTTCAATCCCGAGCCCGCTTTCCTCTTGCGGCAGCTCGAGGCACTCGCCGCGCAGGTCGACGTGGCGATCATCGTCGACAACGGTTCGACGCCTCCGGTCGCGCAACTTCCGACTGCAGCCACGGACCGCGTGCGCATCGTTCGCCTCGCTTCGAACGAGGGCGTGGCGCGCGGCTTCAATGTCGGCATCGAGGAGGCACGTCGCGCGGGCGCGGATCGCGTGCTGTTGCTCGACCAGGACAGCGTGCCGGCCGCGGGCATGGTGGACATGCTCCACCAGACGCTGGACCAACACCTCGCGCGCGGCGAACGCGTTGCCGCCGTCGGTCCCCGCATCTCGGATCCGCGCGATCGCGGCGACCTCCCCTTCGTGCGCCTCGGCTGGTTCCGCAACCGCCACCTGCGCGCGCGCTACGAGGGCGAAGTGATCCCCTGCGATTTCCTCATCAGCTCGGGAGCCCTGCTTCCGCTTGCGGCGCTCGCGCAACTCGGGGCATTCGAGGATGACCTCTTCATCGACAACGTGGATCTCGAGTGGTGCTGCCGCGCGCGCTCGCGCGGCTACTCGCTCTACGGCGTGACGGCGGCCGTGCTCGAGCACCGCCTCGGCGACGGACGCCGCCGCGTGCCGGGCGGTGCGCAAATCGTCGTGCACTCGCCCGATCGCATCTACTACATGACGCGCAACCGTTTCCTGCTCTACCGCCGCGAGTACATGCCGCTCAAGTGGAAGCTGAAGGACGCGTTGCGGGCGGTGGCGAAATTCGCGGCGACGATGCTCTGGGTGGCGCCGCGCGCCGAGTACGCGCGCATGACGTGGCGCGCGGTGAGGGATGCGGTGGCGGGGCGTACGGGAAAGCTGCCGGGCTAGGCATCCGCCTCACGGCACCCAGCGCTCGCGCCTGTCGGGATCGATCTTCGTGACGCGGCGGCGAATCTCGAACGACGCCGGCAAGGGATGCTTGAGCGTCCATGTCGGATGCCACAGCGACAGGGCGGGATGGAAGAACGGATCGCCGGCCCGCAGGATGTTGCGCCATTTCATGCGGTAGAGCGCCGAGTCCTCGGGGTGCGGATCGCTCGTGCTCGTGCCGCGCGTGAACGACTCGTGGTGCAGCAATCGGGCATGCGGGCAGAACACGATCCGGCGCCGCGTCTCGCCGATGCGCAGGCACAGGTCCACGTCGCCGAAGCCCACCGCGATCTTCTCGTCGAAGCCGCCGACCTCGTCGAAGGCCTCGCGGCTCACCAGCATGCACGCGGCGGTGACCGCGGCGACTTCGTGGTTCACGCTGAGCAGCTCGCCGAATCCCGGTTCCACCCGCTCCTCGGGAAAGCGCAGCCGCTTCGCGTAATGCTCGGCCGCGCCGAACATGCCCACGCACACGCCGGCATGCTGGATCGTCTTGCCGTCCGGATAGAAAAGCAGCGCTCCGACGGCGCCGACATCGGGTTGCTGGCCCAGTTCGAGCATGCGTTCCAGCCAGCCCTCGCGGATGGCCTCGATGTCGTTATTGCAGAAGAGGTAATGGGTATACGGGACATCGGCGATCGCGGCCACCGCGCGGTTGTTGATCACCGAGAAATTGAAGGGTCCGCTGTGCTTCACGATGCGGGCGGCGTGCCCCGAGATCGCACGGAGGTAATCCAGCGTGTCCGGCTCGTCGGAATCGTGATCGACCACGATGATGTCGTAGTCCACGCCCTTCACCGTCGCGAGCAGGCTCTCGATGCACTGCCGCAGGACCTCGCCATGATTCTTGGTCGGGATGATGATCGCGACGCGCAGGCCTTCGCGCACCGGATAGCGGGTATCGAAGAGGTTGAAGCTCTCGCCGGCGTGAACCGTTCCCGCGAGGCCGGAGCGCTCCAGGTGCCCGCGCAGCACGGCGCGCGAGGTCTCCATCACCTGGCCCATCTTCGCGGTGCCCGCGGACTGCTCGTGGATGCGCCAGCGATAGAGGATCTCGGGGATGTGCACGATGGCCTTCGCCTTCTCCGTCGCGCGCAGGATGAGGTCGTAGTCCTGGGAGATGGCGAGCTCCTCGCTGAATCCGCCGATGTCGCGCAGCAACTGCGTCCGGAAGCCGGCGAGGTGCACGATGTACGGATGCGATCGCAGGTACTCGGGCGAGAAAGCCGGCCGGAAGGCGAAGCGCAGGGCCTCGCGCCCGTCCGCGGCGACCAGGACCTCGTCGGAATAGATGAAATCCGGGTCGTCGTCGACGATGGCCTGCGCCACGCGGAAGAGCGCGTGCTCCTCGAGCACGTCGTCGTGATCGAGCAGCACGGTGAATTCGCCCGTCGCCATCGCGAGCGCCGCGTTCGACGCGCGCGACACGCCCTCGTTGGCCTCGAGCACGCGCACCTTGATGCGAGCGTCGTCACGTGCGTACTGCTCGAGCACCGCGCGAACGGCCGGGTTCGGTGACGCGTCATCGACGACGCAAAGCTCCCAGTCCGGATAGAGCTGCCCGCGCACCGAATCGAGCATCTCGCGCAGGACGCGCTCCTCCGTGTTGTACGTCGGGACGATGACGCTCACAACCGGACGACGCGTGAGCCGCGTGATGGCCTCGACGATCCGCGGCCTCACCTCGCTCCTGAAAGTGGCGAGGTATTGGTCCCACGTCGCCTCGGGCCGCGGCTCGGGCACCTGCATGCCCATGAGCGTGCGCTTGACCTCGAGCAAGCCGCCCGTACGCCACGCGCCGCGCAGCCGCTTGATGCGCGTGGAGATGTCGCCGGGCTGCCGCGCCGTGGCCACGACGACGCGTCCCAGCACCCCCACCTTCTGCGCGGCGCGGCTCGCCGCGCGCAACGGCCCCGTCACGCGCCAGCTCGTGGACCGGAGCAGCTCCTCGACCTGTTGCGCCTTGGCGTCGCGCTGCGCCACCAGCGCCTGCATGTTGCGGTCCTGCTGCTGGATCAGCGCATCACGGTCGGCGATCTGCTGCGCGAGGTTGTCGCTCCTGCGCCTCTCCTCGTCGAGGCGGCGCGCATCGGCCATGCGCTGCATTTCCGAGCGATGCCGCGACTCGTTGGCGAGCGCGAGCTGGAGCGACAGGCTCTTCACCTGCTTCCACATGCCGGCGAGCATGACGTCCCCGGAATGCACGTCGTCCTTGCGCTCCATCGGTGCGGTCCCTTCGCCTCGCGCGGCAAGCGGCAGGAGGCGATGGTAATTCGCGACCATCGACCGCGCGGTTTCCGGCCGCCAGGAGCGGATGTTCTCCTGCACGCGGGCGAGCTCCCGGCGGTCCCCGTCGACGCGGCGCAACGCGGCGACCATGGCGTGGACTTCCGGCTCGAAAAGGAAGCCGTCCACGCCGTCGCGGATCCTCTCGGCGAGGGCGCCCACGCGCGACGCGACCGGCGGAATGCCCATCATCCACAGCTCGGAAAGGGCATAGTTGAACGTTTCCGGCACGATGCTCGCGAGGAGCCCGACATGCGGCGAGATCTGCGCGACATGCACCGCCAGTTCGTCCGGCGCGTACTCGCTCACGACCTGCACGCCGGGCGAATACTGGAAGATCGTTCCCACCTCCCGCGCGCCCACGAGGAACACATCGGCGAATGAAGTGATCGCGGGAAGCGCGCCGCGGAGGAGATCGAGCCCCTTTGCCACCGAGAGCTGGCCCAGCACGAGGATGCGCAGGCGATCGTTCGCGCTGCCGGGGCGCCGCTCGATGGGCGCGATCGGCTTCGCATAGCCGTGGGGAACGACATGGAATTCGACATCGTCGAAGCGCCGGTCGAGCTGGCGCAGGTTCGCGCCGACCGAAGCGCTCGGCGCGACCACCTTCACGTTGGGCCGGTGCACCTGCTCGACGAACCGCTCGCGCACGGCGAGCCGGACGCTGGAGGGGAAATCGGCGAACGGGTTGTACTCCGGATTGCCCTCCTCGCACTCGCCTACGCGATGGTTATCGCACCGCGCGCACTTCGAATCGAAATAGAGGTTGATCGCAGGGCAATAGGGAAAGTAATCGTGCAGCACGACGAGGGTCGGCAGGCCTGTGTCCAGCACGTCGAGCGAGTGGCCGATGACGGAGGAGACCACGAGGCCCGCCACATTGAAGTCGCGCAGGATCTCGCCGAGCGCCGCGCGATATTCCTCGTGGTGCACCAGGACCGCGGGGATCGGCTGCGCGAAGCGCCAGGTGCGCAGTGGCGTCTCGTCGCCCGCGGAGCCGTAAAGGGCAAGCCCGCTGCCGGCCGCGGTTCCGTGCGAGAACGAGCGCAGCACGAGGTTGCGGCGCTCGTCGTCCGCCGCGACGAAATCCGCGAGCCACTTCCCGCTTCCGCCGCCGAGGTTGTGGATGACGTGAAGCTGTACGGGGCGCACGGGTTCCGGCATGCGGCAATTTTACACAGGCGTCATGCGCCGCCGGCTGAAAGACCTCATCCCCGCACTCGTGGCGATGATCGCTGCCGCGGCCAGCATGGCGCCCCACGCCCAGTCGATGTGGGGCGGAGCATACGAGAACTCGATATCGCTGTGCCCCGCCGGCAGCTCCACGGATTGAAAGAGCTTCTGGTACGAAGTCACCTCGGCCGGTGCCGCCGATCCGACCCGCGCCGTCCAACCCGGGAAGAAGAGCTCCTTCCTCACGAGGACCGCGGGCGACGCGCAATCAGCCGCCACGTGCTCGCGGTCTCGAACCGACAGCGTGCAACCGGCGGGCTCCGTCTCGAAATACGGCGCGGGAGATGGCAGCTCGAATATGGAGAGCAACTCATCGCGATAGGCCAGCTTGATGTCGCTGCGGTCGGCGGCGTAGGGACTCAGTAATCCCGGCGTGATGACGTAGCGCACGCCGAGCCGCTCGAGCTCGCTCACGTTGTCCCGCGCGGTCTCGAACGAGGCGCGATTTCCCCCGTTGAAGACGACGGGGTCGTCCTGTCGCGGCTGCAGGCTGCTCCTGATCTCGTCCCACCACCGTTGGCTCACGGGAAGATAGTTATGGTTGATGGACGCGATGCCGAAATACGCGCCGAAGTTGGGCGCGATGGGACCGAGCGTGAAGAATCGATGCAAGCCGAGATTGGCCTTGAGGAAACGCACCGCCGGCATGTCGACCTTGCCATCCTTCGGCGCGCTGAGCGTCGGGATGAAGGACATGAGCGCGGCATCGACGACCAGGAGCACGGCCAGGCCGTTGAAGCGCTGCGTGTGCACACTTCGTCTTAGCCAGAACAGGCCCAGCGCCAGCGTCACCGCGGCCCATGTCATGGAGCCGACGGCGGAATTGAGCAGGCCACGGCTCGATCCCAAGTCGTGCCGATGCAGTGCCAGGACAATCGATGACCATGCAAGCGCCGAGACGCCGAGCAGCGCGGCGAACCAGTGGGCCGCGGGCGCGCGAGTGACGTCGAACCGGTCGAGCGCGAAAGCGGCGAGAACGACGAGGGCGAACTCCCAGCTCGGCTGCGCGTACCGCGCGAACGCGGAAATATCGATTCCGGGCACGAGGTTCCAGAGGGTCACGGCCGGTTCGACCAGAAACGTCTTTCCCAGCGCGAGCACGATCCAGGCCACGAGCGCCCACGCGAGAGGGTCGCGCTTGATCACGAATCCGTACGCGGACGTGACGAGCAGAAGGATCGTGACATAGCCTCCGATCGAGCCCCAGTACTCCTGCAGGAACGGAAAGTTCATCTGATAGGCGAAAATCGGCCCGAAAGCATACGGCGCAACGAGGCTACCGATGGCGGACAAGCGCGGCAGCGCCGCATGCGACATATCGGCATGCGGGCCGACATTCGCGAGCGCGAGGTATTCGAAAAACGACAGCAGCTGCGGCGCGGAAAGTAGCAGCGCGACGCCGCCACCGATTGCGACGCGGGCCGCGAAGCGGGTCAATTCACGCGATCCCAACCCGGCCCCGCGTACGCACGCCCACATGAGGCAGAAGAGGCCGTTGATGTAAGCCGTCTCGGGAAAGCCCGCCAGCAGCGACAACGCCATCGCCGCTGCCACGACGACCCAGCCTGCACGCTCACCCGACACCGAGGCGTGCCGCGCTCGCTCGATCCCATAGAGGATCCATGGAAGCGTCGGCACCACCGACGCCGGTCCGTGCGAGAACCAGGCCATCGTCCCGTTGAAGGCGAAAACGAGGCCTCCTGTGATCGCTGCCTTTCGGCCCAATGCAAGCCGCCGAAGGAAGAGATAGGTTCCAAGGCCGCACGCCGATTGCAGGACCACATCCAGCCACACCGTGCCCGACGGCAGCAGCATGAAGAGCGTGAGCGGAAAGAACGAAGCCGGCTGGTATTCCGCGGCGAGCGGCAAGCCGATTCCGGAAAAGGGGTTCCACCACGGCACCTTGCCCTCGAGCCAATCGACTGCCGACCTGAATCCCAATGCCTGCGTCTGGAATCCCGCGTTGGGATCGATGAACGGCTGTCCGGCCAGGACGCCTTTCTCGACGCCGGTCGCGATGTCCGCGTTCACGAGCAGCGGATCGGGCCGCAGCAGGCCGGTGAATTGCGGTAGCGCGAGCAACAGCGGCAGCAGCATGACGAGCAGGACGGCTGCGGATTCCCGCAGGCGCTCGCTGTGTTGCTGCGTCGTCGGGTTCGATCTCACGAGGGCCGGCGGCGGGGCATCCACGGATTCTAACGGACCCGTGGATGCCGCCCCTCGATCTCACCTCCACCCTCTCCTGCAGGAGAGGGAGAACATCACTGGCAGGTCGGGAACTTGAACGACGCGATGCGCGTGCTCCAGTTCCAGGTGCCGCTGCCCTTCAGGTACTCGGTCGTGAAGAAGAAGGTGCAGTCGTCGTCCGGATCGACCGTCATGGAGGCGTAGTCGCCCCAACGCGAGAGGTTCGAGAGCTGGGAGCCGCCGCCCGCGACGACCGACACCTCCGCGCCCATGGTGCTTGCGGGATCGGTCGCGGCGCGCGAGGTGTAGCGGATCGCGGGGTACATGCCGCTGCTCGAGACGCTGTAGCCCAGCGCCATATTGCCCTGCTTGTCCTGCGCGATGCTGCCCATCCAGCGGAAATTGCTGTCCGGCGCGAACGTCGACTGCTGGGCGACCGTGGGGGTCCCGCCCGGATTGCGCAGCTCGTACCAGCGCACGCCGGCATGCTGCGACTTGCGATTCGAGCCGACGTTGACCGAGTGCGTGACCACGAGCGACTCGTACGAGCCGAAGTTGCGATAGGCGAGGCGATACATCAGGCGGTCGGCGAGCGAGTCCAGCTTCTGCGAGGTGCCGAGCTGCGGGATGCACGTGCCGCCGCTGCAGGCCGACGTGAACGTCGCGACGGGAATGGTGCTCGGCCCGGTGAGCTTCGTGTTCGCGCTGTTCGCCCAGTCGATGTGGAATTTCCAGAGATACAGGCTGCTCGCACCCTTGCTCAGGACATAGTTCGGGGCGCCGGCGGGCGGCATGCCGGAGCTGCCCCCGGAGGCCGCGCCGTCGAGGTCCGACGGCAGCAGGCCGCCATACGACGTCGAGAGCTGGAAGCATTGCTGCGAGGCGGGCGCGCCGGCGAGCATGCTGTTGCGGTCGTAAGCGCAGACCTTTGCGCCCGCGAACGTCTGGCCGTTGTTGAACATGTTGAACGTGATGTAGTAGCCGTCGGGCCACACGCCGATCTTCGGGTAGTCGGGGAACACGCTGCCATAGTTGTACGAGTAGCGATTCCACGCGCCCGTCGCATCCGGCGTCTGCGACACGGCCACGCACTGGTAGTAGGGCGCGGCCGTCACGGCGAATTGCGAGACGATCCAGCGGTCGGCGGCCTTGTCGTAGAGCACGACCGCATCCCCGTCGTCATCGGCTTCGCAGGCACCGCCGAATCCCTGCCACAGCGACTTCGTGGACAGGGGACCGAGCAGCTTGGCACCCGTCTTCTTGTCGAACACCGCGAGACCCACGTTCACGACCTGCACGTACTGGCCAGCATGCACGACGCCGTTTTCATCGACCCAGTTGCGGCCGACCGCGCCTACCGTATCCGGCGGCGCGTACTGCACGGTGAAGCCGCTCATGCCGTTGCCCACGCCGTCGAAGCCCAGGCCTTGCGTGGCGCCCGCCGCCAGGGACGTGCCGCCTTGCAGCGCGCCATCTTCGGGAAAGCCGGGACTGTCGATCGCCGGGATCCCGTGGAACGGCGCCTGGCGATTGCCGTGCGTGAAATCGTCGGGGTTGGGCATCACGCCGCGCAGCGACATGAGATGGTCGGAGTGCTCCGACAGCGTGACATGCGGGTTGCCGACGGTCTCGGGCTTGCCCTGCGCGGACGCGATGCCGATGGCACTTCCGGCGGCCATGGCGAACGCGGCCAGCCGTACTGCACGAGCGGTTTTCATGGAATCCTTTTCCTGTGCACTGCGCGATGTGGCCGGCACGCCCGGATCAGGCGCCCGCCTCCCACGCGCACTTTAGGCACGAGCCGATCGGGCTAACAACTGCCTTGCATCAAAGTACGCGCAGCCGGTTGGAGCCTTTACAACCGGCGCTGGATGAACTAGGTCGCAAGCGGCTTTCGCCGGGTGGAGCTGCGCAGGCGCGGCTGCCGGTTTCCTAGGCGCTCGCGCCGAACAGGACGCCCACGCCGGCGGTGACGCCCATCGCGATGGCGCTCCAGAAGACGACGCGCGCGACGCTCGGGACGAGCGGCGCGTTGCCGGCCCTCGCCGCGACGCCGCCCAGGATCGCGAGCGACACGAGCGCCGCACCGCCGACCCACGGAATCGTGTGGTCATGGGCGAAGTAAGCGACCAGCAGCGGCAGCACGCCGCCCGCGGCGAAGCTCATGGCGGATGCGAAAGCGGCCTGCAGCGGCCTCGCGGCGGTGGTCTTGTTGATGTCGAGCTCGTCGCGCGCGTGGGCGCCCAGCGCGTCGCGCGCCATCAACTGCGTCGCGACCTGGTCCGCAAGAGCCGGTTCGAGCCCGCGCCGCACGTAGATCGCGCAGAGCTCGTCATGCTCCGCGCCGGGATCGGCCTTGAGCTCCGCGCGCTCTTCTTCCAGGGCCGCGCGCTCGAGGTCCGCCTGGGAATGGACCGATACGTACTCGCCGGTCGCCATCGACATCGCACCCGCCACGACGCCGGCGACACCCGCGAGGATGACGCTGCTCTCGTAGCCCTGCGCGGCGGCCACGCCGAGGATCAGGCTCGAGGTCGAGACGATGCCGTCATTGGCGCCCAGCACGGCGGCGCGAAGCCAACCGAGGCGCTCGATGCGATGCTGCTCGTGGTGTCGCTTGGCCACGGTTCGTTCTGTTCGCGAGGTCGCGGGCACGAATGGAGCGCACATCCTCGGGGAGATTCGCCGCGACCGCAAGCGAGGGCTAGGACTCCTCGGCCTCGTCCGGCGTGACGCCGGTCGGCAGGAAGCCGTTGGCCGCGAGGGCGCCAGGCTTCACGAGGCGGGCCGATCGCGTGATCGGCTCGCACCCTTCCAGTGCGAGGATCGCCGTCATCGTGCCCCAATCCGGTTCGGGCGCACCGCGCTCGGTCCGGCGAAAGAGATACACGGGTACGCGTTTGGGAATTTTTGTGTTGCTCATTGCAGTCCTTCGATGAATCCTGCGCGATTTCGGGCGCGGCTGGATTCGATAGTGGTACCACGGAGGAGTTCAAGCGACTGTGCGCTGTCGCACACTCGTTTACATCGGTGTCGTGATCCGGCAACGGATGCCGCGAGGGCATGGCATTTGGGCGGAGCAATGATCGCGCCCGCTTCCCGAGCGGCCCCGAAGCCAATGGACAATGACGTCACGGATATAGGCATTCCGGGACTACAGCATCCCATCTCCGCGTTTCAAATCGATGTCGGCGGCTCTCTCCGATGGTGTTGATGGACTTCCATTCCGGGGCGCGTGGGGATGCATTGATACCTCTACCAGAGCGGAGGTTCAAGCGCTATGCGCGTTCGCACACGTCGTGAAAAAGCGACGTGACGCCGTCCTAAGCCTCGATTGCTGCGATACGATGACCGCGATATTTAGCATCGGAGCAGAGGCATGAAGCGTTCGTACTCCTATTCGATGAGTCCGCGCCAGTGGATCGCGGCCTCGCTGCTGCATTGGACGGGCATCAAGCTTCCGCCGCTGTACAGGATCATGTCGTCCCTGTGCACCTTCGCTTGCTTCGCCGCCGTGGCGGCGCTGCTCTACGCGGCGTGCAGCCGTCGCAACGTGCCAGCCAGCACCGTCGAGTACGCATCGATCGCTATCCTGGGCGCGTTGGTGGTTGCGCAACTCAGCGTGCTCTATGCGCGGCGCGCCATCCTGCGACGCGGCACTTTCATGATGCTGCCTCGTACAATCCACGTCGACGACGATGGCATCACCCAGGAGAGCGAGGTGAGCCGTACCTTCCATTCCTGGGCTGCGTACCCGCGTGCCGAGATCAAGGGCGACTTCGTTTTCCTGCACCTGGACGGGCTCAACTTCCATGCGATCCCGTTGTCGGCGTTCGAGTCGCGTGAGGAGGCGGCGCAACTCGTGGCGCTCGCGGGGCGACCTCGAAATCCGCAGGCAGCGGCTGCCGCGGCGCACGACGCCCTGCCATCGACCCCCACCGAAGCGCCCGTCTCCGCACCCGCTCTTAGCAGCCGGTGGCGTGCCGGCGCGCGCGACTTCGCGATCGACGCCTTGAGGCTCGCGTTCTTCCGGCCCCTTGCCGAGAACCGGCCGTCGGCTTCATGGATCGCCTTCCTGGGCCTCGTGCTCGTGGATATCGCGATTCCCGCGCTCGGCGCGTTCGCGAGTGTCGGGCTGAACGGCGAGTGGAGCTGGTATTCCGCGCAGTCGAGCCTCTTCCACGTGCCTTTGCTGCTCGCCGCGGCGATCCTCGCGGCGGCGGTCCTGCGCAGGCCGGATCAGGTGCCGCGGCTCCTGGTGGCCGGCGTGCTGATCTCCATCGTGGTCGACGCGCTATGGACGATCGCGACGGTGCTCCACCCTTCGCTCATGATGACGGCCATGACCACGGCACTCGGGTGGGTTCCCTCCGGCTGGCTTGCCCTCGCGCTGGCCGCCCATGCGTGCCGCGCCGTCGAACCCGGTCTGCGTCGCCTCGTCATCGTCGCGGCGGCGATCGGCGTCATCGCCTTTCCGCTCGCGAACACCTATCGGGATCGCGCGTTCTGGCACGAGCCGTACGACCCGAGCGCGGAAGGCGAAGGACCCGGCAGGCTGAGCCCCGCATCGGAGGCGCCGTTCTACAAGCAACCGGCGCTTCTTGCACAGGAGCTGCGCTCCGTCAGGCCCGGGCCCGCGGGCCGCATCAACGTGTTCTTCATCGGGATGGCCGGCTATGGCGAACAGGACGTCTTCGCGAAGGAGGTCCAGTCCGTGGCGGCGATTTTCCGCGAACGGTTCGGAAGCGACGGCAGGACGATCCGCCTCATCAACAGCAACAAGACCCTGCTCGACGTCCCGATCGCAAGCGCGACCTCGTTGCGCGCGGCGCTGAGACGCATGGGTGAAGTCATGGACAAGGACCGCGACGTGCTGGTCCTGTACATGACGTCGCACGGCTCGCGGGATTTCCACTTCTCGCTCTCGCTCGGGCCGTTCGATTTCCAGACGATCGACCCAGCCGTCGTGCGCGAGGCGCTCGACGAATCGGGTATCCGCAACCGCGTCGTCATCATCTCCGCCTGCTACTCGGGTGGCTTCGTGAAGGCGCTCGAGGGCCCCGATACGCTGGTGATGACCGCCTCGGCGCCGGATCGCACCTCGTTCGGATGCAGCAACGACGCGGACTGGACCTACTTCGGAAAGGCCTATTTCGACGAGGCGCTCAGGCACACCCATTCGTTCGTCGATGCCTTCGCGCAGGCGAAGCCGCGCATCGCCCAACGCGAGGCGGAAGCCAAAGCCGATGCATCGAACCCGCAGATCTCGGCCGGCGCCAATATCGTCCGGATGCTGGCGCAATTGACCGACGAGCTCGACGGCCATTTCCAGAATGTCGCGCTGGCGACCGGCAGCATCGCGGCCGTGCAGGCGCCCGATCCCTACGCGGAATACGTCGAGCTGATGTACAGCTCGGACTACCTCGACGAGCTGCGACAGGCATGCGAGGCCAACATGCGGCTGAACGGACCGGAAGAGGGGGTCGCGAAGTATCCCGGCATGTTCGGGGGCGCCGACAAATCGCGCCGCCACTGGTACCGGATCACTTCGGCATGGGCGCGATATGGCCATGAGCTCTGCAGCACGACGCTCGATCCGCACCAGGTACGGACGATCTATGCGCGGAAGGTCCACGCGCTCATGACGCAGCAGGATCTCGCTCCCGCACTCGCCTTTCTGCACACGCAGGGAGGCGAGCGATGGATCCAGCTCGAGCGTGAAGCGTCGCGCCAGCAGCAGGTCGAAATGGTGCGCCAGCAGGCCGAGGTCTCGAGCAAGCTCTATCGGCGGTACTCCGATGAGCTGGAGACCATCAAGGCGGACTACCTGAAGGCGCGGAAGTAGGGCGCCACGGCGGACCCGCGCATCACTGCGCGAAAAGTGGGAGCATGCACGCATGACCCTCGAGCGCTGGCCCGCCCTGCCCCTCGCCGAGTGGCGCGACACGTACGCGACGCTGCACATGTGGACGCAGGTCGTGGGCAAGCTGGTGCTCGCCACGACGCCGCTTTCGAACCACTGGTGGAATGTGGCCTTCCGCCTCACGTCACGCGGGTTCGCCACGCCGCCGATGAGCTGCGGCGGTGGGTGCACGCTCGGCGCCGTGTTCGATCTCGTCTCGCACCGGCTGGAGCTTCACGCCTCGACGGGCGCGCATGAAACGATCGCCCTGGGGCCGAAGACGGTGGCGCGCTTCCACGCGGATGTCATGGCGGCGCTGCATCGCATGGGCATCGAGATCGCGATCTGGACCATGCCGGTCGAGGTGCCGGATGCGATCCGCTTCGAGAACGATACGGTGCATCGCAGCTACGATCCGAAGTGGGCGAGCGCCTTCTGGCGCGCGCTCGACTCCATGCGTCCTGTGTTCGAGGAATTCCGCGGCCGCTTCCTCGGCAAGTGCAGCCCGCTGCATTTCTTCTGGGGCAGCTTCGACCTGGCCCTCACGCGATTTTCCGGCCACCGCGCGCCCGACGACCCGTCGGCCGACGCGGTGACGCGCGAAGCCTATTCGCACGAGGTGATCAGCCAGGGCTTCTGGCCGGGGGGCGTCGGGTTCGAGGACGCGGCGTTCTATGCCTACGCGGCGCCCGAGCCCGCCGGCTTCAAGGGGGCCAGGGTACGGCCCGACGCCGCGACGTACGACACGGCCCTCAACGAATTCCTCCTTCCCTACCAGGCCGTGCGCACATCCTCGTCGCCCGAGAGAGACCTGATGCTCTTCCTGGAGAGCACTTACGAGCAAGGCGCCGCGCTCGCGCACTGGGACCGGCACGCGCTCGAACGCTAGGACCCCGCCGGGAACGGCACGCGCGCGAGAACGTCCAAGGGCCGATGCCGCACCTGCCCCCGAGCGCATTCGATTCGTTCGCATACGTCGACGCCGCCGTGGCCGGATGGGTCCGCTCGCACTCGGGGGCCGCGCTCACCGCGTTCATGGGCGCGGTCTCGCTCGTGCACTCGCAGGCCGTATTGTGGGCGTTCGCCGCCGTGTTCGCGCTATACGCATGGAAGCGCGGTGAGCGGCAGTGGGCGAGGATCACGATCATCGTGGTTCCCGCCGGGCTGCTGCTCAACACGCTCCTCAAGCTGGTGTTTGCGCGCGCGCGCCCGGTGCTGGACGGAGTGGCCTCGAGCTACGACACGTACAGCTTTCCCAGCGGCCACGCGGCGGGCTCGACGCTCGTCTACGGACTGCTGGCGGCCTACATTGCGTCGCATACCTCGCGGCCTGGCTTGCGCTGGCTCGCCTTCGCCGCTGCCGCAGCGATGATCGTGCTGGTCGCGTCATCCCGCCTGGTGCTGGGCGTGCACTTCGCGAGCGATGTGGCCGGAGGCGTCGCGTGGGCCGCGCTGTGGGTGTGGCTGTGGATTGCGATCCTCGCGCCGAAGCGCCGGCTCCCGCGGGCCGAGCCATGAAGGTGGCGCTGGTCCTGAACGAGGGTTCGGGCGGCGCCCTCCCAGCCGAAGCGTTGGACAAGGTGCTCGCCGCTTTCGCCTCGGCAGGCTGCGAGGTGCGGCGGATCGGTGCTGTCACGGGTGGCGGGCTGCGCGCGGCCGTGCAGGAGGCGCTGTCGGGCGAGCCCGATGCGGTCGTCGTTGGCGGCGGCGACGGGACACTGGGCACGGCGGCAGGCGTCCTTGCGGGCACCGGCATGCCGCTCGGAGTCCTGGCCCTGGGCACCTTCAATCATTTCGCGAAGGACCTGGGCGTGCCGCTCGATCTGGACGAGGCGGTCCGCACCATCGCAACGGGCGTTCGTACACCCATCGACGTCGCGGAGGTGAACGGCCGCGCCTTCCTCAACAACTCGAGCCTGGGCATCTATCCCAGCATCGTGCGTTCGCGCGACCAGTTGCGAGGCCGCCTCCGGCTCGTGCGCGGCAAGCTTTGGACCTTCGCATGGGCGGCCCTCACCGCGTTGCGGCGCGCGCCCTTCCTCGACGTGAACCTGTCCCTCGACGGCGGCTTCCAGCGGCTGCGTGCGCCCTTCCTCTTCGTGGGCAACAACGCGTACCAGATGGAGGGGTTCCGGGCCGGCACGCGCAACGGCCTGCGGTCCGGGAAGCTCAGCGTCTACATGACGCTCAGGCGCAGCCGCCTGCGGCTCGTCGCGCTCGGTCTGCGGGCGCTGTTCGGCATGCTGCACCAGGCGCGCGACTTCGAGGCGCGCGAAGCGCACACTCTCGAGGTGCATTCGCGCCATCGTTTCATCCTCGTCGCGACCGACGGCGAGGTGCAGGCGATCGAGACGCCGCTCGTGTACCGCATGCGCCCGGGCGCCTTGATCGTGCTGCTGCCCGGCGCGCCGAAGGGCTGACGTGCGCACGCTCGTCCAGCTCTCCGACCTGCACTTCGGCGCGATCGACGAGGAGCTGCTGGAGCCGCTGCGCAGCGCCGTGGCCGCCGTCGCGCCCAATCTCGTGGTCGTCTCCGGCGATCTCACGCAGCGCGCGAGGCCCGGGGAGTTCCGCGCCGCGCGCGCCTTCCTCGACTCGCTGCCCTATCCGCGCCTGGCCGTCCCGGGCAATCATGACGTGCCGCTCTACGCCGTTTCGCAGCGGCTGCTGTCGCCGCTGCGGCGATACCGCCGCCATTTCGCGCCGGAGGTCGAGACATCCTTCGTGGACGAGGAGATTGCCGTCGTGGGCGTGAATACCGCGCGGTCGCTCGTGATCAAGGCCGGCCGCATCAACGAGGAGCAGGTGAGGCGCGCGCTTTCCATCTTCCGCGCCGCGCCGCGAGGCGCGACCCGCATCGTCGTGACCCACCATCCGCTGGAGCTGCCTTCGTTGTGGCGCGAGCATAAGCAGCTCGCGGGGCGGGCGGCCATGGCGCTCGAGACCCTTGCGGAATGCGCCGACGTATACCTCTCGGGCCACCTCCACCGCACGCACTCGGGCCAGGCCGAGTCGTTCGCCGAGGCACGGCGCGGCGCTCCGCTGATCGTCGCGGCCGGCACCGCGACCTCGACCCGCGGCCGCGGCGAGACGAACAGCTTCAACGTCCTGCGGATCCGTCGCGGCGAGATCGAGGTGGAGCACTTCTGCTGGGACGAGCGCTCACGCGAATTCGGCGGGGCCGGCGCGCGCGCATTCCGGCGAATGCCCGGCGGCGGCTGGCAGCCCGTGGCGCAGGGGTAGCACCAAAGGGCCGTTGCGGCGGCACCAAGCCGGGGTGAGACTGCGATTCGAAGTTCGCCCCACGGGATCCCGGAGGATCGACATGAAAAGCTCTCTCGCCGGCGTCGTCGCGGCCTGCGCGATCGTCGCGGGGCTGCCCGGCTGCTATTACGGCCCGTACCCCTACGGATATCCCTCCGGAGGAGAGTCGAGCGCGATGCTCTACGACCGTTCGTGGAACGCCCTGCTCGGCGCCTTCGCGGACCAGGGCGTCGAGGTCTACGGGCAGGATCGCACGAGCGGCGTGATCGACGGACGGCGCGGCGGCATGAACGTTCGCGGCCACATCGTCACGCAGGCGGACGGGCGCGTGCGGGTGGAATACAACACGAGCGGCACGTTGTCGCAGGATCCGGGACTGCCCGATCGCATCTCGCAGGCCTACGAGGCGCGGATGGGCCGTTAGCCGCGCAGACGCCTCAGCGCGAGCCCGCGTCGAGCAACGCGGCGGCCATCGCCTTCGCCGTGCCGGCGACATGCGTGTCGTGATCCATCGACGCGGACACGACGGCGCCGTCGTAGAGAATCACGAGCTGCTGCGCGGCCTTCTTCGGATTGGACAGGCCGGCTTCCTTCGCGAGACGGGTGAATAACGCGAGGGTCCAGCCGCGCGCGTCGGTGCATGCACCCCTTGCGGAGCTCGCCGGCTTCAGCTCCGCGCTCGCCCGCTGGAAATAGCAGCCGTTGAACGTGGGCTGCGAGATGGAATCCGCGAGAAAGTCGAAGATGCCGAGGATCCTGTCCCGCGGCGTCTTGTAGCGCGCGAGCCACGCCTCGAGCCGCGCCTGCCGCGCCGCCGCCCGGTCCGCGAGGTAGGCGCGGATCAATTCGTCCTTGCTGCCGAACGTGTCGTAGAGCGACGCCTTGGCCACGCCCGCGCGCTCGATGATCCGGTCGATGCCGACCGTGTTGATGCCTTCCGCATAGAACAGCTCCGCGGCCGCGGCGAGAAGGCGCTCGCGGGCGGATCTGGGGGCTGCGGCGGGCTTGGCGTCCATTGCCTTGACATTACCAGACAGGTCTGTATAGTGCAAGTAGACAGACCGGTCTACTCACTCAAAGGAGCGTCACCATGTCCGCCGTCGCCACTCCCGCCGCCAGCAAGTCCACCCAGGCCCCGGCCATCCTGAAGCGAGCGCTCGTGACCGGCGCAACCTCCGGCATCGGCCGCGCCGCCGCTCTCCAGCTCGCCCGCGAGGGCTTCGAGGTGATCGTCCACGGGCGCGATCGCGAGCGCGGCACCGAGACCGTGCGCGAGATCGAGCGCGCCGGGGGCAAGGCGTCGTTCGTCGCCGCCGAGCTGGGCAACGTGGACGACGCGAAACGCCTCGCCGCCGAAGCCGGCAACATCGACGTGCTGGTGAACAACAGCGGCGTGGCGTGGTTCGGGCCCACCGACACGCTGGATGCCGCGACGTACGACGGGATGTTCGACGCGAATGTGCGGGCGGTGTACTTCATCACCGCCGCCATCGCACCGAAGATGGCCGCGCGCGGAGCGGGCTCGATCATCAACGTCGGCAGCGTCGCCGGCAACATCGGCCTCGCGGGAGGCGCGGCCTACAGCGCGACCAAGGCCGCGTTGCACGCGTTCACCCGGGCGTGGGCCGCGGAATACAGCCCCCAGGGCGTGCGCGTGAACGCCGTGGCGCCCGGTCCCGTGCACACGGCGATCGCCCCCCGCGAGCGGACCGACGCGATCGGCCAGACGACGCTCTTCAAGCGCGCCGCCGACGCGAATGAAATCGCCGAGGTGATCGCCTTCCTCGCGTCGCCGAAATCGAGCTACATCACCGGCGCCATCATCGCCGCCGATGCCGGAAGGGGAGCGATCTAGCATGAGCTGCGCCAGCATCGCGCCGGAACCGGCCGTTGCGCCTCCGAAGGCGGGGCTTGTCTCGGGCAACGCCGCGTTCCACCTCCAGGCGTCGATCACCGTGTCGCTCATGGCGAGCTCGAGCGCACCCACGCCGCTCTATCCCCTGTACCAGTCGCTCTGGGGATTCACGCCGGTCACGACGACGATCGTCTTCGCCGTGTACGCGATCGCGGTGCTGGCCTCTTTGCTGGTCGCGGGACGTCTCTCCGACCACGTGGGCCGCCGCCCCGTCCTGCTCACCGCCATCGCGGTGCAGATCGCGACGATGGGCCTCTTCGTGACGGCGCAGGGCGTGGGGCAGCTCATCGCGGCCCGGATCATCCAGGGACTCTCCACCGGCGCGGCGGTGGCGGCGATCGGCGCGGGCTTGCTGGACCTGGACAAGGCGCGCGGCGCCGTGGCCAACGCGCTGACGACGCCGATCGGCACGGCGCTCGGCGCGCTCGCCGCCGGCGTCATGGTGCAATACCTGCCGCACCCGACGCACCTCGTGTACGCGTTGCTGGCGGCGGTCATGGTCGTGCAGGCCGCGGGCGTCACGATGATGGCCGAGACGCGCGCGCCGCGGGCAGGCGCATGGGCCTCGCTCAAGCCGCGCCTGTCGCTGCCCCGCGCCACGCGCGAGTCGATGCTGCTCGCCGGTCCCGCGCTGGTGGCCGCGTGGTCGATTGCGGGCTTCTACGCGTCGCTCAGCCCGGCGCTCATCCGCGGCATGCTGCATACGAGCTCGCCGCTCGTGGGGGCGCTGGGGCTCGTGGTGCTCGCCGGAAGCGCGGCGATCGCCACGCTCGCGCTGCGGGACAAGTCGCCGCGCGTGCTCAATCTCGTGGGCGGCACGCTCGTCCTCGCGGGCGTCGCCCTCGCGCTGGGCGCCCTGTCGCTCGGGTCGCCGACCGCGTTCTTCGCGGGTTCGTCGCTCGCCGGCATGGGGTTCGGCGCCGGATTCCAGGGCGCCATCCGCTCGCTCGCCGCCGCGGCACCCGCGCACGAACGGGCCGGCGTGCTCTCGATCGCGTTCATCGTGTCGTACCTCGCGATGGGACTGCCCGCGATCGTGGCGGGCTATCTCGTGACGCGCCAAGGCGATCTCGTCACGACGGCCCGCGAATTTGGTGCGTTCGTGGCGGCGCTCGCGATCGTTTCCCTCGCATCGGTGCTCATGCGCAACCCGGGGCGAAGCCGCATCGGGTAGGCATTCCGCATGCCGGTACGCAGTTACAAATTATATCGGACCGCCGTTCCTCCACGCGGAAACGCGCCCTTGACGCTGGCGGCGCACGAGCCGAACGTGAACGTGGCTCTCCCGGAGCCCCGATCAAACAGAGGAGGAGGAACCCATGCTGAACCCGAAATGGACGGGCGCGCTTGCGCTCGTCGCAGGCCTGTCCGCGGCCGCGTCCACGTACGCCGCCGTCCCGCAACCCACCTACGTGCAGTTCTCAGGCGCCGCGAAGGGCGCGCTGTACTACCCCGATCCCGCGCTGTTTCCCCATCCGCACGTGGCCGTGATCGCGATGCACCGCAACTCGAACTACCTGAACCACATCAGCACCAAGGAGCTGCCGAAGCGCGGCTTCGTCGTGCTCGGCATGAACCCCAGGTGCGACAACAACGAGGCGGCCTGCGCGCCGTGGGAGAACAATGCGCTCGACGTGAAGCAGGGGGTCAACTACCTGCGCGGGCTTTCCGGCATCACGAAGGTCATCCTGCTCGGACATAGCGGCGGCGGGCCCACGATGGCGTTCTACGAGGCCGTCGCCGAGGATGGGGTCGCGATCTGCCAGACGCCCAACAAGCTCATGCAATGCAGCAGCTCGCTGGCGGGGCTTCCGAAGGCGGACGGCGTCATCCTCATGGACGCGCACCCGGGCAACGGCATCAACGCGGTCCGCAGCATCAGCGCCAACGTGACGAACGACACCGCCGTGCTGAACCAGAACCGCACGCCGTCGACGAATCCGAACCTGGACGCGTTCGACGCGCGCAACGGCTGGGTCGCCGGGACGGGCACGCACTATTCGGAGGACTTCAAGACGAAGTACTTCCAGGCCCAGTCCAGCCGGATGAACTACCTCATCAGCGTCGCGCAGGACCGCCTCGCGCAGCTCGCGCCGGGCGACGACGCGCCGTTCATCGTGCCGCTCGCCGACAACGCACGCCTGTCGCAGATCGACCTGAGCATCCACCACGGCACGCTGCTGCCGAGAAAGCTGCTCAAGAACGACTATACGGTCGAGAGCCGTTTCCCCGTGGTGAGCGTGAGGCCCGTGAGCCTCTCGCCCGGCGACGAGCAGGGCTTCGGTTCCTCGATGTTCCTCACGCTCAAGTCGTTCCTCAGCGTGCGCGCGGTGCGCTCGACCAACTCGTTCTTCGACGTGGACTTCTGCTCGAGCAACAACTCGACGCCGTGCAACCTGCAGCAGCTCACGGCGCCGCTGCTCGTGACGACGATGGGCGGGCACTACTTCATCCGCGACGCCGAGCAGTACTTCGACATGGCGGCGAGCCCCGACAAGGACTTCTACGTGATCGAGGGCGCCACCCACGGCGGCACGGAATGCACGGCGTGCGAGACGACGCCGGGCCAGTACAACAACGCCACGAAGAACCTGTTCGACCTGATGCGCGACTGGATGAACGCTCGCTTCTGATCGATCGCCGATCGCAGGAACGCCCGGCCGGGAAACCGGACCGGGCGGTTTTTTGGGCGAAGGCGCGGTCGCGTCAGCCCGGCCCAGGGCGCTCGCCGGCATTCTTCGCGGCCGTATGGGCAACGGCGAAGGCGCGGTGCTCATCGCCGTGGTACTCCTTGTAAGCGTTGTTGAACGCCTTGAGGAACGCGTGCTTCTGGTGCTCGTTGTACTGGTCGACCTGCGACTTGGGCAGGTCTTCGACACGCTGGTAGGGCATGGCGAATCCTCCGTGGCTGCGCGGCGAATGCCGCTGGGAATGGGATCGGCCAGAACGGTGCAGGTTCCGGGCGCTTCCATCTGTAGCCGTCATGCGCCGCCAGGATCGCCCCGAAAGAGGAAAATGAGGGATGGCCATCAGCGTCTTCGACCTCTTCAAGATCGGCATCGGGCCGTCGAGCTCCCACACCGTGGGGCCGATGCGTGCCGCGATGCTCTTTGCGCAAGCCTTGCGCGACAGCGGGCGGCTGCGAGATGCCGCGCGCGTGCGCGTGGAGCTCTACGGCTCCCTCGGCGCGACGGGCAAGGGACACGGCAGCGACAAGGCGGTCCTGCTCGGCCTCGAAGGCGAGGCGCCCGATGCGATCGATCCCTCGACCATTGCGCAGCGCATCGAGGCGATCCGTGCCCAGCATGCCGTGCGCTTGCTGGGCGAGCATCGCATCGCCTTCGACGAGGCGAGCGACCTCGTCTTCCACCGGCGCGAGAGCCTGCCCTTCCATCCGAACGGGATGACGCTCGAGGCGCTCGATGCTTCGAGCGGCGCGATCCTGCACAAGACGTATTACTCCGTGGGCGGCGGCTTCGTCTTGAGCGGCAAGGGCGACGGCGCCGAGCGCATCCAGCCCGACGATACGAAGCTGCCCCATCCCTTCACGACCGGCGACGAGCTGCTGGCACTTTGCGAGCGGACCGGACTTTCCGTGAGCCAGCTCATGATGGAGAACGAGAAGACGTGGCGGTCCGGGGATGAGGTGCACGCGGGGCTGTTGCGCATCTGGAACGTGATGCAGGAGTGCGTGCGGCGGGGCTGCGAGGCCGAAGGCACGCTGCCGGGCGGAATGAAGGTCCGGCGCCGCGCTCGCGAGCTGCACCAGAAGCTCAGTGGCGCGCCGGAGGCGGGCCTGCGCGATCCGCTCACCGCGCTCGACTGGGTGAACCTCTATGCGCTCGCGGTGAACGAGGAGAACGCGGCGGGTGGGCGCGTCGTGACCGCGCCGACGAACGGCGCGGCGGGCATCGTGCCCGCGGTGTTGCACTACTACGCGCGCTTCATTCCGGGCGCCGATGACGAGGGCGTCGTGCGGTTCCTGCTCACCGCGGCGGCGATCGGCATCCTCTACAAGGAGAACGCCTCGATCTCCGGCGCCGAGGTGGGATGCCAGGGCGAGGTGGGCGTCGCCTGTTCGATGGCCGCGGGTGCGCTCGCGGAGGTGCAGGGCGGAACGCCGGCGCAGGTCGAGAACGCGGCCGAGATCGGCATGGAGCACAACCTCGGGCTCACGTGCGATCCGGTGGGCGGTCTCGTGCAGGTGCCGTGCATCGAGCGCAATGCGATGGGATCGGTGAAGGCCATCAACGCGGCGCGCATGGCGTTGCGCGGCGACGGAAAGCACTACGTGTCGCTCGATCGCGTGATCAAAACGATGCGCGAGACGGGTGCGGACATGATGACCAAGTACAAGGAAACCTCCCGCGGCGGGCTCGCGGTGAACGTCATCGAGTGCTGACCCCTGTCGCTTGTCGCTTCCCGGTCGCTCAGTCGATGAGCTGGCCGCTCGCGTCGTAGAAGGGATAGGGTCCGGCGAACTGGCCGATCGCAGCGGTATGCGAGATGAGCCCCTTGCCCTCGCGCCACAGGTGAAGCTGGAACGCGGGCGGTTCCATCACGAAACGCGAGGCCGCGTCGTCGGCGAGATCCAGCGCGACTTGGTGCGATGGGCTGGGGCTCGTCGATGCGACGGTGCCCGCGAAGCGCGCGACGATGGGCCGGTGCAGGTGGCCCGCGATCACGCGCTCGACCTGCGGGTGCTTGCGGATCACCTTCGCGAGCGCATCGGGATTGGTGAGCGGCTGGATGTCCATGTGCCCGATGCCGGTCCAGAAGGGCGGATGGTGGAGCGCCACGATCGTGGGCTTGGAAGGAGCGGAGGCGAGCGTCTCGTCGAGCCAAGCCAACTGTGCATCGGTCAGCATGCCGGGACTCTTCCGCGGAATCGTCGAGTCCAGGGCCACGATGCGCACCGGGAACTCGTCGATCATGTAATCCAGCTTGCCCATGCGCTGGCGCAGGTAGGCGTGCCGCGGAAAGCTCGCGCGCATCGCCTCGGGATCGTCGTGGTTGCCCGCCATGAGGTACACCGGCATCGTGAGCGGCGCGATGAGGCGCGCGAGGTTGCCGTATTCCTCGGCCGCGCCGAAGTCCGTGAGGTCACCGGTGAAGAGCACGGCATCGGGCACCTGCGGAAGCTCGAGGATGTGCCGCACGCAGCGCGCGAGGCTCGCCTCCGTATCGACCACCTTGTACGAGAGCTTGCCCCCGGCCTTGATGTGCATGTCGGTGACCTGGGCCAGCAGGAACCGGTCCTTCATGGCATCTGCGCGGGCACGGCGAGAATGGCGCCCGGTTCGACGGCGAGGTGCACACGCTCGCCGCGCGGCCACGTTCGCCGCTCGATCGTCTCGACGATGAGCGGAGACGCGCCGCCCGCATCGACCACGAGGCGCGTGTGGTCGCCCAGGAAGAAGGACGAGATCACCGTGGCCTCGAGGTGATGCTCGCCGCGGCTCACGATGCGCACGTCCTCGGGCCGGAACATCACGTCGCGCGCGGCGATCGAGCCGAGCGGCAACCGGCCCGCGCTCGAGACCAGGTGGCCGTCGACGAGCTCGCCTGAAATCCGGTTCATCGTGCCGATGAATTCCGCGACGAACGCCGTCGCGGGCCGGTGGTAGATCTCCTGCGGCGTGCCGGCCTGTGCGATGCGGCCCTTCTCCATCACGACGATGCGGTCACCGAGCGCCATCGCCTCGGCCTGGTCGTGCGTCACATAGACCGCGGTGATGCCGAGGCTGCGCAGCAGGCGATCGATCTCCACGCGCAACTGCTCGCGCAGCTTCGCATCGAGCGCGGTGAGCGGCTCGTCCAGCAGCAGGACGCGCGGGCGGATCGCGAGCGCGCGGGCGAGGGCAACGCGTTGGCGCTGTCCGCCGGAGAGCTGGTCGATGCCGCGCGCGCCGAACGTGCCGAGGTCGACGAGCTCTAGCATCTCGGCGACGCGCTTCTGCCGCCCGGCTGCGTCCATGCCGCGCACGCGCAGCCCATAGCCCACGTTCTGCGCGACCGTCATGTTCGGGAAGAGCGCGTAGCTCTGGAACACCATGCCGACGCCGCGCTTCTCGATCGGGAGCGCCGTCACGTCGTCGCGGTCGAAGAGCACGCGCCCACCGGCATCCGGCGACTCGAGGCCCGCGATGATGCGAAGCGTCGTGGTCTTGCCGCAGCCGGAAGGGCCGAGCAGCACCACGGTCTCGCCCGCCGTGATGTCGATCGAGAGCGGCTCGAGCGCGCGCGTTGCGTCGGGGAACGTTTTCGCGCAATCGCGCAGGTGGATCGCGACGGCCATCAGCGGCTGGCGCGGTCCAGCTCCGCGAGCGCCTCGCGGTCGAGCGCGAGGCGCGCGGCGCCGGCGATCTCGTCCAGCTGGCGGACCGACGTTGCGCTCACGATGGGTGCGGCGATGGTGGGCTGCGCCATGATCCAGGCGATCGAGACCTGTGCCGGGGTGGCGCCCAGCAGTTTCGAGACCGAGTCCAGCGCCGCGAGGATCTTCGTGCCGCGATCGCCCTCGAAGTATTTGCCGAGCCCGTCCGCACGCGGGCGGCCCTCGATGTCCGCGGCCTTGCGGTATTTGCCCGAGAGGAATCCCTTGGCGAGGCCGAAGAACGGAATCACCGCGAGCCCGAATTCCCTCGCGACCGGCTGGTACTCCGTCTCGAACTGCGCGCGGTCGTAGAGGTTGAACTCGGGCTGCAGGGTTTCGTAGCGCGGCAGGCCCAGGCGCTCGCTCGCGGCGATCGATTCACGCAGGCGCGCGGGCGAATATTGCGATGCACCGATCGCGCGCACCTTGCCGGCCTTCACCAGGCGGCCCAGCGCCTCGAGGGTTTCCTCGACCGGTGTTGAGGGGTCGTCGAGATGGGTCTGGTAGAGGTCGATCACGTCGGTGCGCAGCCGCTTGAGCGACGCGTCGACGTTCTTCTCGATCTTCGCGCGCGTGAGGCCCTTCTCCTCGTCGGAGCCCATGCCGACCTTGGTCGCGATGAGCACGCGATCGCGCTTGCCGGATTTCGCGAGCCAGTTGCCGATGACGGCCTCCGACTCGCCGCCGGTGTGGCCGGGCACCCAGCGCGAATAGACGTTCGCGGTGTCGATGAGGTTGAAGCCGAGCTCCACGAAGCGATCGAGGATGGCGAACGAGGTGCTCTCGTCGGCGGTCCATCCGAAGACGTTGCCGCCGAGGCAGAGAGGCGCGGTGGTGAGGCCGGAGCGGCCGAGGGGTCGTTGGTCCATGGGTCGATTATCGCGCGCGCGTCGCCCGCCCGCTCGCCCACTGCAGCGCGACCAGGAGCGGCACGATCATCACGAGGAAGATGAGCGTGTACGCCGAGCCGATTTCCAGCCGCATGGACGCGTAGCTGTCGGCGAGCCCCACGGGGAGCGTCTTGGTGAGCGGCGTGTGCAGCATCCAGGTGAGGTTGAACTCGCCCATGGAGAGCGTGACCACCATGAGCGAGCCCGCGACGATTCCGGGGCGCACGTTGGGCAGCACGACCGTCGCGAACCTCTCGCGGAACGAGGCACCGAGGCTCGCGGCGGCTTCCTCGAGCGTCTTGAGATCGACCGCCATCATCACCGCGAGCACCGAGCGGATCATGAAGGGCAGCGTGAAGAGCACGTGGCCGACCAGGATGAAGAGCCAGCTCGCGCGGAAATCACGCCAGCCGCCGTAGAGGAGGATCAGGCCGAGCGCCGTCGCGAGGCCCGGCACCGCGATGGGCAGCGTGAGGAGCTCCTCGATCAGCCGGGTCCAGCGGTTCCGCACCCTGGCGAGGGAATACGCCGCCGGGATGCCCAGGATCATCGTGCTCGCCAGGCATGCGAGCGCGATCCAGATCGAGCGCCAGATGGTCTCGCTGTAGAGCTCCCACACCTGTTCCACCCATTTGAGCGTGAGGCCGCTCCTGATGCCGATGAAGTAATTGTTCGTGGCGCCCGCGAGGATCGACATCACGACCGGCACGACGAGAAATGCGCACACCCCGAGCGTGAACGCGAGCTGCAGCCAGTAGCGATACGGCCTGCGCATAAATCGGGGTCAGAGGTGAGTTATCGGGAGATGAAATCGGCTCATATGTCGATAAATCACCTCTGACCCGATTTCAGCCGGCGGCGGCGACGCCGGCGCCGGCGAGCGAGCGCGCAGCGGCGAGGGCAGCCCAGGTGATGAAGCCCAGCACGATGGAGAGCGACGCGGCCATCGCGAAGTTGGCGTAGTTGGTGAACTCGTTGTAGATCGTGAGCGGAAGCACGTTGATCTGCGTGGCGAGCGTGAAGGCGGTGCCGAAGGCGCCCATCGAAGTCGCGAAGCAGATGGCGCCCGAGGAAACGATCGCGGGCATCAGCGCAGGCAGCATCACGTCGCGCGTGACCTGCCACGTCGAGGCGCCGAGCGAGCGCGCCGCCTCCTCCAGCGCCGGATCGAGCTTCTCCACGGTCGCCATCACCGTGAGGATTACGCGCGGAATCGAGAAATACAGGTAGCCCATGAAGAGCCCCGCCATGCCGTAGGCGAACACCAGCTTCTCGTCGAAGAGCCGCGAGGTGACCTCGCCGATGAGCCCCTGTCGCCCGGCGAGCAGGATCACCATGAAGCCCACCACCACGCCGGGAAACGCCAGCGGCAGCGTCATCATCGAGACCAGCGTTCGCCGCCCCGGAAACGTGTTGCGCTGGAGGAAGATGCCGGCCACGAGCGAAATCGCCACCGTCGCGACGCTCACGCCCGCGGAGAGCGCGACCGTCGAGAGCAGGCTGCGAAAATAGTTGGCGTTGGTTATAACCGCCAGGTACGCCTTCACCCCGTCCGGCCCGCTCGCACCCACCACCAGCAGGCGTCCCATCGGCAGCAGCCAGAACGCGGCGAAGACCGCGAGCGCCGGCACCGCGAGCAGCAAGGCACGGCGCCGCTCGCGGCTCACCGCGTCGGTCACTGCGCTTCCCTGAGGTAGCGCTCGCTGAAGCCCTTCTGCACCTCGGCCATCCTGCCGTAGTCGATGGTCTTGGCACGGGCGTACTCGGAAGCGGGCAGGAACTTGGACGCCGCGTCCTTCGACATCGCCGACGCACGCACCGGGCGCAGGAACGCGTTCGCCCACACCGCCTGGCCTTCGTCGGAGAGCACGAAGTCGAGCACCTTCTTGCCGTTCGCCGGACTCGGATCGTTCTTCACCAGCGCCATCACGTACGGCACGACGAGCGTGCCTTCGGCGGGAATCACGAACGCGACGTTCGCGCCGTCCTTGTACTTCGCGCGATAGGCGTTGAAGTCGTAGTCGAGGAGGATCGGAATCTCCCCGGACAGCACGCGCGCATACGAGGTCTGCTTCGGCACGATCGGGTCGTTCTTCTTCATCTCCTTGAACCACGCGATTGCGCGATCGAAGTTGTCGAGCGAGCCGCCCATGGCCTGGTTCACCGCGACCGCGCCGACGTAACCCACGAAGGCGCTCGCCGGATCCAGGTAGCCCACCATGCCCTTGTACTCCGGCTTCGTGAGGTCCTTCCACGACTTGGGCACCGGCTTGCCCTTCAGCGCATCGACGTTGACCATGAAGCCGAGTGTTCCCGAGTGGATCGTGAACCAGTAGCCCTCGGGATCCTTGAGCCCCGCCGGGATGTCGTCGAAGTGTGCCGGCTTGTACGGCTGGATCACGCCGTCCTTCTTCGCCTGGATGCCGAAGGTCACGCCGACGTAGGTGACGTCCGCGACCGGGCTGCCCTTCTCGGCCACGAGCTGCGCCAGCGACTGGCCGCTGTTCTTGTTGTCCTGCGGCACCGTGATGCCGGTCTTCTCCTTGATCTTCCTCAGCTGCGTGCCCCAGTCGGCCCACTCGGGCGGGCAGTTGTAGCAGATCGCGGTCTGCGCGAATGCGCCCGTCGCGATGAGCGCGAAGGCGGCCGCGGCGAGGCGGATGGCGGTTTTCATCTCGTGTCTCCTCCGTAGGGAACCGCGATTCTAATGAATTGCGCATTTCGGCGACGTGACGGACACTGCGAGCCCATGATCCGAGCCGCTTTTTTCGCCCTCCTCGTCCTTGTCTCCACCGTGGCTGCCCAAGCCGCGGAAGTCACGGTCGTGGCTCCCGCCGCCGCCCGTGCCGCGATGACGGCCGTGATCCCGTCCTTCGAGCGGCAATCCGGGCAGAAGATCGTCATGGATTACCAGGACGGCGACGAGCTGCTGGCCCATGCGATGAAGGACGAGCGCGTCGATGCGGTGATCGCGCCGGTGGCGCCAATGGGCGAGCTCGCGCGCGCCTACCGCATCCTGCCGGACACGCGTCGCACGCTCGGCCGCACGGCACCCGCGCCCGATGCGCCGCAAGGTGCAGTGCTCGCGTTCGCGGCCCTCAAGGGCGCGGACCACGAGGACGCCGCGCGTGCGCTCTCCGCTTACCTCACGCTTCCGGAGACCATGGCCGTCCTGCGGCGTAACGGGCTGGCGGCGCCCTGAGGCACCGCGAGGCCTTGCACGAGCGCGGCCGCCGCGGCCACCTCGCCCACGATCATCACCGCGGGACTGCCGATGCCGGCGCGTGCGATATCGCTTGCCATCCGGTCGAGGCGCGTGGCGATCGAGGCCTGTCCGCGTCGCGTCGCATCGCGCACGATGGCGACGGGGGTCGCGGCCGCCATGCCTGCCTTCATGAGCCCGCGGCCGATCTCGTCGCAGCGCGCGATGCCCATGTAGATCACGAGCGTCATCCCGGTCCGCGCGAGTGCGGCCCAATCCGTCGAACCCTCGTCCGGAGCCTTTCCCGCCAGGGACGGTGAGGCTTCATGTCCCGTCACGAGAACGACGCCGCGTGAAAGGCCGCGGCGCGTGAGCGGCACGCCGATGGCGCCAGCGGCGGCAAGGCCCGCGGTGATGCCGTTCACGACCTCGAAAGCGATGCCCGCGTTTCGCAGCGCGTCGCATTCTTCGCCGCCGCGCCCGAAGATGAACGGGTCGCCGCCCTTGAGGCGCACGACGATCGCTCCGTGCACGGCCTCCGAGATCATCAGCCGCTCGATGAAGGCCTGCGAGGTCGAGGCCCGGCCGCCACGCTTGCCGACGTGCACGATGCGCGCGCAAGGCCGTGCGTACTCGAGCACCTCCTCATCGACCAGGTCGTCGCAAAGGACCACATCGGCTTTCCTGAGCGCCTTGACCGCCTTGAGCGTGAGCAGCTCCGGATCTCCCGGGCCGGCGCCCACGAGGTACACGAAACCGGTGCGGGTGTCGTGCGGACGCTTCATTGCGCCGATACGAGCTTGAGCGGAGGGCGGTCCGCGCCGGCGTCGCGGCACGCCTTGGCGATGAGCGCGGCCTGCGCGGCGAGCGCGGCCGGTGCCCGCTCGCGTCCCGCCAGCACGGCCTCGGTCCAGCGCGCCGTGGATTCGGCGTCGCGAGCGGGCAGCACGGGCTCCTCGTCGTGCTGGTCGATCACGTGCGTCACGACACCGCGAGCGTCGATCTCCTCGATGGGCTGCGGCGCGCGAAGCCGCACCACCGGCTCGCCCTCGACGCCGCGAAGCAGGAGCGCGTGCCCGGGCGCGCTCTCGAAATGCCGTCCCATGAGCTCGCGGAAATCGGGATGCGTCACGGCGACGAGGCGGAACGCCGCGTCGCGTGCGACGCCCGCGGGCAGCAGCAGCTTCGCGAGCGTGTGGGCGCTGTTGCGCACGCCCGTCACGTGGCGCAGCTCCAGGATCCGCGCGAGCGCGGGACTCAGCACCGCGGTCGGCACCGCCGCGAGCGAGCGGGATTCGAGCGCCTGCTCGGCCTCTTCGACCGACTCCGCAGCCGGATACCCGATGCGATCGAGGATCTCGAACGTGCCCACGCGTTGCGGCTCGTGCATCGTGCCGTGGAGCAGCACGGGCACGCCCTCGCGCGCGACGAGCAGCGCCAGCAGCGGCACCAGGTTCGGGAGCTTGCGCGCGCCGTTGTAGGTGGGCACCAGCAACGGCAGCGCGCGGCGAACCGGGAAGCGCACCGGTTGGACGAAGCGGGCGAGAGCCTCCATCATTCCGGCGAGCTCCTCGGGCGTCTCGTTCTTGACGCGCAATGCCACGAGGATCGCGCCCAGGGCGACTTCCGCCACGTCGCCGGTGAAGATGGCCGTGAAGAGCGTTCGCGCCTGCTCGCGCGTGAGGTCGCGCGCGCCGTGCTTGCCGCGGGCGATCTCCTTGAGATAAGGCCTGGCGTCGAAGGCGTTCATGCCGGCATTCTGCGCTGCTTCCCGCTCAGCGCGACGTTTCCATCTCCACGTGGCCGTCGACCACCGCGACGTCATAGCGGTGCACGCGGCCTTCGTCCGGCGCCGCCGCCGTCCCGGTCGCGAGATCGATGCACCAGTTGTGCAGCGGGCACGCCACGCTCTGGCCGAAGACGATGCCCTGCGACAGCGGGCCGCCCTTGTGCGGGCATTGGTCGTCGAGTGCGAAGACGCGGTCGTCCGCCGTGCGGAAGAGCGCCACGGTGCGGCCATCGACGGTGCAGTAGCGGCGCGCCCCGAGCTTCGGGATGTCTTCGAGCTTGCAGACGGAGATTTTCACTGGATCGCCTCGAACTGCCGCAAGTCCACGCCGGCCTGCGCCGGCTCGTGCCAGGGATCGGGCTCGCCCTCGAGCGCGAGCTGCAGGCGCTCCCAGAGCGCGCGACGGCCTTCGGCGTCGTCCAGCACGCGCTTCCTGACGTGATCCAGGCCGACGCGCGACACGTAGTGCACCGTGCGCTCGAGGTAGAACCCTTCCTCCCGGTAGAGCTGGAGGAACGCGCCGGCGTATTCGAGCACTTCCGCATGCGTCTTCACCTTGCAGAGGAATTGCGCGACCTCGGTCTTGATGCCGCCGTTGCCCGCGATGTAGATCTCCCACCCGGAGTCGACGCCGATCACGCCCACATCCTTGATGCCCGACTCGGCGCAATTGCGCGGGCAGCCGGAAACCGCGAGCTTGACCTTGTGCGGCGCGTACATGCGCCAGAGCGCGCGCTCGAGCTCCTGCCCCATGCGCGTGGAATCCTGGGTCCCGAAGCGGCACCACTCGGAGCCCACGCAGGTCTTCACCGTGCGCAGCGCCTTCGCGTAGGCATGTCCCGAAGGCATGCCGAGGTCCTTCCAGACCGCGGGGAGGTCTTCCTTCTTCACGCCGAGGAGGTCGATGCGCTGCCCGCCGGTCACCTTGACGGTCGGAATCGCATACTTCTCGACGACGTCCGCGATGCGGCGCAGCTCGCTCGCGGTCGTCTCGCCGCCCCACATGCGCGGCACGACGGAGTAGGTGCCGTCGCGCTGGATGTTGGCGTGGGAGCGCTCGTTCACGAAGCGCGACTGCGGATCGTCCTTCGCGCGGTGCGGCCAGGTCGAGAGGAGGTAATAGTTCATGGCGGGACGGCAGCTCGCGCACCCGTTCGGCGTGCGCCACTCGAGGAACGCGTAAGCGTCGGCCATCGAGGTGAGCTCGTGCTGCCGGATGGCGTCCCGCACTTCCTGGTGCGTATGGTCCGTGCACGCGCACATCGCCTTCCTCTTCGGCGCCGCGGAGTAGTCGCCGCCCACGGTCGCCATGAGGATCTGCTCGACCAGGCCCGTGCACGAGCCGCACGAGCTCGAGGCCTTGGTCTGCCTGCGCACTTCCTCGAGGGTGAAGAGGCCCTGGTCCTTGATCGCCTTGACGATCGTGCCTTTGCAGACGCCGTTGCAGCCGCAGACCTCGGCCTCCGGCGCCATGGCCGCCGCGCGGTTCTGGCCCTGGTGACCGGCGTCGCCTAGATTCGATTCGCCGAACATGAGCTTGTCGCGAATGCCCGCGACGCTCTTGCCCTCGCGCAGCAGCTTGAAGTACCACGAGCCGTCGACGGTATCGCCGTACATCACGGCGCCGACGAGCTTGTCGTCCCTGATCACGAGCTTCTTGTAGACGCCCGCGCCCGGGTCGGCGAGCACGATGTCCTCGGTGCCCGCACCGCCCGTGAAGTCGCCGGCGCTGAAGAGGTCCACGCCCGTGACCTTGAGCTTGGTCGAGGTCATCGAGCCGGCGTAGAGGCCGATGCCGAAGTTCGCGAGGTGGTTCGCGCACACCTTCGCCATCTCGAAGAGGGGCGCCACCAGGCCGTACGCCGTGCCGCGATGGCTCACGCATTCGCCCACGGCGTAGATGCGCGGGTCGAAGGTCTGCATCGTGTCGTTCACGACGATGCCGCGGTTGCAATGCAGGCCCGCGGCTTGTGCCAGCTCGACGTTGGGCCGGATGCCGACGGCCATCACGACGAGGCGGGCGGGAAGCTCTTCGCCGGACTCGAGGCGGACGGCCGAAACTCTTCCTGTCCCCTGGGGAAGAGCCGGGGTGAGCGACACGAGCGCCTGCGTCCGCGCCTCCAGCCTGAATTTCAGCCCCTTCGCCTCGAGCGTCTTCTGCAGCAGCCCCGCCGCGGTCCGGTCGAGCTGGCGCTCCATGAGCCACGGCATGAGGTGGACGACCGTGACGTCCATGCCACGCTGCCTGAGCCCGTTGGCGGCCTCGAGCCCGAGGAGGCCTCCACCGATCACGACCGCGCGCTCGTGCGTCGCGGCCGCGGCGATCATCCGCTCCGTGTCGTGGATGTCGCGATAGGTGACGACACCGTCCAGGCTCGCGCCCGGAATCGGCAGGACGACGGGATTCGAGCCCGTCGCCAGCAGCAGCCGGTCGTAGGGCTCGCAGGTGCCGTCGTCGGCCACGACGCCGCGCGCGACGCGATCGATCTTCACGACCTTGCGGCCGAGGTGCAGGCGAATGCCGTGCTCGGCATACCACTCGCGCGGGTTCAGCACGATGTCCTGCAGCGTCTGCTCGCCCGCGAGCACCGGCGACAGCAGGATGCGGTTGTAGTTGGGGTGCGGCTCCGCGCCGAAGACCGTGATCTCGTGGAGATCCGGTGCCAGCTTGAGCAGCTCTTCGAGCGCGCGCACGCCGGCCATGCCGTTGCCCACGACGACCAGCCTCGGCCGTGCCCGAGGGTGCGACAGGTCCATCAGGCGGCCAGCCTTTCCAGGGCATCGGGTCGACTCATGCCGAATGTCCTTGCAAGGCGTATGCCAATCGCCCGCGCCCCAATGCGGCCACCGGAGCGCGCGGCGAACGCGAATTTTCCGCACCCGAACAGGGCGCCGTGCTTCATGATGGTGACGCGCCCGTGCGCTACCATGGCCGCGTGACGAGCTTTCCCGCCTCTTCGATTCCCGCGGCCGCCGGTCTCGGCTTGCGCGCGCCGCACGTGGCCCGTGTCATCGCGGAGCGTCCGCCCGTTCCCTGGTTCGAGGTGCATAGCGAGAATTACTTCGCCGAAGGGGGCCCGGCCATCGCATCCCTCGAGCGCGTGCGCGCGGACTACCCGATCTCCGTGCACGGCGTGGGAATGGCGCTCGGATCGTGCGCGCCGCTCGATCGCGAGCACCTGGCCCGGCTCGCGCGGCTCGTCGAGCGCGTGCAGCCGGCGCTGGTCTCCGAGCATCTCTGCTGGGGTCGCAGCGCGCGGCGCCATTACAACGACCTGCTGCCGCTGCCTTATACGGACGAGGCGCTCGACCACGTGGCGTCGCGCGTCGCTCAAGTCCAGGACGCCCTGGGACGCCGCATCCTCGTGGAGAACATCGCCGCATACGTCGCGTTTCCCGAGAGCACGATTGCCGAGGCCGAGTTCCTCGCCGCGCTCGCGCGGCGCACCGGCTGCGGCCTGCTGCTCGACGTGAACAACGTGTACGTGAACGCGCGCAACCACGGCGGCGATGCAGGCGCGTGCCTCGATGCGATTCCCGCCGAAGCGATCGGCGAGATCCATCTCGCCGGCTTCGACGCGAGCGGTGCGATGCTGATCGACACCCATGGGAATGCCGTCGTCGACGAGGTATGGACGCTTTATCGCCGCGTGCTCGAGCGTGTGGGTCCCAGGCCCACACTCATCGAGTGGGATACGGACATCCCCGCGTTCGAGGTGCTGGACGCGGAACGCGACAAGGCCCGCCGCATCCTGGAGACGCTCGATGCCGTCGCTGCTTGAGCTCCAGGAGCGATTCGCCGGCGCCCTCGACGCCGCGACGCCCGCGGCCGTCGGCCTCGATGTCTACCGCAACGCGATCACGTCGAACTACCGGCGCGCGCTGGGCGCGAGCTTTCCCGTCGTGCGGCAGCTCGTGGGAGGCGCGTTCTTCCACGCCGCCGTCGATGCGTTCGTCGCGGAAGCGCCGCCGACCTCGGGCGACCTGAATATCTACGGGGACCGTTTCCCGGCGTTCCTCGGGCGATACGAACCGGCCTCCGCGCTCGCCTACCTGGCCGACGTCGCCCGTCTCGAATGGGCGCTCGACGAGTGCGCGCGCGCGGGCGACGTGGCGAGCGATCCGCGCGAGGTCATCGCGGCGATCTCCGTGATCGAGGACGATGCCATTGGCGAGCTGCGCCTGGGCCTTCACCCCTCATGCCGCCTCATCGCGTCACGATTTCCGGTGCGCGAGATCTGGAACGTGCACCAGCCGGGACACGGGAGCGGCCTGGGCGGCGATCTCGAGCACGCAGCCGGCGATCGCCTTCTCCTCAGGAGGACCGGCGAGCGCTGCGGCATCGAAACCCTCGGCCCGGGCGAGTGGGCATGGCTGGTCGCCCTCCACGCCGGCTCGACCTTCGGCGACGCGCTCGCCGCCGCGCTCGCGCAGGCACCGGACTTCGACCTCGGCACGGCACTCCAGCACCGGGTGCTCGACGGCACGATCTGCGACATCCGGGTCTGACGCATACAATCGCGCCCATGGGGAAACTGGAATCGCTTCGCGCCGCGTCGCTCCGCGACTTCGAATGGGTCGATGCGCCCGGCGTGGCCGCGCTTCGCGGAGTCCTGCAGGTCGATGCGCCGATCGTCTTCCAGCCCGTGATCGAGCTCGGCGCGACGGCGGACGATCCCGCCGTGGCATCTTCCGAGGCCTTGCAGGTCGCCTGGCTGCCGCGCGGCACTTATCGGGTCCAGGCGCCGGTTCCGCGCCTGCTCGCCGAGCGCGGGCACCTGGCGCTGCGCCTGCGCCATCGGGCCTCCATGGCGATGCAAACCGCATCCCACGTCGAGATGCCGGTCCCGGCCTCGATCGCGCGGGCCGCCCCTTCGCCAGGCGCCGTGGCGTGGCAACTGGAGCCCGTCGCGCCTGCGCCCGCCCTGGAAACGCTCAGCTGGCGCAAGGGCCACGAGGACTGGTTCTTCCGCCACTTCGACCACGCCGCCACCACGGTGGTGAGCTACCTGCTGGGCGACCATCCGAAGCTGCGCGGCCGCATCCTCGACGTGGGATGCGGCGATGGCATCACCGATCTCGGCATCGCCCTTCGCACCGGCTGCGAGCAGCTCGTGGGCATCGACCCGTTCGCCGGCTTCGAAAGGCTTCCCGGCATCGTGGCGGCGAACAACCTGCCCGCCGACATCCACGACGCGGCGAACCTGCGCTTCATGAAGGAGGATGCGAACTTCCTGCCGTTCCCCGACGACAGCTTCGACGTCGTGCTCTCGTGGGGATCGATCGAGCACATGGCCGGCGGCTACCTGCAGGCGCTGCGCGAGATGAAGCGCGTGCTGCGCCCGGACGGCCTGCTCATGATGCATCCGGGTCTCTACTATTCGAATGCGGGCCACCACCTGGGCGAGTTCACGAGCGAGCCCTTCTTCCACCTGAAGAAGAGCCGCGAGCAGATTCGCGACGTGGTGATGTCCACGCCGCCGCGGTACATGGATCGCTCCGGGGAGTTCGCCACGAACGCGCAGTACTTCCAGTGGTTCACGGAGCTCAATCCCATCACGGTGACGCGCATCGAGCAGGAGCTGCGCGCGCTCGACTTCCGTCCCTGGCGCGTCGCCCTGCGCACGGAACCGGTCATCGAGTACACGCCGGAGATCGAGGATTACCCGATCCAGGACCTCGCCACGACGGAGCTCTATTCGTCCTGGATCAGCCGCAAGAAGGCGCGGCCCGCCTGAGCTCCTGGGCGAGGCGCATGAAGGTCCTGGTCCTCGGCGGCTACGGTACTTTCGGCGCGCGCCTCGTGCGCCTGCTCGCCGCGGAATCGCGGCTCACCCTCGTCGTCGCCGGCCGCTCGTCGTCACGGGCCGCGCGATTCGTGGCGCAGCATGCGGTGCCCGGCGGCGCGACGCTCGAGCCCACGATGCTCGACCGGCGCGGCGATCTCGATGGCGCGCTCGAGCGGCTCGAGCCGGCCGTCCTGGTCGATGCCTCGGGCCCCTTCCAGGACTATGGCGACGATGCGTACCGGGTAGTCGAGGCGTGCCTGCGCCATCGGGTCCATTACCTCGACCTGGCGGACGGCGCCGACTTCGTGAGCGGCATCGCGCGCCATGACGCGCAGGCGCGCAAGCAGGGGATCTTCGCGATCAGCGGCGTGAGCACCCTTCCCGCCTTGAGCTTCGCGGTCGTTCGCCACCTCTCCGAGGATTGCAGCCCGCGCATCGAGCCGCGCTCGATCGTGGCCGGGATCGCCCCGTCGCCTTATGCCGGCGTCGGGCCCAACGTCGTGCGAGCGATCCTGGGCTATGCCGGAAAGCCGGTGCGTCGATGGGACGGGGGACGGGAAGCGGAGGGCACGGGCCTCGTGGACTCCATGACGTTCTCCATCGCGCCTCCCGCAGGTGTTCCGCTGGGCCCACGCCGCTTCTCGCTCGTGGATGTGCCGGACTACCGCCTCGCGCCTGCGTCGTGCCCGCAACTGCAAGCCATATGGATCGGCGCGGCGCCCGCGCCGTCCGCGCTTCACCGCGCCCTGTCGATGCTCGCGAGACTCGTGCAATTGCGGATGCTGCCCTCGCTCGTGCCGCTCGCGCGCCTCGCGCATTGGACGTGCGATCACATCCGGTGGGGAGAGGCGCGCGGCGGCATGTTCGTCCGGGTGGCTGGGCGAACCGCGGAAGGTGAGGACATCGAGCGCACCTGGCACCTGGTCGCCGAAGGCGATGACGGCCCGTTCATCCCCTCGATGGGCGTCGCGGTGCTCTTGCAGCGTCTTCTTGCAGGTCAGCAGCTGCCACGCGGAGCTCGTCCCTGCACCAGTGACCTCACGCTCGCCGATTACGAGGCGTTCTTCGCGGCGCGCAACATCACGCACGGCACCCGGAGCGTTCGTACCACGCGGGATGGACCGGTATACGAGCGCGTGCTCGGAAGCGCCTGGCGCGGTTTGCCCGACCCGATTCGCCGGCTGCATGGCGAGCGCGGCGAACGCGAATTCGACGGCATCGTCCGCGTCGAGCGGGGAAGGGGAATCGCCTTCATCGCCGGCACGCTGGCGGGATTCCCCGCGTCCGGGGACGAAATGCCGCTGCATGTGGCGTTCGAGGCCGATACCGGCCTTGAGCGATGGGTGCGCGACTTCGGAACACGGCGGGTGCGGAGCGTGCAGTGGGCCGGGCGCGCCGGCGCGGAGGGGCTGCTCTGCGAGCGCATGGGACCGATGGGGCTGCGGATGGCGCTCGTCGTGGAGGGCGCGAGGCTGCGCTTCGTGCTGCGCGGCTGGAATTTTCTCGGCGTCCCCATGCCGCGGTTTCTCGGACCCACGGTGGACTCCTGGGAGGAAGCGAGCGGCGGCGACGTGCGCTTTCTCGTCGAGATCGGCCATCCACTGATCGGCATGATCGTGCGCTATGGCGGCACGCACCAGCTCAGGGCTACCTCACCGGGCGACGTGCGGCACGAAGCGACTCAATCCAGCGTGATGTGATTCTTCTCGATCACCGGCTTCCAGCGCTCGACGTCCGCCTTCATCACCGCGCGGAACTCGTCCGGCGTATCGGCGACGACGTCCATGAACTGGCCGTGCAGTTTCTCGCGCACGTCCGCCTCTTCCAGGATCCGCGTGATCTCGGCGTGCAATCGCTGCACGATCGGGGCGGGCGTTTTCGCGGGGACGATGAAGCCCATCCATGCGTCGGCGTAGACGTTCTCGAGCCCGGCTTCGGCGAGCGTCGGCACATCGGGCAGCGCCCTCGACCGTTTCGCCGTCGCAACCGCCACGGGCTTGAGCTTGCCCGCCTTGACCTGGGGCATGACCGCCGCGGCCGGCAGGCATGCGAGGTCGACGTCGCCCGACAGCAAGGCGAGCACCGCGGGGGACGATCCGCTGTACGGCACGTGCACGAGCTGCGTCCCGGCGCGTGCGGCGAGCGCTTCCATCGAAAGGTGCGAGATGGTCCCGGGCCCCATCGATGAATAGTTGTACCTACCGGGATTCGCCTTCAGGAGCGCGATGAGCTGCCGCGCATTCGAGGCCTTCACGCGGTTGGACACCACGAGCACCGACGGCTGCGTCGCCGCGATGGTGACGGGCGCGATGTCGCGCGCGGGGTCGTAGGGCATCTTCCGGTAGAGCAGGACGTTCACCGCAAGCGGCCCCGCGATGCTGATGCCGATCGTCTGGCCGTCGGGCGCCGCTTTCGCGACCGCATCGGTGCCGATGTTGCCGCTCGCGCCGACCTTGTTCTCGACGATGACCGGTTGGCCCAGGCGTGGCGCGAGCTTCTCCGCGACCACGCGCGCGACGATGTCGGGCGTCGAGCCGGGGCCGAACGGGACGATGAGCTTGACGGGACCCGAGGGCCACGGCGCCTGGGCGTTGGCCGCGGGAGCGAACGCCACGAGCGCGGTGGCGAGGATGCGGGCGAGGTGCACGAAGTTCTCCGGGTGAGGCCGCCAGCATAGCGGACCACCGTCACGGCTTTTTTTGATGCTTTTGCAGGCAAGCGATACCGATCGCCACAACCTTGTTCCGCTATGCAAAACCCTGTCAGCTTGCAGCAAGCACTGCGGAGCATCGTCGCCGCTCCACTACAAGAGGAGAACGCCATGAAGAGCTACTGTGGGGTGGTTGTCGCGGCTGCATTGCTCCTGCTGGGCGGGTGCGGAGGTAACCGGAGTGGTAGTCCCGATGCGCCGATCGGGGACGTGAAGGTCACCGGCATCACCACCGGCTCCACTTACTCCTTCGACATCGGCACGGTGTTGAATGGAAAGTACTACGTGACCGATCGCAACAACAAGGCCGTCGACGTGGTGGACATCGCGACGATGAAGTTCAGCCTCATCACGGGCAGCGGCGCGAACGCGTTCGCCGGATGCAGCCCGACGGCGAACTGCGTCGGCGCCAACAACGGCAAGTCCGGGCCGGACGGGTTGAACAACGTGGGCAACCTGCTCTACGTGGGCGACGTGAACAGCGTGAAGATCGTCGATCCCGCCACGGCGAAGGTCGTGAAGACCATCACCGTAGGGACCACTGGCTTCCGCGCGGACGAGGGCTGCTATGACCCGGACGATCACGTCTTCATGATCTCGTCGCCCGACGCCGACCTCCCCTTCATGACCGCCATCAATACCGATACGCAGACGGTCATCGGCCAGGTCAACTGGGTCGACACCAACGGCGAAGCGGCCGGCGGCAACGAGGCGTGCGTGTACGACCATGGAACACACAGCTTCCTGGTGAACAACGACGCCACGGTCGCGAACCCGCGCGGAGAGCTCGAGGTGATTCCCGCGAGCGACATCACCAGTCTCACGCCGGGCTCTACCGTGAACATCTTCTCGCTCGCCGGCGTCAAGCGCTTCCCGCTCGGCGTGTGCGATCCGACCGGCCTCGACCTCGGTCCCGGGACCGATGCCATCGTCGAGTGCCGCCAGGGCAACAAGGGCGAGGCGCTCACGACGCTCATCGTGAACCGCACGAACGGGGCGATCGTCACGACGATCCCGTTCGGCGGCGGCGACCAGGTCTGGTACGACGCGCGCACGAACAAGTACTACGTCGCGGCGAGCCGTTGGCACACCTCGGGCGTGAACGACCTCGGCGGCGGCTGCAGCGCGACGAACCCGTGCGATCCGAAGCTTTTCATCATCGACGCGGCGTCGCGCCAGTTGGTGCGCAGCATTCCCACCGGCAACAACTCGCACTCGGTCGCGGTGGACCCGGTCACGGGCGAGGTCTTCGTGCCGTATTCGTCGGCGACCGGTCCGGCTGGCTGTCCGCAATGCGCGCAGAACAGCTTCATCGACGGCGGCATCTCGATCTTCAGCCCGTAGCCGGGCAAGGAAAAGGGCGCCGCGAGCGGCGCCCTTTTCTCCATCTCCGCGGCTTCAGAAGTCGTACGTCATGCCCAGGGAGAAGGCTTGCGCGGTGTTCCCCGTGAAGGGTGGCCCGCAGTTGCCGCCGTCCGCGCAGCCGCCGATGAACTTGTCACCCACGTAGTTGCGCGTGGGAAGGCCATGCCCGCCGGCGCCCAGCGAGTAATGCGCCCAGTGCTCGTTCACGAGTCGGGCGTACACCAGGTAGACCGTGGTTTGCGAGTCGAAGTGGTGTTTCCACCCGATGTCGTACAGGTTCGCTCCGTTGTTCGAAGGACCCGGGCCGTTCGCGTTGCCGTTGCCGTCCTGGACGGACTGGTCCGGCTGCCCCGGTGTGTGTCCCACATGCGCCCACGCGAGGTTCAGGTCGTCCTTCGGCGTGAGCCCCTGGGTCACCGCGAACCACGTCGCCGTGTGCGTCCTCTCGTTCAGGTCCTCGACGATGGCATCGCGGTGCAGCCGCTCGACCTCGAAGCTGAGCGTCGTGCGGGTGGGCAGCTTGTACTGGACGCCCACCTTGAAGGCCGACTCGTCGCGGACGCCGATGGTACCCGGCACGATCTCGTCGCCGCGGCGATTGACGTTCTTGTGGATCTCGTATGCCGCCGTCGCGTACAGCGGGCCCGCCTGGTACATGACCGCGGCGCTATAGGCGTTCCGGAATGAGCCGTCCTCGCACGACGACGGCTGCCCGTCGATGCCATTGAGCCCGGCGGTGGAATTCCCGCCCGCGCAATCGGGCTCGCCCATCGCATAGAGCTGCGTGTCGGTGCTGCGGTTCTGCCCCGGAGAAGCCAGCACGGCGAAGTTGAGGCCGCCCCAGTGCGGAGACTCGTACCAGACCGAATGCGGAAGGCGCATGTCGAACTCGGCCCGGTTGTCGCCACCGCTGTTGCCGATGATCGCGTTGTAGTCGCCCGGCGTGCTCGCGAACGGATCCAGCCTGCCGGTCGAGCTCTTGTACGGCGTATCGGTCTTGCCCAGCTTCACCGCGCCCCAGGTCCTGCCGTCGAGGCCGACGAAGCTGTTGCGCGAGCCGAGGCTGAATTTCTGCGCGGTGCCGTCCGGCGCCTGGTCCGAAGCACCGGGCGTGTCGGAGTACGCCACCTCGGTCTCGAACTGGAAGAGACCCCTCAGGTCGGCGCCCAGGTTGCGCGAGCCGCGAATGCCGAAATACGAGAGGTTGCTGGAAACGTCGGGAACCCAGCCGTTATGGCCGGTCACCGGCTGCCCGCCGTTCTGGAAGCCGCTCATGCCGTTGGTCTGGTCGTCCAGGGACACGTCGACGTGGCCATAGATCTGGACCGTGCTACCCGCGACCTCGAACGTGAGGGTCTTGCCCGGCTTCATCGCGACCGGTGCGGCCTTGGCCTGCGTTTCCTGTTCCCGCTTGACGGCGTTCATCTGCGCCTGCAGCTCCTGGATCTGCTTCTGCAGCGCCTCGAGCTTCGACTGCATGTCCGACACCTGGTCGGCTCGCGCGCTTCCCGCGAAGGCAAATAGCAGCGAGCAACACACGACGAGCGGCTTTCGCTTGAATGTCATCCCATCCTCCTCGGCGATAGATCGATACGGCGCGGATAGCGCACGCGGCGCGTGCTTCTTCCGCGCCTGCTGTTGTCGCGCCGATCATCCGCCGCGCGATCATCGTACGGAATTGACGGTGATCAAGAGCTAAGCATTCGTCATTGCGTTCTCCATCGGTGATGCGAAAAAAAGCTGACGTGAAGCTTACCAATCGGCTTCCGCGCGCGCTCGATGGCGATCGCACATTTCCGATGCTAAGTCTCCGCTAACTGTTCGTCACCCCGGCGCGCGGCGGAGTTATGCTAGGACGATGCGCATACTCCTCGTCGAAGACGACGCGATGATCGGCACCGCCCTGCGCACGGCGCTCGAGGATGCCGCCTATGCGGTCGAATGGGTCACTCGTGCCGGGGCTGCCAGCGACGCCCTCGCGCGCGTTTCCGTGGATGCCGTGCTCCTCGACCTGGGACTGCCCGACCGCGACGGCTTCGAGCTGCTGTCGGGCCTGCGCGATGCCGGCGAGCGCGTCCCGGTCGTGATTGTCACGGCGCGGGACGACGTCGATGCGCGCGTGCGCGGCCTGGATCTCGGCGCCGACGATTACGTCGTCAAGCCGTTCGCGGTGAAGGAATTGCTCGCGCGGCTGCGCGCGGTCGTGCGGCGTCGTGCCGGACATGCGGGCGCGCTGCTGACGAACGGGGACCTGTCGCTCGATCCCGGAACGCGCGAGGTGCGGCGGGGCGACATCGTGCAGCGGCTGAGCGCGAGGGAATTTTCCGTGCTGCAGGTGCTCCTGCTGCGGCCGGGGGTCATCTCGAGCCGTCCCGATCTCGAGCGGCACGTGTACGGGCCGGGAGACGAGGTCCAGAGCAATGCCATCGAGTTCCTGATCCACGCGCTGCGGCGCAAGCTCGGGGCGGATGCCATCCGCAACGTTCGCGGCGCAGGCTGGATGGTGGAGCGCGCCCCGTGAGCGCGTCGTCGCCCGATCGGCGCGTCTCGATCCTTCTCGCCGCCGGCATCGTCGCGGTCGCCGTCGTGGCCGCGGTTGCGTCCTTCGCGCTGAGCTTCGACGAGGCCAAGGAGTTCCAGGACGACGCGCTCGGGCAGATCGCGGCGATGGCGACGTCGAATACCGACGACGACGCCCAATCGCGGATCACCGTATTGCGCGTTCCGCAGGAGCCGCTGCCGGCCTGGCTGCCGCCCGGGCTTGCGTCCGGCTTCCATACGATCGAGGGCCCCCAGCGCCAGTCGATGCGCGTGTTCGTGGCCGATGATGCCGGCCGCGGGCGCGTCATCGTGTTCCAGGACACGAGCGAGATCGACGATGTCGCCATGGGCAGCGCGTTGCAGACGTTCGTGCCCGCCCTGCTGATGATTCCGCTGGTCGCGTGGCTTTCGCTGCGCGTGCTCCATGCCGAGCGGCGTCGCGTCCAGGCGCAGCGCCGCTTCATCGCCGACGCCGCGCACGAGCTGCGCAGCCCCCTCACGGCCTTGTCCATCCAGGCGGAGAACGTCGACACGGCGACGACGCCCGAGGCCACGCGCGCCAGGATTGCCGCGCTGCGCGAGGGCATCCATCGCGCGCAGCGCATCGCCGACCAGATGCTTGCCATGGCCCACGTGCACACCGCGCAGCAAGCCCTGGAGCCGGTGGACGTGGCCGATCTCGTTCGCGAGGTCATCGCGGACGCTTCTCTTCTCGCCCAGCGGCGCGGCGTCGATCTCGGGCTGGAAGAGGAGGCGCGCCCGCTCGTCAAGGGATCGCGCGAGACGCTCAGGCTCATCGTGAAGAACGCGGTCGACAATGCCATCCGCTACACCGGCGGCGGCGGGACGGTCACGGTGTGCGTGCGCGACCACGCGGCCGAGGCGCTCGTCGAGATTCACGACGACGGACCCGGAATGGCGCCCGAGCTTGCCTCCCGGGCGTTCGAGCCTTTTCGCCGTGGCGCCACGGGAGAGCAGGGCGCGGGCCTGGGTCTCGCCATCGCGAAGGACGCAGCCGAGAAAATGGGCGGGACCGTCGCGCTGCGCAGCGGCGCGGCCGGCCGGGGTCTCGTGTTCGTCTACCGCCAGCGCACGATGGAGCGACCGCGCTCGATGGCGGCGGTACCCTGACGGCTTCCGGGAAGGGCCTGGCTACCGCTCGCCTTCCTTGCGCTCCCTCTCATGCCCGGATTCATGCGGCGCCGTGCCATCGCCCCGCCAGGCTGCGAGACGGCGGCGCAGCGCTCGCGTCCTTTCGCGCATCCGTTCCATGTAGACATAAACGACCGGCGTCGTGAAGAGCGTGAGCGCCTGTGAAAGAAGAAGGCCGCCGACGATGGCAATGCCGAGGGGGCGCCGAAGCTCCGAGCCCGCTCCCGTGCCGATCGCGAGAGGAAGCGCGCCGAAGAGCGCCGCGAGCGTCGTCATCATGATCGGACGAAAGCGAAGGAGCGCCGCGTGCCGCACCGCCTCCTCGGGCGACTTGCCGAGTGCGCGCTGTGCGATGGCGACATCGACCATCATGATTCCATTCTTCTTCACGATGCCGATGAGCAGGATCATGCCGATGAGCGCGATGAGGGAGAACTCGTGCCCGGTCGCCAGCAAGGCGAGCAGCCCTCCGATGCCCGCCGTGGGCAGCGTCGACATGATCGTGAGCGGATGGGCGAAGCTCTCGTAGAGGATCCCCAGCACGATGAATATGGCGAGCAGGGAGGCGGCGATCAGCAGCGGCTGGGTGGCGAGCGACTCCTGGAACGCACGCGCGCTTCCGGTGAACGACGAGGTCAGGCCCGCCGGCATTCCGGACGTTCTCTCCCTGGCTTGTATCGCCGACACCGCCTCGCCCAACGACGTCCCCGGGGCGAGGTTGAACGAAAGCGTGACGGCCGGGAATTGCCCGTCGTGGCTGACCGTCACCGGGGCCGACGAACGCTCGAGCGAGCAGAAAGCCTTGAGCGGTACGACGCCGCCGTTTCGGGATGGGACATGAAGGACGTCGAACGCCCGTTCATCCAGCCCCAGAGCAGGATCGACCTCGAGCACCACGCGATATACGTTGACCTGCGTGTAGTAGCTCGCCACCTGGCGCTGGCCGAATGCATCGTAGAGCACGTCGTCGACGCTCTGGGCCGTCACGCCCAGGCGACCCATCGCATCCCGGTCCATGACGATGCGCAATTGCGGTCCCGCCGGCTCGATGTCTCCCGCCACGTCCCGAAGCTGCGGAATGGACTCGAGCAGGGCAAGCATGCGGGGCGTCCATTTCCGGAGCTCGACGAGGTCGGCATCTCTCAGCGTGTACTGGAACTGCGTCTTGCTCACGCGAGTCCCGATCGTCACGTCCTGGCGAGCTTGCATGCGCAGCTCCATTCCAGCCACGCCGCTCGCCCGTGAGCGCAGGCGGTCCATGACCTGATAGACCGAAGACTTGCGCTCCCCAAAGGGTTTCAGGTCTATGAGCACCCGGCCCACGTTGAGCGACGGGTCGCCCTCCACCCAGTAGTAGACGGCCTGTACGTCCTTGTCCTGCACCACACGGTCGGCGACCTCGTGCATCCTCGCCGCCATCGCGGGAAACGAGATGTCGACCGGAGCCTCGGTCACGCCGGCGATGAGTCCGTTGTCCTGCTGGGGGAAGAATCCCTTGGGGATGTACACGTAGAGAAGGACGCTCGCCGCCACGCCGCCCGCCACGACGAGAAGCATCAGCGGCTCATGCCGCAGTACCCAGTCGATGCTGCGCCCGTAGTGATCGATCGCGGATCGATACCATGCCGACGACCTTCCCTCGTGGGCGGAGGGGTCCCGGGACGGCGGGCGCAGCAAGCGCGCGCACAGCATCGGCGTGAGGGAAAGCGATATGGCGCCGGAGATGAGGATGGCAATCGCCGCCGTGTTGCCGAACTCGTGGAACAGGCGGCCGACGATTCCCCCCATGAAGATGAGGGGAATGAAGACGGCAACGAGCGATAGCGTCATGGAGACGATGGTGAAGCCGATCTCGCGCGATCCGGCGAGGGCCGCGGCCATGGGTGATTCCCCCGCCTCGACGTGGCGCATCACGTTCTCCACCATCACGATCGCATCGTCCACGACGAAGCCGACCGAGACGGTGAGCGCCATGAGCGACACGTTGTCGAGCGTGTAGCCCATCGCGCTCATCACCGCCATCGTGCCCACGATCGAGAGCGGGATGGCGAGCGCCGGGATGAGCGTGGCCCGGAGCGTACCGAGAAACGCGAATACCACGACAACCACGAGAGCGCATGTCGCGAGCAAAGTGAACAGCACGTCCCGCACGGAGGCCCGTATGGCCTGCGTCCGGTCGCCGAGCAAGACCAGGTGCACGGAGCCCGGCAGCTTGCGCTCGAGATCGGGAATCAGCGCACGCACTCGCTGGACCGTCTCGTTCAGGTTGAAGCCGATCTGCTTGTGCACATCGATCATCACGGCCTGGTGGTGGGCCGTCCACGCCCCGACCTTCGCATCCTCGACACCGTCGATCGCATGCGCGATGTCGCGCAACGATGTCGTCGTGCCCGCCCTGCCCACCAGCGTGATCGCGCCGAACTCGGAAGCCCGGGTGAGCTGGTCGTTCGCGTCCAGCGCAACGGAGCGGCGCGCATCGTCGAGCGTTCCCTTGGCGCCGTTCGCGGTCGCTTCGACGATCCTCTGCCGCACGTCCTCGAGGGTGAGCCCCATCGACGCGGCGCGCGCCGGGTCGACCTGCACGCGCACCGCCGGCTTCTGCCGGCCGTGGTAGTCGACGAGGCCGACTCCGGGAACCCGCGCGATTTCGGGCGCCAGGATGTTTTCCGCCAGATCATCCACGGCGGCGATGGGAAGACCGTCCGAATAGACGGCGACCGTCATCAGTAGCGCATCCGTGGGGTTGCGTTTCTCGAACGTGGGCGGATGTGGAAGGCTTTTCGGCAGGTCGGACAGCGCTGTATTGATCGCCGTCTGCACGTCGACGGCGGCGGAATCCACACTGCGGGCGAGGTCGAACTCGACGGTGATCGAGCTCGAGCCGAGTGAGCTGGTGGAGGAAATGTCGACGACGCCCGGCAGCGTCGCGAGAGCGCGCTCCAGAGGCGCCGTGACGGAGGCTGCCATCATCTCGGCGCCGGCGCCCGGCAGCGAGGTCGATACGGAGATCGTCGGAATATCGACCTGCGGGACGCCGGCGATCGGCAGCTGCACCGCCGCGGTGATGCCGACCGCCAGAATCCCTAGCATCAGCAGCAGCGTCGCAACCGGCCGCTGGATGAACCATGCCGGGGCGTTCAATCAGTGCTTTCGATCCTTGCTTCCACTCCGCGATTCTCGCATGGCGGGGTCGGCTTCCCGGCGCCACGCGCGAGGCAAAGACGTGCTATCGCTTGGACAAGTCGCAGTCCCGCATGCAGTCCTTGCGGCATTCGCGCCTGAGCCGCCGCAGCACGCCGCCCTGTGAATCCATCTCGCGCTCGTCGCAATACTCGATGCATTTCGACTTCGAGCACAACTTCGCGTGATCGTGGCCGTGGACTTTCGCGTACGGCTGCGACTGCGACGCGGCGTCACTTGCCTGGCCACGAGAAGGCGGATTCGACCCTGCAGATCCGGCGACCGTCGTGATGGGCAAGGCGAACATGCCGACAGCCCAGAACAGTGCAGCAGGAATGCGCGTCATGGCACTCTCCTATTGCGTCACGCGGCTTGCGCGCCTCTTGACCGGAGCCGTTCGGGCCGCTGCGGGATTACAAGAATAGCGATAATCATGACGATCGCGGTGACCGGGTGACGCAGTCGCCGCCCGTCTCCCCCAACGTGTGACATCAAAAAACCACGGTGGCGCGCAGCCCTCATCGGTGCAGGATGCTTAGCACCGACTTAGCTCAGAATCTCCTGTGGAAGCCGACGAACGCGCCACCCGGCAAGAGCGAGAAGACGAGGGGGCTGTCGCGGCGGTGCTCCCACCATCCAAACCCGCCGCCGATGGCCCACCCGGCGAGCACATCGGTCTGCCAATGCGCCTGGTTCTTGATGCGGCCGATGCCCACATACGCTGGCAGCGCGAGGAGCGCATAAGTCCATGGACGCTCCGAGCCGTACTCGAGGACGTATGGCATCACCAGCGCCGCCGCTACACCCGCCTCTTCGCTCGGGAAGCTGTGCCCCTGGCTTCCGTGACCCCATTGGCAGGGATCGTGCGCCTGCGCGGGGCGCAGCCGGCCGAAGAGCGGCTTCGCCGGGATCGAGACGGCCTCGGTCAGCACCTGCGATTCCGCCGCCTCCCACATCGTCCGCCCGAGCCGCGACTCCGTTCCTTCCCAGAGCGCACCTGCGAGATTCGCGACGGTCAGCGCGTTGGAAAGCGCTCGATAGGTGGAGGTCTTCCACGGACCGGTGTCCGAGTAGGCGACCTCGTGGTCGATGTGCGACCAGAAGCAGTCCGCGTGCGCGCCAAGGGCGGCTGCACAACCGGCGGCCGCGATGTAACGCAGGACATTCATGACAGCACCTCGGGCGCTCCTCCAGGTCCTGGAATCGTTCGGCTGCACCGAGAATGCGAGACCAACCTTGCATCCAACTGAGGCAGACGCCGATTGATGCCGGCTCGAGCGACGCGTGGTGCTAAAGCGCAGGAAGTCCCAATGTGGACAGGATCCTTCCAACCATGTCCGCGGGGTCGTCGTCGACCGGCACCACGATGTGCCACTCATCCTCGGCGGGCACCTCGAGCGTCGCGAACTGGCTTTGCAGCAGCGACAGCGGCATGTAGTGTCCGGTGCGCCGCTCGAGGCGCCCGGCGATCGTGTCGGGGTCGCCTTGAAGGAACACGAAGCAGGCGTCATCGCGACCCGCTGCGATGCGTTCGCGGTATGCGCGCTTGAGTGCCGAGCATGCGACAACGCAGCTTTCTCCGCGCGCGCGCGTCTCGCGAATCCATGCGGCGATCGCGTCGAGCCACGGCCAGCGGTCTTCGTCCGTGAGCGCCACGCCCGCGCGCATCTTCGCGACGTTGGATGCCGGGTGGAACTCGTCGCCCTCGGCGAAGCTCCATCGCAGCCGCTGCGCGAGCGCCCTCGCGATGGTCGTCTTCCCGCTTCCGGAGACGCCCATGACTACAATGACGGAAGGAACCATCGACCACATTATTGCAGAGGAGTCCCATGCAGCTCGGCATGATCGGCCTGGGAAGGATGGGCGGCAACCTCGTGCGGCGCCTCATGGCGGCCGGCCACGGGTGTGTGGTGTACGACGCGAGCCGCGAGGTGGTGGCCGCTCTCGCATCCGAGGGCGCGCAGGGCTCCGATTCGATCGGCGCGTTCGTGCGCGGCCTGGCGCCGCCGCGCGCGATCTGGATCATGCTGCCCGCGGCCGCGGTCGACGCGACCATTGCCGCGCTGGAGCCGCTGCTTTCGCCCGGGGACATCGTGATCGACGGCGGCAACTCCCATTACAAGGAGGACATCCGGCGTGCGCGCGCCCTGGAGCCGCGCGGCATCCATTACGTCGACGTGGGCACCAGCGGCGGCGTTTGGGGCCTCGACAACGGCTACTGCCTCATGGTGGGCGGCGAGCCGGATGTCGTGGGACACCTGACGCCCATCTTCGAGGCGCTCGCGCCGGGAGAGAAGGGCGTCGCTCCGACACCCTCGCGGCGCGCGTCGACGACGGCGCATCACGGCTGGCTGCATTGCGGTCCCGCGGGTGCCGGGCACTTCGTGAAGATGGTCCACAATGGCATCGAGTACGGCATCATGGCCGCGTTCGCCGAGGGCATGAACCTCCTCCATCACGCGAACGTGGGGCGCACCTCGCGCGAAGCGGATGCGGAGACGGCGCCGCTCTCTTCGCCCGAGCACTACCACTACGACATCGATGTGGCCGAGGTGGCCGAGGTCTGGCGCCGCGGCAGCGTCGTGCGCTCGTGGCTTCTCGACTTGATCGCCGAGGCCCTCGCCGAGAACCCGACGCTCGAGGGCCTGCGCGGCGTGGTCTCCGATTCCGGCGAAGGACGCTGGACGCTGCAGGCGGCGATCGACGCCTCGGTGCCCGCACCGGTGCTCGGCAGCGCGCTCTTCTCGCGCTTCGCCTCGCGCGGCGAGGACGATTTCGCCAACCGGCTTCTATCGGCGATGCGCGAACAGTTCGGCGGACACAAGGAGAAATAGATCGGGGACGCAGAAAATACTGCGTCCCCGATCTATTTTTCGGCGGCGGCGAGGGCCTCGTCGATGGTCGCGATCACGTGGTCCTCGCCGATTTGCGCGAGCAGGCCGGAGCGCTTGAGGAGTGAAAGCGGCTGCTCGTTGGGATCGACGAGGATCAAGCGCGCGCCGCGCTTGGCGAGGTGCTTGTAGAGCGACTCCAGCGCATCGAGCCCGGTCGTGTCGAAGTTGATCACCTGGTGCATGTCGAGGATGAGCACGTCGGGGGGTGACGTGCCGGGATCGAGCAGCATCTCGAGCTTCGTCACGGAGCCGAAGAAGAGGGAGCCGAAGACACGCCACGCCGCGACGCGCCGCCCGTCGGCGAGGCGCTCGCGTCCGGCGGGCAGCTCGATCGGCTCGACCTTCGTGATCGACGAGATGCGGTAGATGAAGAAGAGGCTCGACATCACGAGGCCTACCTCGACCGCCACGGTCAGGTCGAAGACAACCGTCAGCGTGAACGTCGCGAGCACGATCGCGCGGTAGAACCACGAATAGTTCGGCAGCGCGCGGAACTCGCGCCATTCCATCATGTTGTACGCGACGCACAGCAGGATGGCGGAGAGTGCCGCGAGCGGAATGAACTCGGCGAGGGGTGCCAGCACCAGGACGACGAGGAAGAGCGTGAGCGAATGCACGACTCCCGCGACCGGCGTCTTCGCGCCGCCGCGGACGTTCGTCATGGTGCGCGCGATCGTGCCGGTCGCGGCGATCCCGCCGAAGAGCGGAGCCGCGAAATTGGCGACACCCTGCGCCATGAGCTCCTGGTTGGGGTCGTGCCGGTCGGAAATGTAGCTGTCGGCCACGCGCGCGCAGAGCAGCGACTCGATGGCGCCCAAGAGCGCGATGGAGATCGCCGGCGCCAGCACGTATTGCACCGTCGACCAGTCGAAGTGGGGAAACTGCGGCGGCGGCAGTCCGCGCGGCAGGCCGCCGAAGCGCGAGCCGAGCGTCTCGACCGGCAGGTGGAAGAACCACACGGCCGCCGCGGAAGCCACGAGCACCACGATATTGGCCGGCATCTTCGCCGTCACGTAGCGCCAGTTGCCCGGCCGGTGCTCGTGCGACGACGGCCAGACCGCGATCACGAAGAGCCCGAGCGCGCCGATCACGACCGCGATGGAGTTCGTCGTGGGCAGCGCGTGGTAGATCACGGAAAGCTGCGAGAAGAAGTTCGAGGGCATCCTGTCCACCTGGATGCCGAGGAAATCGCGCAGCTGCGAGAACGCGATGATCACCGCGATGCCCGAGGTGAAGCCGATGACGATCGACACCGGCACGAAGCGGATGAGCGTGCCCATGCGCAGCGCGCCCATGGCGAAGAGCAGCACCCCCGCCATCATCGTCGCGATCAGGAGGTTCGCGACCCCGTACTTGACCGCGATCGCGTAGAGCAGGCCCACGAAGGCGCCTGCCGGCCCCCCGATCTGCACGCGTGAGCCGCCCAGCACCGAGATCAGCACGCCGGCGACGATGGACGTCACGATGCCCTGCTCGGGCCGCGCGCCCGATGCGATGGCGAACGCCATGGCGAGCGGCAGAGCCACGAAGGCCACGGTGACGCCGGAGGTGAGGTCCGCGAAAAACGTCTCGCGCCCGTAGCCCTTCAGGGCGTCGAGGAGGCGCGGCCGGAAGGCGAGGCGGAAGCGGCGCGGGGCCGAAGCGGACAACTAGACGGTTTCGACGATGGTGTTCAGGTAATAGCCGGCCCCGCGCTCGGTGCGGATGAGCGAAGGCTGGTTCGGGCTTTCCTCGATCTTCCGGCGCAGGCGCAGGATCTGCACGTCGATCGAGCGGTCGTAGATGTCGTCGTGCAGCCGGCTCGATTCGAGGAGCTGGTCGCGGGACAGGATCTTCTGCGGCGCCCGCAGGAAGGCGACCAGCAGCGCGTACTCGCTGTTGGTGAGCTCGACATTGCGGCCGTCGGGCGCCTTGAGCTTGCGGGTACCCGTGTTGAGCTCCCATCCGGCGAAGCGATACGCGCGCACGGACTCACCGCGGCGGGCGACGCGCTTGGACTCGGTGCGCCGCAGCACCGCGCGCACGCGCGCCAGCAGCTCGCGATTGCTGAAGGGCTTGGTGACGTAGTCGTCGGCGCCCAGCTCGAGGCCCATGACGCGGTCGACCTCTTCCTTGCGGCCGGTGAGGATGATGATCGGGAGGTCGAGCGATTCGCGCAGGCGCCGGGCGATGGCGAGGCCGTCCTCGTCCGGCAGCTTGAGGTCGAGGATCACCAGATCCACGATCTCCGCGCTGAGGACCCGGTCCATGTCGGCACCGGTTTCGGCGAGCGAGACCTGGAAGTCGTTCTCCGCCAGGTACTCGCGAATCAGCTCCCTAATCGCGACGTCGTCGTCGACTACCAGGATGTGGGCTTCCACGGTCTTTTTCGAGCCTTATGTCACTCCCTGCCGGCATTTTACCGCCAAGGACGCCTTCCGTAGTATGTGACCTGTGAATGCGTCGACGAGCACCATCCCGGCGGCCAACGGCGCCGCGCCCCGCACCGCGGGCGCATACCTCGGCTTCCTCGCCGTCTACTACCTGCTCGCCGCCTATGCGGTGAGCTTTCCCATCCATGCGAGGGTGCCGCTTTTCATCTGGCCGGCACACGGCGTGGCCCTCGGCGTGCTGTTGGTGGCGCCGCTCAGGCGCTGGCCCGCGTACCTCGGCCTGGTCGTCGTCGCGACCGTCATCGTGGGCCTCCAGACGGGCTTCGGCGCGCAGCGCATCGCGCTCACGGCGCTGTTGAACGCCGCCCAGCCCCTCTTCGTCGCGGCGGGGCTGCAGAGGCTCGCCGGGCCGCGCGTGCAGATCGACACGGTGCGCGGACTGTCGTCCTTCCTCGTCGGCATGTTCCCGCTCGTGGCGGCGATGTCGATCCTCGACGCCTCGTTCTCCTACCTGCGCTACGAGGCGCCCTTCCGCGAGTCGTGGTCCATCACCTTCGTCTCCACCATGTTGGGGATGCTGCTCACGTCGCCGCTCATCCTGGCGTGGAGCCGCAGCGGATGGCGCGAGGCGTCGGAGGTCGCGCGGGGACGGCTTCCCGAGCTGGTCGTGCTCTACATCTCGCTGGTCCTCACGACGTACTACGTGTTCGCGACACGCCCGCCCGGGACGAGCTTCATCCCGCCGCTCGCCTACCTCTGCGCGCCGTTCCTCATCTGGGCGGCGCTGCGCTTCGGGCTGCGCGCGGCGACCCTCGGGCTCTCGCTCTTCGGGCTCATCTGCTACTGGCAGACCGCGCACGGCTTCGGGCCGAACACCATCGTGGGATTGCCCGACATCCGCTCGCTGCTGCACCTCCAGGGGTATCTCGCGACCGTCTTCGTGACGACCCTCTTCGCGGCGGCGCTGCACGTCGAGCGCGAGGAGTCCGCGCGCGAGACCGAATCGTGGCGCAACCGGCACGAGGCGGTGATCCGCGCGAGCGGCAACCTGCTCTACGAATTCGATCCGGGCACGGGCAAGGTGCTCTGGGACGGCGACATGATGGGCGTCCTCGGCACGACACGCGACAAGCTCGCTTCGGTCGGCCAGTGGATGGATCGCGTCCATCCCGACGACCGGATTCGCGTGAGGGGCCTGAGGCAGATGATGCAGGAGGGCGACGCCGCCCACATGGCGATCGAGTACCGGTTCCTGCGCGACGACGGCGGGTACACGACGTTAGGCGTGAACGCGTACGGCATCGCCGATCCGGGGGGTGGCCCGGGGCGGCGCGTCATCGGATTCGTGAAGGATGTCTCGGAAAAGGTGCGCGCGGAGGAGGAGCGGCAGCGCCTCTCGGCGCAGCTGCGCCAGGCCGAGAAGATGCAGGCGGTGGGCCACCTCGCCGGAGGCATCGCCCACGACTTCAACAATATCCTGGGCGCGATCCTCGGCTACGGCGAGCTCGCGCAGCAGAAGGCCGGCGGCGACGTGCGCCGCTACCTCGACACGATCATGAGCGCGGGCCAGCGGGCCAAGGCGCTCGTGAACCAGATCCTCTCCTACAGCCGCGCCGAGAACGCGGACCGCGTCCCGGTGATCGTGGCGCCGGTGCTGCAGGAAGTGGTCGACCTGGTGCGCGGCTCGTCGCCGCCCGGCATCGAGGTGATGTTCAACGTCGAGGCGACCGAGGACGCGACGATCCTGGGCGATCCCACGCGCCTGCACCAGCTGCTCATGAACCTCTGCACGAACGCCGTGCAGGCCATGGGCGACAAGGGCTCGCTCGAGCTCTCGATCGTGGACGAGGACTTCGACGCGCCGCGCACGGTGCGCACGGGCGAGATCCCCCCGGGCGACTACGTCCGCATCACGGTGAAGGACACCGGCCACGGCATCGCGCCCGAGGTGATCGACCGCATCTTCGAGCCCTTCTTCACCACGAAGCCCGCCGGCCGCGGCACCGGGCTGGGACTCGCGCTCGTGCACTCGGTCGTCGCCGAGCACCACGGCTACATCGAGGTCGACAGCGAGCTCGGCCGCGGCACGCGCTTCGAAATCTGGATCCCGCGCGTGCAGGCGCAGGAAGAAGGCGAGGAGGCGGCGCCGCGCGAGATGGCCATGGGCGCCGGGCAGGTCATCCTCGCGGTGGACGACGAGATCGACGTGCTGCATGCGCTCGAGGAGATGCTGGCGACGCTGGGCTATGAGCCCGTGGGCTTCAACAGCAGCCAGGAGGCGCTCGAGGCCGCGCGCGCCAACCCGCGCCGCTTCGATGCGGTGGTGAGCGACGAGGTGATGCCCGAGATGACGGGCACGCAGATGTCGATCGAGCTGCGCAAGCTCAATCCCGCGCTGCCCATCGTGATCGCGAGCGGGTATGGCGGGGCCGGCTTCGAGACGCGCGCCCTGTCCGCCGGCGTGAACCGCGTGCTCAAGAAGCCCTATCGCATGAGCGATATCGCCGATTCGCTCGCGTCGTTCTTCGCGCAGCGCGGCCTCGACTGAGCTTCACGCGGGGGCCACGCCCGGCCCGTCTTTCATCTGAAATCCCGCCGCCGTCCCGCGTCACTCCCGCAACCCACCGGCCGCGCTAAAGTGCGCTGGAAGCCGGCCGAGTCCGGCGCAATGCCGGGAGAACAGATGCTGGACGATACCGGGCCGATACCCTCGCCCGCGTACGGCGCCCAGGAAAGCGGCAACTTCCGCTCGTGGTCGCGCGAGGCCGAGGGCCTCGTGCGCTCGGCGCAGGCGGGTCCCGTATGGTGGGAGGAGCTCCGGCTCTCCACCCACTTCCAGCCGATCTATTGCGTTCGCCGCGCGCGGTGCGTGGCCTACGAGGCGCTGGCGCGCGCGCAGGACGACACCGACCGTTCGCTCGGCGCGGGCGAGATCTTCGAGGGGACGCCGGAGCGCCGGCGCGTGCTGCTCGACTGGACCCTGCGGGCGCTGCACCTGCGCAGCTTCGCGCGCTTCGATCCGGGCGACCGCACGCTGCACCTCAACGTGCACGCGGCGGCCTCGCTCACGGACCTGCCCGATGCGCGCGAGCTGGCGAACCTGATCCGCTACTACGGGGTGGCGCCCGGCCGCGTCTGCATCGAGCTCCTCGACGGCCGCGGCACCGACATGACGACCCTGCGGGAGGCGACGATGGCCTACCGTTCGCTCGGCGCGAGCGTCGCCCTCACCGATATCGTGGAGGCCGACGGCGGCGTCGACCGGGCGGTCGGCCTGCGGCCCCCGCTCGTGAAGATCGACGCGTCGCGCCTCGCGCCACCGGCGCGCGGCGGCACGGATTCGCTCTCCGAGGCGATCCGGCGCCTGAATCGCGTCGGCACGCGCGTCGCCATCGAAGGCATCGAGAACGCCGCGATCGCGCGGCTCGCCGTGCTCGCCGGCGCGGATTACCTGCAGGGGTATCACTTCGGCCTGCCATCCGCGGGTTTGCCGGATGAGCTCGAGGGGCAGCGCCGCCTCCTGGACGCGCTGGGACGCGACCGGCCGCTCGCCATCGCTTAGCTTCCTACACGTGTTTCCTCCGCTTTCCGACAGCCGGCCTCCGGTTTCGGCGCTCCAATAGTCTTCTTCGCGGCCTTTTCGCGGGCCGCGCCGATTCGCCCTCCAGGAGACGACATGAGTGCCACGATGCCCGGCCAACAGGGTCGCAACGGGATGACCGACGTGAAGACGCTGCGCGAGCAGGCGCGCCGCCATATCGAGGAAGGCGCCGTCACCGAGAACTACCATGCCGACCGCGAGAAGGTCGTCGAGCTGCTGAACGAGGCGCTGGCGACGGAGCTCGTGTGCGTGCTGCGTTACCGGCACGATTACTTCATGGCGCGCGGGCTCGACTCGAAGGGCGCCGCGGCCGAGTTCATGGAGCACGCGACGCAGGAGCTGGAGCACGCCGACCGCATCGCCGAGCGCATCGTGCAGCTGGGCGGCGAGCCGCGCTTCAATCCCGACGAGCTCACGGGCCGCAGCCATTCCGAGTACCGCACGGGGCGCACGCTGCAGGACGCGATCCGGGAGAACCTGATCGCCGAGCGCATCGCGGTGGACAGCTACCGCGAGATGATCCAGTTCCTCGGCGACAAGGACCCGACGACGCGCCGCATGATGGAAGAGATCCTCGCGACCGAGGAAGAGCACGCCGACGATCTCGCGGACCTGCTCGGCGGCGAGGGCGGCGGAGCCCGGCAGCAATGAAAAAACGGGAGCTCCGGCGAGGAGCTCCCTACCCCTACGAACGCTTCTGGCGCGCCTAGCGTGCGGCCCGGCGGCGCTCCGCGCTGGCGGTGGCCTGGGGCGGGAACGTGAGCTCGGCAAGGCGCCGCGATTCGGCGAGCGAGGCCTCGAGGCGGCCCAGCATGCGCTCGCGGCGGCCCGCGATGCGCGCCCACGGATCGTGCGTCACGCGGCCCCAATGCTCGAGGGCCCAGCCCTTCACCTCACGCCAGTGCCCGTGCATCTGGTCGGTATTCATGTGCGCCCTTCCTGTTGTTGGTTGATTCGTCCCGGCATCACATCCAGCGCCCGCGCTGCCGCAGCGCGGAAACTTTCTGGATGCGCGCGGTCAATACGGCACGGTGAACCGCCATGCAGTCCTCCGCGGCCCGCTCGCCGGGAGCGTTCGCCCCCGCGCGCGCGCAGAGGACATCCTTGGCGATCGGGACGCTCTCGTCCATGACGAGCACGTCCACGGTGCCAAGGTAAGCCGTCGATTCCGCGGGGTCTTCCGCCGCGAGGCCGAGTGGCAGGCAACAGGCCAGGCCCATCGCGATAACCTTCTTCATGGCCTTCTCCCTTGGTCGTCTGTCCATATTGCTGACCGGGGGGTGCCGGCATCAGTCGGACGGCGGAAGTTCCATCCTAGGAGGCGTCTGATAGTCCGGTCGGAGGAGTCCTACACCGGGCATGAAACTGCAACCTTCGAATGAGGTCGTGCCGCGTGACGTGCCGCAGGCCGGGCGGCTACAATGCCCCGGCCGATCCGGCAAGAACAGGGAAAAGATAAGCATGCGCCTCCTTCCAGCCCTCGTGGCCAGCCTCCCCCTCCTTAGCTTCGCTTCCAGCACGACCCCCGACTACACCGACCTCTGGTACAACCCCGCGGAGTCGGGATGGGGCGCGAACGTGGTGCAGCAGGGAAGCACGCTCTTCGTGACCTTCTTCGTGTACGGCCCGAACGGCCAGCCGACCTGGTACGTGGCCTCGGGCGCGACCCAGTCTGGCGGTTCGACGTCGGGCACGTTCACGGGCACGCTGTACCAGACCACCGGTCCTTATTTCGGCGCCGGGAGCTTCGATCCGGCGTCGGTCGGCGTGACGCAGGTCGGGCAGATGACGTTCAACGCTTCGGCCTCGAGCGCCAGCGCTGCCACGCTCACCTACACCGTGAACGGCACGCAGGTCTCCAAGAACGTGCAGCGCCAGACCTTCGCGGGCGACAACATCGCGGGCACCTACCTGGGCGCGTCAATGGGCACGTGGTCGAGTTGCGGCACGCCGCGCAACGGCTATGTCGAGTCGTCGGCGACGTTCACCGTCACGCAGGACGGCCAGAGCGTGCAGATCCGCGAGGACGGGTCGAACTACACCTGCTCGTACTTCGCGGCCTACGGCGCGAGCGGGCGTCTCGGCACGCTCGCCGGCAACGGCCTCTGCAGCGACGGCGTGAACTTCACGTTCACCGCGAGCGAGGTGTCGGTCGGCCGCGATGCGCTGGCGATGCGGCTGGGCCTGCAGCAAGTCGGCGGCTGCCGCTTCGACGGCCGCATGGGCGGCATGCGCAAGGGCGCTCTCTAAGGCTCTCGCCCCGCGAACCGGCCCGCCACGGCGGGCCGGGTTCCCTTTCAGCGTTGGTCGTCGAGTGCGGCGAGCGCCTGCGGCGCGTCGCCGCGACCGGCGCTCGCGGCCCGCACCGGCTCTTCCTCGCGCAGCAGCGAGTGCAGGTCGAGCTGGTTCACGCCGCGGCTGATCCAGACGTACTGGCGCAGCGCCGTGATGCCCTGCGCGGCCTTCTGCTCGACTCTCGCCGCCACGTGCAGCGGCAGGCCGTCCGTCTTCACGGCGACGGCGGCCTCCTCCTGCTGCGCCATCGCGGCGCCCGCGCACGAAAGGAGGAACAGGAAAGCGACGCGGCCCTTGCGTTTCGAGATCATGGACATCTCCTGGTGAGGGCGCCCGATGCGCCTGGGGACAACCTTAGGAGAAGCGGGCCGTCGCCTCGAAGCTAATAGGCCGCGGCACCCATGCGGAATAAACGACAGTGGTCAGACCCCTGCCGCTATTTGACGATCTCGAGGTGCTCGAGCCCCGAGCCCAGGTCGCGGTTCTTGGCGTTCTTGCTCTCGAGCTTGATGCGCAGCCGCAGGTCGTTCACGGAGTCGGCGTTGCGCAGCGCGTCCTCGTAGCTGATCATGTCGGCCTCGTACAGGTCGAAGAGCGCCTGGTCGAAGGTCTGCATGCCGAGCTCGCGGCTCTTCGCGATCAACGCCTTCATCTCGTGCACCTCGCCCTTGAAGATGAGGTCCGACATGAGCGGCGAGTTGAGCATGATCTCGATGCCCGCGACGCGTCCCTTCGTGCCCTTCTTCGGGATGAGGCGCTGCGAGACGATCGCCTTCAGGTTGAGCGACAGGTCCATGAGGAGCTGCTGGCGCCGCTCCTCGGGGAAGAAGTTGATGATCCGGTCGAGGGCCTGGTTGGTCGAGTTGGCGTGAAGCGTGGACATGCACAGGTGGCCCGTCTCCGCGAAGGCGATGGCGTATTCCATCGTCTCGCGCTCGCGGATCTCGCCGATCAGGATCACGTCGGGCGCCTGGCGCAGCGTGTTCTTGAGCGCCGCGAACCAGTTGTCCGTGTCGACCCCCACTTCGCGCTGCGTGATGATGCAGTTGTTGTGCTCGTGGACGTATTCGACCGGGTCCTCGATCGTGATGATGTGGCCGAAGCTGTTCTCGTTGCGGTGGCCGATCATCGAGGCGAGCGAGGTGGACTTGCCCGAGCCGGTGCCGCCCACGAAGATCACGAGCCCGCGCTTGGTCATCGCGACGTCCTTGAGGACGTGCGGCAGGCCCAGGTCGTCGAACTTCGGGATCGTCGTGGTGATCGTGCGCAGCACCAGCCCCACGCGGCCCTGCTGCACGAAGGCGTTCACGCGGAAGCGGCCGATGCCGGAGGGGCTCACGGCGAAGTTGCACTCGTTCGTCGCCTCGAATTCGGCGGCCTGCTTGTCCGTCATGATCGAGCGCGCGAGCTCCTGCGTGTGCAGCGGCGAGAGGCTCTGCTGCGACACGGGGGTCACCTTGCCGTCGACCTTCATCGCGGGCGGGAAGCCGGCGGTGATGAAGAGGTCCGAGCCCTTGCGCGCGATGAGGGCGCGCAGCAGGTCGTGCATGAACTTGAGGCTTTGTTCGCGTTCCATGAGGTCTCCTGTGTCGCGGTATCGGTCCTAGCCGACGAACGCGTCCTTGTTGGCGGCCTTGGTGCGGGCCTCGGGGATCGAGACGAGGTTGCGCTTCACCAGGTCCTGCAGGTTCTGGTCGAGGGTCTGCATGCCGAGCGCCTGGCCGGTCTGGATCGACGAATACATCTGGGCGACCTTCGCCTCGCGGATCAGGTTGCGGATGGCGGGGGTGCCGATCATGATCTCGTGCGCCGCGATGCGCGACGTGCCGTCCTTCGTCTTGCAGAGCGTCTGCGAGATCACCGCGCGCAGCGATTCCGACAGCATCGCGCGGATCATCTCCTTCTCGGCCGCGGGGAACACGTCGATGATGCGGTCCACGGTCTTGGCGGCGGAAGACGTGTGCAGCGTGCCGAACACGAGGTGGCCCGTCTCGGCGGCGGTCATGGCGAGGCGGATGGTCTCGAGGTCGCGCATCTCGCCCACGAGGATGATGTCCGGGTCCTCGCGCAGCGCGCTCCTCAGCGCGTTGGCGAAGGACAGCGTGTGGGGACCCACCTCGCGCTGGTTGATCAGGCACTTCTTCGACTCGTGCACGAATTCGATCGGGTCCTCGACGGTGAGGATGTGGCCGTATTCGTTCTCGTTCACGTGGTTGACCATCGCCGCGAGCGTCGTGGACTTGCCCGAGCCCGTCGGGCCCGTGACGAGCACGAGGCCGCGGGGCTGGTTCGCGATCTCGGCGAAGATGCGCGGGGCATTGAGCTCCTCGAGCGTGAGCACCTTCGAGGGAATCGTCCGGAAGACCGCACCGGCTCCGCGGTTCTGGTTGAACGCGTTCACGCGGAAGCGCGCGAGGTTCGGGATCTCGAACGAGAAGTCGCACTCGAGCGTCTCCTCGTAAACCTTGCGCTGCGAGTCGTTCATGATGTCGTACACCATGCCGTGCACGTCCTTGTGCTCCAGCGCGGGTACGTTGATGCGCCGCACGTCGCCGTGCACGCGGATCATCGGTGGCAGTCCGGACGAGAGGTGCAGGTCCGATGCCTTGTTCTTGACGGAGAATGCGAGCAGCTCGGCGATGTCCATTGATTATCCTGTCCCTGTTGGGCGGCTTGCCGCGTCGGGTCGCGCGGTTCGGTGGGGTAGAATGCGCCCTGAAAAGCCGATTCGATTATGTCCCCAATCGCCGCGAACCTGCAAGCCGTACGGCGTCGCATTTCCGAGGCGTTACAAGGGGATAGCCGCAAAGTGTCACTTGTAGCCGTATCCAAGTCGAAGCCCGCGGAAGCCATCCGCGAGGCCTTCCGGGCGGGCTGCCGCGACTTCGGAGAGAGCTATATCCAGGAGGCGGTTCCCAAGCTCGCGTCGCTGCGCGACCTCCCTGCCACCTGGCACTTCATCGGCCATCTCCAGACCAACAAGGCACGCGACGTGGCGCAGGTTTTCGACTGGGTTCATGGCATCGACCGCGCGCGGCTCGCTTCGGCACTCTCCCGCGCGCGCCCCGCGGACCGCCCCGACCTCAATGTCTGCGTCCAGGTGAACATCAGCGCCGAGGCGACCAAGGGCGGCGTGGCACCCGGCGCGGCGCTCGCCCTCGCGCGTGAAGTGGCGGCCCTGCCGCGGCTCAAGCTGCGCGGGCTCATGGGCATGGCCGCGCCGACGAAGGACGCCGCCGCGCAACGCCGGCAATTCGCGCTCCTGCGCAACGTGCGCGACGAGATCGTGGCGGCGGGCCTGCCGCTCGACACGCTGTCGATGGGCATGAGCGACGATTTTCCCGCGGCGATCGCGGAGGGCTCGACGTTGGTGCGGGTGGGGACGGCGATCTTCGGTCCACGGGAAAGGAAGCCGGCTTGAACATCGTCTTCATCGGCGGGGGCAACATGGGCCGCGCCATCATCGGTGGACTGACCGCCAAAGGGATCCGCGCGCGCGACATCACCGTGGTCGAGGTCGACGCCGGAGCGCGCGGGAAGCTCGTCGCGGACTTCGGGGTCGGCGTCGCGGAGGCGCCGGGCGAAGAGCTGATGGCCGCCGACGTCGTGGTCATGGCGGTCAAGCCGCAGGACATGCGCGAGGTGGCGCGCTCGATCTCGCGCCGCATCGCCAATCCGCTCGTCCTCTCCATCGCGGCCGGCATCCGCACCGGCGACCTCTCGCGCTGGCTGGAAAACCGCCGGCGCATCGTGCGCGCCATGCCCAACACGCCCGCGCTCGTGCATGCCGGCATCACCGGCCTCCATGCGCCGCCGGAGATGGCCGCCGACGATCGCCAGGCCGCCGAGGACCTCATGGCTTCGGTCGGCGCCACGCTCTGGTTCGAGCAGGAGGGGGATCTCGACGCGGTGACGGCGGTCTCCGGCAGCGGGCCGGCCTACGTGTTCTATGCGATCGAAGCGCTCGAGAAGGCGGCGCGCGAGCTGGGCCTGGCCGAGGGCGCTTCCCGCTCGCTCGCGCTCTGGACCTTCGTGGGCGCCACCAAGCTCGCGATCGAGCGCGGCGAGGAGCCCGCCCAGCTTCGCGCGCAAGTCACCTCGAAGGGCGGCACGACGGAGCGTGCGCTCGAAGTGCTCGAAGCGGCCCAGGTGCGCGCGCACTTCGTCGAGGCGGTGAAGGCGGCGTGCGCGCGCTCGCGCGAGCTCGGCGACGCATTCGGAAAGGAGTGAGGCGATGCTCGTGACCGCGATCACGTTCGTGCTGGAGACGGTCTTCGGGCTCTTCGTGCTCGCGGCTCTCGTGCGCTTCTGGATGCAGGCCTTCCGGGCCCCGGCGCGCAATCCGATCGCGCAGTTCAGCATGGCGCTCACCGATTTCGCGGTGAGGCCGCTGCGGCGCGTCATCCCGGGCGTGATGAAGCTCGACTGGGCATCGCTCGTGGTGGCGTTGCTGCTGGAGTTCATCCTGCAGCTGCTCGAGTTCCTGCTGCTGGCCGGCGTCATGCCCGCCGGCGCGGCGCTCTCGGCGCTGCTCTTCCTCGCGTTCGTGAGGCTCGTTCGGCTATCCATCTACATCTTCATCGTCGTGATCATCGCGCAGGCCGTGATGTCGTGGGTGAGCCCGTATCACCCCGCCGCCCCCTTCTTCAGCGCGCTGAGCGACCCGCTGCTCAAGCCCGTCCGCCGCGTGATCCCTCCCATCGGCGGCGTCGACATCTCGCCCGTCTTCGTCCTGATCTTCCTGCAGCTCCTGCTCATGCTGCCCGTCACCTGGCTCGAGCAGAGCGCCGCCGCCATGCTCCGCATGTCGGCCTGAAATCGGGGACGCAGTCGGATCTCGGCGGCTGAAATCGGGGACGCAATCGGAATTCAGATTGCCTAGACGAAGACCCTGAACAGCAGGTAACCGCAGCGCGTCCGGATGCCCAGGCGAGCGCGGGCATGGGCGCGGCGCGGACCGCGCCATTCGACGCGCGGCTTCGAGACGACGCGGCGGCGGGGGGAAGGAAGGTTCGCATTCATGGAGCTCATCCTGCGCGCGGGCGGAATGGGCGTCTGCGGCGTGGGGCGCATGCGCGCACGCGAATCATCGGGGCGGCAACTGTGAAGTGCGTCACACCGATGGCGAATTCCGACTGCGTCCCCGATTTCAGCCGCCGGGATCCGACTGCGTCCCCGAATTCCAGGAGGCCGTTCGGGCCGCGTTTTCCGCACTTCGTCGCTTTCCGGTGGGCAGCGCCCGGGCGGCGTCCTAGAGTCCGTCCATCGACAACGCAACGCCCACGGAGAACCGCACATGAACGCCTTCGCCCTGCTCGTGACCTTCGCCTTCTTCATCCCGATCATGCTCACGATCGCCGGCCAGCTCGTCACGCTCGAGGAAGCGGCTTAGCCCGTCCGATAATCCGCAGTCAAAGTGCTGCACCAGTCACGGAAACGTCATCGCCTTCGCATTAAAGTACGCCCATGCACACCACCCTCCACCCCCGCCGGCGCGCCTCGTGGCGCCAGCACTTCGTCGCCGTGGCCCGCGCCTTCGAGGCCGGGGTCGCGCCGGTGAAGACGGGGATGCGTCCCGGCCTCAAGGCCGTGGCCGGCGCCGTGGGCGCCGCCGCCAAGGGGACCGTGGGGTGTGCGCCAAGTCACTCATAAATCTCGCGAAAACCGGCTACACTGGGTTCCGATCCTTCTGGCCCCGGAACCCATGGACGCTGCCGCATCGCGCTTCGAAGCCGAGATCGCCCGGTATAACCGCTGGCGCGAAGAGCTCACCCAATCGGTCCACGCGTACCACGACTGGCTCGAGGCCAACGGCCAGCTCGACGTCCAGCAGTCGATCCGCTTCTACGACCTGCTCGAGAACCTGAACAAGGGGCGGCTCATGCTCGCCTTCCTCGCGGAGTTCTCGCGCGGCAAGTCCGAGCTCATCAACGCGCTCTTCTTCTCCGCGTTCAAGGAGCGGCTGCTGCCCTCCGACGTGGGCCGCACGACGATGTGCCCCACCGAGATCTTCCACGACGCGAGCGAGGAGCCGTACCTCAAGCTGCTCTCGGTCGAGACGCGCTATCGCGACGAGTCGATCTCGCAGCTGAAGAACATGCCGGTCGAGTGGAGCAAGGTGCGGCTCAACATGAGCTCGGCCACCGACATGAAGAAGGCGCTCTCGGCGCTCGCGGACACCAAGAAGGTGTACGCGCTCGAGGCCCGCATGCTCGGCTTGACGCCGATGCTGAACGAGAACGGCGAGCTTCCGGGCGAGGAGGAGCTGGTCGAGGTGCCGGCGTGGCGCTACGCCATGATCAACTACCCGCACCCGCTGCTCACCAACGGCCTCTCGATCCTCGACACGCCGGGACTCAACGCCCTCGGCATGGAGCCGGAGCTCACGGTGAGCACGGTGCCGAGCGCCCACGCCATCCTCTTCCTGCTCTCGATCGATACCGGCGTCACCAAGAGCGACCTGGAGATCTGGGACCGCTACGTGCGCCCGGGCCTGCCGCAGAAGATCGCGGTGCTGAACAAGATCGACCTCATGTGGGACGAGCTCAAGACGGCCGACGAGATCGAGCGCGCCATCGCCCGCATGGTCGAGACGACGGCCTCGCACCTGCACCTGCCGCGCGAGCGCATCTTCGCCATCTCCGCGCAGAAGGGCCTGCTCGCGCGCATCAAGGACGACGCGGAGCTGCTCGAGAAGAGCGGCATGGCCGCGCTCGAGCGCTACCTCGCCGAGGAGATCGTGCCGATGAAGCGGCAGATCCTCTGCAAGGCCGTGGTGAACGAGATCGGCGGCATGATGATCTCCTCGCGCGCCTCGGTCTCCAAGAAGCAGGAGGCGAACCGCGCCGAGATCTCGGAGCTGCAGGGCCTGGTCGGCAAGAGCCGCGAGGTCGTGACGAAGCTCTGGGGCAAGATCACCTCCGAGAAGAACGCCTACAACGCCGCGCTCGCCGAGTACAAGGTGAACCACGGCGCGTTCCAGGGCAAGCGGGCGGCGCTGGTCGACCTGCTCAACCCGCAGAAGCTGGACGTGATGCTCTCGCAGAGCGCGCAGGCCATGGAGGACTCGTGGACCACGGTGGGCCTGCAGCGCGGGATGAAGTCGCTCACCACGCAGATGAGCAACAACTTCGAGGAAGTGTTCACGCGCAGCGAGGACATCAAGAAGATGATGCAGGGCGTGTACAACACGTTCATCGAGAAGTTCGGCTTCCAGAAGATGACCCTGCCCACGCTCGACCTCGACCCGCACCGCACGAAGCTGAAGCTCCTCGTGCACGAGACCGAGGCGTTCGCCAAGGACCCGATCAACGTGGCCCACTACAAGGGCCCGCTGGTGAAGAAGTTCTACGGCACCCTCGTGAGGCAGGCGCGCCAGACGTTCACCGACGCCAAGACCCAGACCGAGCGCTGGATCCAGGCCGTCACGCTGCCGCTGGAGATCCAGATCAAGGACCACAAGGCGCAGCTGCAGTCGCGCCTGGACAACCTGGCCAAGATCAACGAGAAGCAGACGACGATCAACGAGCAGATGGCGATCCTCAAGACCGCCGAAGTGGAGCTGCAGAAGCAGCGCGACATGATCGAGGGGCTGATCCTGCGCGTGTCGCAGCACCAGGCGCGCGCGGAGCTGCAATCGGACATCCCGCCGTCGACGCACACCGAGGACGACCAGCCCATCGACCTGATGCGAACCGTGGTGCTCGATGCGGCGCCGAACATCGCGCTCGCGGCGCCTGCGCGGCCGGCACCGGCACCGAAGCCCGCACCCGCACCCGTTCCCGCACCGGCACCGGGCACGCCGATGGTCGCGGACGACCTCTTCGCGCAGATCGGGGCCTCGAAGCCCGCACCGGCCTTCGATCCGATGAAGACGCAGAAGCTCGACCGCGAAGGCGAGCGCACCCAGAAGGTCCGCGCCCTCGATGCGTCCTATCGTCCCGAGGAGACGGTGAAGATGGACGCCACGCAGAAGATGGACCTCGCGCAGAAGTTCGAGGCCACCCAGAAGCTCGACCTGTCGAGGATGGAAGAGACGCAGATCCTCGATGCGCAGAAGATGGAGACCACGCAGACCCTGGATATCTCCGCCACCGATACGGACGTCACCCAGCGCCTCGACGACTCGATCTGGCGCCTCCAGGAAGCGCGCCGCATCCTGCAGAAGGTTCCGAAGACTTAAGTCGGGGGTCTGACCACTGTCAGGATGTGAAACGCGCTACCAGGCTCAGGGCCGTTTCACATCCTGACAGTGGTCAGACCCCTGCCTCACAGCAGGATCACGTCGTATTGCTCCTGCGTGTAGGCGCTCTCGACCTGCATCGAGATGGGCTTGGCGATGAAGTCGCCGAGCTGCGTGAGGCCGCCCGCTTCCTCCTCGAGGAAAAGATCGATCACCTTCTGCGAGGCGAGGATGCGGTACTCCTTCGCGTTGAACTGCCGGTGCGCCCGCAGGATCTCGCGCAGGATCTCGTAGCAGATCGTCTGCGGCGTCTTGAGCTCGCCGCGCCCCTCGCAGGTCGGGCAGGCCTCGCAGAGCACGTGCGCGAGCGATTCACGCGTGCGCTTGCGCGTCATCTCCACGAGCCCGAGCTGCGAGAACCCGTTCACGGCGACCCGCGTGCGGTCGCGCGACAGGGCCTTGCGGAATTCCGCCAGCACCGCGTCCCGGTGCTCGACGCTTTCCATGTCGATGAAGTCGACGATGATGATGCCGCCCAGGTTGCGCAGCCGGAGCTGGCGTGCGATCGCCTGCGCCGCCTCGAGGTTGGTCTTGAAGATCGTGTCGTCGAACGAGCGCCCCGAGACGAAGCCGCCGGTGTTCACGTCCACGGTGGTCAACGCCTCGGTCTGGTCGATGATGAGGTAGCCGCCGCTCTTGAGGTCCACGCGGCGCGCCAGGGCACGCTCGATCTCCTCCTCGACGGCGAAGAGGTCGAAGAGCGGGCGCTCGCCCGTGTAGTGCTCGAGGATCGGCAGCGCCTGCCGCGTGTACCGGGAGGCGAATTCGGTGAGCTTGCCGAACGTCTCGCGCGAGTCGACGATGATGCGCTCGGTGCTCGACGTCACGAGGTCGCGCAGCACGCGCGTCGCGAGCGAGAGGTCCTGGTAGAGCAGGGCCTGGGGAGGTGCCGTCTGCGCCGAGAGCTGGATCTGCTTCCAGAGCGTGATGAGGTACTCGATGTCCGCGGACAGCTCCGCGTCGGCCGCCGCCTCGGCCACGGTGCGCACGATGAACCCGCCGGTCTCGCCCGGCGGGATGAGCGAATGGATCTTCTCGCGCAAGTGCTCGCGTTCGGCCTCGTCCTCGATGCGCTGCGAGATGCCGATGTGGGGATCCTGCGGCAGGTAGACGAGCAGCCGCCCCGCGATGGAGATCTGCGTCGAGAGCCGCGCGCCCTTGCTGCCGATGGGGTCCTTGACCACCTGAACCAGAAGCGTCTGGCCCTCGGTGAGGATCTTCTCGATGGGCCGCTCGCCGCCGCCGTTGGCCGTGCGCGCGGTCCAGATGTCCGCCACGTGCAGGAAGGCCGCTCGTGGCAGGCCGATCTCGACGAACGCCGACTGCATGCCCGGCAGCACGCGGCAGACGCGGCCCAGGTAGACGTTGCCCACCAGCCCGCGGCTCGAGTCGCGCTCGACGTGCAGCTCCTGCACGGCGCCCTGCTCGGTGATCGCCACGCGCGTTTCCTGCGGCGTGACGTTGATCAGGATTTGCTCGTTCATCCGGGCCCCGCGATTGGACACAAGAGGCGAGGGTCCGCAGATAAACGCAGATAAACGCAGATAAGGCCGTTACCCTATCGGATATTCACGTGATACCTGGCCGTCAACCTCCATCACGAATCATCTGCGTTTATCTGCGTTTATCTGCGGACCTTATGCTTTTCGTACGTCAGGGCACGGCGACCCCGAAGGACCTCAATAGATTCGCGGTCTCGAAGAGCGGCAGGCCCATCACGCCGGAGTAGCTGCCCTCGATGCGCTCGATGAATGCGGCGGCGCGGCCCTGGATGCCGTAGGCGCCGGCCTTGTCGAAGGGCTCGCCGGACTGGACGTACCCGGCGATGCGGTCGGGATGCAGCACGGCGAAGGTCACGAAGGATTCGCTCACGATGATCTCGAAGCGGCTCTCGAACTGCAGCGCCACGGCCGTGAGCACGCGATGCTTGGTTCCGGACAGAAGCCCGAGAATGCGCTCGGCGTCCGCGCGGTCCGCGGGCTTGGCGAGGATCAACCCGTCGAGCGCCACCGTGGTATCCGCCGCGAGGACCGGCATGCGGCGCAGTCCCCGGCGCATCACGATGCGCTGCCATGCGGCCTCCGCCTTGAGCTCGGTCACGCGCCGCACGTAGCTGTCGGCGTCCTCGCCGGGGCGCTGGGCCTCGTCGGTGTCCGCGTCCTGGCGCGTGCCCTCGCGGAACAGCAGCGGCTCGAACTTCACGCCGATCTGCGCGAGCAGCTCCCGGCGTCGCGGGCTCCTGGATGCAAGATAGATCATGACCTGCGCGTCTCCCCTGCGGCGATCTCCAGGAGCGCTCCGCGCAATGCGTCGGCGCAGGAGCGCGGTTGCGTCTCCAGCGCGAAATGGGGACCGGGATGCCGGATCACCCGCGCATTGTGACAGACCGTCTCGAGCTCGCCGCGGGCCCGGGGCCCGACCACGAGGTCGCCGTCGAATTGCAGGAGGATTACCGGAATGCGGAGTGCGCGCAAGTCCTCGCTCACATTTTCGGTCGCAATGAGGCGCAGGCGCTCCGCGACGACCTCGGGCGCGAGGGCCTGGAGCGTGCGCGAGAAGTCGCGGGACCACTGCCTGCGGGCGGGGTCGGATGACGCCATGCGCAGGGGCCCCAGGAACTGCGCGCCGAAGCGCACGACGTTGGGCAGCGCCGCCCCGAGGGCCGCGGCCCACACCGGGTTGCTGGCGAAGGCGCCGCACAGGACGAGACCGTCGACATGAGGGTCGCGCACCGCCCAGCGCGCCGCCACCAGGCCCGAGAACGACTCCGCGACGAGGACCACGCGCTCCTCCGGCGCGACCTGCTGCGCGGCATATCGGCAATACCCGGCGAGGGACCCCAGCGCCCGGTTCGGGTAGGTGAGTGCCCGCGCGTCGTAGGCCGGGCGCAGCTCGCGCACGAAGCCCGAACGCAGCGCCCCGTCCCCGTCGAAGCCGGGCAGGATCAGGAGCACCGGGGCGCGCCGCGTCATTCCCGGTGGTAAGGGTGCCGCGCGAGGATCGTCCACGCGCGGTAGAGCTGCTCGGCGAGGAGCACGCGCACGAGCCCGTGGGGCAGCGTGAGGGCGGAGAGCGAGATGAGCTTGTCCGCCCGGTCCTTCACGGCGGCGTCGAGCCCGTCGGCGCCGCCGATCGCGAACGTCGGATGGGATCCGTCGCGCATCCAGTCGGCCAGCATGACGGAGAGACCCTGCGTCGAGACGGCACGACCCTTCTCGTCGAGCGCCAGGAGCGTGGCCTTGTCGGGCACGGCGGCGAGCATGCGCTCGCCTTCGGCCTGCATCGCCCGCGCCAGCGTCTTGCCGGTGGATCGATCGTCGGGCTTGAGCTCCACGAGCTCGACGCGGATCTCCGGCGGCATGCGCCGCGTGTACTCCTCGAATCCCTTCTGGATCCATGCCGGCATCTTGTGGCCCACCGACAGGATCGAGACGCGCATCGCTAGGCGGCGGGCCGCCGGCGCCCTTTCTCGCGCGCCGTCCCGGCCTTTGCCCGCGGTGCGCCGGCCGCGGCCTTGCGCTTGCGCGGCTTCTTCGCCGGCGCCGCCTCGTGCTCGGCGGTGCGCTTGCGCGGCGAGCGCACGCGGGTCGCCTCGACTGGGGCCGTGGAATTCACGACGTCGTCGAACTTGCCGTCGCTCCAGAGCTCCTCGAGCGCGTAGTACGCGCGGACCGCCGGCTGCATCACGTGCGTCACGATGTCGCCCGCGTCGACCAGGATCCAGTCGCCGGAGTCCTCGCCCTCCGTGCCGACAATGCTCGAGCCGGCCCCCTTCAGCGTGTCGAGCACATGGCGCGAGAGCGCCTTCGTCTGCCGCGCGGAGTCGGCGGTCGCCACGACCACCCAGTCGAAGATCGGCGTGAGCTTGCGCACGTCGATCGCCTGGATGTCGTGCGCCTTGATGTCTTCGAGCGCGGAGATCACGAGCTTCTTCTTGGCGAGGGTCGAGAGTTTCTTCATCGGGTGGCGTCGGGGACGGCGGTCTCCTGGGTGACGGGTTGGTAGAGGCGGTGGGTGCGGATGTACTCCACGACCGGCTCGGGGGTCAGGTAGCGGATCGAGTCGCCGGCGGCGGCCATCTCGCGCATCGCGCTGGACGCGATCGCGAGCGGCGTCATGCGGAAGGTCATTACCTTGCCCGCTGGGCTCGCCAGCAGCTCGCGCAGGCTCAAGGTGATGCGCGGCCAGATCTCCTTGGGAAACGCGCCGGGCCCGCGTGAGAACCATTGCTCGTCATCGGCCCGGATCGCGACGCCGAAGTGCGCGAGGTCGAAGAGCTCGGTCCAGCGGTGCCACGTGTCGATCTTGGCGAACGTATCGGTCCCCGCGAGGAAGACGAGGGGCGCCTGCGGGCCGCGCTCGGCGCGGATCTCGGCCAGGGTGTCGTAGGTATAGGTGTTGCCGGCGCGCCTGAGTTCCCGGTCATCGACGTCGAACCGGGGGTCGCGGCCGGTGGCGAGCTTGAGCATGGTGAGGCGCTGCTCGGCGTTGGCGTGGGCGTCGCGTCCCCGGTGGTAGGGCAATCCGGCGGGGAGGAAGAGGACCTTCTCCAGGCGGAACGCCTCCGCAAGCTCGGTCGCGAGCCGCAGGTGCCCGAAATGGACCGGGTCGAAGGTGCCGCCAAAGATCCCGAGCGCGCCCGTGATCGATCGCTCCGCTACTCGCGCACGTGGCCGTCGCCGAGGACGATCCACTTCTGCGAGGTGAGCCCCTCCAGGCCCACGGGGCCGCGCGCATGCAGCTTGTTGGTGGAGATGCCGATCTCCGCGCCGAGGCCGTACTCGAAGCCGTCGGCGAAGCGCGTGGAGGCGTTGACCATCACCGAGCTGGAATCGACCTCGCGCAGGAAACGCTGCGCGGCGCTCCAGTCCTCGGTCACGATCGCGTCGGTGTGCTGCGAGCCGTACTTCGCGATGTGCGCGAGCGCCGCATCCAGCCCCGGCACCACGGCGATCGCGACGATCGGCGCGAGGTACTCGGCGTAGAAATCCTCCTCGGAGGCGTCCTTCACGCCCTCGACGCCGGCCTTCGCGAGGTGTGCCCGGGCCGCGGCGTCGGCGCGCATCTCGACGCCCTTCTTCGCGTAGATCTTCGCGATCTTCGGCAGGACCCTGGCCGCGACCGATTCCGCGACGAGAAGCGTCTCCATCGTGTTGCACGTGCCGTAGCGCTGCGTCTTCGCGTTGTCGGCGATGGCGACGGCCTTGGTGACGTCCGCGCGATCGTCGACGTAGACGTGGCACACGCCGTCGAGGTGCTTGATGACGGGCACGCGCGCCTGCCTGGAGACGTGCTCGATGAGCCCCTTGCCGCCCCGCGGCACGATGGCGTCGACGTGCTTCTCCATCGCCACCAGCTCGTCCACCGCGCGCCGGTCCGTCGTGCCGACCAGCTGGATCGACGCTTCGGGAAGCCCCGCCGCCTTGAGGCCCGCCGCGAGGCAGTGGGCGATCGCCTGGTTCGACTTCATGGACTCGCTGCCGCCGCGCAGGATGCAGGCATTGCCCGACTTGAGGCAGAGCCCGCCCGCATCCGCCGTCACGTTCGGGCGCGATTCGTAGATGATGCCGATCACGCCCAGCGGCACGCGCATCTTGCCGACCTGGATGCCGGACGGGCGATACGTGAGGCCGGTCACCTCGCCCACGGGATCGGCGAGCTTGGCGATCTCGCGCAGTCCCTCGGCCATGGCCTCGATCGCCTTGGCGGTGAGCTTCAACCGGTCGATGAAGGCGTCGTCGCGGCCCTCGGCGCGCGCGCCCTTCACGTCCTCGGCATTCGCGGCGAGGATCGCCTTCTCGCGCGCCACCAGCGCATCGGCCGCCTGCTCGAGGGCGCGATTCTTCGCCGCCGTCGTGGCCCGCGCGAGCGCGCGGCTCGCCGCACGCGCGCCCTCGCCCATGGCGAGCATGTGCGCGTGGAGATCGGTGGAGGCGGTGAGGTCGTTCATGATCCTTATGCGGCTTCCAGCATCACGGGCCGCCCCGAGATGCCCATCGCGAGATCGACGATCGCATCCCAGGGATCGCCGGTCTCGACGCCTTTAATCATGCGGTCGATCCGGTGCGCTCGCAAGGTCTCGCGGTCGAAGGAAAGCGCGTCGTGCCGCCGCGCCGTGCGGTTGAGCGCCTCGATGCGCTCGGGCGGCATGAAGCGGCGCGGGCGCTGGCCGGCCCGGATCGTCTCGAGGTAGCGCAATTCCTCCGTGAGCGTCCAGAGCAGGAGCGGCAGCGGCTCGCCCTCGGCCTCGAGGCAGGCCACGATGCGCGGGATGCGCGCGGGCTCGAGCCCGTGAATCGCCTCCAGCAGCGTGTCGCGCTCGAAGCGGGAAACGTCGGTCACCGCCTCGCGCAGCGCGGAAAGGTCGATCTCGCCCCCGGGCAGGAGCAGCGCCAGCTTTTCGACTTCCTGCCTCGCCGCCAGCAGGTTTCCTTCCACGCGGTCGGCAAGCCACTCGAGCGTCTCCACGGAGGCGCGCTGGCCCTGCCGCGAGAGCCGTTCGGCGAGCCAGTCGGGCAGCTCGTCGCGGGTGACGGCCTTCGCCTCGACGAGCGTGCCGTTGCGCTCGAGGGACTCGAACCATTTCGTCTTGTGCTGTTGCCAATCGAGCTCGGGCAGCACGACCAGCGTGATGGCGTCGTCCGGGAGGTGGGAGGCCCACGCCTCGATCGCCTTGCCGCCCTCGGCGCCCGGCTTGCCCGTCGGTATGCGCAGCTCCACGAGGCGCTTCGACGCGAAGAGCGACAGGTTCGAGGCGGCGGCGCCGAGGCGGTTCCAGTCGACGCCCGGCTCGGCGAAGAAGATCTCGCGCTCGGTGCAGCCGTCCTTGCGCGCGGCCTCGCGAATGCGATCCGCCGCCTCGAGCGCGAGCAGCGCCTCGGGCCCATGGATCGCATAGAGGCGGCCCAGTCCCTTGCGCAGGCTGCCTTCGAGCTGGCGCGTCGTGATCTTCAAGGCTCGCGCCTCACCACGGCGATGTGGCGCAGGATGCGCCCCGCGATGTCCACCTGCATGTCCTTGTAGAGCAGCTGCTCCTCCGCTTCCTTCGCGGTCGGCGCCGACTCGCTGTACGTGAGGAGCCGGGTGGAGACGGCCTCGGTGGGCTCGATGAGGGGCTGCTCGTGCCCGGGGACCAGAACCTCGTAGCGCACCGTGAGCCTCAGCTGGAAGTCGTAGACGCGGCCCGATGCGGTGATGGTGTGCACCGCCTTGTCGCGCTTCTCCTCGAGGATGCGCAGCTGGGCTTCGGCCTCCTTGGGATTGCCCACGACCTTCGTCGGTCCCGTGGCGAGGATGCGGCGAATCTCGGTCACGGTGCCGGCGCCGCCGACCGCGGAGATGCTCATCGTCTTCAAGCCCACGGCCGGATCGCCGCGGAGCTGGAAGCCGCAGCCCGTCAACGCCATCGCGGAGGCCGCAAGCGCAGCGACGGCCCGCGAACGCATCTCAGACCACCACATTGACGAGCCTCCCCGGGACGACGACCACCTTCTTGGCCTTCTGGCCCGCCATGAACTTGAGGACCTGCTCGTCGTGCATCGCCGCCGCCTCGATCTGCTCGCGCGTCGCGTCGGCCGGCACGTGCATGTGGCCGCGCAATTTTCCATTCACCTGCAGCACGAGCAGGATCGTATCCTGCACGAGCGCATCGGGGTCGACCGCGGGCCACGGCTGGTCCAGCAGGCGGGTTTCCGGCCGCAGCTCGCGCCAGAGCGCGGTGGTGACGTGCGGCACGATCGGCGAGAGCAGCAGCACTGCGTTCTCGAGGACCTCCTGCGCCACCGCGCGCGCGACGGGGCTGCGGTCCTTCACGTCGTCGTAGAGGTTCAGGAGCTCGCGCACCGCGGCGACCGCGGTGTTGAACTGCATTCGCCGCCCGTAATCGTCCGCGACCTTCTCGATCGTCTTGTGGAGCTTGAAGCGCAGCTCCTTGAGCTCCTTCGAGAGCTCACGCGGATGGTCCTCCCGATCGCCCGGGAGAGGACCGGGGTCGGGGTACGGTTTCACCACGCCGGCGCTCACGTGGTCGTGCACCATCTTCCACAACCGCCGCAGGAAGCGCGCGGCGCCATCCACCGCCTTGTCCGACCAGAGCACGGTGTCCGTCGGCGGGTTCGCTTCCATCACGTAGAGGCGCGCGGTATCGGCCCCGTAACGCTCGATCATGTCCTGCGGATCCACGCCGTTGCGCTTGGACTTCGACATCGTGCCGATGCCGTCGTAGTCGATCGCGCTGCCGTCGGCTTCCAGCGTGGCGCCGAGGATCTTGCCTTCCGCATCCGTCGAGACCTGCACCTCGTCGGGCGCGAAGTACTCGATGCCGCCCTTCGCGGTGCGGCGCGAGAAGATGTGGTTCAGCACCATGCCCTGCGTGAGCAGGTTGGCGAACGGCTCATCGACCTTCACCAGGCCCATGTCGCGCATCGCCTTGGTCCAGAAGCGCGCGTAGAGCAGGTGCAGGATCGCGTGCTCGATACCGCCGATGTAGATGTCGACCGGAAGCCACTTGTTGGCGCGCTCGTCCACCATGGTCTTCGCGTCGGGGCACGTGTAGCGCATGAAGTACCAGGACGAGTCGACGAAGGTGTCCATCGTATCCGTGTCGCGCTTCGCGTCACCGCCGCATTTCGGGCATTTCGTCTCGAAGAATTCCGGCGACTTCGCGAGCGGACTGCCGCTGCCGTCCGGCACCATGTCGTCCGGCAGCACCACGGGCAGCTGGTCGTCGGGCACGCCCACGTCGCCGCACTTCGGGCAGAGCACGATGGGAATCGGCGTGCCCCAGTAGCGCTGGCGCGAGATGCCCCAGTCGCGCAACCGGTACTGCACGCGCTTGCGTCCGAGGCCGATGCGCTCGAGCTCGGCGGCCACCGCATCGATCGCGGCCTCCTGGTCGAGGCCGTCGAGCTTGCCGGAGGCGACGTTGCGGCCCGGCGCCGCATACCACTCCTGCCATTCGTCCGTCGAATAGGGCTTTCCCTCGACGTCGATCACCTGCTTGATGGCGAGGCCGTATTTCTTCGCGAAGGCGAAATCACGTTCGTCATGCCCCGGCACGGCCATGACCGCGCCCTCGCCATAGCTCATGAGCACGTAGTTGCCGACCCACACCTCGATCGGCTCCTGGGTGAAGGGATGCAGGACATAGAGGCCCGTGGGCATGCCCTTCTTCTCCATCGTGGCGAGCTCGGCTTCCTGCACGCCGCCCTTCTTGCATTCCTCGACGAAGGCCGCGAGCTGCGGGTTGTTCCGCGCGGCCTCGGTCGCAAGGGGGTGCTCCGCCGCCACGGCCGCGAAGGTGATGCCCATGATCGTGTCGGCGCGCGTGGTGAACACTGCGAGCCCCTGCTTGTTGGTATTGCCCCCATCAAGATGGGGACCCCGGCCCTCGTTCATGCGCTGCGCGGTCTCGGCCGCATAGGGCAGCGTGAACTCGACGCCGCTCGAGCGGCCGATCCAGTTGCGCTGCATCTGCTTCACCTGCTCGGGCCAGCCGAGGCCATCGAGCGAGTCGAGCAGCTCGTCCGCGTATTGCGTGATCCGCATGTACCACATCGGGATCTCGCGCTTTTCCACCAGCGCCCCGGTGCGCCATCCGCGGCCGTCGATCACCTGCTCGTTGGCGAGCACGGTCATGTCGACCGGATCCCAGTTCACGACGCCGGTCTTCCTGTAGACCAGCCCCTTTTCGCGCATGCGCAGGAAGAACCACTGGTTCCAGCGGTAATAGCCCGGCGAGCAGGTGGCGACCTCGCGCGACCAGTCGATCGCCCAGCCCATCGCCTGGCACTGCTTCTTCATGTAGGCGATGTTGTCCCGGGTCCACTTCGCGGGCGGCACGCCGTTGGCCATCGCCGCGTTCTCCGCCGGCAGGCCGAAGGCATCCCATCCCATGGGCATCAAGGCGTTGTAACCCTTCATGCGCATGAAGTGGTACAGCGAATCGTTGATCGTGTAGTTGCGCACGTGCCCCATGTGCAGCTTGCCCGAGGGATACGGCAGCATCGAGACGCAGTAGTACTTCGGTTTCGGGGAGTCGTCCGGGGCGCGGAACGCGTTGTCGCGTGCCCACTGCGCCTGGACCTGCGGCTCGATCGCCTTCGGCTGGTATTGCGATTCCATGGAGGGGGTGCTGCGGGAAATATTCTTCAAGGGGAATTATAACGTTGCGACGCTCCGCGTCCCCGCGGGCCGCGCGTCGAGGGGCCGGCACCCGTACACTACGCGTGCTCACGACGCCGGGGAGGACGCAATGGAGCAACGGTCGCACGCATCGCGCTGGCTCGCTTCTGCCGCATCCGTGCTGGTCATCGCCGGCGCGAACGCCGCGCCCATGCAGGTCGATGCGGTGCAATACCCCGCGTGGCTCGATCGCGGCGGCTACTCCGTTCCACTCACGCCGGGGACGCAGCTGCGCGCCTCGGACATGCTGCGTACCGGCACCCATGCGCGCGTGCAACTGCGCCTCGCGGAGGGCAGCACCGTGAAGCTCGGCGAGAACGCGCGCTTCATCGTCGAGAAGGTCGAGGATCGCGGCGTCTTCCGTTCGGTGATGCACGTGGTCTATGGCGCCTTTCGCTTCACCACCGGAGCCCTGGGCGTGGGCCGCAGCCGCGAGATCGACATCCGGGTGCGGACCATCACCGCCGGTATCCGCGGCACCGACGTCTGGGGCAAGTCCACCGATGCGCGCGATCTCGTCTGCCTGCTCGATGGGCGCGTGAGCGTGCGCGCGGACGAGGGCGAAGCGGTCACGCTCGACAAGCCGCGCGACTTCTACCAGCGCGCGCGCGAGGGCGCGCCGCAGGCCGGCCGCGTGGACGAGAAGCAGGTCCGCGAGTGGTCGCGGGAGACCGAGATCGAGGGCGGCGGCCCGGCCGCGCGCCTGGGCGGGACCTGGGTCGTCGTCGCGTCCAAGTTCTACGAGCGCAACAAGGCGTTGGCGCTCTCCCGCGAATTGCGCCTGCGCGGCTATCCGGCGGAGGTCGTGGCCGAGGCCGGCGTGCAGCGCGTGGAGGTGCGCGGGCTGGCAGGCGAGGACGCGGCGCGCGCGCTCATGGCGTCCATCCGCGAGGTGCCCGGCGTGGCGATTCCGTCCATTTCGCGCGAGGGCGAAGCGCGCCGTTGAAGCGGCGGAACTTCCCGCGCGCGGGCGCTGTCACTTCTTCGTCCCGCCTTTCCGTGGCGAGACACAGCAGTTGGGGCAGACAGTTGGGGGCGTCCACGCGGCGCCCTTTTTTTTCGTGGAAAATGGAGGCTCGAGCCCCAACGTATTCCCAATGTCCGCCCCGTATCTCCAGAACCTCAATCCGCAGCAGCTCCAGGCGGTCACGTTGCCGCGCGAGTGCGCCCTCATCCTCGCCGGCGCCGGCAGCGGCAAGACGAAGGTGCTCACGACGCGCATCGCGCACCTGATCCAGTCGGGGCAGGCGAGCCCCGCCGGCGTCCTGGCGGTGACCTTCACCAACAAGGCCGCGCGCGAGATGCTCACGCGGCTCTCGGCGATGCTGCCGATCAATACCCGTGGCATGTGGGTGGGCACGTTCCACGGCCTCTGCAACCGGCTGCTGCGCACGCATCACCGCGAGGCCAACCTGCCCCAGCTCTTCCAGATCCTGGATTCGGGCGACCAGCTGGCGCTGATCAAGCGGCTCGCGAAGGCGCAGGGCCTGGACGAGGAGAAGTATCCGCCGCGGACCCTCATGCAATTCATCAATGCCTCGAAGGAGGCGGGACTGCGGGCGAATGCGGTCGAGGCGACGGATGATTTCACGCGGCGCATGGTCGGGTTCTACGCGGACTACGACGCGCAGTGCAATCGCGAGGGCGTGGTGGACTTCGCGGAGCTCCTGCTGCGGACGTTCGAGACGCTCGCGCACAATCTCCATCTGCTGCAGCACTACCAGCAGCGCTTCAAGTACATCCTGGTCGACGAGTTCCAGGACACGAACAAGCTGCAGTACCGCTGGATCAAGATGATGGCGGGGTCGAACGGCTGCGTGTTCGCGGTCGGCGACGACGACCAGTGCCTGCCGGCGGGGACGCAGGTGACGATGGCCGACGGGTCGCTCCAGCCGATCGAGTCGATCGGGGTCGGCGACCGCGTCCGGTCGCTCGACCAGCATGGCCGCTTCGTGACGGGCACGGTGTTCCGGACCCACTCGAGTGGCGCCCGGGGCGACCTGGTCGAGGTGGTCACGCGCAGCGGCAAGCGCATCGTGAGCACGCCGGAGCACACGCATTTCGCGGCGCTCGCGCATGAGGCGGCCGCCCTCGCCGGCGACCCGGAAATGCCGCGCATGGAGGTCTGTCACGAGCGCCGGCGCTTCCGCGAGATGCTCGCCGCCTCCATGGTCCGCGGCATGGCCATGGTCCAGGGCGACGGCGCCCCGGACGAGGTGGTGCGGGTGCACCGTTTCCACGGCGAGGGACGAACCGTTTTCGACATCGACGTCTTCCCGACGCACAACTTCGTCGCCGGGGGTCTCGTCACCCACAACTCGATCTATCGCTTCCGCGGCGCCGAAGTCGGGAACATGAACGAGTTCGTGCGCGACTTCGGCGTGAAGGACGTGGTCAAGCTCGAGCAGAACTATCGCTCACACGGCAACATCCTCGACGCCGCCAACGCGATCATCGCGAAGAACACCTCGCGCCTGGGCAAGAACCTCTGGACTTCCGAGGGCAAGGGCGAGCCGCTTCGCATCTATGCCGCGGCGAACGACGAGGAAGAGGCGCGCTTCGTCGTGGACGAGGTGAAGCAGCTGCACCGCGAGGGCATGGCTCTCTCGGACATGGCGCTCCTCTATCGGTCCAACGCCCAGTCGCGCATCCTCGAGCACCATCTCTTCCGCTCGGGCGTGTCGTACAAGGTCTACGGGGGCCTGCGCTTCTTCGAGCGGCAGGAGGTGAAGCACGCGCTGGCGTACCTGCGGCTTGCCGCCAACCCCGACGACGACACCGCCTTCACGCGCGTCGTGAACTTTCCGCCGCGGGGCATCGGCGCGCGCTCCATCGAGCAGCTGCAGGAGGCGAGCGAGCAGGGCATGGGCAGCCTCATGCACGTCGCGCGCGCCGGTGTCGTGGGCGGGCGCAGCGGCACGGCGATCCAGCAGTTCGTGGCGGTGATCGATTCGCTCACGAAATCCGCCGAGTCGCTGCCGCTGCCCGAGCTGATCGAGGAGATCCTCGAGCGCAGCAACTTGAAGCAGCACTACGCGGCCGAAAAGGACGGTCAGGACCGGCTCGAGAACCTGAACGAGCTGGTCAATGCGGCGAGCCTCTTCGTCGAGGACTTCGAGCACGGGCTCGAGCCCGAAGCCGAAGTGGCGGAGGGTGAAGTCGCCACGGTGGTCGGCACCCCCGAGCAGCAGATGCTCGCGGCGTTCCTGTCCCACGCGAGCCTCGAGGCCGGCGAGCGCGAGGCCGGTCCTGGCCAGGATGCGCTGCAGCTCATGACGGTGCACTCGGCGAAGGGCCTCGAGTTTTCCGCCGTCTTCATTTCAGGACTGGAGGAAGGGCTCTTCCCCCACGAGAACAGCATGCTCGAGGACGGCGGCATCGAGGAGGAGCGGCGCCTCATGTACGTCGCGATCACCCGTGCGCGCAAGCGCCTGTACCTGTCGTACGCCGGCAGCCGCATGCTGCATGGGCAGCCCCGCTACGGCATCGTGTCGCGCTTCGTGGACGAGATTCCGGCCGCGCTCTGCAAATGGATCGTGCTGCCGGAGAAGCAGTTCGAGCACCGCGGCATGTCGCCCAGCGGCGGCAACGGCGGCTGGCAGGGCAACGCGTGGGGCGGATCCGCGCGCGGCGGCAACGGCGGCGCCTGGAGCTCGGGTGGCGGCCGTGCGCCCCAGGCCGATCCCAGCCGCTATCCACGCCAGCCCGAGCGCGCGGGCTTCGAGATGCAGCGCCCCGACGAGCAGCCCTTCACCATCGGCCAGAACGTGCGCCACGCCAAGTTCGGCGAGGGCGTCATCCTCAACTACGAGGGCCGCGGCCTCGACGCGCGCGTGCAGGTCCGCTTCCGTTCCGAGGGAACCAAGTGGCTTGCGCTCCAGTACGCGAAGCTCACCGCAGCTTGAGGCCGGGGTCTGACCACTGTCAGCAAATGAAACGGGGGAAGCACCGTTTCATTTGCTGACAGTGGTCAGACCCCGGTCGTTTGCTTCGAAGACCTCGCGGTACCCCACGAACGTGCTGATCGCCATGAGCGGGATCACCACCAGCAGCCCGAGGCCGTAGGGAATCAGTCCGAGGAAGACGAGCGCGAGGAGCGTGGCGCCGTAGACCATCATGGCGCCGAGGTTCTCGACCGCCGCGTACACGCTCCAGCGCATCGCGTGGCCGACGCTCATGCCGTGGAAGACGATGAGCGGCGGGGCGAACCAGAGGGCGCCCTTCACGACGAGGGTCAGCACGAAGCCCGTCGCGAGGATCCACTCGGAGCCCTGCAGCATGTCCACGTAGTCCTGCACCGTGAACGGTCCCGGTCCTTCGGGCGCCAGCGGCAGGCCCAGCATCCACATCACCAGCACCACCACCATCTCGCCCAGGAAGAGGATCGTCCCCACGACCGCGAGCGCGCGCCAGTGGCGGCGGAATCCGCTGAAGAGGTCGCCCATCGCGATGGTCTCGCCGACCGACTGGCGGTAGGCGGCGATCGCGAAGCTCGCGAAGAACGCCGGCTGCAGCACGTTGAAGAGCACGCCCCCGATGAGCGGCAGGATCATGAGCGCGAACGTGATGGAGATCCAGCCCGAGCAGAGGCCGATCCACTGCAGCGGCGCGCCGCGGAAGAGCTTGAACGATTCGCGCAGCCAGCCCACGCCGCGGGTCGCGGGGAGGGTCGCCACGCGGAAGGAAGGATCCATCAGAGCGCCTGGGGATGTGCGATGTGGCGCTCGAGCAGGCGCCGGGAGAACTCGTGGTCCTTCGGGATCGTCATGTGCGAGTCGCGCGGGAAGTGGTTGTAGCCCAGGCGCCCGAGCCACGTGCGCAGCGCCGCGCGCCGCAGCATCACCGGCCACATCTCGCGTTCCAGGTCTTCCAGCGGCCGCAGCGACTGGTACCCCTTCACGAACGCGTGGGTGCGCTTCGCGTCGAGCGTTGCGTCCCGGTTGGCGCACCAGTCGTTCACCGCGATGGCCACGTCGTAGAGCAGCACGTCATCGCATGCGAAGTAGAAGTCGATCACGCCGCCGTGGCCTTCCTCGTCCCAGAGCACATTGTCGTGGAAGAGGTCGCCGTGGATGACGCCCTGCGGCAGCACGTCGTCATCGTGCGCCGCCTGGTAGGCGTTTTCAGTGGCGATGAGGTCGTTCTCCGCCTTCGAAAGCCGCGGCTTCACCTGCTCGGCGAAGCTCTCGCGCCACTCGCGCCCGCGCCAGTTCGCGAGGCCGGCCTCGTAATCGAAGGCGGCGAGGTGGATGCCGGCGAGGATGCGCCCGACGATGTGGCAGTCGTCCTCGTCGGGCTGCGGCTCGGGCTCGCCGGGCAGGCGGCTCACGATCACGGCGGGCTTGCCGTTCAGCTCACCCAGCATCTCGCCGTCCTCGCGGTGCATCGGCGCGGGGCAGATCACTTCGGCGTGCGCGAGGTGGTCCATGAGCCCGATGTAGAAGGGCAGGTCGTCGCGCGGAATGTGCTCGAAGAGCGTGAGGACGTATTCCCCCGTCGTGGTCGTGAGGAAGTAGTTGGTGTTCTCCACGCCCTGGGCGATGCCCTCGAGCTTGTCGAGGTCGCCGAGCGCGTAGTGGGTCAGGAAGGCGCGAGCCTGTTCGGGCGAGACGGGGGTGAATACGGACATCAGGACATCAGAATTCCATCAGGACCCACTGGGGCACGCGCACGCCCGAGTCGAGCGGATTGTCCTGGCGCATGAAGGTGCCGTCGCCCTTGTTGTCCATGAGGACGTACGGGTGGCCGTGGGCCGGCGTCACTTTCACCATGTACAGCTTGCCGCGCAGGCGATACTCCTCGTAGGTGCTGCCGCCTTCCTTTCGCACCGTGACGTCGGGTTGAATCTGCGGCGTTTGTGCATCCGTCGGCGAGACGGGCGGCAAGGCGGGGGGCGGCGGCAGCTCCTCGAGCGGGCGCGTTCCGGGCGGCTTCGGGCGCTCCGTGGACTGGGCCACTGCCGTGATGCTGGCGGCTGCGAGCACCAGGGCGGCGATGCGAAGCGCGGTTTTCATGGTTTCTCCGGGGGAGCGAAGTGTACCAGTTAGAGCGCGAGCTCCGACTCCCGTTCCGAGGGGCTGAGCTCGAAGCCGCGCGCCAGGTAGTGGTCGAAGATCTTGTCGACCACCGCTTGCGGATCGTCGATCACGGTGAGGAGATCCGGATCCTCGACCCCGATCATGCCGTCCTCGCGCAGCCGGCCCTTGACCCACGCCAGCAAACCGGACCAGAAATCGGAGTTCATCAGGATGATGGGGATCTTGCGGATCTTTCCCGTCTGCACCAGGGTGAGCACCTCGAAGAGCTCGTCCATGGTGCCGAAGCCGCCGGGCATCATCACGAAGGCGCACGCGCTCTTCACGAACATCACCTTGCGCGCGAAGAAGTGCTGGAACGTGTGCGAGACGTCCTGGAAGCCGTTGCCCGACTGCTCGAAGGGCAGCTGGATGTTGAGGCCCACGCTCGGGCTCGTTCCCGCGTAGGCGCCCTTGTTGGCCGCCTCCATGATGCCGGGGCCGCCGCCGGAGATGACGGCGAAGCCCGCGTCGGAGAGCCGGCGCGCGACATCCTCGGCGACCTTGTAGTAGGGATGCTCGGGAGCGACGCGGGCGCTGCCGAAGATGGACACCGCCGGCTGGATCGACTGCAGCTGCTCGGTGGCGGTGACGAACTCTGCCATAATTTCGAACATCCGCCACGCCTCGCGAGCGGAGACCTGCGAGCGGCGGACGAGCTGCGGATCGGCGGGTTTCTGCAGCTTCGGAGAGGTGAAGGTCATGGCGGGGCCCAACGACTGAGATGAACGAGACGAAGAAGCGGCTCCTGCTGGTCGACGCGCCGAGTTATTTCTACCGCGCGTTCCACGCGATCCGGGAACTGAGGAGCCCGGCGGGCGAGCCCACCAACGCCATCTACGGCGTGGTGAACATGCTGAGGAAGCTCAAGCAGGACTTTCCCTCGGATTATATCGCCTGCGTCCTCGACCCCAAGGGCAAGACCTTCCGCGACGACATCTATCCGGAGTACAAGGCGACGCGCCAGGCGATGCCCGAGGACCTGGCCCGCCAGATCGATCCGCTGATCGACACCATCAAGGCGCTCGGCTGGCCCGTCATCTGCGTGGACCGCGTGGAGGCCGACGACGTGATCGGCACGCTGGTCGTGCACGCCCAGGAGCACGGCTGGGACTCCGTCATCTCCACCGGCGACAAGGACCTCACCCAGCTCGTGAACGGGCACGTCACCTGGGTGAACACCATGGCCGTGCCGATGGAGAAGCTGGATGCGGCGGGCGTGCAGGCCAAGTTCGGCGTGCCGCCGGAAAGGATCGTCGACTACCTGGCGCTCATCGGCGACGCGGTCGACAACGTGCCCGGCGTCGACAAGGTCGGTCCCAAGACCGCGTGCAAGCTGATCGAGCAGTACGGCTCGCTCGAGGGCGTGATCGAGCACGCGGACGAGATCAAGGGCGTGGTCGGCGAGAACCTGCGGCGCGTCAAGGATTGGCTTCCCACGGGGCGCCGATTGCTCACCGTGAAGACCGACGTCGAGCTGCCCTTCGAGATGGAAGCGCTCAGGGACAAGGGGCCGGACAACCAGAAGCTGATCGAGCTCTACTCGCGCTTCGGCTTTCGCACGCTGCGCGATTCGCTGCTCAACAAGGAAGACGCGCCCGAGCGCGGCGACACGACGATGGCCGAGGCGAAGGCGCTCGCGGCCGGCGCGGCGGGCGGCGCCAAGGGCGGGCGCAACTTCGCCCTCCTCAACTGGAATGTCGACCCGCACGAGGAGATCACGCCCTTCGTCGCGACGCGCCAGTACGAGACGATCGTCGAGGAGGCGCAACTCGAGCGATGGGCCGCGAAGCTCGAAAGCGCCGCGATCGCCTGCTTCGATACCGAGACCACGAGCCTCGACCCGATGACCGCGGAGCTGGTGGGGCTTTCCTTCGCCGCCACGCCCGGGGAGGCGGCCTACGTGCCGCTCACGCACCGCTATGCCGGCGCACCCGCGCAATTGCCGCTCGACCGCGTCCTCGCGAGGCTCAAGCGGTGGCTCGAGGACGCGTCGAAGATCAAGGTCGGGCAGAACTCCAAGTATGACCGCCAGGTCTTCGCGAACTACGGCATCACGGTGCGCGGCGTCGAGCACGACACGCTGCTCGAGGCGTACGTGCTCGAGAGCCACCAGCGCCACGACATGGACGCGCTCGCCACGCGCTTCCTGGGCGCTTCGGGGCTCCTCCAGTACACGGACGTCGCCGGCAAGGGCGCCTCGCAGATTCCCTTCGACCAGGTGGACATCCAGCGCGCGACCGACTATTCGGCCGAGGACGCGGACGTCACGCTCCAGATCCACGGCGCGCTGCGTCCCCGCATCGAGCGCGATGCGAAGCTCGACTTCATCTACTCGAAGATCGAGATCCCGGTCGCGAGCGTGCTGCTGCAGATGGAGAGGAACGGGGTGCTCATCGATACCCAGCTGCTCTCGAAGCAGGGACACGAGCTGGGGCAAAAGATGATGGACCTCGAGCGCCGCGCGCACGAGCTCGCCGGCGGGCCCTTCAACCTCGGCTCGCCCAAGCAGCTTTGCGACGTGCTCTTCAACCGGCTGCAGCTGCGCACGATCAAGAAGACGCCCACGGGTGCCCCCTCGGTGGACGAGGAGGTGCTGGAGAAGCTAGCGGAAGACCATCCGATCTGCGCGGCGCTCCTCGAGCACCGCAGCGTGGCCAAGCTCAAGAGCACGTACACCGACAAGCTGCCGCGCATGGTGCACGCGAAGACCGGCCGCGTGCACACCAACTACGCGCAGGCCGTCGCGGTGACGGGGCGGCTCTCCTCGACCGACCCGAACCTGCAGAACATCCCGGTGCGCACGGCGGAAGGCCGCCGTATCCGCGAGGCGTTCGTGGCGCCGCCCGGCTCGAAGATCGTCTCCGCCGACTACTCGCAGATCGAGCTGCGCATCATGGCGCACCTCTCCGCCGACAAGAGCCTGGTCGAGGCCTTCTCGCGCGGCGAGGACGTGCATCGCCACACGGCCTCCGAAGTGTTCGATGCGGCGCCGGACCAGGTCACGAGCGAGCAGCGCCGCTACGCGAAGGTCATCAACTTCGGATTGATCTACGGCATGAGCGCCTTCGGCCTCGCGCAGAACCTGGGCATCGAGCGCACCGCCGCGCAGAGCTACATGGACAAGTATTTCCAGCGCTATCCCGGCGTCGCGCGCTACATGGAGACCACGCGCCAGGAAGCGCGCGAGCGCGGCTTCGTGGAGACGGTGTTCGGCCGCCGGCTCTGGCTGCCCGACATCCGTTCGTCCAACATGCAGCGCCGCCAGGGCGCCGAGCGCCAGGCGATCAACGCGCCCATGCAGGGCACGGCGGCGGACCTCATCAAGCTCGCGATGATCGCCGTGCAGGCGTGGCTCGATGCACAGAAGCTGCAGGCCAAGCTCATCATGCAGGTGCATGACGAGCTGGTGCTCGAGGTCCCCGAGAAGGAGCTGGACGTCGTGAAGCCCAATGTCGAGCGCCTGATGATGGGTGTCGCGAAGCTCGACGTGCCGCTGGTGGTCGATGCGGGCGTGGGCGCGAATTGGGAAGAGGCGCACTGACCTCGGTGACCTTGGCCGATCGACATTCCAGTTGAAACATCCGCGCCCGCGGCCGTGCTGTTCGCCGGCGCGCGGATGGCACAGAATCGCGCGGGAAGGACTTTTCGAGGTTCGCCATGCAGTCATTCTTCACGCCCGGGCTGGTCCTGATCGCCTTCGTCGGCCCCTGGGGCCGCGTGCTGCTGGCCGCGGCGCTGTATGCCACCGCCGCCCTCCTCGCCTATTCGGGCGCGCCGCTCGCTGCCGCATCGCTCTTCTGCGTCGCCACGTACGTGCTGGGGGCCATCGTCATGTGGGGCCAGATCGGCATCGTCCGCATCAGCCGGACCATGGAGCGCATCGCATCGGGCGACCTCAGCACGCGCACCGACGTATGCCGCGCGGGCGGCCGGGACGCCACCCGCATGTGGCGCTCCATCGACGCGATGGGCGAGAACCTCTCCTCGATCGTGAAGCAGGTGAACGAGAGCGGCGCGATCATCCGCGCGGGCGCCCATGACATCTCGCGCGGCTACTCGGAGCTCTCGGAGCGCACCGAGCAGCAGGCCTCGACGCTCGAGGAGACGGCGAGCGCGACCGGGCAGCTCACCGCCACGGTGCGCCAGAACGCCGAGGGCTGCCGGCGCGCGAGCGTGCTCGCGCAGGAAGCGCGCACCATCGCGGAGGCCGCGGCCGAGTCCATGCGCCGCATGGCCGGCACCATGGACCGCATCGAGGGCGGCTCGAAACGCGTCGCCGACATCACCGGCCTCATCGAGAGCATCGCCTTCCAGACCAACATTCTCGCGCTGAATGCCGCGGTCGAGGCCGCCAACGCGGGCGAGCACGGACGCGGATTCGCCGTGGTGGCGGCCGAGGTGCGCAGCCTTGCCGCGCGATGCTCCGAGGCCGCGAAGGAAATCCGCGGCGTGATCGCGGAGAGCGCGCAGGCGGTCGGCGATGGGGGAAAGCTCGCGGACGAGGCGGGCGCCACGATCGAGCGCGTGGTCTCGAGCGTGGGCGGCGTCTCCGAGGTCATCGGCGACATCGCGCGCGGGTCCCAGGAGCAGAGCGCGGGCGCCGACGGCATCGCGAAGGCGATCCAGCAGCTCGACGACATGACGCAGCGCAACGCGGCGCTGGTCGAGCAGACGGGTGCCGCCGCGCGTTCCTTCGAGGAGCAGGCGCAGCGCCTGGTCGAAGCCGTGAGCCTCTTCAAGATCGACCGCTCCGAGGCGCGCGACGAAGCCATATCGCTGGTCGGGCGCGGTATCGAGCACCTCGCCCGGCGAGGTGCGCAAGCCGCGTTTCGCGATTTCGAGAACCGGAGCGGAGCCTTCGTCCGCGGCGACCATTACCTCTGGGCGTGCGACCTGCGCGGAACCGTCCTCTGCCATCCCATGCGTCCCAAGTCGCGCGGCGAGAACCATGCGGACCTGCGCGATGCCGATGGGCGCCCGTTCATCCGCCAGGTGATCTCGATCGCGTCCCAGCGCGGGCGCGGCTGGGTCGATTACCAGTGGATCAACCCGGTGAGCAAGATCGTCGAGCCGAAGAGCACCTACTTCGAGCGCTCCGGCGACGTGATCCTGCTCTGCGGCATCTATCGCCATGACGCGGGCGGCGGCCCCGGCAAGCAGCACATCGATGTCGCCGCCGCGATGGAGATGCAGATCGCGGCGAGCAAGCGCCTCGCGCCGCCCGTGGCCTGAGGCGCGCGAGAGCACCCGATCCGGCTTCACGTGACTCATCCTTCCTTGCCCGAGAGCGCGCGCGACACCGCGCGGGCGGCCCGCCTGCTGGCCGAGGGCGAGCTGGTCGCCTTCGCCACGGAGACCGTCTACGGGCTCGGTGCCGATGCGACCAACCCCACGGCGCTCGCCAGGATCTTCGCGCTGAAGGGAAGACCCGCGGACCATCCGCTGATCGTGCACATCGCGGACGCATCCCGGATCGATCGTTACGCCCGCGAAATTCCCGCGGCCGCGCGCCAGCTCGCGGCCGCATTCTGGCCGGGTCCGCTCACCATGATCCTGAAGCGTTCGAGCGCCGTTCCGCCCGAGGCGACCGGCGGCCAGGACAGTGTCGGCCTGCGTTGCCCATCCCATCCGCTCGCGCAGGCCCTGCTGCGCGCGTTCGGCGAGGTCGGCAGCGGCGCGATCGCGGCACCGTCCGCCAACAAGTTCGGCCACGTGAGCCCGACGACCGCCCAGCACGTGCGCGACGAGTTCGGCCCGGGACTCATGATCCTCGATGGCGGAGCGTGCGACGTGGGGCTCGAGTCGACCATCGTCGACCTGTCGCGCGGCGCGCCGGTCCTGCTACGACCCGGCGCCATCAGCCGCGAGGACATCGCGCGCGTGATCGGCACGCTGCCGGCGGAACGCGACTCGCATGCGCCGCGTGCGTCAGGAACGTTGGCGTCTCATTACGCGCCCCACACCCCGCTCGTCCTCATGGAGGCACGCCGTTTCGCCGACGAGCTGCGCGTGGGCGATGCGGTGCTGGCTTTGCGCGCGCCCCCCGCACATCGCGCGGCGACGGCATGGATCGAGGCGCCGCTCGATCCGGCGCGCTACGGGCACGACCTCTATCGCAACCTGCGCGAGCTTGACCGGCATCGGGCGACACGCATCGTGGTCGAAGCGCCGCCACGGGATTCCGCGTGGGAAGCGGTCAACGATCGGCTCGGGCGTGCGGCGGCGGGCGCCGAGGACGACGCGCCCTGAGTGCCCCGAGGGGCAATCTCAATGAATCAGCTTCGCGGCGGTGAAGGCGAGGCCACCGCAGGCGAGGGTCGCGCCCACGAGCCATTTGATCATCGAGGCTTCCATTCGCGCGATGTTGCCGTCGACTCGCTCGATCTGGGCCTTGAGGCCGCCGATCCCACCGTTAAAGCCTGCCCTCAGTTCACCAATCTCCTCTTTGAGCTCCGCCCTCAGGTCGGCAACATCCGCCTTGGTCGCCAAGTGGGGCAGGACCGCCTTGATCACGGCGACATCGGCCCTGAGTTCGGCAATCGGTCACCCATTTCCCTGCCTGCAATCGGGCTTGACATGTCCCAAGTATATTCCCGCTCACACGACAGGCGAGCCGGGTTTCGCTGGGGCGGTTCTTTCGATTTCGGCTTGCCCGTGAAGCTTTTCGGCAGTGATCGGCTTAGAGCGAGATTTCGCCGAGATCGTCGTGTGGCCCGACCGCCGCCGTGACCGCTGCCTCGACGACGGCAAGGGTCGCGCCGGGCACCAGCGCCGCCTCGAAGAGCGACGACAGCGCGGGCTCGTGAATCCGCAGGTATGCGAGCGCCTGCTTGGGACCTGGATACCAGAGTCCGCGCATGCGGAAGTAATCCTCGAGCAGAGCGGTGAGGAGCCACGCGCGGCGGAAGTTTCCCTCTGCGTCCGCGCGCGCCGCGCGTTCGAGCATCTTCCACGCCCATTGCCTGAGTGCCGCGATCTCATCCGCGGCCAGCGGCTCCGGCCCGCGCGCGTAGAGCGCGTCGAGTCTTTCGAGGAGAGCCGCTCCCGCCCCATCGCGCTCGAAGAGCACCACGCCGCCCCGCAGCGAGAGCATCTCGGGGCCCGGCTCCGTGAGCATGCGATCCGGATGGATGAACGCGTCCAGCCACGTCCCGCGCCATGGACCGGCGATGCGCGTGGACTTCGCCACGGGCGCGAATCCGGCCACGTCGAGGTCGCTTTCCGGCGTGGCGTCGCCCCTCGCGTACGAGCCGTAAAGCATCGCGGTGTGGCAGCCGTGGCGTTCGCGCAGCACGACCGCGACATGCTCGATGTCCTTGCGTTCGATCACGCTCAACAGGCCGCGACGCCGCCGTCCGAGCGCGGATCGAATCCGCCTTCGAGCGCACCGTTCGCATGCCGCACGATCGCGCCCGCATGGCCGACGGTTTCATCGAACGGCGCCAGCAGCTCCACTTCGTGCCCCATGGCGCGCAAGCGGTCGACCACTTCCGGCGCAAAGCGCGACTCGAGCTTGAGCGAATCCGTCGCGTTGCCCCATGTGCGTCCGAGCAGCCAGCGCGGCGCCGAGATCGCATCCTGCGGATTCATGCCGTAGACGATCGTGCGCGTGAAGACGGCGCTCTGCGTCTGCGGCTGGCCGTCGCCGCCCATGTTGCCGTAGACCATGGTGCGGCCGTCGTCGAGCAACGCGAGCGCCGGATTGAGCGTGTGGAAGGGCTTGCGCCCCGGGCGCAGGACGTTGAGCGTCCGCTCGTCGAGCGAGAAGCTGCAGCCGCGGTTCTGCCAGTTGATGCCCGACTCGCGCAGCACGACGCCGCTGCCGTACTCGTGATACAGGCTCTGGATGAAGCTCACGGCGCGGCCCTGGGCGTCGACCACGCCCATCCAGATCGTGTCCGCCGGACCGCGTCCCATGCCCCACGGCGCCGCGCGCTTCCTGTCGACCCTCGCGGCGAGCGCGTCGACGCGCTCGGGGGACAGCAGTGCCTGCCCGTCCACCTGCATGTAAGCCGGGTCTGTCACGAAGCGGTCGCGCACGCCGAACGCCTGCTTCACCGCCTCGACGCAGAGGTGCACGTAGTCCGCGCTGTCCTCGCGCACCTCGTGCAGCTTCAAGCGGTCGAGGATGCCGAGGATGAGCAGCGACACGACGCCCTGGGTCGGCGGCGGCATGTTGTGCAGCGTGCCGAGCGAGTGCCTCAGGACCAGGGGCGCGCGCCATTGGCCGCGATGCGCCTCCAGGTCCGCGAGCCGAACGGGACTGCCGACCGCCTCGAGGTCGCGCGTCACGCTGCGCGCGAGATCGCCGCGGAAGAAGTCGTCGAGGCCCGCGTGCGCAAGACGCTCGAGCGTCGCGGCGAGCCGCGGCTGGCGAAACAGGGTCCCCGTCTCGGGTGGGGCGCCACCGACGAGGTAGGTCTCGTCGAAACCCGGCTGGCCGCGCAGTCCTTCCAGCTTCTGCCGCGTGGTCTCGGTCTGGCTGCGCGTGACGACGATGCCTTCGCGCGCATGGTGGATCGCATCGGCGAGCAGCCGCGAGAGCGGCATGCGGCCGCCCAGCTTCTCCCGGCTCAGGTCGTGGGCGAGCTTCCAGCCGGAGAGCGTCCCCGCGACCGTGTTCGCGGCAACGCCGCCGCGAAACGGAATCGAGGAGAGCCCACGCTCCCGGTAGTAATCGATCGAGGCGAGCGCGGCCGCGGCCCCGCACGCGTCGAGCGCGCGAGCCGGCTCGCCCGGCACGTGCACGAGCCAGAAGCCGTCGCCGCCGATGGAGTTCATGTGCGGATAGACGATCGCAATGGTCGCCGCCGCGGCGATCATCGCCTCCACGGCATTGCCGCCCTCGCGCAGCACGGCGAGCGCCGACTGCGAGGCGAGCGAGTGGGGCGCGACGGCCATGCCGCGCGTGCCACGGGTGGGTTGCGTCAAGGGATGCTCCAGGATGGGGCCTGCGCGCAGCATAAGGGCGCGCGCCGCCGATGTGAATCAGTTGCGGATTGCCCCGCGTTTCGACAAACTCGGGCGCGGCTCCCACCGCCAAAAAACGATACTCGAAGGAACACGCATGGGCCTGCTGCTTCGCTTCTCCGCCGCCATCGACGCGCTCAACGAATGGATCGGCAAGGCCGTCGCCTGGCTGGGCTTGCTCGCGGTGCTCATCTGCACCGCCACGGCCGTCGCGCGCTACGCCCTCAACATCGGCTCGAATGCGTGGCTCGAGATCCAGTGGTACCTCAACTCCGCGGTGTTCCTGCTCATCGCGGCCTGGGCCCTCAAGCGCAACGAGCACGTGCGCATCGACGTGATCGCGGGCCGCCTGTCTCCCCGGGCCCAGGCGTGGATCGACATCGTGGGCTCGCTCTTCATGCTGCTGCCCGCGGTCACGATCATCGCCTGGTACAGCTGGCCGTCGCTCGTGAGCTCCTGGGAGATCCGGGAATACTCCTCGGATCCGGGCGGGCTCATCCGTTGGCCCGTGCGCCTCATCATTCCCGTGGCATTCACGCTGCTGGGACTGCAGGGCGTCTCGGAGCTCATCAAGCGCGCCGCCTTCCTCAAGGGCCTCATCCCCGCCTCATCGTTCGAGAAGAAAGGGCACGACTGATGTCCTTCGACATGATGGCGCCCCTCATGTTCGGGGGGCTGGTGGTGATGCTGCTCATCGGTTACCCCGTCGCGTTTTCCCTCGCCGCGGTGGGCCTGCTCTTCGGCGTGGTGGGCATCGTGCATGGCGCGATCGAGCCGGCACTGCTCCAGGCGCTGCCCGAGCGCGTGCTGGGCATCATGGCGAACTCGACGCTGCTCGCGATCCCGTTCTTCACGTTCATGGGCCTGATCCTCGAGCGCAGCGGCATGGCCGAGGACCTGCTCGACACCATCGGCCAGTGCTTCGGGCGCATTCGCGGCGGCGTGGCGTACGCGGTGGTCTTCGTGGGCGCGCTGCTGGCGGCGACGACCGGCGTGGTCGCGGCATCGGTCCTCGCCATGGGCCTCATCTCGCTCCCGGTGATGATGCGGTACGGCTACTCGAACCGGCTCTCCACCGGGGTCATCGCCGCGTCCGGCACGCTCGCGCAGATCATCCCGCCCAGCCTCGTGCTCATCGTGCTCGCCGACCAGATGGGCGCCTCCGTGGGCGACTTCTACGAGGGCGCGCTCTTTCCCGGCCTCACGCTCGCGTTCGCGTATGGGGTCTGGGTCTTCATCGTGTCGATCGTGAAGCCCGATGCCGCGCCGGGCTGCCCGCCGGAAGCGCGCACGCTCTACGGCCGCCAGCTCGTGGCCAAGGTCTTCACGTCGATGATCCCGCCGCTCGTGCTGATCTTCCTCGTGCTGGGCACCATCTTCCTGGGCGTGGCGACGCCGACCGAAGGGGGCGCGATGGGCGCCACGGGCGCGATCCTGATGGCGCTCGCGCGCCGCAAGCTGTCGTTCAGCCTGCTCAGGCAGGCGCTGGAGTCCACGGCGCTCATGACGAGCTTCGTGATGTTCATCCTGGTGGGGTCGACGGTCTTCAGCCTGGTGTTCCGCGGCGTGGACGGCGACCTCTGGGTCGAGCGCCTGCTCACGAGCGTGCCGGGCGGGGCGCTCGGCTTCCTCGTCGTCGTGAACGTCCTCATCTTCTTCCTCGCGTTCTTCCTCGATTACTTCGAGATCGCGTTCATCATGGTGCCGCTGCTGACCCCCGTGGCGCAGAAGCTCGGCATCGATATCGTGTGGTTCGGCGTGCTGCTCGCGATCAACATGCAGACCTCGTTCCTGCATCCGCCCTTCGGCTTCGCGCTCTTCTACCTGAGGAGCGTCGCGCCGAAGAGCGTGAAGACCTCCGACATATACTGGGGCGCCATTCCCTTCGTATGCATCCAGGTGCTCATGATCGCGACGGTGATCATCTTTCCCGGCATGGTCACCGGGAACATCTCGAAGGCCGCGGGCGCCATCAAGGGATCGGGCGCGGACGAGCTGCTGCGCCAACTCGGCGGAGCCCCGGCGGCACCGTCGGCGAGCGACAAGGGCGCGGGTGGCAAGGGCGCGGCGCCCGCCGCACCATCGAAGTCCGACGACGTGGGCTCGGAGCTCGAGCGCGCGTTGAAGGGCCAGTAAAACCCCGCCGGAGCGGGGCTTGAGCCGGATCCCGGCATGCGCCGGGATGACGGGCGCTATTTGCCGAACGTATTCCTGTACGCGAACTCCTCGTACGTGAACTCGGCCACGCGGTGCCAGAGGAACTCCCGCTGGCGGAATTTCTTCCACGGCTCGTAGATCTTCTTCCACGACGGGTTCTTCCCGGCCTCTTCCTCGTACAGCTCGTACGAGGCCTTCATCGCGGCCTTCATCATGTCGTTGGAGAAGGCGTGCAGCTTGACGCCGTTCTTCACCAGGCGCTCGATGGCATCGAGGTTCTTGAAGTCGTACTTGGCCATCATGTCGATGTTGGCCTCGGCGGACGCCGTCTCGATCGCCGCCTTGTACTCCGCGGGCAGCTTCTCCCACTCCTTCGTGTTCACGTAGAGGGAGTACATCGAGTTGCTCTCCCACCATCCCGGGAAATAGTAGTTCGGCGCGATCTTGTAGAAGCCGAGCCTCTCGTCGTCGTAAGGACCGATCCACTCCGCCGCGTCGATGGCGCCACGCTCGAGCGCCGGGTAGATGTCGCCGCCGGCGATCTGTTGCGGCACCGCACCCAGTCGCGCCATGACTTCGCCGCCCAGCCCCGCGATGCGCATCTTCACGCCCTTGAGGTCCGCGACCGTGTGCACTTCCTTGCGGAACCAGCCGCCCATCTGCACGCCGGTGTTGCCGGCGGGGAACGAGATGATGCCGAAGTCGCGGAAGAACTCGCGCACGAGGTCCAGCCCGCCGCCGTAGTAGATCCACGCGTTCTGCTGGCGCTGGTTCATGCCGAACGGGAGGGTGGTATCGAAGGCGAAGGTCTTGTTCTTGCCGACGAAGTAATAGCTGGCGGTGTGCGCGCACTCGACGGTGTTCTGCTGGATGGCGTCGACCACGCCGAAAGCCGGCACGATCTCGCCCGCGGCGAAGACGCGGATCTGGAACTTGCCGCTGGTGAGCTCGTTCACGCGCTTGGCGATGAGCTCCGCACCGCCGTAGATGGTGTCGAGGCTCTTGGGGAAGCTGGAGGCGCAGCGCCAGCGGATGTTCGGGAGCGACGGCGCCTGGGCCACCGCCTGCTGGACGGCGCCCGCGCTGGCGACGGCAATGCCGCCCCGCGCCAGGAACTTGCGACGATTCATGGGAAGGACTCCTCGACGGGTTGTTGGTGTGGTGAATCCGCGCCCATTCTCAGGCGGGCGCAGGCGCTTGTCGAGATGTCGATGGGGCGCTGCTCCCCCGTGGTGCGCGCCGCTCCGCAATCGGGCGCCGGCATCGCGTTCGGCAATGCCGTTGCCACGACTCTAGCGCGGCGTGACGGGCTGCGGCACGCGCCGCACTTCCGCGTCGCGCGATACGAGGACCACCCCGCCCGCTCCATTGCGCGTCCACTCCTCGAGGCTCGTGGCGCCATCGGCGTGGCGCACCACGACGGTGGAATTGCGCGTGCCGTAGTCGTCGCCCATGATGAGCGCCGGCGACAGGCGCCGCTCCCACTCGATCGGCACGCCGGTGCGCGGCAGGTGCTCATCCACGGCCGGGGTGGCATCGGAGAGCATCTCGAAGAGCGGCGCGGCGGGATCGGCCGTCGCGATGGCGCTTTCCATCGCCTGCCGCGCGTGCATCACCTTGGGCCACGGCTCGTCCAGCACGTGGTTGGAGATGGCGTGCACGCCCGGTTCGACCGGTCGCGGCGCTCCCTCGCGGCTGCCGAAGTACCAGAGCGTCGCGGTATCGGCGACCAGCAGGTTGAAGGCGTTGTACTCGCGGGCGCGGGCGGCGATGCGCTCGACATAGTCCGCAGGCGTCTCGGTCCCGGCGAGGAAATCCGCGACGAGCTCGCCGCGCGAGCGCGCGGTCGAGCGCCGCTCCGAGGGATCGCGGAAGTTCGTCACCGCGGCGAACCGGCCGTCGCGGGAGATGCCGAGCCACGTGCCCCCGGCCTGGAGATCGCGCCCGGCGAGGATCCCGGGGCGGTCAGCCCACCACCCGGCGGGCTGCGCCGGGCGGTCCCGCCATTCGTCGCGATTGGCGGCGACCACCAGCGGCAGGTCCGGCCGCGCGCGCCATGCGATCGCGATGAGGCACACCGCGCTTCACTCCTCGACCTTGAGCTTCGCGAGCCGCCTGGCGTAGCGCGCGTTGTCGAACTCGCTCTTCGCCTCGAGCATGTACGCCATCTCCTCGCGCAGGGCCGCCGCCATGAGATTCAGGGCCTGGCTGTTGGATGCGCCCTCGTCGATCAGGCGGTCGTACGTGTCGCGAGCGGCGGGCGGATCGTTGCGGTTGATCTGGTCCAGCACCGTATCGAGCATCGCGTCGCGCAGGGTCTTGTCGTTCGACATTGGATGGTTGCCTCCGCAAAGACATCATTTTATTTCATGTGCGCCGGCAGCCACGTGACGAGCCCCGGCAGGAAGTAGATCAGCGCGACGGCAACCACCATCAGCAGGAAGAGCGGGAATGCGACACGCCCGATCCACGTGATCTCCCGCTGGGTCATGCCCTGCAGCACGAAGAGGTTGAACCCCACGGGCGGCGTGACCTGCGCCATCTCGACCACCAGCACGATGAAGATGCCGAACCAGACCGGGTCGATGCCGGCCTTCTGGATCGTGGGCAGGATGACGCCCATGGTGAGCACCACCATCGAGATGCCGTCGAGGAAGCAGCCCAGCACGATGTAGAACACCATCAGCCAGAAGAGCAGGCCCATCTGCGAGAGGCCGAGGCCCGCGATGAATTCCGCGAGCCGCCGCGGCAGGCCGATGTAGCCCATCGAGAGCGTGAGGAACGAGGCGCCCGCGAGGATGAAGGCGATCATGCAGTAGAGGCGCGTGGCCCCCATGAGGCTGTCGCGAAAGACCTTCCAGCTCATCGAGCCCTGGACCTGCGACAGGAGCAACGCGCCCACGACACCGAGGGCGGCCGCCTCCGTCGCCGTCGCGATGCCCACGTAGATCGAGCCCAGCACGAGCGCGATCAGCGCCACGACGGGAATGAGGTGGCGCGAGGCATGCAGCTTCTGCCCGAACGTGAGGTTCGCGTCGGGCGCCGGAATCCGCCCGGGATGCAGCAGCGCCCACACGATCGTATAGCCCATGAACAGGGCGGCGAGCAGGATGCCGGGGACCACGCCGGCGATGAAGAGGCGCGTGATCGAGACGTCGGCGCTCACGCCATAGACGATCATGATGATCGACGGCGGAATGAGCAGCCCCAGGGTCCCCGCGCCGGCGAGCGTCCCTACCGTCATCTCCTCGGGATAGCCGCGTTTCTTGAGCTCCGGCAGGGTCATCTTGCCGATCGTGGCGCAAGTGGCCGCGCTGGAACCCGAGACCGCCGCGAAGATGGTGCAGCCGATGATGTTGGTGTGCAGCAGCCGCCCCGGCAGGCGCGTGAGCCACGGTGCGAGGCCCTTGAACATGTCCTCGGAAAGCCGGGTGCGGAAGAGGATCTCGCCCATCCACACGAAGAGCGGCAACGCGGTGAGCGTCCAGGACGAGAGCGATCCCCAGATGGTCACGGCCATCGCATCGCCCGCCGGCCGCGCCGTGAAGAGCTCCATGCCGATCCATGCCACGCCGAGGAGCGAGAGCCCGATCCAGAGGCCGCTGCCGAGGAGCGCGAAGAGCGCCACGACGAGGAGCGCGGTGATGAGCGCGTCCATGGCTACTCGATGAGCTTGAGCTCTTCGGGATCCGCGGCAGGCAGCGCCTTGCCCCGCAGGACGCGCACGAGGTCGTCCACCATCGCCACCAGCAACACGAGGCAGCCCAGTGCCATGCCGATCTGCGGGATCCACATCGGCGTCGCGTCGTTGCCCTGCGAGATGTCGTTGAACTCGTGCGATTGCCACACGAGCCGGATGCTGTAGAACGCGAGCAGCCCGCAGAAGAACGCCCCGGCGAGGTGGCACCAGATCTCGAGCGGCCGCCGCAGCCGTCCGCCGAACCGGTCGAGGAAGAGCGTCACGCGGATGTGCTCGCCGCGCTTGAGGGTGTGCGCGAGCGCGAGGAACCCCGCGGCCGCCATGCAGTAGCCCGCGTACGCATCCGAGCCGCGAAGATTGAATCCCGCGAGGCGCCCGGCCACGCTCGCCAGCACCATCGCGAGGATGCCGACCATGAAGAACGCCGCGAGGTGGCCCGCGGCGTCGTAGAGCGTGTCGAGCGCCTTGCGCACTACTTCTCGTAAGTCTGGATGATCGCCTGGCCGTCCGCGCCGGCCTTCTGCACCCACTCCTGGGTCATCGTCGTGCCGATCTTCTTGAAGCCGCCCTGGAGGTCCTTCGACGGCTTCTCGACGGTCATGCCGTTCTTCTTCAGCTGCTCGAGGTACCAGCCGTTCTTCTCCTCGGAGGTTCTCCAGCCGCGCTTCTCGGCGGCGGCGGCGGCCTTGAGGACCGCCTGCTGCGTCGGCTTGTCCAGCGCTTCGAAGGCCTTGCGGTTCACGAACACCACGTTCTTGGGGACCCACGCCTGCGTGTCGTAATAGTGCTTCACGACTTCCCAGGCCTTGGTGTCATAGCCCGTGGCGCCCGAGGTGATGTTCGCGTTCACGGCCCCCGTGGCGAAAGCCTGGGCCAGCTCCGCCACCTGGATCGTCACCGGCTGCGCGCCGACCAGCTCCGCGATGCGGGACGTGTACGGGTTGTAGGTGCGCATCTTGAGGCCCTTCATGTCCGCGAGCGAGTGCAGCGGCTTCGACGAGTAGATGCCCTGCGGCGGCCAGGCGACGGTGTAGAGGATCATCATGCCCTGCTTCTCGAAGCGATCCTCGGTCGCCTTCTTCGACGCGAGCCACAGCTTGCGCGCGTCGGCGTAGCTCGTGGCGAGGAAGGGCACGGAATCCACGCCGAACACCGGATCCTCGTTCGAATAGCCGGAGAGCAGGATCTCGCCGATCTGCGCCTGGCCGCCCTGCACGGCGCGCTTGATCTCCGTCGCCTTGAAGAGCGAGGCGTTGGAGTGGACGGTGATCTTGAGCTTGCCGCCGGTTGCCTTGTCGATGTCGGCCACGAACTGCTTGATGTTCTCGGTATGGAAGTTCGATTCGGGATAGGGCGTGGGCATGTCCCACGTGGTCTGCGCGAGGACCGCGGCGCTCGCGAGCGCCGTGCAGGCGGCGGCGAGAATGAGCTGCATGAGCTTCATCGATGGACTCCCCGGGGAATGTGACCGCAAGCTAGCAAAGGCGATGGTGCGTGTCAAAATGGCCCCATGATGCGCGAGCGCGGGTGGGAATTCTGGATCGATCGCGGCGGAACCTTCACCGACGTCGTGGCGCGCCGCCCCGACGGCAGCCTCGCGACCCACAAGCTGCTCTCCGAGAATCCCGAGCAGTACCGCGACGCCGCCGTCGCGGGGATCCGCCACCTGCTGGGTATCGCGCCCGCCGCCCCCATCCCGGTGGACAGGATCGACGCCGTGAAGATGGGCACCACCGTCGCCACCAACGCGCTGCTGGAGCGCAAGGGCGAGCCCACGGTGCTCTTCATCACGCAGGGTTTCCGCGACCAGCTGCGCATCGCGTACCAGAACCGCCCGCGCATCTTCGACCGGAATATCCGGCTGCCCGAAATGCTCTATCGCAAGGTGTGCGAAGTCGACGAGCGCATGGGCGCGCACGGCGATGTCGTGCGTGAGCTGGACGAGGACCGCGCGCGCCGGGACCTGCAGGATGCCCGCGCCGAGGGCTATCGCGCGATCGCGATCGTCCTCATGCACGGCTATCGCCATCCGGCCCACGAGGCGCGGCTCGCGGCGCTCGCGCGGGAGGCCGGCTTCGAGCAGGTTTCCGTCTCCCACGAGGTGAGCCCGCTCATGAAGATCGTCTCGCGCGGGGACACGACCGTGGTGGATGCCTACCTCTCGCCGATCCTGCGGCGATACGTCGACCTGGTGGCGGCAGAGCTTCCCGGCACGCGCGTCATGTTCATGCAGTCCAACGGCGGGCTCACCGACGCGCGGCGCTTCCAGGGCAAGGACTCGATCCTCTCCGGCCCCGCCGGCGGCATCGTCGGCATGGTGCAAACCGCCGAGGCGGCAGGCTTCACGAAGGTGATCGGCTTCGACATGGGCGGCACGTCGACGGACGTCTCCCATTACGCCGGGGAGCTCGAGCGGGAGTTCGAGACGCAGGTGGCCGGCGTGCGCATGCGGGCGCCGATGATGTCGATCCACACGATCGCCGCGGGCGGCGGCTCCATCCTCTTCTTCGACGGCCAGCGCCAACGCGTGGGCCCCGACTCCGCGGGCGCCAATCCGGGCCCGGCCTGCTATCGGCGCGGGGGGCCGCTCACGGTGACGGACTGCAACGTGATGCTGGGCAAGATCCAGCCCGCGTTCTTCCCGAAGGTGTTCGGGCCGCGCGGCGACGAGTCGCTGGACGCGCCGGTCGTGCGCGAGAAATTCGCTGCCCTGGCCATGGAAATTTCACAGGCGACCGGCACGGCACGCACGCCCGAGCAAGTGGCCGAGGGATTCCTCGCCATCGCGGTCGCGAACATGGCCAACGCCATCAAGTTCATCTCGGTGCAGCGCGGCCACGACGTCACCGAGTACACGCTCGCCTGCTTCGGCGGCGCGGGCGGGCAGCATGCCTGCCTCGTCGCCGACGAGCTGGGCATGACGCGCGTGTACATCCACCCCCTCGCGGGCGTGCTGTCAGCCTATGGCATGGGCCTCGCGCAGGTCCGTGCGATGCGCGAGAAGTCGGTGGAAAAGCGCCTGGACGAGTTCAGCGGAATGGGCGAGCTGGTGGCCGCGAGCCGGCCGCTCTCGGAGCAATGCTTCCGGGAGCTGGTCGCCCAGGGCGCGCAACCGGTGAGCGCGATCGAGCGCGTCCACCTGAAGTACGAGGGCACCGACACGTCGCTCGCCGTACCGTTCGCGGACGCGGCGACGCTCCGGGCGTCGTTCGAGTCGCTGTATCGCAACCGCTTTTCGTTCCTCATGCCGGACCGTCCCCTCGTGGTGGAGGCCATCTCCGTGGAGGTCGTGGCGCGCGCCGATGCCCCCGCGGACGCTCCGCCGTCGACGACCGCCGGATCTTCGCAGGCGCCCAAGGCCGCGACGAACGTGCGCATGACGAGCGGAGCCGCAACGCACGACGCGCCGGTCTTCCTGCGCGACGCGCTGAAGCCGGGGATGCGCATTCCCGGACCCGCGATCATCGCGGAGCGCAATGCCACCACGGTGGTCGAGCCGGAATGGGAGGCGACCGTGACGGCCCACGACCACCTCGTCCTGGAGCGCCGCGTGCCCCGGAGCGCGCGCCACGCGCTCGGCACCTCGGTGGATCCGGTCATGCTCGAGGTCTTCAACAACCTCTTCATGTCCATCGCCGAGCAGATGGGCGTGCGGCTCGCCCAGACCGCCTACTCGGTCAACATCAAGGAGCGCCTCGACTTCTCTTGCGCGCTCTTCGACGCCGAGGGCAACCTCATCGCCAACGCGCCGCACATGCCGGTGCACCTGGGCTCGATGGGCGAGAGCATCAAGACGGTGATCCGGAAGAATGCCGGCACCATGAAGCCCGGCGACGTGTATGTCCTGAACGACCCCTACAACGGCGGGACGCACCTGCCGGACGTGACGGTGATCACCCCGGTCTACATGGACGGTTCGCCCCGGCCCTTGTTCTACGTCGGCTCGCGCGGCCACCACGCCGACATCGGCGGCATCACGCCGGGCTCCATGCCGCCCTTCTCGAAGACCGTCGAGGAAGAGGGTGTCCTGCTGGACAACGTGAAGCTGGTCGAGGACGGCCGCATGCTCGAGCGCCAGATGCGCGAATATCTCGGCTCCGCCCGCTACCCGGCCCGCAATCCCGACCAGAACATCGCGGACCTGCGGGCGCAGGTGGCGGCCAACGAGAAAGGCGTGCAGGAGCTGCGCCGCATGGTCGCCCACTTCGGGCTCGAGGTCGTCCAGGCTTACATGGGCCATGTGCAGGACAACGCCGAGGCGTGCGTGCGGCGCGTGATCGGCGTGCTGAAGGACGGCGAGTTCGCCTACGAGATGGACAACGGCGCGGTGATCCGCGTCAAGGTGACCATCGGCACGGACCGGCGGAGTGCCACGGTCGACTTCACCGGCACGTCGCCGCAGCTCGGGAGCAACTTCAATGCGCCATCCGCCGTGGTCTATGCGGCAGTCCTGTACGTCTTCCGGACCCTGGTGGACGACGACATTCCGCTGAACGCCGGATGCCTCAAGCCGATCCAAATCGTCATCCCCGAGCGCTCCATGCTGAACCCATCCCCTCCGGCGGCGACGGTGGCGGGCAACGTGGAGACCTCGCAGTGCATCACGGATGCGATCTACGGGGCGTTGGGCGCCATGGGCGCCTCCTACGGGACGATGAACAACTTCACCTTCGGCAATGCGCGCTACCAGTACTACGAGACGATCTCGGGCGGCACCGGGGCGGGGCCGGGCTTCGATGGCGCCGATGCCGTGCAGGCCCACATGACCAACTCGCGGCTCACCGATCCCGAGGTCCTCGAGTGGCGTTTCCCGGTGCGCATCGATGGCCACCAGATCCGCGCGGGCAGCGGCGGCCGCGGCAAATGGCACGGCGGCAACGGGGCGACCCGGCGAGTGCGCTTCCTCGAGCCCATGACGGCCGCGATCCTCGCCGGTCACCGGCGCATCCCTCCTTACGGCATGGCCGGCGGCGCGCCGGGCGACGTCGGGCGCAACTGGGTCGAGCGATCCGATGGCTCGCGCACCGATCTCGGATTCGCCGATGAGACGCAAGCGGGCGTGGACGACGTGTTCGTCATCGAGAGTCCGGGCGGAGGCGGTTATGGGGACGCTGGAAAACGCTGAGCGCGATCACCTCTTGACATTTGTCGTCGAGTCGCGACACCGGTAGCGCACTGTGGATCATTTAACTTCCGCGCCGAATTGCGGCGCGTATAAAATGGGTCCCCCTTCGATTTCCCGCCCCGGCGAATCCGCCCGCGCGCAACGCTTTCCGACGTGAAGATCGGTCCCATCGAGCTCAGGAACAACCTGATCGTGGCCCCCATGGCGGGCGTCACCGATCGGCCCTTCCGCAGCCTGTGCAAGCGCCTGGGCGCGGGCATGGCCGTGTCCGAGATGGTCGCGTCGAACTCGCTGCTGTGGGGCTCGGAGAAGACGATCCGCCGCGGCAACCACGAGGGCGAGGTGGAGCCCAAGGTGATCCAGATCGCGGGCGCGGATCCGGACATGATGGCCGAGGCGGCGAAGTACAACGTCGACAAGGGCGCCCACATCATCGACATCAACATGGGTTGCCCGGCCAAGAAGATCTGCAACGTCTACGCCGGTTCGGCCCTGCTGCAGAACGAGCCGCTGGTCGGCAGGATCGTGCGCGCCGTGGTGGACGCCGTGGACGTGCCGGTGACGCTCAAGATCCGTACGGGATGGAACAAGGACAATCGCAACGCGCTCGCCATCGCGCGCATCGCGGAGGAAAACGGCGTCCAGGCGCTCGCGATGCACGGGCGCACGCGGGCCTGCATGTACACGGGCGACGCCGAATACGACACCATTCGCGCCGTGAAGCAGTCCGTGAAGATCCCGGTCGTCGCCAACGGCGACGTCACGAGCCCCGAGAAGGCGAAGTTCGTGCTCGAGTACACGGGCGCGGACGCCGTCATGATCGGGCGCGCGGCCCAGGGCCGCCCGTGGATCTTCCGCGAGATCGCCCATTACCTGGCGACGGGCGAGAAGCTGGCGCCCCCCGAGGTGAGCGAGATCCGGGAGGTCCTCGTGGGCCACCTGCACGACCTCTACGGGTTCTACGGCACGGAGCGCGGTCTTCGCGTGGCGCGCAAGCACATCAGCTGGTATACGAAAGGCCTCAAGCACTCCGCCGTCTTCAGGGCGCGGATGAACACGCTCGAGACGGTGGACCTGCAGCTGGAAGCGGTCGCCCGCTTCTTCGACGAGCTGCAGGCCCATTCGCGTGCGCTCGAATACGACGAAGAAGAGGTCGCACTTGCAGCGTAAACACTCCGACAGGGGGGAGGGGGGAATGCGCGAGAACGAGCTGTCCTCCACGGTCCGCAAGGTCATGAAGCAGTACTTCAAGGACCTGGACGGCGAGAAACCCACCGCCATCTACGAGATGGTCGTCGCGGCCGTCGAGAAGCCGATGCTCGAGGTGGTGATGTTCCAGGCCCAGGGCAACCAGACCCGCGCCGCCCAGCTCCTGGGCGTGAACCGCAACACGTTGCGAAAGAAGCTCAAGCAACACGGCCTGGATTAGCAAGACGGGTAAAATGCCGGGCCTGACCCATGGCCCGGCCGAAATGTCCTCCATCCGAATCCAGCGCGCGCTGCTGAGCGTTTCCGACAAGACCGGCATCGTCGAATTCGCGCGCGCCCTTCGCGAGCACGGGGTCGAGCTGCTCTCCACGGGCGGCACCGCGCAGCTGCTGCAGCGCCAGGGCGTTGAAGTCCGGGAGATCTCGGACTACACGGGCTTCCCCGAGATGATGGAAGGCCGCGTGAAGACTCTGCATCCCAAGGTGCACGGCGGCATCCTCGCCCGGCGCGACAAGCGCGACCACCTCGAGGCGATGGAAGCGCACGGCATCCCGCCCATCGACATGGTGGTCGTGAACCTCTATCCCTTCGCGCAGACGGTGGCCAAGCCCGGCGTCGCGATGGAAGACGCCATCGAGAACATCGACATCGGGGGGCCCGCCATGGTGCGCGCGGCGGCGAAGAACCACGCGTTCGTGGCCGTCGTCACCGACCCCGGGGATTACGGCCGCATTGTCTCGAAGCTGCGCGCGGGCCGCGGCGGGCTCGGGCTCGAGGACCGCTACGCGCTCGCGGCAAAGGCCTTCAGCCACACCGCCGAATACGACGGGATGATCTCGAACTTCCTCACCGCGCGCGACGCGAAGGGCAAGGCACGGGAGTTTCCGGATCGCCTGAACCTGCAGTACCAGCTGGCGCAGCCGCTGCGCTACGGCGAGAACCCGCACCAGAACGCCGCTTTCTACATCGAGGCGGAAGCGCCGCTCGGGACGCTCGCCCGCTTCGTGCAGCTGCAGGGCAAGGAGCTGAGCTACAACAACATCGCCGATGCCGACGCGGCGTGGGAATGCTGCCGCACGTTCGACGTGCCGGCGTGCGTGATCATCAAGCATGCGAATCCCTGCGGAGTCGCCGTCGCCGGCTCGACCCTCGAGGCGTATGCCAAGGCCTTCGCCACCGACCCCACGTCCGCGTTCGGCGGGATCATCGCCTTCAACCGCCCGGTCGACGGCCCGACCGCCGAGGCGGTATCGAAGCAGTTCGTGGAAGTCGTGCTCGCGCCCTCGTACGACGACGCCGCGCTCGCGGTCTTCCGCCCGAAGCAGAACGTGCGGCTCCTCACGATCGCGGTGGCGAAGGAGCTCAACCGCAACGACATGAAGCGCGTGGGTGGCGGGCTCCTGGTGCAGACGTCCGACGACTTCGACGTCTCGGAGCTGCGCGTGGTGACGAAGCGCAAGCCGACGGCCGACGAGATGAACGACCTGGTCTTCGCCTTCCGCGTGGCGAAGTTCGTGAAGTCCAACGCGATCGTCTTCTGCCGCAACGGCGCCACGCTCGGCGTCGGCGCGGGACAGATGAGCCGCGTGGACTCTTCCCGCATCGCCTCGATCAAGGCGAAGAATGCCGGCCTGTCGCTGCGCGGCTCGGTGGCCGCTTCCGATGCCTTCTTCCCGTTCCGCGACGGCCTCGATGTCGTCGTCCGGGCCGGCGCCCGCGCCGTGATCCAGCCCGGGGGCAGCATGCGCGACGCCGAGGTGATCGCGGCCGCGGACGAGCACGTCATCGCGATGGTGATGACCGGCATGCGCCACTTCAGGCACTGACATGAAAATCCTCGTCATCGGCTCGGGTGGCCGCGAGCACGCGCTCGCATGGCGCCTCGCCCAGTCCCCGAAGGTCTCCCGCGTCTATGTCGCCCCCGGCAATGCCGGCACCGCGCGCGAAGACGGGCTCTTCAACGTCGACATCACGGCGATCCCGGACCTGGTCCGGTTCGCGAAGGATGAAGGGATCCACGCGACGGTGGTGGGGCCCGAGGGGCCGCTGGCCGCCGGCGTCGTCGACGCGTTCAAGGCGGAAGGGCTGCGCATCTTCGGGCCCACCAGGGCCGCGGCACAGCTCGAGTCGTCGAAGGACTTCGCCAAGCGCTTCATGCAGCGCCATGGCATCCCGACCGCGCAGTCGCGCACGTTCACCGATTCGCATCAGGCCCGCGCGTACATCGCGGAGCGTGGCGTGCCGATCGTCATCAAGGCCGATGGCCTCGCCGCGGGCAAGGGCGTCGTCGTCGCCACGCAAATGCCGGAAGCCGTGCAGGCCGTCGAGATGATGCTCTCCGGCAACAAGCTGGGCGAGGCTGGCCATCGCGTCGTGATCGAGGACTTCATGGAGGGCGAGGAGGCGAGCTTCATCGTGATGGTGGACGGCACGAACGTCCTGCCGCTGCCCTCGAGCCAGGACCACAAGCGCATCTTCGATGGCGACAAGGGGCCGAACACCGGTGGCATGGGCGCGTATTCGCCGGCGCCGGTCGTCACGCCCGAGGTGCACAACCGCGTGATGCGCGAGATCATCGCCCCGGCCGTGAAGGGCATGGCGTCGGAGGAGATGCCCTACGTCGGCTTCCTCTACGCCGGCCTCATGATCGATGCGCAAGGCGCGCCGCGGGTGGTCGAATTCAACTGCCGCCTGGGCGATCCGGAGACGCAGCCGATCCTCATGCGGCTCAAGAGCGACCTGCTCGAGCTCGTGGACCACGCGATCGACGGAACGCTCGACCGCATCGAGGCGCAGTGGGATCGCCGTGCCGCGCTCGGCGTCGTGCTGGCGGCCGCGGGCTATCCGGACACGCCGCGCAAGGGCGACGCGATCCGCGGCCTGCCCCGCAACGAGGAGGACTTCCATGTGTTCCACTCGGGGACGAACGAACGCAACGGCAACGTCCTCACCCACGGCGGGCGCGTGCTCTGCGTGACGGCCCTCGGCGACAAGGTGAAGATCGCCGCCGAGCGTGCGTACGACGTGATCGAGGGCATCCGCTTCGAGGGCATGCAGTTCCGCCACGACATCGGCCACCGCGCCTTCGGCCGGCGCTGAAGGCGATGGACAGCGGCGCCGTTCGCGACTACCTCACGGGGCTCCAGGAGCGGATCGTCGCGCGCATGGAGGTGCTCGACGGCGGCCGCTTCGTGCGCGACGACTGGACGCGTCCGGAGGGCGGGGGCGGCATCACCCGCATCCTCGAGAACGGCGCGCTGCTCGAGCGGGCCGGCGTGGGCTTCTCCCACGTCACGGGCACGAAACTTCCTCCATCGGCCTCGGCGCACCGCCCGGAAATCGCCGGACGGCCGTGGGAGGCGACGGGCGTCTCGCTGGTGTTCCACCCGCGCAATCCCTACGTGCCGACGGTGCACATGAACGTGCGGTTCTTCCATGCCGGCGAAACGTGGTGGTTCGGCGGCGGCATGGACCTCACGCCGTATTACCCGTTCGAGGAAGACTGCACGCACTTCCATCGCGCGAACCGCGATGCGCTCGGCACTTTCCCCGGACTGCACGCGCGCTTCAGGAAGGCGTGCGACCAATACTTCTTCCTCAAGCATCGCAACGAGCCCCGCGGCATCGGCGGCACGTTCTTCGACGACTTCAACGAGTACGACTTCGAGAGCAGCTTTGCCGTGATGCGCGCGGTGGGCGACGCCTTCCTGCCCGCCTACGTGCCGATCGTCGAGCGGCGCCGCGGCGCGCCCTATGGCGAGCGCGAGCGCGACTTCCAGGCCTACCGCCGCGGCCGCTACGTCGAGTTCAACCTGGTGTGGGACCGCGGCACGCTCTTCGGCCTGCAATCCGGCGGCCGCGCGGAATCCATCCTCATGTCGCTGCCGCCCACCGTGAAGTGGCGCTACGACTGGAAGCCCGCGCCGGGCTCGCCCGAGGCGAAGCTCTACGAACTGCTCGCCCCGCGCGACTGGGCGGGCTGAATTCAGGCCGTGCCTTCGAGGAGCAGCAGGCGGCCCTTGCTCGCGGCCTTGCGCATGGCCCTCGGCTTCTCGTATTCGGGCGAGTCGAACCACTGGCGCGCCGCGTCGACGCTCGGGAATTCGATCAGCACGCGCCGGCGCTCGGGCCATTCCCCCTCGAGCACGTGCGCCTTGCCGCCGCGCACGACGAAGCGTCCGCCGTAGCGCGCGATCGTGGCGGGAACCTGCGCCGTGTATTCCTTGTACGCTTCGGGGTTGATGATCTCGATTTCGGCCAGTACGTAAGCGGGCATCTTCGGGTCCTCGCGCGATCGAAGCCGGAATCCTAACCCGAAGGAAACCATGGCCGAAATCCGTTTTCGACCCCGCGTGCGCGACCTGGGCGACGGCTTCCAGGTGCGCCGCGCATTGCCCGCTGCGGAGTCCCGTGCCGTGGGTCCCTTCGTGTTCTTCGACCACATGGGCCCGGCGCGGCTCTCCGGCGAGCGCGCGCTCGACGTGCGTCCGCATCCGCACATCGGACTCGCGACGGTGACCTACCTCTTCGAGGGCGAGATCCTGCACCGCGACAGCCTCGGCACCGTGCAGGTCATCCGTCCCGGCGAGGTGAACTGGATGGTGGCCGGGCGTGGCATCGTGCACTCCGAGCGCACGCCCGCGGGGCTGCGCGGCGTGGAGTCGCGCCTCTCGGGCATCCAGACCTGGATCGCGCTGCCGCTCGCGAACGAGGAGGACGCGCCCGCGTTCTCGCATCACGCGGTCCTGCCGTCGTTCCAGGAGAACGGCGTGAGCATCCGCCTCGTGCTGGGCGATCTCCTCGGGATGTCCTCGCCGGTGCCGACCCTCTCGCCGATGTTCTACGCCGACGTGAGCCTCTCCGCGGGGCGCGGCTTCACGCTGCCGACCGCCCCGGATGAGCGCGCCGCATACGTGGTCGAGGGCGCGCTCGAGCGCGAGGGCGCGGCCGCCATCGAGGCGGGCGAGTTCGTGATCTTCGAGCGCGGGGTGGAGGTGCGGCTGCGCGGCGCGCCGGGCGCCCGCATCATGATCCTCGGCGGACCGCAGCTCGCCGAGCCGCGCCATGTCTGGTGGAATTTCGTCTCGAGCTCGCGGGCGCGCATCGAGCGTGCGGCGGCCGACTGGCGCGACGGAAGGTTCGCAAAGGTCCCGGGCGACGACGAGCGCATCCCGCTTCCCGAGCAGGGGCCGCGCTGGGTCAACTATCCGTGACGCTCGCCGCCGTGCACTGAAGGCAGCCGCGGGGCGGCCCGCCGCGGCGTCGCGCGCGCGGGCAGGCTCTCGTATGCCTCGCGCACGGCTTCGGGGCCATGCACGCGCTCCAGCCGGCGCACGATGAAGTGGCCGCGCGCCATCTCCTGGTAGTGCCCGATGAAGAGGGTGTTGATGATCGCCCCTCCCGCCGCGCCCAGGATGGGAATCGCCTGGGCCGCCGCTTTCTCGGAGACCACGACGCCGAAGCGCGCGCCGATGAGCGTCACCAGCCGCACGAGCGGCGGCGCCATGCCCTTGCCGAGCCCCTTCTGGGCGAGGTGCTTCGCCGCTTCCGTGACCGCGGTCGCCAGGGCCGAGCGCGCCGCGAAATAGCCGGATTCCGCGGCGTCATCGCGCGTGTCCTTCGTGCTGCCCAGAGCGAACACCATGAGGCAGGCGAGCTTCGTCTCGATGGCGCGCGGGTCTTCGCCCTCGGCCGCCGCGATGTCGGCGATCGATCGCAGCATGAGCGTGGTCGAAACCGGAAGCTCGATCGCGAGCGCCGGCAGGCCGAACGCGCCGCCCGCGGCCCCCGAGGCGGCCACGGCGATGCGATGGAAGTTGTCGCGCAACCTCGTCGAGCCGGCGCGGCCGATCGTGGACACGGCGACGTCCGCCGCCTTCATGAGCGCGGCCTCGGTCGCCGCGTGCACACCGCGCTGCCACTTCGCGGGCAGCATCTTCATGCCCTTCTCCAGGGGCGAGCCGAGCATGTCGGAAAGGCGCGCCGCGATGCCCGGGTTCTCGAGGAGCGCCTTCGCGTGCTGCAGCTCCGCGAGCTCCGCCTTGGAGAGCGGCATGTCAGTACGCGAGGCTCAGCGTGAGCCAGGTCTTGCGGATGCTCGCATCGGGGGTGCCGCTGCCGGGATCGTATCGCGCGTGCTGCAGTCGGGCCACGAGGTGGTCTCCCCATGCGTAGGTCACGCCCGTATCGACCTCGCGGCCGAAGTCGATGTTCCCGAAATCCGAGCGGAATCGGTGCCCTTCGGCGTAGAAGGTGAAGTCGCCGACCGAATAGCGTCCCGTGAGCCAGCGGTCCCGCAGCCCCTGGCGCGGGGTGTTGAAGAAATGGAGCGTCCAGCCGTTGAAGCCGTAGAAATCCGTGAGCGGCATCTGCAGCCCGTATTGCCCGCCGTTGCTGCCCTTGCGCTCCTCGTCGTAACGCAGGGTCCAGGCGTCGCTGCCCGCGCCGGCCCCCGCGCGCCAATAGGATGCCCGGATGCGTTCGTCGCCGCCGGCGTAGGGGCGCTGCTGCGCGACGTCGAGGGTGTAGAGCGCCTGCAGGATGCCGCCGATGGGGATCGCCCCCTCGCCGCGTGCGCCCGCAACGCGGTACGAGTTGTCGGAGAAGCCCGTGAAGGCGCCATTCTGCGCCTGCGCATGGAAGACGCCGTACGCCGCCAGGGCGTGCCCGGCGAGCGGATTCCACGCGGCATGCACGAGCGTGAGGCGAAGATCATCGAGGTCGCCCGAGGTCGTCCGCACGCGCCCGAAGTAAGCCGCGGCGAGCTCCACGCCGGGTGCCGCGGCATAACGCGTGCTCACGCCGTCGAAGAGCTGCGGGATCTGGCGGAAATCGTTGTCGCTGACCCAGCGCTGGTTGTCCAGGCGCACGACCTGGCGGCCGGCGCGCACCGCGAACGCATCGCCGGAGGCGTCGAGATAGGCCTGGTTCACGCCCGTGTAGCGCGGATCGGGCAGCAGGGGATATTCCGAGGCCGCCGACTGCGTGGGATCGTCGTTGAAATTCTTCGCGAAGGTATCCGTGTGGATGCCCTCGACGACCACGCGCAGCCCCTGGAAGGGTGCGCTGCGATAGCCGGCAACGGCCCGGACGGTGCCGCCGCGCGTAGTCTCGGGCTTGTCCGATTCCTCGATGTGGTTGTACCGCGGCCGCAGCTCCAGGGAGAAGCGCCCCGCCGCGAGCGCATCCTCGAGGCGAAACGGATTGTTACCGTTGTCTTCGAATGGGTCTTGCGCCCACGCCGACGCGAGGGGAAGCAAAGCTAAAATCGCGGCATCGACCCAACGGCCCATCGCGGCAGTCTCGCTCACGCCCGCCACGGATGTCCAGATTTGCCTTCAGCGTGCTCGGCGTGCTTGCCGCGCTCCCCGCGGCGGCCGCCACGATCGACGCGCAGGTGCGCGATTCCGGCGGCGCCGCGCTCGCCGACGCCGTGGTCTACGCGATGCCGGCTTCCGGCCCCGTGGAGGCTCGCGGCGCCCGCACGGCCGAGATCGAGCAGATCGATCGCGAGTTCGTTCCCTACGTGACGGTCGTGCAGACGGGGACCTCGGTGGCCTTTCCCAATCGCGACCCGATCCTGCATCACGTGTACTCGTTCTCGCAGGCCAAGCCCTTCGAGATCAAGCTCTACAGCGGCAAGGCGCCGCGCGCGATCGTGTTCGACCATCCGGGCATCGTGACGCTCGGCTGCAACATCCATGACTGGATGGTGGGCTACGTGGTGGTGGTCTCGACGCCGTGGTTCGCGCGCACCGACGCATCCGGCCGGGCCCGGCTGGCGGACCTTCCCGCCGGTCGCTACGAGGTGCACGCGTGGCATCCGCGCCAGCGCGCACAGCTCGCGCCTGCGGCGCTGGGGCTCGAAGCGCAGGGCGTCGCGGCACCCGCCTTCGTGATCGACGCCGCGCCGCGCCGGCCGCGCTACAAGCCGCCGCTCGACCGGCTCAAGTACTGATGGAACGCGACGCTGCCGCCGGCTCTTCCCGCCGCCTCGGCATGGCGAGCCTGGGCACGCGGCTCGTGCTCTTCTTCGTGGCGCTGCTCGTGCTGGTGCAGGGCGTCGGCATGATCCTCGTCTACCGCTCGACCGGCGAGGTGGCGCGCCAGGCGACGGACCAGGCGCTGGAGCAGGGCGAGCGCGTCTTCATGCGGCTGCTCGAGCAGGATCGCCGGCGCCTCGAGCAGGCTGCGGCGCTGCTGTCGGCGGACTTCGCGTTCCGCCAGGCCATCGGCACCCATGACAGCGGCACGATCGAATCGGTGCTGCGCAACCACGGGGCGCGCGCGGGCGCGGACCTGATGACGCTGGCCGGCCTCGATGGCGTCGTGCTCGCGGACACGATGGAAGTCTCGCGCGTGGGCCACCCCTTCCGCTTCCCGGCCCTGCTCGAGGCGGCGCGGGATGCCGGCAAGGCCTCGTCGATGGCGATGATGGATGGGCACCTCTACCAGGTGGTCGTCGTGCCCGTGATGGCTCCCGATCCGATCGCGTACGTGAGCGCGGCGTTCGAGGTGAACGACGCGCTCGCGCGCGCCTTCGCCCAGCTGACCGGTCTTTCGGTGTCGTTCGTCGCCGTGGGCTCGGGCACCTGGCGCGTGCAGGCCACGACGCTCGCGCCCGAAGTGCGGGACGAGTTGGCGGGCGCGCTGGCGGGCGTCGCGGGCAGCGCCGGCGTGCGTGAGCTTTCGATGGGCGGGGAGGCTTACGAGACCCGCCTCGCCTTCCTGAAGACGCAGGGCCCGTTGCGCCTCGCCGCGGTGCTCCAGCGGCCCGTGGCCGAGGCATTGGCGCCCTTCCGGCGCATCACGGCGACGTTCCTCGCGCTGACGCTCGCGGGACTCCTGCTCCTGGTCGCCGGCAGCCTCGTCATCGCACGCGGCATCACGCGTCCGGTGGAGCGGCTGGCCGAGGCGGCCGCGCGAGTGCAGCAGGGCGACTACCGCCGCCATGTCGATGTCGAGCGCCGCGACGAGATCGGCCAGCTCGCCACGAGCTTCAACCACATGCTGGACGGCATCGTGAGCCGCGAAGCGCAGATCCTTCAGCTCGCGTATGAGGATCCCCTCACGCGCCTGCCGAACCGGGCGCGTTTCCAGGAGCACCTGGCGCAGGCCGTCGCGCTCGCCCGGGACGCGCGCGGGCGCGTGGCGGTGCTGCTCTTCGACATGGACCGCTTCAAGGGCATCAACGACACGCTGGGCCATCCCGTCGGAGACCAGGTCCTGCGCGAGGTGGCGAACCGCGTGAAGGGAGCGCTCGCGGGAGGCGAGGTCCTCGCGCGGCTCGGCGGCGACGAGTTCGCCGTGCTCGTCTCGAGCCGGGGCGACGAGCGCGCCGCGCACTCCGCCGCCTCGCGCATCCACGAGGTGCTCGAGGCGCCCGTGGCGATCGAAGGCCAGGTCATCGACATCGCGGCCAGCATCGGCGTGGCGCTCTTTCCCGGCCATGCGGAGGATCCGGCCTCGCTGCTGCGCGCGGCCGACGTCGCGATGTACGTGGCGAAGCGGGCGAAGAGCGGCACCTCCGTCTACGACCCGCGCGCGGATGAGCGCCGGCGGGAGCACCTGTCGTTGCTGGGCGAGCTGCGCCGCGCCGTGGAGGCGGGCGAGCTGGTGCTGCACTACCAGCCCAAGATTGCCCTCGAGGATGGCCGCGTGGACGGCGTCGAGGCGCTGGTGCGATGGCGGCATCCGGTGCGCGGCTTCGTGCCGCCCTCGGAATTCATTCCCTTCGCCGAGCAGGCCGGCTACATCGGCCACATCACGCGCTGGGTGATCGACGAGGTGGTGGCGCAGTGCGGCCGCTGGCAGCGCGCGGGATTGCGCCTGCGCGCGAGCGCCAACATCTCCGCGCACGACCTGCGCCACGGCGACCTCGTGGGCCACGTGCGCGCGTGCCTTGAGCGCGAGGGCCTGGCCGCCGGCATGCTGAGGCTCGAGATCACCGAGAGCGCGCTCATGGACGATCCGCGCAGCGCGCAATCGGCGCTCGCCCGCCTTCGCGACCTCGGCGTGACCACCTCCATCGACGACTACGGCACCGGATACTCGTCGCTCGCGTACATCAAGCAGCTCGCGGTAAACGAGCTCAAGATCGACCGCGCCTTCGTGAGCGGCATGGAAGCGGACCAGCGCAATGCGGCGATCGTGCGCTCGACGATCGAGCTGGGGCACAACCTCGGGCTCACCGTGGTGGCGGAAGGCGTCGAGACCGACCACGAGCTCGCGCAGCTGCGCCGATTCGGTTGCGACCTCGCCCAGGGCTACCACTTCGCACGCCCGATGGACGCGACGGACTTCGAATCCTGGATCGCGCGCGCGGGGCCCGCCGTGGCGCGCGGAGTCGCGGACTAGGCGATCGCGGCGCTCCGGGCGGCGGCGAGGGGCAGCTCCACCGCGACCAGCGTTCCATCATCCTTCGGGCGTACCGCGATGCCGCCCGCGTGGCGCGCCACGATCGTGCGCGCGATGGCGAGGTCGTCGTCGTCGTTGTTCGCGAGGCCCTGGTTCCAGATCTCGAGCGCCACGCCGTCGGGCAGGCTGCGCGTCGCGACGCGCACGCGGCCGCCGTCGCGCGGAGCCGCTTGCGCGGCGCGCGCCACGAGGCTCAGGAGGAGCTGGATCACCTCGCCGGGACGGCAATCGATCGCCGGAAGGTCGCCCAGCTCGCGCTCGAGCTTGAGCCCGCGCAGGAGCGGCTGCGCGATGAGCAGGGCCGCCTGCACCGCGTCGTTCACGTTGAAGCTGGCGGGCGAGTCGGAGTCCGCGCGGAAGAAGGTGCGAAGCTGCGCCATCAGCTCGGCGATGTGCTCCACGTCCCGCATGCCGCCCCACGCGAGCGAGTCGAGGTCGTCGATGGCGTTCGCCCCCTTCAGGTGCTGGAGATGGTTCGCGAGGGTGCTCACGGCCTTGTCGACCTGGCGTGGATCGGATTTCGTGGAGCGCATGAGGTCCACGAGGTGCTGCGCCTGCTCCTGTGCGCCGCGCAGGTCGGGCAGCGCGCTGCGCACCGCGGAGAGCTGGGTTCGTGCATCCGCGAGCGGGCGCGCGATCTCCCGCGAGATGCCCGCGGTGAGCTGCCCGATGGACCAGTAGCGGCCCATGGCGACGAGCTGCGACTGCGCCCGCTCCTCGCCCGCCTTGGCGGCGGCGAGATCGCCATCCTGCTCGGCCAGGCGGCGCAGGATCGATTGATGGGCGCGGCGTTCGCGCCCGAGGGCACCGGACTGCCGGAAGAAGATCCAGGAAAGGGCGATGCCGAGCGCGCAGGCGTAGGCCACCAGGTAGATGCGCCAGCGCTCGCGCTCGTCGAGGGCGGCATCGACGCGGCGCTCGAGCGTGCGCACGGCGAGCTGGATCTGCTCACCCGCCGAGGCGTACGCGAACGATTGCCATGCCTTCGCCTCGGTCGTGCGCGCGGCGATGAAGCCGTCGACGCCGTTGCGCGCCGAGCGCGCGAGGTCGCCGAGCTGCGCGTCGAGCGCGGTGGCCGCGGGGACCACGAGCGGCGTGCGGGCGGCGAGCCGGGCCGAGATCTCGTTCACGCGCTCGATGTCGCCCTCATGCAGGTCCTGGCGGATCGCATCGGCCAGGCTCGCCAGGGCGAGCGCGGCATCGGCATTGCGCGGCCGCCCGGCCTGGGCCGCGCGCTCGAGCGATGAGAGGGGAGTCTCGGCGGCCTGCAACGCGACCAGGGTGTCCCCGTGGGCGCGACGGAAATGCCGGTAGGCGGCATCGCGCTCGTCGAGCGCCTGGCGCAGCGCGGGCATCCGCGGCGCGACGCTCGCCGCGCTCGAGGTCCGCTCGAGCTCGCGCCGCACGAGCGACGCCGCGTACGTCCGGTCGGCGCCGTCCGGGGCGGTGGCGGTGAAATCCCCGGCAAGGCGGCCGGCCTGCGAATCGCGGCGCATCTCGGAATCGGCCAGCTCGCGCAGCAGCGTGAGCGCCCGGGCGTCGGGATGGAATTCGGTCGAGAGCGCGCGCTCGAGGAGGAACCCGAGCGTGGCCAGCAGCGCGGCGATGCCGAGCGCGGCGAAGGCGTGCTGGTGGACGGGCTGGCGGACCATCGACGACCTCGCGTCAAGTCGGCCGTCTGTCGGATGGACCCGGCCGCTCGAGCCATTGTGGTGATCGGGGGGGCGCGCCACTGTGACGCACGTCACAGGGCGGATTGCAGCTGTAGCCCTTAGCTTTTACTCGCCCAGGTACGCCTCGCGGACGCGGGGGTCGCCCAGCAAGCCTTTAGCCTCGCCCGAGAAGGCCACGAGCCCGCCGTCGAGGACGTATCCCCGGTGGCTGACCTCGAGCGCGAGGCGGGCGTTCTGCTCGACCAGCAGCAGGGTCACGCCCTCGGCCGCGATCGCGCGCACCACTTCGAAGATGCGCTCGACCATCAGGGGCGCCAGGCCCATGCTGGGCTCGTCCAGCAGCAGCAGCCGCGGACGGCTCATCATGGCGCGGGCGATCGCGAGCATCTGCTGCTCGCCGCCGGAGAGCGTCCCCGCGGTCTGCCGCCGCCGCTCCTTGAGCCGCGGGAAGAGCGTGAAGGCGCGATCGACGTCCTGCGCCACCCCGGGGCGATCGTGCCGCGCGTAGGCGCCCATCGCGAGGTTCTCCTCGATGGTGAGCTGCGGGAAGACGCCCCGTCCCTCGGGCACGAGGGCGAGGCCGCGCCGCGCGATCTGGTGGGGGCGCTGTCCACCGACGTCGAGGCCGTCGTACACGATGCGCCCGGCCGCGGGCTTCACCAGCCCCGTGATCGCGCGCAGGGTCGTCGTCTTGCCGGCGCCGTTCGCGCCGATGAGGCACACCAGCTCGCCCGGCTCGACCGCGATGTCGATCCCCTTCACGGCGCGGATGCCGCCGTACGCGACCTCCAGTCCCTCGAGAGCCAGCAGGCTCATGGCGTCGCGCGCGGGGTGCCGAGATAAGCCTCGATCACCGCCGGGTCCTTCTGGATCGCGCGCGGCAATCCCTCGGCGATGCGCCGGCCGTAGTCGAGCACCAGCACGCGGTCGCAGAGCCCCATCACGAGCTTCACGTCGTGCTCGATGAGCAGGATGGTGATGCCGTCGGCGCGAATGCGCTCGAGCAGCTTGCGCAGCTCGACCTTCTCGGTGGCGTTCATGCCGGCCGCGGGCTCGTCGAGCGCCAGCAGCTTCGGATCGGTCGCGAGGGCGCGGGCGATCTCGAGGCGGCGCTGGTCGCCGTACGCGAGGTGCTTCGCCAGCCCGTTGCCGCGCGAGCCGATCCCCACGTAGTCGAGCAGCTCGTGCGCGCGGCGCTCGATGGCCGCTTCCTCCGCGCGCGTGCCGGCGTTGCGCAGGATGGCGCCGACCACCGTGGCCCGCGTTCTCACGTGGCGACCGATCATCACGTTCTCGAGCGCGGAAAGGTTGGCGAAGAGCCGGATGTTCTGGAACGTGCGCGCGATGCCCAGGCGCGCGATGCGGTCGGGCGTGGCCTGGCGCAGCACGTCGCCGCGGAAGCGGATGGCCCCTTCGTCCTGGCGGTAGATGCCGGTGAGCACGTTGAAGAGCGTGGTCTTCCCCGCGCCGTTGGGCCCGATGAGGCCGTAGATATCGCCCTCGCCGATGGTGAACGAGACGTCCGAGAGCGCCGTGAGGCCGCCAAAGCGCTTGGTGATTCCCTCGACCTCGAGCAGGCGCGGGGAAGCGGGCGCGGGTTGGGCGTCAGCCATTCTTGGGGACGGCGAGCTCGCGCTTGCGCACGGCCGAGGGCAGCAGCCCCGCGGGCCGGAAGAGCATCATCACGACCATCGCGAGGCCGAAGAGCAGCATGCGCAGCACCTCGGGATCGATGTAGGCGCGGCCGAAGAGCTTGAGCTGCAGCGGCGTCACGGTGTAGCGCAGCACCTCCGGCACGAAGGAGAGCAGCACGGCGCCCAGGATCACGCCCCAGATGTTGCCCATGCCGCCCAGCACCACCATCGAGAGCACCATCACGCTCTCCGTGAGGATGAAGCTCTCGGGGCTGATGAAGCCCTGGATGGCCGAGAACATGCCGCCCGCCACGCCGCCGAAGGACGCGCCCATCGCGAAGGCGAGGAGCTTCATGTTGCGCGTGTTGATGCCCATCGCCCGCGCCGCGAGCTCGTCCTCGCGGATCGCCTCCCACGCCCGGCCGATGCGCGAGTCCTGCAGCCGGAGGTTCACCACGATCACGACGATGAGCACCGCGAGGAGGAAGTAGTAGTACTTGATCGTGCCGGAGAAAACGAGCGCGCCGACACGCGTGGCATTGCCGAAATCGATGCCGAAGAAGCGGACCGGATCGATCATGGTGAGCCCGTTGGGCCCGTTGGTGAGGTTGAACGGCTCGGAGAGGTTGTTGAGGAAGATGCGGATGATCTCGCCGAAGCCGAGGGTCACGATCGCGAGGTAGTCGCCGCGCAGCTTGAGCGTCGGCGTGCCGAGCAGCAGCCCGAAGAGGCACGCCACCGCCGCCCCGATCGGGAGGATCGCCCACCAGGGCAGGTGCAGGTTGAAGTGCGGCGAGGCGAGAAGCGCATACACGTACGCGCCGACCGCGTAGAAGGCGATGTATCCCAGGTCGAGCAGGCCGGCGAAGCCGACCACGATGTTGAGTCCCAGCGACAGCAGCACGTAGAGGATCGCGAGGTTGGTGATCCGCACCCACGCCGTGCCGACGCTCGCCAGGACGAACGGCAATGCGAGCAGCGAACCGGCGATGAGGAACACGCCGAACCATCGTGCCAGTGGGTGTTGCCTGAAAGAGGCCAGCGCATTCATCGGGCATTAAACCCCTGGAACACGGATGAACACGGATAAAAGCGGATGAACACGGATGAAACCCTCAATGTGTGATCACGCGCTGGATTTCGAGCCGGGGGCGGCCGAAGTTGATGACGAGGCCCGTCCGCCTGCGCGTTGCTCTGAGGTAATTGAGGCACTGTGCACGATGTATGCGCTCGAGTCCGGGCAGCGCCTTGAGCTCAACGATCACTTCATCGTCCACCACCATGTCGGCTTGGTACAACCCGACCCTCTCGGATTCGTACCAGACTTCTATTGCTCGTTGCTGCTCGACAATGTGTCCACCGCGTCGCAACTCGAAGGCTAGGGCATTCTCGTAAACCTTTTCCAGAAACCCGGCGCCAAGGTAATTCGCCACCTTGTAGGCCGCGCCGATGATCGCTTGGGTCACCGTCGTCTCTCCCTGTAGCCCTTCATCCGTGTTCATCCGCCGTCATCCGCGTTCATCCGTGTTCCAAAGGTTTACTGCGCGCATAACTCATAACGCATCTTCAGGCCCGGTCGCCGACACGTTCTCCCAGCAACCCCTGGGGACGGAAGACCAGGACCAGGATCAGCACGATGAACGCGTAGACGTCCTTGTAGTTGCTGCCGAAGAGGCTCGACTCCGGGCTCGCGATGCAGACATCGTGGAAGCCGGGCAGGAACTTGTCGAGCAGGCACACGTTGGTCCAGTCGCCCACGTATCCGGCGCCGAGCGCCTCGATGAGGCCCATGAGGATGCCGCCCACGACCGCGCCGGGAATGTTGCCGATGCCTCCCAGCACCGCCGCGCTGAAGGCCTTGAGGCCGAGCAGGAAACCCATCTGGTAGTGCGCGACGCCGTAGTAGGTCCCCACCATCACGCCCGCCACGGCGCCCAGCGCCGCGCCGATCACGAAGGTGAAGGAGATGACGCGGTCGATGTCCACGCCCATGAGGCCCGCGACCTGGGCATTTTGCGACGTCGCCCGCATCGCGATGCCGATCTTCGTGCGGTAGATGAGGAGCATGAGCGCCGCCATCATCAGCACCGAGGTGCCGATGATCACGAGCTGCACGTTGCTCACGTCGGCGCCCGCCACGCTGTAGACCTGGAGCTGGATGATCTGCGGGAACGCGATGATGTTGCGGCTCCAGACGAGGAGCGCCAGGTGCTGCAGGATGATGGAGACGCCGATCGCCGTGATGAGGGGTGCCAGGCGCGGCGCGCTGCGCAGCGGCCGGTAGGCGATCTTCTCCACGATGTAGCCCACCGCCATGCAGACCGGCACCGCGCACGCCACGCCGGCCGCCACGATGACGAGCGGCGGCATGCCCGAGGGCGCCAGCGCCACGATCACCGAGAAGGCCACCATGCAGCCGATCATCACCACCTCGCCATGCGCGAAGTTGATGAGCTGGATGATGCCGTAGACCATCGTGTACCCCAGGGCCACGACCGCGTAGACGCAGCCGAGCGTGAGGCCGTTGATGACCTGTTGCAGGAAGATGTCCACGGCCGGATTCTACTTGGCCGCGGGCGGGGCAAGGCACAAAAAGAAACGGCACCTCGCGGTGCCGTCGATCCAGCGGTTTCCCGCTGCACACTTCGTTGTTGTCTCTTGTTCTTCGGTCTTGTTGTTCGTGGCTTGTTGTTCCTGTTGTCCTGTCGTCGTTATTTCTTCGTCTCGGCCTTCTTCTCGTCCTTGGCCGGCGTTGCGGGTGCGCCCGCGGGGGCGGAGGGAGCGGCGGCGGGTGCCGCGGCGGCGACGAACGGCTTCGTCTCGCCGTTCTTCACGATGGCGACCGGCACGACCTTCCCGTTCTGCATCTTGAAGATCGTCATCTCGGCGTCCTTGCGGTCGCCCTTCTGGTCGAACTGCACGGTGCCCGTGGCGCCCTTGAACGACACGTTGAAGAGCTCCGGCGCGAACTTGGCCGGGTCGGTCGAATTCGCCTTCTTCATCGCCTCGATCATCGCGAGCGTGCCGTCGTAGAAATACGGCGCGTACTGCTTGATCTCGCCGTACTTCGCGGTGAAGGCCTTCACGAACTCGGGGTCGGCCGCCTCGCGGGGGAGGCCCGCCTGCGAGCACACCATGTTCTCCGCGGCTTGTCCCGCGAGCTTCGACATCTCGTCGGTGCAGGCGCCGTCGCCGAACGCGAAGACCGCCTTGATGCCCAGCTCACGCGCCTGCTTGAGGAGCGGGCCACCGGTCGCGTCCATGCCGCCGTAGAAAACCACGTCGGGGTTCTTCGACTTGATCTTGGTGAGGATGGCCTTGAAGTCGGTTTCCTTGTCCGTCGTGCGCTCGCGCCCGACCACGCTCACCTTGTCGCCCTTGAGCGTCTTCTCGACCTCGTTCGCGAGGCCTTCGCCGTACGCCGTCTTGTCGTCGGCGATGGCGACCTTCTTCGCCTTGAGCTCGTGCGCGATGTAGGAGGCGATCGCGGGGCCCTGCTGGTCGTCGCGGCCGACGGTGCGGAACACGGTCTTGAGTCCCCGCTCGGTGAGCTGCGGGTTGGTCGCCGAGCCGGAGATCATCGGGATGCCGGCCTTCGCGTACACGTCGGAGGCGGGAATCGACACGCCCGAGTTGAGGTGGCCCACGACGGCGGCGACCTTCTCGTCGACCAGCTTCTGCGCGACGGTGGTGCCCGTCTTCGGGTCGGCCTGGTCGTCCTCGCTCACCATCTTGAACGTGACCGGCTTGCCGTCGATCGTGATCTTCTGCTCGTTCGCCTGGTCGATCGCCAGGTGGACGCCGTTCTCGTCGTCCTTGCCGAGGTGGGCGATGGAGCCCGTGAGCGGACCCGCGTGCGCGATGGTGACCGTGACGCCGTTGGCGGGAGCGGCGCTGCTGGACGACGCGTCGGTCTTCGCCGGTTCTTCCTTCTTGCCGCAGCCGGCCATGCCAAGGGCAAGTGCCACCGCGATACCCAGCGGGTATGAGGCTTTCATGTGCGTCTCCCTGTGATCTTCGGAGGTCCGGCCCCCAGGCCGGAAAGAGCGCCGCATTATGGGCGCCGCCCTAAGCAGTGTCAATTTGTAACGCCCATCAAAAAAGCCGGCCCCGGGCCGGCTTTCTCGCGATGGCGACGCCGCCGGGCGGCGCGCCTCCTGGCGCACCATTACTGAAGCGAAAGAACCCATTTCACGAGCGCGTGGGCATCGGCCTCGCTCACCGGGTTGGGCGGCATCGGGACGTCGCCCCAGACGCCCTGGCTTCCCTTCAGGACCTTGTCCACGAGCTTGCCCTCGGCACCCTTGTCGCCGCGGTACTTGGCCGCCACGTCCTTGTAGGCGGGGCCCACGATCTTCTTGTCGACCGCATGGCAGGCGAGGCATCCGCTCTTCTGCGCGAGCGCTTCCTGGGCCAGCGCGGGCGCGCAGGCGAGGGTGCCGGCGAGCGCCGCCGCGGCGAGCAGCGTGTTCTTCATGGGTTCGCTCCTTCGAGGGATGGGGTGGAAGGCGAAAAGCCCGGCATTGTGAGCGACGGCAGCGCCGCACGCAATTCCTCGACGTTTCCGATGGGAGCGAGGCAGGTCATTCCCTCGCAGACCCACGCTTGCGCCTCCTGCGCGAGCGGCTTCGCCAGCGGCTCGGGCAGCCCCGCCGCCGTCGCCGGCACGAAGAGCGTCATCGTCGCCGGCAGGTACGCCTCGTCGAGCAGCTCGCGCCAGGGCCCGAAATCGCTCGCCGCACCGCGCACGATGAGGGTGCCCGGGGGCTCCTCCTGCTCGGCCATCGCCATCAGCAGGGTGCAGAGGCTCGAAGGCCGCTGCTGCATCGACGGCATGAAGAGCGCCACGGTGCGGCGCGCGGATTCCGCGTAGCGCGGGTCGCCGGTGAGGAAGGCGAGCCGGTTCAACGCCAGCGCCGCGACGCCGTTGCCCGACGGCGTGGCATTGTCCGGTCCCGGCTTGGGGCGATGGATGAGGCTCTCGTGGTCGTGGGCGGTGAAGAAGAAGCCGCCCTCGGCGCGATCCTCGAAGCGCGCGAGCAGCGCATCGGCGATCTCGCGCGCCCACGCGATGTCCTCGCCGCGGAAGTCGGCCTGCATCATCTCGAGCAGCGCGGCGAGGAGGAACGCGTGGTCGTCGAGGTAAGCGTCGAGATGCGCGCGGCCGTCCTTGTACGTCGCGAGCAGGCGCCCGCCGTTCCAGAGCTTCGCGCGGATGAAGTCGAGCGCGGAGCGGGCGCTCGCGAGCCAGTCGTCGCGGCCGAAGACGCGCGCGGCCCGCGCCATGCCGGCGATCATGAGCGCGTTCCAGGACGTGAGCACCTTGTCGTCGAGGCCCGGGCGCACGCGCCGGGCCCGCGCCTCGAAGAGCTTGTGCCGCGCGCTGTCGAGGAGCGTCGCGGCGGTGCCCTCGTCGATCACGAGCTCGTGCGCGATCTCGCCCAGGGGCGCCGCGAGCACGAGGTGCCAATGCTTGCCCTCGAAGTTCGGCGCACGATCCAGGCCGAAGGCGCGCGAGGCGACCTCGTACTCGTCGTTCGAAAGCAGCCCGCGCACCTCGTCCGCATCCCAGACGTAGAAGCGGCCTTCCTCGCCTTCCGAATCCGCGTCGAGCGAGGAGTAGTAGCCGCCCTCGGGCGATTGCATCTCGCGCATGGCCCACGCCGCCGTCTCGCGCACGACCTTCTCGAAGAGCGGCTCGCGCGTGACGCACCACGCATCCGCGTACAGGCGCAGCAGCCAGCCGTTGTCGTAGAGCATCTTCTCGAAGTGCGGGATCGCCCACTCGGCATCCACGCTGTAGCGCGAGAACCCGCCGCCCACCTGGTCGTAGATGCCGCCCATCGCCATGCGGCGCAGCGTGAGCGTCGCGCGCCCGAGGGACGTGCGATCGCCCGTCGCGGCGAAGCGGCGCAGCGAGAACTCGATCGTCTCGGAGTGGGGGAATTTCGGCGCGCCGCGGAAGCCGCCGTTCACGCCGTCGAAGGCGGCGGCGAGCTCGTTCTCGGCCGCCTCGAGCAACTCGTCTTCCGATGCCCCGGCGCTGTCCGTGGGCGCCAGCGGGCCGATGCGCTCGAACGCCTCCACGATGCGCGCGCCGAAGGCGCTCACCTCGCCGCGGTTCGCATCGTAGTAGCCGCGCACGCGCTTGAGCACCTCCTCGAAGCCCGGCATGCCGTAACGCGCGCTGTCCGGGAAATACGTGCCGCCGAAGAAGGGCGCCTGGTCGGGCGTGAGGAACATGGTGAGCGGCCATCCCCCCGCGCGCTGCGTGAGCATCTGCTGCGCGAGCTGGTAGACCTGGTCGATGTCGGGACGCTCCTCGCGATCGACCTTCACGTTCACGAAGAGATCGTTCATGACCTGCGCGATGCGCGGGTTCTCGAACGACTCGTGCGCCATCACGTGGCACCAGTGGCACGCCGAGTAGCCCACCGAGAGCAGGATCGGCTTGCCGCTCGAGCGGGCGGCGGCAAGCGCCTCCTCGCCCCACGGATACCAGTCCACGGGATTGGCGGCATGCTGCCGCAAATAGGGGCTCGTCTCGCCCGCGAGTCGATTGGGCATGGGAAAAACGGCGCGTGGGATCGCGTTACGACACCCGGCGCAGCCCCGCGTTCAGCGCCGACGGCGTGAGCAGGCCCAGGATGAGCGAGCAGCCGGCGAGGATGATGGCACAACCCGCGAGGCGGCCCGCCGTGAGTGGCTCGCCCAGCAGCAGCACGCCCCACAGCATGCCGAACACGGGCACGAGCAGCGTGACGGTGATGGTCTTCACGGGGCCCACGTCGGCGATGAGGCGGTAGTAGAGGATGAAGGCGAAAGCGGTGGAGAGGAGTGCCAGGCCGAGCGCCGACATCCAGGCCGCCATTGGGATCGCGGCGTAATGGCGATCGAGCGGAGTAAAGGGCAGCAACGTCAGGGTGGCCACGACCATCGTCGCGGCCGCGGTCGCCATCGGCTTCGCGCCCTTGAGCTTCACCTTGGTGAAGACGATGGTGTAGCCGTAGAGCGCCGTCGCGAGCACGCAGCAGCCCGCGGCGAGAAGCTGGCGCGGCGTCATCGGCGCCGGCGTCCAGCCCACCAGCACGGCGGTGCCCACGAGGCAGAGCGCGATGCCGGCCGCCTTCGCCGCGGTGACGCGCTCGCCGGTCCAGACGGCCGCGACGATCGTCGCGAAGAGCGGCGAGAGGGCGTTCAGGATCGCGGCCGTCGAGGCGTCGATGGCCGTGAGCCCCTGCGCGATCAGCACGAACGGCGCCGCGAGGCCGATGCTTCCGACGAAGAGGTAGCCGCGCCAGTACGCTTTCCAGCCCACGCTTTCGCGCGTGGCACGGACGAAGAGCACGAGCGCCGCGCCCGCGATCGCGACGCGCACCTCGATCAACGCGACCGGGCCGAAGTACGGGACCGCGAAGCGCATGAAGAGATACGAGCCGCCCCACAACGCCGCGAGGACGACCAGGCGCAGGAAGTCCTGCGGCCTCACGCCGCCGCCCGCAGCGCGCCCTCGAGCGCGAGCAGCCGCGACTTGCGCTCGAGCCCGCCCGCGTACCCGGTGAGCGCGCCGCCGGTGCCCACCACGCGATGGCAGGGAACGATGATCGACAATGGATTGCGTCCCGTCGCGGCGCCCGCGGCCCGCGCGCAGCCCGGTGCGCCCGCGCGCCGTGCGAGCTCCGCATAGGTGAGCACCTCGCCGTACGGAATGCGCGCGATCTCGTCCCAGATGCGGCGCTGGAAGGGCGTGCCTGCGGCCGCGACGACGAGCTCGAAGCGCGTGCGCTCGCCTTGCAGGTACTCGAGCAGCTGGCGTTCGCATTCCACGAGCGGTGCGTCGCGCGGGTCCTCGATCCATGACGGATCGATGGGCGGCGCGTGCCGGCCGCCCTCGAAGTAAAGGCCCGTCACCGTGCCCGCGATGGCGATGGCGAATACGGGACCGAGCGGCGTGTGGAAGCGAAGGTGACGCGTCATGGCTTCTTCTCCAGGGATTTCCAAAGGTGCAGGACCGCATAGGAGCGCCAGGGCCGCCAGGCCTCGGCGCGCTCGAGCGCTTTCGCCCCGCGCGTCTCGCCGAGCGCCTTGAGCACGGCGACATCCGGATGGGGAAACGCATCGGGCCAGGCGAGCGCGCGCATCGCGATGTACTGCGCGGTCCACGGACCCACGCCCGGAAGGAGTGCCAGCGCTTCGAGCGTGCGCTCGACCGGCTCCGAGCACTCGAGCTTCAGCCCGCCCGCTTCGAGCGCCCGCGCGAGGGCCACGATGGACCGGGCGCGCGATGCGATGACGCCCTGGCTCGCGATGTCCGCAGCCTCGCATGCGGCGAGGCGCGCGGGCGTGGGAAAGAGGTGCGTGAGGGAATCGAACGGCGTCGCGATCGGCTCGCCGAAGGCGCGGGCGACGCGGCCGGCGATCACGGTCGCGGCACGCACCGTCACCTGCTGGCCCAGGATGGCCCGGACCGCCATCTCGAATCCATCGACCGCCCCGGGCAGCCGCAACCCCGGATGCCCGGCCGCGACGGCGCCGAGAGCGGCGTCGATTTCCGCGGGATCGCTCGAGAGGTCGAAGAGGTGCTTCACGCGCGCGAGCAACGGCGGAATGGCCGGGGCGAGCGATGCGCTGGCCAAGACCCGCAGCGCCGATCGCCGGCGCGAGGGCGAGACCTCGATCCAGCCCGTGACCGCCTTGCGCCCCGCCACCCGCACCGTGCGGCGATAGGCATTGCGGTGCACCTGCTCCACGCCCGGGATCGCGCGGCGCTCGAGGAAGGCGAGCATCGACTCCCAATCGTAGGGCGGGCGATAGGCGAGGTCGAACGCGAGCCGGTCCGACGGGCGCTCGCCGCCCGCGTCGCGCCGCAGCTCGCCCGGTGTCATGCGATAGCGCGCGCGAAAGGCGTCGTTGAAGCGGCGCAGGCTCGCGAATCCGCTCGCGAACGCCACGTCGATCACCGGCATTCGCGTGTCGGTGAGGAGGCGCTTGGCGAGCAGCAGGCGCTGCGTCTGCGCGTACTCGATGGGAGCGACGCCGAACTCCTCGCTGAACACCCGCCTCAGGTGGCGCGAGGTGACGCCCAGGCGCGAGGCGAGCTCATCGAGCCCCGAGTCGGCGAGGGAGCCATCCTCGATCCGGCTCGCGGCCGCCTGCGCGAGCCGGCGTTGCGCATCGATCGTCGAGAACCCGGGAGCGAGCTCGGGACGGCAGCGCAGGCACGGGCGGAAGCCTTCCGACTCGGCCGCCGCGGCGCTGGGAAAGAAGCGGCAATTGCGCTTGAGCGGCGTGCGCGCCGTGCAGACCGGCCGGCAGTAGATGCGGGTGCTGCCGACGCCCACGAAGAAGCGGCCGTCGAAGCGCGCATCGTGCGTGCAGAGGGCCCGGTAGCATTGGTCGGCGTCGAGGAGCATGACGCCATTATCCGCCCGGGCGGAAATGCCGCTCGCCACTTTCGGACATCGAATCGGCCCGCCGCGGCGCGAGCGCCCTCGAGCGGCGCCCGGCGCTGCCGGGATCAGCCGCCCGGCTCTGCCCTGCGGGCGATCTTGGATGCGCCGATGATGCGCCCGCCGGCGTCGCGCACCGGCGAAACGGAGATCGAGACGCGGCAGCGGGAGCCGTCCTTCGCCATGCGCGTCGTCACGTAGTTCTCGATCTTCTCGCCGGCGCGCAGCTTGGCGAGGATCGCCATCTCCTCGGCGTGGAGGTGCGGGGGGATGATGGTGAGAATCGGGCGGCCGATCATCTCCTCGGCGCCATAGCCGAAGAGGCGCGTCGCGGCGGCATTCCAGGAGGTCACCGTGCCGTCGAGCGTCTTGCTGATGATGACGTCCTGGGCGCAATCCACGACGGCGGCGAAATGCTCGAGCATGTGCTCCTGGCGCTTGCGCGAGGTCACGTCGGCGCAGACGCCGTAGAAGCGGATGGCCTTCCCGTTCGCGTCGAAGACCGGCTCGCCGCGCGCCTCGAACCAGCGCCATTCGGGCCTGTCGGCGCGGGCGCGGAACTCGCACCGCAGCATCGAGCGCTTGCCGACCGATTCGTCGAACGCCGCGCGGAATCCCGGGCGATCGTCCTCGTGCATGACCGCCAGGAACGACTCGAGCGTCCAATCGTCGAGCGTCGGGAGTCCGAGAAGGTCCGCCATCTCGTGGCTGCAGCGGAGGCTGCCGGTCTCGAGGTCGCCGACCCAGTAACCCATGCGAGCACCCTGCATGGCGAGGTGCAGCACCGCGCCGCGCTCGCGCAGCGCCTCCTGGGCCATCCATCGCTCGGTGACGTCGCGGGTGAAGCAGCGCGTGGAGATGAACTCCCCGTTCTCGACCCGGCCGTTGGAGCTGATGAGGACATGCCGGATCGATCCGTCCTTGCAAATGAGGCGCGCGGACTGGTCCTTGAGCGTGCCGCCGGTCGAGAGCGTCTCGAGAATCTGGCAGAGGAGCGGTTGATCGGCGTGGAACCGGCCGATGTTGTGGCCGATGTATTCCTCGCGCGTGTACCCGAGCATGTCCAGCTCGGCACGATTCGCCCAGAGGATCGTGCCGTCGGGGCCCACGCGATGCAGCGCTACGACGCCGTTCTCGAGGAAATCGGCGAGCTCGCGCTCGCGTGCGGCGAGCCGCTCCTCCGCCGCCTTTCGCCTCGCGAGCTCATGCTCGAGCGCCACCGCCTTGCGCTGCAGCTCGGCGATGCGCCTCAGCTGCTCGCCCTCGTCGCGCTCGCGCAGCAATTCGTCATCGACGGGCAGCACGTGCGAATGCATGGCGCAGATCTGCCCGAACGACTCGCCAGCGTCGACGCAGTCGCTCATCCGGTAGGCGCAGAAAAGCGAGACGCCATGCGCGCTGCAGAGCGGGTTCCACAACTCTTCCAGGGCTAGCGCCGCTTCGGGCAAGCCGTCGGCGCAGAGCAGGGACACCATCTCGCCGAATGCCACGATGTGGCCGTGACGCGCGGCCGCATCGCGCACCACGCTCCCGACCAACCGCTCGAAGCGAACCGGGTCCGGCGCGCCGTCCACCAGGAGCCCGCGCAGCGTCGCCTGCGCATCGAGCATCACGAGCTGCCGCCTGGCCTGGGCGGCACCGGGATCGAAACCGCGCTCGCGCCAATGGGCCAGGATCTGCTCGCTGTGCTCCCGGGAGGCGATCATGATCGCGCCGCAGCCCGACTCGATTCCGTTGCGCAGGTAGCGTTCGACCTCGGCCACGAGAAGATGGTCGTGCTCGTAGAAGCGGACGAAATGGTCGTGCGCGACGGGATCGGGATATAGCGCTTGCGGAACGGCCACCATGGGACCTCGGGGCGCGGAACGGCGACCCCGTGCACGTTAAGGCATGCAAATGACACCGTCTGTAAGCACGGTCCTACAAGGCACGAAAACGTCCCGGCGTCAGTCCGCGGCGGCAGGCACCGCGCGCGGCTGCGCCATGAGCCACACGACCGCCGCGGCCGCCACCAAGATGAGCGGGAGCGCCACGTAGTTCAGGGTGGCCCACCCCCTGGCGTTCACCAGCACGCCGGAAGAGAACGCGGAGATCGCCTGCACCGCGAAGACCACCATCTCGTTGGCGCCCTGCGCCTTGGCCTTCTCCGAGGCGCGATAGGCCTCCGTGAGCAGCGTGGTGCCGCCGATGTACATGAAGTTCCAGCCGAGGCCGAGCAGCACGAGGGCCCACCAGAAGTGCGCGATGAGCTGGCCCGAGAGCGCGACGCCGACGCACGCGAGCTGGAGTGCGGCGCCCGTGAGCATCACGCGGAGGACGCCGAAGCGCTTGATGAGGGAGCCGGTGAAGAAGGACGGCGCGAACATCGCGACCACGTGCGACGCGATCACCGTCGCCGAGGCGGCGTAGGGCAGGCCGCAGAAGCCCATCGCGAGTGGCGTCGCGGTCATGAGCAGGTTCATCGTTCCGTAGCCCAATGCCGCGACGCCGGCCGCGACGAGGAACACCGGCTGTCGTGCGATCGTGCCCAGGCCGCGCGCGGGGCCGCCGCTCGCGGCCTCGACCGGCGGCGGCAGGCGCAGGCGGGAGACGATCGCCATGGAGAGCGCGCAGAAGACGAAGAGCGACGCGTACGTCGCCATGAACGTCGGCTCCATCATCGCGCGCGTGTACTTGCTGATCTCGGGACCGACGATGCCGCCCACGAGCCCGCCCGCCATGACATACGAGATCGCCTTCGGCCTGAAACCGGCGGGCGCCACGTCCGCCGCCGCGAAGCGGTAGTACTGGCCGAATGCATTGAAGACGCCGAGGAGCAGGCTTCCCGCGCACAGCAGCGTGAGGCTGGACGCATGGATGGCGTAAGTCGCGAGCGCGGAGCCCGCGAGGCCGAACACGCCGCCGGTGAGGAAGCCGTTGCGCCGTCCCACGCGCCGCATCCAGAGCGAGGCCGGGAAGGTGCCGAGCAGCGCGCCGAGGACATAGGTCGCCGCCGGGGCCGTCGCGAAAACCTTGTCGTGCGCCAGGGCGTACCCCGCGAGGGCGCCGACGCTCACGAGGGTCACGGCATTGGTGAGAAGGAGCGCCTGGCAGCAGGCGAGGAGGACCACGTTCGATCGAAAGGACATCCGCGTAGTGTGATGTAGGAACGGGCCTACATCCAAGGGAAAGGTCGCTCCCCATACTGGGGCGATGGAATCCCGTCCCGTGCTCGACGCGTTCCGCAATTCCCCCGCCGCTCCCTCCCCTGAATTCCTCACGGGGGGCGGCGACATGGGCGAGCGCATGCGGGCCCACGATTGGTCGCGCACGCCCCTCGGCCCCGCGCGCGAGTGGCCGCAGGCCCTGCGCGCCGCGGTGCGCATCATGCTCGCCTCGCGCCAGGCCGTGAGCATCTGGTGGGGCCCGGCGCTCGTGAACCTGTACAACGATGCCTGCCGTCCGCTCGCCGGCGCGAACCATCCGGCGGCGCTCGGGCAGGCGGCACCGAGCGCGTGGCGCGAGATCTGGGACGATATCGGCGCGCGGGTCGAGGGGGCGCTGCGCGGCGCCGAGCCCGGCACGCAACCCGCCGTGCCGCTGCTGGTCGAGCGCCATGGCCGCGTGGAAGAGGCGCATTACACGCTGTCGTTCGCGGCCCTGCCTGCCGACGACGGCTCGATGGGCGGCGTGCTGTGCACGTTCGCCGACGTGACGCAGGGCGTGGTCTGGGACCGCCAGATGAACGTCCTTCGCCACGTGAGCCTGCACGCCGCCGCCGCGACCTCCGTGCACGAGGCGTGCGTGCGCGCCGTGGAGGCGCTCGCCTGGGGCGCGGCGGATGTGCCCTTTGCCGCCATCTATTTCGCGGACGTCGGCCTGGGACAGGCGAGCCTCGCCGCGGCCGCCGGCATCCCGCGCGGACATCCGGCCCTTCCCGAGACGCTGCCGCTCGACACGGAATCGCCATGGCGCGTGCAGGACGCCCTCGTCGCCGCGCCCACGGGTCATCCGCGGGTCACGCTGGGCGACGCGCTCCTCGGCACCTTGCCGACCGGGCGCTGGAGCATGCCGCCGCGCGAGGCGGTGGTGACGCGGCTCGCGTGCCCCGCGATCGACGGGCGCGTGGGCGTGCTCATCGCGGCCCTCAATCCCTTCCGCATGGTGAGCGACGACCATCGCCGCTTCGTCGAGCTCGCCGCCGCCCAGGTCGCGGCGGCGGTGGCGAACGTGCAGGCGCGGCGCGAGGAAGCGCGCCGCCTCGAGGCCGAAACCCTGCAGGCCGTCGCGCGCGACATCGCCTCCGAGCTGGACCTGCGCCAGCTGATGCAGAAGGTGACGGACGCCGCCACGCGCCTCACCGGCGCGCGCTTCGGGGCGTTCTTCCACAACGTGAAGGCGGGCGACGGCGACGCGTACCAGGTCTACACGCTGTCGGGCGCGCCGCGCGAGGCGTTCGAGGAATTCGGCATGCCGCGCGCCACGCCGGTCTTCAAGCCCACCTTCGACGGCGAGGCGCCGGTGCGCGTGGCGGACATCCGCAAGGATCCGCGCTACGGCCGCTGGGGCCCGCACCACGGCATGCCGAAAGGGCACCTGCCGGTGACGAGCTACCTCGCCGTGCCGGTCATCTCGCGTTCCGGCGAAGTGCACGGGGGGCTCTTCTTCGCCCATCCCGGGCCGGGCGTGTTCGACGAGCGCGCCGAGCGTAACGCCGTGGCCATCGCCGCGCAGGCCGCGGTCGCCATCGACAACGCCAACCTGTTCGGCCGCGCCCACGACGAGATCGGCCGGCGCGCGAAGCTCGAGCGCGACCTGCGCGAGAGCGAGCAGGGATCGCGCTCGCTCGTGGAGAATCTTCCCGCCGCCGTGTACACCACCGACGCCGACGGGCGCATCGCGCATTTCAACCAGGCCGCCGCGGAGCTGTGGGGACGCGCGCCGGCGCTGGGCATCGATCGCTTCGGAGGCTCCGCCGCGCTCTTCACGCCGGGCGGCGAGCGCATCGCCCGCGCCGCGTCACCGCTCGCCCGCACGCTCAAGGGAGAGGACGTCGGCCATTCGGTGGAGATCATCACGCAGCGCCCCGACGGCGTGCTGCGCCACGTGCTGGCCCACCCGCGCGCGCTGCGCGACGATGCGGGGCGCATCGTGGGCGGCCTCAACATGCTGGTCGACATCACGCAGCGCAAGGCGGCCGAGGCGGAGCTCGCGTTCACGAAGGACCAGCTCTCATTGCAGGTCCAGACGCTCACGCGGCTGCACCAGCTCGCGATGGACCTCGGCGGCGCCGCCGATCTTTCGAGCGCATTGCACCGCATCCTCGAGACGAGCGTCGAGACGCAGGAGGCGGACTTCGGCCTCGTGTGGGTGCACGATGCGGCCACGGGGCGGCTGGTGGTGCAGGCGAGCTGCGGCTTCGACGCCGAGGCGCGCGCGCTCTTCCACGACGTCGAGGCCGGGCCCTACGGCGGCAGCGCGGGCAATGCCTTCGCGAGTGGCTCGCGCTGGATCATCGAGGACATCGAGACGGACCCGGCCTTCGAGCCCTTCCTCGCATCGGCCCGCAAGGTGGGCTTCCGCGCGGTCCACAGCACGCCGATCGTCACGCGTGCCGGCGCCCTGCTCGGGGTCATCTCGATTCATTACCGCCTGCCGCGCGAGCCGCTGCAGCGCGAGATGCAGGCCGCCGACGTCTGCGCGCGCCACGCCGCGGACGCCATCGAGGCCTCGCGCAACCAGGAGGCGCTGCGCGAGAGCGAGCGGATCTACCGCGCGATGGGCGAGTCGATCGACTACGGCGTCTGGCTCTGCGACGCGAAGGGCGGCGCGGTGTACCAGAGCGAGTCGTTCCTGCGGCTCACCGGGGCGACGCAGGAAGAGCAGCGCGGCGCCGGATGGAGGGCCATCATGCATCCCGAGGACCTGCCCCGGGTGACGGCCGAATGGAGCGCGGCGGTGCGCGAGGGCAGGCAGTTCGACTGCGAATACCGCGTGCGGCGAGCGAGCGGGGGCTGGCAGCCGATCCTCGGGCGCGGCGTGCCGGTGCGCAACGATCGCGGCGCGATCGAGGCCTGGGCCGGCATCAACCTCGACATCGGGCGCCTGAAGCACGTCGAGAACGAGCTGCGCGAGCTCGACCAGCGCAAGAACGAGTTCCTGGCGACGCTCGCCCACGAGCTGCGCAACCCGCTGGCGCCCCTGCGCAACGGCCTCGAGGTGATGCGCCTCGCGGCGAGCGATGCCGATACGCTCGACAAGGCGCGCTCGATGATGGAGCGCCAGCTGCGGCAGATGGTGCGCCTCGTGGACGACCTGCTCGATGTGAGCCGCGTGAGCCGCGGCAAGATCGAGCTCAAGCGCGAGGACATCCAGCTCGCGGCGGTGCTGCGCAACGCGCTCGAGACGAGCGCGCCGCTCATGGCCGAGCGCCGCCATGAGCTGGTCACGCGGATTCCCGACACGCCCGTGCTGGTGCATGGCGACCTCACGCGGCTGTCGCAGGTCTTCTGGAACCTGCTCAACAACGCGGCCAAGTACACGGAGCCCGGCGGACGCATCGAGCTCGAGGTGGAGCCCGGCAAGGGCGCGGTCGTGGTGACCGTGCGCGATTCGGGCATCGGCATCCCGGCGGCGATGCTCGCGCGCGTGTTCGACATCTTCACGCAGGTCGATCGCTCGCTCGAGAAGTCGCAGGGCGGCCTCGGCATCGGGTTGAGCATCGCCAAGCGCCTGGTGGAGATGCACGGCGGCTCGATCCACGCCCGCAGCGACGGGAACGGGCGCGGGAGCGCGTTCATCGTGCAGCTGCCCGCGCGCGTGGGCAGCCGGCCCGCGGCGGCGAACGAGGAGACCTTCACCGCGGCGCCTCCCGTGCGCCACCGCATTCTCGTGGCGGACGACAATCTCGATTCGGTCACGACGCTCTCGCTCATGCTCGAGGTGCTGGGCAACGAGGTGTTCGTCGCACACGACGGCGCCGAGGCGGTGGACCTGGCCCGGCGCCATCGCCCGCAGGCGATCCTGCTCGACATCGGCATGCCGCGCATGAACGGCTACGATGCGTGCGCGCGGATCCGCGAAGAAGCCTGGGGACGCGAGCCGCTCATCGTGGCGCTCACCGGATGGGGCCAGGAAGAGGATAAGAGCCGCTCGCGCGATGCCGGCTTCGACCGCCACCTGGTGAAGCCCGTCGAGCCGGCGATGCTGGAGAAGCTGATCGGGGCGCTGCCACCTTCCTGAAGCGGCGCATTCGCTAGAATGCGGCGATGAACTATCGTCGACTCGGCCGTTCCGGCCTCAAGGTGAGCGAGCTCTCGCTCGGATCGTGGGTGACCTACGGCAACCAGCTCGATGCCCCGGCGGCGCGCGAGTGCATGGCGGCCGCGTGGGACCAGGGCGTCAATTTCTTCGACAATGCCGAGGTCTACGCGTCGGGCAAGAGCGAGGAGATCATGGGCCAGGCTCTCAAGGACCTGCGCTGGCCGCGCCTCAGGTACGTGGTCTCCACCAAGTTCTTCTGGGGCATCTCCGACGGGCCGAACGAGAAGAGCACGCTCAACCGCAAGTACCTGCTGAACGCGATCGACGGATCGCTCAAGCGCCTGCAGCTCGACCACGTCGATCTCGTCTTCTGCCATCGGCCCGATCCGGCGACGCCCGTCGAGGAGACCGTGTGGGCGATGCACGACATGATCGAGCGCGGCCGCGCGCTCTATTGGGGAACGTCGGAATGGAGCGCCGCCGACATCATGGCGGCGTGGCAGATCGCCGAGCGCCACCACCTGCGCAAGCCCGTGATGGAGCAGCCCGAGTACAACATCTTCCATCGCAGCCGCGTCGAGCGCGAATACCGGCGCCTCTACGACGAGACCGGCCTGGGCCTCACGACCTGGAGTCCGCTCGCCTCGGGCCTCCTCACCGGCAAGTACCGCGATGGCGTGCCGAAGGACAGCCGCGGCGCCATCCCGCGCATGGGCTTCCTCGTCGAGGACCTCACCGACAAGGCGAAGAACGATGCGGTCGCGAAGCTCGCGCAGGTCGCGAAGGACCTCGACTGCACCGTGGCGCAGCTCTCGATCGCGTGGTGCGCACGCAATCCGCACGTGTCCACGGTCATCACGGGCGCCTCGCGCGTGGCCCAGGTGCACGAAAACCTGAAGGCGGCCGAGGTGATCCCGCGGCTCACGCCCGAGGTGATGGAGAAGATCGACGCGTTGACCGCGGGCCTCGCGGATTGACGCAGCCGCAGGGCGGGTGACGGGGGCCCGCTCGTCCGCGAGCGCTAGCGATCGAAACGCGCGAACGTCACGACGTTCCCGCCCGGCTCCATGAAGGAGATCTCGTCGGCGCCGTAGAAGGTCTTGTGCCGCTCGACGAGCGCGGGCTCGGAGGCGAGTGCCGCGATGACGGCGTCGAGGTTGTCCACCTCGACGAAGACCACCGCGCCGCGCGACTGGCGCGTGGTCTCGCGCAGCGCCTGGCCTTCGTTCGCGTTGCCGCGCGTCTCGACCATCACCTGCGCGCCGTCCTTCTCGAGGCCCACGAAGCCGAGGTGGTCTCCCTCCGGCACGTCGAAGAGGACGGTAAAGCCGACCTTCGTGAAGAAATCGCGCGTGGCCTCCACGCGGTCGACGAAGAGCACGGGCGTCACGCGCGCGATCTTCACGCCGCGCTCATCCCGTGACCGCGCCCTGGGCCGCCGAGCTCACCAGCTGCGCGTACTTGCCCAGCACGCCGCTCGTGTAGCGCGGCTTCGGCGCCTTCCACGCGGCCTTGCGCGCGGCGAGCTCTTTCTCGGGGATGTCGAGCTGCAGCAGCAGCTTGTGCGCGTCGATCGTGATCGAGTCGCCTTCCTTCACGAGCGCGATGGGACCGCCCACGAAGGCTTCGGGCGTCACGTGGCCCACGACCATGCCCCAGGTGCCGCCGGAGAAGCGGCCATCGGTGATGAGTCCCACGGATTCGCCAAGCCCCTTGCCGATGAGCGCGGACGTGGGCGCCAGCATCTCGCGCATGCCCGGTCCGCCCCTGGGTCCCTCGTAACGGATCACGAGCACGTCACCCGGCTTGATGCGGTCCGCGAGGATCGCGTCCATGCAGTCGGGCTCCGAATCGAACACGCGCGCGGGTCCGGTGATCTGCGGGTTCTTGAGTCCGGTGATCTTGGCGACCGCGCCCTCGGGCGCGAGGTTGCCCCGCAGGATCGCGAGGTGGCCGTGCTCGTACATCGGATGGTCCCACGGGCGGATCACGTCCTGGTCCTTGCGCGGCCTGTCGGGAACGTCCTCCAGGTTCTCCGCGACGGTCTGGCCCGTGATGGTGATGCAGTCGCCATCGATGAGCCCGTGGGCGAGCAGCATCTTCATGACTTGCGGCACGCCCCCGGCGCGATGGAGGTCCACCGCGACGTACTTGCCCGAGGGCTTCAGGTCGCACAGCACCGGGGTCTTCCGGCGCACGCGCTCGAAGTCGTCCAGGGTCCACGGCACGCCGGCCGCATGCGCGATGGCGAGCCAGTGCAGCACGCCATTCGTGGAGCCGCCGGTGGCCATCACCACGGCGATCGCATTCTCGATCGACTTGCGCGTCACGATGTCGCGCGGCTTGAGTCCGCGGCGGATCGCCTCGACCAGCACCTCCATGCTCTTCGCCGCGCTCTCGCGCTTCTCCGCGTCCTCCGCGGCCATCGTGGACGAATACGGCAGCGACATCCCGACCGCCTCGATCGAAGAAGACATCGTGTTCGCGGTGTACATGCCGCCGCAGGCGCCCACGCCCGGCAGGGCCTTGCGCTCGATGCAGTCGAAGTCCTCCTTCGACATCCTGCCCGAGCTGAACGAGCCCACGGCCTCGAAGACCGAGACGATCTGCAGGTCCTGGCCCTTGTAGCGGCCCGGCTTGATGGTGCCGCCGTACACGCAGATCGCCGGGACGTTCATGCGCATGATGCCCATCATCGCGCCGGGCAGGTTCTTGTCGCAGCCGCCGATCGCGAGCACGCCGTCCATGAACTGGCTCTGCACCGCGGTCTCGATCGAGTCGGCGATCACCTCGCGCGACACGAGCGAATACTTCATGCCTTCGGTGCCCATGGAGATGCCGTCGGTGACCGTGATGGTCCCGAACATCTGCGGCATGGCTCCGCTCTTGCGCGCCGCGGCATCGGCCGCATCGGCGAGCGGCTGGATGCCGGCATTGCACGGATTCATCGTCGAATGCATGTTCGCGATGCCGACGATGGGCTTCTCGAAATCGGCGTCCTGGTAGCCGATCGCGCGCAGCATCGAGCGGTTGGGCGAGCGCGGGACGCCCTGGGTGATCGTCTCGGAACGGAGCTTTTCGGTCATGGGGGGTGCTGCGGAGGAAAACACGTCATTTTAGAGCATGCGCGAGGACGCGGCGTCCTCTGGGATAATGCGGCACATCCGCAGCGCTTCCATCGAGGGACACTCGTGCTCGTCCACCCGCAATTCAATCCCATCGCCTTCAGCCTCGGCCCCCTGGCCGTGCGCTGGTATGGGCTCATGTACGTGCTCGGCTTCATCGCCGTCATCACGCTGGGAAAGCTGCGCATAAAGCGCGGGCTCTCCAACGGCGTGACGGCGCGCGACCTGGACGACATGATCCTCTACGGCGTGATCGGCGTGATCCTCGGCGGACGCCTGGGATACGTGCTGTTCTACAAGCCCGACTACTACATGGCGCACCCGATGGAGGTGTTCCAGGTGTGGATGGGCGGCATGAGCTTCCACGGCGGCTTCATCGGGGTGATGCTCGCGATCGCGCTCTTCTGCCGCCTGCGCGGCCTGCGCTGGATCACGACGATGGACTTCATCGCCCCCATGTGCCCGCTCGGGCTCATGGCGGGGCGCATCGGCAATTTCATCAACGGCGAGCTGCCGGGGCGGCCGACGACGCTGCCGTGGGGCATGTGGTTCCCGCAGTCCGATCGCGAGCCGGTCGCGCGCCATCCCTCGCAGCTCTACGAGGCGTCGCTCGAGGGCCTCATGCTCTTCATCATCCTGTGGTGGTACTCCAGCAAGCCGCGGCCTCCCGGCGCCGTGTCCGGCGCCTTCCTGCTGGGCTACGGATGCTTCCGCTTCCTCGTGGAATTCACGCGCGCGCCCGACGACTACCTCGGCCTCCTCGCGCTCAACCTGTCGATGGGGCAGTGGCTGTCGTTGCCGATGATCGTGGCAGGGCTCGCGATGATCGCCTGGGCCTACCGCGTCAACGCGGCAAAAGCACCTTGAGCACCGCGGGCGCCGGCAGGGTGTCGAGATTCTCGATGCGTCCCTGCGCCCCGAAGTGCCCGATGCCGGTCGCCGCCAGCAGGTAGAAGTAGCCGGTGTCGGCGCGCACCGCGCCGGTCGTGGGCTCATCGAGCCTGTTGTGGTGGTGCGAAAGCACGGTTCGCACCTCGACGATCTCGTCGCCCGCGTTCGAGAGCCGCATGAGCACGACCCTGCCGGGATTGGTCACGTTCTCCACGCCGATGAGCCCGCCGTTGTACTGGTAGAGGCCGTCGATCGCCGCGACGTTCTCCCGCGTGCGGTTCACGAGCGGCTTCAAGGTGCCCGTGCCCACGTCGACCATCGCGATGCCGGTGGCATGGGCCACGTACAGTCGCTTGCCGTCGGCCGACGCGGCGATGCCGTTGCTCGCGCGCAGCTGGCCGGCGCCCACGAGCACCCGCGCGGGCCGGTCGGCCTGCAGCTCGAAGACCTGCCCGCTGCCGGAGTCGGTCACGAAGGCACGCCCGCCGAAGGCGACCGCCACGTCGTTCAGCTGCGTGGCGAGCGGCACCTCGAAGCGCTGCAGCAGGCGGCCGTTGTCGATGTCGAAGGCGACCACCTCGTTGCGCAGGTGCTGGCGCCCGGCCTCGGTGAGCGCGGAGGTGCTGACCGCGTAGAGCTTGCGCCGCGGCGCGTCGACGGCGAGCCCGAGGACGGAATCGAGCTGCGCGGCCGCACCGGCGAATTCCACGATGTGCTGGTCCGCGTCGATGCGCAGGATCTTGTGCTCGGCGATGCTCCCCATGAAGAACGCCTGCGAGGGTGCGTCGTACGCGAGGCCCTCCGGGATCAGCGCCGGATCCTCGATGGTGAACGCGACGGGCGCGTAATCCAGGCGCGGCAGCTTCGCCTCCAGCGCCTGGACGGCCGATGCGAATGCGGGATCGTTCCAGGCCTTCTCGAATCCGTCGCCGCGGGGCGGCAGGTAGCCGTCGGCGATCGAGGCGAGCTGCGCGAGCGAAGCGGCCGCCCCCTTCGCATCCCCGCTCGCGGCCTGCGCCCGCGCGAGGTAAAAGAGCAGGGCGCTGTTCGACGGATCACGGGCGACGGCGGCGCGGAGCGCCTGGACGCGCGCATCCGCGCCCGGGGCTTCAGGCCACGAGGCAGCCGGACACGCGAGGAGAACGCAAAGGAGGGCGGCGCGGAGGGACGATCGCATGATGCGATTATCCTCCACGCCGCTTGGCGCGGACTTCTAGCGACGGGCCTGGATGTTCGTGTCGCGCGTCGCGAGATCGCTGCCGCCCACGAGGTGCGGCATGCTCACCGGATCGAAGTCGGACCATTCGCCCGCGGTCCAGGTGCCCTGCGCGCTCTCGACCTGCCACGCGCCGCATTCCTCGAGGATGCGAATGATCTCGTCGGGTGCGAGGCCCGCGGCATCGGCGTTCACGGCGACGAGCGCTTCGGCCGGGCGCATTTCCTCGGGCTGCGGCTGGCGCTCGTTTTCCGTGTTGCCCATGCCGCCGACGAGCGACGCGGCATAGGCACCGGTCGCGGCCCCGGCGACGACGCCCGCCGGGCCCATCAACGGGGCGATGGCGGCGCCGGCGGCGAGCCCTGCCGCGGCACCGACCGCGGCACCGACGGCCGCGCCCGCCGTCGCCTTGTGGGTGCCCGGCGACTCGTCGCGATCACCGCCGATCGGGAACCGGTCGTGCATGCCCGGCGGGTTCACCCGGAACTGGCAGATGAAGTCCCGCGAGATGCCCGCCTGCATCAATCGCTCGATGGCCGCGTCGGCCGGCACGATGTTCTCGAATCCACCCGCGATGATCTGCGCCATGGTCGTCCTCCTGGTTGGTCGTTGTCAGAAGCGGAATTGAACGCCGGCGGACAGCATGTCGACGTCCTGGTTGCCCGCGCCCACGAACTTGAGGCGATAGCGGTCGTAGTCGGCGCGGATGTCGAAGTTCGGGGTGACCCGGAAAGCGGCGCCGACGCCGCCGGTCCAGCCCCATCCGGTCTCGGTTCCCGTCTGCACGAGTGTCGCGGGCGCGGCACCCACCTCGGTGTGTCCGTAGACGCCGCCGATCTTGCCGAAGATGTCGAAGCGCGGGCCGATCGGCGCGCCGAGGTTCAGCGTGAGGGGAATGGCCCAGGCTTTCGTGTCGCCGCCCGCGGCGCGCATGGTGCCGAAGTCGGTGTAGCCCACCTCGAGGCCCGCGATCCGGTTGAACTGTCCACCGGCGTACGCCTTCCACGCGCTGTCGCGCTGGTCGCAATCGAATACGTTGTCGAAGCGGCAGTCCTGGCGGAACTTGGACTCGCCGCCGCTCACGCCGACGTGTCCCCAGAAGCCGTGCGTCCACGGCATGTACATGTCGTTGGACGGCGCCTGCGCGAAGGTCGCACCCGAGGCTGCGAGCCCCAACGCGGCGGACACGGCCAGAATCACTTTCTTCATTTCACTCGTCTCCTTGGTTTTTCCGCGGGCGCGAGGGACGCGCCCAACCGTTTGACGAGGGCGGCAGGCGGAGTTCCGGCGCGCGCCGGACAACGCGCAGCCGGTGGTCCTATTGGCCTAGCAGCTCGGCCACGGGTTTCCAATCCTCGTGGTGCTCGCAGATCGTCTTCACGATCGCGAGGATCGGAATGCCGAGCAGCAGTCCCCAGAATCCCCAGATCCATGCGAAGAACAGCAGGCCGATGAAAGTCGCCGTCGTGTTCATGCGCGTCTGCCGGCTCGCGAGCCACGTCGCGAAGATCTGTCCGACGAGCGTCGCCACCAGGATCGAGCCGCCGGCGATCATCGCGGCGCGGCCCCAGTCGCCGAACTGCACGAAGCCCACGACGAGGCTCGCGACGGCGATGAGCGCGGGACCGAAGTACGGAATGGTGTGGAGCACCGCCGCGATGAGTCCCCACAGGCCCGCGTTCTCGAGGCCCGCGAAGCGGAAGACCGCGTACGTGCCGAAGCCCACGAGCGTGTTCGCCACGATCAGCACGACGAGGTAGCGGCGGACCTGGCGGTCGATCTCGTCCAGCATCTCCACCGTGAGCTTGCGCTGGGTCAGGCGCTCGCCCGACATCACGACGAGCTTGCGCTTGAAGAGCGTGCCGGAGCAGAGCATGAAGAAGACCAGGAAGATCACGGCGACCACCTGGCTCAGCACGACGCCCACGCTCTTGCCGCCGGCCCAGAGGAGCTGCCAGATCGAAGGGCTGGGCGCCGGCGCATTCGCCGCGGGCGCGGGGGCGCCGCCCGCGCCCTGGGTCGCCGCCTTCTCGATCTCCGCGGCCGCCTTCTTCACCTCCGTGATCGGCTTCGAGGGCTGGCGCGCCATGCGCTTGAACGAGTCGGCCACGGTGTGCACGGTGTCGGGCACCTTCTCCCACATCGTCAAGGCCTGGTCGCTCCACATCCAGGCACCGGCGCCGATCGCGCCGAGGCAGGCCGCGACGACGACGATGGCGGCGATGACGCGGTAGCGCGTGACGCGCTCGATGATGTCCACCAGCGGCGACAACGCGAAGGAAAGGATCACCGACACCAGCAGCGGGACGAAGAAGGGCTCGCCCCACTTGAGGAGCGAGACGAGCGCCACGCCGGCGATCACGTCGACCGAACGGTTGCGCGAACGGCGGACGAGCGCCGCCGCGCGGTTGGGGTCCGCCAAATCCATGGCACGAATCGTATGCAGGCCGCAATGACGGGTCTGTCAGGGCGGCGCTCGGGCGGATGTAGGACGCGCGAGGCTTTCCGCCGCTTAAATCCGGCCTGCTTGCGCTATAATCTTCCTCTTCGCGTGGGGTGGTAGCTCAGCTGGGAGAGCGTCGCGTTCGCAATGCGAAGGTCGAGGGTTCGATCCCCTTCCACTCCACCACTCATTCCCGGGGCGAGCATGCGGCGGCGATGAATCGCGCGGTCGTCATCGCCCACTTCCATTCCGGCGGCCTCATCCAGGCCAACCTGCGCGCGCTCATGCAGGCGCTGCGGGTCCTCCCGGCGCGCATCGTGTTCGTCTCCACGAGCGCCTCCCGGGAAGCGCTCGGCACATTACCCGCGGGGGTGCAGGCGATCGTGAGGCCGAACATCGGCTACGACTTCGAGTCGTACCGCATCGGCATCGCGACGCTCGGGGACCTCGCCGCATTCGACGAGCTGGTGCTCCTCAACAGCTCGCTCGTCTATGTCGATGCGCGCAAGCTCTGCGAGCGCTTCCTCATGGCGCCGCGGCCGGACGCCGACATCTTCGGGCTGACGGGCAGCCGCGAGCTGGTGCCCCACCTGCAGTCGTTCCTCGTCGCGTTCTCGAAGCGGGTGCTGGCCTCCACGGCGTTCGCCGCCTGGTGGGACAGTCTCGATCCGGTCAACGACCGCGACGAGGTGATCGGCCGCTACGAGATCGGAATGTCGGCCCACTTCGCCCGGCACGGCTTCCGCCTCGCCGCCGCGTTCCACCCGACGCGCGCGCACCAGTTCCGCGCGCTCTGCCGCCACTTCGAGGCGAGCGGCGAGGTGCCGCCGATCACGGCGGACGGGAAGGTGACGCTCGACGTGAACGCCGCCGATGCGCTCAATCCGACCCACTTCCTGTGGGACGCGATCCTCGAGGAGTTCGGCGTGATCAAGGCCGATCTCCTGAGACAGAACCCTTACTCGCTCGACCTGCGCCGGGTGAGCCGCATGTTGCTGCTGGATCCCGCATTCCGCGACCTCGTCGCGGACGTCCTCGCGGAGCCCGCGCCAGCGCGGCCACCCACGCCTGCGCCCTGACGGACTCCCCTTTCGCACGCCTTAACGAACACGAACCCGGTCGATGACGGCCCAGCCGCCGGCCGGCGTGCGGGCGAGGTGCGCGTACTCGGCGTATGAGCGGGCGCGATCCTTCGAACGCACCGCGGTGTACGCCACGGCTTCGCTGCGTCCCGCGTCGAAGCCGACGCGCGACACCTTGACCGACGCATCGACGCGCTCCGTTGGCGCGTTCTCCCCATAGCCGCGCAGCACCTGGTGCACGGCGATCGCGAGCGGCTCGTCGATGCGCGCGGCAACCTCGCCCTTCGCCGCGAGATCGGCGAGCGCCGCGTCGCTCACGTCCGGCCACGCGCGCTTGAGCCTTCCGATCACGTCGCGCGGCGACTCGGCACGGGTACGCAGGCCGCTGCAGCCATCGAACTGCATCACGTCGGGCAAGGAGCGCGAGCAGAGGAAGGTGGCCGTGTGATCCTCGAGCATGACCGGCCCGTTCCCGCCGCGGAGGCGCTCCGCCACCAGCACGGCGAGCACGGCACGCTCGTCGGCATCGAGCTTCGGCTCTTCCCCTCCCGAGAGGCGAAGCGAATGGCGGCAGTCCGCCGTCGCCCGGTCGCTTTCCGCGTTGAAGCGGGCGACCTCGGCGTTCAGCGCCCCGGTGCGCTCGTTGTGCAGGGCGACGCGCCGGTTGAAGTCCTCGTGGCGCGCGTTGTACGCATCGACCTGCGCGGGGCCCGCGGCCTCGGCGCGGCGGCGCGCGGCATCCATCTCGTCCTTCTCCCGCGCCAGGCTGGCTCCCTCCTGCTCGAGCTCGTCGCGGGACCGGGTGAGCCCGGCCATGCGCTGCCCGAGATCGGCCTCGCGCACGCCGCAGTCGCGCGACACCCCCGGCAACACGGCGCCCGCCGGCTCCTGGGCGTGAGCGGCGAGGCAGCAGAAGGTCGCGGCAAACGCGAGGCGCCATGGCTTCATCGAAGCCCTCAGCGCCGGATGCCCGCAAGCCGCGAGGTGAGCGTGCACGTGCCCACCTTCGTGGTGAGGTGCGTGACGAGGCCGTCGGTGCTCGCCTCGATCGCGTCGAGCACGAAGGTGCCGGTCTTGCCGTTGGTGCACGACACGGTGCCCTCGACGTGGCCCAGGCGGCCGTCCTGGCTGTATTTCCCGTCGTATCCGCACGAGACGCCCGTCGTGCCGGTGGTGTTCATGAAGAACGCCGGTGTCGACTGGGTGATCGTGAAGGTGATCGACTCCTCGGGACCGGTCGTCGTCGTCGCGCAGGAGCCGCTCAGGTAACCGATGTAGTTGCCGCCCGCGTTGTTCTCGCGCCACGTCTGCCGCACCACCTGCTTCACGACGCGGGTGCCATTCACGGTGTACGTGAGCGTTCCCATCGTGCCGCCGGTGATGTCGAAGGTCGCCGTGCCGACCCGGCTCGTCGCGACGGCGCCCGGATCGAAGGCGCCGGAGAAGGCGGGGCCCGTGGTCGCATAGAGATCGCCGCTGAAGCTCACTTCGCCGGGGCCCGCGCCGGTCTTCTGTCCCTGCATGCCGGAGGCGACGTACCAGGTCGGCTTGTTGTCGCTGCCGTAGACATACAGCGTGAGGAACACGGTGTCGCCCTGTTGCGCCAGGTTCACGCCCCAGCCGGATTCGGCCGGGTTGTACCAGAGGTCGGAGGCGTCGACGGAGAAGGGCGTCGCGGCGTGGGCAATCCGGAGACCGAGTCCGCACAGGACGATCGAAGCGAGGGCGATGAGGCGCATGGGGCTTGGGCGTAGCGGGATCGAGCAGGGAATTGTAGGCGGTTTGCCCATGCGCCCGGAGACCGGGAACGGGAATGCCCTGCGCGCACTCGGAACGTCATCGACAGAAGGAGGCGACCATGGGCGAACGCAGCACGGGCAGCCAGTACGACGCGGGCAAGGTCAAGGGCGCGCCGCGCGCGCCGCAGCGCTGAGCGCCACGCCATGCCCCCATCCCGCGCGGTCGCGCCGCGGCGAGAGCGTCGTCCCGTCCCGGTCGGCGGCCTGCGCTATGCGACCGATCGCGAGCCGGGTATCCGCCGCCTGCCTGCGCGCAAGGGCTTCGCGTACGAGAACGCCGCCGGCAAGCGCGTGCGCGATCCGCAAACGCTCGAGCGCATCAAGCACCTGGCGATTCCGCCGGCATGGACCGATGTCTGGATCTGCCCCGACGAGAGGGGCCACTTGCAGGCCACCGGACGCGATGCGCGCGGGCGCAAGCAATACCGCTACCACGACCGCTGGCGCGAGAGGCGGGACGCGGACAAGTTCGAGCATATGATCGAGTTCGGCCGCGCGCTGCCGGACATTCGCGCGCGCGTGAAGCGGGACCTGGCGCAGCAGGGACTGCCGCGCACCAAGGTGCTCGCGGCCCTGGTCGAGCTCCTCGAGCGCACCTGCATGCGCGTCGGCAACGAGCGCTATGCCGAGGAGAACGACTCGTTCGGCCTCACGACCCTGCGCAACCGGCACGTCAAGGTGAAGGGCGCGCGCATCGAGTTCCAGTTCAAGGGCAAGGGCGGCAAGTTCCATCGCATCGCGCTCGACGACGATCCGCGCCTCGCGCGCATCGTGCGCCGTTGCCGCGAGCTCCCGGGGCAGGAGCTCTTCCAGTACCTCGACGAATCGGGCGAGACGCAGTGCGTGGGATCCGACGACGTCAACGAGTACCTGCAGGAGATCACGGGCAGCGGCGTCACGGCCAAGGACTTCCGCACGTGGAACGGCACGGTCTACGTCGCCAACATGCTGCGCGCGTGCGAAGCGGAGGTCGGGCTCACGCATGTCGCCGCCGCGGTGCGCGAGGCGGCGCGCCGGCTCGGCAATACGCCGGCGATCTGCCGCAAGAGCTATGTCCACCCGCGCGTGCTCGACCCGAAGACCTGGGCCGGGCGCGCGCACGCGGTCAAGCGCGCGCGGCGCGGCCTTTATGCCGACGAGGCCGCGCTGCTGGCGCTGCTCGAGCCGGTCAGGACGGCGAGCAGAAGGCGACGCCCTCCATTGCCCACCCGTCCATCGATGAGCGCACCTGCGGGTCCGACGTGAAGCGGTGGTTCGGGTCGCCCTGCGCGGCGCGCCCGTTGTAGGTACGCCATACCGGCTTCGTCGACGCGGGACACTCGCCGTTCGCGGGCGTGAGCGCATAGAACGCCGTGCCCTCGTAGCTCCATCCCAGGAAGTCCTGGCCCGCTGCCTTCAGCTGCGCGCGCTGCGACGCCTCGAGCTGCTGCAACTGCGTGCATTCGCCGTCGTCGCCGGTATAGAAGTGGGAGTTCGGGCCTTTCGCGTAGAAGCGGCACACCGCCTTCGCCTGCGGGGGCGCCTCCCAGGCGTTGAGCCAGGCCTTGAAGGTCTGGCCGGTGCGCCTCCATCCGCCCTGGCCGCCCGCGTCGAGCAGCGCGATCTCGCTGCCCGACGCGGCCATGAAGTAGTGATCGAGCGCGGGGTTGTAATACTCGACCACTTCCGCCGCCGCGGCGACCGTGACATCGCGCTTGAAGTAAAGCTGCGACGGCCCGCCGGTGCTGGAGCGGCCCCAGCCCTCCACGTGATATGTGCCCGGCCTGAGCTGTCCGACGGCGACGCTGGCGTACTTCACCAATCCGGGCTCGCCCAGGAGCGAGGGCGAATAGACGAAGTCGACGCGGATGGTGTCCGTGCCGAAGGACGCGCTGAGGGATGCCGCATCGAAGGACGCCGCGCTGCGCACGCCGATGCGCACATCCTGGTAGGCGGCGGGTGCACTGGGCTCGCTGTACACCCCGAGCTCGGTGGGCGGCGCGACCGAGAGCATGGTCGTGGTCGTCGAGAGCATCGTGGCGGGATGGTCGATGTCGAAGACGCGAGCGGTCACGGAGTAGTCGCCGGGGGGCAGCTCGCCCAGGTTGAGCGGCATGCTGCCCAGGTTCGGCGGAAACGGCCCGAACGCATTGGCGAACTCTTCGTATTCGGCGGTGATCGTGTTGCCCTGCCGCAGGTAGCGCATCGCGGGCAGGAAATAGGGCTGGGTGCCGCGCAGGTCCATCAGGACGGGTTGTCCATACGCCGGAGCCGCGGGAGTCGAGACGATCTGGGGATCGGCGGCGGCGGCGCCGAGCGACGCGGCGGCGAGGCCCGCGCCGAGCGCGGCGCGGATCGCCGGGTTGATGCCGTGCATGGGATCTCCTAGTTGTAGGCGTGCGGCCGATGGGGCTTGTCGACCTGAGCCAACGATATGTTTTCGCAAGCCACGGCGGAATCATCGGGGGCCGCGCCTTGCGGTCGGCTTGTTCCGTCCTTGCGTCGGAGGTGTCCGACGCGGGTTGATGCATGTGGGGGACACCATGTGGAGCATCCCGCTGGCAGTGCACCCGGGCCGGTCGGCGCACGATCACCCCCAGTAAACGACGCCGCCGCAGGAGGACGCCTGCGCCAGGCGAGCGGGATGGAGGACCCATGAACGTGCTCTTGCTGCTGCTGCTTGCGATCGCACTCATCGTCGCGCCGCGCCTCGCGGGAGCGGACGATGGCAAGCCGCTGAACCTGCAGATCAAGCCCAAGCTGCTCATGGCATCTTCCGCTCCGGCGCCTTTCGCGCGGCCCGTGGAGGAGGGACACCCGCTGGACCTGGCTCCCGCCGCACCGGAACACGAGGGCGCGCGCTCGGCGTGCGGCGTGGACAGCAGCTGGTGCTACGACATGAGCGACGGCGGGGGACGCAGCCTCGTCTACAAACCGGCACGCAGTTTCATGCCGCACTTCAATGGCTTGACCGCCGAGAACATCTCCGTGAAAAGGGACCGAATTGTCTTCCGCTATTCCTTCCGATAGAACGGGCGCTGTAGGACCGCGCCTACAAGCGAATCCGACCGGACCGATGCCGCCCGGTGTAGGACAGCGTGGTGTAATGACTTCTTGGACAACCCCTGTAGGAAAGACCGCAATGATCCGTTTACTGATCGTCGATGACCACGACGTCGTGCGGATGGGCCTCAAGCAGGTATTCTCCGGACGCGTCGACATGGAAGTGGCTGGCGAGGCGCGCACCGGCGAGGAGGCGATCGCGCTCGTTCGCGCGCATCCATTCGATGTGGCCCTCGTCGACCTGTCGCTGTCGGACATGTCCGGGGTCGATGTCCTCAACCGCGCCAAGGCGATCCGCCCCGAGATGGCCGTGCTCATCGTGAGCGGCTATCCCGAGGACCAGTACGCGATCAACCTGCTCAAGGCGGGCGCTTCGGGATTCGTGGCGAAGGACGCGCCGTCGGAGAACCTCGTTTCCGCCGTGGTGGCCGCGGCCCAGGGACGCCGCTACGTGAGCCCGCGCATCGCGGACAAGCTCGCGCAGGGGCTCGCGGGCCCCGCCGCCGACCAGCCCTCCCACACGCAGCTATCCGAGCGCGAGTTCCAGATCTTCTGCAAGCTGGCTTCGGGCCAGAGCGTGTCCGAGATCGCCAAGGAGCTCTTCCTCAGCGTGAAGACGGTGAGCACCTACCGCTCGCGCATCCTGGAAAAGATGAACTTCAAGTCGAATGCGGACATCACATATTATGCGGTGAAGAACCAGCTCATCGCATAGCGTAGCGCCCGACCCATGCCCCAGGAAGAGACCGCCTTGCAGATGCACGCGCCCACGCCCAACAGCAGCAGCGGACCGGAGTCGCGCGTCCGGCCGATGGAATTCGACCCGCATACGCAGGCCGAGGAGCTGATGAACGCCCTCGTCGTCGAGGATTCACCGCAGATCGCCGAGCGGCTCGTCGAGCTCGTGTCGGTGCCGCACCGCGTGGAGGTGGTCGCCACGGCCGCGACGGAAGACGAAGCGCTGCAGGCGTGCGACCGCTATCCCATCAGCCTCGCGATCGTGGACCTCCAGCTCGCGCAGGGCACGGGGTTCGGCGTGATCCGCCGGCTGCGCGCCGCCACGGGCGCGAATCCCGCGTGCATCGTCGTGCTCACCAACCACGCGGTCCCGGCCCTGAAGGTGGCCGCGTTCGAGGCGGGCGCCGACTACTTCCTCGACAAGAGCAAGGACTTCGCGACGATCCCGCGGCTCATCAACGAGCTGCTGTCCAGCCGCGAGAACTAGGGCCGCGCCAGCGGCACGAAGATCTCCACCCGCGTGCCCTGGCCCGACGGGCTGTGCACGTGGAGGGTCCCGCTCATCGAGCGGATGCGATGGCTCATCCCGGCGATTCCGTGGGAGAGCTTGCGCGCCGCCTCCACGTTGCCGATGCCCACGCCGTCGTCCGATACGGTCATGTGCACGCCCTGCGGGGTGCGCTCCAGCGTGAGGTCGAGGTGTGCCGCCCGCGCATGCCGGACCACGTTCGTCACGGCTTCCTGCACGAGGCGATAGAGCGCGATCTCCAGGTCGGGCGTGAGGCGCTCCATCGTGCGGGCGACGTGCAGGTGGGGCTCGATGTTCGCGTTGCGGCACGCTTCCTCGACGTACCACTCGAGCGCCGCCGCGAGGCCCAGGTGGTCGAGCAGCGACGGGCGCAGGCGCTCGATGATGCGCCGCTTGAGGTCGATGCCCTGGTCGATGAGCTTGCCGAGCCGCGCCATGCGCTCCGAGAACTCGGGCTGCGTGCCGAGCCGCGCCTGCAGCCAGGCGAGGTCCATCTTCGCCGGGGTCAGGATGCCGCCGAGCTCGTCGTGCAGCTCGCGCGCGAGCGCGGCCTTCTCGCGCTCGGCATTCGTCTGCAGGAACGCGGAGAGCGAGGCCAGCTCCTGCGTGCGCCGCGCCACCTCGCGTTCCATGTCTTCCTGCGCGAGCGCGCGCAGGCGCGAGACGAGGTCGCTCAGCAGGTCGATCTCGCCGTCGAGGGCGCTGCTCGCAGGATTGCGGCGCAGGCTCTCCACGGCGCTTTCGAGCTCGCGCCCGAGCTGCGACAGTTGGCCGGCCAGGGCGGCAGCGGGCGGGCTCGCGGGAGGTGAAGAGGTGATGGGGCTGCTCACGGCGGTGGATGTGGAATGAAAATCGCGGCCGTGGCACCGGGGGGCGCCACGGCCGCGTGTGTTGCACTCATTCCCGACAAGCCACGGAGCCGCGAGTTTACTCCATGGCCCGGGCGAGCCACGCCGTCAGTCGCGCACGACGCGGTCCCGGTCGATGCGCACGCGGTCGCCCACGCGCAGGTCGTGAAGCTCGCCCTGCGTGAAGGTCGACTCGCGCCCGTCATCGAAGCGCACGGTGATGCGATAGGCGTCGCCCGGCGCGCGCTCGTTGCGATGCTCCTGGATCTCGTGGCCGGCATAGGCGCCTCCGGCCGCGCCGGCGATCGTGGCCGCGGTGTTGCCGCGGCCGCTGCCGACCTGGTGGCCGAGAACGCCGCCCGCGATGCCGCCCAGGACCGTGCCGACGCCGGACGAGTGATGCTGCTCCTCTCCGGCGCCCTGCACCACGTCGATCGCGACGACCGTGCCGCGATCCCGGTAGGCCACGTCGTGCGACGAGTACCCCGACGCCGGCACGTAGCCGGCGCCGGCGTACGCGGGGTGGTCATCCGACGCGCAGGCACCGAGTGCCACGCCCAGCCCCAAGACGCCGAGAGTTGCGCGGATCATGGCGCCTCCTTCAGACGCCGCGGCGGAACACGCCCATCAGGAGCGAGACCACGAAGGCGACGAGGAACACGAAGAACAGGATCTTGGCGATGCCCGCGGCGCCGGCGGCGATGCCACCGAAGCCGAGAACCGCGGCGATCAGAGCGATGATGAAGAAAACGGCAGCCCAGTAAAGCATGTTGAAGTCTCCTTTTAGGTTGAGTGAACTCGGTGATGCTCCTTCTCCTGCTTCGCGCGCGAGCGTTTTCGGTACGTGCGCATCGCAAAGCCGAACGCCGACATGCCGAGCTTGAGCAGCACGGGCCGGCTCGCCACCCGGGCGGCGTAGCCGATGGCGACGCGCGCGGGATTCACCTCGATGCGGCCGAGGCGACGCGCGATCGTCGCGCGCTGCAGCTCGGCCGAGAGGATCACCAGCTCCCGGCGGCGCCGCAGCTCTTCCATCTCAGTCATCGCCCGCCCCCTGCAGGCCCTGGTGCAGCGCCTGCTCGTCGCCCTTGAGGACGGCGATGGTCTCCTTGAAGATCGGGTGCCGCTTCTTCGAGGAGGCGACGATGTATCCCACGCCACCCGCGCCGACGGCGAGGAAGGCCACGGCGAAGCCGGCGAGGATGAGGGGCCGGTTCTCCTCCGACGCCCACAGCGCGAGCGCGAAGATCGCGAGGAGGATGCCGAACGTGAGCAGGTAGAGCGCGCCCACCGCGACGATGAGCGAGCGCACCACCCACGCCTTCTCTTCCTTCAGCTCGATGGCGAGAAGCTCGAGCCGCGTTCGCACGGCGCGCAGGCCCGTCGACGCCAGTCCCCGCACGTCGCCGACGATCCCGGACGCTTCCCGGATCACGCCCATGTGCGTTACCGGCGCGCGATGAGGAAGCCCACGAGCGCGCCCACCGCCGCGCTCACGCCCACCGCCTGCCACGGGTTCGCGCGCACGTACGCGTCCGTCGTATCCATGTACTGCGTGGCGGTCGCCTGGACCGTCTGCTGCAGCTCGCCCAGGGTCTGGCGGGCCGCGTCGATCTGCGTCTGCACCTTGGCGCGCACCTCGCCCATCTTGTCGCTCACGCGTTCCGCGCCTTCGGTCTGCACCGTCTTCAGGAGGTCCTGCGCATCGGAGACCACGTTCTGGATGTCGCGGGCGATCGGGTTGTCCTGGCTCGTGCTGCTGCGCATGGTCATGCTCCTTTGTTGGTCATGGGACGGCTACCGGCTCCTTGGCCCCTTGCTCAAGGGTGTGCAGGACGGCGCCGCGGGGCGCTCATTCCCACCCAGCCAGATTAGGCAGGCGCCCGCGCGCGCTCTGTCGGAAGCGGGCGCGAGCGGCGGCGAGGGCGCTTCCGATTCCGGGGTGGGATTCGTCCGACAGCGTCATGTCGGTCGCGGACGACATGAAAGCGCGGGTGCCGCCGACGGCTCGCGAGCGCGGCAAGGATTACGATCCGCACGAACCGTCCCGGAGGAGCTCCCATGAAACGACGTCATCTCGCCGCCACGGCCGGCCTCGCCGTCACGCTCGCGGCCCTCGCCGCCTGCGACCGCACGGCCTCCGACGGTACCGTGGGGCAGAAGCTCGACCGCGCGGTCGAGCGCACCCAGCAATCGCTCGAGCAGGCGGGCGAGAAGACGCGCGAGACGCTGCGCGAGAACGCACCGACGGTCGAGCAGAAGCTCTCCCATGCGGGCCACGAGATCGAGGCCGCGACCGAGAAGACGGTCGACCGCACGCGCGAGGCGGTCGCGGACCACGCGCCGCACGACGGCGCGTCCCATGACACCGCGCCCGCGGGCAAGCCGGCCTCCTCCGCGGGTTCCGCGCCGAGCGACTTCGGGATCACCGCGTCGATCAAGGCCGACCTGGTGAAGGACCCCGACCTGAGCGCGCTCAAGATCGACGTGGACACCCACGACGGGGTCGTGACCCTGAACGGGCTCGCCAACGACGAGGCCGGCAGGCAGCGCGCCGAGCGCATGGCCCAGGCCGTGAAGGGCGTGCGCGAAGTGCACAACTACCTCACGGTCAAGCGCGGCTAGGCCGGTAACGAACGGAAAGGCGCGGTAACCGGCGCCGGGGGTATCCTTGGCGCCATGCCGACCGCTACCGCATCGCAGCCCCGCGACGCCGCGCCCGGCGCCACCCGGCGCGGCCGGGTGCTCCTCATCGAGGACAGCGCCCGCCTCGCCCTGTCGATCCGCGATTACCTCGATCGCCACGGCTTCGAGGTCGTGATCGAGGGCGACGGGGCCGCGGCGGCGGCACGCTTCGAGCGCGTGAAGCCCGACCTCGTGGTCCTGGACCTGATGCTGCCGGGGCGGGACGGCCTCGCGATCTGCCGCGACCTGCGCCGCACCCATCGCGTCCCCATCCTCATCCTCACGGCGAAGAGCGAGAGCATCGACCAGGTGCTCGGGCTCGAGATGGGCGCCGACGACTATGTCGTGAAGCCGGTCGAGCCGCGCGTGCTCGTCGCCCGCATCGAGGCCCTCCTGCGGCGCTCGCGCGCGACGCCCGCCGATGCGCGCGACACGAAGCTCACGGCGGGCCGCGTCACGGTCGATGGCGCGCGGCGCAGCGCCGAGATCGACGGCAAGCCCGTGGAGCTCACCACCGGCGACTTCGACATCCTCTGGCTCCTCGCCTCGCGCCAGGGCACCGTGGTCACGCGCGACGAGATCCTGCGCGTCGTGCGCGGCATCGACTACGACGGCCTCGACCGCTCGATCGACGCACGCATCTGCCGCCTGCGCCGCAAGCTGCAGGATGCCGGCGGTGTCGAGTCGATGATCAAGACGGTCCGCCTGCGCGGTTACCTCTTCGCCGGCGAGGGCTGAAGGCGGCGCGTAGATGCTGCGGCTCTTCCTGCGGCTCTACCTGTTCCTCATGCTGCCGGCCACGGCGGCGTTCGTCCTCTTCATGTACGTGACCGACGAGGTCATGGCGCACCTGCATGCCGACGAGCAGCGGGCGCGGGCCGGCGTGGCGTTCGACCGCGCCGAACGCGTGATCAACGACCGGCGGGTGCCCGACTGGCAGGGCCGGCTGCACGAGATCGAGAAGACGTTCCGCGTCGAGCACCGCATCGTGCCGATGCGCGACGCGCTCGACGACTTCTTCATGTCCGCCTCGGAGAAGGAGCGGCTTCGCGCCGGCGACATCGCCTTCCGCGACCGGCCCGGCGGCGGCAACGTCTACGTGCGGCGGCTGGGCGCGACCGACGACGCGCTGCGCATCGAATGGGTCGGCATGTACGAGTACCTGCTCGTCTACTACGCCATCATCCTCACGTTCGTCACCGCCGCGATGTGCGTGATCCTCTGGATGTGGACGCGTCCCCTGTGGCGCGACCTGGAGGCGCTGAAGGCGGCGACGTCACGCATCGGCGCGGGCGATTTCGGCGCGCGGGCGGGGGTGGCGGGTGCCTCGCTCCTCGCCCCCATCGCCACCGGCTTCAACACGATGGCGCAGCGCGTGCAGTCGCTGCTGCGCTCCCACCGCGACCTCGAGCAGGGCGTCGCGCACGAGCTGAGGACGCCGCTCGCGCAGCTCAAGTTCGACCTCGAGCTCGCGCGCACGAGTCCGGGAGGCGATGACCTCACCGCGCGCCTCGCCGCGATGGAGAGCGACGTCGCGGACCTGGAGGACCTGGTGAACGAGCTGCTGGTGCTGGCGCACCTGCGCGAGGCGCCGCCCTACGTGCCGCGCGAGGTGCCCGCGCGCGAGCTCGTGGACGAGGTGGTGCGGCGCGCCCACGACGAGATGCGCGCGGCGGGCCGCGAGGTGCGCATCGAGGCGGCGGGCGAGCTGCCGCCGAGCCTCGCGTGCGACGCGAAGTACCTCTCGCGCGCGCTGGTGAACGTCCTGCGCAACGCCGTGCGCTATGCGCGATCGCAGGTGCGCCTGTCCGTCGAGCGCGACCGCGACCGCACGCTGATCGTCGTGGACGACGACGGCCCGGGCGTGCCGGCGGACCAGCGCGAGCGGCTCTTCGAGCCCTTCACGCGCGCCGAGGGCAGCCGCGGGCGCGACAGCGGCGGCGTCGGCCTGGGCCTCGCGATCGTGAAGAGCGTGGCGGAGTGGCAGGGCGGCGAGGCGCGCATCAGCGACTCGCCCCTCGGCGGCGCCCGCGTGAGCATCGCCTGGTAGGCCGCTCAGCGCGTCGCGGCGCGCTTGCGCTTCCGGGTCGGCGTGCGCGGTGTCGCGGTGCGCGACGCCGCGGTGCGCTCCTGGAGCCGTCCGCGCTGGCGCATCCAGGCCTCGAACTCGGGCGCCGGCAGCGGGGGGCACAGGAGATAGCCCTGGCAGGACTGGCAGCCCTCGCGCTCGAGGAACGCCAACTGCGCCTTGCGCTCGACGCCCTCGGCGACGACGCCGAGCCCGAGCCCGCGCGCGAGGCCGATCACCGCCGAGACGATCGCGGCACCCGATGCATCCCCGCGGCGTGCGCTGCCGTCGTCGATGTCCGCGACGAATGCCTTGTCGATCTTCAGCACGTCCACGGGCAGGTGGCGCAGGTGCGACAAGCTCGAGAAGCCCGTGCCGAAGTCGTCAATGGCGACGCGCACGCCGAGCGCGCGCAGCCGGCCGAGCACGACACTCGCCCCTTCCACGTCGCGCACCATGCTGGTCTCGGTGATCTCCAGCTGCAGCCAGCCCGGCTCGCATCCGGACTGCTTGAGGATCTGGCGCAGGTCCGTGATCATCGTCGTGTCGCGCAGCTGGCCTGCCGAGAGGTTCACGCAAACCGTGATGTCGCCCAGCCCCGATTCGCGCCATGCGCGCGCCTGGCGGCACGCGGCCTCGAGGACCCAGTGGCCGACGGCATGCCCGAGCCCGGTCTCTTCCGCGAGCGGGATGAATCCCTGCGGCAGCACGAGGCCGCGTTCCGGATCGTGCCAGCGCAGCAATGCCTCGGCATGCTTCACTTCCCCGGTCGGCAGGTCCACGATCGGCTGGTAGTGCAGGGCGAGCTCGTTCTCGCGCAGCGCGCGCCTGAGCGCCGTCTCGACCTGCAGGCGTTGCGTGCGCCGTTCGGCGAGCTCGGCGGAGAAGAGGCGGAAGCCGTTGCGGCCCAGCTCCTTCGCGTGGTACATGGCGGCATCCGCGTTCTTGAGCAGCGTCTCGCCGTCGGCGCCATCGTCGGGATGCAGCGCGAGGCCGAGGCTCACGCTCACGTGGATCTCGTGCCCCTCGATCGCGAACGGGCGGCGCACCTCGTCCAGCAGCTTGCGCGCGACCCGTTCCGGCGCGTCATCGTCGGAAAATTCCTCGAGCACGACGACGAACTCGTCGCCGGAGACGCGGGCCAGCACGTCGCTCTGGCGCAGCGTCCCGCGGATGCGCCGCGCCAGCTCCTTCAGCAGCAGGTCGCCGACGCGGTGGCCGAGCGAGTCGTTCACGTCCTTGAAGTGGTCGAGGTCGAGGAACATCACGCCCACGCGCGCACCCGAGCGGCGCGCGCGCAGCAGCGCCTGGTCCAGGCGCGCGTTGAGCAGCACGCTGTTGGGCAGGCCGGTGAGGCCGTCGTGCGTCGCCATGTACTGCAGCCGCTCCTCGGCCTGGATGCGCGAGGAGACGTCCTGCGCGAGCGAGAGGATCGAGACCAGCCGGCCACTCTCGTCGCGCAGCGCCGAGTTGTGCCACTCGACCCAGATCACCGAGCCGTCCTTGCGGTAATTGCGCTGCAGGAGCGTCGCGTGGGTCTCGGGCCCGGAGACCAGCTCGCGGATCATGCGGTTCACGCCGTCCACGTCCTCCTCGTACGTGAGGCGCCACGCGGAGAGCGGGCGGCCGAGCGCCTCCGACGCCTGCCAGCCGAAGATCTCCTCGGCCTGGCCCGACCAGCGCACGATGCGCAGCTCCGTGTCCCACTCGATGACGGCGAGCGGCGTGTTGTCGAAGTGCGCCGAGAGGATCGTATGCGCGCGGCGCAACTCCTCCTCGGCGATCTTCTGCTCGTGGATGTCGCTCGTCGTCGCGTAGTAGCCCTGGTACTTGCCGTCCACGAAGCGCGGCGACATGCGCACCGTCATCCAGCGGGCTCTGCCGTCGGCGAAGCGCACCAGGCGCTCGACCGCGAGGGACTCGCCATGGCGCACGCGATCGAGGTGCGGCTGCAGGAGCGACCAGCGCTCCTCGCCCAGGATCTCGCGCACGCCGCGGCCGATGATCTCCGGGGCCGCCTTGCCGATGTAGGCGAGGAAGGCGTCGTTCACGTAGCGGTAGCGCGTCGACGCATCGACGTAGCACATGGGCGTCGGGATCGAGTCGATCACCTGGCGCAGCTGGCGCTCCTTGTCCTCCACCGCGGCCTGGGCCGCCTTGATGTCGTGGATGTCGTGCGAGACCACGTAGTAGCCGCGCACCACGCCCTGGGGGTCGACGCGAGGCGTGAGGCGCACGCGCACCCAGCGCTCGCCGCCGTCGGGCATCGGCACGAGGCGCTCGTACATCGCCTCCTCGCCGCGCAGCGCCCGCGCGAGGTGCGGCTCGAGGCTCGCCATGGTGGAGGGCGGGTAGACGTCCTCGGGGAACTTGCCCAGCGCGTACTCGCGCGTGAGCCCGCGCGTCGCGAGGAAGACGTTGTTCACGAAGGTGCAGCCGCGCTCGAGGTCGATGTAGCAGATCGCCTCGGGAATGTTCTCCGCGAAGAAGCGCAGCTCCTCCTCGCGCGCGGCGAGCTGCGCCTGCGCGAGCTTCATGTCGTGGACGTCGTGGGCGACGAGGTACATGCCGACCACCTGCCCGTGCGCATCCTGGCGCGGGACCGCCTTGACCTGGAACCAGCGCTGCGTCCCGCCGGGGAGCTCGACCACGCGCTCGAACGACACGGTCTGCGCCGCGTCCAGCACGGGCTGCGTGCGCTGCGCCAGCCACGCCGCGGCGTCCTCGCCCATCACCTCGCCCAGCGTGCGTCCGACCACCTGGTCGACCGTGCGCCCGCGCTGCTCGGCGTAGTGCCGGTTCGCGAACAGGATGCGGCGGTCGCGATCGACGTACGCGACGGCGTCCGGAATGTTGTCGGTGTAGAGGCGCAGCTGCACCTGCTGCTCGTGCAGGCGCTCCTGCGCGAGCTTGAGCTCGTGGATGTCGCCGCCGATGCTGAAGTAGCCGTTGAAGCGGCCCTCGCCGTCCATGAGCGGCGCCACGTGCACCAGGTGCCAGCGTTTTTCCGCGCCGGGCGGGCCGATCAGCCGCTCGTAGTGCAGGTGCTCGCCGGCCTTGAGGCGCGCGAGGTTCGGCTCGAAGATCTGCTTCCACGCGTCCTCGCCGAACGCATCGCGCACGGGGCTGCCCACGATGTCGGCGAGCTTCTGGCCGCGGATGCGCTCGAACACGTGGTTCACGAAGACGTAGCGGAAATCGGCGTCGACGATCGCCGCGGGACCCGGGATGTTGTCGGCGAAGTAGCGAAGCCGCGCGCGCTCGTGCTCCAGCGCGTCGCGCGTGCGGCGGTCGTCGTCCACGTCGACCATCAGGCTGTAGAAGCCGAGCACGTCGCCGTCATGCGCGATATCGGGCACGAGTTGCACGCGGATCCAGCGCGGCGGGCCCTCGCGCCCCTGGGCGAGGCGCTCGTAGGTGCGCTTCTCGCCGGCGAGCGCGCGCTGCACCTGCGGCATCACGGCTTCGAGCGCGCGCGGATCGAGGACCTCGCCCAGGTGCTTGCCCAGCGCCTCCTCGGTCGTGGGCACGCTCCAGTCGAACCCGGGCTGGTTCGCGAAGCGCACGCGCAACTCGCGGTCGATGTAGCTCATCGGCACGCCGATGTTGTCGATCACGAGCTGGAGCTGCTTGCGCTGGATGCCGATCTGGCGCTCCCGCTCCTCGATCGCCGCCTCGGCATCCTTGAGCTCCTGGATGTCGTCCAGCACGACCAGGACGCCGTGGACCGATCCCTCGTGATAAAGCGGCAGGTAGTGAGCGCGTACCCACAGACCCCTGCGCGGGCCGAGGCGGGTCTGGCGGTTGTAGATGGCGGCCTCGCCCTGCAGGGCGCGGCGCGCGACCTGGCGGCGATCGTCGCCGGGCGGGTCGGGGAAGAGCTCGTGCACCGAGCGGCCCAGCAGCTTGCCGGCGGAGATGCCCGTATGGCGCACGTACGCGTCGTTCACGAAGCGGTAGCGCATGTCCTGGTCGAGGACGTAAGCCGGCAGCGCCAGGACCTGGAATCCGGGCGCGAGCGCGGCCAATCGGGCCGCGAAACCGGGGATTGCCACGGCTTCGCTGGTGCTCATGAGGCGCATTTTCGGTCCCTCCGACGGTAAACTGCTAGGCCGTCCGTCGCCAAATCCACCCGCCCCGGTTGCATCTGTAATGCGGGTTCCCGGAATGAATCTCCATCGACTCCTGCAGGACCGGGCCGCGCGCCGCGCGCCGGTGCGCGTCGTCCTCGTGGGCGCCGGCAAGTTCGGCTCCATGTACCTTTCCCAGGCGCGGCGTACGCCGGGCGTTCACATCCTGGCGGTGGCCGACCTGGCGCCGGAGCGGGCCCGCACCGCGCTGGAGCGCGTGGGATGGACCGCGGATCGCTACGCCGCGAGCTCCCTCGACAATGCCGCGCGCGAGGGCACGACCTTCGTGACCGACGACGCGGCCCGCGCGATCGCGCATCCGGCGGCCGAAGTGGTGATCGATGCGACGGGCCATCCCGCCGCGGGCATCGCCCATGCGCTCGCCTGCTGCGACCACGGCAAGCACATCGTCATGGTCAACGTGGAGGCCGATGCCCTCGCCGGTCCGCTGCTCGCACGGCGCGCGCGCGAAGCCGGCGTCGTCTACTCGCTCGCCTACGGCGACCAGCCCGCGCTCATCTGCGAGCTGGTCGACTGGGCGCGCGCCGCGGGCTTCACCGTGGTCGCCGCGGGCAAGGGCACCAAGTACCTTCCGGAGTACCACGCCGCGACGCCGAAGACCGTGTGGGGCCACTACGGCTTCAGCGACGAGATGGTCGCGCGCGGCGACTTCAACGCCCGCATGTTCAACTCGTTCCTCGACGGCACCAAGAGCGGCATCGAGATGACGGCGGTGGCGAACGCCACGGGGCTCACGCCGGCGCCCGCGGGGCTCGCATTCCCGCCGTGTGGCGTCGACGACCTGCCGCGCGTGCTGCGCCCGGCGGCCCATGGCGGCGGCCTGCACCATACCGGGCAGGTCGAGGTGATCTCGAGCCTCGAGCGCGACGGGCGCCCGGTGTTTCGCGACCTGCGCTGGGGCGTGTACGTGACCTTCGCGGCGGAGCACGAATACGTGCGCCGCTGCTTCCACGAATACGGCATCGTGACCGACCCGGGCGGCGAGTACGCCGCGATGTACAAGCCGAGCCACCTGATCGGTCTCGAGCTCGGCATCAGCGTCGCGAGCGCCGCGCTGCGACGCGAGCCGACCGGGGCGCCCGACGCGTGGCGCGCCGACTGCGTCGCGACGGCGAAGCGCGAGCTGAAGGCGGGCGAGGTTCTCGACGGGGAGGGCGGCTACACCGTATGGGGCCGTCTCATGGGCGCGCGCGAGTCGCTCGCGCGGCGCGCATTGCCGATCGGCCTCGCGCACGACGTGAAGCTGAAGCGCGACGTGGCCCAGGGCACGGCGGTGAGCTGGGACGATGTCGAGCACGACCCGGGGGCACAGCACGTGAAGGTGCGGCGCGAGATGGAACGACTTTTCGGGAACGCATGATGCGCAAGCTATTCGCCGCGATGGGGTTGGCCGCCGCCCTCGCGGCATTTCCGCTGCAGGCCGCGATCACGGTCAAGGACGCGTGGGTGCGCGGCACCGTGCCGGGACAATCGACGACCGGGGCCTTCATGACCGTCCACAGCGACGCGGCGGCGAAGATCGTCGGCGTCTCCTCGCCGCTCGCGCGCCGCGCGGAAATCCACGCGAGCGAGATGAAGGACGGCATCATGCGCATGCGCCCGGCAGGTCCGGTGACGTTGCCCGCGGGACGCGACGTCCCCCTGCAGGGCGAGCTGCACGTGATGCTGCTCGACGTCGCGCGCACGCTCGGTGCGCAGGATCGCGTTCCCCTGGTGCTCACCATCGAGGATGCCCATGGCAAGCGCTCGCAGGTGCACGTCGTGGCCCCCGTGAAGCCCCTCGGGCAATGAAGCGCCCGACCCGCCTCGCGCAGATGGGGCGCCGGTCGGCCGCGCCGCGCACCGTGAACCTGCCGGTCGCGCGCGCTTCGACGGTGGTGTTCGAGTCGTTGGCGGCGATGGATGCGGCGCAGCGACGCTTCGACGCGGACGAGATCGTCCCCACCTACGGCATCGCCAACATGCCGCTGCGCGCGGCGTTCGAGGAGATGATGGCGGACCTCGAGGGAGGCCACCGCGCGTGCACCTATCCGTCCGGGCTCGCCGCGGTGACAGCGGCGCTCCTCGCCACGCTTTCTGCCGGCGACCACGTCCTCGTGAGCGACAGCGTCTACGGACCGACGCGCCGCTTCTGCGACCGCACCCTCGCGCGCTTCGGCATAGAGGCGTCGTACTACGACCCGCTCGCGGCAGCCTCGATCGCCGATGCGATGCGCGCGAACACGCGTGCGGTCTACCTGGAGAGCCCCGGCTCGCTCACCTTCGAGGTGCAGGACTTTCCCGCCATCGCTCGCGTCGCGCACGAGCGGGGCGCGTGGGTGATCCACGACAACACCTGGGCCACCGGCGTCTTCTTTCCGTCTTTCGAGCACGGCGCGGATCTCGTGGTGCAGGCGGCGACCAAGTATCCCGCCGGCCATTCCGACGTCCTGCTCGGCGCCGTCGTCGCGAACGAGCGCGCGTGGCCGCGCCTGCGCGACGTGTCGCGGGACCTGGGCCAGACCGCGAGCCCGGACGACCTCTTCCTCGCCCTGCGCGGCATGCGCACCCTCGAGGTGAGGCTGCGGCGGCACGAGGCATCGGCGCTGGAGATCGCGCGCGCGCTCGAGCGCAACCCGGCGGTGCGGCGCGTGCTGCATCCCGCGCTGCCCTCGGATCCGGGACACGCGTTATGGAAGCGGGACTTCCGCGGCTCGAGCGGCCTCTTCGGCCTCGAGCTCGCCCCGTGCTCGCGCGAGGCGCTCGCCGCGTTCATCGACGGCCTCGAGCTCTTCGCGATCGGCTACAGCTGGGGCGGCTACGAGAGCCTGGTGGTGCCCGCGCACACGGGGCACGCGCGCACCGTGCGGCGCTGGACCGGCGGCCCCCTGGTGCGGCTGCAAATCGGGCTGGAAGATGCGGCGGACCTGCTGGCCGACCTCGAGCGGGGGCTCGAGCGCCTGGGTGCGCCGTGAAGCGCGGTGCGCTCGAGGGCGCGCTCGAGGCCTCGATCGCCGCGGCAACGCTCGAGCCCTTCACGCTCCTGTCGCAGGCTCCCGTGGGCGGCGGCTGCATCCACTCGGCCCTGCGCCTCGAGGGGCGCGCGGCGGACGGGCCGCGCACGTATTTCGCGAAGATGAACGAGGCGGCCTCGGCGCCGCTCTTCGAGGCGGAGGCCGATGGCCTCGCCGCGCTGCGCGAGAGCGGATGCGTCAGCGTCCCGCGCACGATCGCGCGCGGCGCGGACGAGGAGCGCGCCTGGCTCGTGCTCGAGTGGCTCGAGCTTCGGCCGCTCGACGCCGCGAGCGCGGCACGCCTCGGCGCTGCGATGGCGGCCCTGCACGCACAGGCGCGCGAGCGCTTCGGCTGGGAGCGCGACAACTTCATCGGCGCATCGCCGCAATCCAACGGCTGGTCCACCGATTGGGTCGCGTTCTTCCAGGAACGCCGGCTGCACGCGCAGCTGCGCATGGCGGCGCGCAACCGCCTGCCCTCGCGCATGCTCGACCGCGGCGAGCGCCTGCTGGCCGACTGCCCCGCCTTCTTCAGCGGCTACGCGCCCAGGCCATCGCTGCTGCACGGCGACCTCTGGGCCGGCAATGCCGCCGCGACGCCGGAAGGCCTCCCCGTGGTGTTCGATCCGGCCGTCTACCTCGGCGACCGCGAGGCGGATGTCGCCATGACCGAGCTCTTCGGGGGCTTCCCGCGCGATTTCCTCGCCCGCTATTGCGATCATGCTCCGCTGCACGACGGCTATCGCGTGCGGCGCGATCTCTACAACCTGTACCATCGCCTCAATCACGCGAATCTGTTCGCGGGAGGGTACGTGCGGGAGAGCGAGATGGCGATCGAGCGGCTGCTCGCGGAGCTGTCATGAACGCGGTGACGCAGCCCGGCGCCGCGCAACGCCGCGTGCTGGTCGTGGACGACAACGCGGATGCGGCCGACAGCCTCGCGATGCTGCTGTGCGCGCATGGCGATGCCGTGCGCCTCGCCTACGACGGCGAGCAGGCGGTGGAAGAGGACACGCAGTTCCGTCCCGACATCATCCTGCTCGACATCGGCCTGCCCAAGCTTTCGGGATACGACGTCGCGCGCGCGATCCGTGCGCGGCGCGGCGCCGTCGTGCTCATCGTCGCGATCACGGGATGGGGCCAGGACGAGGACCGCCAGCGCGCGCGCGAGGCGGGGTTCGACCACCACTTCACCAAGCCGGTCGACATCGACCGGTTGCTCGAGGTGCTCGAGCGCGAGCGGCCGCGGCCGCCCGTCCCCGCTTGAGGCCTCAGTGCATGGTCGGGCGCATGCCCGGCGGCGCCTGCATGTCGGGCGGCACCTCGAAGTCCTTGCGTGCGGCGCCGCGCACCGAGTCGGGCGTGCCGCCGAAGCCCACGCGGTCGCTGTAGTCGCGCACCGGCGGCTGCGCCAGCTCCTTGAGCAGCGAGAGCTCGCGCGCCGTCATCACGTCCACCGCCGTGACCGCGCCCACGTTGGCGAGCGCCAGCGCGATCGCGGCCTTGCGCGGATTCCCGCTCACGTTCGCGGCGAGCGTCGCGATGTCGACCGCGTCGCCCGCGACCCGTCCCCACATCCAGCGCTCCGGGTCGTCCTTGCACGCGAAGAGGCCGATGCCGGCCGCGATCTCGCGCAACCCATAGAGGCGCAGCAGGCCTTCCCGGCCGCTCATGCCCATCATGCGCGCCATGCCGCGCGCGCAGAAGAGCTCGGCCATGCCGAGCCCCACGCTGAACCATCCGAGCTGCATCGCACGGCGCTTCGCGGCCGCCTCGCGGTTCATCCGCATCTGGTTGTCCATGGCGTGTCCTCAGTGCAGGTTGGGCTTGAGGACGACCTTCACGCAGCCGTCCTGCTTGTCGCGGAAGACCTTGTACATCTCCGGTCCCTTCTCGAGCCCGACGGTATGCGTGATGACGAACGTCGGGTCGATCTGCCCCTGCTGGATGCGCCGCAGGAGATCCGCGGTCCAGCGCGGGACGTGGGTCTGCCCGGTGCGTACCGTGAGGCCCTTGTTCATCAGCGCGCCGAACGGGATCTTGTCGATGAGGCCGCCATAGACGCCGGGGATCGATAGCGTGCCGCCGGGGCGGCACACGTAGATCATCTCTCGGATCACGTGGGGCCGGTCGGTCTCGGCCATGATCGCCTGCTTCGCGCGATCCATGAGCGTGTCGGGATGCTTGAGGCCGACGTGCGCCTCCATGCCGACCGCGTCGATGCACTTCTCGGGGCCCTTGCCCTCGGTGAGCTCGTTCAGCCGCGCGATCACGCTCTCCAGCTCGAAGTTGATCGTGAGCGCGCCGCCGGCCCGCGCCATCGACAGGCGCTCGGGCTCGCGGTCGATGCACACGACCTGCTTCGCGCCGAGGAGCACGGCGCTGCGGATCGCGAACTGGCCCACCGGACCCGCGCCCCAGATCGCCACGGTATCCGTGGGCTGGATGTCCGCCTGGACCGCGGCCTGCCAGCCCGTGGGCAGGATGTCGCTCAGGAAGACGACCTGCTCGTCGCTCATGCCGTCGGGAACCTTCACGGGTCCCACGTCGGCGTACGGCACGCGCAGGTACTCGGCCTGGCCGCCGGCATAGCCGCCGGTGAGGTGCGTGTAGCCGAAGAGCCCCGCGGTCGTGTGGCCGAACATCTTCCGCGCCAGGTCGGCATTGCGATTCGTGCGCTCGCACACGGAGAAGTTTCCGAGCTTGCACTGGTCGCACTCGCCGCACTGGATGGTGAACGGCACCACGACGCGGTCGCCGACCTTGAGGTTGCGGATCTCCGAGCCGACCTCGACGACCTCGCCCATGGGCTCGTGGCCGACGATGTCGCCGTCCTTCATTCCCACCATGAACCCGTCGTACAGGTGCAGGTCAGAGCCGCAGATGCACGTGCTCGTCACCCGGATGATGACGTCGCGCGCGTGCTCGATGACGGGATCGGGTACGGTATCGCAGCGGATGTCGTGCTTGCCGTGGTAGACGAGGGCTCTCATGGGATCTCCTTCAGGGGTCATGCGTTGCGACAGGCGCCCACGCGCGCGAGTTGCGGCCTTGGTCCGAACGGGATGCGGCAGCGCGTGCGCGGCGGATAGGATGGCGGCCGTCCCTCTCGTGCCCATGCTGCCGCCTTGCCGCCCGACATGAGCTCCACGGCCCTCGCGCAGGTCTCCTTCCGTGCGCTCGCCGAAGAAGACCTGCCGCGCCTCTTCGGCTGGCTGAACGAGTCCCACGTCGCGAAGGGCTACGCGCCGCCGCCCGGCACCTACGCCGAGGTGGTCGCGCGATACGCGCCGCGCGTCGAGCCGGGCAACGCCGTGCGCGCGTTCGTGGTCGAGGTCGATGGCCGCGAGGCCGGCTATGCGCAGGCCTACGCGGTCGAGGAATTTCCGGAGTACGCGCAGGCGCTCGAGGTGGAGCGCGGGACCTTCGGCATCGACCTCTTCCTCGCGGCGAGCGCTCCGGTGCGCCAGGGGCTCGGCCCGCGCGTGATCCGGCGCTTCGTCGACGAGATCGTCTTTCGCCAGTACGGGGCCATCGCCTGCGTGGCCGATCCGGTGGAGTCCAACCCGGCGGCCGTGCGCGCGTTCGAGAAGGCGGGCTTCGCGCGGTGGAAGCGCCTGCGGCTCGAAGGCGAGGAGGCGCGCTCGGTCCTGCGGCGGGAGAACAACGTCGGCGACTATCGCATCGAGCGCATCGACCTCGCGGAATCCTCGGAGCTCTGCATCGCGTTCCGCAGGGAGATGTACGTGGCGAGCTTCGGCGGCGACGCGGGCCTCGAGGACGAGATGGGCCCCGACAACGCGCTGTACCTGGAGGGGCTCCGCGCTCGCATCGCGCAGGTTCCCGAAGGCAACGTGCACCTCTGGCGCGGCGAGCGGATCGTGGCGCAGGCGGAGATGCGGCTGCACGAGGATGACCCGCGACTCGGCTACGTGAGCCTCTTCTACGTCGCGGCCGACTGCCGCGGCGAGGGGCTCGGGCGCGCGCTGCACGAGCACGCGGTGGACGTGTTCCGCCGGCGCGGCCTGCACGCGATCCGCCTGAGTGTCAGCATCAGCAACCCGGGTGCGATGGGTTTCTATCGCCGCCTGGGCTGGAATGCCGTCGGCACGCGGCCGAACCGGGAGCCGATGGTGATCATGGAGTACCGGCTCGACTAGCGCGGCGAGCCGCCCGGCGGCTGCTGCGCGCCGCGGGTGCCGGAGGGATCGCCCGTATTGCTGCCGCCGGCGCCGCCCCCGCCCTGGCTGCCGCCGGTGGTGGGCGAGCCTTCCTCGATCCCCACGCCCTGCGGCGACGTCGTGCCTCGCGGGCCGCCACCGGACGTCGCGCCCGTGACGCGCGGCGGTCCGTTCGCGGCGAGCTGCCCGGCGGCAGGCGGCGGCAGCGACGCGAAGTATCGCGCGAGGGCATTCACGTCCGCATCGGCCAGGCGATGCCCGATGGCCGGCATCTGGCCGCTCGGATCGCTCGAGCGCGCGCCGCTTTTCCACTCCTGCAGCGCGGCGAGCAGGTACTTTTGCTGCTGTCCCGCGAGGTATGGAACCGGCGGCTCCCCGATGCCCTGCGGCCCGTGGCAGTTGTCGCAGGCCTGCACGCGCAGCTTCTCGTCACCGGTGGCCGCGAGCGTGCGGCCGCGCGCCGGGGCCGCGGTGCTTGCCTTCGCCGGCGGCGCGTTCACGCTCGCGTAATGCGCGGCCGCCTCGCGCCGCTGCTGCGCGTCCAGGCCCTTCGCGATCGGCTCCATCACGGCGTTGCGGCGCGCGCCGTTCGCGTAAGCGTCGAGCTGGCGCTCGAGGTACGCCGCGTTCTGGCCGGCCAGGCGCGGCGCGTTCATCGCCGGGTTGCCCTCGCCCCGGCTGCCATGGCACGCCGCGCATTGCTGCGTCACGCCGGCTTGCTGCGCGGCGAGCGCGAGCGGGATCGCGAGAAGCGTGAGCAGCAGCAGCGCGGCGGCGGTCTTCATGCGGACACCAGGGGGCCGGGGTTCTTGAGGTAGCGGTTCACGAGGGCATCGGCGGCGCGGTACGCGAGCGCGCCCACGGTGCCCGTCGGGTTGTACGCCGCGTTCTGCTGGAAGTTGGAGGCGCCGATGATGAAGACGTTGTGCACGTCCCACACCTGCAGCCACGGGTTCACCAGGCTCACGGACGGATCCGACCCCATGACGGTGCCCCCGGTGTTGTGCGTGCTCTGGTACACGGTCGTCGTGTACGGCTTCTTGCGCGGCGAGCCGGTGACCTGCTGGCCGCCCATCGCCTTGCCGATCTCCACCGCCTTCGCGGTGCAGAACGCGGACAGCTTGATGTCGTTGTCGGGAAAATCGAAAGTCATGCGCAGGAGCGGCTGGCCCCATGTGTTGCGGTAGGTCGGATCGAGGTCCAGGTAGTTCTGGCGCACGGCGATCGAGCTTCCGCTCACGTTGAGGTTCGACGTGTGCGCGTAGTGCGCGACGACGGCGCGCTTCCACTCGGCGCCCCAGGACGGCGTGCCCGGCGGCGTGGGATGGAACTCGATGGGGCGGCCATTCGTCATGATCTCGCCGATGTAGGCGCCGCCCAGGAAGCCGGCCCTGGAATGATCGAAGTTGCCGCCCACGAAGTCGGCGATCACCGTGCCGTTCGCCCCGGAGCGCATGAACGGGTTCACGTGATGGTCGGGACCGTAGAAGACGTTCACGCCCGCGGTCGTCTGGTAGCAGTAGTTGCGGCCGGTCACGCCGTGGCCGGTCCGCGGGTCGTACGGCGTGCCGATGCGCGAGAGCAGTGCCAGGTGCACGTTGTTCAGCGCGAACATGCCGATGATCACGAGCTTCGCCGGCTGCTCGATCTCCTCGCCCGACGCGTCCGCATACGTGACGCTCACCGCGCGCTTGCCGCCCGAGTCCAGGTTCACCCGCAGGACGCGGCAGCCGGTCTTCAGCGTGAAGCCCCTGGCGCCGAGGATGACCGGCAGCAGGATCGTCTGCGGGGAGCTCTTCGCGTAGTGCTCGCACCCGTAGCGCTCGCAGAAGCCGCAGAACATGCATGTCTCGAGGCGCACGCCCTCGGGATTCGTGTACGGCTCGCTCATGTTCGACGACGGTTGCGGGAACGGGTGGTAGCCCAGCGAGGCCGCCGCCTTGCGGAAGACCTGCGAGCCATACGGCTCCTTCATCGGCTTCGTCGGGTATTCGCGCGCGCGCGGGTCCTCGAACGGATTGCCGCCCTCGACCTTCTCTCCCTTGATGTTGCCGGCCTTGCCGGCGACGCCCAGCAGGTACTCGAAGCGGTCGTAATACGGCTCCATGTCCCCGGCCGAGACGCCCCAATCCTGGAACGTGTACTCGGGTCCGAGGAAATCCGCGCCATAGCGCTGCGAGGCCATCGTGCGCATGCGCAGCTCGAAATCGGGGAAGCGATAGGTCTGGCCGTTCCAGTGCACCATCGAGCCGCCCACGCCGGTGCCGGGGAGGAAGCCCTGGAGGCGCCGGATCGGCAGCGCCGTCTCGCTCGCCTGGTTGCGGAAGGTGAAGGTCTCCTTCGCCGCGTCCATCATCAGCGCCTTGCGCACCGAGTAGCGCAGCTCGTCGTGCATCGCGGGGCCCTGGAAATCGGGCACCGTGCTGCGCGGCTCGCCACGCTCGAGGGCCACGATCTCCACGCCGGCCTTGAGCAGCTCGCGCGAGAGGATCGCACCCACCATGCCGAACCCGCACATCACGCAGTCGACTTCCTTGAGCTTCCTGGCCATGGCTAGCGAGCCTTCTTCGGCAGCGTCGACATCGGCATCGACATGAGGTGGACCCGGCCGCGGCCGTTCTCCGCGAGGCTCAGCGGCTTGCGCCGGTAGGGCTGGTTGATTCCGACGAGGTCGTAGTACTCGGCGTACGCGCCGGGGAAGCCGATCATCTCCCACGCGGCCATGTCGCGATTGCCGCCGTACGCGGGATCGCTGAAGTAGCCCTCGATCGTCACCTCGAGCAGCGACTCGAAGAACACGTTCGACGGCACGCCGTCGAGGTCGCGCTTTTCCTTCGAGAGCGAGGTGAGGTAGGCGTCCTGGTCCTGCGCGGACATGCGTGCGAAGGCGGCATTGCGGGATGCGATCTCCGTGTTGATCGCGCGGATCGCGCGCCGGAAGAGCTCCGCCGGGGTGAAGGGCAGCTGGTATCCCTGCGAGGGCGTGCCCTCCCGGAAGGGCCCGCTGCGATAGAGGCGCTCGCCGGCGCCCCAGGCACCGCCCAGCTGGCGATCGATGAAATACGTGACGCCCGCATCCGTGGCGCCCGGACCGAGCTCGTCCTTCGGGATCAGCCGCTCGGTGGCGGCGACGAGGAACGAGGACTCCTGCGGATTGAGGAAGGTATAAGCCTGCGAATGCGGGGCGGGCGGCGCTTCGGCCGTGCGCGTTCGCGCGGCGGCGGAAATCGCGGGCGTGGCCGCGGCGGCGCTGGCCGCCTTGAGGAAATGACGACGGGAAATCTTATCCATGGTGCCGCTGTGCGGGGAGGAGCGCATATGACAGCGGCGCGCGCGCTTTCAATCGCGCGCGGCTTCCCCGTTGCTGCGAATTTGCCCTACGCGAATTCCGGGCGCGGATATTCCACGAGCTTCGAGGCGCGGCGCTCGAAGGGATCGCGCGGCACGAGCAACCTTTCCTGGCGCTTGCTGATGAGCGGATAGTGCCGCAGCGTCACGAGGCGATCGTGCGTGGTCCAGCAGGACTTGCGGTTGGTGACCCATTCCTGCGCGTCGATGCGGCGCAGGTCGAAGGGCAGCGAGTAGCTGCGCAGCGTCTTGTGGCCGCGACGGTTCGAGTATTCGTGGAAATACGACAGCGCCAGCTCGCGCAGGGAGCGATAGATCGGGTCGCGGTAGCGCAGCGGCGCGCCGTTGGTCTTGGAGATCGCGCCCCAGCCGCCCGCGCGGCGGAACACGGCGATCACGTGGGGGAAATCGCTGATGTGGCAATCGAGATGGATGAGCAGCGGCGGCTCGCCATGGATCCACAGCGCCGCCGCGGCGACGAACGCGCCCTCGATGCAATGCGCGCGCTTCTGCCGCAGCACCTCGCGGACCGCGAGCACGGTCTCGCCGCCGATCTCGTGGTTGATGGGGATCGCGTTGAGGAAGGCCTGGACCTTGTGCGGTGCGTCCAGGCGCTCGAGCATCGCGAACTCCGTGCGCGTGAGGCCGAGGTCCTCCTGGCGGGCGAAGCGGCGCGGGGTGCGCGCCATGACGCGGGCATCGCTCATCTTCTTCGCGTGTCGGATCCTTGCGACCATCCCGCGCCTCCCGTGGAAAATGGCTGCCGATGAGATCGGCCCCGCCGCCGGCCTGTTCCGCGGCCCCGCCCGTAGATTAATCGAAACGCCGCGATTCCCGCACGATGCAGAAACGGTCGGGCCGGCCCGAGGCGGACGGTAACTCCGCCATCTCCACCGGGCGGCCGTACAGCGCGGAAAGATTTTCGGAATTCAGGATATCGCCCGCCGGACCGTTTCCCATGAGCGTGCCCCGCCGCAGCAGCATCGCGCGATGCGCCACCCGCAGCGCATGGTCCGGATGGTGCGTGGTGAAGAGCACGCAGGCGCCGCCGGCCGCGAGGCGCGCGATCTCGTCGAGGATGAGCGCCTGGTTGGCGAAATCGAGGTTTGCCGTCGGCTCGTCCATGAGCAGGTGGGTCGCGCGCGTGGCGAGCGCGCGCGCGAGATAGGCGAGCTGGCGCTCGCCGCCGCTCAGGCGCTGGATCGGCCGCGCCGCGAGCGGCGCGATGCCGAGCCGGTCGAGGCACTCGAGGGCCGCGTCGCGCGCTTGCGCGCCGGGTGCGGCGAAGAGTCCGCGCCACGGCGTGAGGCCCATCTGCACGAGCTCGAGCACGGTGAAGTCGAACGCGGTCGCCGCCGCTTGCGGGACGTAGGCCACGCGGCGGGCGCGGTCGCGCGCGTTCCAACTCTCCAGCCGCTGTCCATCGAGGCGGATGTCGCCGCCGAGCGCGGGCTGCACGCCGAGCAGCGTGCGCAGGAGCGTGCTCTTGCCGCTTCCGTTCGGTCCGAGGAGGCACGTCACCTCGCCGCCGGCGAGGACCGTGTCGATGCCCGTGCCGACGACGCGCGTGCCGAACCCGATGGAGAGCCCGTGCGCTTCGAGCGTCACGGTGCCCGCCGGAATGTGAGCGCGAGCAGCAGCACGAAGACCGGCGTTCCCGCGAACGCCGTCACGATCCCCGGCGGCACCTCCGTGGGAAATGCCGCGCGGCATGCGGTGTCCACGGCGAGCATGAAGCCGGCGCCCGCCACGAGCGAGAGCGGCAGCACCCGGGCAAACGCGGCGCCCGCGAAGAGCCGTGCCGCGTGGGGCACGAGCAGGCCGACCCAGCCGATGGTCCCCGCGAGCGCCACCGAAGAGGCCGTCGCGACGGTCGCCGCCACGATCGCCGCGAGCCGCAAGACCGGCACGCGCACGCCGAGGCTGCGCGCCTCGTCCTCGGAGAGCGTGAGCACGTCGATGCGCCAGCGCAGGAGCCAGAGCGCGATCATACCCAGCGCGATGGGTCCGAGGGACCACGCCAGGTCTCGCGGCAGCACGCCGGCGAAGCTGCCCATGAGCCAGAAGGTCAGGGCCGGAAGCTCGTTGTAGGGATCTGCGAGCAGCTTGAGCAGCGCGATGCCCGCGCCGAAGAGGGAGCCGACGGCGACACCCGTGAGCACGAGCGTGAGCAGCGGGTCGCGCCCGCCGATGCCGCGCGCCACGGCGAGCACCAGCGCGACCGCGATGAGCCCGCCCGCGAATGCCGCGGACTGGACGAGCGCCACGGGCAGCGCGTTGAGCAGGGCGAGGCCGGCACCGAGCGCGCTCCCCGCCGATACGCCGAGGATGTCCGGCGACACGAGCGGGTTCTTGAAGAGCCCCTGGAAAGCGGCGCCCGCGCCGGCGAGCGCCGCGCCCACCGCGAGCGCCGCGGCGATGCGCGGGGCCCGCACCTGCAGCACGACGGCCTCGATGTTCTCCGGGAGGCCGCTCGCGCTACCGGTCAGTGCCGACCAGAGCGCGCGCCACACGGCGCCCGGCGAGATGCCGAACGGTCCGATCGCGAAGCTGCACGCGACGAGCACGACGAGCGCCGCGCACGCGCCCACGAGGACCCAGGCAAAGCCCGCCCGGGTTGGCGTCACCGCGGTGCGGAAGCGCGAACGCTTCCCTTCACGCTACGCGTCCTGGGCCGCCGTAGCGTGCACGTCCAGCGACGCGACGAGCGTTCCCGCGTCGGGGGCGGAATATCCGCGCAGGCGGGACAGGCGCTTCGCGAACGCTTCGCCGCGAAGCGCGCGCACGAGTTGCGTCCCCGCGGCGCCTTCGAGCACCTCGGGCGCGCAAGCGAGGTAATAGCGCTCGCGGCACACGGGAATGAAGTCCAGCCGGTAATGGGCGGCGGCCGCCTCCACGCCGAACCCCGCGTCCGCCAGGTTGCCCGCGATGAGCGCCGCGACGGCTCCGTGGGTCACTTCCTCGTTGTCGTAACCCGCCATGCGCGCGCGGTCGAGGCCTTCGGACGAGATGATGAACTCGAGCAGCGCTCGCGTCCCCGAGCCGCGCTGGCGGTTGACCATGCGCACGTCCTGGCGGCAGAGGTCGCGCACGCCGCGAATCCCCTTGGGGTTGCCGGGCCGCACGATGAGGCCCTGGACGCGGCGCACGAAGCCCAGGAGCCGGAAATCCGCGAGCGGCAGGCATTCGGCGTAGCGCCTCGCGATGAGCGCGCCGAGGGGGCCTTCGGGGACGTGGAAGCCCGCGACGTCGCACTCGCCACGCCGCAAGGCCGCGAGCGCGTCGAAGCTGCCCTTGTATCGGACCTCGACGCAAGCCGACTCGCCGAGCAGCTCCCGCAGCTCGCCGATCGCGAAGTCGTGGCTCGCGTGCATGACCAGCGCCGGCGTGCCCTCGGACAGCGACTCGTTGAGCGTGCGGGCGAAGTCGGAAGCGAGGTTGTCGAGCTCGGGCGCGAGACGCGCCTGCGCGCGCCGCGCGGCCCAGAGCAGCCGCTTGCCGAGCGGCGTGAGCGAGGTGCCGCGTCCCTGCTGCTTCTTCACGAGCGGCGCCCCGAAGAACGCCTCCCACCGCACGATGAGGTTCCACGCATGCCGGTACGAGAGCCCCGCGGCCTGCGCCGCCTGCGTGAGCTTGGAGCTCGACTCGATGCGCTCGAGGATCGCCACGAGCCGGAAATCGAATTCCGCCTCGCTGGAGGAGCGGAAGCGCCAGACCGGGCGGATGTCGATGCGGATCATGCGGCGATTATGGCAGGTCACGCCCCGGGCTTCGCGTCCGGGAAGAAGAGCTGCTGGCCGCCGATCTTGTAGCCCGCGATGGTTTGCTGGCCCTGCGGCGAGACCAGCCAGTCGGCGAACTTCCGGCCCAGGCCCTCCTTCACCTGGGGGCACTTCGCCGGGTTCACGAGCATCACGCCGTACTGGTTGAAGAGGCGCTTGTCGCCCTCCACCAGGACCTCGAGCTCGCCGCGGTTCCTGAAGGAGAGCCACGTGCCGCGATCGGTGAGCGCGTAGGCGTTCATGGCGGAAGCCGTGTTGAGCGTGGGGCCCATGCCCGAGCCGGTCTCGCGGTACCAGGCGCCCCGCGGCTCGACGCCGGCCGCCTTCCAGTAGCGCTTCTCGGCCGCGTCGGTGCCGCTCCTGTCGCCGCGCGAGGCGAAGGGCGCCTCAGCCTGCGCGATGGCGTTCAGCGCGGCGATCACGTCGTGTCCCTTCGCGTGCGCCGGATCGCCCCTGGGGCCCACGACGACGAAATCGTTGTACATCACGTCGCGGCGGTTCACGCCGTATCCCTCGTCGAGGAATTTCTGCTCGGCGACCTTGTCGTGCACGAACTCCACGTCGGCGTCGCAACGCCTTCCCATGTCGAGCGCCTGGCCGGTGCCGACGGCGACCACGTGGATCTCGAAGCCGAGCGCTTTCTTCGCCTCCGGCCTCAGGTACTTGAAGAGTCCCGATTGCTCGGTCGACGTGGTGGACGCGACCGTGATGAAGTCCTCGGCGCGTGCGCCGTTCGCGACCGGCGCCAGGAGGATCGCAAGCGCGGCCGCGGCGAGGGCCGTGGCGTCGAGCGGGCGGATGATGCGGGCAATGGACCTCATGGCAGTTCTCCCTGGAGGAATGTCTCGGCCTCGCGCGAGCGCGGGGCCTTGAAGAATCGGTCGGCCGGCGTGCGTTCGGCCAACCGCCCGGCGTGGAGGAACACGACCTCGTCCGCCGCGCGGCGCGCGAATCCGAGGTGGTGCGTCGTGAAGAGGAGCGCGGTGCCGGCCTGATGGATCTCGCCCATCACGCGCTCGACCTCGGCGGCGGCGACGGGATCGAGGCTCGCGCTGGGCTCGTCGAGGAAAAGCACGCTCGGGCGCACGGCCCAGGCGCGCGCGATGGCGAGGCGTTGCTGCTCGCCGCCCGACAGGACGCGGGCGGGGCGCTGCGCCACGCCGTCGAGACCCACGTCGCCCAGCGCGGCCCGTGCACGCGCACGCCGCGCCGCGCGAGCCACGCCGCGCATCGAAAGGGCGTACTCCACGTTGGCGAGGGCGGAGCGCCGCAGCAGCACGGGCCGCTGGAACACCATGGCCTGGTCGGCCGGGCGCGCGCCCGATCCGCTCCAGTGCACCTCGCCCGCCGTGGGCTCGAGCAGTCCATGCAGCGTGCGCAGCAGCACCGTCTTTCCCGCGCCGTTGGCGCCGAGGACCGCGATGCGCGAATCGCCATCCCAGTGCAGGTCCACGCGGTCGAGCGCCGCGTGCCCGCCCAGCACGACGCACACGCCGCGCGCCTCGAGCGGAAAGGGCCGCCCCTTAGCCATATCGGCGCGCGCTCCATTCGCGCAGCGCATAAGCGGCCCCGTTGAGCGACAGCACCAGCGCGAGCAGGATCGTGCCGAGCGCGAGGGCGAGCGGGAGGTCCCCCTTCGAGGTCTCGAGGGCGATCGCCGTGGTCATCACGCGCGTGACACCCGCGATGTTGCCGCCCACGATCATCACGGCGCCCACCTCGGAGGCCGCGCGGCCCAGGCCCGCGAGCGCCACCGTGGCGAGCGACAGTCGCAGGTCCCACAGCAGCGTGGGCACCGCGCGCAGCCGCGACACGCCGAGCGATTTCAGCTGCTCGCGATATTCGAGCCATGCGTCCTCGACGAATTGACGCGAGAGCGCGGCCACCAGCGGCATGACCAGGAACGCCTGGGCGATGACGATGGCCATCGGCGTGAAGAGGATGCCGAGGGAGCCGAGCGGGCCGGCGCGCGAGAGCAGCAGGTAGAAGACCAGGCCCACGACGACCGACGGCAGGCCGAGCAGCGCGTTGAGCCCGACGATCAGGCCGCGCCGTCCCGGGAAATCTCCCACCGCCACCAGGGCACCCACGGGCAGGGCCACGGCGCACGCGATCGCGGCCGATGCGAGGCTCACGCGCAGCGACAGCCACACGATGCCGCGCAGCTCCGCGTCGCCGGTCGCGGCGAGATGGAATGCCAGCCGCAGGCTTTCGGCGAAGTCGTTCACCGGCCGATTGTCGCAGGGCGCGCGCGCGATGCGGATATGAAGCGCGCTGCCTATGCGGGCGCGCTACGCGAAGCCCACGCTCCTGCGGTCGATGGCGATGGCCTTCACCAGCGCGTAGACCCGCACGCCGGGTGCCAGGCCCAGCCGCGCCGCCGAGGCGCGCGTCACGCGCGCGACCAGCCTCTCGCCGGCGCCGAGCCTCACGTCCACGTCGACGATGCCGCCGAACTCGCGTCCGACCGCGTCGACCACCCCCTCGAGCACGTTCTGGAAGCTCGCCTGGCGCGGCACCTCGAGCGCCAGCGCCACGTCCCGCGCCCGGATGCGCGCGCGCACGGGCTCCCCGACCAGGGCGTCGACGTTGGCGACCAGCAGCTCGCCCCCCGCGAAGGCGAGGCGCGTGAGGCCGAAGGCCTCGTCGTGGCCCGACACGCGCGTCTCGAGTACCGCGCCCGCCTCGAAGCGGCCCGCGAGCGGCACGATCTCCTCGCGGGCGAGCACCGCGGCGACGGATCCTTCGGCGAGCACGCGCCCTTCGGACAGGATCACGAGGTGGTCGGCCAGCCGCGTGACCTCCTCGATGGCGTGGCTCACGTACACGATCGGCAGGCGCAACTCGTCGCGCAGCAGCTCGACGTACTGCAGGATCTCCGCCTTGCGCGGCGCGTCGAGGGAGGCGAGCGGCTCGTCCATGAGCAGCAGGCGCGGGGAGGCCATGAGCGCGCGGCCGATCGCCACGCGCTGCTTCTCGCCGCCGGAGAGCGTGGCGGGACGGCGCTCCATCAGGGATTCGAGGCCCAGCAGCGACACGACGCGGCGCGCCTCGATGAAACGGTCGCGGGCCGGCGTGAGGCCTTCCCCGTACGCGAGGTTGGCGCGCACGCTCATGTGCGGGAAGAGGAGGGCGTCCTGGAACACGTATCCCACGCGGCGCGCCTCGGGCGGCAGGTCGATGCCCGCGGCCGAATCGAAGAGCGCACGTCCCGCCACGACGATGCGGCCCCGGCGCGGGCGTACCAGGCCCGCGATCGCCTCGACGACCGATGTCTTGCCGCTGCCGGAGCGCCCGAAGAGTGCGACGATCGGCGCGCCGGACGCGAAGCGCGCCTCGATGAGGAACGCCCCGCGCTCGAGCGCCACGTCGAGCTCAAGCATCGCGCGCCCCTCCCGCGCGGCGCGTGAGGCGCTCCGAAAGCGCGAGCGCGGCGAGAGACAGCAGCACCGACAACACCGAGAGGCGCAGCGCCTGCTCGTCACCTCCCGGCACCTGGGTGAACGTGTAGATCGCGAGCGGCAAAGTCTGCGTCTCGCCGGGGATGTTGGAGACGAAGGTGATGGTCGCCCCGAACTCGCCCAGCGCGCGCGCGAAGGCGAGGAGGGCGCCCGTCACCACGCCGGGCCAGGCGAGGGGCAGCGTGATGGTGAAGAACACGCGCGCCCTCGCGGCTCCCAGGGTGCGTGCCGCGGACTCGAGGCGCGTATCCACGGCGTCGATGGCCAAGCGGATGGCGCGCACCATGAGCGGGAAACCCATGATGGCCGCGGCGAGCGCCGCACCGGTCCAGCGGAAGGAGAAGACGAGGCCCAGGGGCTCCAGCAGGCGGCCGAGCGGGCCCTGGCGGCCGAAGAGCACGAGGAGCGCGAAGCCGACGACGACCGGGGGCAGCACGAGGGGCAAGTGCACCACGGCGTCGAAGAGCGTCTTGCCGGGAAAGCGCTTCCGCGCGAGGACGAACGCGGTCGCGATCGCGAGCGGCAGGCTCGCGCCCACGCCCCAGCACGCGACCTTCAGGCTGAGTGCGACGACCCGCAGCTCGTCGGCGGTCGGCATCGCTACGAGGGGACCCGGAAGCCGAAGCGTTCCCATACGGCGCGCACGGCCGGCGATGCGAGGTGCGCGGCCAGCTCGCGCGCGCTGCCGGGTGCGCCCTTCAGCACGACCATGGGATAGACGATCGGCGGATGGCTCGCCGCCGGGAAGGTGGCCACGATGCGCACGCCGCGTTCCGCCAGCGCATCGGTCCGATAGACGATGCCCAGCGGCGCCTCGCCGCGGGCGACGAGCGCCAGCGCGGCACGCACGTTCTCAGCCGGTGCGATGCGATCGCGCACGCCGTCCCATGCGCCGAGCGCCACGAGCGAGGCCTTCGCGTACTTGCCCGCGGGAACGGCATCGGGATTCGCGAGGGCGAGGCGTCCGTCGCCCAGGGCGCGGGCGAGGTCGAGCCGGCGCCCCATGGCGACCTCGACGCCCGATGCCGCGGGCGAAATGAGCACGAGGTCGTTGGCGAGCAGGTCGCGGCGCGAGCCGGCGACGGCGCGCCCGTGGGCCTCGACTTCGTTCATCCAGTCCTCGTCCGCGCTGATGAAGAGCGCCGCGGGCGCCCCCGCCACGATCTGGCGCGCGAGCACGTTGCTTCCCGCGTACGAGACCACGACGCGGTGGCCGCTCGCGGCCTCGTACGGCTGCACCGCCGCGTCGAGGGCCTCCTTGAGGCTCGCCGCGGCGAACACGGTGATGGCCTGCGCATGGGCGAGCGCGCAAGCGAGGCAGGCGCCGAGGGCCGCGAGGCGTCGCAGCCCCAGGTGGAGCCGGGAGGGACCGCGCCGCTGCCGCATGGCGGGCGCGGGACGGTCAGGCGCTTTTCGGCTGGGCGAAGAGCTTCTGCAGTTCGCCGCTCTGGTACATCTCGCGCATGATGTCGCAGCCGCCCACGAACTCGCCGTCCACGTAGAGCTGGGGGATCGTGGGCCAGTTGGCGAACTGCTTGATGCCCTCGCGGATCTCGGGGTTCTGCAGCACGTCCACGGTGTAGATGTCGGTCGCGCCGCTGCGCTTCAGCAGCTCGGTGGCCGTGGCCGAGAAGCCGCACATCGGCATCTGCGGCGAGCCCTTCATGTACAGCACCACGCGGTGCCCCTGGACCTGCTGGCGGATGGTGTCCTGGATGCTCATGGATGTCTCCTGGTCAGTCCGCTAGTTTACCGCCGGCCACGCGCGGGATGCCGGCGAGGTCCGCGAGCGACAAACGCGCGTCGAATCCCGCCCGCTCGAGCACCCGCGCCGCGGCGCCCGCCTGGTCGTAGCCGTGCTCGAAGAGCAGCCATCCGCCCGGTGCCAGGTGCTCGCGCGCGCCGGCCACGATCGCCCGGATGGAGCCCAGGCCGTCGGGACTCCCATCGGTGAGGGCGTGCCGCGGCTCGAAGCGCAGGTCGCCCTCGTCCAGGTGCGCATCGGCCGCGGCGACATAGGGCGGGTTCGACACGATGAGGTCGAAGCGTTGCCGCGCAATGGCGTCATACCAGGCCCCCGGCGCGAACGTCATGCGCGCATCGCACCCGTGCAGCGCGGCATTCGCACGGGCGATGGCGAGCGCGGCCTCGCTCACGTCGGTCGCCGTCACGCGAGCGCCCGGCCTCTCGCAGGCGAGCGTGATCGCGATCGCGCCGCTTCCGGTCCCGAGGTCCACGCACCTGGCATCCGGTGCCATGCGTTCGAGCGCCGCCTCGACCAGGACCTCCGTCTCCGGCCGCGGGATCAGGACGCCGGGCCCGACGCTGAAATCGCGTCCGTAGAATTCGCGCTTCTCCACGAGGTAGGCGACGGGCGCGCCGAGCGCCCGCTGCGTGACGAGCGAGTCCAGGCGCGCGTCCTCGGTCTCGGTGAGCACGCGCATCGGATGGCCAGCGAGCCAGGCCCGGTTCACGCCGAGCACGTGGCACAGGAGCACCTGCGCATCGATGCGCTCGATCGTGGCGTACGCCTCCTCGAGCGCGGCCTTGACCGTATGCACCGCTAGCGCGCCTCGGCGAGGGCGGCGAGCTGCTCGGCCTGGTGCTCCGCGGCGAGGGCGCCGGTGATCTCCGCCAGGTCGCCATCCATGATCGAGTCGATCTTGTGCAGCGTGAGGTTGATGCGGTGGTCCGTCACGCGTCCCTGGGGGAAGTTGTAGGTGCGGATGCGGTCCGAGCGGTCGCCGCTGCCGATCAGGCTCTTCCTCTCGCTCGCTTCCTTCGCCTGCTGCTCGCGCATCTGTTTGTCCTTGATGCGTGCGGCGAGGATGCGCCAGGCCTGCTCGCGGTTCTTGTGCTGGCTCCTCGCGTCCTGGCACTCCACCACGATGCCCGTGGGCAGGTGCGTGAGGCGCACGGCCGAGTCGGTCTTGTTCACGTGCTGGCCACCGGCGCCGCTCGCGCGGAAGGTGTCCACGCGCACCTCCGACGGGTTGATCACGACGCCCGAGGCGTCATCGGCCTCGGGCATCACGGCGACCGTCGCGGCCGAGGTGTGGATGCGGCCCTGGGTCTCGGTCGCCGGCACGCGCTGCACGCGATGGCCGCCCGACTCGAACTTGAGCCGCGAGTACGCGCCCTGGCCCACGATGCGCGCGATCACTTCCTTGTAGCCGCCGGCGTCGCCCGCGCTCTCGGACACGATCTCCACCTGCCAGCGGTTCCTCTCGGCGAAGCGCGAGTACATGCGGAAGAGATCGCCCGCGAAAAGCGCGCTCTCGTCGCCGCCGGTTCCGGCGCGGATCTCGAGGAAGAGGTTGCGCTCGTCGTTGGGATCGCGCGGCAGGAGCATGCGCTGCAGGCCGGTCTCGATCGCCTCGACGCGAGCGCGCCCGGCGGTGATCTCCTCCTGCGCGAAATCCCGCATCTGCGGGTCGCGCGCCATCTCCTCGGCGGCGGTGACGTCGTCCCGCGCGCGCTTCCAGTCCCCGAACGCCGCGACGACGGGCTCGAGCTCGCTTCTCTCCTGGGAGAGCCTGCGGTAGTTGTCGAGGTCGTTCGTGACTTCGGGATCCGACAGCTTGGCGTCGATCTCCTTCAGCCGCCGCTCGAGGCTCGCGAGCTTCGCGGCGATCGATTCCTTCATTGCTCCGGCTCGCCCCCGCCGTCGACCTGGGGATACAGCACCTCGATCGCGCGCTCGAGCGCCGCGCGCTCGTGGTCCGGCGCGCGGGACAGGGCCTGGCTCGGGTGGTGCAGGAACTTGTTGGCGAGGCCCTTCGCTAGGGATTCGAGCACCTTGTCGGGCGCCTCGCCTTTCGCGAGCCGGCCGCGCGCCTTTGCGAGCTCGCTCTCCTGGTACTCCCGCGCGCGCTTGCGCAGCTCGACGATCACCGGCACGGCGCCGCGGGCGCTGCGCCACGCGCGGAACGCCTCGACCTCGCGCTCGACGATCGCCTCGGCGTCGGCCGAGGCGGCCCGGCGGCTCTCCAGGCCCTGCTGCACGATCGAGCCCAGGTCGTCGATGGTGTAGAGGAACACGTCGCGCAGCTCGGCGACCTCGCGCTCCACGTCGCGCGGCACGGCGAAGTCCACGATGAACATCGGGCGGTGCCGGCGCTCCTTGAGCGCGCGCTCGATGAGTCCCTTGCCCAGGATCGGAAGCGAGGATGCGGTGCCGGTGAGGATGATGTCGAACCCGGCGATGCGCGCGGGCAGGTCGGCGAGCGCGATGGCCTGGGCCGAGAAGCGCTCGGCGAATGCCTCCCCGCGCGCGAGCGTGCGGTTGGCGACCACGACCTCGCGCGGCTGGCGTGCCACGAAATAGGTCGCGGCGAGCTCCACCATCTCGCCCACCCCGATGAGGAGCAGGTTGGTGCGCTTGAGGTCGCCGAACAGGTTCTCCGCGAGGCGCAGGGCCGCGGCCGACATGGAGATCGACTGGCCGCCGAGCGAGGTCTGGGTGCGCACCTGCTTCGCCACGGCGAAGGTCTGCTGGAAGAGCTTGCCGAGGGTCGAGCCCACGGTGCCCGCGCCCTCCGCGCTCTTCGCCGCCTGCTTGACCTGCCCCAGGATCTGCGGCTCGCCGAGCACCATCGAGTCGAGCCCGGAGGCCACGCGGAAGAGGTGGCGCACCGCCCCTTCCTCGAGATGGCAGTACAGGTGCGGATCGAGCGGCACGCCCTCGCGGTCGGCATGGGCGCGCAGCCATGCGCGCACCGCCTCGACGTCCTCGGCGCGGCAGACGATCTCGGTGCGGTTGCACGTCGAGAGGAGCGCCGCCTCGGCCACCCCGGGCTGCGCGGCGAGCTGCGCGAGCGCCTCGGCCTGCCGCTCCGGGGGAAAGGCGAGCTTCTCCCGCACGTCGAGCGGCGCGCTGTGGTGGCTGACTCCGAGGATGGCGAGAGGCATGGGGAGCGAAATTATAGCGGCTCGCCGCCGGCGGGCCTTCCGGGTATCATGGACCGGTCTTTACAAACAAAGCGAACAAGGCGCATTATCAGGTTGATTTAACGCAAACTTTTTCGAACCAAACCATGTCCGCGCAGCCCCACCAGTCCAGCGCCCTGGGACGTGCCCTCGTGCAGCAGGGCAAGCTCCTCCAGGCGGACGCGAACGCGATCCAGGCCGAGGCCGCCAAGGCCGGCGTGACGTTCGTGCAGCAGCTCGTGCAGTCGAAGAAGCTTTCGTCGAGGGATGTGGCGATGTTCGGGGCGCTCACCTTCGGCTACCCGCTGCTGGACCTCAACGCCGTCGACGTCGACCAGCTGCCGCTCAACCTCATCGACTCGAAGATCGTCGCGAACCATCGCGTCGTGGCGCTGGGCAAGCGCGGCAACCGCGTGTTCGTCGGCATGTCCGATCCCTCCAACGAGCAGGTGCTCCAGGAGGTCAAGTTCGCGACCGGCATGACGATGGAGCCCATCGTCGTCGAGGACGAGAAGCTCGCGGTGCTGGTGCGCAAGCTCACCGAGTCGTCGGCGCGGTCGCTCGACGCCGTGACCGAGGACGTCGACCTCTCCGGCATGGAGATGACCGACGCCGAGACGCAGCCCGACGTCGTCACGGAGGACGTCGACGACGCGCCGGTCGTCAAGTACGTGACCAAGATCCTGCTCGACGCGATCAACGGCGGCGCTTCCGACGTGCACTTCGAGCCGTACGAGAAATTCTACCGCGTGCGCTACCGCATGGACGGCATCCTCTACGACATCGCGCAGCCGCCGCTCGCGATCAAGGAGAAGATCGCCTCGCGCATCAAGGTGGTGTCCAGGCTCGACATCTCGGAGAAGCGCGTGCCGCAGGACGGGCGCATGAAGATGACGCTCTCGAAGACCAAGGCGATCGACTTCCGCGTCTCGACGCTGCCCACGCTCTTCGGGGAGAAGATCTGCATGCGCATCCTCGATCCCTCGAGCGCCACGCTCGGGATCGAGGCCCTGGGCTACGAGCCCGAGCAGCGCGAGGCGCTGATGAACGCCATCAGCCGCCCCTACGGCATGGTGCTCGTGACCGGGCCCACGGGATCGGGAAAGACGGTATCGCTCTACACCTGCCTCAACATCCTGAACAAGCCCGGCATCAACATCTCGACCGCCGAGGACCCGGCGGAGATCAACCTGCCGGGCATCAACCAGGTCAACGTGAACGACAAGGCGGGCCTCACCTTCGCGGTCGCCCTCAAGGCGTTCCTGCGGCAGGACCCGGACATCATCATGGTGGGCGAGATCCGCGACATCGAGACCGGCGAGATCTCGATCAAGGCGGCGCAGACGGGCCACATGGTGCTCTCGACGCTGCACACCAACGACGCGCCGACCACCCTCACGCGCCTGATGAACATGGGCATCGCCCCGTTCAATATCGCCTCGAGTGTGATCCTCATCACAGCGCAGCGCCTCGCCCGGAAGCTATGTTCGTGCAAGAAGCCCGTGGACATCCCCGAGGAGGCGCTCCTGAGGGCCGGTTTCCGCGAGGATGATCTGGATGGCACATGGCAGGCTTTCGGGCCTGTCGGGTGCGAGCTGTGCAAGAATACCGGCTACAAGGGTCGGGCCGGCATCTACCAGGTGATGCCCATCTCGGAAGAGATGGAACGCATCATCATGAAAAACGGGACCGCCATAGACCTCGCCGACCAGGCCAAGCGCGAAGGCGTGAAGGACCTGCGGCAGTCCGGAATCCTGAAGGTGAAGAAGGGCATCACGTCACTCGAGGAAATCGAGGCCGTGACCAACGAGTAGGGAGAGCACACATGGCGGTAGTCGCAAAGCGGGAGACCGGCAAGGACAGCAAGCTCTACAACTTCGCCTGGACCGGCAAGGACAAGTCGGGCAAGGTCGTGCGCGGCGAGGTGCGCGCGGGCGGCGAGAACCTGGTGCTCGCGCAGCTGCGCCGCCAGGGCATCTCGGTCACCAACGTGAAGAAGGTGTCCTCGCGCGGCGGCAAGAAGATCACCGACAAGGACATCACGATGTTCACGCGGCAGCTCGCCGTGATGATGAAGGCCGGCGTGCCGCTCCTGCAGGCCTTCGACATCGTGGGCCGCGGCCACGGCAATCCCTCGGTGGGCAAGCTGCTGCTCGACATCAAGACCGACGTCGAGACCGGCTCGTCGCTCTCCCAGGCCTTCCGCAGGTACCCCGTGTACTTCGACGCCCTCTTCTGCAACCTCGTGGGCGCGGGGGAGGCGGCCGGTATCCTGGATACGCTCCTCGATCGCCTCGCGACGTACAAGGAGAAGATCCTCGCCATCAAGGGCAAGATCAAGGGCGCGCTCTTCTACCCGGTGGCGGTGCTCGTGGTGGCCGCCGTGGTGGTGGCCGTCATCATGATCTTCGTGATCCCGGTGTTCAGGGACCTCTTCAAGGGATTCGGCGCGGACCTGCCGGCCCCGACCCTGATCGTGATGGCCATCTCGGACTTCATGGTCCACAACTGGTGGTGGCTCTTCGGCGGCACCGGCTTCGGCGTCTGGTTCTTCTTCTACACGTGGAAGCGCTCGCTCACGATGCAGCGGTTCATGGATCGCGTGGCGCTGCGAATCCCGGTGTTCGGCGAGGTGATCCGCAAGGCGACGATCGCGCGCTGGTGCCGCACCCTCTCGACCATGTTCGCCGCCGGCGTGCCGCTGGTGGAGTCCCTCGACAGCGTGGCGGGCGCCGCGGGAAACTACGTCTACTTCGCGGCGACCAAGCAGATCCAGAGCGAGGTCTCCACCGGTACCAACCTCACCGCGGCCATGACCAACTCGGGCGTGTTCCCGAACATGGTGCTGCAGATGGTGGCGATCGGCGAGGAATCCGGCTCGCTCGACGCGATGCTGAGCAAGGTCGCCGACTTCTTCGAGCAGGAGGTGGACGAGGCGGTCGACTCGCTCTCCTCGCTCATGGAGCCGATGATCATGGTGGTGCTGGGCGGCCTCATCGGCAGCATCGTGATCGCCATGTACCTGCCGATCTTCAAGCTGGGCGAGGCGGTCTAGGTCCGGTTCGCAACGCTTCGCGGCGCGGGGAGCGATCCCCGCGCCTTTTCGCTTCCGCGCGGGCCCTCACGTGGCGCAATTCCTCACGACCCTCCAGATGTCCCCGGTGGTTCTCGGCGTGGCGGTGGCCCTGGTGGGCCTCTGCGTGGGCTCGTTCCTGAACGTGGTGATCCACCGCCTGCCGCTCATGATGGAGGCGGAGTGGAGGGCGGAATGCGCCGCCATCGAGGGACGCGACGCGCCCGCGGCCGACACGTTGAACCTCTTCACGCCGCCGTCGCGCTGCCCGTCCTGCAAGGCGTCGGTGCGGCCCTGGCAGAACGTGCCGCTCGTGAGCTGGCTCGTGCTGCGCGGGCGCTGCGCGAGCTGCCGCACGCCGATCAGCGCGCGCTATCCGCTGGTGGAGCTGCTGGGGGGCGCCCTCGCCGTGCTCATGGCCTGGCGCTTCGGCTATGGCACCGCGCTCGTCGCGGCGCTCGTCTATGCCTGGGCGCTGCTGGCGCTCACCTTCATCGACTACGACACGCAGCTCCTGCCCGACGACATCACGCTTCCGCTGCTGTGGCTCGGACTCATCGTCAACAGCGCCGGAACCTTCACCGACCTTCGCAGCGCGGTGATGGGTGCCGTCGCCGGCTACCTGGTGCTCTGGATCGTGTACTGGGCCTTCAAGCTCATCGCGCGCAAGGAGGGCATGGGCTACGGCGACTTCAAGCTCCTCGCCGCCATCGGCGCCTGGACCGGCTGGCAGGTCCTGCCGTTCGTGATCGTGCTCTCGGCGGGCCTGGGTGCCGTGATCGGCTCCGTGGCCCTGTGGGCGTCGAAGCGGGACGCCGGCAGCCGCATTCCCTTCGGTCCGTTCCTGGCGCTGGCGGGCATCGGCGCGCTCGTGTGGGGTCCGCAGGCCGTCCATGCGTGGCTGCGCATGCCGGCGTGAGCGCGCTCGCCGTCGGGCTCACCGGCGGCATCGGCTGCGGCAAGACCACCGTGGCCGCGCTCTTCGCGCACCTGGGCGCCGCGGTGATCGACACCGACGAGATCGCGCACGCGCTCACCGGGCCGCGCGGCGCGGCGATGGACGCGATCGCGCGCGAGTTCGGCCCGCGCTTCGTGGGCGCCGCGGGCGGCCTCGACCGCGCCGCGATGCGCAGCCTCGTCTTCGAGGACGCCATCGCGCGCGCGCGCCTCGAGTCGATCCTGCATCCCGCGATTCGCCGCGAGGCCGAGCGGCGCATCGACGAGTCCCGTGCGCCCTACGCGCTCGTGGCGGTGCCGCTGCTCTTCGAGACCGGCGGCTGGGTCTCGCGCGTGGCGCGCACGCTCGTGGTCGATTGCGACGAGGCGCTGCAGGTCGAGCGCGCGGCGGCGCGCCCCGGCATGACCGCCGATGGCGTGCGCTCCATCATGCGCACGCAGTGGCCGCGCTGGCGCCGCCTGCAGCTCGCCGACGACGTCGTGTGGAATGGCGGCGCGCCCGGCGCGCTCGCGCCGCAGTGCGCGCGCCTGCACGCGCGATACGAGCGGCTCGCGCGTGAAGCGGCCTGAGTTTCGATTGTCAACATCCCGGCATTGCCCCACAATTCCGGCCAACCGACGGCCGGGCCCGTGATCACCTACGAATATCCGCTCAACGAGCGCATCCGCACGCTGCTGCGCCTGGAGGACCTGTACGGCCGGGTGACGTACTTCCTCGCGAGGGACGGCTCGCACGACCACCATGCGTGCCTCACGGGCATGTTCGAGATCGTCGACGTGGCGAGCCGGGCGGACCTGAAGAGCGACCTGCTCCAGGAGCTCGACCGGCAGCGCACGTTCCTCGAGGCGCTGCGCTCCAATCCGGCGATCTCGGAAAAGAAGCTGAACGACGTGCTGGGGGAGCTCGAGCGTGCGTTCGCGAACCTGCATGCGGTCCCCGGCAAGACCGGCCAGTCCCTGCGCGACAACGAATGGCTCATGGCCATCAAGCAGCGCAGCGGCATACCGGGGGGCACCAGCGAGTTCGACCTGCCGTCCTACCACCACTGGATGCACCATGCGCCCGAGCGCCGGCGCGAGGACCTGGCGTCATGGCTCAAGCCGATGCTGCCGATCCACGACGCGCTCTCGATCGTGCTGCGCGTGCTGCGCGAGAGCGGCCGCACGGTCTCGCTCATGGCCTTCCGCGGGGTCTACCAGCATTCGCCCGCGGACAAGCCCGCGCAGATGCTGCGCCTGACCCTCGAGGGAGAACTTCCGTGCGTGCCGGAGATCAGTGCCAACAAGTACGCGCTCAACGTTCGCTTCCTGCTGCCCGAGGGTGTGCAGAAGACGCGGGTGTACGAGCACGACGTTCCCTTCGAGCTCTCGTTCTGCAACCTGTGAGCGGCGACAAACCCGGCGTGCGCAAGGTCCCATGTCCCACGTGCGGCGAACCTGCGGTGTTCGAGCCCTTCAACCCCTATCGGCCGTTCTGCTGCGAGCGCTGCCGGCTGATCGACCTGGGGGCCTGGGCCGACGAGTCCTATCGCGTTCCGGGCAAGCCCGACGACGACCCGGGCGAGGGTTCCGAACAGCAGAAACACTGAACGGCCGGGCGCCCGCTTTTTGCGCGCGCTCCGCGCGTCGGCTAGAATGACGCGGTTTTGGGTGCGGCACGTTCGATGGCTTCCTCCGCAAGCTCCCCGCCGTTCGTCCACCTGTCGGTTCCCAACCGTTCGCTGGGTCCCGCCGGACGTCGCTGGGCTCTCGCGGCGATCGCCGCCACGACGCTCGGCGTAGGGACGTTCTGCGCGGCGATCGGCGCGTGGCCGGTGATGCCGTTCGCGGGGCTCGAGGTCGCGCTGCTGGCGCTGGCCTTCCGGGTGGTGCAGGCGCACGACGCGGATTACGAGCGCGTGGAGGTGGGCGAGCACGAGGTCGTGGTGGAAGGGCGCGACGCCCGCGATCAGTATCGCTTCGTCGCCAACCGGGCGTGGGCCCGCGTGGTGGTGGTGGGAGGTTCGGGAGGGCGCTGCACACTGCAGCTCGCATATGCGGGGCGCAGCGTGCCGCTGGGCAAGATGATGTCCGACGCGGGAAGGCGCCGCCTCGCGCGCGCATTGCGCCGCAGGATGGCGGTCACCGTGAAACAGGGATTTTCCGGAAACAACAAAGGTTCTCGACAATGCTTCTGAAACGCCTGCGCGCACCGGCCGCCATCGCGGCCTCGCTGCTCCTCGCTTCGCTTCCGGCGCTCGCCACGTGGGACGTGGACATCCTGCCGCCAGCCTCTCCGACGGCCCAGGACGCGTACACCCTCCACTGGGGGATCATGTACGTCTGCATCGTGATCTTCTTCGTGGTGTTCGGCGCGATGTTCTGGTCGATCTTCAAGCACCGCAAGAGCGCGGGTGCCAAGGCGGCGCAGTTCCACGAGAACACGACGATCGAGATCATCTGGACCATCGTGCCGCTGGTCGTGCTGATCGCCATGGCGTGGCCCGCCACGCGCACCATGATCGAGATGAAGGACGCGTCCAGCGCCGACATGTCGATCAAGGTGACCGCCTACCAGTGGCGCTGGGACTACGACTACCAGCAGGACGGCGTGCACTTCATCTCGAACCTTTCCACGCCACGCGACCAGATCGACAACTACCACGGCGAGGGCGCGCCGAAGGAAGCCAATTACCTGCTCGAGGTGGACCGCCCGCTCGTGGTGCCCGCCGGCAAGAAGGTGCGCCTGCTCATCACGTCCAACGACGTGATCCACGGCTTCTACGTCCCGCAGCTGGGGGTGCACCAGTACGGCATTCCCGGGTTCGTGAAGGACGCCTGGTTCAGCGCCGACAAGCCGGGCATCTACCGCGGCCAGTGCAGCCAGATCTGCGGCAAGGAGCACGCGTACATGCCGATCGTGGTCGACGTGCGCTCCCCCGAGGACTACGCGGCATGGGTCAAGGCGGAAAAGGCGAAGATGCCGCCCGCCCCGCCCGCCGCACCCGTCGAGCAGCAGGCTCCCGCGCAGGCGTCGGCAGCGGCGCCGCAGCAGGTGGCCGCCGCGGGCGCCCCCGCCCCGGCCGGCGGCAAGGGCGCAGCCAACCTCGGCAAGACCACCTTCGACGGCGTCTGCACGGCCTGCCACAGCACCGGTGTCGCCGGCGCGCCCAAGGTCGGCGACAAGGCCGCGTGGGCCCCGCGCATCGCCAAGGGGAAGGACCAGCTCTACCACGACGCGATCCACGGACTGAATGCCATGCCGCCCAAGGGCGGCAACGCGGCGCTTCCGGACGATGCCGTGAAGGCAGCGGTCGACTACATGGTGAGCCAGGCGCGTTGAACGCCATCACGAGACAGAGAAAGCGGAGACACAGCAAATGAGCACCATCACCCACGCTCCCGGACACGGCCACGACGAAGCCCATGACCATCACGGGCCGCCCGCGGGCATCACGCGCTGGCTCTTCACGACCAACCACAAGGACATCGGCACGATGTACCTCTGGTTCTCGTGCTTCATGTTCTTCACCGGCGGCACCATGGCCCTCGCCATCCGCGCCGAGCTCTTCAAGCCGGGCCTGCAGTTCTTCGATCCGCAGTTCTTCAACTCCCTCACCACCCTGCACGGCCTGGTGATGATCTTCGGCGCGATCATGCCGGCCTTCGTGGGCTTCGCGAACTGGCTGGTGCCGCTCCAGGTGGGCGCCGCCGACATGGCGTTCCCGCGCATGAACAACTGGAGCTTCTGGCTCCTCATCCCCGCGGCGCTCTTCCTCATCGGCTCGTTCTTCATGCCGGGAGGGGCCATCGCCACGGGCTGGACGCTCTACCCGCCGCTGTCGATCCAGCAGGGCATGTCCATGGACTTCACGATCTTCGCGATCCACATCATGGGCGCGTCGTCGATCATGGGCTCGATCAACATCATCACCACGATCCTCAACATGCGCGCCAAGGGCATGACGCTCATGAAGATGCCCATGTTCGTCTGGACCTGGCTCATCACGGCGTACCTGCTGATCGCGGTGATGCCGGTGCTCGCGGGCGCGGTGACCATGCTGCTCACCGACCGCCACTTCGGCACGTCGTTCTTCAACGCGGCGGGCGGCGGCGATCCCACGATGTTCCTGCACGTGTTCTGGTTCTTCGGCCACCCCGAGGTGTACGTGATGATCCTGCCGGCGTTCGGGATCGTCTCGCAGATCATCCCGGCCTTCGCGCGCAAGCCGCTCTTCGGCTACGCCTCGATGGTGTACGCGACGGCGTCGATCGCGATCCTGTCGTTCATCGTGTGGGGCCACCACATGTTCACGGTGGGCATGCCGGCCGCGGGCAACCTGTTCTTCATGTACGCGACGATCCTCATCGCGGTGCCCACGGGGGTCAAGATCTTCAACTGGATCTCCACGATGTGGCGCGGCTCGATGACGTTCGAGACGCCGATGCTCTTCGCGATCGGCTTCATCTGCCTCTTCACGATCGGCGGCTTCTCCGGGCTCGTGCTCGCCATCGCCCCGGTCGACATCACGCTCCACAACACGTACTACGTCGTGGCGCACTTCCACTACGTGCTCGTGTCGGGCGCGCTCTTCTCGATCATGGGCGGCGTGTACTTCTGGCTGCCGAAGTGGACGGGAAGGATGTACAACGAGACCCTCGGCAAGTGGCACTTCTGGCTCTCGATGATCGGCTTCAACGTGCTCTTCTTCCCGCAGCACTTCCTCGGCCTCGCCGGCATGCCGCGGCGCATCCCGGACTACGCGCTGCAATTCGCCGAGTGGAACATGGTGTCGTCGATCGGCGCGTTCATCTTCGGGTTCACGCAGCTCATCTTCGTCTACAACGTGGTGACGACCATCCGCTCGGGCAAGCGCGCGGAGCAGAAGCAGTGGGAAGGCGCCGACTCGCTCGAGTGGACGCACCTGCCCACGCCGATGCCGTACCACACGTTCGAGACGGCGCCGATCGTCAAGTAAGCGGATGAGCCGAGAGATGGACCGGCAGCGCAAGGGTGCGATCGTCACGGGCCTCGTGCTCGCGGCGATCGTGATCGCGCTGTACCTCTACACGATTTACACGCACATCCCATGAGCACCGTCCCGGCCGGCGACCTCGACTCCCGCAACCGGCTGATGCTGAGGAAGATCCTCGTCATCTGCCTCGGGATGCTCGCGTTCGCGTTCGCGATGGTCCCGATCTACAAGCAGGTGTGCAAGGCGGTGGGCATCGACCAGGACCGGGTGCTGGGCGCGGGCAATACCCAGGTGGACCCGAGCAGGATGGTCGAGGTGCAGCTGGTCGCGTCGACGGCGGGACTGCCGTGGCGCTTCGAGGCGCTCGACCACTCGGTGCGCATGCATCCCGGCGAGCTGGTGATGGTTCGCTACAAGGTCGAGAACACCCTGGGGCGCCCGGTCGTGGCCCAGGCGGTGATGAGCACGGCGCCCGAGCGGGCCCACGAGTTCATCGAGAAGCAGCAGTGCTTCTGCTTCACCAACCAGAAGCTCGCGCCCGGGGAGTCGCGCGTGATGCCGGTGGTCTTCCGGGTCAAGGCCGATGCGCCGCGCGACCTCGAGTCGATCGTGCTGTCGTACTCGTTCCTCGAGGTGCCGCAGTCATGAGCCCTTCCTCCCCGCGCCGCAGCACGGTGATCGACGCCTTCAAGGCGGTGTTCTGGAGCTTTCTCGGCGTGAGGCGCAAAGCGGACTACGAGTCCGATACGCACAAGCTCAAGCCGCAACATGTGATCATCGCGGGGCTGGTCGCGGCGGCCGCCTTCGTGCTGATCCTCTTCGGTATCGTGAAACTGGTGACAAGATAGGGAAGCAAAAAAATGGAACATACGCATCCGACCGGTTACTACTTCGCCCCTCCGTCGCACTGGCCGGTCGTGGGCTCGACCGCGCTCTTCTTCATGGCCACGGGCGCGGCGACGCTCTTCAACGGGTACGGCTTCGGCTGGATCTCGCTCGCCATCGGCTTCTTCATCCTGCTCTACATGCTCTTCGGCTGGTTCGGCACCGTGATCCGGGAGAGCCAGCACGGCATGTTCAACAGCCAGGTGGACATGTCCTTCCGCTGGGCGATGAGCTGGTTCATCTTCTCCGAGGTCATGTTCTTCGCCGCGTTCTTCGGCGCGCTCTTCTACGCGCGCGTGTACTCGGTGCCATGGCTGGCCGACCTCGACAACAAGCTGCTGTGGCCGGACTTCGCTTCGCAGTGGCCGACCGCGGGTCCCTACCGCCCCGAAGAGTTCTCGCCGATGCATGCATGGGGCATCCCGGCGATCAACACGCTGTTGCTGCTGTCCTCGGGCGTCACGGTCACCTGGGCGCACTGGGCGCTCAAGAAGGGCGACCGCCACAACCTCATCTTCGGCCTGGCGCTCACGATCATCCTCGGCGCGATCTTCCTCGCGCTGCAGGCGACCGAGTACGCCCATGCCTACTCGGAGCTCAACCTCAAGCTCACGACGGGCGTCTTCGGCTCGACCTTCTTCATGCTCACGGGCTTCCACGGCTTCCACGTCACGCTCGGCGTCACGATGCTGATCGTGATCCTCTTCCGCTCGGTAGCCGGCCATTTCACGCCGGACCGCCACTTCGGGTTCGAGGCGGTGTCGTGGTACTGGCACTTCGTGGACGTGGTGTGGCTGCTGCTGTTTGTTTTCGTGTACTGGCTGTAGGGCGCGCGGCAAGAACCCGGAAGGCCGCACCTCGGTGCGGCCTTCTTGCTTTGCGCTTCCCGCCTACTTGAGCCCGGACTGCGGGATCCAGCCGAAGTAGTACGAAACCATGAGGATCACGAACACGAGCACCGAGAGCGAGATGCGGATCGTGAGCGAGATCACGGCGCGGTTGGACCGGCCCTTGTCCTTGTAGACGAAGTACAGGCCGCTGAAGAGACTCACGAGGACGGCGAAGAGCAGGATGAGGATGACGATCTTCATGGACGGATGCATACGGGGGAACCCTCGATTCTATTCCTCGGGCGCGGGCGCGTGATGGCTCGGCACGCGTTCGCGCCGCGCGCGGTGCCCACGATCGCCATGGCGCTCTTCGTGGCGCTCACGCTGTCGCTCTCCCGCTGGCAGGCGCACCGGGCCGAGGAAAAATCGCGGCTGCAGGCGCAGATGGAGGCGCGGCTCGGCGAGCCGCCGTTGACGCTCACGGGCGCCACCCCGAGCGAGGAGCCGCTGCTCTTCCGGCGCGTGCACGCGGCCGGCGAATGGATCGCGCAGGGCCAGGTCTTCATCGACAACCGCGTCGAGGGCGGCCGCGCCGGCTTCGACGTCGTGACGCCCTTGCGGCTGCGCGGCACCCACGAGGCGGTCCTCGTGAACCGCGGCTGGATCGAGCGCACCGCCGCCTATCCCGCGGCGCCGGAAGTGGCCGTGCCCGCGGGTCCGGTCGAGGTGACGGGCATCGCCGCGGTGCCGCCGCGGCGCTTCATCGAGCTCTCCCCGCAGACCATCACGGGAAACGTGTGGCAGAACCTTTCCCTCGAGCGCTATGCGCACGTGATGCGCATGGCGGTGCTGCCCGTCGTGATCCTCGACGACCACCCGCCGGCGGGGCTCACGCCGGTCCACGAGAGGCCCGACGCCGGCGTGGCGAAGCACGTCGAGTACGAGTACACGTGGCTCGCCCTCGCGCTCACCGCCATCGCGCTCTGGATCGCGCTCAACGTGAAGCGGACGGCATGACGCTCGGCGCGCGCGCGAAGCTGGCACTGATCCTGGGCGGCTTCGCGCTGCCCATCGCGGCCTCGTTGGCGGTCTACACCTTCGGCCGTCCGCGGCCCACCGCCAATTACGGCGAGCTGCTCCTGCCGCCCGATTCCATCACGGGCGCGGCGTTCACGACCGCGGGCGGCGAGCCTTTCCGCTTTCGCAGCCTCGAGGGCCGCTGGATCCTCCTCGCCGCCGACCGCGGCGCATGCGACCCGGCGTGCCGCTCGAAGCTCGTCGCGATCCGCCAGGTCCATCTCGCGCTCGGCCGCGAGGCGGAGCGCGTGGCGACGGTGACCGTGGTCGCGGACGGCGTGCCGCCCGCCCCCTCGCTGGCCGCCGACTTTCCCGCCATGGTGTTCGCGTTGCCCGCGGATCCGCCGGCGGCCCGGGCGGCGGTGACGGACGCCTCGCATATCTATCTCGTGGACCCGCACGGAAACGTGATGATGCGGTGGCCCGCGCGGCCCGAGTACAAGCGCATGAAGGACGACCTCGACCGGCTGCTCAGGGCTTCGCAGATCGGGTAGGCAGGCTCCGCCGCCCGCTATAATGAACGGCTTCACGGCGCCGCGGACCAACCGGTCCCCGGCGTCCCACACGAACCATGCAAACCACCGTCCCCACCACCCAGCCCGGCCTCGGCGCGCAATTCTGGCGCCTCACCAAGCCGCGCGTGGTTTCCCTGATCGTCTTCACCGCGGTGATCGGGATGTTCCTCGCCGTGCCCGGCACCCCGCCGGTCGAGCGCCTGGTCTTCGCGACCGTGGGCATCTGGCTGGTCGCCGGTGCCGCCGCGGCCTTCAACTGCCTGGTCGAGCAGAAGATCGACGCCGCCATGGCCCGCACTCGCGGCCGTCCGACCGTGATGGGCACCATCACCAGCAGCCAGATCCTGCTCCTGGCGGGCGCCGTGGGCGGCCTGGGCCTCGCGATCCTGTGGCACGCGGTGAACCCGCTCACCATGTGGCTCACGGCGGCGACCTTCGTCGGCTACGCCATCATCTACACGGTGATCCTCAAGCCCGCGACGCCGCAGAACATCGTGATCGGCGGGGCGTCGGGCGCGATGCCGCCGGTGCTGGGATGGGCCGCCATGAACGGCGACGTGACGTTCCAGCCGCTGCTCCTCTTCCTGATCATCTTCGCGTGGACGCCGCCGCATTTCTGGGCGCTCGCGCTCTACCGGCGCAAGGAGTACGCCCGCGCCGGCGTGCCCATGCTGCCGGTCACGCACGGCGAGTGGTTCACGAAGCTGCATTTGCTCCTCTACACGCTGCTCCTGGTGGCGGTCACGATGCTGCCTTTCGCGACGCGCATGTCGGGCCCGTTCTACCTCGGCTGCGCGCTCGTGCTCGACGGCGTTTTCCTCGCGTACGCCTGGCGCGTCTGGCGCCGCTACAGCGATGCGCTTGCGAAGCGCACCTTCGCCTACTCGATCTTTTATCTCGCGATGCTCTTCGCGGCGCTGATGGTGGATCACTACCTGCCGCTGCTCACCGCGTGAACCGGCTCCTGCGCCTGCTCGCGGTGACTGTGCTGGCGGCCGCGTCCGCGTGCGGTCCCGCGTCGCGGCAGACTCCCTTCCAGGGCGTCGACGTCACCGGCTCGAGCATCGGAGCCGAGCTCGACCTGCGCGACACGCAGGGCAAGCCGCGCACGCTGGCGGACTTCCGCGGCAAGGTGGTGGTGGTGGCCTTCGGCTACACGCACTGCCCGGATGTGTGCCCGATGACGCTCGCGAACCTCGCGTCGGCGCGCAAGCGGCTGGGCAAGGAGGGCGACCAGGTGCAGGTGATCTTCGTGAGCGTCGACCCGAAGCGGGACACGCCCGACCTGCTCGCGCGCTATGTGACCGCGTTCGACCCCACGTTCCTCGGCCTGGGCGGCAGCCCCGCCGACGTGCAGCGCACGATCAAGGACTACCGGCTCTTCGTCGAGGAGCGCCCCACGGGCAACGGCGACTACAGCGTCGACCACTCGGCGCAGATCTTCGCGTACGACCGCAAGGGGCGCCTGCGCGTGGTCATTCCCCAGACCGCGACGCCCGACGCGATCGCATCGGACCTGCGCGTGCTGCTCGACGCGTAAAAAAAACGGGGCCGAAGCCCCGTCGTCTACCCGGCGCCGCGTGGCCTGCGAGACCATCGCGCCGGTTCAAATGCGTCGCGGCGCTAGTGCAGCGTCGCCATTTCCTTCTTCATCTTCTGCATGGCCTTCGCCTCGATCTGGCGGATGCGCTCGGCCGACACGCCGAACTCGTCGGCCAGCTCATGCAGCGTCTTGGTGTCGCCGTCGGCGAGCCAGCGCGCCTGGATGATGCGGCGGCTGCGCTCGTCGAGCCGATCGAGTGCCCGCGTGAGGCCCTCGGTGTTGAGCGACTCCGACTGCTCGCGCTCGTATTCCTCCGCCGGGCCCTCGCCGGGGTCGGCCATGAACGCCATCGGCGAGGCGACTTCCTCGCCGTCCTCGGGCAGCGGGTCGAAGGCGATGTCGCCGCCCTGGATGCGCTGCTCCATCTCGATCACGTCGCTCTCCTTCACGTTGAGCGTCTCGGCAACCTGCGTGATCTCGGTGGGGGTGAGCGCGGCGGTGGAGGTCTTCATGCTGCGCAGGTTGAAGAAGAGCTTGCGCTGCGCCTTGGTGGTGGCGATCTTCACCATGCGCCAGTTGCGCAGGATGTATTCGTGGATCTCGGCCTTGATCCAGTGGATGGCGAACGACGCCAGGCGCACGCCCCGCTCGGGGTCGAAGCGCTTGACGGCCTTCATCAGGCCCACGTTGCCTTCCTGGATGAGGTCGGCTTGCGGCAGGCCGTAGCCCATGTAGTTGCGTGCGACGGACACGACCAGGCGCAGGTGCGAAAGCACCATGTCGCGCGCGGCCGTGAGGTCGCCCTGATGCGCGAGCCTGCGTCCCAGGTCCGTCTCCCGTTCCTGCGTGAGCATGGGCACCGCATTCACGGCCTGGATGTACGACTCGAGGCTGGAAACCGGCGGAAGGGTCGCCGGAAGGGTCATGGTCATCGGGGGTTTTCGCTCCTGAAAATGAATTTTAGCACTCATGGGATTAGAGTGCTAAACGGCAGGGGAGTTCCGAAAATTTTACCTCCGGCCGGCGAGCCCCTTGAGCTCGAGCCCCACGGCGATCCGGGCCCCGATCCAGCCGAGAAGGGCGGCGCTCGCGACGATCACGCCTGCCTCGGGTAAGGCAACGGAAAAGGCTTGAAGTTCAACGCCATAAACCGGAGCGAGCACTTGCATCTGGCCCTGGGTCCAGAGTGCCAGCGCCTGCACGAAACCCACCGCCAACAGGCCGGCCAAGGCGCCCTCCAGGAGGCCGAAGTAGAGGAAAGGCCTTCTCACGTCCCAGTTCGTGGCGCCCACGAGGCGGCTCACCTCGACCTCGTCCCGACGGGTCGCGACCTGGAGCCGGATCAGGTGCGCCACCATGAAAGCGATGGCCAGCGCGAGGAACCCGCCGCCCAGGAGCGTCACCGTGCGGCCGAAGCCGATCCATCCCGCCAGCCGTGCGGCCCACTCGCCGTCGGCCACGACGCGGTCGACCTTGGGCAGGCGCGACCAGGTATCGCGCAGGGCCGCCAGCGCCGCGGGATCCGACGTGGCGACGCGCACGGTGTACGCATCCGGCAGGGGATTGTGGTCGAGGCTCGCGAGGAGCTCCGCCAGGTGGGTCGTCGTGCGCAACTCGTCGAAGGCCTGGGCGCGCGGCACGAAGCGCACCGAGGACACGGAGGGCTGCGACCGGAGCGCCTGGCCGACGCGCTTCGCCTCCTCGTCGGTCGCATCGAGCGCGAGGAACACGTTCACGTGCGGGTCGGTGTCGACGCGCGAGGCGACGGCGCCCGCGCTGCGCAGCGCCACGGCCGCGAGGACCGGCAGGGCGAGCGCCATCGCGAGCACGAGGATGGAGAAGCCGGAAGCGAACGGCTGGCGCGCGAGACGCCCCGCGGCGTCGGCCAGCGCCAGCGCGTGCAAGCGCAGCCAGACCGTCATGCGGCGGCCAGCGCGCCCGAGGCGAGCGCCACGCGGCGGCAGGCGAGGCGCTCGAGCGCCGCCTCGTCGTGGGTGGAGAGGAGCACGGTCACGCCGACCTGGTGGAAGGACACGAAGAGGTCGAGGATCGCGCGCGCGTAATCGGCATCGAGGTTTCCCGTCGGCTCGTCGGCGATGAGGATCGAGGGCCGGTTCACGATGGCGCGCGCGATGCAGAGCCGCTGCTGCTCGCCCCCGGAAAGGGCCACGGGATTCGTCTTCTCGCGCGGCAGCAGCCCCACCTTGTCCAGCGCCGCGCGCACGCGCCTTGCGGCCTCGTCGCGCGCGAATCCCGCGATGCGAAGGGGCAGCGCCACGTTGTCGAACGCGCTGCGGTCGAAGAGGAGCTTGTGGTCCTGGAACACGAAGCCGATGCGCCGGCGCAGCACCGCGAGGGCGGTGTCCCCGAGCGCGCCCAGGTTCTGGCCGTTCACGACCACGCTGCCGCCGCTGGCGCGCTCGAGTCCCGCGGCGAGCTTGAGGAGCGTCGACTTTCCCGCGCCCGAATGGCCGGTGATCGCGACCATCTCGCCGCTCGCCACGTCGAACGTCACCCCGCGCAGCGCCTCGTGGCCGCCGGGATAGCGCTTCGAGACCGTGGAGAAGCGGATCACGCGAAGAGCGCGTCGACGAAATCGGCGGCCACGAAGGGCCGCAGGTCCTCGGCCTTCTCGCCGATGCCGATGAAGCGGATGGGCACCGGATGCTCGCGCGCGATCGCCGCGACCGCTCCGCCCTTGGCCGTGCCGTCGAGCTTCGTCACGATGAGGCCGGTGAGCCCCAGCGCCGCATCGAACGCCTCGACCTGCTTCACGGCGTTCTGCCCGGTGTTCGCGTCGATCACGAGCCACGTCTCGTGGGGCGCCGCCGCGTCGGCCTTCGCCATCACGCGCTTCACCTTGCGGATCTCCTCCATGAGGTGCAGCTGCGTGGGCAGGCGCCCGGCGGTGTCGGCGAGCACCACGTCGATGTCGCGTGCGCGCGCCGACTGGATGGCGTCGAAGATCACGGCGGCCGAATCGCCCTTGTCCTGGGAGATCACGGTCACGTCGTGGCGCTTGCCCCATTCGGCGAGCTGCTCGCGGGCCGCCGCGCGAAACGTGTCGCCCGCGGCGAGCAGCACGCTCCTGCCTTCGGACTGCAGCATCCGCGTGAGCTTGGCGATGGTCGTGGTCTTGCCCGCGCCGTTCACGCCGGCCAGCAGGATCACGTAGGGCTTCGGGACCTCGTCGGGAAACGGTTTCTCGAGCGGCGCGAGCAGCGACACGAGCGCGCTCTTCAGCTCGCTTTCCAGTTGCGGTCCCTCCTCGAGACGCTTGTCGCGCTGGGCCTGGCGAAGCTGGGCGATCAGGGTCTCGGTCGCCTTCATGCCGACGTCGGCGGCGATGAGCTGGTTCTCGAGCTCCTCGTAGAGCGCCTCGTCGATCTTCGGATGCGCACGGAAGACGCCGACCGCCCGGGACCAGCGCTCGCGCGTGCGCTCGAGATCCTTCCTGAGGAAGGCCTTGAGCCCGCCGGCCGATTCCTCGGCGGCCTGGGGCGCCGGCTCGCTCGCGGCGGGAGGCTTCTTCTTGCCGAACAGGGAAAACATCGAGACATTTTACGGTACGATCGCCCCGATGACCGGAGCCAATCGGGTGCGCATCATCGGCGGCGAATGGCGCAGCCGCGTCATCCACTTCCCGCCCGCCGCGGCGTTGCGTCCCACGCCGGACCGCGTGCGCGAGACGCTCTTCAACTGGCTCGGCCAGCGCCTCGACGGCCTCGCGTGCCTCGATCTCTTCGCCGGCAGCGGTGCCCTCGGCTTCGAGGCGTTGTCGCGTGGCGCCGCGCGCGTGGTGATGGTCGAGCGCGACCGCGCGACCGCCCGCGCGCTGCGCGACAACGCGGTGAAGCTCAACGCCGGCGGCGCGGAGGTCGTCGAGTCCGATGCGATCGCATACCTGCAGCGCGCGGGCGAGACATTCGACGTCGTGTTCATCGACCCGCCGTACGCGAGCGATCTCGCGACGCGCGCGCTCGCGGCCGTGGCGCCGCGCGTGGCACCCGAAGGCCGCGTCTACGTCGAGAGCGCCGGGCGCGTCGAGCCGCCCGCGGGATGGAAAGCCCTGCGCGCGGATCGCGCCGGGGCGGTACGCTATGCGCTTTTCGAGCCCGCCGCCTGACCCATGTCGCCCATCCGCGCCGTCTATCCGGGGACCTTCGATCCCATCACCAACGGGCACGAGGACCTGATCCAGCGCGCGTCGCGCCTGTTCCAGGAGGTCGTCGTGGGGGTGGCGCAGAGCCAGGCCAAGCGGCCCTTCTTCAGCCTCGACGAGCGGGTTTCCCTCGCGCGCGAGGTGCTCTCGCCCTACGCGAACGTCCAGGTGCGCGGCTTCAGCGGCCTGCTCTCGGAGTTCGTGAAGGAGCAGGGCGCGACCGTGATCCTGCGCGGCCTGCGCGCGGTCTCCGACTTCGAGTACGAGTTCCAGCTCGCGGGCATGAACCGGCGCCTCGCGCCGGGCGTGGAGACGCTCTTCCTCACGCCCTCGGACAAGTACCTGTTCCTCTCCGCCACCATCGTGCGCGAGATCGCCGTGCTGGGCGGGGACATCTCGGCCTTCGTGCACCCGGTGACCGCCGAGCGCATGCAGTCGCGCATCGGCCGGTCTCCCGCGGGAGGCCGGAGCGGCGGATAATGGGGGCATGGCCCTCAAGATCACCGACCAGTGCATCAATTGCGACGTGTGCGAGCCGGAATGCCCGAACGAGGCGATCTCGATGGGCGAGGAGTTCTACCGGATCGACGCGGCGCGCTGCACCGAATGCGTCGGCCACTTCGGCGATCCGCAGTGCCGCGAGGTCTGCCCCGTCGACTGCATTCCGCTCGATCCGGAGCACGTGGAATCGCGCGACGTGCTGATGCTCAAGTACGAGCGGCTGCAGCAGGAAAAGAAGGCGGCCTAGCCTAGGCCACCTTCGCCTCGGGCTGCGGCTCGAGCTGCTGCTCCAGCCGTGCCGCATGCGCCTCCAGCTCGTCGCGCATCGAGCCCAGCTCGCGCACCATTCCCTTCACGTCTTCCAGCCGCTGCATGAGGTCGCCCTCGGCATCCTGCATGCGTCCCATGCCCTCGATGCGGGAGTTCGTGCGCTCCTGCCGGGCCGAGACCTGCACCTCGAGCGGACGGATGAAGCCGCCCATCCACGCGCGGGCCTCGCGATCGGCGATCTCGAAGACGTGCACCGCCTTCACGGCGATCGAATCGAAGAAGAGCTGCGCGAGCGCGGTGTGCGGCCTCAGCACCAGGGCCGAGGTGCGCTTGAGCTCGCGCGCGCAGAGGGCCTCCAGACGACCGAGCTCGAGCGCGAAACGCTCCTGGCCGAAGGGCACCACTTCCGGCGGCAGGATGCCGTAGTCGGCGGCGAAGCGGCGCGCGGCCTCGGTGCCCGATGCCCTCGCCTCCTCGATCACGGTCACCGCCTCGGCGATGCGCTCGCCGCATTCGGCGAAGAAGCCATCGATGGCCTGCGCGATGCCGGAGCTGAAGCGGCTCTGCAGCACGGACGTGCGCGCGCTCAGCGCGGCTTGCCTCACGTCGCCGGGATCGAGCAGCAGCGCGAGCCTCTGGGCGTGCCGCGCGTGCACCCGCTTGAGCGCGAGGATCGCGAGGCGTGCGGCCTGCAGCCGCTCGCGCTCCGACGCGGACTTGCGGGCGAGCGTCTCGACGAGTTTCTGGTTCTTCTCCTGCAGCGCGACGAGCTGCTCGAGCTGCTCGAGCGCGAACTCGCGCCGGCTCTTCACGAGCGTGCGCATCTGCGCGAGGAGCGGGCGGATCTCCGCACGCACGCTGCGGCGGTGATCCTCGCGCTTGCCGCGGGCGAGGGTGGCCGCCAGCGCCTGCTCGAGGCGGTAGATGCGGCTGCGCGCGACGCTGTCGCCATCGCCCTGAACGCGGCCCACGAGGGCCTGGCGCGCCGACATCGGGAAGATCCGCGTGGGTGCGACGCCCAGCGCCTCGGCGGTCGAGCGCACCTGGCGGTCGATCGCGGAGAGCAGCTCCGCCTCGCTCTTGAGGCCATCGCGCAGGCCGTCGATCTTGTTGAGCACGATGTGGGACGCCTGCTCGAGACCCTCGACCGGCGCCACCTGCTCCTTCCACATGTCGAGGTCGCTGCGTGTCACGCCCGTGTCGGTGGAAAGCAGGAACACGATCGCCGCGGCATCCGGAATGCGGTGGATCGCGAGCTCGGGCTCCGCGCCCGCGGCGTTGTGTCCCGGCGTATCGAGGAACGCGAGACCGAGCGCGAGCATCGGATGCGGCACGTTGAGGATGGCGTAGCGCCAGCGCGGGATCTCGACGCGCGGCTGGGCCGATTCACCGAGCCCCAGGTCGGTCGCCACCGCGGAGGGCACTTCGATCGTGTCGCTGATGGCGCGGCATGCCTCGGCCATCGCATCCGTGTCGGCCGGATCGAATTCGCGCACCTTCCAGGCCTGCGCGTCGGCCATGTAATCGCGCAATGCACGGGGCTTGAGGCGCGTGTCGATCGGCAGCAACCGGAGCGAGGCCGCGAGCTGCGGGTTCCACGAGATCTCCGTCGGGCAAAGCGTCGTGCGCCCGGCGCCCGAAGGCAGCACCCGGCCGCCGCGCCCCGCGAAGAGCAATGCGTTGATGAGCTCGCTCTTCCCGCGCGAGTACTCGGCGAGGAAGGCCACGGTGAGCGTCTCCGCCGCGAGGCGCTGCTCGAGGTGCGCGAGGCGCGAGGCCGCCGGCTCGTCGATCATGCGGCCCACGAGCGCCCAGCGCCGGAACGAGGCGAGGGAGCGCGCCATCCCGTCGCGCCACGACTTGAGCTCCCCGAGGCTCGCCTCGAGCGCGCGCGCGGCGCCCTGCGAGGGCGAGGCCGTCATCGCTGGCATCGCGGGCAGTAGTACGTGGAACGCTGTCCCTGCCGCAGCTGGCGGATCGGCGTGCGGCACTTGCGGCACGGCTCACCCTCCCGGCCGTAGACCGCGGTCTCGAGCTGGAAATGGCCGAGGGACCCATCGACCGCCGCGAAGTCGCGCAGCGTCGTGCCGCCCGCGGCGAGTGCCCGCTCGAGCGTCGTGCGCACGGCTTCGGCGAGCCGGTCGTAACGCGCCCGCGCGATGCGGCCCGCGGCGCGCGCGGGATGGATGCCGGCGTGGAACAGCGCCTCGGACGCATAGATGTTGCCCACGCCGGTGACGATGCGCGCATCCATGAGGAAATGCTTGATCGCGGTGGCGCGCCCGCGGGAGAGCCGGTGCAGCGCGGCGCCGTCGAATGCGGCCTCGAGGGGCTCGAGGCCCAGGTGGCGCAGGAGCTCGTGCTGCTCGGCGTCGCCTTCGAGCCAGAGGCAGGCGCCGAAGCGGCGCGGATCCGTGAGCCGCAGCGTCGTGCGGCCCTCGAGCTTCACGTCGACGTGGTCATGGCGGCGCGCGGGCGTGCCGTCGGGCACGAGCGACAGCCGTCCCGACATGCCCAGGTGGACCAGCAGGTGGCCGTGGGCGCAATCGAAGACGAGGTACTTGCCGCGCCGGCGCAGCCCCGTGAACCGCTCGCCCGTGAGGCGCGCACCGAGGTCCGCGGGCACGGGCCAGCGCAGTCGCGCATCCCGCACGACGACGCCGTCGACCCGCCGGCCCACCACGTGGGGCAGCAGGCCCCGACGCGTGGTCTCGACCTCCGGCAGCTCCGGCATGTCCTCGATCTGTAACGAAGTTTTACGTTCGCGATTATACGGTCCGGGGGTGGGTTGCCGCGTCCTACAAAGGTCATATCGGATCAACGACAGGACAGTCGATTGCCAGCCAATCGGTCTATGATAGTTCTCGATCGGGGCGCGATCCGGCGCCGCAGGGAGCAGCGAATGATGGCAGCGAAAAAGTGGTGGGCGATCCTGGCCGCGGCGACGGCCCTGGCGGCGGCGGTCCCGGCGATGGCGGACGACGCCGACGAGCAGGACGCGGCGGCCCAGGAGTCGTCGGCAGCGGCCGACGGCGTCTACGAATACCTGACCGCGGAGCTGGCGGCCCAGCGCGGCGACCTGCAGGGCGCGCTCGCGATCTTCCATCGCCTCGCGCGCGAGCTGCACGACCCGGCCATCGCGCGCCGGGCCGTGGAGACGGCCTTCCGCGCCCGCGCCTTCGGCCCGGCGCTCGACAGCGCGGTGCTGCTCCTCGAGCTCGACCCGCAATCGGCGCTCGCGCGCGAGATCATCGCCGCACTCCTCGCCAACGAGGGCGACATCGCCAAGGCGCAGACGCGCCTCGCTGTCGTGCTGGAGAAGAGCACGGACCGCGCGGCGATCCTCACGCAGATGTCCCATCTCTTCGCGAAGTTTCCGGACAAGGCCGCGGTGCTCGCCGCGACCCAGGAGCTCGCGCGCCCGTACGCGGACACTCCCGAGGCCCATTACGCGATCGGCGTCGCGGCGCTGGTCGCCGGGACCGACGACCTCGCGATGCAGGAGACCGACGCCGCGCTGAAGATCAACCCGGCGTGGGAGCAGGGCGCGATCCTCAAGGCGCAGGTCCTGCGGAAGACGGACGCGGCGTCCATCATCCCGTTCTACGAAGCGTTCGTGCACGACAATCCCGGCTCCGTCGATGTGCGGATGCAGCTCGGGCGCGAGCTCGCGGCGGACAAGAAGCTCGCCGAGGCGCGCGACCAGTTCCGCGAGGTCGAGAAGCTCGCGAAGAACGATCCGCAGCCGGCGTATGCGATCGGCCTGCTCTCGCTGCAGCTCGAGGACTACGGCGATGCCCAGCTGTCGTTCACGCGCGCGCTGAAGCAGGGCTATCGCGATCCGACGTCGGTCTACCTGGGGCTCGGCCAGGCCGCCGAGGGCCTCAAGAAATACGACGATGCGATCCAGTGGTACGAGAAGGTCGAGTCGTCCGACTGGGTGCGCGCACAGCTCAAGATCGCGACGCTCATCGCGAAGCAGCAGGGACTCGCGGCGGGCCGCGACTACCTCCATCACATCGAGCCGCGCTCGCCCGAGGACAGCATCCAGATCGTCCAGGTCGAGGCGCAGCTCCTGCGCGACGCGAAGGAATGGCAGGAGGCGTACGACATGCTCACGAAGGCGGTCGAGGAGCATCCCGACGCCTACGAGCTGCTGTACGACCACGCCATGGCGGCCGAACGCGTGGACCGCATCGACGTGCTCGAGCGCGACCTGCGCAAGGTCATCGAGATGAAGCCCGACTACGCCCACGCGTACAACGCGCTCGGCTATACGCTCGCGGAGAAGACGGACAGGCTCGCGGAGGCCAAGGCCCTCATCGAGAAGGCCTACAAGCTCTCGCCGGAAGATCCCTTCATCATCGACAGCCTCGGCTGGGTCGAGTATCGCCTCGGCGACATCGAGGACTCGGTCAAGCACCTGCACGTCGCCTACACCGCGCGCCCCGATCCGGAAATCGCGGCGCACCTGGGCGAAGCGCTCTGGAAAAGCGGGCAACGCGACGAGGCGCAGAAGATCTGGCGCGCCGCGCTCTCGGAGAACCCGAACCACGAGACGCTCCTCGCGGTGATGGCGAAGTACCACCCGTAGCGCGGGCCCTCCAGTGCTCCCGGCAATTGCCGCCGCACGGCGCGCGGCGGCCTGCCTGCTGCTCATTGCTGCCGCCGGCTGCGCGACGGTGGCACCGCTTCCGCAGCTCGCTTCCGTGCCCGCGGCATTCGAGACCACGGGACGGCTCGCCGTGCGCCAGGCCGACCGCAGCGACATCGCCAAGGTCCGCTGGACCCATCGGGCCGGGCACGACGTCTGGATCATCGCGTCCCCGCTCGGCAACGAGGTGGCGCGCATCGAGTCCACGGCCGACGGCGCCGTGATGAACGCGAACGGCGCAACGGTGGATGCGCCGAGCTTCGCGGATCTCACGCAGCGCGTGCTCGGCATCGCGCTCGACCCGGCCCTGCTCATGGAGTGGCTCCATGCCCGCGCCGATGCGGGCGCGCCCGCGGGCTGGAAGGTTTCCATCGACGAGGTGCAGGACGCCGGCGCGGTGCGGCTCGCACGGCGCATCACCGCCACCCGCGGCGACGTGACCGTACGCTGGATCGTCGATAGCTACGACGCGCTCCCCGCGTCGTGACGGAGCTCGAGGCCACCGGCTACCCCGCGCCGGCGAAGCTCAATCTCTTCCTGCACGTGACGGGACGGCGCGCGGACGGCTATCACCTGCTGCAGAGTGCCTTCGTCCTCATCGACCGGTGCGACACGCTGCGGCTGCGCGTGCGGGACGATGGCGAGGTGCGCCGCGTGAACGACCTGCCGGGCGTGGCGGAAGAGACCGACCTCGCGGTTCGTGCCGCGCGGGCGCTGCAGGAGGCGACGGGGTGCCGCCTCGGGGTGGACATCGAGGTCGTGAAACGCATCCCCATGGGCGCCGGGCTGGGCGGCGGCAGCTCCGATGCGGCGACCGTGCTCCTGGCCCTGGACTCCCTCTGGAAACTGGCCCTCGGGACGGAGCGCCTGCAGCGCGTCGGCGCCGCGCTGGGCGCGGACGTTCCCTTCTTCGTCGGCGGCCGCAACGCGTGGGTGGAAGGCATCGGCGAGCGCCTCACGCCCATCGACGTCCCGGCCTGCTGGTACGTCGTTCTCGTGCCGCCGGTGCACGTCGCGACGCGTGACGTTTTCACCGCCCCCGAATTGACCCGGGACCACGAAACCCTTAAAATGGAAGACTTTTCGGCGCAGCCCGCGACACCCTGTACCGCGAGACCGGTTTTCACGAACGACCTCGAGGCGGTGGTGGTTGCCCGGTATCCGCAGGTCCGGTCGCACCTCCAGTGGTTGCGGCAACATGGCGAGGCCCGGATGACGGGTTCCGGCGGGTGCGTGTTCGCGGGATTCGCCTCCCGCGACGCGGCGCAACGCGTGATCGACGCGCTGCCCGAGACGATGCAGGGTTTCATCGCGCAGGGTCTTTCGCACCATCCCCTGCGCGAGTAGCGGAGCAGCTCCGTAGGGGAGTCGCCAAGTTGGTTAAGGCACCGGATTTTGATTCCGGCATACGAGGGTTCGAATCCTTCCTCCCCTGCCATTTTTTCATTTGCGTCGCGCGTAAGGGCGCCACCACGACACGATGGCCTTCGATAACCTGATGCTGTTCACGGGGAACGCGAACCCCAAGCTTGCGCAGAAGGTCGCGCGCAACCTGAACATCCAGCTCGGCAAGGCCAACGTCTCGCGCTTCAGCGACGGCGAGGTGATGGTCGAGCTGCTGGAGAACGTGCGCGGCAAGGACGTCTTCGTGCTGCAGTCGACGTGCGCGCCGACCAACGATCACCTGATGGAGACGATGATCATGGTCGATGCGCTGCGCCGCTCGAGCGCCGCGCGCATCACCGCGGCGATTCCGTATTTCGGCTATGCGCGCCAGGATCGCCGCCCGCGCAGCGCGCGCGTCGCGATCTCCGCCAAGGTGGTGGCGAACATGCTGCAGGTCGCGGGCGTGAACCGGCTCCTCACCATGGACCTGCACGCCGACCAGATCCAGGGCTTCTTCGACATCCCGGTCGACAACATCTACGCGACGCCGATCCTGCTGGGCGACCTCTGGAAGCACGGCTACAAGAACCTGGTCGTGGTCTCTCCCGACGTGGGCGGCGTGGTACGCGCGCGAGCGATCGCCAAGCGCCTCGAGAGCGACCTCGCGATCATCGACAAGCGCCGTCCGCGCCCGAACGTGGCGACGGTCATGAACATCATCGGCGACGTGAACGGCCGCACCTGCGTGATCATGGACGACATGGTCGACACCGCCAACACGCTGTGCGAAGCGGCGCGGGCGTTGAAGGAGCAGGGCGCCGTGCGCGTGGTCGCGTATTGCACGCACCCGGTGCTCTCGGGTCCGGCGGTCTCGCGCATCGACAACTCGGTGATCGACGAGCTGGTGGTGACCGACACGATCCCGCTCAAGCCCGAGGCCGAGGCGAGCCCCAAGATCCGGCAGATCAGCGTCGACTCGCTGCTCGCCGAAACCGTACGCAGGATTTGCGAGGAGAGCAGCGTGAGCTCCCTCTTCGTGGAGTAGCACCCCGCGGCGTCTTGCTGCGGGCAACCGGCAGGGCCTGGTCGCGGGCCATTGCCTCAATTGGAGTGAACATGAAGATTTCCATCAAAGCCGAACCGCGGAGCCTTCAGGGATCGGGTGCGAGCCGCCGCCTGCGCCGCGAGTCGAAAGTGCCGGGCATCGTCTACGGCGCCGGCAAGGACGCCACCCCGATCCAGCTCGACCACAAGGACCTGTGGTTCAAGCTTCGCAACGAGGCGTTCCATGCATCCATCCTCGACATGGAAGTGGGCGCGGAGAAGGCGCAGGTGCTCCTGCGCGACTACCAGATGCATCCGTTCCGCCCGCTCATCCTGCACGCCGACTTCCAGCGCGTGGCCGCGGACCAGAAGATCCACATGCGCGTTCCGCTGCACTTCGTGAACGAGCAGAACTCGCCGGGCGTGAAGGTCGCAGGAGGCCTCGTGCAGCACGTGCTGCAGGATCTCGAGGTGAGCTGCCTGCCGAAGGATCTCCCCGAGTACATCGAGGTGGACCTGGGCAACCTGCAGGCGGGCCACTCGCTGCACCTCTCGAGCCTCCAGCTGCCCCCGGGCGTCGAGGCGGTGGTGCCGAAGGGCGAGGACCCGACGGTCGCGACGGTCGTCATCCCGCGCGTCATGACGGCGGAAGAGGAAGCGGCGGAAGCGGCGGCAGCGGCTCCGTCGGCGGCGGACGTGCCGACCACGGCTCAGAAGACGAAGGAGGAGGAGGCCGCGGCAGCAGCGGCGGCACCGGCCAAGGATGCGAAGGCGGCCGGCGGCGACAAGGGCGAGAAGAAGGACAAGAAGTAGCCCGCATGAGCGACAGGCGCCCGCCGGCAACACCGGCGGGCGTTTTCGTTTAGCCCTCCATGGAAAATCCCATCCGCCTCATCGTCGGCCTCGGCAATCCCGGCCCCAAGTACGAGAAGACGCGCCACAACGCGGGCTTCCGGTGGGTGGACGCGATCGCCGAGGCCAAGCGCGCGAGCTGGGCGCGCGAGGCGAAGTTCTCCGGCTGGGTCGCGCGCGTCGAGGAAGGCGGCCGCGATTTCTGGCTCCTCAAGCCCGGCACCTACATGAACGAGAGCGGCCGCAGCGTCTCGCCCTTCATGCGCTTCTATCGCATCGAGCCGGCGGAGCTGCTCGTGGTGCACGACGAGCTCGACATTCCCCCGGGCAGCGTGAAGCTGAAGCGCGGCGGCGGCACGGGCGGCCACAACGGCCTCGAGGACGTCGCCGCGGCGCTCGACACGAAGGACTTCTGGCGCCTTCGCATCGGCATCGGACACCCCGGAAACAAGGACCTCGTCGCGGACTACGTGCTCGATCGCGCGCGCAAGGCGGAGGAGGAGCTCATCGAGCCCGCGTTCGAGCGCAGCCTCGAGCTCTTCCCGCGCCTGGCGAGCGGGCGCGTGCAGGACGCGCTGACGTGGCTTCACACCTCGCCCGAAGCCGAGGCGAAACGGCGCGAAGCGCTCGAAGCGCGCAAGGCGCAGGAACTCAAGGAACCGAAGCAATGAGCCTTCAATGCGGCATCGTCGGCCTGCCGAACGTCGGCAAGTCGACCCTCTTCAACGCGCTCACCAAGGCGGGCATCGCGGCGGAGAACTATCCCTTCTGCACCATCGAGCCCAACGTGGGCGTGGTCGAGGTGCCGGATCCGCGCCTCCGGAGGCTCGCGGACATCGACAAGCCGCTGAAGGTGATCCCCGCGATCGTCGAGTTCGTGGACATCGCGGGCCTGGTCGCCGGCGCCTCGAAGGGCGAGGGACTCGGCAACCAGTTTCTCGCCAACATCCGCGAGACGAACGCCATCGCGAACGTGGTGCGCTGCTTCGAGGATGGCAACGTGATCCACGTGAACAACAAGGTCGACCCGATCGCGGACATCGAGGTGATCCATACCGAGCTCGCCCTCGCGGACATGCAGTCGATCGAGAAGGCGAAGCACCGGTACGGCAAGACCCTGCGCGCCGGCGACAAGGAAGCGATGAAGATGGTGCCGCTCCTGGAGCGCGTGGAGAAGGCGCTCGACGGCTTCCACCCGGTGCGGGCGATGGGCTTGAGCGCCGACGAGATGGCGCTGCTGCAGCCGTTGCAGCTCCTCACCGCGAAGCCGGCGCTCTACATCGCGAACGTCGGCGAGCACGGCTTCGAGAACAATCCGCTGCTCGAGCGCGTGAAGGAGTACGCGAAGAAGGAAGGCGCGCCGGTCGTCGCCATCAGCGCCAAGCTCGAGAGCGAGATCGCGGGCCTCGAGGACGAGGAGAAGGAGATGTTCCTGGCCGACATGGGCATGACCGAACCGGGGCTCGACCGCCTCATCCACGCGACGTACGACCTGCTGGGGCTGCAGACCTACTTCACGGCGGGCGAGAAGGAAGTGCGCGCCTGGACGGTGCGCAAGGGTGCCACGGCACCCCAGGCCGCGGGCGTGATCCACACCGATTTCGAGAAGGGCTTCATCCGCGCCGAGGTGATCGCGTACGACGACTACGTGAGGTTGGGAGGCGAGGCGAAATCGAAGGAAGCCGGCAAGATGCGGCTCGAGGGCAAGGACTACGTCGTCAAGGACGGCGACGTCATGCACTTCCGCTTCAACGTCTGATCGCGCTCCCCTTGCCCGGTGGCGCGCGTGGACGCTGCACCGTGCATTCCGGTAAAATACTTGACTCTCTGGCGAGTTAGCTCAGTGGTTAGAGCAGCGGAATCATAATCCGTTGGTCCGGGGTTCAAATCCCTGACTCGCCACCCTTTCCGCAGTGTACGGCCCGCAGACATAGGTTACGGGCCGTACCTAAGACATAGGTGACAACCTCGCACCGAACGGGTTGTCCAGGGATTGCAGGGTCTTCTGCTCCAAGTCGATGTATCCCAGATCGTAGTGCATGAAGCTCACGATCCAAATACCCTCGTCGACCTCCTTGATGCCAACGCACTGACCAGCGAAGACGTGTGAGAGGTTCACGCGCTTGCGGTGCAGGCAAATGCGGCCGCACGCGGTGACCATGACGTCGCGGTCATGTAGGGGGTAGGTGAGGTCGGGCAATCCGCGGTACGCCCGCGGCGACGGCGAGTACACCTCCGCGGGCGTCTTCATTGCTCCTTTTCGCTTGCGCGGTGTTGGGCCTGAGACGGCGGCAGACAGTGACGGACGTTTTAAAAGCTGGTATGTCACCGAGGGTTCGAGTGAAGCAATCGCAAAGCCCGGATACTGCCTCGGTGTATGTTCGAGTTGGCAAAGGGGCTTGGGAGCCGCTCGTTATACCGGTCGCTTGGGACAGCGCGAGAATCATCTCTGGTCATGAGATGCACGTTGGCTTGGGGCCGTGCAGATCCCGCCCGACAGGATTCCGTACGCGGCGTAGTGCCTGCCTATGGACCGAGCCAAGAGCACGGCCCTCCTGATAAATTCGCCAAGTCCACTGGTCGAGCCGATTCTTTATGGGCACGAGCCGCAAACGCCGGGAGGCATTCTTCGCGCAGCACCCTTTGTGCTGCTTCTGCGGAGGTGTTGCCGCGGCCACAACAGAGGATCATTTTCCTTCCCGCACAATGTTCCGCGACCGCGTGTGGCCGGAGGGTTACGTGTTTCCCGCGTGCGCGCGATGCAATGCAAGCCTCTTCAAAGGAGGAGCTAATCGTCGCCATGCTAGGCAGAGCGTATCCCGACTCGAACGAACCGCGGCATATGCAGCAAGTGGTTGACGTGATCAGGGGCGTTCACAACAACTTTCCGGGCCTGCTAGAAGCGATGCACGTCAGTGCAGACGATGAAAAGAAGTGGTTGAGGGAGAAGGGCGTTGAACTACCTGCGGGAATGACGACGGCGGATATAGGGGTCATGTCCACAGCGGACCCGCGAATCCAAAGGGCCACCGAGGTGTTCGCCACGAAGCTCTTTTTGGCGCTGTTCTATTTCCAAACCGAAACTATATTGCCGCCAGAAGGGCGCATCGCTTTCAAATGGGCAACGAATGAAAAGAGCCTGGATGAGTCATTCCCGAAGGACGTTCTAGCGCCGGTGCTTCAAGGGTTTCCCGAACTGCAACGAGCAAACACAAGCTTGCGGGATCAGTTCTTCTACCGCTTTGGGGTTGCTGACACGAAAATGGCGGCCGCGTTTTTGGCATTTTTCAATCAATCGCTCGCCCTGCTTGGTTTCGTTTTCACGAACCCGGAAAACGTAACCGCTAAGATGCCGGAGCGCGCGGCATGGCTCAGTCCGTTCGTCTGGCCGGATGAGGGCCGCTAACGAACCTACGTAGGCGCGCGCCGCCCGCTCGTCATGAACCCGCGAGACCGGCTGGTTCCTGCGCGGGGAGCCACGCTCGGTGGGGTCGGCGTCATGGCTGCTTCAGGTTGGCGGTTTGACGCGGTCAAGCGCCTATCACCATGAGCCTCGCTCCGACTCCCGCATGGCGCGCGCAAGAGGCCGAAGAGCATTTTGCACTTCCTCGAATTCCTCAGCTTCAAGCAGTTCGTATTTCTTCGTGAGGAAATACTCCTTGTCCAGATCCCCTAGCGGTGCGGAGTCTGGTCGCGGTTCTTCTAGTCCGACGATTAGCTGTTGCTCTTCGGGTCTGTACTTGAATATGAACTCGGTGACGATGGGGCGATTGATTTCGTCCTGGGCTTTCTGATGAGGTGAGTCGACGACAAGCGGGGGTATAGTGCCCCATGAAAACTGGGAAGCGGTATGGGACATTGCGAAATAGTAGGCCAAGACCGCGCGAGGGCCTCCGCTGCCGCCTTGCTGCGGTTTGACGGCAATCTCGCCGCGCCTTTGCAATAGCGATGGAGGCACGTCAAGAGCTTGGGCGAAGCGAGCATACAGCCGATTGAACATTTCTCTGATGTCTCTAGCGCGTTCCTTGTTGTCATACAGCGCCAGCTTCGTTTCCAAATCTTGAATCGCTCGCAGTAGCTGGCCGCGCCGCTCGTTCAACGCTTGTTGCTGGTCCTCAAAGGCTCCGTGCGCGGTCTCAATTCCCGCCCGTTGAACTACGTCTCGCAGCTTGATGTCGCCGCGCCTGGTGTCGAGAATCCGCTCTATTTCCTTCGCCTGCTCGTCCAACTTGTCTAGTTTTTCTCGCTCTCTCGCGTACTCCCGGTTGACGGAGTCAATTCGGCGCAAGAGAGATTCCCGCAGTTGTCTCAGTTCGTCAGCCTCCGCTTCCAGGTTTAGACGCTCATGGAATGAGTGCTCATGCGGTGTCCCGCAAGTCGGACAAAGAATCGGCTCGTCGGTTGGCTGAGTATCTAGGAACTGCATGTCAGAGGCGTGCTCGTTTAACGCGCTCTCGATTAGTCGCGCTTCGGCTTGGAAGTTGTCTCGCGCGGCAATTGCGTCGGTGCATGCCCCGCGAGTCGCTTCTTGCTCTCGGGCGAGGTGACTCGCCCTTTCCTCCAGTGCTTTTAGATCGCGGCGGAAGCTGAGGGCATCTCGGAACCAAGGTCCGCGCGGGAATCTCTCAGCTAGTCTCCTTTTCGCGTCATCGAGCACGCGTTGGTCTCTTGCCGCCTCGTCAAGACTCTTTCGCTCCCTGGCCAGATCGCTTGCCGTCTGCCAGTACTCGGAGGGCCGAATACCGAGAGCTAGCTCAATAGCGGGCTTCTGCCACTGCTTGAACTCTCCCAACCCTCCAAACGTCCGCCACGACGAGTCCCAACTACCGTCTTGATCAACGAAGAAGGGAACGAAAAACATTGCGGGCCGCGCTTGTCTTGGCTCTGCCGCACTATTGTTGGGCGTGAGCGGCAGTACGAAGCCGAACAATTCCGAAAGATAGTCGCGCAACTTGCCCGCTTCGGCGGTGACCCAAAGTAGGTTCCGATTCCGGTCGAAAAGCCCGTAGGAGCCGTTCCACCTCATTATTTCGAACCGCGTTTCTCCAACAGAGAACGCCACGGCAGACGCAATCGCTCTGGGGTTCCACTCGTTGCCTAGTGGACTCGTCTTGCATCCAAACGTCTCGAAAAGGCTTCGGATTACGGTCGACTTGCCGACATGGTTACTTCCGATTAAGGCGTTTGCTTTGGGGGACCAGTTGAAGCGGCGCGCCTTCCTCTCTGCTTCGGATAGCAGATAGAGCTTTTCGAATCGTAGATATTTCATTCTTGTTCGTTCGAAGGTTGCGGACCAGCCGTCTAAGGTTCTTCGTCGACATGTAGAAGGGCCAACAGGGCGATTGCGGTTACGTCAAGGTCATCAGGCATCGGGCCGGAAGACCAGTGTTGTTTGTATGTCCCTTTAATTGCGTCAATCGCTTGCGAGTAGGTATCGATGCCCTTATGCGCCTTTGCAGCGTCAATCGCTGTGTCCCAAGCCATAGCGTCCTTCGTTTCAGGATGCCGCATGAATCGGACTTGAAGACGGAGTGCAACCCTATTGATGTGATCACACTTCCTGCTAGGCCAGCCTTCGGCTTTTATGGATGCGACTGCCTCGTCGAGCGCGGTGGAGAAGGCGCGCGCGCTGGCGAGGCTCTCGATTAGCTCGCTAAATTGAATTCGAGAGAAACCCTTTTGCGCAACGATTTCTTCGATGCTTTTTAGCGGCGGCTTCTTACCGGAACAAGTCGAGAACGCTTGCAGTAGCGATTCTTGAAGCCGACCCGATACGCTTGGCAGAGTTGGATACTGCGAATGAAGATACTTGTCCAATTGGCCGCGTAGCGTTTCGCGCATCGTCTCTGGATTGATTCTCGACTGCTCGACATGAAGTGTTTTTAGATTGGGCGGTGTGACCTTGGCCAATTCCTTCTTAATCTTCGACGATATGTAGGTTGCGTCGTCGGTGCACAAGTCAGAAACGCAGTGCCTTGCATATTGCGGAACTATCGACCCATTCGCGCTCTTCAAATCATAAGGAGCGTTCGAAACGAAAACGCCGTGAGTTGGCGCTACTGGCGTTAGCTTTTCGACGCAGAGATGCAGTTTTCCTAGGGGTGACTGCGCCGCTAGTTTTTTGGCTTTGGGCTTCTTCTTCGCGGCGTCAGCGTCGTGGCTGCTTGGGTCTGCTCCGTCGCAGTCGACTGCTTCCGACCGTTTGCACAGCGCAGTTCGCGTCCAATGGCCGCGCGCCTTCTTTTTGACCTGGTAAAGAGTCGCGGCTGTAGGCGATACGCTCGAATCGAAATACGCGACGTCCTGTAGGTACTCGAACACGAGTGCGTAGTCTTCAAGACCTCGCTCTTCAAACTGCAAGAGCAAGCTCATCGCCCAATAGCGGGCGAAGTCGACCCCTTCGTTTGTGTTCTCGCCGCCGACCTCTCGAACGTCAGGGTCGTTCAGGACGTCGGCCCATGCCGAGGTCTGCGAAGAGTCGCTATTCATTCGTCCCAGGGGGCCGCTATGAGCACGGGCGGCGTTGAATCCGTAAGAGAAACTTAATCATTGTTATGGCTCGACGCGCACTTGTAAACCTCCGGCTAAAGCGAGCGTGCCGCAAGTGCAGCGCGGCGACGCGCGCAGTTAGGGCTTTGCGTAGAGGTCGCGAAGGCAATTACGTCAGTCTGCCGGGGCGCTCTTGGTCCGTTTTTGGTCCATAAAGCACGAAATTTGGGGCAATTTCGGGTAATATGCAGCAAGTCGAATCAACGACTTAGGCCCTGTAGCGAGGGGCTAGGATCGAATCATAATCCGTTGGTCCTGGGTTCAAACCCTCACTCGCCACAAATCAATGGTCTTGGCTGTCGAGCCCAATCCAAAGGGCCCGCCCAGTGCGGGCTCTCTCTTCACTCTGAGAGAGCGTGCATTCGGGGCAACAGCATCCATTGACAGCCATGCGGGCTTGGGGGAAGTGCACTTTGACGGCTCGCGCCTCCGCTTCTTTGATTGGGCCGTTGATTCCCTCGCGGCTGCCCTTTTATCGAAAGAGTTCTCAATCAACATGCTGAGTCGGGTTTTGCTCTTCGCCATCGTCGTTACGACTCGGCATATGCGGAGCCCACAGCCTCAGGACCCATTGCCGGCAATCGAAAGCTGGAGCAGGTAGAGGGTAGGCCCGGGCAGGCTAGCTTGCGAAATGACGGCAGCGAGACCGCTGCAAAGGGTTCTGAGAGCCGGCCCGCGGCGCTTGGGCCGCTCAAAGCGCAAACCACTTATGAGCGCGCCGTTGAGCTTGCAAGCCTAATCGTGACAGCCGTCGCAACTCTTGTAATGGCTATCTTCACAGCGCGACTGTGGTCCTCCACAGAAAAACTGTGGCAGGAATCTAGGCGTGCAGGAGAGACGGCACAAAAGTCGGCTGACGCTGCCACTACGAGCGCTGACGCCGCCCGCAATGAGTACGTAACAACCCATCGCCCTCGAATAATCTTGCGAGAGGCATTTGCTAAGCGAGGCGATCACGGCGATATGGTCGAAGTGCAATTAGTCCTAGCCAATGTTGGCGAGACGCCGTGCCGGTTATTGGCAAGCGCTATAAGACTCGATCTCGTCAAGAATGAGCCGTTTGATCCCGAGCGAGGCCCAGAGCCGCATGACCAAGAAGGCGATGTGCGGATCATGCCCGGTAGCCAGTTCAATATCTACTATTCGGGCTCGCGCAGATGGGGCTCTGACGGCGCTATGACGCACGAGTTTGCCGAGCCCCACTTGGGGCTAATCCTGTACGGCATTTTCATCTACGAGGACGAAAGCACATTGCGAGTACCGCGACGGATGTCCTTCAAGAGGAGGTACAACCTCCGCACGTCCCATTTTTATCTTGCCGAAACGGACAGCCCCTTTGAGTATGCTGACTAGTACATCACACGTGCTAGAAGCCGCAGGGCGGGGGGAGAACTAAGCCTCGCGAAAGGCTGCTCCTCAGCACGAGGACTTTCGCGATGTGCCGCTTGAGCGCACCTACGCTAGTGTTGAGCGCGGTGTGAGAAATCTGTGGTTGGATGCGATTGAAGGTCTTGCCAAGACGCATCGCGCCTCTGTCGCTGACTTGTTTAAAGGGCTTAGATAGAGTCGGCTCTTTAATTTCCCACTTATGCCTAAATGCAACCGAGGCCGGCGAATGGCGACAACTCACTACCGAACGATTGCCTTCATCGATTCAAATATCGTTCTTGAGGCGCGACCGTTAGCCGAACTGCCGTGGCAAGAGGTAGATTCCATCGGCCCAATACTCGTGGTGCTGGCTCCCACCGTTTTGCGTGAAGTAGACTCGAAGAAGCGTGATGGCCGCATTGGCCCTAAAGCCCGCGCCTTCAACAGATTCATCGCTCCGCTCGCATCTGGAGCTTCGTCAATCTCACTACTTGCCGAATCGCCACGTGTTGACTTGGCGCTGGCCGTGCCGGGAAAGATTGATTGGGACAGCTACGATGACTTAGATCGCTCACAAGGCGACCACAACTTGGTCGCCGAGATTTTGAACACAAAGGGGTTGTCATCGGCCGCGATCTTGGTAAGCCAAGACATCAACCCTCTATTCGCAGCCCAGCGCCACGGCGTTAGGACATTACGCATTCCCGAAACTTGGCGTCCGCCGCTAGAGCCGAGTCCGCAAGACAAAGAGATAGCGCGCCTCAAGAAGCAAATGGCGGACTACCAGAAAGCAGAGCCCAAATTCGAAATTGACTTTGCAGTTCCAGGACAACCTATTCAGGTCTATGACGTCGTGCCGCTGACTGCCGATCAAGCGCTAAAGTTCAGGCTGTCGCTTACGGCAGCCAACCCACGAGTCAAGCAGCACCACAGCCCATTGGCGCTATCGTCTTTTGAATATGACCCGTCATTGGACAGTCGGTATGACAGATATATCAACCATGTTTTGCCGACATTTGTTGCCAACTATCATGACGGCTTAGAAATCCTATTCAATCAAGCCGTTTTCACTCTAACCGTAACGAATATCGGTAACGCGCTGGCAGCTAACTTGCTCATTGACGTTGAGATAGTCGGCGGCTGGATAAACGAAAAGGCCGTCGTGTTTAACGCCGCTGGGCCGAAAGCGCCTCGGCCGCGTCCGTCCTACATCAACCAGATTCCTGACTTATCAAGGCTCCATCCCCGAGTGGAAGTTGGTAGACATGAGGTTGAGGTAAGCGACACGGCACGCGCGCCCCGCGTTGTTGCGCAATGCGAGGACTTTAGACAAGGCCAATGTTGGACGCTTACCGGCTTTGTTTGGATAGATCCTCGCGTGCCTAAGACGCTTGCAAAGATCAAGATAACCGCCGCAACTCTGACGGGCGAGCAGCTACAAGTGTTCGAAGTTCAAAAGACAAGCTCCAAGGTCGCAGTTTCTGAACTTGTCGATCTCGAACCGGACCCGAAGCTGCGTAAGAAGTCATGTTTACAGGAACATCTCGAGCGTGCTTTCGAGAGCGAGGACTACTCCGCCATTGAATGGACCATCGGAGTCCCTCAACAAGATGACGACTAATCCTCACTTGGTGTGCTAACCCCGATGCTCAAGAGCCTGAGGTCCTTGATCTTTGACAATTGATGAATCTTCAAATGGCCTGACTCGCCACTCTCTTTCAGAAGGTTCGGCCTGACCACATAGACGACAGGCCGTCCCGACTCAATCGGTCAGGACCGGCCTGCATGCTCCATGCAGGCCGATTGAGCCGAACAGCGCACGGCGCTGCCATCCCGGCGTAACAGCCCCCGAGCAAAACGGAAGGCATTCCATCGTCTTCGCGGGGGCCCGATGACCACGTTCGCCGGTTCGCTGGCCCGATTCACATCCCTCCTGTTGTCGTTGGGCGCCGTTGCCGCGCTCGCTACGCCGAACGACTGGACGATCACGCTGCTACCCGGCGTGGGCAACGACGCTGCCATCGCGAGGAGCGTGAACGATCGCGGCGACATTGTCGGCGATTCCTATCCCGTCGATGCGCAGACCGGCGGCTCGGGCGCGCCACGCGCGACCCTCTGGACGAACGGCGTTGCCCAGGACCTGGGCAACGGCGAGGCCTTCGACGTGAATGCGGGCGGCACGATCGCCGGCACGCACTTTCCGGGTGGCGAGTCGCTCTGGAACGGCGGTCAGTGGACCGCGCTCGGCGTGGGACTCGCGGGCTTCCCGCTCTATGTCAACAACTCGGGCGTCGTCGCGAGCTCGTACCCAAATGGCGGAATTCCTCACGCCTACACGTGGACCGCCGGCGTCGTGACGGATCTCGGAACGCTCGGCGGCACCGAGTCGCAGTCGTATGCCATCAACAGCCGGGGTGCGGTGGTCGGCTACTCGCAGACGGCAGGCAACGTTTCGATCCATCCCTTCGTCTATGAATCCGGGTCGATGAAGGACTTGGGCACGCTCGGGCGACAGCAGGGAAAGGCGGTCGCGATCAACAAGGGCGGCGTCGTCGTCGGGTTCGTCTCCGACCGGTTCGACGGCTCGCCCGCTGCGTTCATCGACGACGGCGTCATGCGCCCGCTCTTCGCGAGCGGCCCGTGCTGCAGCATCGCGTCCGCGATCAACGAGCGCGGCGACGTGGTCGGCACGATCAACGGGCAGTCGGGCTTCCTCGTCGAGAACGGGATGGTGACGATGCTCGATCAGCTGCCAGCGGTGCGCGCAGCGGGCTGGACCCGGCTGCTCCCGGAGGGCATCAACAACCGTGGCTGGATCGTCGGGATGGGCCTGCGCGGAGGGCCGGCGCCGCAGGGACGCGTTCCCTGGCGCGCGTTCGTTCTCAAGCCCGGGAAGAACTAGCGCGCCGACGGGAGCGCGAGCTTCCAGCTGCGCTGCGGCGAGCCTTGTGGTGTCGAGCTGATGCCACATAGCGGAACGCCATCGAGCCACCCAGTACTACGGCCGTAATTGTTTGTGTGACGCGGGACACTGCCGGGCGCCCGTTCGTGGATTATTTTGGTGCGGCCCTGTCGCCGGGGAAACATTCCCGGTCCAGGAACCCCTCTCACCGCACGCCTTTCCCCGAATCGGCGCCGAGCCAAGGCTTAACCCGAGACGCTCATGACAGAGCTGGCACCTTGGACACCTCTCTAGTCGACCTTGCGTCGGTCGCCGCCGTCTTCCGGCGCGACGACCACGACTTTTCGTCACATCTCGCGATCGCGCAGCAGCTCATCGAAGTCCTTCCCGTGCCGGTCTTCTTCAAGGCGCGCGATGGAACATACCTTGGGGTGAATCGCGCGTGGGAAGACTTCTTCGGCGTGAGTCGCGCCGAAATGATCGGCCGCCAGGCGCGAGACCAGCTTTATTCGAATACTCCGGAAGTCGCGGCGCGCCACCGTTCGATGGACCAGATCCTGTGGCGCGACCGCGGTACGCAAAGCTACGAGATCGCCCTCACGCTCCCGAGTGGCGAAGTGCGGCACACCGTCTTCTACAAGGCCACGCTCACCGAGATTACCGGACGCGTCGCCGGTCTCGTCGGCACCATCATCGATGTCACCGACCGCAAGCGTGGCGAGCAGCGCGAGGCGATCGAGCTGGCGGTCGAGCACTTTCTCGGTGGCGTCGATGACCTGCATGAAGCGATCCGCGGAATCCTCCGCGTCATGTGCGAGCGGCTCGAATGGGTCTGCGCGGCCCGCTGGAGCCTCGACGAGCGCGACAACAAGCTCCGGATCGTCGAGCGGTGGGCCATAGACGACGCCGACGTACGCGGATTCCAGGAAGCATGCGAGAGACAGGTGTTCACCCCGGACGCCCAGGGACTGATCCGCCGGGTGCTGGGTACCGGACAGTCGACGTGGATGCGTGACGTCACGCAGCACTCCGGCTTCCTGCGCACGAAGCATGCGCTGAAGGCCGGCCTGCGCGGCGCCTTCGCATTTCCGGTCGTCGTCGGCGACCGGGTGCTCGGAGCGATCGAGTTCTTCGCCCGCGAGCCGCGTCCGCCCGACGCATGGCTCATGCAGGTCGCGGTGAACATCGGCCGCCTCATCGGCCAACTCATGGCGCGTCGCGAGGCGGAGGAGGCGACGCGGGCGAGCGAGGCGCGCTTTCGCAGCCTCACCGAGATGTCTTCGGACTGGTACTGGGAGCAGGACGCGGACCTGCGCTTCACGCACGTATCCGGGGGAATCCTGCGAGCGCTGAATCTCGATCCGTCCCTTTTCATCGGCAAGCGGCGGTGGGATATCGAAATGGCGAGCATCTCGCCGGAAGCGCTCGCCGCCCACGTTGCGGACGTCGACAAGCGGCTGCCGTTCAGCGAGCTGGAATATGCCCGGCGCGATCCCCAGGGCCGGCTTCACTACGTGAGCGTGAGCGGACAGCCGATCTTCGAGCAAGGCCGCTTCACGGGCTACCGCGGCGTCGGCCGCGATGTCACGCGGCGAAAGAGCGACGAGAAGGCGCTGCTCGAAAGCCACGCAGCCCTCGAGCGGCAAGCCAACTTCGACGACCTGACGGGGCTGCCGAACCGCCACTTGCTGAACGACCGGCTCAAGCAGGCGATGTATGCGCAGCGCCTGCAACGCTCCGTGGCCGTGGTGTTCCTCGACCTGGACCACTTCAAGGTCATCAACGACAGCCTTGGCCACAACTTCGGCGACGAAGTGCTGCGCGAGGTCGGGGAGCGGCTGCAGGGCGCCGTGCGAGAAGGCGACACGGTGGCGCGGGTCGGGGGGGACGAATTCGTGCTGCTGCTGGCGGACCAGTCCCGCGAGGACCTGATTTTCCGCAGCATGCGGCGAATCATCCAGAAGGTCGGCGAGCCGATGACGGTCGGCGGACGCGACATCCACATCACGTGCAGCGCCGGGATCAGCCTGTATCCGCAGGACGGGCCCGACGTGCAGTCGCTTCTCAAGTTCGCCGACGCGGCGATGTACCGCGCGAAGTCCCATGGCCGCAACACGTTCGAATTCTTCACCCCGGAGATGAACGAGATCGCCAACGAGCGCCTGTCCATGGAACAGAGCCTTCGCCGCGCGCTCGAAAAAGACGAGCTGATCGTGCAATACCAGCCGCGCATCGACCTTCGCACGGGGAAGGTCGCGGCCGTCGAGGCGCTTGTGCGGTGGCAGCATCCGGACCGCGGCATCGTGCTGCCGGACCGCTTCATCGCGCTCGCCGAGGAGACGGGGCTGATCGTGCCCATCGGTGAGTGGGTGCTGCGAAACGCATGCATGCAGCTCTCGCGCTGGCTGCGCGAAGGCGCGCCGCGCATCGGAATGTCGGTCAATTTGTCCGCGCGCCAGCTATGGACGCCGGGCCTCGTGCGGACCGTGAGCGAAGTGTTGCGGGAGACCGGCACCGCCGGCTTGATCGAGCTCGAGCTCACCGAAAGCATGGTCATGCATGACGCCGAAAGCGTGATCGCGACGCTCGAGGAGTTGCAGGCGCTCGGCGTGAAGGCGTCCCTCGACGACTTCGGCACCGGATACTCGAGCCTCTCGTACCTTCGCCGCCTGCCCATCAGCGCGCTCAAGATCGATGGCTCGTTCGTGCGCGACATCGCGGACGGCCACGATTCGGGCGGCGACCACGGCCTTCTCGCGAACGTGATCATCTCGCTGGCCCATAGCCTGCAGCTCTCGGTCGTGGCGGAGGGCGTGGAGACGGCCGAGCAGCGCGATTTTCTCGCCAGGGCGGGTTGTGACCAGGCGCAGGGATACTTCTATGCCAAGCCGCTCTCGGCCGAGGATCTCGTAAAGCTTCTGACTTAGCGTGGCCTCGATGCGCGTGACCGCCAGGGCCGGCTTCGGCCCTCACTTCGCGATTGCGGCCTTCAATTCCTGAGCATTGAATTCGATCGCGGGGCGGTGTCCCGGATTGAGGATCACCAGGTCGTCATTCTCGAGCAGGGACGCGAAGCGTGTCGCATCGATCACGATGGCTTTGCCCTCGAAACCCGTCCCATACGCTTCCTGGTCGAAGATGCTGCGGCTTGAAAATAAGGGAATGAACGATCGCTCCGGCTGATTGAACGACACCAGCGCCAGCGATTTCTTTCCCGGGTCGGGAATGACGAGCACATCCCCACTCATCACCGCTTTGGCAAGCAGCGCCTTCTTCGACGGCTCCGCGCGCACGACGGCAACGAGTCGCTCGATCGAGTCCTCGCGGGACAGCGAAGGGGCGCCTTGCGCGTCAACGCGGGTGGACGAATGCGAGCACCCGGCAAGCATCGTGGCACCGGCGAACAGGAAGACGGCGAAAAACGCCCCGCGTCCCTGGTCGGACGCGGGGCATGAGGAGGTCGTCGATCCCCGGCTCAATAGCCCACCGCTGCACCATCCTTGCGGTGGTCCGAGCCTCCCCGGTAGAAGCCCTTGATCGGCTGCAGCGGGCAGTTCGGGTTATGCGCGGCGGCGGGTCCCGTGCATGCGTTACCCGGACCAGGAGGCGCCTGTGCGGCGTTCGGGTCGGCGGTAAACATGATCGCCTGGAAGCCTCCGACGCTGCCTCCGTTCGACGTCACGGCCTTGTGCCCCATGGCAATCAGCGATGGACCGACCAGGCTGAAGAGCTGGGACTCGAGATCGACCTGGTTGGCCACCTGGTCATGGTGGAATCTCGCCATGTCGGTCGCCGCCTGGAGATTCGCGCCCAGGTCGATGATGTTCACGAGCGTCTGCGCGTGCCCTTGCGCCTGCATGTCGCCGCCCATCAAGCCCAAGGTCATCAGCGGCTGTCCGTCCTTCATCACGAAGCCCGAAGCCAGCGTGTTGTAGGGACGCTTGTGCGGCTCGATGAGGTTCGGGCTGTTGGGATCGAGCGTGAACTGGCGGGCACGGCTGTGCAGAAGGAAGCCGTAGCCCGGGACGGTGATTCCCGACCCGTACGACGTCCAGTTGCTGTTGACGAACGCAACCATGTTGCCCCAGCGATCGGCCGTCGACATGACGATCGTGCCACCGACATCGGCCGGCCCTGGACGCGTCGCGGACGCATGCAGCGGATCGACCTTGTGGCACAACGTCGCGGCGTACTGCTTGGACGTGAGCTTGGCCAGCGGAATGACCTCGAAGTCCGGGTCCGAGTTGTAGAACGTCAGGTCCGCGTATCCCAGCTTCTTGGCTTCGATCATCAGGTGCCAGTACTTCGGGCTCGTCGGTCCCAGGCTCGCCAGCGTTTGCCCGGGCGCCCACTGCGGCACGCAGACCTCGAGGATGTTCAGGATCTCGAGCGTGTTCCACGCCTGCGACGGAGGCGGCAGCTCCCAGATGTCGTAGCCGTGATAATTGGTGGTCGCGCCCTCCTGCCACTCACCGTGGTAATTGGCGAGGTCGTCCATCGTCATGGTGCCGCCCAGCCGGTTGGATTTGTCGACAAGCGCCCGCGCGATCTCGCCCTTGTAGAACACGTCGCGGCCGTACTGCTGCATCAGGCGGAATGTCTTCGCCAGGTCGGGATTCGTGAACGCCTGCCCGAGCGTCGGTCCCTTGCCGTTGAATGGCTGCCAGACCGCGACCGAATCAGGATCCGGCTGCGTGCAGCAACCAGCCGGCGACGACGGATTGGGGCCGAGTGCATTGGGCATCTTGAAGTTCGCCACGCGCTCCTGGATCGGAACGCCGTTCTCGGCGTAGTCGATCGCGGGTTGCAGGGTCTGCTTGAAGGTGAGCTTGCCGTACTTGGTTTGCATCTCGTCCCAGCCCCATGCCGCGCCGGGAACCGTGACTGACAGGATGCCGCCCGGCATGCCGGACCCGAACGCGAAGTTCGTCGGGTTCCAGAAATAGCCGAGCGAGTTGTAATGCGCGAGCGTGGCGCCTGTCGGGGCGGTGCCGCTTGCGTTCAGGAAATGCAGCTTGTTCTCGGCTGCGATGTAGATCACGGCGAAGACGTCGGAGCCCACGCTCGTGCTGGTCGGCTCCACGAGCGAGATCACGGCTGCGGCGGCCACTGCCGCGTCGATCGCGTTGCCGCCTTGCTGGAGAATTTGCAGGCCGGCCTGGGCGGCGAGCGCCTGGCTGGTTGTCACCATCCCGTTGCGGGCAACGACCTCCGAACGCGTCTGGCGCAGGTAGCCCTCCGCGCGATCTCCCTGTGGCGCATTGCAGAAGGGCGGCTTCGGCGTCGCATCGCATGACTGGATTTGCGCTACGCCGGCCGGTGCGTAGCTTGCGGCCAACAGCAGCATGGCTGCTCCCGCGCGCAGGGCACCGTTCGCTGGACGTGCATGCCCGAAACCTGGGACAGGTTTGGTGCTCATCGCGTTTCTCCTCTGGGTTAACTACTTGGGGTCACCCTGCGCAGGGCGTGAAGCCTATACCCAAAGAAGTCGGGAAGATACGAATGTTTCAAATTACCCTGACGCCTTGCAGCCGATGCACAAATCCGTTGACAACGAAGCGACGACGGCGGTTACATCGACCGCCCGAGTCCCGCGGATTCCGCGGCGACGGCCCTTTCACGACTTGGCGCAACCCGGCCGAGCGCATCCAAGCATCTCCATAAAGGGAGGAACCCATGCGACACATCTTTCGGTTGGCGATTCTCGCGCTGTTCGCATTGCTTTCGGCGCAGGCCTGGGCGTTCACGCCGCCTTCGTCGCCCGCGTATTGCCCATGGCCCGCATGGAAGTTGCCTCCTGCGGCGCCGGGCGACACCGTCGTCTACACGACTCCCGAAGGGACACCGTACACGAAGCCGCAGGTGGACTCGGCGTACGACCAAGTCTGCTGGCAACAGGATCCTCCCGACACCGGCGCCCGCGATACCTGGCTGACCAACAATTTCCACGCGACCTATGGCGCGGCCGAGCGTTATGCGTACGGGCCGGATGCCAACGAAGGCCTGGACCTTTATCGCTCGCGGCTCGGCGCACCGGGCTTGGCGAAAAAAGCGCCGACCATGATCTTCATCCATGGCGGAGCCTGGCGGTCGGGCTCGGCGTCCAGCTATGGGTATTTCGCGCAGAACTTCGTCGAGGCGGGAGCGAACCTCGTCGTCCTCGACTTCATCAACGTCATCCAGACGGGCGGCAATCTCATCACGATGGCCGAGCAGGTGCGCGCCGGTGTCGCATGGGTGTACGAGCATGCGAACCAGCTCGGGATCGATCCGGGCAAGATCTACGTCTCGGGCCACTCGTCGGGCGGCCACCTTTGCGGCGTCGTGATCACGACGGATTGGGCGGCGCGGGGCCTGCCGCCGAACTTCATCAAGGGGGCGGTCTGCGCCAGCGGCATGTACGACCTGTACCCCGTATCGCTGTCGGCACGCAACCTCTACGTGAATTTCTCCGCCGACACGATCAACCAGCTGAGCCCGATCCAGCACATGAACTTCATCAACATGCCCGTCGTGCTCGGGCATGGGACCAAGGAAACGCCGGAGTTCCAGCGGCAGAGCGACGATTTCACCGCGGCGCTCACGGCGGCGGGCAAGAACGTGAAGCTCATCGTCGCACCCGGCTATAACCACTTCGAGTTCGCCGAGACGTTTGCCAATCCCTACGGCCCGATGGGACGCGCCTCGCTCGAGATCATGGGCTTGAATCCCGGCGGCGCGCTGAAGTAGCGATCGCGCGGTCCCGGCCTAAACAACGGGGCCCTGCTCGGAAACGCCCGCCTTGCGCGGGCGTTTCCGTGTCACGCCGCTAACCGCCGGTTTCGAGCGTACCCCGCGACGCCGTACCGAGAGCTCCCCGGAGCTCCGTCAGCAACAGCTCAGCCGAGAACGGCTTCGGAAGGAACGCGATCGCACCGGCCACCGCCGCGCGCGCCCTCTGGCGCTCATCGCAGATTCCGCTCATCGCGATCACCGGCAAGGTGGGCGTGATCCTTCTCAACGATTCGATCGCTTCGGTGCCGTCCATCCCCGGCATCATCAGGTCGACGAGCGCGACGCTCACATCCCGTTGAATGTTCGCATAAGCCGTCACCGCCTCCGCTCCGTCTTGAGCGGTCACGACACGGTAGCCGTGGACGGACAGGACCTGCTGCGCGGTGTGCAAAATGGCCGTTTCATCGTCCACCACGAATACCGTCTCGCCCCGCCCCCGCGGAAGGTCGCGTGCGCCGTCGCGCTTCGGTGGTTTCGTGAGACTGGAAGCGGGAAGCGTGATGACGAACCGGCTGCCGCGGCCAACTTCGCTGTGGACCGCGAGACTGCCTCGATGACGCTCGATGATGGCGCGCGATGTCGAGAGGCCAAGTCCGGTGCCCTTTCCGACGGGCTTGGTCGTGAAGAAGGGGTCGAAGATGCGCCCCATCAGTGCTTCACTCATGCCACAGCCATTGTCCACGACCTCGATCCGGATCGCCGAACCCGGTGCGCCATCGGCAACCGGATCCACGTTGCCGGCCCGGATCACCAACAAGCCGCCGTCCGGCATGGCGTCACGTGCGTTCACGCACAAGTTCAGTACGACTTGATGCAGTTGCGTGGAATCGCCGAGCACGGGGTGCAGGGGCAAGGAAAGGTTCAAGACCGAATCGATGTTGCGCGGAAACGTGCCCTTCACGATCCGGTAGACATCCCGCAGCACGTCGGCCGGATCGAACCCGGTCTCGTCCCCGGCTTCGCCGCGCGCAAACGACAGCAACCGGGAAATGATGTCGGCACCACGGCTGGCACTCTTGCAGATGGTCGACAGGGTCTCCCGGGCATCGGCTTCGATGTTGCATTCGGCCAGCAGGCTCGCTGCCATCAGGATTGGAGTCAACACGTTGTTCAAGTCGTGCGCGATACCGCTCGCAAGCGCGCCGATGCTCTGCATCCGCTGCGCCTGGACGAGCTGCCGCTCGAGCTCGCGCTTCGCAGTGACGTCCGTGTCGATGGCGAGGACGCGCTGCGGCAGGCCGTTGGAAGCGGGCAATAGCGTCCAACGCGCATCGACGAAGAGCTTCGACTTGTCCGCGCTCACCTTCTCCAGCTCTCCCGTCCAGTGGCCGTCTCGCATGACGCCCTGCCATGCTTCATCGTGGGCGACGGCATTGCACTGCAGCAGTCGCGTCACGTCTTCGCCGATGGCCTGCTCACGCGTATACCGATACAGCCGCTCCGATCCCTTGTTCCAGTAGACGACTCGTTGCTCCGCATCCAGCACCATGATGGCGTCACGCGCCGCATCCAGTAGCTGGGCTTGCTCGCGAAGCCGTTCGGAGGCTTCCACCTGAGGGGTGATGTCGTTGATGCCGCCGACGAGGCGCATGGCGGCGGCGTTCACGTCGCGGACGATATAAGCGCTGCCGACCACATGGGCGTAGGCCCCGGTGACGCGGCGAAGCCGGAATTGCTGCCGCCAGCGAGACATTGCCGGCGTCCCGAGCGCGTGCTCCAGGGTGCGCCCCACCGAGTCCCGGTCGTCTGGATGCAATCGCTCCAGCCATGAAATGCCGTTTCCCGGTCCGATTCCGAAGTCGCGCTCCATGCTCGCGCTGCACGAGCCCTCACCGGTCACGACGTTCCACTCCCAGGTTGCGTCGGTCGTCGCGTCGACGACGTTCTTGAGACGCGCTTCGCTTTCGGCAAGCGCCACCTGGGCACGGTGACGCTCGGTCACATTTCGAAAGTAGATGGCCAAGCCGTCGGATGATGGAAAGACCCTTGCTTCGACCCACGCTCCGACGCCGGCATGGTATTGCTCGAATTCGGCCGCTCGCATCGACCCTAGCGAGGCGCGGTAGCGTTCGAAGAACACTTGGCTATCCGCGTCGGGAAAGAGCTCCGTGACCGGCTTGCCCAGCATGTCGTCGAGCGGCATGCCGACGACTCGCTCGAGTGTGCGGTTGCCGTAAGTGACCCGGAGCTCCGGGTCGATGGTCATGAAACCATCCACCATGTTTTCGAGCACCGACTGCAAGCGATCCTTGAGAAGACGGCTGGCCTCGGCGGCGCGCACGGCTTCCGTGGTATCTCGCGCGACGCAGTAGAGCGCGCCTGGCGTGGGCGACCAACGTATCGAGCATTCCAGGTGCGCGACAGAGCCGTTGCGGTGACGGAAGCGGCTCCTGAAAACGCCGCCAATGCCCGAAAGCGCCTGGGCCACCGCCTGGGCGGCCGAGGGTCGATCCTCCTCGAGCACCAAGGCCCAAAACTCCATCCCCAGCAATTCGTTTGGCTGGAATCCGAGAATCCGCGTCGATGCCGCGCTGGCTCTCAACACGGTGCCCTCGCTGCTGAGCGCGCAGATCAGGTCGTGTGAGGAGTCCAGGATCGTCTTCAGCTCTTCGGCGGTGCTCCTGTGCCGCGCCTCGCTCTGCTTGACGGCCTCGCCGATGGCGCGCCGCTCCGTGATGTCCATCACGATGCCGCACACGTAGGGATCCCTGCCCAGCGTCGACAGGAGCTCCGCGCGGAGCCTGATCCACCGGGGATCCGCGTCCGGGCCCACGAGCCGGTGCTGCAAGTCGAGAGGCCGGCCGACGACGGCACGGCAAATTCCCTCTTCCACTGCGCCGCGATCCTCGGGGAATACGCCCGCCAGGTATCGCTCGAGCGAGACGTGGCCCCGCTCGCCCGTCATGCGCAGGATCGCGCTTGCCTCTTGCGACAGCGAGATATCGAGGGCGCCCGGGTCCATGTTCCAGAGGCCCACGCCGGCCACGCGTTGAACGGAGCTCAGCAGATAGGTCGCTTGTTCCGCCGCCTCGTCGAACTCATCGCAACCCGAGCGTTCCGTCTGCATCACGAGAACCTGGCCGCGTCGCCCGGCACCCAGTCGCGCGATGCTGATCATGGCACCGGCCGAGCGGGACCGGCCCGGTATGGAGCCCCTCACGCTCCTCGACGCCGACCGGCCGCTGACCACATCATCGAGAGCCGCGGCGATTCGTCCTGCAGCCTCGTCGCCATCCTGCGCGAGTCGCTTGCAGAGGCTGAAGATGTCGACACCAGCGCGCAAGCCGGTGCCAGGCGCATCAACCCCGGCCTGGGCCTGTGCGTCGTTGACTTCGACGACGAGTCCCTGCTCGTCGAGGATCAGGACAGCGGCGCCTTGCGAGGCGGGCGGAATGGTCTTGCGCATGTGGCGGCTAACACGAGCCTGTCCCGACGAATGTGGAACAGTGTGAACATCGGCGGCTGCCTCATCCGTTAATCATTGTGAAGTTGCCGGCGCCTGTCCCGCTCATGGCCCGGCTACCTCGCCACTTCATCGAATGCCGCGGACCTTGCGTATGATCGCGGCGTGCTCGATACCAAAGCGCGCCGGTTCATCCAGCCGGTTCTCGGGGCCGTCGCCGCGGCCTGCCTTCGCATGGGCATCGGCGCCAATGCGCTCACGATCGCGGGGATGCTCCTCGGCGTGGGCGCGGCGGCGCTCGTCGCGATCGGGCAGCCCGTGGCGGGCTTCCTCGTCCTGTGGCTCTCGGGACTGGTGGACGCGGCCGACGGCACGCTCGCGCGGCTCACCAAGGCGACGCCGCTCGGCGCGATCCTGGATATCACCTTCGACCGCGTGGTCGAGATCTCGATGATCGCGGCGCTGGCGTGGCTGCATCCCGCCGCGCGTTTCGAGATGGTGATCCTCGCCGGGGTGATCGCGGTCGCGATGTCGCTCTTCCTCTCGATCGGGGCGGCGGTGCAGAACGCGTCGAGCAAATCCTTCCACTACGCGCCGGGGCTGGGCGAGCGCACCGAGGCATTCATCTGCCTCTCGCTCATGATCCTGGACCGCGAGAGGCTCATCTTGTGGACGTGGGTCTTCATCGCCGTGATCGTCTTCACCATGGGACAGCGGCTCGTGCACGCGCGCCGCATGCTCGCGGAATGACGCCTCGCCCCGTGCCGGCCGGCAAAACGGCGGATCGCGCCCTGGCGTAGTCCGAAAGGCACGGGTGCCCGTTCCGCACCCCTTCATCCCAATCCCGTTCAATCGCGTCGGGACCATCCGGTTCCTTTCGAGACGGGAAGCGATGCGGCCGTTATTCATCACAGGATCGCTGGTGCACGGCGGCGCCGAGCGCCACACGATCACGCTGGCGAACAAGCTCACGGAGCGGGGACACGAATGCCATGCCGCCTACGTGAAGAACGATCCCAGCCAGCTCGCGCGATTCCAGGGCGTGGCGAGCGTCCAGTGCCTCCACGCCACCCGGTATTTCGACGTTTCGGCCGTGCGGGCGCTGGCCTCCCTCATGGCGCGGGTGCAGCCGAGCTCCATCGTCGCGGCGAACCAGTACGCGATGCTCTACGGCTCGCTCGCCCGGCGCTGGGCCGGCGTGCGCGCGCCGCTCACGGTCACCTGGCACAGCAACCGGCTGCAGAGCACCAAGGAGCACCTGCAGATGCTCTACTACCGGCCCTTCTTCTGGCGGGCCGACTGCCTGGTCTTCGTCTGCGAGGCGCAGCAGCGGCACTGGCATGCCCGCACGGTGCGTTCGCGCCGCAACGAGGTGATCTATAACGGCGTCGACACGGCGCAATGGACGCCCATCGAGGCCGCGGAGAGCCGCCACGTGCGCGCGACGCTCGGCTTCGCCGACCACGACTACGTGATCGCGCTGCCCGCGGTGCTGCGGCCGGAAAAGAATCACGTGCAACTCGTCGATGCCATCGCGATGCTGCGCCGGCGCGGCGTGCGGGCGAGGGCGCTCATGATCGGCGACGGCCCGATGCGGGGCGCCGTCGAGCAGCGGGCACGCGAGCTCGGCGTCGGGGCCGACATCGTGATCACGGGCTTCCAGCAGCAGGTGCGGCCTTTCCTCGCCGCCTGCGATACCGCGGTGCTCACGAGTTTCTCCGAGGCGTTCTCCCTCGCGGCCGTGGAGGCCATGGCGATGGCGCGACCGGTCGTCCACTCCGACGTCGGCGGCGCACCCGAGATGATCCGCCCCGGATGCGAAGGCTATCTCTACCCGGTCGGCGACACCGCGGCGCTCGTGGACCGGCTGTCGGCCCTCGCGGATCCCGCCGTGCGTGCGCCGATGGGCGCGGCGGCGCGCGAGACCGTGGAAGCGCGGTTTTCCGAGCTCGCGATGGTGGACCGTTACGAGAAGCTCCTCAGCGAGCTCGAGACGTCGTCGCCGCGGCCGGCGTCCGTCGAGGCGGTGGCCCCGGTTCATTGAACCGCGCCGGGCCCCGCGTCATTCCGCGTGGGCGGTCGCGCTCGCGGAGGTCTGCGATGCCGTGAGGCGCACGATGGCCACGGCCGCATGCGTGAAGAAGAGCAGCATCTCCTGGAGTCCGGCGAGCGTCTGCGCCGGGCCATCGAATGTCGCGTGCAGTCGTGCGAGCTCGACGCTGTGGTCGACGACGGCCCTCGCGGTGCGCGGCGCCGTCGGCCGGGCCGCCTGCGGCAACGCCAGGACTTCGTCCGCGCTCCACTCGCCGACGAAACGCTCCACGAGCCGCACGACGTCGGACGCGTCGAGTGCCGCCTTGAGGAGCGTGCGCCAACGGTAGCGAACCATGGAGATCCCTTCGCAGCAGCCCGCGGGGACAATCCCGCATCCTCACGGTAGCTCTCGCGAAAGCGCGCGAATTGCCGCGCGTCAAGCTAGCTCTCTTCGTCGGCGACGCGGTTGACGCGCGGCGCCGGGATCTCCTCGAGGCTCGCGATGGCGGCGAGATGCGCGATGCGCACCGCCGCGTGGGTGAAGAAGAGCAGCATCTCCTGCAGGCCGCCGAGGCGGTTGGCAGGGCCGGAATAAACCGCGTGCATGTTGCCCAGTTTCAGCGCGTGGGCGACCACATCGGACTTCGAAACGAGAGGCCGCGGCCATGCGCCCTCGGGCAGGTCGGCGATTTCAGGCGGAGACCATTCCTCGAGGAACTGGCTCACGACGGTGAGCACCGCCTCCGGTGTCACCGAGGCCTTGAGCCGGGTGCGCCAACTGCGTCGAATCACGGGAAAACCTCTCTCGTTGAGGGGCTTTCGCGACACGTGTCGGAGTCGGGGCGTGGGCGAATGCGCCGACTTTACGCGATGTGAAATCGGATGGAAAGGCGCGCCTATCGCGAGTGGTGGTGTCGCGCGTACTCCTGCTTCGGACGGCAGCGCGAGAAGTCGAGGTCGTCCTGGCGCTCGCCGGGACGTACGCCTTCGAAATGCCCCGCGTGCGGATTCCAGCACTCGTCCCTCTCCGAAAGGCCCCCGCGCGCGCCCCAGGCGGGCACAGCGCCGCGCTCGGCCGCGCGGGCGGGGTCGTATTGCTCGGCGCGCTGCTCGTTGATCCAGGCCTCGCGCTGCTGCTCCTGCGCGGCCCAGCGCGGATCGAAGGGGTAGTTGGTGTCGTTGTCCTCGGCCCACGCCGCGGCGCCGCAGAGGGTGATGCCCAAGGCGAGGGCAATGGTGGTCGCTTTCATTTTTTCTTCATCCTTGCTGTGGGCTCAACCGCGGTGCGATTGGCGTGATCGATATCCCGCGCGGACCCGCGACTTCACCTTTTTCTCCGTTTGCGGCGAAGTGAAGATGCGCGGGGGTGGGTGCTTGCCTCCCGGGACGGTGAGGGGGCCGCGCGCCTCGCGGCGATTCGGGCCGGACGCGTTGCCGGGCTTCCCGGTCGCGTTGTCCCCGCCATGCCGGCGTGAATTCTTCGGTGCTGCCATGGAATTTCTCCTGCGTTGAAAAGCAGGACGCGGGACGGGCGCGTTGCCCGTCCCGCATCGCGTTGCCGAGACTACTTCGAAGTGCTCGTCGAATCCGTGTTGCCCGACGACGATTGCGTCGTCGAGGCACCCTGGTTGATGGTCGACGACGGATTCACGCTGGTGGATTGCTGGTTCGCCGAAACTCCGCTCGTGACGTCCTGGCTGCCGTTCCCGACCTGGACGCCCGGGCTGATGTTGGCACCGGCGTTCACGGGCGAGTTCGCGATTCCGACGTTGGCATCCACGCCGACGTTCGGGTTCACGTTGCTGCTCGTGCTGCCCGTCGACGGCGACGAGGTGCCCGAGCTGCCGGTCGACGACTGGCTCGTGCTCGTGCCCTGACTCATCGACGATGTGGCGCCGATGTCCGTCGAGGACTGGTTCGCGCTCACGCCGCTCTGGACCGATTGGCTGCCGTTGCCGATGTTCACGCCCGGGCTCACGTCCGCGCCGAGGTTCACGGGCGAATTGCTCACGCCCACGTTCGCGTCGATCCCCACGTTCGGGTTCACGTTCAACGAGGAGCTGCTGCCCGACGTCGGCGAAGACGAGGACGAGCTGCTGCCGGAAGAGGGCGAGGACGAGCGGCTTCCCGACGACGGCGAGGAAGCGCTCGTGCCGGAGCTGGTGCTCCCGGAGATGCTGCCCGAGGCGGAGCCGGAGCTGGTGCTCCCGGTCATGCCGTTGCCCTGGCTGTTGGTGCCGGATGTGCCGGTGCGATCGCTGCCGCCCGAAATGGCCGCGCCGCCGGTCGAAGTGCCGTTCGTCCGCGCGTTGGTGCCATAAGTCCCGGAGCGGTCGCTGCCGCTCGTGCTGCCCACCGCGCCGTTCAGGGCGCCGCTCGTGGTGGACGCCGAGGTCGCGTCATCGCAATCCATGTGCACCGGGCTCGAGGAGTGCTCTTTCGCGGCACCGGTGTCCTTGTCGGCGAGCTTGCCGGCGTTCGGATTCTTGAACGAGCTGCAATCGGGTTTCGCCGAGTCGCTCATCGAGCGCGTGGCGGAGCTGGGCAGCTTGTCGTCGGACGTCGACGATCGCGCCGCGGATTGCGAGGACTTCGAGCCGCTCGCCTGGGCGCTCTTGGAATTGTCGGCGGCGATCGCCGGCAGGGTCATGCCCAGGGCGGCGGCAAGGGCGATCGTACTCACGAATTGGCTGCGGATCATGGATTCCTCCTCTGTGAACAGGAAAAGCGCCGCCATCGCGGCGGCACACGAGGGGTGTGGCATTGCACGGCCAGCATGGTTGCGATGTTTGGTCCGGACGGAATCGCGCGTAGCGAAAGGGCCAACCGGCCGGCGGGGCGTCCGACCCGCGGGGTTACCGCCTCTTGCGACATCCGGCCTGCGCCCGGCCATTGCGATCGGGGCCTGGTCCGATCGGACCAGTCCGCTGTAGGGCCACGCCTACGCTTGTAAAGTAAAGCGTCCTACAGCTCGTGTCGTTGCGGGTAGACTTTTGGTTGTTCCTACCTGCCCGGAATACCCTCCGCTCCCAGGCGATGACGCAACACAAGAAGGTCTACATCCGCACTTTCGGCTGCCAGATGAACGAGTACGACTCGGCCAAGATGGCCGACGTGCTCGCGGCCAGCGAAGGCTACGAGAAGACGGCGGACCCGGCGCAAGCCGACCTCATCCTCTTCAATACCTGCTCCGTGCGCGAAAAGGCGCAGGAGAAGGTCTTCGCCGACCTGGGCCGCGTGAAGCCGCTCAAGGCGCGCGAGGGCGTGCTGATCGGCGTGGCCGGATGCGTCGCGAGCCAGGAGGGCGACGAGATCGTGCGTCGCGCGCCGTTCGTCGACCTGGTCTTCGGCCCGCAGACGCTGCACCGCCTGCCGCAGATGCTCGCCGCGCGTCGCGAAAGCGGCAAGCCGCAGGTCGACATCTCGTTCCCCGAGATCGAGAAATTCGACCACCTGCCGCCCGCGCGCGTGGAAGGCACCTCCGCCTTCGTGTCGATCATGGAGGGCTGCAGCAAGTACTGCAGCTTCTGCGTGGTCCCGTATACCCGCGGCGAGGAGGTCTCCCGGCCGATGGAGCCGGTGCTGGCCGAGATCGCGCACCTCGCCTCGATGGGCGTGAAGGAACTGACGCTCCTCGGCCAGAACGTGAACGCCTACGTGGGCGAGCTCGCGGACGGGGAGCGCGCCGACTTCGCGCTGCTGCTCGCACGGGTCTCGAGGATCGAGGGCATCGAGCGCATTCGCTACACGACGTCGCACCCCCTCGAGTTCAGCCAGCGGCTGATCGACGCCTATGCGCGGCTCCCGAAGCTGGTCTCCCAGGTGCACCTGCCGGTCCAGTCCGGTTCCGACCGCATCCTGGCCGTGATGAAGCGCAACTACACCGCGATGGAGTACCGCTCGATCATCCGGCGGCTTCGCTCCGCCCGTCCCGGCATCTCGATCTCGAGCGATTTCATCGTGGGCTTCCCCGGCGAGACGGATGCGGATTTCGAGCAGACGATGAAGCTCATCGAGGACGTGCGCTTCGACGGCTCGTTCAGCTTCATCTACAGCCCGCGTCCCGGCACGCCCGCCGCGAACCTGCGCGACGACACGCCCCACGCGGTCAAGCTCGAGCGCCTGCAGCGCTTGCAGAAGCGCATCCAGGAGCTCACCGAGGAATATTCGAATGCCATGGTCGGCACGCGCCAGCGCGTGCTGGTCGAGGGCCGCGCGCGCAAGGACGTGAACGAGCTCGCCGCCCGCACCGAGAACAACCGCGTCGTGAATTTCGCGGGCCCCGCCCGCCTCGTCGGCCGCTACGCCGACGTCGAGATCACGCTCGCCTACCCGCACAGCCTGCGCGGGCGCCTCGCCACGGCCGACGCCGTCGCACCTTGAAAGTGTTGCAAAGAGAAGGAGCATTGATGAAACGCATCGCCTCGACCTTCATCCGCCATGCCGCCGTCGCCGCGGCCCTCGCCGCCAGCCTGGGCGCCACCGCCGCTTCCAAGGGGCAGACGCCGCCCCCGGCCGACGATGGGCAGCCGAACCAGGCCGCGCCGCTCACGCCGCCGCCTTCGGCCACCACGCCCGGCGCTCCCGCCTCGGGACCCGCGAAGGAGCAGTCGAACCTGCGCCCCTTCAAGGAGGTGGTGAAGGAGGCCAAGGAAACGCAAGGCTTCTTCAACCTGTTCCAGAAGGACGACCGCGCCTGGCTCGAGATCAAGCCGGAGCAATTCGAAAAGCCCTTCTACTTCGCGCAGACCCGCACGAGCGGCGTGGGCGAGCGCATGGTCATCGCGGGCCTCATGGGCGCGAGCCACGTCGTGTACTTCAAGAAGGTGAACGGGCTGGTCCAGCTCATCGCGCAGAACACGCGCTTCCAGGCGCGCGAGGGCACGGCCTCCGAGCGCGCGGTCCAGTCCAGCTTCTCCGACAGCCTCCTCTCCGCCGCGCCGATCGTGAGCCAGCCGGAGGGCGAGTCGAAGGGCGTGCTGGTCGACGTGAGCGCCCTGCTGATGAACGACATCCCGGGCGCCTCGACGTTGCTCGAGCAGGCGTTCCATGTCCCCTACGCGCTCGACGGGCGCAACTCGTCCCTCGTGTCGGCCGACTCCAGCGACCACGCGACCGGGTTCAACGTCTCGCTGCACTTCTCCGTGCCGCGCCTGCCCGCCGGCGGCGGCATGGGCGAAGGTCCGCGCGTGACCCCGCCGGTCAATACGCCGGATCCGCGCAGCCTTTTCCTGGGCTATCGCTACGACTTCGCGCAGCTGCCCGTGCCGATGACGCCGCGCATCGCCGACGAGCGCGTGGGCTACTTCATGACGAGCCACGTGGATTTCTCCGATGACCTGAAGCCCGTGCCGACGGTGCACTACATCAACCGCTGGCGCCTCGAGAAGAAGGACCCGAACGCGGCGCTCTCCGAGCCGGTGAAACCCATCGTGTACTGGCTCGACAAGAACATCCCCGAGAAATATCGCCGCGCGGTGACCGACGGCATCCTCGAGTGGAACAAGGCCTTCGAGCGCATCGGCTTCAAGGACGCCATCGTGGTGAAGCAGCAGCCCGACGACGCCAAGTTCGACACGGCCGACATCGGCCACGCGTCGGTGCGCTGGTACCTCTCCTCCGACGGCGGTCCCGCCATCGGCCCGAGCCACGTCGACCCGCGCACGGGCGAGATCCTCGATGCCGACATCCTGATGACGGACGTCTTCACGCGCGGCAGCCGCCGCTTCATCGTGGAGGACCTGCCGCGCTCGTCGAGCACGGGCATGCAGTCGCAGGACGTGAACGGCCAGTCCTCCAAGCAGCTGCAGCTGCCGAGGGTGTTCGGTCCCGATGACGCCGCCGAGCTGTGCACCTTCGCGCAGCAGTCCGCGAGCGAGATGGACTTCGCCCTCGACGTCCTCGAGGCGCGCGGCGACCTCGATCCCGACAGCCCCGAGGCCGAGCAGTTCGTCTATTCGTACGTGAAGGAAGTGATCACGCACGAGGTCGGGCACACGCTGGGGCTGCGCCACAACTTCCGCGCGTCGACCGCCTACACCGCCGAGCAGCTGGCGGACCCGGAGTTCACCAAGCGCAATGGCGTCGTGGCCTCGGTCATGGACTACGCGCCGTTCAACATCCCGCTCAAGGGCCAGCAGAAGGCGGACTACGTGAACCCCGGCCTGGGCCCCTACGACTACTGGGCGATCGAGTACGGCTACAAGCCGCTCGACGGCACGCACGACCGCGAGGAGCTCGCGAAGATCGCCGCACGCGGATCGAAGGAGCCCTGGCTCGCCTACGCGACGGACGAGGACTCGATGATCGGCGGCTCGCCGCAGGGCATGGATCCGACGGTGAACGTGTGGGACCTCTCGAACAACCCGCTCGCGTACTACCGCAAGCGCCTCGAGCTCTCGCGCGAGCTCTGGGATCGCCTGCAATCCAAGCAGTTGAATCCCGGCGACACGTACGACTCGCTGCGCCGCAGCTTCCTCGCGGGCTTCCAGCAGCTCTCGCGCGGCCTGACTCCCGCCACCAAGTACATCGGCGGCGTGGTGCAGGTGCGCGACCGCGCGGGCTCCGGCCGGCTGCCGTTCGAGCCGATGCCGGCCAAGGACCAGCGCGAGGCGCTGAAGATCCTGGCCGACGGCATGCTCTCGGTGGACAGCTTCAAGTTCAAGCCGCAGTTCCTGGCGAGCCTGCCGTACAGCCGCCTCGACTACTTCGACCAGCTCTCCCACGGGATGGCGGTGCCGAACCAGCCGATGCTGAACCCGCAGGACATGGTGCTCGGCATGCAGCGCTCGGTGCTCGACCAGGTGATGAACGAGGCGACGGCGACGCGCGTGCTCGCCACGCAGGAGCTCGTCGAGAATCCGAAGGACGCCTTCCAGCTCTCCGAGCTCTACGACACCCTGCAGGCGTCGATCTGGAGCGAGCTCAAGGCGGGCCAGGACATCTCGCCGATGCGCCGCAACCTGCAGCGCGAGCACCTGCGCCGGATCGTCGCGATCCTGCTGCGCCCGACCAACGGGATGCCCGCCGACGCCCGCAGCCTGATGCGCGTCGACGCGCAGCAGCTCGCCGTGCAGATCAAGGCCGCGCAGAGGCATGGGAACCTGTCGAAGGAGACGAAGGCGCATCTCGCGGAGAGCCTCGGCACGCTCGAGGACGCGCTCAAGGCGCCGCTCATCCGCATGGGGGCATGAGTGCGGGCACAATAGGCGCGTGGCGACCAGAAGAACCCGCAATCCCACCGAGGAGGTCGACTTCGAGCCCGTGGACAACGCGCGGCTTGCCGCGTTGTGCGGTCCGCTCGACGCGAACCTGCGCCAGATCGAGCAGGCGCTCGACGTCACGATCGCGCATCGCGGCAGCCATTTCGGCATCGCCGGCACGAAGGAGAAGGCCGGGCTCGCCGCCCGGGCGCTGCGCCGCTTCTACGACGAGGCGGCGCTCGACCTGAGCGTCGAGGACATCCAGCTCGGGCTCGTGGAGATCGCGCACTCGCGCGGCGCGAAGCGCAAGGAGCAGGAGGCCGAATCCCCGGCGTCGCCGGCGCTGATGATCCCGCGCAGGACGGAGCTCACCGCGCGCACGCCGCGCCAGGCGCAGTACCTGGAGCAGATGCGAAACTGCGACATCACGTTCTGCATGGGCCCGGCCGGCACGGGCAAGACCTTCCTCGCGGTCGCCGCGGCCGTGGATGCGCTCGAGCGCGACAACGTGAAGCGCATCATCCTCACGCGGCCCGCGGTCGAGGCGGGCGAGAAGCTCGGGTTCCTTCCCGGCGACCTGGCGGCGAAGGTGGATCCGTACCTGCGCCCGCTCTACGACGCCCTCTACGACCTGATGGGATACGACCAGGTGAACCGCAGCTTCGAGCGCGGCGCCATCGAGATCGCGCCTCTCGCCTTCATGCGCGGCCGCACGCTCAACCATGCGTTCGTGATCCTGGACGAAGCGCAGAACACGACGCCGGAGCAGATGAAGATGTTCCTCACGCGCATCGGCTTCGGCTCGAAGGCCGTCGTCACGGGCGATGCGACCCAGGTCGACCTCGCGAAAGGGCAGGCCTCGGGCCTGGCGGACGCGCGCGAGGTGCTGAGGGGCGTGCGCGGCATCGCCTTCACCGAGTTCCAGTCCGAGGACGTGGTGCGCCACCCGCTCGTGCAGGCGATCGTCGACGCGTACGATCGCCGCAGCACGCCGCGCCGGGCGTGAGCGCCGCATCGCCGCTGCGCGTGACGGTCCAGCGCGCCTCGCGCGCATCCCACATTCCTTCCGACGCGAAGCTGCGGCGGTGGGCGCGAGCCGCGGCCGCGGCGGGCGAGGTCACGCTGCGCTACGTTGCCGAAGCCGAGGCGCGACGCGCGAACCGCGAGTTCCGCGGGCGCGATTACGCGACGAACGTGCTCAGCTTTCCCTACGGAGCGCCGGGCCGCCCGGCGCAGGGCGACATCCTGGTGTGCGCTCCCGTGGTCGCGCGCGAGGCGCGCGAGCAGGGCAAGGAGGTCGAGGCGCACCACGCGCACCTCGTCGTGCACGGCGTGCTGCACCTGCGCGGGTACGACCACGAGCGCGGTGCGGCCGACGCGCGGCGCATGGAATCGCTGGAGCGTCGCATCCTCGCGAAATTGGGCTTTCCCGATCCGTATTAAAGTAGGGGCCGTCGCGACTCCCTTCCCGCTGAATGAACGAACCCGCGAAGCCGAGCCTGCTCGAACGCCTCTCCTCGCTTCTCATGCGCGAGCCCGAGGACCGCGAGCAGCTGATCGCATTGCTACACTCGGCTTACGAGCGCCGGCTGCTGGACGCGGAAGCGCTCTCCATGATCGAGGGCGTCCTCCAGGTGTCCGAGACGCAGGTGCGCGACGTGATGATCCCGCGCTCGCAGATGGACATGCTCGACGTGGGCGAAAGCCCCGACAAGTTCATCCCGTTCGTCATCGAGACGGCGCACTCGCGCTTCCCGGTGTTCGAGGACAACCGCGACAACGTGATCGGCATCCTGCTCGCGAAGGACCTGCTGCGCTTCTACGCGGAGGAGGAGTTCAGCGTCCGTGACATGCTGCGTCCCGCGGTGTTCGTCCCGGAATCCAAGCGGCTGAACGTGCTCCTCAAGGAGTTCCGAGCGAACCGCAACCACATCGCGATCGTGGTCGACGAGTACGGCGGGGTATCGGGCCTGGTGACGATCGAGGACGTGATCGAGCAGATCGTGGGCGACATCGAGGACGAGTACGACTTCGACGAGACCGAGGACAACATCCTCGCCGATCGCAGCGGCCGCTTCCGCGTGAAGGCGATCACCGAGATCGCCGACTTCAACGAGCATTTCGGGAGCGAGTTCAGCGACGACGACCACGACACCATCGGCGGCCTGGTCACCGGCCGGTTCGGGCGCGTGCCGAAGCGTGGCGAGACCATCGTGATCGACGGCTACACCTTCACCGTGATCCGCGCCGACAGCCGCAAGGTGCACTCGCTCCTGGTCGAGAAGCCGAAGCCGCGGGAGCCGCAGTGACGCCCGACATCCCGGTCCCGCCCTCCCCGGCGGGCGGCGGATGGCTGCGCGCGGGCGTGCTGCCGTTCGCCGCCGGAGCGCTCGCCGTGGGCGGCTTCGCACCGCTCCACGCCTGGCCGCTGCCGATCCTCGCACTCGCGGTCCTGTTCCACGCATGGTCTCGCAGCGCCTCCGCGCGCGCGGCGGCGCTCTCCGGGCTCGCCTTCGGCATGGGCTGCTTCCTCGTGGGCGTGTCGTGGGTGTACATCAGCCTGCATCGCTACGGGGACATGGCCGCGCCTCTCGCGGCGATCGCGACGATGCTTTTCTGCGCCTATCTCGCGATCTTTCCCGCGCTCGCCGGCGCGCTGGTGGTGAGGCTCGGCGGGCCGCGCCCCGCGGTGCGCCTGGCGGCGGCACCGGCGGCATACACGCTGCTGGAGTGGCTGCGCGGCACGCTCTTCACGGGCTGCCCCTGGCTCAACGTGGGCACCTCGCAGGCTCCCTCGGCGCCACTGGCCGGTTTCGCGCCGATCTGGGGCGCGTACGGCGTGATGCTGCTCGCCGCGATGGTGGCGACGCTGCTCGCCGTGATGCTCTCCCGGAATACCGCGCCGCGCATGCGCGTGGCGGCACTGGCCGCGATCGTGGCGATGCACGCCGGCGGCTTCGCGCTGCGGCAGGTGGAATGGACCCGCGCGTCGGGGCCCGCCGTGCGCGTGGCGCTGATCCAGGGCAACGTGCCGCAGGAGATGAAATGGCGCGACGAGGTCCGCATGCGCACGATCCAGGACTACGGCCGCATGATCGAGGAGGCGCAGGCGCCCATCGTCGTGATCCCCGAGACGGCATTGCCGGCCTTCCTGGACGAGCTGCCGCGCGACTTCATGCAGCAGCTGCTCGAGCACGCACGCCGCGCACGCAAGGAGATCCTGCTCGGCACCGTCGAGCGGGTGTCGCGCCCCGGCGGTCCCGACCAGTACTACAACAGCCTCGTGCGCATCACGGGCACGCCGCCGCAGTCCTATCGCAAGCGTCACCTGGTGCCCTTCGGCGAGTACATTCCGCCGGGCTTTCACTGGGTGCTCGACATCCTGCACATTCCGATGCAGGACTTCGACAGCGGCCCCGACGCCCAGCCGCCGCTTCCCGCGGACGGCGTGAGCTTCGGCGTGGCCATCTGCTACGAGGACATCTTCGGCTCGGAGATGGCGAGCTTCCTCCCCGCGGCGCGCGCTTTCGTGAACGTGAGCAACATGGCGTGGTTCGGCGATTCCCTGGCGCCCGAGCAGCAGCTGCAGGAGTCCCAGATGCGCGCGCTCGAGAACGGCCGCTGGATGGTGCGCGCGACCAACACCGGCGTCACCGCCGCGATCGGCCCCGATGGGCACGTGGAGTCGCGGCTGCCGACGTTCACCCGCGGCACGCTGATCGCGAGCATCGAGCCGCGCGAAGGCATGACGCCCTATGCGCGCACGCGCAACCTGCCGGCGCTCTGGGCGGCGGCCGCGATCCTGCTGCTCTGTGCCGCCGCACGCCGCCGCGCGCCGCCGGATGCCGTCCGGGGCGCGTGAGATGAACGCGCCGCTTCCGCTCGTCTCCGTCGTCATCCCCGCGTACAACGAGCGCTTTTTCGGCGAGGCGTTCGCGAGCGCGCTGGCGCAGAGCTGGCCCGCGCTCGAGGTCGTGGTATGCGACGACTCGCCCGGCGGCGACATCGAGTCGATCGTCCGGGCGGCCGCCGACCCACGCGCGAGGCACGTGCGCAATCCCCAGCGCCTCGGGTTCGCCCGCAACTTCTCGCGTTGCCTCGAGCTCGCCCAGGGCGAGTACGTGAAGTTCCTGAACGACGACGATCGCCTGCGTCCGCGCTGCGTGGAGACGCTGGTGAACGTCATGCGCGCCAACCCCGGCGTGCGGCTCGCGGCGAGCCGCCGCATCGTGATCGACGCACAGGGCCGTCCCGCGCCCGACATCCTCGCCACGACACCGGTCTCGCACGTGTCCGCGCTCATGCTCGGGCGCGAGCTGGGCGATTTCATGCTGGTCAACGGCACGAACTTCCTGGGCGAGCCCAGCACGGCGCTCTTCCGGCGCGCCGACCTCGCGATCGAGGACGGCCTCGTCTTCCGCTGGGGCGGACGCGATTATCACTGCCTCGCGGACATGTCGCTATGGCTTCGCCTGCTCGCGAAGGGGCTCGCGTATTACGAGGCGGGCGTGCTGAGCGAATTCCGCATGCATCCCGGACAGGAGCAGCAAGGCATGGACTTCGAGTGCGCCGCCGAGCGCCTCTGGATCGCGCGCCAGGCACGCACCGCGGGCTTCCTCGTGACGCCGATGCTGTGGCGCACCGCGCTCGCCGCCGTGATCGCGCGCGCCGAAGCGCTGCGCGACGCGACGGTCTACGCCCCGGAGATGCGCGAGCGTGCCCTGGCGCTCATCGACGAGGCGCGTGCCGAGCTGCAGCCCCCGCCCGGCGCGGCGCCCCAGCCATAGCCTCGTATAATCGAGGTCTTTGATCGCTCTTCATCCCCGATGCTGACCTTCCAGCAACTGGTCCTCAAGCTGCAGGACTACTGGGACCGGAAGGGCTGCGCGATCCTGCAGCCCTACGACATGGAAGTCGGCGCCGGAACCTCCCACACCGCGACCTTCCTGCGCTCGCTCGGCCCCGAGCCGTGGCGCGCGGCCTACGTGCAGCCTTCGCGCCGGCCCAAGGACGGCCGCTACGGCGAGAACCCGAACCGCCTGCAGCACTACTACCAGTTCCAGGTCGTGCTCAAGCCGTCGCCGCCCGACATCCTCGATCTCTACCTGGGCTCGCTCGAGGCCGTGGGCTTCGACCTGAAGCGCAACGACGTGCGCTTCGTCGAGGACGACTGGGAGAACCCGACGCTGGGCGCCTGGGGTCTCGGCTGGGAAGTGTGGATGAACGGGATGGAGATCACGCAGTTCACCTATTTCCAGCAGGTGGGCGGCCTCGACTGCAAGCCCATCACCGGCGAGATCACCTATGGGCTCGAGCGGCTCGCGATGTACCTGCAGGGCGTCGAGAACGTGTTCGACCTGGTGTGGACCGAGTGGCAGGAAGCCGGCCGCACGCGGCGGCTGACGTATGGGGACGTCTACCACCAGAACGAAGTGGAGCAGTCGACCTACAACTTCGAGCACGCGGATGCGCCGACGCTGCTGCGGCACTTCGGCGACTACGAGGCCGCGGCGAAGCGGCTGATCGAGGCCCGGCTCGCGCTCCCCGCCTACGAGCAGGTGCTCAAGTGCGCGCATACGTTCAACCTGCTCGACGCGCGCGGCGCCATCTCGGTCACCGAGCGGCAGGCTTATATCGGCCGCATCCGCGCCCTCGCGAAGGCCGTCGCCCAGGGCTACTACGAATCCCGCGAGCGCCTGGGCTTCCCGATGCTCGTGAAGGATCGGCAGCCCGAGGCAGCGCCGGCATGAGCGCGACCCTGCTGGTCGAGCTCTTCTGCGAGGAGCTGCCGCCGAAAGCGCTGAAGCGGCTGGGAGACGCGTTCGCGCAGGGCATCGCCAGCGGCCTGCGCAAGCGCCAGCTGGTTGGCGACGATGCCGCCGTGAAGGGCTACGCGACGCCGCGCCGGCTCGCCGTCACGATCGAGGCCGTCGAGCGGGTCGCGCCCGACAGCCCCTTCGAGGAAAAGCTGATGCCGGTTTCCGTGGGCCTCGACGCCAGCGGCAATGCGACGCCGGCCTTGCAGAAAAAGCTCGCGGCCAGGCAGCTCTCCCACGTCCCGGTGGCGAACCTGCAGCGCATGGGCGAGGGAAAGGCCGAGCAGCTCGTCTATCGCGGCATCGCGAAGGGGCCGTCGTTGCAGGTGGGGCTCCAGTCCGCGCTCGACGAGACGCTCGAGGCGCTGCCGATCCCGAAGGTGATGAGCTACCAGCTCGCCGACGGCCAGACCACCGTGCATTTCGTGCGGCCCGCCCACGGGCTCGTCGCCTTGCACGGCCGCGACATCGTCCCGGTGACGGCGCTCGGGCTTTCCGCGGGACGCATCGTGCATGGCCACCGCTTCGAGGGCGCGCGCGATATCGCGCTCGAGTCCGCCGCGGGCTACGCCGATGCGCTGCGCGACGCGGGCGCCGTCATCCCGGACTTCGACGCCCGCCGTGCGGATATCCGCCGCCAGCTCGACGAGAATGCCGCGCGCCTCGACGCGACGCTCGGCGCCGGCGAGGCCGTCGAGGCGCTGCTGGACGAAGTCACCGCGCTGGTCGAGCGGCCCACCGTGTATGCGGGAACGTTCGAGCCGGAGTTCCTCGCGGTTCCCGCGGAGTGCCTGGTCCTCACCATGCGGCAGAACCAGAAGTACTTTCCGCTCTTCGACCGCGCGGGCAAGCTCACGAACCGCTTCCTCATCGTGAGCAACCTGCGGCCCGACGACCCGTCCGCGATCGTCGGCGGCAACGAGCGTGTCGTGCGGCCGCGCCTGGCCGATGCGCGGTTCTTCTTCCTCACCGACGAGAAGCAGAAGCTCGCCGATCGCGTGCCGCAACTGCGCTCGATCGTCTACCACAACAAGCTCGGCACCCAGCTCGAGCGCGTGGAGCGGCTGCGCCGCCTCGCCACGCGCATCCAGGCGATGTTGCCGCGCGGCGAGAAGGGCCGGCCTTACGCCGACCGCGCCGCGCTCCTCGCGAAGGCGGACCTCGTGACGCTCATGGTGGGCGAGTTCCCGGAGCTGCAGGGCTTGATGGGCCGGTACTACGCGGAGCACGACGGCGAGGAGCCGTCGGTCGTGCGCGCGATCGAGCAGCACTACTGGCCGCGCTTCTCGGGGGACCACCTGCCGTCGGGCGACGTGAGCGTCGCGCTGGCGCTCGCCGACAAGCTGGAGACCCTCGTCGGCATCTGGGGCGTGGGCCAGCAACCGACCGGCGACAAGGATCCGTTCGGCTTGCGGCGTGCGGCCCTGGGCGCGCTTCGCATCCTCTCGGAAAAGCCGGAAGCGGCGGCGCTCGACCTGCGCAGGCTGCTGGACGAGGCGGCCGGCGGTTTCGCCGCGGGAAAGCTCGCGGCCGATACGCCCGCGCAGGTGCACGGCTTCATGCTCGACCGCCTGCGCAGCCTGCTGCGCGATCGGGGCTACGACGCCAACGAGATCGAGTCGGTGCTCGCGGACAATCCCACGAGCATCCACCGCGTGTGGACGCGCATCGAGGCGGTGCGGGCCTTCCGCGCGCTTCCCGAGGCCGAGTCCCTCGCCAGCGCCAACAAGCGCATCCGGAACATCCTGCGCAAGTCCGGCAGCGGCGAGCGCGTGACGCCCGAGCTGCTCGCCCAGGACGAGGAGCGCCGGCTGCATTCGTCGCTGCAAAGCCTGGCCCCGCGCGTGGAGCAGCACCTCGAGCGCCAGGATTTCGCCGCCGCCCTCAAGGATCTCGCCGGCCTGCGCGCCGACGTCGACGCCTTCTTTGACAAGGTGCTGGTGAACGCCGAGGACGAGAAGGTGCGCGCGAACCGCCTGGCGCTCCTCACGCAGCTGGGCATTCTCATGAACCGCGTGGCGGACATCTCGAAGCTCGCGGTATGACGCCATGAAGCTCGCCATCCTCGACCGCGACGGCGTCATCAACTTCGACAGCGACCAGTACATCAAGTCGCCGGCGGAGTGGCGGCCGATTCCCGGGTCGATCGAGGGCATCGCGCGCCTGCACCAGGCGGGATATCGCATCGCGGTGGCGACGAACCAGTCCGGCATCGGACGCGGGCTCTTCGACATGGCGACGCTCAACGCCATCAACGACAAGATGATGGAGATGGTGTTCCGGCAGGGCGGGCGCATCGACGCGCTGTTCTTCTGCCCGCACACCGCGACGGAAGCCTGCGCATGCCGCAAGCCGCGCACCGGGATGTACGAGGAGATCGCCGCGCGCTTCCACACGGAGCTGAAGGGCGTGCCCGCCGTGGGCGACAGCTTGAAGGACCTGCAGGCGGCGGAGGCCGTCGGCGCGCAGCCGATCCTGGTACTGACCGGGAAGGGCGCCAAGACGCGCGAGGACGGCGGGTTGCCGAAGAAGACGCTCGTCTTCGAGGACCTCGCCGAAGCCAGCCGCTACATCGTCGCCCACCCATGACGTTGCTTCGCTCGGCGCTCTTCCTGCTGGGCTCCCTGGTCATCACGCCTTTCTTCGGGTTCCTCATTCCCGTCACGTGGTTGATCCACCGGAAGTGGCCCTTCCACGTGGCGCGCCATTACGCCGGCACCACGCTCAAGTGGGCGCAGTGGACCTGCGGCATCCGCTGCGAGATCCGCGGCTGGGAGCACGTTCCGTCGACGCCGACGATCGTAATGTCCAAGCACCAGTCGGCGTGGGAGACGCTCTTCATCGCGCACCGGTTTCCGCATGCGTGCTGGATCGTGAAGCGCGAGCTGCTCTGGCTGCCGTTCGTGGGATGGGGGCTCCTCGCCATGCGCGCGATCGCGATCGATCGCTCGAGCGGACAGGCGGCCCGGGAGCAGATCGTGCAGCAGGGCGCCGAGCGCCTGAAGCAGGGGCTCTGGGTCACCATCTTTCCCGAGGGAACGCGCGTGGCGCCCGGCAAGCGCGGACGGTACGGCATCGGCGGCGCGTTGCTCGCGACCCGGACCGGCGTGCCGGTGCTGCCCATCGCGCACAACGCGGGCGAGGTGTGGCCCCGCTATGCATTTCGCAAGCATGCAGGTACCGTTCGGGTGGTGATCGGGCCGGTGATCGACCCGGCCGGCCGGGACGTCCTGCAGATGAAGAACGCGGTGGAGAACTGGATCGAAGGCGAGATGGCGCACATCACGGGGCCGGGCCATGCCGACGCGTGAGCTCGTCTCGCGCGACATGCATCGCATGCTGCTGGGCCGGGACGACGTCCAGTACGTGCTGGTGAGGCGTCGCGGGCGCCGCGGCGTCGGCCTCAAGGTGGACGACTCCGGCCTCACCGTGAGCGCGCCGGTGACGATGCCGCTCGCGCGGGTCGAGGCCTACGTGCGCGAAAGCGAGCGCTGGGTCACGCGCAAGATCGCGGAGTGGCAGGGCCGCCGGGTGCCCGACGCCTCGTTTCGCGAGGGCAGCCCGTTGCCGTACCTGGGCGACTCGCTCGTGCTGCGCGTCGAGCCCGCGCGGCGCAACCATGCCGAGCTCATCGGCATCGAGCTGCTCGCGGCCGTGCGCGAGGATTCCGAGGACGCCGTGAAGCGCACCGTCGTCGCCTGGTACAAGCGCGTGGCGCAGGCGCACCTGTCGCAGCGCGTGATGGCCTTGTCGCTCGCGGCCGGCATCGCGCCGCCGCGCTTCCTGCTCTCGTCGGCCATGGCGCGCTGGGGCAGCTGCAACAGCCGGCGCGAGGTCCGGCTCGCGTGGCGACTGATGAAGGCGCCGCGCGAGCTCATCGACTACGTCGTGTGCCACGAGCTGGCGCACCTGCGGCACATGAACCATTCCGCCGCCTTCTGGGCGGAGGTGGAGCGGCAGTGCCCGGACTACCGGCGGTTGCGCGCGGCGCTCTTCGCGACCGACCACTTGTACCGGGCGTTCTAGTCCCTCAACTCCGGGAGCAACCATGCGCCTCCTGCACACCATGCTGCGCGTCGGCGACCTCGACCGCTCCATCGACTTCTACACCAACGTGCTCGGCATGAAGATGCTGCGCCGCAAGGACTATCCCGAGGGCAAGTTCACCCTCGCCTTCGTGGGCTACGGCGAGGAGTCCGAGACGGCCGTGATCGAGCTCACCCACAACTGGGACACGAAGAAGTACGACCTCGGCACGGGATTCGGCCACATCGCCATCGGTGTTCCCGACGCATACAAGGCCTGCGAGGCGGTGAAGGCGAAGGGCGGCAAGGTCACGCGCGAGCCGGGCCCGATGAAGCACGGCACGACGGTCATCGCATTCGTCGAGGACCCGGACGGCTACAAGATCGAGCTCATCCAGCGCGCCTGAAGCGCGCGACAGCGGGGTTCCATGCGGCTCGAGGTGACCGATAGCGCGCCGGCGGCCGACGAGGAGTTCGTCGTCGCGCAGACCCGCGCATACAACCGCCGATTCACGCCCCGGGACGTGCGCAGCCTGTGCGTCTTCGCGCGCGCCGACGATGGAGCCATCATCGGCGGCCTCACGGGCAAGACGTACTGGAACTACCTCGAGGTTTCCTTCCTCTGGGTGAGCGACGAGCACCGCAAGTCGGGATATGCGACGCGGCTCATGGCGGCCGCCGAGGCGGAAGCGGTGAGGCGCGGCTGCCGCCATGCCCTGGTCGATACCTTCAGCTTCCAGGCTCCGGGGTTCTACCGGCGACTCGGATACCGCGACTTCGGCCGCCTCGCGGGATTCTGCGGGGAGCACGAGCGCCATTACCTTCACAAGGCTCTCGACGCGGCGGCCGCGCCATGACCTGGTCGCTCGTCGCGCGCGATGCATCGGGTGCCTTCGGCGTCGCGGTCGCGAGCCGCTTCTTCGCCGTCGGCGCATTGTGCCCCGCGATCCGCTCCGGCCACGGCGCGCTCTCGACGCAGGCCCTGATCAACCCGCTCTTCGCGCACGACGGCCTCGCGCTCCTCGGCGAGGGACTCTCAGCGCAGGAGGTCATCGACCAGCTCGTCGCGGCGGACGCAGGACGCGATGCGCGGCAGGTTCACGCGATCGACGCTGCCGGACGCACCGCGGCGCACACCGGAAGCGCCTGCATCGCGTGGTGCGGCCATCGTGCCGGCGACGGCTATTCGCTCGCGGGCAACATGCTGGCGGGACCGCAGGTGCTCGACGAAACCGCCCGCGCCTACGAGGCGAACGCGAGCCTCACGTTCGCGAGCCGGCTCATCGCCGCGATGCAGGCCGGCGAGGCGGCGGGCGGCGACAAGCGCGGCAAGCAGGCGGCGGCGCTGCTCGTCCACGGCACCGAGCCGTATCCCTTCCTCGACCTGCGCGTGGACGACCATCCGGAGCCGCTGCAGGAGCTCGCCCGGCTCTACCGCGTGAGCCTCGAGCGCTACCAGCCGTTCTGGTCCTGCCTGCCCTCGGGGCGCGATCCGGTGGGCATCACCGACCGCTCCATCATCGAGGCACGGATCGCGGCTTTCCAGGCGACGCTGCGCGCGGACAAGGCGTGATCGCGGGGCTCTTGGTAGACTGCGCGCGCCTGTCCAGGAGACCGACATGACTTTCCGTTCCCGCATCGGCCACGCCGCCGTGGCCGTCCTTCTCGCCGCCGCAAGCTTCGCCTGCGCCGCGCAAACGCTTCGCATCGGCCTCGCCGAGGATCCGGACGTGCTCGATCCGACGCTCGCCCGCACCTTCGTCGGGCGCCTGGTGTTCACCGCGACGTGCGACAAGCTCCTCGACCTCGACGAAAAGCTGGGCATCGTGCCGCAGCTCGCCACGGGCTACCAATGGTCGCCCGACTTCAAGGCGCTGACGCTCAAGCTGCGCCCGAACGTGCTGTTCCACGATGGCGAGAAGATGGATGCCGCGGCGGTGAAGTACAGCCTCGAGCGTCACAAGACGATGGCGGGATCGAACCGGCGCGGCGAGCTGGCGCCCGTGACGACCATCGACGTGGTCGATCCGCTCACCGTCCGGCTCAACCTGAAGGAGCCGTTCGCGCCGCTCCTCGCGGTGCTCGCCGATCGCGCGGGCATGATCGTCTCGCCCAAGGCGGCCCAGGCGGCGGGCGACAAGTTCGGCGCCCATCCGGTGTGCGCGGGCCCCTTCAGGTTCGTCGAGCGCGTGGCGCAGGACCGGATCGTCTTCGAGCGCTTCCCGCAGTACTGGAACCGGGACGCGATCCATTTCGACAAGGTGGTCTTCCTGCCCATCGTCGACTCGACCGTGCGCCTCGCGAGCCTCAAGTCGGGCCAGCTCGACCTCATCGAGCGCCTCGCGCCCTCGGACGTGAAGCAGGTGAAATCGGATTCGCGCTTCGAGGTCCTGCGCATGGTCGAGATCGGCTACCAGGGCATCACGATCAACATCGGCAAGGGCGACATGGCGCAGAAGAACCCGCTGGGGCGCGACCCGCGCGTGCGCGAGGCCTTCGAGCTCTCGCTGGATCGCGACGCGATCGTGCAGGTCGCCATGGACGGCGAGGCGATGCCGGGCAACCAGTGGGTCGCGCCGACCAACTCCTGGTACTCGAGGGGCGACCCGATCCCGAAGCGCGACGTGAACCGCGCGAAGGCGCTCCTCAAGGAGGCGGGCGTGACGAATCCTTCGTTCACCCTGGTGACGCCCACGACGTCCGATGCCCAGCGCCTGGCGCAGGTCGTCCAGGCCATGGCCAAGGAGGCCGGCTTCGACGTGAAGATCCAGTCCACCGAGTTCTCCACCTCGCTCGACATGGCGGACAAGGGACAGTTCGAGGCGTACGTGCTCGCGTGGAGCGGACGCTCCGACCCGGACGGCAACCTCTTCAGCCATCTCGCCTGCAAGCAGCCGCTCAACTACTCGGGCACGTGCGATCCGCAGCTCGAGGAGGCGATCCAGAAGCAGCGCGCGACCGTCGAGCCGGCCCAGCGCCAGAAGTACTTCGACCAGGCCGCGGCCGTGGAATCGAAGCTGCGCCCCATCCTCTACCTGTACCACCGCCACCTGCTCTTCGCGTACACGAGCCGCCTCGTGGGCCTGCGTCCCATCCCCGACGGGATGGTGCGCATCCAGGGCCTGCGGATGAAGTGACACCGTCCGCGCGATGGGCCGCTTCCTGGTGCGTCGCGTGGCGGCGCTGGTGCCGACGCTCTTCCTGGTGTCGATCCTGATCTTCGGGCTGCAGCAGCTGCTGCCGGGCGACCCGGCGGTGGCGATGGCGGGGGAGGACCGCGATCCCGCGTCGATCGCGTACCTGAGGGCCAAGTTCCACCTCGACGATCCGATCCCGGTGCGCTACGGCTGGTGGCTCAAGGGCGTGCTGCATGGCGACCTCGGCGACTCCGTGCGCATCCAGGAACCGGTCACGAAGCTCATCGCCGAGAAGCTGCCGGTCACCCTGGAGCTCGCGGGCCTCGCGATGGCGATCGCGCTCACCATCGGCATCGGGGCGGGCGTCGTCTCCGCGGCGCTGCGCGATACGCGCTGGGACTACGCGGTGAACCTCTTCGCGCTGTGGGGACTGTCGATGCCGAACTTCTGGCTCGGGATCCTCATGATCCTGCTCTTCTCGGTGAAGCTCGGCTGGCTGCCGGCGACGGGCTACGTGAGTCCCTGGGACGACCTGCGCGGCAACCTCGCCACGATGATCATGCCGGCCTTCGTGCTGGGCAACGCCATCGCCGCCGTCCTCATGCGCCATACGCGCAGCGCCATGCTGCAGGTGCTCTCCGCCGACTATATCCGCACCGCGCGCGCGAAAGGCCTTTCGGCCCGCACCGTGCTCCTGCGGCACGCGTTGCGCAATGCGCTGATCCCGATCATCACGCTGGGCGCGCTCGAGTTCGGCACGCTGCTCTCGGGCGCCGTCCTGACCGAGCAGGTGTTCTCGATCCCGGGCTTCGGCAAGCTCATCGTCGATGCGGTCTTCAACCGGGACTACTCGGTGGTGCAGGGCGTCGTGCTCTTCACGGCGACGATGTACATCCTGCTCAACCTGCTCGCGGACGTGGCGTACTTCCTGGTCAATCCGCGGATGCGCACCTGATGGCCGCTGCCTTCGACACGGCCGGTCCGCCGGGCGGCCTGCGCGCGGCGGATCGCCGCGCGTGGCGGCGCCTCCTGTCACGGCCGCGGGCGATCTTCGGCCTGGCGGTGATCGCGCTCTTCGTCGCGATGGCGCTCCTGGCTCCCTGGATTTCCCCGCACGACCCGCTTGCCACGAGCTGGAGCGCGGTGCGCAAGGCGCCGTCCCTCGAGCACCTCTTCGGGACCGACGAGATCGGCCGCGACGTGCTCTCGCGCGTGATCTGGGGCGCGCGCGCCTCGCTCCTGGCCGGGGTCGTTTCCGTGTCCATCTCGCTCGCGATCGGCGTGCCGGTGGGGCTCGCCGCGGGCTATGTCGGGGGATTGCTCGACATGGCCGTGTCGCGCGTGGCCGACGCGATGCTCGCGTGTCCCTTCCTCATCCTCGCCATCGCGCTCGCGGCGTTCCTCGGGCCAAGCCTCGCGAACGCGATGGTTGCGATCGGGGTCGCGGCGACACCGGTGTTCATCCGCCTCACCCGGGCGCAGGTCATGGCGGTGAAGGTCGAGGACTACGTGACCGCGGCCCGGGCCATCGGCAACTCGGACCTGCGCATCGCGCTGCGGCACATCCTGCCGAACATCGTGGCACCGCTCATCGTGCAGGCGACGCTAGGCGTCGCCGCGGCGGTGATCGCCGAGGCGAGCCTGTCCTTCCTGGGGTTGGGACAGCAGCCGCCGGCGCCCAGCTGGGGCAGCATGCTCAATACGGCGAAGAACTACGTGGAGAACACCCCCTGGATGGCCGTGTGGCCGGGGCTCGCGATCTTCCTCGTCGTGCTCTCGTTCAACCTGCTGGGCGACGGCCTGCGCGACGCGCTGGACCCGCGGCAGGCGTGATTCAGGTCATCGCCACGATTTCCTCGTCGCCCTGCTGCTCGCGCTCGAACTTGAGGAACTCGTAGTAGCCGCACTTCTTGCTGTCGGGATACTTGCGGCACACGCCGGGACGCGACTCGTACACCGTGCAGCGGCGCTTGTCCTGGTCGAGGAACATGCACGCCGTATCGAAGATGGAGTCCTTCTTGTGTCGTAGCAGGTGCGCCCCGGCCTTCATCTTCGTGAAGCGCTCGACGGCCGTGTCGAAGTCGAGGCCGAAGTGGCGTGCGAGGCGCTCGATGTCGCGCTTCTGCACCTCGATCTCGTCGTACGTGCAGCACCAGGCGGGGCACTTCGCACAGGAGTAGCTCACGCGGACGGGGACGGGGAAGGGTTTCTTCATGGCGGCGGGGATCGGGTGAAGCGTGAAATTGTACCGAGGGACCTGCTGCAATTGAACCCCTTGGAGCGCCTTTCGTGCAGGCCGTTCGCAACTAAGCGTCGGAAAGCCGCACGAACTCGTGGACCGAGAGCGTCTCGCCGCGCCGGCCCGGATCGATGCCCGTTGCGACGAACGCTTCCGGCCGCACCAGCGCGCGGGTCGCGTTGCGCAGGGTCTTGCGCCTCTGCATGAAGGCGGCGGAGACGATGGCGGCGAAGCGGCCCTCGTCTCGCGCTCGCAGCCGGCCGGGTGCGAGCGGGCGCATCCGCACGACCGCCGAGTCCACCTTGGGCGGCGGCGTGAAGGCCCCCGGGGGCACGCGCAGCACGAGGTCCATCTCGAAGCGATACTGCAGCATCACCGACAGGCGTCCGTACTCGGCGCTCGCGGGTTCGGCCACCATGCGCTCGACGACTTCCTTCTGCAGCATGAACGTGCAATCACGGATGCGATCCGCGTGCACGGCGGCGTGGAAGAGGATGGGCGTGGAGACGTTGTAGGGGAGGTTGCCCACCACGCGCAGCGACGCCGGCAGCGTCGCCAGGTCGAACGCGAGGGCATCGCCCTCGTGGACCACGACCTGCGAGGGCTCGAAGCGCGCGCGCAGCGCCGCGGCGAGGTCGCGATCGATCTCCAGCACGTGGAGCGGCTGCACCACGCGGGCCAGCTCCTCGGTGAGGATGCCGGTGCCCGGCCCGATCTCCACCATGGCATCGCCCGGAAGGGGCGCGATCGCCTCGACGATGCGGCGCACGTAATGGCGGTCCGTGAGGAAGTGCTGCCCGAAGCGCTTCTTGGGGGCGGGCAGCACGTGCTCAGGCGGCGCGGGCCGCCATCTCGAACGCGAGCGCGATGGCCGCGTGGAGGCTTCCGGCATCGACCTCGCCGTGGCCGGCGCGGTCGAGCGCCGTGCCGTGGTCGACCGACGTGCGGATGATCGGCAGTCCCAGCGTCACGTTGACCGCCTCGCCGAACGCGGCGTGCTTGAGCACCGGCAGGCCCTGGTCGTGGAACATGGCGAGGACCGCATCGCCCTGGGCCAGCACGCGCGGCGTGAAGAGCGTGTCGGCGGGAAAGGGGCCCTCGAGCCGCATGCCGGCCTCGCGCAGCTCCTCGATCACCGGCGTGATGACCTCGATCTCCTCGCGCCCGAGGTAACCCGACTCGCCGGCATGGGGATTGAGCCCCGCCACGAGGATGCGAGGCTGCGCGATGCCGAAGCGCCGCTCGAGGTCGGCTTCCAGGATGCGCAGCACGGAGCGCAGCAGCTCGCGCGTGATCGCCCCGGGCACGCGCGCGAGCGCGAGATGCGTGGTCGCAAGGGCCACGCGCAGGCCGCCTCCCGCGAGCAGCATGACGACCTGCGGAGTATGCGTGCGCTCGGCGAGGTACTCGGTGTGTCCGGTGAAGGGGATGCCCGCCTCGTTGAGGACGCTCTTCTGCACGGGAGCGGTCACCATGGCGGCGAACTCGCCGGAGCGGCAGCCGTCGAGCGCGCGGTCCAGCATCGAGAGCACGTGCGGGGCGTTCGCGGCGTCGAGGCGGCCCGCCACGACCGGTGCCTGCAGCGGGATGTCGATGACCGACAAGGGGACGTCACCGCGGTCGGGGGAATAAGCCGGCACGTCGAAACGAACGCCGCGCAGGCGCGCGCGCTCGCGCAGCACCTCGACGCTGCCCACGACCACGAGGGGACCCGGGAAACGCCGCGCGGCGAGGAGCGCGCACAGGTCGGGACCGATGCCCGCCGGCTCGCCGGCGGTCAGCGCGACCCGGCGGCTCTCAGCGCTCTTCGTAGCGGTTCTCGACGAAGGCGCGATCGCGCGCCTGGCGCAGCCAGTCCTGGTAGGCCTCGTCCGCCTTGCGCGCGCGGATGGCCTGGCGGGCCGCGGCCTTCTTGCGATCGTCGGACAGCTCGTCGGAGCGGCGCTCCAGCACCTGCACGAGATGCCATCCGAACGGCGTGCGGATGGGCTGGCTCACCTCGCCGTCCTTGAGGCCGTTCATCGCGTGCTCGAACTCGGGAACCGTGTCGCCCGGGGCGACCCAGCCGAGGTCGCCGCCCTTGGAGGCGCTCGAGTCTTCCGACTGCGTGCGTGCCACCTCGGCGAAGTCCTCGCCCTTCACGATGCGTGCACGAAGCTGCTCGAGCTTCTGGCGCGCATCGGCCTCGGACATGCCCTCGCGCGCGCGCACCAGGATATGGCGCACGTGCGTCTGCTGCACGCCGCCCGGTGCGCTCATGCCGCGCTTCTCGACCATCTTCACGATGTGGAAGCCGCTCGGGCTGCGCAGCACGTCGCTCACGTCGCCCGGCTTCATCCGCTCCAGCACCTCGCTGAAGAGCGGCGGCAGCCGTCCGGACGCGCGCCAGCCGAGGTTGCCGCCCTGGAGCGCGTCGGGCGCGTCGGAGTACTGGGCGGCGACCTGCGCGAAGTTGGCGCCGCCGCGCAGCTGCGTGAGCGCCTGCACGGCGCGCTGGCGCTTCTGCTCGATCTGCTCGGGCGTCGCCTGCTGCGGAACCGATACCAGGATATGGTTCAGCATGTATTCGGAGCCGGAGGACTTGTCCTTGGCCTCCCGCGCGAGCTCCGTGTCCACCTCGGCGTCCGTCACCACGACGTTGTTGTCGACCTCGCGCTCGCGCAGCCGCGCGAGCAGGATCTCGTTGCGGATGTCCTCGCGGAAGCGCGTGTACTGGATGCCGTCGCGCTCGAGCGCGGCGCGGAAGTCCGGCATCGCCAGGTTGTTCTCCTGCGCGATGCGCTCGATGGTGCGGTCGAGCGTGGCATCGTCGACCTTGATGCCGTTCTCCTTGGCCATCTGCACCTGCACCAGGTCGTTGATCATGCGCTCGAGGATCTGCTTGTTGAGCGCCTCGGCCGGCGGCAGCTGGGCGCCCTGGCGCTGCAGCTGGCGCACGACCAGGTTCACGCGCTCGTTCAGGTCGTTCTGCGTGATCACCTCGTCGTTCACGACGGCCACGATGCGGTCCACGTCGGCGACACGCGACGGCGTGCGCGCGAGCTGCGTGTCGAGCCGGCCGGCGGGCGGGGTGGCGGGAGCCTGGGCGTAGGCGCCGAAGGCCGCCAGCACGAGGCCGGCGGAAAGGATGCGCAAGCGCTTCATGGGGTGATCTCGTCCGTCCGGCGGTAGCCGGCGATGTTCTGCCGGAGGGTCTCCAGGGGATTGATCCCGATCCTCGAGAGGCCGGTGAGCTCGAGCTGGATCTGGAACGACGTGGAGTATTGCTGGGTCGCGATCACGAAGCGGTGCGCCACGGCGCGCAGTTGCCAGCAGCCCGCATTGTACTCGAAGCCCGCCAGTCCCTCGACGAGCTTATGGTCCTGGACGCTCCAGTTCCAGCGGCCTAAGGCCGAGATCGTACGGGTGATCGGCCACTGCGCCGACAGGTCCACCTGCTTGATGCCCTGCTGGAGCGACGGATCGGCGCGCGGGTCGTCGGTGCCGCGCGCATACCGGTAGGCCGCGTTGATGATGCTGCCGGGCACCGGCAGGTAGTGCGCCGCCACCGTGAGCTTCTCGGAGCGCCCGAGGTTCGGCGTGTACTGCCAGGCCGCCTCGAGCGTGGTGGACTTGGACATCTGGCTGGTGGCGCCGAAGAGCAGGTCGGAATTCTTCGAGTCGCTCGCGGGCAGGCCCGAGAGGGTCACCCGCGGCGGCGTGAAGTAGTAGACCTGGCCGATCGAGGTGGTGAGGCGCTCGAGGCCCGTCGCGCTCTCGATCATGCGCGAGGTGAGCCCGATCGCGACCTGGTTGGCATCGCCCACGCGGTCGCCGCCCACGAAGCGGTTCTCCGTGAACATCTGGGAGAAGTTGAAGTCGCGCTCCGCCGTGGTGAAGTTCGGCAGGCCGCTCTGGTCGCGGAACGGCACGTAGAGGTAGTAGAGCCGCGGCTCGAGCGTCTGCTGGAAATCGCGGCCGCGGAAATTCACGTCCCGATCGAAGAAGAGCCCGGCATCCACGCTCGAGATCGGCAACGAGATGCCCTTGTTCTGCATCCCGTTGGCGTTGGCGCCGAGGTTGTAGCGCGAGTACCAGTAGCCGATGCGTGGCTCGACGTAGCCGTAGTTGCGGCGGAAGGGGAACGCGATCTCGGGATTGACGATGAAGCGCTGCCCGTTGACGAGCGACGGGTGGCGGAAGTTCGAAAGCTCGCTCGAGAGCGTCCAGTCGGCCGGACCCACGTTCTGCTTGGCACCCGTGAGCTGGAGCTGCGGCAGGATCTTGTACGGGATCGGGATCGTCGGGCTGTTCGGGTCCTGCAGCGTCTGGTAGGCGAGGGTGCGCGCCGAGAAGGCCCAGGTGTCGTCGCCATAGCCCAGGACCATGTCGCGCGGCAGGTTGGTCTGCGACGTGAGCGCGATCTTGGTGGACAGGTCGCGGAAGTACTGGTCGTCGGACACGCTTTGCGCGTTGATGCCCCAGTGCCAGCGCTCGAAGAGCTTCTGGTCGTGGCGCAGTCCCAGGAACCAGCGGTCGCGTTGCGCGATGCGGTCGCTGGGAAGGTACTCGCTGTCGAACTGGCCATGGAAGGTGGGCTCGAGGTAGCGGAACTCGGTCCCGAGCTGGATGCCGCGCTTGGTGAAGATCTTCGGCGTGAGCGTCGCGTCCATGTTGTCCGCGATGTTCCAGTAGTACGGCAGGGCCGCCTCGAAGCCGCTCTTGCCGGAGGTGCCGAGGGTGGGCGCGAGGAAGCCGGACTTGCGCTTGTTGTCGAGCGGGAAGGTCATCCACGGGGTGTAGAGGATCGGCACGCCGAGGAAGACCACCGTCGAGTTGTACGCCGTTCCCACGTTGCGCCCGGAGTCGATCTCGAGCTCGCGCACGCTCAGGTACCAGTCGTTGCGCGGCACGGGGCACGACGTGTAGCGCGCCGTGAAGAGCCGGCTGATGCCGTCGCCTTCGAGGGCCGCGCGCTCGGCGGAGCCGCGCGAGGCGGCCTTGCGCTCGGGGGTCTTCGGGAACTGGAACACCGGGGTCTCCATCTCGCCGGTGTCGTTGTCGAGGTGGTAGAGCAGGCGCGGGCCGGACGCCGTGTCGCCGCCGCGCTCGAGCTGCACGTGGCCCGTCGCGACCGCCGTCTGCTCGTCGGCGTCGTAGTCGACCCGGTCCGCGTGCATGATCGCGCCGCGCTGGCGCAGCACGACGCTGCCTGTGGCGGTGAGGTGCTTGTCGCCCCGGGTGACGATGTTGTCGGCGTCGACGAACTTCGCGCTGTCGCGCTCGGGCTTGCTGGGCGCCATGCGCAGCAGGCGCTCGGCGCGGAGGCGCACGGCATCGTCGTCGTCGGCGGCCGTTGCTCCGGTGCAGACCGCGCAAGCGAGCGCAAGGATCAGCGTTCGTCTGCTTCTCGGGCTCAAGGCAGTGCGCGGGTCGATGCTAGAATGGTGTGCGAAGGATACACGATGGATGACCGCTTTCGGGCGCTGGAATCGTGGCTTGCGCAAAGCCTCGGCGCCCCGCCCCGCCGCATCGAGCGCGCGTCGACCGACGCGAGCTTCCGCCGCTACTTCCGCGTCTACACCGACGGGCCCACGCGCATCGCGATGGATGCGCCGCCCGGGCGCGAGAACAGCCGCGCCTTCGTGGACGTCGCAAGGCTCATGAAGGATGCCGGGGTGCACGTGCCGGAGGTGCTGGCGCAGGACCTTTCCCGGGGCTTTCTGCTGCTGACCGACCTGGGCACGCGTTCCTACCTCGCGGCCCTGCGGGAGGGTCCGGCCGACAAGCTGCTGGGCGATGCGACCACGGCGCTGGTCCGGTGGCAGGGCGCGAGCCGGCCGGGCGTGCTGCCCGAATACGACGAGGCGCTCCTCCGGCGCGAGCTGGAGCTCTTTCCCGAGTGGTATGTCGGGCGCCATCTCGGCGTCGACCTCGATGCGGCGCAGCGCGAGGCCCTCGACGGCGTGTTTCGCCGCGTCCTGGATCGCAACCTCGCGGGTGCCCGGGTGTTCGTGCATCGCGACTTCATGCCGCGCAACCTCATGGTGTGCGATCCCGACCCGGGGGTGCTGGATTTCCAGGATGCGGTGTACGGTCCCGTGAGCTACGACATCGCCTGCCTCATGCGCGACGCTTTCATCAGCTGGGACGAGGAGCGGGTGCTCGACGTCACGATCCGCTACTGGGAGAAGGCGCGCGCCGCGCGCATCCCCGTGCCCGCGGACTTCGGCGAATTCTGGCGCGACGTCGAGTGGATGGGCCTGCAGCGGCACCTGAAGGTCCTCGGCATCTTCGCGCGGCTCTGCTATCGCGACGGCAAGCGCGCGTACCTCGAGGACACCCCGCGCTTCATGGGCTACGTGCGCCATGCCGTGAGGCGCTACGGCGAGCTCGCGCCGCTGGGACGCCTGCTCGACGAGATGGAGAAGTCCCAGGCGCAGCCGCGCCCGGCCGCCTGATGGCCGCCGCGCTCATCCTCGCCGCCGGGCGGGGAGAGCGGCTGCGCCCGCTGACCGACCGCGTGCCGAAGCCGCTGCTGCCCGTCGCCGGCAAGGCGCTGATCGAGTGGCAGGTCGAGAGGCTCGCCGCGGGCGGCTTCGACGACATCGTGGTGAACCATGCGCACCTGGGAGAGCAGATCGAGGCGGCGCTCGGCGACGGCTCGCGCTTCGGCGCGCGCATTCGCTACTCGCCCGAGTCGCCCGCGCTCGAGACCGCGGGCGGCATCGTGCGGGCCCTGCCGCTGCTGGACGGGGCGCCCTTCGCCGTCGTGAGCGCCGACATCCACACGGATTTCCCCTTCGCCTCGCTCCACGCGCGCATCGCGGCCCTCGCGGCCGGGACGACGGCGCCCGTCGCGCACTTCGTGCTCGTGGACAACCCGTCGTGGCATGCGGAGGGCGACATGGGACTGCGCGACGGCGTCGTCACGCGGCAGAAGCCATGGCTCACCTATGGCAACATCGCGGTGTTCCAGCCGGCGCCTTTCCGGGCGCTCGAGCGCGGCGCCTGGCTCAAGCTCTTCCCGTGGATGTACCGGTTCGTCGAGGCGGGACAGGTCACGGGGGAGCGCTACGCGGGCGCGTGGGACAACGTCGGCACGGCGGCACAGCTCGAGGACCTCGACCGGAGAACGCGCCCATGACGCTGTACGTCCCTCCGCACTTTCGCGAGGACGACCCGCAAGCCCTCTATCGCTTCATCGAGGAGCACGCGTTCGCGACGCTCGTGAGCGCCGGTCCGGCCGGGTTGCACGTGAGCCACGTCCCGTTCCTGCCCGAGCGCGGCGAAGACGGGCGCGTGCGGCTCCTCGCGCACGTGGCACGGGCGAACCCGCACTGGCAGGCGCTCGAGCAGGCGGAGCACGTGGTCGCGATCTTCCACGGCCCCCATGCCTACGTGTCGCCGACCTGGTACTCCGCGCATCCGGCGGTCCCGACCTGGAACTACGCCGTCGTGCACGCCCATGGCCGTGCGAAGCTCCTGGAAGAGCCCGAGCTGCATGACCTCCTGCTGCGGCTGTCCTCGGGCTACGAGGCGCCGAACACGCCGCCCTGGAAGATGTCCGCGCTTCCCGCGGACTTCACTACCTCGATGCTCGGCGCCATCGTCGGCTTCGCGATCGAGGTCGAGCGCCTGGAGGGCAAGTTCAAGCTGTCGCAGAACCGTCCGGCGGACGCGGCCCATGTCGCGGACGTCCTGGAGTCGCACGGCGAGGCCGAGCTCGCCACGCTCATGCGCGCCAATCTCCCCACTTCCAAGGTTTAGAATCGAACCATGAAGCTCGAGAATCCCCTGCAGGTGAAGCCCTTCCGCAAGCGCCGCGCGAAGCTCGCGCGCAACGTGGGTGCGGGCATCGTGGTCCTGCCCACCGCGCCCGAGAGGACGCGCAACGCCGACAACCACTACGACTACCGGTGGGACAGCGGCTTCTACTACCTCACCGGGTTCCGCGAGCCCGAAGCGGTCCTCGTGATGCTGGTGGACGACGCGGCGCCGCGCTCGATCCTCTTCTGCCGCGAGAAGAACCTCGAGCGCGAGATCTGGGACGGCTTCCGCTTCGGTCCCGCCGCGGCGCGCGAGGCCTTCGGCTTCGACGAGGCCTATCCCTACGGCGAGCTCGACGCGCGCCTGCCCGAGCTCCTCGCCAACCAGGACGTGCTGCATACGCCCGTGGGCGCGGATCCCGAATGGGACGTGCGCGTGGCCGGCTGGCTCAACGCGGTGCGCGCGAAGGTGCGCACGGGCGTGACGGCGCCGGCGCAGATCCGCGACGTGCGCGCGGAGATCTCGGACATGCGCCTCTTCAAGGACGAGACCGAGATCGCGATCATGCGCCGGGCGGCCGAGATCTCGAGCGCGGCGCACGTGCGCGCGATGCGCGCGGCGAAGCCCGGATTGCGCGAGTACCAGGTCGAGGCCGAGCTCATGCACGAGTTCCTCCGCGGCGGTGCGCGCGCCCCGGCCTACGGATCGATCGTGGCCGCGGGCGCCAACGCCTGCGTGCTCCACTACCGCCAGAACGACGCGCCCCTCAGGAAGGGCGACCTCCTGCTGATCGATGCCGGCTGCGAGCTCGACAGCTATGCATCGGACATCACGCGCACCTTCCCGATCGGCGCGCGCTTCTCGGCGCCGCAGAAGGACATCTACGAGCTGGTGCTCGCCTCGCAGGAAGCGGCCATCAAGGAGGTGAAGCCGGGCGCCGACTTCATCGACTATCACGACGCGGCGACGCGCGTGCTGGTGCAGGGCCTGATCGACCTCAAGCTCTGCCGCGGGAGCGTGGACCAGGTGCTCGAGGACAACTCGTACAAGCAGTTCTACATGCACCGCACGGGCCACTGGCTCGGCCTCGACGTGCATGACGCCGGCGACTACATGCAGAAGGGCAAGTGGCGCAAGCTCAAGCCCGGCATGGTGCTCACCGTCGAACCCGGCCTCTACATCCGTCCGGCGGAGAACGTGCCGAAGGCATTCTGGAACATCGGCGTGCGCATCGAGGACGACGTGCTCGTGACGGCCAAGGGACGCGACATCCTCACCGCCTCATGCCCGAAGCGGGTGAAGGACGTGGAGGAAGCGGTCCTCGGCCGCTGACCCGATGCTCGACGTCGCCATCCTCGGCGGCGGTCCGGTGGGCGCCGCGGTGGCCGCCATGGCGGCGGGCCGCGGACTGCGCATGGAGGTGTTCGAGGCGCGTGAGTTCGCCGCCACCGACGCACGCACGCTCGCCCTGTCCGACGCGAGCCGCGAGCGCCTGCGCGATGCGCTCGCGTGGCCCGCGGCCGATGCGACGCCCATCGCCGCCATCCACGTGTCGCAGAAGGGCGCGCCGGGCCGCACCCTCATCCACGCTTCGGACCTCGACCTGGAGGCCTTGGGGTATACCGTGCCGTTCACGGCGCTGCAGCAGGCGTTGCACGAGCGGCTCGCGCAGGCTGTCGTGCCCTTGCGCTTCTCCCACGAGTGCCAGGACATTCGCCTGGAGCCCGGGGCGGCGACGCTTCGCTTCCGCGACGGGAGCGAGGTCCGCTCGCGGCTGCTGGTGCTCGCCGATGGCGGCGCCAACGCGCAGCGCATTCCCGGCATCGGCTTTTCGGAGAAGGATTACGGGCAGCACGCCGTGGTCGCCGCCGTGCGCACGGACCGGCCCCATCGCGACATCGCCTATGAGCGCTTCACGCCGCAAGGCCCGGTGGCGCTCTTGCCGGTGGCCGATCGATATGCGCTCGTCTGGACCGCGACGCCCGAGCGCGCCGCGCAGCTCATCGCGTTGCCCGAGGAAGCCTTCCTCGCCCAGCTGCAGGCTCATTTCGGCGATCGCGCGGGCCGCTTTGTCTCCGCCTCCGGGCGCGCATCGTTCCCCTTGCGCTTGCGATCGGTGAATACGCCCATCGCGCTGCGCACCGTGATCGTCGGCAACGCCGCCCAGGCGCTGCATCCGATCGCCGGCCAGGGACTGAACCTCGGCCTGCGCGATGCGACCGCCCTCGCGCAGCTGCTCGTCTCGACGCCGGCGCAGGCCCTGGGCGAGCGGCCGATGCTGGACGCCTATCGCGCGATGCGGCGGCGCGATGCGGCGCTCGGCATCGGCTTCACGGACTTCCTCGTCTCGTCGTTCGCCGACACGCGGATCGTCCCGACGCTCGGGCGCGCCGCCGCCCTCGCGGCGCTCGACCTTTTCCGGCCCGCGCGGCGGCTCTTCGCCGCGCGCATGGTCCACGGCGCGGCGCGATGAGCGCGTCGCGCATCGTCGTGGCGGGCGGAGGGCCGGTGGGCCTCGCCCTCGCGAGCTGCTTGCAGGGCTTCGACGTGCAGGTCATCGAGGCTTCTGCGGCCCGCGAGGCGAGCGCGCCGGACGAATTCGAGGCGCGCGTCTTCGCCGTGAGCCCCGGCACGCGCACGATGCTGCGCGACCTGGGCGCGTGGGACGGTCTCGACGCGCGGCGCGTGGCGGCCGTGCGGCGCATGGAGATCACGGGCGACGGCGGAGCGAAGCTTTCGTTCTCGGCGCGGCCGGGCGCGGCGCTCGCCTGGATCGTCGAGGCGGGCAGGCTCTCGCACGCGCTCGAGGCCCACGCCGCCGCGCAGCCCGCGGTCGAGATCGTGCGCGGCGTGCAGGCCATCCGCTTCCATGCCGCCGCCGATGCGGCATCCGTGGAGCTTGCCGATGGGCGCGTCCTTGCGGGCGACCTCCTCGTGGGCGCCGACGGGCCCGACTCGGCGGTGCGCTCGGCGCTGGCCGTTCCCTTCAGGGAGCAGCCTTACGGCGAGTTCGGCGTCGTCGCGAATTTCGAGTGCGAGCGTCCCCACGGCGACGTGGCGCGCCAATGGTTCCGCTCCGACGGGGTGCTCGCCTGGCTGCCATTGCCGGGTTCGCGCATCTCGATCGTGTGGTCGACGGCCTCCGCGAACGCCGAGGCGCTGGCGGCCCTGCCGCAGCCGGAGCTCGAGGCGCGCGTGGCGGAAGCCGGCGCGTCCGTCCTGGGCCACCTGCGGCTGGTGTCGCCCGTGATGCGCTTTCCCCTGCGCCTCATCGACGTGCCGGATCCCGTCGTGCCGGGCGCCGCGCTCATCGGCGATGCGGCCCATGGCGTCCATCCATTGGCCGGCCAGGGCGTGAACCTCGGATTCCAGGACGTGCGCGCGCTGTCCTCGGTGCTTGCCGATCGCGGCGCCCTCGAGCGCCCCGGCGACCTCGCCGTGCTGCGGCGCTACGCCCGCGCGCGGCGCGAGGACGTGACCGCCATGCAGTTCGTGACCGACCGGCTGGACCGCCTTTTCGCGAGCGGCAAGCCGGGTGCGTTCAGCCTGCGAAACTGGGGCCTCCAGTTGGTGGATTCCCAGGAGTGGGCCAAGGACGCCCTGGCCGGCCGGGCAATGCGATAATTCATATCCCCGCACGCCGGACCGCGCTAGGCTGGTCCCTTCCGTGCCCAACCCGTACCGGGAAGAGCCCCATGAAAACGCGCACCGCCCTCCTCGCGACCCTGCTCGCGGCCCTTGCCCTGCCCGTGCTGGCCCAGGGCTCCATCGAGGACCAGATCAAGGCCGAGCTCAGGAAGCAGGTGCCGGAAGCGCCCGTCGATTCCGTGCGCAAGGCCCCCTTGGGCAACCTCTACGAAGTCGTCATCGGCGGCGACATCGTCTACACCGACGAGAAGGCTTCCACGATCATCATGGGGCCGATGATCGACGTGAAGACCAAGGAAAACCTCACCGAGGCGCGGCTGCGCCAGGTGAACGCCATCGCGTTCGACCAGCTCGACTTCAAGAACGCGATCAAGATCGTGCGCGGGGACGGCTCGCGCAAGCTCGCCATCTTCGAGGACCCGAACTGCGGCTACTGCAAGCGCTTCGAGCGCGACCTCCTCGGCGTGAACAACGTCACCGTGTACGTCTTCCTCTACCCGATCCTGTCGACCAACTCGATCGAGCAGTCGAAGGTGATCTGGTGCGCGAAGGATCCGGGCAAGATGTGGCTCGACCACATGACGAAGGACCTGGCGCCCTCGGGAGAAGCCAAGTGCAGCACGACGCCGGTCGACCAGAACCTCGCGTTCGGCAAGGCGAAGCGCATCAACGGCACGCCCACGATCATCTTCGAGAATGGCGAGCGCGTTCCCGGCGTGATGGCCATCGCCGAGGTGGAGAAGCACCTCGCCATGGGCAAGAACCCGCCGCCCCAGAAGACGGCCTCGTCGCGGTAAAGCCCGGCGCCTTCGCCTACTGCGGCGCGGGCGCTGGGGAAGCGCCGGCCGCGTTGGGCGGCGTGACCCCCTTCGGCATCAGCACCCACATGCGCCCGGCCTGGCGCATGCGGCCCGCGAGCGCGCCCGCCTCGTCGCCGAATCCCCAGAAGAAGTCCGCGCGGACGCCACCGGCGATGGCGCCTCCCGTGTCCTGGGCCACCATCAGCCGGTCGAGCGGCTCCGGTGTGTTCGGCCACGTGGTCGCGAGGTAGACCGGCGCGCCGAGCGGGATCACGCGTGCGTCGATCGCGATGGAACGCTCCGGCGTGAGCGGCACGCCCAGGGCGCCCAGGGGCCCCGGAAGGTCGCGCGGCAGCTCGCGGAAGAACACGTAGCTCGGGTTCGTGTCGAGGTACTCCTGCACCTTGCGCGGATTGCGGCGTGCCCACTCCTTGATGCCCTGCATCGACGCGCGCTCCGGCGCGATCTCGCCGCGGTCGATGAGCACGCGGCCCAGCGAGCGGAACGGATGGCCGTTCTGGTCGGCGTAGCCCACGCGCATGCGCTCGCCGTTCTCGAGCTCGACTTGTCCGGAGCCCTGGATGTGCAGGAAGAAGAGGTCGATCGGGTCGTCGACCCAGACGAGCTCGCGCCCGTGCAGCGGCGCCGTGTCGGTGTCGATCTCGCCGCGCGAGAGGTACGGCACGACGCGCTTGCCTTCGAGGCGCCCGCGCAGGCGCTTGTGCTTGAGCTCCGGATAGACCGATGAGAGGTCGATCACGAGCAGGTCGTCGGGGACGGCGTAGATCGGATAGCGGTAGCGCGGGCTCGGCGTGAGGCTCCCGCGCAGGAGGGGCTCGTAGTAGCCCGTGATCATGCCGTCGTCGCTGTCGTCGAGGTTCAGCACGCGCCACGGATCGAAGTTGAGCTCGAAGAACGAGCGCACGTCGCTTTCGGACATGCCGGGAAGAAGCGTCCGTCCCGCGGCGCATACCACCTTCCACGCGTCCTGCTTCTCGAGCACGTCACAGCTGCGCACGAACGCCTCGAGGGACGGGCGCAGCGTGTCGGTCCCCCAAGCCGTGAGCTCCGGCCATGCGCCGGGCACGAGCTTGCCGCGCACCTCGGGCACCGGCGGCTGAGGAACGGGCTGCGCCGGGCAAACCGGCTTCTCGGCGGGTGGGCAGGCGAGCGGTTCGGGCGCGGCGGCCACCTTCGCCGGCTGCGGCTCCACGGGCGGCGGCGCGGCTGGCGGCGTGGCGCAACCGGCCGCGACCGCGACGAGCAGCGCGCCGATGGCGGCGCGCGCGTTGGACGATAATGTCGCGACGCGCAATCGCATCAGGAGCACGACGTGGGATGGTTGCTGTTCGAGGTCTTCATCGCGCTCGCGATCGTCGTGGGCATCGTGTGGTGGACCGTGCCGAAGAGCCCTCGAGGGGAGGAAGCGGACGACGACGGCCCGGGAGACGCGCCGCGCTGACGCCCGCTCAATGCAGGACGCGCGGGACGCTGAGCGTGAACTCCGGGATCGACGCCTCGAAGCGCGTCCCGTCCTCGGCCACCAGCTGGTAGCTCCCGCGCATCGTGCCCACCGCGGTCGGGATCGACGAGCCGCTCGAGTACTCGAACGTGTCGCCCGGCTTCAACACCGGCTGTTCGCCCACGACGCCCATGCCGCGAACTTCCTGCACCTGGTTGTCGGCGTCGGTGATGATCCAGTGGCGGCTCACGAGCTGCGCGCTCACCTCTCCGTTGTTGGTGATGCGGATGGTGTACGCGAAGACATAGCGGTCCTCCTCCTCATCCGACTGGTCGGGCAGGTAAGTCGAGTGGGCGGTGACGGCGATGCTGTATTTCTTGCCTTCTGGCATGCAAAGATGGTAGCAGAGAAAGGCGCGCGTCCCGGCGCCGGACGGGGCATCGACATCACGTAGAATCGCGGGCCTCGAGCCCATTGCGAAAGCCGCTGCCACCACCATGACCGCACGCACCTTCCGGCTCGCCCCGAGCCTGCTCTCCGCCGATTTCGCGAGGCTCGGCGACGAAGTGCGCGACGTGCAGGCGGCAGGAGCGGACGTGATGCACTTCGACGTGATGGACAACCATTACGTTCCGAACCTCACCGTCGGGCCGCTCGTGTGCGAGGCGATCCGGCCGTACTGCACCGTGCCCATCGACGTGCACCTCATGGTGAAGCCGGTCGACCGCATCGTGCCCGACTTCGCCAGGGCGGGGGCCTCGATCATCAGCTTCCACCCGGAAGCGAGCGAGCACATCGACCGCACGCTCTCGCTCATCCGCGACCAGGGATGCAAGGCGGGTCTCGTGTTCAATCCCGCCACGCCGCTCGACTGGCTCGACTACGTGATGGACAAGGTCGACCTGATCCTCCTCATGTCCGTGAACCCGGGCTTCGGCGGCCAGTCGTTCATCCGGGCCGTGCTGCCCAAGATCGCCCAAGTGCGCAAGCGCATCGATGCGAGCGGGCGCGACATCTGGCTCGAGGTGGATGGCGGCATCAAGGCGGACAACATCGCAGCCGCGGCCCGGGCCGGTGCGGACACGTTCGTCGCGGGCTCCGCGGTCTTCGGCGAGAAGGACCGCGCGGGCGCCATCCGGCGCATGCGCGAGGCGCTGAAGCAGGTACAATGAACGCCTGATCGGCCCGGCGTTTTCCCCACGAACATGGCACTGCGCGGAATTCAATTCGGATGGCGATGGCACGGCTGGCGCTAGCGCGCTCGCGTGTTCCGTCCTTCCCGAAATGAACGACCGTGTGGTGATCCATGACTGAAGAAGAATTCCTGGCGCTGGGGCGCGCCGGCTGCAACCGGGTCCCGCTGCACCTCGAGACGCTTGCCGATCTCGATACTCCCCTCTCGATCTTCCTCAAGCTCGCCAACCGCCCGAACTCGTACCTGCTCGAGTCGGTGATCGGCGGCGAGCGCTTCGGCCGCTACTCGATCGTGGGATTGCCCGCGCGCGAGGTGATCGAGGCGCGCGACACCACGGTGCGCGTCCTGCGCGACGGTATCGTGGTGCGCGAGGAGCGCGATGCCGACCCCCTCGCCTTCGTCGACGCGTACATGTCGCGCTTCCACGCCGCACCCGTCACGCCGGCGCTGCGCTTCGCGGGCGGCCTCGCCGGCTACTTCGGCTACGACACGGTTCGCTACGTCGAGCCGCGGCTGCGACGCCCGCCCAAGCCCGATCCCATCGGCCTGCCGGACGTGCGCCTGCTGCTTTCCGAGGAGCTCGCCGTGGTCGACAACCTCTCGGGCAAGCTGCACCTGATCGTCTATGCGGATCCGGGTGAGCGTGGCGCGTACGAGCGGGCCTCGCGCAGGTTGCAGGAGCTTCGTGCCGGGCTGCGAAAATCCGTGGCGCTGCCAGCTCACCAGGTGAAGGCCGCGCTCGAGGCGCCGCGATCGAACATCGGCGAAGCGGCCTTCTACGAGGCCGTCGCGCGCTCGAAGGAATACATCCTCGAAGGCGACATGATGCAGGTGCAGATCTCGCAGCGCATCGCGCAGCCCTATCCGCATTCCCCGGTGAATCTCTATCGCTCGCTGCGCTCGATCAACCCTTCGCCGTACATGTTCTACTTCGAGTTCGGCGATGCGCAGGTCGTGGGCGCGTCGCCCGAGATCCTGGTGCGCCGCGAGGGCGACAAGGTGACGCTGCGCCCGATCGCCGGGACCCGCAAGCGCGGCTCCACGCCCGAGAAGGACCTCGAGATGGAGCGCGAGCTGGTGGCCGATCCCAAGGAGCGCGCCGAGCACCTGATGCTGATCGACCTGGGCCGCAACGACGTGGGCCGCATCGCGAAGACCGGCACCGTGAAGGTCACGGAAACCATGGTGGTCGAGCGCTATTCGCACGTGATGCACATGGTCTCGAACGTCGAGGGCGAGGTCGCGGGCGAGCTCTCCCCGATGGAGCTCCTGCGCGCCACGTTTCCCGCGGGGACGGTCACCGGTGCGCCGAAGGTGCGCTCGATGGAGATCATCGATGAGCTGGAGACGGAGAAGCGCGGCATCTACGCCGGCGCCGCGGGCTACCTGGGATTCAACGGCAACCTCGACCTCGCGATCGCCATCCGCACCGGCGTCGTGAAGGATGGCACCCTGTACGTGCAGGCCGCGGCCGGCATCGTGGCCGACTCCATCCCCGAGAGCGAGTGGCTCGAGACGCGCAACAAGGCCCGTGCGTTGCTGGTGGCGGCGGAGCAGGTTCATGCGGGCCTCGATGCGCCGCTGGAAGGGCCGTGACATGCTGCTCATGATCGACAACTACGACTCCTTCACCTACAACCTGGTGCAGTACTTCGGCGAGCTGGGCGAGGAGGTGAAGGTGGTGCGCAACGACGAGCTTTCGGTCGACGAGGTCGAAGCGCTCGCTCCCGAGCGCATCGTCCTGTCGCCCGGGCCGTGCACGCCGAACGAGGCCGGCATCTCGCTCGCCGCGATCGAGCGCTTCAAGGGACGCGTGCCGATCCTGGGCGTGTGCCTCGGCCACCAGGCGATCGGCCAGGCGTTCGGCGGCAAGGTGATCCACGCGAAGACGCTCATGCACGGCAAGGTCTCGCGCATCCATCACGGCGGCCACGGCGTCTTCAGCGGGCTGCCGACGCCCTATGAGGCGACGCGCTACCACTCGCTCGCGATCGAGCGCGAAAGCTGCCCACCCGATCTCGAGGTCACCGCCTGGACCGAGGATGGGGAGATCATGGGCGTGCGCCACCGCTCGCTCCCCGTCGAGGGCGTGCAGTTCCATCCCGAATCCATCCTCACGCAGCACGGGCACGCGCTGCTGCGCAACTTCCTTACGCGATAGAGGCCGCCATGTTCACACCCCAGGAAGCGATCAACCGGCTCTGCGACAAGCGCGAGATCTTCTACGACGAGATGGTCGACCTCATGCGCCAGGTGATGGAGGGCAAGGTGGCACCGGTGCAGCTGGCCGCCATCCTCATGGGCCTGCACGTGAAGACGGAGTCCGTGTCGGAGATCGCGGCGGCGGCCTCGGTCATGCGCGAATTCTCCACGCGGGTCGACGCTTCGGACGTCGAGCACCTCGTGGATACCTGCGGCACCGGGGGCGACAAGGCGCACACCTTCAACATCTCCACGACCGCGGCCTTCGTCGCGGCGGCGGCCGGGGCGCGCGTCGCGAAGCACGGCGGGCGCTCCGTGTCCTCGAAGTCCGGAAGCGCCGACGTCCTCGAGTCGCTCGGCGTGAACGTCTCGCTCACGCCGGAGCAGGTCGCGCTCTGCATCCGCGAGGTCGGGCTGGGCTTCATGTACGCGCCGAGCCACCACCCCGCGATGAAGCACGCCGCGCCGGTGCGCAAGGAGCTCGGCATGCGCACGATCCTCAACATCCTGGGTCCCCTCACGAACCCGGCGGGCGCGCCGAACCAGGTGATGGGGGTGTTCCATCCCGATCTCGTCGGTATCCAGGCGCGCGTGCTCAAGATGCTCGGCAGCCGCCACGTCATCACGGTGCACGGCTCCGATGGGCTGGACGAGATCACGATCACCGGCCCGACCCATGTCGCCGAGCTCAAGCACGACTTCATCACCGAGTACACCGTCGAGCCGAAGCAGTTCGGCATCGACGTGGCGCCGGTCGAGGCGATCCAGGTGAAGGACGCCGCCGAATCGCGTGCACGCGTCGAAAGCGTGCTGGCGAACGAGCCCGGGCCCTCGCGCGATGTCGTGGTGCTCAACGCGGCCGCGGCGCTTTACGTGTCGGGGGTCGCCAACAGCCTCTGGGATGGCGTCGCGGCGGCGCGCGATGCGATCGCGAGCGGTGCGGCTCGCGGCAAGCTCGACCACCTCGTCAAGTTCACGCGGGCCTACGCGAAAGTGCCTGCGTGAGCACGATCCTCGATCGCATCATCGCGGCCAAGCGGCGCGAGGTCGAGGAGGCGAAGCAACGCGTGGCACCCGGCGAGATGGAGCGCCGCGCACGCTCGGCGCCGCCCACGCGCGGCTTCGAGCGCGCGCTGCGCGCGAAGATCGCCCGCTCGCTGCCGGCCGTGATCGCCGAGATCAAGCGGGCGAGTCCGAGCAGGGGACTCATCCGCGCCGATTTCGATCCGCGTCGCATCGCGGCGACCTACGAGAAGAACGGGGCCGCGTGCCTGTCGGTGCTGACGGATCGCGAGTTCTTCGGCGGCGCCGCGGAGGACCTGGTCGCCGCCCGGGAGGCGTGCGGGCTCCCGGTGATCCGCAAGGATTTCATGGTGCACCCTTACCAGGTGTTCGAGGCGCGCGCCTGGGGCGCGGATTGCATTTTGCTGATCCTGGATGCCGTGCCCGATGCCGAATTGCGAAACATGGCGGCGCTCGCGGCCGAGCTCGGCATGGACGTTCTCGCCGAATCCCACGATGCGTCCCAGCTTCGTCGCGCGGCCCAACTGCCCGCGCGCCTGCTCGGCGTGAACAACCGGGATCTCCGGACCTTCGAGACACGCCTTGAAACCACCTTGGATCTCAAGGACTTGGTGCCCGCGGACCGGCTGCTGGTGACCGAGAGTGGCATCGCAACCCCGGGGGATGTCCAGCGCCTCCGCTCTAGTGGAGTGAGCGCCTACTTAGTGGGCTCCGCCTTCATGTCCGCAGAAGATCCAGGCCGGGAGCTCGCCCGGCTCTTCTTCACTGCCTGAAACGGCCAAAATCAGCATGTTGTCGGCGCGCAACAACAGCCTCGGTTTGTTGCGCAAGCGGCGAAAAACCCCTTGAGCGATGGCGCCCCCTTTGGCATGATGCAGGCGGCTTCTCAAAGATCCGGAATTCAACAATAAGGGAACGGGGAGAAATCTCCCCTCGAGGTTCCGAAGAATTCGCTAGAAGTAAAGACGGCCTCACTTCAAACAAAGGAGATTCTGATGAACAAAAAGCTGATCGCTCTGGCAGTTGCTGGCGCGTGCATCGCGCCCGCCGCCATGGCGCAGACCGCCAACCCTGTCGTGCTCTACGGCCGCGTCTACGCGACCCTGGAGCAGGTGCAGGCCAAGGGCGGCCCGTCGAGTGTTGCGGAGGTGTCGTCGCGCACACGCGTGAGCGACCAGTCCTCGCTGCTCGGCGTGCGCGGCACCGAGGACCTGGGCGGTGGCCTGAAGGCGTTCTTCCAGTTGGAGACCGGCTTCAAGCCCGATCAGAACGACACGACGTTCGCCGCGCGGAACAGCGCGGTCGGCCTGCAGGGCGCCTGGGGTAGCGTGCTTCTGGGTCGTTGGGACATGCCGTTCAAGAGCGCCACGATCGCGGTCGACCCGTATGGCGACCTCACGCTCTCCGGCCTCACCGGCGTCATGAACGACCAGACCAACTTCGACCGTCGTGACCAGAACGTGGTGCAGTACTGGTCGCCGACCTGGGCGGGCGTCAACTTCCGCCTCGCCATGACGGCGAACGAGGGCAAGACCGCGACGCTCAACCCGCGTGATACCGGCGCCAGCATCAGCTGGACCAACCAGGCGATCTACGTGTACTACGCGTACGAAGAGCACAAAGACGTTTCCGCGACGGTGCAGAAGGAAGACGGCAACGCCGTCGGCGGCAACTTCACCATCGGCCCGGTCAAGCTCGGCGCGGCATACGAGGAGTTCAAGAAGACGCTGCGCGACAAGCAGAAGGCCTGGATGGGCAACGTCGTCTGGACCATCGGCAACAACCAGCTGATCTACCAGTACATGGAGTCCCAGGACGGCAAGCTGAATACCGCCACGCTCTCCCCGAAGTGCAAGTCGAACTCGATCGGCTACCAGTACAACTTCAGCCGCCGCACGTTCGTCATCGCGAGCTGGGTGAAGGTCGACAACAACGATGCCGCGTCGTGCAACTTCGGCTCCAACCGTCTCGCCATCGCGAACGGCCAGGATCCGGAAGGCGTGTTCGCGGGTATCCGCCACATCTTCTGATCGCGCTTCACGGCGATTGGCAGCAGAATGAAGGGCGCGGCGCGAGCCGCGCCCTTTTTCTTTTCCTCCTCGATGAATTCTCCGCGCCGCCTTTCCCTCCTCGATCACGTGCTCGTCGCCGCGGACGAGGCGTTGAAGACGCTCTCGGGCGCACAGTCGGCGGCGCGGCCGATGCCGCAGCCGGCGGAATCACCCGAGCGGCCGGCCGACGCCGAGCGGCGCCTGTCCGCGGCGCTCATGCGCGTGAACCATGCCGGGGAGATCTGCGCGCAGGCGCTCTACAGCGGCCAGGCGCTCGTCGCTCGCGACCCTGCGGTGCGCGAGGCATTACGCACCGCCGGCGCCGAGGAGCGCGACCATCTCGCATGGTGCCGCCAAAGGCTCAAGGCCCTCGCAGACCGGCCGAGCCTGCTCGATCCGCTGTGGTATGCCGGCAGCTTCGGCCTCGGACTCGCGTCAGGCCTCGCGGGCGACCGCTGGAGCCTGGGCTTCCTCGCCGAAACCGAAGCGCAGGTGGAGCGACATCTCGACGGCCAGCTCGGACGCCTTCCCGCCACGGATGCGGCGAGTCGCGCGGTGCTCGAGCAGATGCGCATCGACGAGATGCGTCATGGCGCGAGCGGTCGTGCGCTGGGTGCCGCGGAGCTCCCGGGCTTGGTGAAGCGCGCGATGCAGGCCGCGTCGAAGGTGATGACGACCACGGCCTACTGGGTGTAGCTCCTAGGGCTCGCGCACCTCGAAGTCCCACGTCACCTCCGCGGTGTGCGCGAGCATGATCGTGGCCGAGCAGTACTTCTCCTTCGAGAGCTTGATCGCGCGCTCGACCTGGTTCTTTGCAAGTCCCTTGCCCGTGACGATGTAATGCATGCGGATCCGCGTGAAGACCTTCGGGTCCTCGGCGGCGCGCTCGGAATCGAGCTCCACCACGCAATCCGTCACGTCCTGGCGCGCCTTGCGCAGGATGTGCACGACGTCGATCGCGGTGCACGCTCCCGTTCCCATGAGCACGAGCTCCATCGGGCGCGGGCCGAGATCGCGCCCGCCCACATCCGGCGCCGCATCGACCACCACGGCATGGCCACTACCGCTTTCCGCGACGAACGTCATTCCCTGCACCAGCTGCACGCGTGCCTTCAACGCCCATCCCCTTGCGCGACCTGCGCGGGCTCCTCGACCCACGCTTTCATGATGCTCCAGCCGATCGCGAGCAGCGCGGGCCCGACGAAGAGACCGATGAAGCCGAATGCGATCGCGCCACCGAAGACGCCCAGCACGACGAGCAGCATCGACAGCCCACCCGCGCGGCTCATGAGGATCGGCTTCACGAAGTTGTCCACGGAGCTGATCACCGCCACGCCGTAGATCACCATGAAGAGCGCCCAGCCGGGCGATCCGGTGAAGTAGAGCCAGGCCGCGGCGGATCCCCAGACGAGGATGGGGCCCATCGGCACCAGCGAGAGGATGAACGTCAATGCACCGAGCACGACCGCACCCGGCACGCCCGCGATGAGGAAGCCCACGACCGCGACGAGGCCCTGGGCCAGCGCGGTCCCGAGGAGGCCGTACACCACGCCGCGCACCGCATTCTGCGCGATGAGCATGATGCGCTCGCCCTGCTCCTTGCCGGCGATGCGCAGCATCGCCTCGTCGAGCATCCCGCGCACACGCTCGCCGTCGCGATAGAAGAAGAACGAGACGAAGATCGCGATGAGGACCTGGATGAGCCCGTTGCCGATCCCCGCGCCGATGGCGACGAGCAGCGCCTTGGCCGGGTCGGCCAGGTGCTTGGCCAGCGCCAGCATTTCCTCGCTTCCGCGCATGAGGACCTGCCAGTAGTCATTGATGCGCGATCCCACGACCGGCAGGTTCACGATGAAGTCGGGCAGGTCCAGGTCGGTGCGCTGGCTCACGAAGTCGCGAAAGCTCTCGATGATGGCGGGCGAGTGCACGACCAGGCTCTGCGCGGCGAGGGCGACGGGCGCCGCGATGGCCACCAGCATCAGCACCACGAGGAGCAGCGAGGCGAGCCATTCGCGACCGCCCAGGCGCGCGCGCATCCAGGTGAAGAGCGGCCATGTCGAGAAGCACAGCACCGCGGCGAACAGGATCGCGCCGATGAAGGGCTGCAGGACGTAGTAGCAGCCCAGGGCCAGCAGGGCGGCAACGGCGAGGCGCGCGTATCGTTCGAAGGCGGCGTGGTCCATGGGCATGTCCGTGGGGTCCCGCATTCTAGCCGACCCCCGCTTTGACACAAAGAACTGATTTCGCTATACTTTCGAGTTCAGTGTCGCATCTCAAACAAAGCGGCCAAAGTATCGGGGGATGAGTCCCGGCACCCAGGGTCGCGTCATCGAAAGGCAATTTCCCATGAAGACCTTCTCGGCCAAGCCGGAAGAGGTCCGTCGCGACTGGTTCATCGTCGATGCGACCGACAAGGTGCTGGGCCGCCTCGCCGCCGAGGTTTCGCGGCGCCTGCGTGGCAAGCACAAGCCCGAGTTCACGCCCCACGTCGACACCGGCGACTACATCGTCGTCGTCAACGTTGAGAAGCTCCGCGTCACGGGCGCCAAGGCGACGGACAAGAAATACTTCCGCCACTCGACGTATCCGGGCGGGATCTACGAGACCAACTTCACGAAGCTGCAGGCGCGCCATCCGGATCGCGTGCTCAAGCTCGCGGTGAAGGGAATGCTGCCCAAGGGCCGTCTCGGTTACGCGATGATCAAGAAGCTCAAGATCTACGCCGGCCCCGAGCATCCGCATACCGCGCAGCAGCCCAAAGCCCTCGAGATCTAAGGAGCCATTGACCATGATCGGCAAGTACAACTACGGGACGGGCCGCCGCAAGAACGCGGTGGCGCGTGTCTTCATCAAGGCGGGCAAGGGCGACATCGTCGTCAACGGAAAGTCCGTCGACGTGTTCTTCTCGCGCGAGACCGGCCGCATGATCGTGCGCCAGCCGCTCGAGCTCACCAACCACGCGACGACGTTCGACATCAAGGTCAACGTCTTCGGCGGCGGCGAGTCGGGCCAGGCCGGTGCGGTGCGCCACGGCATCACGCGCGCGCTCATCGAGTACGATCCCACGCTCAAGCCGACGCTGTCGAAGGCCGGTCTGGTCACGCGCGATGCGCGTGAGGTGGAGCGAAAGAAAGTCGGCCTGCACAAGGCGCGCCGTCGCAAGCAGTTCTCCAAGCGATAGGGCGAAGCCTGCAGTGCATGCCATGGACAAAGCCGCTTCGCAGCGGCTTTGTCGCTCTGGCGATTCGGTGACGCGACAGGGAAGGGCGCGATGATCAAGGTCGGCGTGGTCGGGGGCACGGGATATACGGGCGTCGAGCTGCTGAGGCTGCTCGCACGTCATCCGGACGTGGAGGTCGTGGCCATCACCTCGCGCGGCGAGACGGGCGTGAAGGTGGCGGACTACTTCCCGTCGCTGCGCGGCCGCTACGACCTCGCCTTCAGCGATCCCGCCAGCGCGCCGCTCAAGGGGTGCGACTGCGTGTTCTTCGCGACACCGAACGGCGTGGCCATGTCGCAGGTGAAGCCGCTGCTCGATTCGGGTGCGCGCGTCGTCGACTTCTCGGCGGATTTCCGCCTCAAGGACCGTGCGACCTGGGAGAAGTGGTACAAGGTCTCCCATGCCTCACCCGAGCTCTTCGCGCAGGCGGTGTACGGGCTGCCCGAGATCAACCGCGAGCGCATCCGCAAGGCGCGCCTCGTGGCCAACCCCGGCTGCTATGCCACGGCCGTGCAGCTGGCGCTCCTGCCGCTCGTGGAGACGGATTTCGTGGACCATGCCCACCTCATCGCCGACGGCAAGTCCGGCGTGAGCGGCGCGGGCAGGAAGGCGGAGATCGACATCCTCTTTTCCGAGGCCTCGGACAACTTCAAGGCCTACGCCGTGAAGGGCCACCGCCACCATCCCGAGATCGTGGAGAGCCTCACGACGCTCGAGAGCGCATCGGGACGCAAACTCGGGCTCACCTTCGTCCCCCATCTCGTGCCGATGGTGCGGGGCATCCTGGCGACGGTGTACGCCCGCATCACGAAGGACACCGATTTCCAGTCTCTCTTCGAGAAGCGCTATGCGAAGGAGCCCTTCGTCGACGTGCTGCCGCCGGGCTCCCAGCCGGAGACGCGCTGGGTCCGCGGCACGAATGAATGCCGCATCGCGGTGCACCGGCCGCTCGATGGCGACACGCTGGTCGTCCTCGCCGTCGAGGACAACCTCGTCAAGGGCGCCGCGGGCCAGGCGGTGCAGAACATGAACCTGATGTTCGGCTTTCCCGAGACCCGCGGTCTCGACGAGCTGGCCATCGTCCCCTGATGCGCGGCATCGGCCGGCGGCTGCGCAGCTCCTTCGGCATCGGATCGTCGCGCATGGCGATCCGCTCCCAGATGGCATGGTACTGGCGCTGGCTCGCCAACGTGCTGATGATGATCGTGGTCGCCGGCGTCGTCTGGTGGCTGGTCGAGAACAGCTATCGCATCACCGGCTCGGACATCCACGAGGTGCGCGCGCGCATCGAGTCGCTCACCGCCGAGAACGCCAGCCTGCACCACGACGTCGATGCGTTGCGCAGCTCCATGGCGGAGCGCGACCGCCAGCTGCAGATCGAGCGCGCGGCCCAGGGAGAGCTCGCGCGCAGCGTGCAGCAGCTCCAGGACGAGAACTCCGGGCTGCGGGAGGACCTGGCGTTCCTGCGCAAGGTGATGTCTTCGGCCACGGCCACGGCCGGCATCGCCATGTCGGAGCTCAAGGTCGAGCCGGAGGCGGAGCCCAACCGGTACCGGTATCGCCTGATGCTGACCCAGGGCGGCCAGCGCAAGGAGGACTTCCGCGGCAGGGTCCAGATCCTGGCACGGGTTTCCGGGCCCGCCGGTCCCTCGGTGCTCACGTTTCCCGAACCCTCGTCCCCGGAAGCCGCCGCCGTCGTGGATTTCAAGTTCTACCAGCGGGTCGAGGGCCGTTTCGCCATTCCGCAGGGCGCAACACTCAAAAGTGTGGAATTCCGCATTTTGGCAGTACCGGGGGGGCAGGTTAAACTGTCACGGACGCTCAACTTGTCCTAGGGGGTACGCGCGATGTTCGGCAAGACCAACAAGCCGAGCCCGATCGACAGCCTGATCGGGACGGGAACCACCATCGAGGGCGACATCACCTTCACCGGCGGGCTTCGCATCGACGGCACCGTCAAGGGCAATGTCAGGGCGAGCGGAAATAAACCGGGCACGTTGGTCATCTCGGAGCTTGCAAAAGTCGAGGGCGACATCGATGTAGCCCATGTGGTGATCAACGGAACCGTGGCGGGTCCCGTGAGGGGCTCGGAGTACGTCGAACTCCTGCCGAAGGCCCGGGTCACAGGAAACGTTTCGTACAAGTCGATCGAGATCCATGTCGGCGCGATCGTGATGGGGCAACTGGTCTACGAGAGCCCCCAGAAGTCCGACAAAGTCGTCGAGTTGAAGCCGCATGCGGGCAACTCGGACTGAAACCAGCAGCCCCAGGAGAATGACGTCATGAACGATATGGCCACGGTGATGCCCGATCCGCTCGTCTTTACCGAGAGCGCGGCCAACAAGGTGAAGTCCCTCATCGAGGAGGAAGGCAACAACGAGCTCAAGCTGCGCGTGTTCGTGACGGGCGGCGGCTGCTCGGGGCTGCAGTACGGCTTCACCTTCGACGAGGTCGTCAACGAGGACGACACCGTGATGCAGAAGAACGGCGTGAGCCTGCTCATCGACCCGATGAGTTACCAGTACCTCACCGGTGCGGAGATCGACTACACCGAGGGCCTCGAGGGCGCGCAGTTCGTGATCAAGAACCCGAACGCCACCTCGACCTGCGGCTGCGGATCGTCGTTCTCGACCTAAAGCCGCGCCATCTCGCGGCCCGCCAGGGGGAGCGCGAGCTCCCCTTTGTCGTTTCAGGCCGGGTAGATCGCGCCGAGGATGCGCGGCGCCCGGGCGCCGGTCACGGCGCTCAGGTCGATCGGCTCGCGCCTCGAGCACTTCATCGCGAGCCACGCGAAAGCCATCGACTCGACGTGGGCCGTCGGCACGCCGATCGCGTCGGTGAGGTCCACGCGGCAGCCTTCGCAGAGCGCGCGGATGCGCTCCACCAGCGCGTGGTTGCGCGCCCCACCACCGGCCAGGAAGACCTCGCGCGTGCCCGGGCAGTAATCGCGCAGGGCCCGCACGATGGAATGCGCCGTGAAGTCGGTAAGCGTCGACTGCACGTCCGCGGTCCGGTAGTCCGCCGGCAGGCGCTCCTCGAGCCATTCCAGGCGGAAGAGCTCCCGCCCGGTGCTCTTGGGCGGCGGCAGGGAGAAGTAGGGCTCGTCCAGCAGCCGTGCCAGGAGGGCCGCGTCGGTGCGCCCGGCGCCGGCCCAGCGGCCGTCCTCGTCGTAGCGGGCACCCAGGTGCCTGCGTGCCCAGCCATCGAGCAGCACGTTGCCCGGACCGCAATCGAAGCCGATGGTGCGGCCCCCGACCGGCAGCCACGTGATATTGCTGATGCCGCCGATGTTGACGACCGCCCGGGACGCGTCCGGCGTGCGGAACACGGCCTCGTGGAACGCGGGCACGAGCGGCGCGCCCTGCCCGCCGGCGGCCATGTCGCGGCGGCGAAAATCCGCGACCACGTCGATGCCCGTGAGCTCCGCCAGGCGCGCAGGATCGTTGACCTGGATCGTGAAACCCAGGTCCGGGCGATGCCGGATCGTCTGGCCGTGGCACCCGATGGCGCTCACGCGGCTCGCCTGGACACGCGTGGATGCGAGCACGTCGCGCACCGCCTGCGCATAAAGATTCCCGAGTTGCGTGGCGACCCGACCCTCCAACTCGATGGAATCGCGTCCGGGCGCGGAGAGCGCGAGGATGTCTTCGCGCAGCTCGTCGGGGAACGCGACTGACGCGAAGCCCAATGTGCGTGGAGAGCCCGCGGAAAAGTCCACGAGGGCCGCGTCGGCGCCGTCGAGGCTGGTGCCCGACATCAGCCCGACGAACAACCCGTCCACGGATTACTCGAAGCGCGCGGTGGGCGCGGAGCTCACGAGGTCGATGGTGGCACGTGCGTCGGCCGCGACCTGCGCGAACCGCGCGCGCAGCTGCGGCGGCACGGGCTCGGCCTTCGGCAGCGCGACCTTGAGCGGATCCTGGTAGACGCCGGCCACGCGGTACTCGTAGTGCAGGTGCGGACCGGTGGCCCAACCGGTCATGCCGACGAAGCCGATGGTCTCGCCCTGGTGCACGTGCACGCCGGCATGGATGCCGGGCGCGAAGCGCGACAGGTGCCCATAGAGCGTGGTCACGCTTCCGCCGTGGCGGATCTCGATGGCGTTGCCGTAGCCGCCGCGCCATCCCGCCGAGGCGATGGTGCCGTCGGCGCTGGCCAGGACGCGCGTTCCCTGCGGTGCCGCGAAATCCACGCCGGTATGGTTGCGCCAGTTGTTGAAGATGGGATGGAACCGGCGCCCGAAGCCCGACGAGATGCGCGAGAACTCGACGGGCGAGCGCAGGAAGCCCTTGGCGCGGTTGCTGCCGTCGAGGGAGTAGTAGGTGTCGTGCCCATCGTCGTCGGGAAAGAGGACGGCATAGTATTCCTGCCCCGCGTTCACGAAACGCGCCTCGAGGATGCGTCCCGGGGCGACCAGCTCCCCCGCCTCGTAGATCATTTCGTACACCACCGAGAAGCTGTCACCGCGCCGCAGGTCGGCGTGGAAATCGATGTCGGTGGAAAAGATGCGCGCGAGCTGCACGGCGACGGCATCGGGAATTCCCGCCGCGTCCGCCGCCGCGAAGAGCGAGGAATGGATGGTCGCGGCCTTGTAGACGCGGCGCGGCTCCTCGCTCAGCGCGCGCTGGCGCGAGCTGAAGCCCTTCGCATCGCGCGTGACCTCGAGCAGCGACGAGGGACCGGAAAAATAGCGAAGCGCGAGGAGGCCGCCATCACCATCGGTCTCCGCCTGCAGCACGCGCCCGGGCACGAGCTGCCGGAAGAGGTTGCGTCCGCCCGCGTCGGCCTTGAGGAACCGCATCGCGTCGTCATCGTGGATGCCGAGGCGGTCGAACAGCGCCGCGACGGTGTCGCCGCGCAGGACCCGCTCCTGCGTCACATAGCGCTGCGCGGGCTCGGGGGCGGGTGCCAGGTCGGGCAGCGGGACTTCCTGCACGATCGTCCTGGACTCCAGCGGCGTGGTCGCGGTGTCCGGCGCGACGCCGAAAGCCGTGAGCACGGTCGCGGCCGGTACGCCCAGAAGGAGGACCACGAAAGCGAGGGGCCGGCCGAGCAGGGGGCGCGTGGATCGGTGGGTTAAACTGTCGCCTTTTTCGTGTCGCATGGCCTGCCTGTCGGAAACGTCCGACAAAGGATAGCAGAAAGCGGCCACGTTTCGAGCTGAAAGTGAAGGCGAATCAATGAGTCAGGACCGGCAGCTGGATGTCATCCGCCGCGGCGTGGACGAGCTCATCCTGCAGGACGACCTCGAGCGCAAGGTCGCCCGCGGCAAGCCGCTGCGCGTGAAGGCGGGCTTCGACCCGACGGCTCGCGACCTTCACCTCGGGCATACCGTGGTGCTGAACAAGATGCGCCAGTTCCAGGACCTGGGTCACCACGTCATGTTCCTGATCGGGGATTTCACCGGAATGATCGGCGACCCGACCGGACGCAACGCAACGCGTCCTCCGCTCACGCCGGAGCAGATCGCCGAGAACGCCGAAACGTACAAGTCGCAGGTCTTCAAGGTGCTCGATCCGGATCGCACCGAGGTCCTCTTCAATTCGACGTGGTGCTCGCAGCTCGGGGCGGCGGGGATCGTCAAGCTGGCCGGCACTTATACCGTCGCACGCATGCTGGAGCGGGACGACTTCTCGAAGCGCTTCGCCGAGCAGCGCCCCATCTCGATCCACGAGTTCCTGTATCCGCTGATGCAGGGATACGACTCGGTGGCCATGAAGGCGGACGTCGAGCTCGGCGGGACGGACCAGAAGTTCAACCTCCTCGTGGGCCGCGAGCTGCAGAAGCATTTCGGGCAGGAGTCCCAGGTCATCATCACGATGCCGCTGCTCGAAGGCCTGGACGGGGTGAACAAGATGTCGAAGTCGCTCGGCAACTACGTCGGCATCACCGATGCGCCCAGCGAGATGTTCGGCAAGCTCATGTCCGTTTCCGACGAGCTCATGTGGCGCTACTTCGAGCTGCTCTCGGCGGAATCGCTCGAAACGATTGCCGGTTGGAAGCGCTCGGTCGAGGAGGGTGCAAACCCGCGGGACATCAAGGTGCGCCTCGCCCAGGAGATGGTGACGCGCTATCACGACCGGCGCGCGGCCGAGGCCGCGCTCGAGGATTTCGAGTCGCGCTTCCGCCACGGCGGCGTCCCGGAGGACCTCGCCGAGCAGGTGATCGAGGTGACCGGAGCCGACGTGCCGATCGTGCAGGTGCTCAAGTCCGCGGGCGTCTGTCCGAGCACCTCGGAGGCGTATCGCATGATCGAGCAGGGTGGGGTGCGCGTGAACGGCGAGAAGGTGAGCGACAAGGCCCTCAAGCTGTGCGCGGGTGAAACGTACGTGCTCCAGGTCGGCAAGCGGAAGTTCGCGAAGGTGATGCTCAGGCGCGCGGCCTGAGCGGAACGGAAAATATCGCGACGATCTTGTCCGCGTATCGCGGGATGCGATAAGATTTCGGTCTTCGCCGATCGCGCTTTCGTTTCTCTTGCGCATCGGACGCGCAGCGGGATCCGGTGTCGCCCACGGGCGACTCAGGCAAAGGAAAAAGAACCTGCTTGCGCAGGGACCCGAAAGTCCCGTATAATTGATGGTTCCGCTGAACGCTGCCAATCAGGTCGTCCGGCAGCAGTTTCAGCCACGCTCTTTAACAAGTTACAGCCGATAGAGGTGGGTACTGGGGTGCGCCAGTCTCAACACCGGTTTCATTGGTGCTGGGGCGACCAAGCGATACTTGCAGTGCTCGCTTCGAATCATGAAGTACATGTGATTCTTTGTGAGTTTTTTGGGATTGAACTGAAGAGTTTGATCCTGGCTCAGATTGAACGCTGGCGGAATGCTTTACACATGCAAGTCGAGCGGCAGCGCGGGGCAACCTGGCGGCGAGCGGCGAACGGGTGAGTAATGCATCGGAACATGTCCATGTCGT
>DASRRY010000038.1:0-349066 GCA_035656735.1 Usitatibacter sp. | reverse complement strand
TCGATGCCGTGCTCGAGCACGTGCCGGCGCCGAAGGGCAATCCCGACGAGCCGCTGCAACTGCAGATCGCCGCGGTCGATTACTCGAGCTTCCTCGGCCGCATCGCCATCGGGCGCATCCGCCGCGGCACCATCAGGAAGGCGCAGCAGGTCGCGATCCTCGCCGGCGACAAGCCCATGCGCATCGCGAAGATCGGCATCATCCACACGTTCCAGGGGCTCGAGAAAGTCGAGACCGATGTCGCCTCCGTGGGCGAGATCGTCTCGGTCACGGGCATCGAGGACTTCATCATCGGCACGACGTTCGCCGATCCGGAGAATCCCGAGGCGCTGCCGATGGTCGGGGTCGACGAGCCGACGCTCACCATGAACTTCATGGTGAACAAGTCCCCGCTCGCCGGGCAGGAAGGCAAGTACGTGACGAGCCGCCAGATCCGCGAGCGTCTCGATCGCGAGCTGCTCGCCAACGTCGCGTTGCGGGTCGAGGAGACCGGGGACGCGGACGTCTTCCGCGTCTCGGGCCGCGGCGAGCTGCACTTGACGATCCTCATCGAGAACATGCGCCGCGAAGGCTACGAGCTCGCGGTGGGCAAGCCGCGCGTCGTCGTGAAGGAAGTGGACGGCGTGCGCATGGAGCCGTGGGAGCAGCTCACGGTCGATGTCGAGACCGACAGCCAGGGCAAGATCATGGAGGAGCTCGGACGGCGCGGTGGCGAGCTGCAGGACATGGTGCCGGACGGCAAGGGCCGCGTGCGCCTGGACTACAACATTCCCTCGCGCGGGCTCATCGGCTTCCAGATGGAGTTCATGACGCTCACGCGCGGCACCGGCATCAAGAGCCACGTGTTCGACACGTATGCGCCGGTCAAGGGCGAGCTGCCGGCGCGGCGCAACGGCGTGCTCATCTCCTCCGAGCAGGGTGACGCGGTCGCCTTCGCCTTGTGGAACCTCGAAGAGCGCGGCCGCATGTTCGTCTCCCCGGGCGAGCGCGTCTACGAAGGCATGGTCATCGGCATCCACAGCCGGGACAACGACCTGATCGTGAACCCGATCAAGGGCAAGAAGCTCACCAACGTGCGGGCGGCCGGCAAGGACGAGGCGGTCACGCTCACGCCGCCGATCCAGATCACGCTCGAGTCGGCGATCGAGTTCATCGAGGACGACGAGCTCGTCGAAGTGACGCCCAAGTCGATTCGCCTCCGCAAGCGCTTCCTGTCGGAGCACGACCGCAAGCGCGCCGCACGCGAAGAGAAGGCGGCGTAAGCCTGCCGCTTCGCCAAGGACAACGCCCGCGGACGCGAGTCCCCGGGCGTTTTTCTTTTCACGCTTGACGTCCACGGCCGGGGGACCGAGACTCCCGGCCCATGAAACTCCACTACTCCGCCGCTTCGCCCTTCGTCCGCAAGGTCCTCGTCTGCGCCCATGAGCTGGGCCTCGCCGGCCAGATCGAGCTCGTCACCACCAAGGTCGTCCCGAGCGAGCCCAATCGCGATTACGCTCGCGTCGCGCCGCTCATGAAGGTGCCCGCGCTGCAGACCGATGACGGGCTCGCGCTCTTCGATTCCGTCGTGATCTGCGAGTACCTCGACGATCGGGCCGGCGGCGGCAAGCTCTTCCCCGCGAGGGGCGAGGCCCGCTGGCGCGCGCTGCGGCTGCACGCCGCGGCCAACGGCATCCTGGATGCGGCGGTGCTGAATCGCTACGAGACGTTCCTGCGCCCCGAGGCATTGCGCTGGAAGGCGTGGAGCGAGGGACAGCTCCTCAAGGTCGACCAATCGCTCGATTTCCTCGAGCAGAATGCGGGCGAGCTGGCGCACGTCGATATCGGCAGCATCGGGGCGGGATGCGCCCTGGGCTACCTGGACTTCCGCTACGCCGATCGCGACTGGCGCGCCGCCCATCCGCAGCTCGCGTCGTGGTGGGAGAAGGCCGCGAAGCGGCCGGCGTTCGAGAAGACGGTGCCCAAAGGCTAGAGGTCGTCGATCGACTTCGGCCAGTCGTCCTTCAGCAGGCGCGAGAGCGAGCGGTCGGCGAGCAGCCGGCCCTCGGTCTGGCAGCGCGCACAGTAGTTCGCCTCGTTCTCCGCGTACACGATGCGTTGCACGGGTGCCTCGCACACGGGGCAGGGCTTCCCGTAGCGGCCGTGCACCGCCATGCCCGGGCGAAACGCCGTCACGTTCTCCGGGAAATCGCCGGCCTCCCCGCGCAGGATGTCCGTCCAGGACGCCAGCGTCTCGCGTGTCGCCTTCCACAGCCGTTCGATCTCCGCGTCATCCATCGATTTCGTGAGCTTCATCGGCGAGAGGCGCGCCGCGTGCAGGATCTCGTCCGAATAAGCGTTGCCGATGCCGCTGAAGAGGTGAGGGTCCGTGAGCGCGCGCTTGAGCGTGTGGTTCTCGCGCCTGAGCGCCGCGGCGAATTCCTCCTTCGTCGTGGTGAGCGGCTCGACGCCCCCGGGATCCAGCGCCTTCAACGCGTCCTCGCCGCGCACCAGCGTGATGGAGGCGCGCTTCTTGGAGCCGGCCTCGCTGAAGACCAGGTAGCCGTCGTCGAACTGGAAGGTGGCGAGGATGATCTTCGCGCCGACGCCCGCCTTCTGCCCGCGCGCCCTCCAGCGCAGTCGCCCCGCGATCATGAGGTGGATCACCACGAAGAGCTCGTCGCCCATGTCGAGCACGATGCGCTTGCCGATGCGGCGAACGCCCCGCACCGCGCGTCCCGCGATGGCATCGAGCGGCGGATCGTAGGAGCGCAGGACGAAGGGGCTCGAGAGCTTCACGCCCTCGAGGCGATGGCCGACGACCTTGCGGTGGAGGGCCTCGACATACACGGCGACGTCGGGCAGCTCGGGCATTTCCCCATCTTAACGTGCGAGAATCTTCGTCATGGAAAGCACCGCCGTGACCCTCCTCATCGCCGTCCTCGGCGCCGCCGGCGGCTTCGCCGTCGCCTGGTACCGCAGCCGCGCGCGGCCCTCCCACGACGGCTCGCGCGTGGCCGAGCTCGAGGCGCAGCTCGTGGCCGCCCGCGAGCAGGCCCTGCGCTCAGGGGTGCAGGCGGCCGAGCTCGAGCGCGACGCCTCCACGCTGCGCACGCAGCTGCTGGAAGCGGTGCAGAACGCGGCAACCTTCGAGGAACGCGCGAAGCACGTGGACGAGCTGCGCGACGTGGTGCGCCAGCGCGAGTCCGCGATCGCCGCGCTGCAGTCGGAGGGGTCGCAGCTGCGCACGCGGGCGGCGGAATTGCACACGCGGCTCGAAGAGGCGCGCCAGCAGTCGGCCGAGAAGCTGCAGCTCCTCTCCGAGGCGCAGCGCGCGCTCGAGAATTCCTTCAAGTCGCTCTCGGCCGACGCCTTGAAGAGCAACAACCAGTCCTTCATCGAGCTGGCGCGCGCCTCCCTCGGCGAGTTCGCGCAGGCGGCGAAGGGCGACCTCGAGAAGCGCCAGCAGGCGATCGACGCGCTGGTCCTTCCGGTCAAGACCTCGCTCGAGAAGGTGGACGAGAAGATCGCGCTCCTCGAGCGCGCGCGGGAGCAGGCGTACGGGGAGATCCGCGCGCAGTTCACGCAGATGGCCGAGGTGCAGACGCTGCTGCGGCAGGAGACATCGAACCTGGTGAAGGCGCTGCGCCAGCCGCACGTGCGCGGGCGCTGGGGCGAGGTGCAGCTGCGGCGCGTGGTCGAGATGGCCGGCATGCTCGAGCACGTGGACTTCGTGGAGCAGGAGACGGCCTCCACGGACGAGGGTCGCTTGCTGCGTCCGGACCTGGTCGTGCGCCTTCCGGGCGGCCGCCAGATCGTCGTCGACTCGAAGGCGCCCCTCTCCGCGTACCTCGATGCCCACGAGGCGCAGGACGAGGAAGTCCGCAAGTCGAAGATCCGCGAGCATGCGGCGGCCGTGCGGGGCCACCTGCAGGCGCTGGCCCGGAAGACGTACTGGGAGCAGTTCCAGCCCACGCCCGAAGTGGTCGTGATGTTCATTCCCGGCGAGGCGTTCTGCAGCGCGGCGCTCGAGTCCGATCCGGAGCTGCTCGACACCGGATTCGGCCAGAACGTGATCATCGCTTCACCGGCGTCGCTCATGGCGATCCTCAAGGCGGCGGCCTACGGCTGGCGCCAGGAGACGATCCAGCAGAACTACCGCGAGATCAGCGAGCTCGGGCGCGAGCTGCACCAGCGGCTGGGCACGATGGTCGAGCACTTCGAGCGGGTCGGCGTGAACCTCGGGCGCGCGACGGAGAGCTACAACTCGGCGATCGCGTCCTTCGAAAGCCGCGTGCTGGTTTCCGCGCGCAAGTTCAAGGAGCAGGGCGCGACCTCGAAAGAGGCGGAAATCATCGAGTTGCGCGCGGTGGAAAGCGCCCCGCGCAAGCTCCAGGCGGTCGACAAGCCGCTGCTCGGCACGGTCGAGAGCGACGAGCCCAAATCGTCCTGACGCGGCGCTGGAATAAAACGGCGTTTCCTCGGTATGGAATGGCATTCGGCCCGCTTGCGCGCCGCGCGGGTAGCGGCGCACGATAGGCCCGCTTCGCCAAACCACAACATCGAGGAGACTTCGCCATGATCCAGGGACGGTGGGCCATTCCCTTCGTGTTCTGCGCGGCCGCGACACTCGCCGATTCCGGCAAGGTGCCCGCGCCCGTGACGTTCTCGACCCTTATCACCACGCCCCTCGGCATCGAGGGACTGACCAGCGACTACCAGGGCAACCTCTACGCGCCGGGCCGCGCCGCGGCCCCTGCATCGTGCCCCGTGTACCAGGTGCCGCTCGATAACCCGACGCTCGTCGTGGTGGGCTTGATCCCCGCGCCCAGTGCCACGACGGCGTGCTCGCCGAGTGGCCTGGCCTTCGGACCCGATGGCCGGCTCTACGTGACGCAGAGCGACGGCAATGTCTATCGATTCACGCCGAACGCAGACACGCCGCCCACCGCGACCATCTTCGCGGCGAACGTGCCCGGCAACAACGGTCTCGCGTTCGACTGGAACGGCAACCTCTGGACGGGGGACGGAACGACGGGTGTCGGGCGCGTCTGGCGCATCGCGCCCGACGGCGCGGTGACCGAGGCCTTGCGCATCCCGGCGATGGCGAACGGGGTCATCTCCACGAGCACGCCGGCCGGCGTGGGCCGCAGCGTGATCACGCTGCCGGCCGGCACCGCGCAGCCGCTCGTCGCGAACGGTGTTCAGTTCGACCATGAGCACAACCTTTACATCGCGGACACGGCCCGCGGCGCCCTGTGGAAGGTGCACCTGGCCGAGGACAGCACGCCCGTCGCGAACATGGGCTGCGATTCGACCTACCCGGCCGATACGCTCTGCCTCGACCAGGTGTGGGTGCAGCATCCCTACCTCGAGGGTGCCGACGGCTTCGTGCTCGATCAGGCCGGCAACGCGTGGGTCGACGCGAACGAGCGCAATGCGGTGGTATTCGTCGCGAAGGGCACGCAGCAGGTCATCGAGGTCTTCCGCAATCCGGTGAACCCCGCGAACCAGCTGCGCAACGGCGGTCCGCTCGAGACGCCGACCAGCCCCGTGCTCGTGGGACATCGCTTGTGCACGGCGAACTCGGACAGCAATCGCCGCGACAACTCGCCCAGCTCCGCGGGCGAGATCGGCGGCACGGGCGCGCCCAAGGGCAAGATCTCCTGCCTCGACCAGCCCGTGGCGATCCCCGGGTTGCCCTTGCCGATCCATTGAACGCGTGACACTTCCCGGGAGCGCGCGCTCCCGGGCGCTTTTTTTCGTCACCGCCGACCGACCGCAACCCGCTTCAGTCGTTCTCGATCCCGCGCACGATCGCGCCGGTCATGGCAGCGGTGTTGCCGGTCCCGCGGATATCGCCGGTGCGTGACGCCGGATCGGCGAGCGCGGCGGTCGTGGCGCGCGCCATGGATCGCGCCGCCGCCACCGCCTCGGGAATCGAGCGGTCGTGGCCGAGCCACTCGATCAGCATGCGCGTCGACTCGATCATGGCGTAAGGATTCGCGATGCCGCGCCCCGCGATGTCGGGCGCGCTGCCATGGGTCGCCTGCGCCATCGCGATGCGCGCCTCGCCGATGCACAGCCCCGGCGCCATCCCGAGTCCGCCCACGAGGCCCGCCGCTTCGTCCGAGAGGATGTCGCCGAACATGTTCGTCGTGACGACCACGTCGAAGCTCTGGGGGTCGCGCACGAGGCGCATGGCGAACGTGTCGACGATCACGTCGTCGACCTTCACGTCGGGATACTCCTCCGCGGCGCGGCGGCATTCCTCGACGAACATGCCGCAGCCCAGCTTGAACACGGTGTCCTTGTGCACGAACGTCATGTGCTTCTTGCGATGGCGCGCGAGCTCGAGCGCCGCCCGGGCGACCCGGTAGCTCGCCCGCCGCGTGATGACGCGCACCGAGCAGGTGACATCGGGCGTGGGACGGAACTCGCCCGACCCCGCGACCATGTTGCGATCGGGCTGGAAGCCCTCGTTGTTCTCGCGGACGATGATGAGGTCGACGTCCTGGTGCAGGCAGCCGATGTCCGGGTACGAGCGCGTGGGCCGCACGTTGGCGAAGAGGTCGAATTGCTTGCGCAGGATCGGATGCGGATTGATCGCCTCGGCCACCTTCGGGTAGGCGCGATGGCCTATCGGCCCCAGGATCCAGCCGTCGAGCGTGGGCAGCGCGTCGATCGTTTCCTTTGGCAGCGTGGAGCCGTGGGTCTTCAGCGCGCGCGCGCCGACCGGCAACGCACGCCAGTCGATGGCAAGGCGATGCTTCTTCGCCGCGGCGCGGGCCACTTCCACGGCCGCGGGGACGATCTCGTGGCCGATGTCGTCGCCTTCGAGGATGCCGATCTTCAGGGATTCAAGGTTCATTTCATCAAGGTGGTGGAGAGGGAGGGTCGGCTGGCGCCTCGCGCAAGGTTACCGGAGCGGGCGATGGGCACCGATTCCGTTGACGCGGGGTCGCCGCAGGAATACGGTGCACTAAACGCGTTTCCAAAACAGCGTTTCATTATATGAACCCCCTCGCTGCCGCTCCCCCAAAGCCACTGCGCCAGGCTCTCCCACCCCCTATCGCGACCACGCGCGGCCGCGGCTGGGCGTGCGCGCCCGTCGATGTCTATCGCATCGGCGACCTCGCCTTCGGTGGAACGCACCGGGAGCATCTCGTCTCGGTGCAGCTTGCCGGCGTGTCGTGCCTCTCCCACGAGCGCGAAGGGATGGCCTGCGAGGAAGAGGTGGGACCGGGCGACGTCATCGTCGCGCCCGCGGGATCGTCCACGACCTGGCGCCAACGCGGCGATGCGACGGTGCTCGTCGCGTGGATCCCGCAATCGCAGCTCGCCTCGGTGCTCGAGCGCGCGACGGGACGGGGCACGGCCATGCCGCGGCCGCGTCACGCGCTGCCCGCCGGGGACCTGCGGATCGCCGAGATCGCGCGTGCGCTCTGGCAGGAGCTGTCGGCGGAGCGCATCGGCGCGCGCCTCTACGTGGAATCGGCGGTCGAGCAGCTCGCATTGCAGCTGGTGCGGGAGCACTGCGACATCGAGGATCCGCGCACGGCCCCGATCACCATCTCGCCGCACAAGCTGCGGCTGGCCAAGGCGTATATCCAGGAAAACCTCTCCGCGGATCTGTCGGTCGAGAGCATCGCGCGCGCCACCGGCATGAGCGCGTTCCACTTCGCGCACGCCTTCCGCGCCGCGACCGGCGTGCCGCCTCACCGCTACGTGGTGCAACGGCGCATCGATCGCGCGAAGGTGCTTCTCCAGAATCCCCGCCTGAGCCTCACCGACATCGCGCAGCGCGTGGGTTATTCGAGCGCGAGCCATTTCAGCGTGAGCTTCCGCAAGATGGCGCACCTCGCGCCGAGCGAATTCCGGAAGCGGACCTAGCCGCAGCGTTAAGGCTCGCGCAAGATTCGCAGCCGCCCGAAAGGCCGGCACAGGAAATCGAACGCCGGGGCGCGCCTTGCGCGCTTAAATTCAGGCACGCGTGGCTTGCGGCAGGCCGAGAGACCGGGCGGATTGCCGAGCATGCCCCGAACCCAGAGGAGAATTCGATGAGACTCAGCCGCACGGTTCTTGGCGTCGCATTGGCAGCGGCATTGCCGTGGATGACGCCGTCGCTCGCCGCGTCCACGGACAACAACCGCGCGTACGTGCCGACGCAGCCCGACGCGAGCAACATGAAGCTCGTGGGGTTCCACGACCTGCAGGGCCGCAGCGCCTACCAGCCGATCGCCGAGCAGCAGGGCAACCGGTGGATCGCGTACGTCGGCCACCACGGCGGCAGCGCGTTGAACCCGTTGACCGGCCAGGTCGAGTCCAACGGCACGTCGATCGTCGACGTGACGGATCCATCGCATCCGGTGTATCTGCATCACATCCCGGGACCCGCCGGTGCGGGCGAGGCGGGCGGTGCGCAGATGGTGCGCATGTGCCCGGGCCAGACCGGTGTCCTGGGCCAGACGGGCAAGTTCTATCTCCTGCGCACCAAGGGAACGCAGGGGCACGAGGTGTACGACGTCACCAACCCGGCGAACCCGGTCCTGCTTTCGACGCCCGTCGATGGCCAGACGGACACCCACAAGAGCTGGTGGGAATGCGACTCCGGCATCGCGTACCTCGTGGGGGCCCGCCCGGGCTGGCGCACGAGCCGCATGACGCAGATCTACGATCTCAGCGATCCGGCGCATCCCAAGTTCATCCGCAACTTCGGCCTGCCCACCCAGCAGCCCGGTTCGACGGGCCCGGTCGAAGTGCAACTGCACGGTCCCTACCAGCTCGGCAACCGCGTGTACTTCGGCTACGGCACGTCGAGCAACGGCATCCTGCAGATCGTCGATCGCGACAAGCTGCTGAACGACCCATCGCTCACGCCGGCCACGCGCGAGGCACCGACCGTCACGCAGCTGCTGTACCCGCAGATCGCGCGCTATGACCAGGGGCCCACCAACGGCGCGCACACGGTGTTCCCGATCATGAACATGACGATTCCGTCCTTCAAGGGATACACGAAAGGAGCCACGCGCAACATCATCGCGCTCACCAACGAATCGACCGGCAACCAGTGCCGCGAGAATCCGCAGATGACGTACTTCGTGGACATCACCACGGAGACGGAGCCCTTCGGCGTGGGCAGCTTCCACCTCGATCCGGCCTCCGGCGGACAGGTGAATTTCTGCGATCGCGGCGGCCGCTTCGGCACGCACTCCTCGGATGAGCGCATCAACCCGATGTACTACGGCAAGGTGCTGTGGCTCGCGTACTTCAATGCCGGCATCCGCGCGCTCGACATCCGCGACCCGTGGAACCCGAAGGAGATCGCGTATTACATCCCGGCGATCACCAGCAAGACCGACCAGCGCTGCGTCACCGACAACGGCGTCGACACCTGCAAGGTCGCGATCCAGACGAATAACCTGGACAGCGACAATCGCGGATACGTCTACGCGGTGGACCGCGCGAACACCGGCATGCACATCGTGCAGTTGTGGGGGCCGGCGCTGGACATTCTCAAGTAGCGAGGCGTAACCCGGGGCCGCGAAAGCGGCCCCTCTTTCGATGGAGGACGGCATGGAACGAAGCTGGCTGCGAGTCGCGCTCGCGGGCGTCGCGGCGCTTGCCTTGGCGACAGGGGCATACGGCCATGGATGCGATCCGGAGGACAAGTACCTCATCGGGCACTACCACGGCGCCTGCGGCAACGAGAACGAGCTCCCCGAGGGCCAGGGAGAAGCGCGCGGCGCCGATACCTACGTTGGCATGTGGCACCACGGCAAGCCGGAAGGAGCGGGCGTGTACCGTTGGGAGAACGGCGCTCGCCTCGAGGGACGTTTCCGCGATGGCAAGGCGGAGGGCGAGGGTTTCTACGTGGGCCCGACCGGGGCGCGTTACGAAGGGCCGTTCGCGGTCGGCAAGCTGGTGGGCGCGAAGAAGGCGGACTGTCCGTCGACGCCGGGACCGCTGACATGCTGATGCGGCCGTGAAGATGCGCACGCTGGTGCGGCTCTGCCTGGTCGCGGCGGCCGCGGGCCTCGCCTGGCTCGCCAGGCCCGTTGGGAACACCGGGCCGGCAACATCCCCGGCGCCGCTCGGCTTGATGCCTTCGCCTGCGAAGGCGTTGCCCGTGATCCCGCCTCCTGTTGCGCAAGCGGCATCCGGCATCGTTCTGCCGATGGCGGCGAGCGTGAGCTATCGCGTGAGGCCACGGATCGCGAAGACGGATCTCACGGAAGCGGCCTCCGACGACGATGGAGATTCGGGTATGCCCCCCACCGCGGCCACGCTGCGGACGCCTCCTCCGCTCAAGGCCATCCCCGCACCACCGCAGGGGCCGGAACCGAAGCCCAACCCGCCCATGCGCGACCCGAACACGGTGTATCCCGGCGAGGGCGCGCGGGACGACGCGGGAGGCTAGCGCCGCGCGGCGGCGCGGATCGTCAGGCCGCCTGCTGGATCCCCGCGATGAGCCACGGCGAGCGCGGATCCGAGAGCTTGCGCCGCACGTTCCACACCTCGTCGAAGGTCTCGGTCGCGCCGGTCGGCGTCTCGCGTAGGGCGCCCTTGAAGCGCACGCTCGCATACGCATAGGGGTCCTCCACGCCGGTGCCGACGAGCTCGGCATCGAGGGCCACGACCTCGGTCTTCTGCGATCCGTGGCGATCGCGGACCTGCATCGCGATCTCCGCGTACATCTCCGGGGTCGTGTAGTCGCGGATATCGTCGAGGTCGCCCGCGTCGTTCGCGGCCTGCAGGCGGATGAACGACGTCTTCGCCACGCGCAGGAAAGGCTCGACTTCGCCTGGCTGCAGGACCGTGGGCTCGGGTCCGGAAGGCAGCGCGTTCACAGCCGTATCCCGCGCGCCGGGTTCCGCCGGAATCGCGCTGCCGATGCCGGAAAAGCCCGGCTGCGCGCGCGTGCGCTCCATGTCGTAGGTATTGCCGTTGGCCGCTCCCGCGCCTTCGTACGCCGCGCGTTGCGGTGGCGCGCCGCGACCGCGCGCGAAGAGGCGGATCGCTCCATAGACCAGCACGGCCACGATCAGCAGCAAGAAGAGCGCCCCGCCGGCGCCGCCGAGATGCCCGCCGAAGAGCGAGCCCAGGAGCGCGCCGATGCCGAGGCCCGTGAGCACGCCGCCCCAACGCTGCATGAAGCTCGGGCGCGGCGCCGGCAGGGGCGTGGTCCCCGGCGCGGGCGTGGGCTGGGCCGAGCGCGACGGCGCAGGGGCCGCGGCGGGAGCTTCGCGCGGCGCCTCGCGCATGGTGGGCGCGGGACGCTGGCGCCCCAGGTTGCCGCCGCCGCCGAAACGGCGCGCGGCGTCGGCGTCGAGGGCGGCAAGGCCCAGGCACAAGGTGAGGACCAGGAAGGCGATCGATCTTTTCATGGCGTTTCCTTCGAAGGCTTCGGCAAGGCGCATATGCGCATGATGCCGCAGATTTCAAGACTGGCCGGGCTCGCGCCAGCGCTTGCGCGCCTCGACGGCGCGCCGGTACGCGGCCGGCCGTTGCGGCTTGACCAGCAGCATGAGGATCTCCGGGTGTTGCGCGCGCACGCGTGCCTCGAGCCGCTCCACCGCGGACTCGATGGCATCGCTGTCGAGCCCGTCGTGGAAATGCAGGCTGAGGGCCGCGATGACCTGCATGGGTGAGACCTGGAAGGTGAGCATTCCGTTCAGGTCCTGCACGGCGGGGTCGTCGCGCGCGATCCGCGCGATGGACTGCACGAGCGCGTCGCGCGCCGGCTCGCCGATGAGGAGCCGCTTGTTCTCGCGCGCGAGGAAGATCGCCACCACGCCGAGCAGCAGGCCGATGGCCATGGACGCGATGCCGTCGTACACCGGGTCGTCCAGGGCCTGCGCGGCGTACGTGCCCGCGAATGCGATCGCGATGCCGATCAGGGCCGCGCTGTCCTCGAGGAACACGATGAGGGCCGTCGGATCCTTCGTCTGCATGGCCGCCTCGAGGTAGCCGCGCTTGCCCTTGCGGCGGCGGAACTCGCGGAAGGCGAACCACCACGAGACGCCCTCGAATACCGAAGCGATTCCCAGCACGATGTAGTTCACGTGCGGGGCGGTCATCTCGACCGGGTTCATCACGTGGCGCACGCCCTCGTACGTCGACACGCCGGCACCGACCGCGAAGATGAGCAGCGAGACGATGAAGCTCCAGAAGTAGTACTCGCGCCCGTGACCCAGGGGGTGCTCGTCGTCGGCCGGGCGGGCCGCCTGGCGCGCGCCGTACAGCAGCAGCACTTCGTTGCTCGTGTCGACGAGCGAGTGCACGGCCTCGCTCAGCATCGCGGAGCTGTGGGTGAACGCCGCCGCGCCGAACTTCGTGATGGCGATGAGCAGGTTGGCGGCGAGGGCCGCGACGAGGACGGTACGGGAGCCGTTGGGCATGGCAAGGGGCGGGTCACGGGGGAAGGCACCGCCATGCCGGGGAAGTTCAGCGCGCGACCGCGCGGGACGATTTACACTTTCGGGGCTTCAATCACCACCGCCTGGATTCCATGAAGATTCGTGCCGCCGTGCTCGACGAGATGGGAGCGCCGCTTCCCTACGCCCGTTCGAAACCGCTGAAGATCGAGGAGGTCGAGCTCGAGCCGCCGGGCCAGGGAGAGGTGCTCGTGCGCATCGGCGCCGCAGGTCTCTGCCATTCCGACCTCTCGGTCATCAACGGCGACCGTCCGCGCCCGACCCCGATGGCGCTGGGACACGAGGCCGCCGGCGTCGTGGAGGCCGTGGGGCCGGGCGTCGACGACCTGCGCCGGGGCGACCATGTGGTGCTCGTCTTCATCCCGAGCTGCGGCCATTGCAGCCCATGCTCCGAGGGTCGGCCCGCCTTGTGCGAGGTCGGCGCCGCATCCAACAGCGCCGGCACGCTGCTCTCCGGCGCGCGCCGCATCTTTCGGGAGGGCGGCGAACCGGTCAACCACCACATGGGCTGTTCCGCCTTCGCGGAGGCCGCCGTCGTGTCGCGCCGCTCGTGCGTGAAGGTGGATCCTTCGCTGCCGCTCGACGAGGCGGCCCTTTTCGGCTGTGCCGTCTTGACCGGCGTCGGCGCCGTGGTCAATACCGCGCAGGTCCGTGCGGGTTCCAGCGTGGCGGTGGTGGGCCTTGGCGGCGTCGGGCTCGCCTCGGTCCTCGGAGCGGTCGCCTCGGGCGCGCGCCGCGTGGTCGCCATCGACATCTCCGACGCCAAGCTCGAGCTGGCCGCGGCGCTCGGGGCCACCGACGGGTTCAACGCCGCCGATCCGGAGCTGGTCGAGAAGGTGAAGAAGGCCACCGGCGGCGGCGTCGACTTCGCGATCGAGATGGCCGGGTCCACGCGCGCCTTCGAAACGGCGTATCGCGTGACGCGCCGGGGCGGCACCACGGTCACCGCCGGATTGCCCCACCCGACGGCGACCTGGCCCATGGCGCCCACGCATCTCGTCGCCGAGGAGCGCACCATCAAGGGCAGCTACATCGGCACCTGCGTGCCCCAGCGCGACCTTCCGCGCTACATCGACCTCTACCGGGCCGGAAAGCTGCCCGTGAACCGGCTGATGTCCGGCCGGCTTCCGCTCGAGGAGATCAACGAGGGCTTCGACCGCCTGCACGAGGGGCGGGCGGTGCGCCAGGTGGTGTCCTTCTGAGGCCTTTGGACCGGCCCGCGAACCGGGCCGGGCGGACCATGGTGCACCGCAATAGATTTAGGTCAAAAAGGGGCAATACGGGGGCTTGACAAGGGGGTGGGAAGGCCTAAAATGGGATTTGTGCAGTGCAACAAAAACTGCGCTGCAACCCGACCCCCTACCCCGGAGAACTCCATGTTCAAGATCGACCAGCTCACCGCCGCCAACCAGGCCGCGATCGAGCAGTTCAACTCGCTGGCGCAGCTGTCGCTCGCGAATGCCGAGAAGCTCGCCGAAATCGGCCTCGGCGCCGCCCGTGAGTCCGTGAACCTCGCCGCCGACCATGCGCGCGCGCTCGCGACCGCCAAGGACGTGCACGAGGTCATCGCCCTCAATTCCGCCGCCCTCGAGCCCGCGCTCAAGCGCGCCTACTCGGTGTCCCGCGAGGCGTTCGAGACCGCCACGGAAGCGCAGAACGAAGTGAAGCGCGCCCTCGAGAAGCAGAACGGCGAGCTCAACCGCGCCGCCGTCGCCGCGCTGGAAGAGGCGTTCAAGTACGCGCCCGCCGGCAGCGAGTCCTTCGTGGGCAACCTCAAGTCGGCGATGACCGCCGCGCAGGCCGCCTACGAGAACGTGACCGCGATCAACAAGCGCATCTACGACGCGGCCGCCCGCACGGTCGAGGACGGTGTCGCCACCGCCCAGGCCGCGACGAAGCGCACCGCGCGCCGCTCGAAGTAAGCTCCAGTCCGACCGATGCCCCGCGGCCGCAAGGCCAGCGGGGCGTTTGTTTTGTAGAATCGAGGCGTGAAAGTGATCGGCATCGCCGGGTTCAGCGGCAGCGGCAAGACCACCCTGATCGAGAAGGTGATTCCCCTGCTCGTGTCGGAAGGGTTGCGCGTGTCGCTGATCAAGCACGCCCACCATGAGTTCGACCTCGACCAGCCCGGGAAGGACTCGTACCGCCATCGGCTCGCGGGGTGCACCGAGGTGCTCGTGAGCTCCGGCACGCGGTGGGCCCTGATGCATGAGCTGCGTGGCGCGCCGGAGCCCCCGCTGCAGGAGCAGCTGCGGCGCTTCTCGCCTTGCGACGTGGTGATCGTCGAGGGGTACAAGAGCGAGCCGATCCCGAAGATCGAGGTTCATCGCCGTGATGCGAAGGCCGAGCTGCTCTTCCCGGCCGATGACCATGTCGTGGCCATCGCGACCGACGAGCCGCTCGAGACGGACCTGCCGCAGCTGCCGCTGGGCGATGCCGGGGCCGTGGCGCGATTCATCATGCGCTACCTCCGCCTCGACCGGGCGCGGCTCGTCCGCTAGGCCGCCATGGTCACGGTGCTCTTCTTCGCCAGCCTGCGCGAGAGCCTCGGAACCTCGCGCGAGCAGGTGCCGCTCTCCGCGCCCGGCGCCACCGTCGCGATGCTCGTCGATTCGTTGCGGCGGCGCGACGGCGCCTGGGCCGACGCGTTCGCGCCCGGCAAGGACTGGCGCGTCGCGGTGAACCAGCAGATGGCGAGCCTCGCCACGCCGCTGCGGTCGGGCGACGAGGTGGCGTTCTTCCCGCCGGTCACCGGGGGCTGACATGGCCATCGTGCGCGTGCAGGAGGCGGACTTCGACGTCGGCCGCGAGCTCGAGCGGCTCACCGCGGGACGCACCGACGTGGGCGCGGTCGCCAGCTTCACCGGGCTCGTGCGCGCCTCCAACGACGGCTCGGCGGTGCGCTCCATGACGCTCGAGCACTATCCCGGCATGACCGAGCGCGCGCTCGCGGATATCTGCCGCCAGGCGCACGAACGCTGGGACCTGCTCGAGACGCTCGTGATCCATCGCGTGGGCGCGATGCGCCCGGGGGACCGTATCGTGCTCGTGGGCGTGTCGAGCGCACACCGCGGCGAGGCTTTCGCCGCATGCGAGTTCATCATGGATTTCCTCAAGACGCGGGCGCCCTTCTGGAAGCGCGAGGAGACCCCTGAGGGCGCGCGCTGGGTCGAGGCGCGCGACAGCGACGAGCGTGCGGCGAAGGGCTGGGACTGAACGACCCAAACGACAGGGGACAGCCGGAGGTGCGGCCGTACACCTTCGCCCCGTCGTTGCGCGCGTCAAGCGGGCCGTTGTCGCGCGAGCATCGGGAGCGCGCGCTCGGGGCTTCTCCGGCGGGGCGTTATAATTTCCCATTCGACTCGTCATACGGAAAAACGTCCGATGGACAGGGAAGCGATCAGCCCGGGCCGACGCAAGGTGCTGCAGGGCGCGGGCGGCGGCGCGGTGCTCGCCCTCATGGCGGCTGCCGGCCTCTTCAGGCCGGGCAGCGCCTGGGCCGAATGGAACCAGCAGGCCTTCGAGGTCAAGAACTCGTTGAACGACGCGGTGCGGGCCCTGGGCGGCTCCTCGGCGCCGGAGCAGAGTCCGGCGATCACGATCACCTCGCCCGACATCGCCGAGAACGGCGCCGTCGTGCCCGTCACGGTGACGAGCAAGATCCCGGGCACGCAGAACATCGCACTGATGGTCGAGAAGAACCCGAACATCCTCGCGGCGAACTTCCAGATTCCCGACGGCACCGACCCGTGGATCAACACGCGCATCAAGATGGGCCAGACCTCCAACGTGTTCGCGGTGGTGAAGGCCGCCGACGGCAAGTTCTATTACGCGTCCAAGGAAGTGAAGGTCACCCTGGGCGGCTGCGGAGGTTGAGATGGCCGATCCGATGAAGATCCGGGCGAAGATGGAGGGCGACAAGGTCGACGTGCGCATCCTCATGGCCCACGAGATGGAGACGGGCCAGCGCAAGGACGCGCAGGGCAGGGTGATCCCCGCCTGGTTCATCCAGAACGTGAGCGCCACCTGCAACGGCAAGACGGTGCTCTCGGCCGAGTGGGGTCCGGCGGTGTCGAAGAATCCGTTCCTCGCTTTCAAGTTCTCGGGCGGCAAGCCCGGCGACAAGGTCGTGGTGACCTGGACCGACAACCACGGCGACAAGCGCACGGACGAGGCCGCGATCGCCTGAACCGTCCTTTCGAAGGAGTCCACGATGCATCCGTTCTTCCGCCATGCCGCATCTGCGGCGGCCTTCGCCTGAGATTCGCCGAAGCACGGGATCGCACAAGAGAAACGAGGAGAGTCCAGTGAACGGCATTCAACGTGCCGCGATCGCGATCGCCGCAGGTGGCGTCGTCGCCGCGGCCGCCGCGTTCGGGCAGCAACCGGCGGCGCCCGATTCCACCGCCGCGCAGATCGAGAAGTATCGCGAGGCTGTCGCCGAGGAAAATCCCGCGGAGCTGTGGGAAGCCCGGGGCGAGGAGCTCTGGAAGCAGAAGCGCGGCCCGAGGAATGCATCGCTCGAGCAATGCGACCTGGGCCTCGGGCCCGGGGTCGTGAAGGGCGCCTATGCCGTGCTGCCCAGGTATTTCGCCGACAGCGACAAGGTCGAGGACCTCGAGTCGCGCCTGGTCACCTGCATGGTCAAGCTGCAGGGCTTCACGCGCGAGCAGGCGAGCAAGGATCCCTTCGGCGGTCCCGGCAAGAAAGTGCCGATGGACGCGCTCGTGGCCTACGTCGTCGAGCAGTCGCGCGGAATGAAGATGCACGTGGCGCTCGACCATCCGAAGGAGAAGCAGGCCTACGAGCTGGGCCGCGACATCTTCTTCTTCCGCGCCGGCCCCCACGATTTCGGTTGCGTCACCTGCCATGGCGCCGACAACAAGCGGATCCGCCTGCAGGACCTGCCGAACCTCACGAAGACCGCCGATGCGCAGCACGCGTACACGACGTGGCCGGCCTACCGCGTCTCGCAAGGGGAAGTGCGCTCCATGCAGTGGCGCCTCAACGACTGCTTCCGGCAGCAGCGCTTCCCGGAGCTGTCGTTCATCTCGCCGGCGTCGATCGCGCTCACGACGTACCTCGCGTACAACGCCAACGGGGGCACGCTCGAAGCGCCCTCGGTCAAGCGCTAAGGAGACGCCTTGGACCAGACGAAACTCGTTTCCCTGGTTGCCGTGCTCGCGCTCGCCGCGTGCGCGACGGCCCCCTCGCCGGAGCGCAGCGGCATCGCCGACGAGCAGGTGCTCGCGACGCTGCGCGCGTCGTTCCACAAGAAGGGCCAGGCCGACCTCGACCGCCTGCAGCAGGACGACGTGCAGAAGCTCTGCAGCGAGTACAGGGACGGGAAGCCGCCTGCCGACGTCGCGAGGAACATCCAGGACTCGCAGATCGAGACGATCAAATATCCGGCCGACGGCCGCTACCTGGGCGACTGGAAGGCTGGCGAGAAGGTCGCCCAGTCCGGCGTGGGCAAGCAGTACAGCGACGACCCTTCGGTGGTCGCGGGCGGCAACTGCTACGCCTGCCACGAGCTCACGAAGCACGAGATCGCGTACGGCACCATCGGCCCGAGCCTCTACCACTTCGGCCGCGACCGCGGCTTCACGCTGTCCATGGAGAAATACGTCTACGGCAAGGTGTACAACTCCGAGGCGTACCTCGCGTGCACGAACATGCCGCGCTTCGGCCACATGGGCATCCTCACGGAGCAGCAGATCAAGGACGTCGTGGCGCTCCTGATGGATCCGAAGTCGCCCGTGAACCAGTGATGCGCCTCGCGGCCGCGGCGCTCCTGCTCGTCGGCGCCGATGCGCTCGCCGCCGACGGCGGCACCTTCAGCGTGCGCTTCCTCACGCCGGAGACGGCGCTCAAGGCCGCACAGGCCGCGCTCGCGAAGTGCCGCGCTGCCGGCTTCCAGGTGGCGGTCACCGTCGTCGACCGCAGCGGCATCCCGCAGGCGCTCCTGCGCGACCGCTTCGCCGCGCCCCACACGGTGGAAACCTCGCAACGGAAGGCCCAGACCGCGATCAATTTCCGCATGGACACCGCGGCGCTCGACCGCGAGATGCAGCCCGGACGGCCCGTAGCCGGGTTGCGCGCCATGCCGTATGTGCTCGCGGTGGCGGGCGGTCGCGTGATCGAATCCGCCGGCGAGCTCGCGGGCGGCATCGGTGTCTCGGGGGCACCCGGTCCCGCGAACGACGACATGTGCGCCGCCGCGGGCGTCGCGGCCATCGCCGAAGACCTGGAGTTCTGACCCTGGACCGGCGCGAATTCCTCGAGGCCCTCGCGGCGGCGGCGGCCGCGGGGCTGCCGCTCGGCTCGCGGGCCGCGCAGTCCGGCGCCGTCAACGCGTTCTACGACCTGCCGCGCTACGGCAACGTGAGCCTGCTGCACATCACGGACACGCATGCGCAGCTCAAGCCCGTGTACTTCCGCGAGCCGAGCGCCAACATCGGCCCCGGGCCGTCGTCCGGCACTCCGCCGCATCTCGTCGGCGCGGCATTCCTGCAGTTCTACGGCATGAAGCGCCGCTCGCGCGGCGCGTACGCATACACCTGTCTCGACTTCCAGGACCTCGCCGCGCAGTACGGGCGGATGGGCGGCTTCGCCCACCTGGCGACGCTGGTCAAGGCGCTCAAGGCCTCGCGCCCGGGCGCGCTGCTGCTCGACGGCGGCGACAGCTGGCAGGGCAGCGGCGTGGCGCTGTGGACGCAGGGCCAGGACATGATCGATGCGCAGAAGCTCCTCGGCGTCGACATCACGACGGGGCACTGGGAATTCACCTACGGCATGCAGCGCGTGAAGCAGGTGGTCGACGGCGACTTCAAGGGCCGCATCGAATTCCTCGCGCAGAACGTGGCCACGGCCGATTTCGGCGATCCCGTCTTCAAGCCGTATGCGATCCGCGAGATCGGCGGCGTCCCCGTAGCCATCATCGGCCAGGCGTTTCCCTACACGCCGATCGCGAACCCGCGCCATTTCGTCTCCGACTGGACTTTCGGCATCAAGGAGGAGGAGCTCCAGAAGCAGGTGGACGACGCGCGCGCGAAGGGCGCGAAGGTCGTCGTGCTCCTCTCCCACAACGGGATGGACGTGGACCTCAAGCTGGCCTCGCGCGTGCGGGGCCTGCACGCGATCCTCGGCGGCCACACGCACGACGCGGTGCCGATGCCGGTGTACGTGCGCCACGCCGTCGGCTCGACGCTCGTCACCAATGCCGGAAGCAACGGCAAGTTCGTCGGCGTGCTCGATATCGACGTGCGCGACGGCCAGGTGCGCGGCATGCGCTATCACCTGCTGCCGGTTTTCTCGAACCTGTTGCGTCCGGACGCGGCGATGCAGGCGCACATCGAGAAGAGCCGCGCCCCGTATCGCGCGAAGCTCGAGGAAAAGCTCGCGGTGACGGAGGGACTGCTCTATCGCCGCGGCAACTTCAACGGCACGGCCGACCAGGTGATCCTGGATGCGCTGCTCACGGTGAAGGATGCGCAGATCGCCTTCTCGCCTGGCTTCCGCTGGGGCACCACGCTGCTGCCGGGCGAGGCGATCACCCTGGAGTCGGTGATGGACTGGTCCGCGATCACTTATCCCTACACCACGGTCACGCCCATGAGCGGCGCGACGATCAAGACGGTGCTCGAGGACGTCTGCGACAACCTCTTCAATCCCGATCCCTACTACCAGCAGGGTGGCGACATGGTGCGCGTGGGTGGCATGACCTACACGTGCGTCCCCAACGCGACGATGGGCGAGCGCATTCGCGACATGCGGCTGGACGGCGCGCCGATCGATGCGGGCAAGACCTACAAGGTCGCGGGCTGGGCTCCGGTCGCGGAAGGCGCGCAGGGCGAGCCGGTGTGGGACGTGATCGCGGCGTACCTGCGCGACCGCAAGAGCGTGCCGCCGCCCGCGCTCAGCCTGCCGAAGCTCCAGGGCGTCGCGAACGATCCCGGACTCGCGTGACGCGAATCGCCTCGGCTGGCGCGGCGGCTACTTCGCGGGGGCGCCCGCGCTGCCGAGGTGGTAGTAGGTCGCGTCGAGGTACTCGACGACGTGCTCTTCCTCATCGGGAAAGAGCCCCAGCCCCAGCTCCGAATTGCAGGCCGCGACCTGCGACCTGAGCTTCGCGAACGAGGTCACGTGGTGGTCGCGGCGCCGATAGATCGCGCCCGTGACGCCCATCGTCTTGTTGTCGTGGCACGCCTCGCAATGCTTCTCCTCCACCAGCTTGCGCCCGGTCTCCAAGTCCGCGTAGGCGACGGCCGGCGCGACCAGGGCGGCGAGGAAGAGATAGGAGGCTGCCATGAGCCCCATTGTGCGGCTATTTGCCGTGCCCGTCGATGAGGCGCGAGATGGCCTCGGGATCCACCGGCTTGGTGAGGTGGTGGTCGAAGCCGGCTGCCTTGGCGCGCCGGCGGTCCTCCTCCTGGCCCCAGCCCGTGACGGCGATGAGCAGCACGCCGTCGCCGCGGGCATCCCGGATGCGCCGCGCGGCGTCGTAGCCATAGAGCTTGGGCAGCCCGATGTCCAGCAGGACGACGTCGGGCTGGAACGCGATCGCCGCACCTACGGCCTCGAGCCCGTCGTAAGCCACGCGCACGTCATGGCCCCGGGCGTGCAGCAGCATCGAGAGGCTCTCGGCCGCGTCGCGGTTGTCGTCCACCACGAGGATGCGGCGCGGCTCGACCGCGGACTCGGGCACCGCGGGCGTGGGACCCGGCGCCGCTTCCTCGCCGGTGATCGTCGGCAGCGTCACGATGAACTCGCTCCCGCGGTTGATGCCGTCGCTGCGCGCCTCGACCTGGCCACCGTGCATCTCGACCAGCCGTTTCACGAGCGTGAGCCCGATGCCCAGTCCCCCCTGCTGGTGGTCGCTCGTGCCGCCCACCTGCGTGAACATGTCGAAGATCTTGCGCAGCATCGGCGGCGGGATGCCCATGCCGTTGTCGCGCACGCGCAGCTTCACGTGGCCGTCGCAGCGCTCCGCCGTGAGCCAGATGTGGCCGCCGGGCCGCGTGTACTTGGCCGCGTTGTTGAGGAGATTGGAAAGGATCTGCGCGAGGCGCGCGAGGTCCGCGTTGAGGTAGATGGGCTCGGGGGGGATGCGCACGGTGAGGATGTGCTGCCCGCGCTCGATGAGCGGGCGGCTCGCCTCGAGCGCGATGCGCACCGCCGCGGAAAGCTCGATGCGCTCGTTCCTGAGCTCGATCTTGCCGGTCGTGATGCGCGAGACGTCGAGCAGGTCGTCGACCAGCCGCGTCATCTGGCGCACCTGGCGGTCGATCACGTCGTGCGTCCACTGCAGCTGCGGGGAGGGCGACTGGGTCGCGCGCAGGATCTCGATCGCATTGCGCACCGGAGCGAGCGGGTTGCGCAGCTCGTGCGCGAGCACCGCGAGGAACTCGTCCTTGCGCCGGTCGGCGTCGCGCAGGGCACCCACGAGCTCGGCGTTCTCGATCGCGACGGCGGCGCGATGGGCGAGCTCGGTCGCGACGTCGAGGTCCTGCGGCAGGAAGGTGCGCCCCGACTCCGACGTCGCGAACGCGAGCGCGCCCAGGATCCGCGATTTGGAGCGCATCGGCACGCACGCATAGGAGCGCAGCTTGAGGGCGCGGATCATCTCCAGGTGCTCGTCGCTTCGTGCCGCCGCGCGCAGCATCTCGTCGCCCACCTCGGGGAGCCAGACGGTTTCGCCGGTGGCGATGACCTTGCGCACGCCCTCGTTGTCGAGCGGCGGGAAGCGCCGGGCGATCTCCTCGACCTGCGCCACGCGTTGCGGATCGCCATGGTGGACCGCGAGGCGGCGTACCGCGCCATGGGGCTCCTTGAGCGAGACCTCGACGTAGTCGCAGAAGCGCGGCACGGCGAGCGCGGCCAACCGCTTGAGGGTCTCGTCGAGATCGGCGAGCTGCGAGAGCGCGACGCTCGCCTCGGCGAGAAAGCGCAGGTTCTCCTCGCTGCGCTTGCGCTCGTCGATGTCGACGGCGCTGCCGGTCCATTCGACGACGCGGCCCGATTCGTCCTTGAGCGGCACCACGCACAGCATGAACCACCGATAGCAGCCGTCGCGGCGCCGCAGGCGCGCTTCCATCGCCGCCTCGCGGCCGGCATCCAGCGCCTCCCGGAATGACGAGCCGCCGTTGGCGAGGTCCTCGGGGTGGACCAGCCGCCGCGCCCAGTCGCCCATATCGCCCTCGGGGGGCAGTCCCGAGTACTCGAGGAGCCGCCGATTCGAATAGGTGATGTGCATCCGCTCGTCCGCCGACCACATCATCGAGGAGGCGCTCTCGATCATGTGGCGGAACCGGTCCTGGTTCGCGGCACGATCGGCCGCACCCGTCGCGGACTTCGCCTCGGGCGAATCACGGGGTGCGGCGGGTTTTCTGGGGAACGAGCTGGCCATTCACCGCTCCGGGGCGGCCCTGCCGGGCATCATCGCAGCCATTTTCACGGGACGCCGTGACACCCTCGCGGTGGAACCGCGCCGGCGAGTCTGGTCTAAAAGAACCATGGCGCCGAACGACGACAACGGCCAGCGGCCGCCGGGCGAGCGAGCCTTGCGGGTGCTGCTCATCTCGGGCTCCGACCGGCGGCAGTACAACTGCCCCGGCGTCGATTCCAAGTCGCGCGCGCTCATGATGCGCATGGCGGCGCGTTTGCCCGAGCAGGGGGAGATCGACCTCGAGGACCTGGGCAACGTGTATGCGCGAGCCCGCATCCAGAGCTGCAATGCCTGCGTCTCCACCTCCATGGCGCTTTGCTGCTGGCCGTCCAGGCCGAGGACATGGCGCGGGACGAGGCGTTCCTGCGGGCTTTCGACGAGTGGACCGAGGGTTTCGCCGCCCACGTCGGCGCGAGGGGCGCGGTGCCCGCCGGGAAGTATCGCGCATACGGCTACCAGCGCCCGGCGCACCGCTGGGCCGACGCGAAGCTCTGGTGGCGCGACCGGCGCATGCGCCTGGGGCTGCCGCGCCGCGGATCCTCACCGGCCGAGCAGCAACACCTCGGCCTCAATCGCGATGTCACGCTCGACCCGAAGCTGGGCGAGGGACGCAAGCTGCGCAACAAGGGATGACCCGGGTTTCAGCGGCCCACGCCGTACAGGTAAGCGATCGCGGAAAAAGTGACGAACGCGATGGCCGTGGTGAGCAGGATCGTGGCGGAGATGCGCCCCGCGTCCGCCTTGTAGCGCACCGCGAAGATGAAGACCCAGCCCGCGGAGGGAAGCGCCGCGGTGAGCACGGCGACCATCCTGGCGAAGGGATCCACCCCCAGCAGCGAGGTCGCCGCCCAGGCGAGGAGCGGGTGCACGAGGAGCTTCACGCCTACGGGAAGTGCCAGCATCGGCGTCTTCAGCGGCGCGTCGGGGCGCACGAGCGAGAGCCCGATCGCGAAGAGCGCGCACGGCCCCGCCGCGGTGCCGAGCAGGCGCACGAACTCGTTCACCGGCGAGGGCAACGTCCACTGCATGCCGGAGAAGACGCCGCCCAGCAGCATGGCGTTGAGGAAAGGGTTCAGCAGCAGCCGCCTGGGCGAGCCGCCGCCCACGAGCCCCAGGCCGATCGAGGACACGACGACGAGATCCGTGGCCGTCGCGAGGATCACCGGACCGGCGGCGCGTTCGCCCAGCAGCGCCACGATCATCGGCAGGCCCATGAAGCCGGAGTTCGACACCGCGGCGGCGAGGCCGTAGAAGGCCGCGTCGCGCGGTGCCTGTGCGAAGAATCGGCGCATCGCGACGTATACGCCGAGGATGGTCGCGCTCCCCGCGATCGACCATGCCAGGAAGTAGCGGCCATCGGCGAGCTGCGCGAACGGCGTGCCGGCCGCGAAGCGGAAGAGCATCGCGGGCACCGAGAAGTAGAGCAGGAACCCGTTGAAGGCGGGGATCGATTCCACCGGAACCCAACGCTTCCTCGCCGCGACGTACCCGAGCAGGACCAGCGCGAAGAAGGGAAGGGTGACGTTGAGGATCAACTCAACGCATGTTGCCGGTGTGGCCCAGCGAATAGCGGCCGGGTTGCGGCCAGACCGCCAGGCCGTGGGGCTCGGTGCCCACCTTGATCTCGCGTACCGCGCCCGTCGTGGTGTCGAACGCATACACCACGTTGTCGTAGCGGCCCGAGAGCCACAGCACCTTGCCGTCGGCGCTCACGTTGCCCATGTCGGGGCTGCCGCCGCTCGGGATCGGCCAGTTGGCGACGACCTTCTCGGTCGCGAAGTCCACTACCGAGACGCTGCCGGGCCCCGCCTTCTTCCCGTGGATCGCATGGGAGCCCCGGTTCGCGACGTAGAGCCTGGTGCCGTCCCGGCTCGGGTAGATGCCGTGCGTGCCCTTGCCGGTCTTGATGAAGCCCACCTCCTTGAAGGAGGCTGCGTCGATGATGAAGAGGCCATCGGCATGCATGTCCGCCACGTAGAAGCGGCTGCCATCGGGCGACACGCGCACGTCCTGTGGCATGCCGCCGCGGGAGAGCTTGAGGTAGCCCAGCACCTTGCGGTCCACCCAGTCGATCTTCGCCAGGCCGCCGGAGAATTCGCAGGTGAAGATCGCGAAGCGCCCGTCGATCGAGAAGTCGGCGTGGTTGATCCCGGCGCATCCCGGGGCGGGGATGTAGTACTGCAGCTTCATGGAGTGCGGGTCGCGGAACGCGAGCCGCTTCTTCGCCTCCTCGACCACGATCGCGCTCTTTCCGTCGGGCGTGAAGTACATGTTGTACGGATCGTCGACCTTCACGGTGTGGTCGATCCTGCCCGTCTTCGGATCGATGGCGGTGAGCGAGCCCTTGTCCGTGTTCTCCGCGTTGTTCGTGACCCAGAGCGTCTGCAGGTCGTACGCGGGCACGACGTGCTGCGGGTTGAGGCCGACCTTGTACTTGTCGATGACCGTGAAGGTCTTCGGATCGATCACGTACACGTCGTTCGACTGCACGTGCGGCACGTAGACGAGCTCCCTCTGGCCCTCGACGGCCGCGCTCAGCTTGTCGGCGCCGATCTCGCTGTACAGGTTCTTCGGGTCGCTTACCGGCGGCATTCCGGGAACGGTCTGGACCTGGGCGGCGGCCGCGAGGACGGCACAGCCGAATGCGGCGGGAACGAGGCCGCGCAGGATGCGGGGGCGAATCACTTTCGGGAAGCTCCGGGAGCAGGCAAAGCCGATATTCTAAGGCGCGCGGCGCCGGGTCGCTTGCGGATGCGCAACGCTTTCAGCGCCCCGTGGTCGCCTCGCGGATCGCCTTCACCGAGCGCTGGACGATGAGCTCGGCGCCGAGCCGCCCGAGCTCGGCGGTGGCGCGCGCGGGCTTGCCCTGGACGCCGTCGGCCGGCCCCATGTTCGGGGCGCCGATCCGGTCGGTGCGCACCATGTCCGGCACGAGCGCCAGCGTGAGCGCGGTGTCCGCGAGTCCCGCGTGCACGCCGATCTCGTCCTCGGCGAAGCCGCGCGAGGCGAGGAGCTGGTCGAAGCCGCGGCTCGACGCCTCGTAGTAGGCGCCCAGCGCATGCGCGCGGAAGCGATGGTTTCCCTTTTCCTGGTTGAGGCGCCCGGCCACGCGCTCGAGGCTCTTCTGGTACCCGCCGTGATCGCCGAGAAAGAAGACGTCGTGGAATCCGTGCAGGCGGAAGCTGCGCGCGGCCGATTCCAGCGTCTTCTCGAACGCGTCGTCCGGGATGCTGATCGTGCCGGGGAAGCGCATGTGGCCCGCCGGCGCTTCGGTCGATCCCTCGGGCACGTAGGCCACGACCGGGGCCACGAGCGCATTGCCGAGGGCCTCGGCGATGCGTCCGGCGAGGACGCGAACGCGCGCGTTGTGCTTGCCGAGGGCCATGTGCGGACCGCTCTGCTCGGTGCCGCCGATGGGGACGAGGATGATCGACTTGCCCGCTTTCGCCTCGGCGCGGACCTCGGTCCAGGTGAGGTCTTCGAGGAACACCGAGCGGGCGGATTGCGCGCGGGCGGCCGGCGTGGCGAGGAGGAGGGCGATCGCCGCGATGGCGAGCATGCGCATGGCGTGTGATCCTACCAGAGCATCGACGCGCCTGAACGCCGCTTGGATCATCCCCCTCCAACCTGCGCAATCACCCGACGCCCGCCTTGGCCCGAACGACCATCACCGCCGCGCAGCTCTACTCGATCCTCGAGCGCGAGTTCGAGACCCTCAGGTCGCGGCGCTGCGCGCGCTGCCGCGCGCCGCTTCCCTACTATCGCGCGCCCCCCGACGAGGTCTCGGCCAACTGGCATATCGGCACGCCGGCCGAATGCCCGGAAGGTTGCCACCTGGTGATCGCCGAGATGCTCACGCGGCTCTGGACGCGTTACGACATCCAGCCGGAGCGCCTGAATTGAGGGCGGGTGGGACGGCGCCGACAAAGCCGTACCGGGCTCCGGCGGGCAGACGCGGCCGCTTCACGGCCGCCATGATCGAAGGATGAACATTCAACCGATCCCGCATTCATCGCGCCGCGCGCAGGTCACGGTCACCTGGGCCGCGGGCGTCGAGGGCGCGGAGTCGGTGCACGACGTGATCGAGCTCGCGCGGGATTTCCTCGCCCAGTTCACGCCGTATGAGATCTTCGCGCTGCCGCAGGCGTGCAAGCCGCCGGCGAAGATCGTCGATGCCGACGACATCACCGCCTATGCCTTCGCGCTCATGCGCCATCAATGCGCCGAGGGGGCCCATCACGCGGAGATGATCCGCAAGATGGCCGGCTTCTTCTCCCACGCCGCGCACCGCCTCGCATACCTCGCCGTGTCCGATTCTCGTGAAGGAGGCGCGTAGGAGGAGTCCTACGAGCGATTGAGTCATTGCTGCCTGATGCTGTCCTCCCGCCTGGCTCAAAATAGCCGGGCTCGATACAGTTTTTTCGGAGAACGGCTTATGGGCCCCATCCTGGGGAACCCCGAATCGGCGCGCCATGGCACCACCGCAAGCGCCGAGGCGAGGGAGGAACGTGGCGAGGGCCTCCTCGTCGCGATCGTCTCGTCCTCGGACGACGCGATCATCAGCAAGGACCTGAACGGCATCGTCACCTCGTGGAACCCGGGGGCGGAGCGGCTGTTCGGCTTCGATGCCGAAGACATGCTCGGCACCTCGGTGCTGCGCATCATTCCGTCCGAGCTGCACGAGGAGGAAATGCGCATCCTCGCGCTCGTCCGCGCGGGCCAGCGCATCGAGCATTACGAAACGGTCCGCATGCGCAAGGACGGCTCGCGCGTGAGCGTGTCGCTCACCGTCTCGCCGATCCGCGACGATTCGGGGGCCGTCGTCGGCGCGTCGAAGATCGCCCGTGACATCGGCGGGCTGCGCGAGCGCGAGCGCGCGCACGCGGTCCTGGCCGCGATCGTCGAGTCCTCGGACGACGCCATCATCAGCAAGAGCCTGGACGGCACCATCACGTCGTGGAACAAGGCGGCCGAGCGGCTCTATGGCTGGAAGCCCGCGGAGATCGTCGGCCGCTCCGTGCTCACCATCGTGCCGCCGGAGCTGCATGACGAGGAGCACCAGATCCTGCGCCGGCTGCGCGCCGGCGAACGCATCGACCATTTCCGCACGCAGCGCCTGGCCAAGGACGGCCGGCGCGTGGACGTGGCCCTCACGATCTCGCCGATCCGCGACGGTTCCGGGGCTATCGTGGGCGCCTCCAAGGTCGCCCGCGACGTCAGCCGCGAGCGCGACGCCGAGCGCACCCGGGCGATCCTCGCGGCGGTCGTGCAGTCGTCCGACGATGCGATCGTGAGCAAGGACCTGCGCGGCATCGTCATGTCGTGGAATCCCGCGGCCGAGCGCATGTTCGGCTGGAAGTCCGAGGAGATGATCGGCCGCTCGATCCTCACCATCATCCCGCCCGAGCTGCGCCACGAGGAGGACACCATCCTCGGCAACGTGCGCGCGGGCCGGCGCATGGAGCACTACGAGACGGTGCGCGTCGCCAAGGACGGCCAGCGCGTGCATGTCTCCCTCACCGTCTCGCCGCTGAGGGATGGCACCGGGCGCGTCGTCGGCGCCTCCAAGGTCGCACGCGACGTGACCCAGCAGCGGGAATCCGACCGTGCGCGCGGGATGCTCGCGGCGATCGTCGAATCGTCGCACGACGCCATCGTCAGCAAGAACCTGAGCGGCATGGTCACCTCGTGGAACCGGGGCGCCGAGCGCGTCTTCGGATACACCGCCGAGGAGATGGTGGGATCGTCCATCCTGCGGCTCATCCCGCCGGAGCTGCAGGCGGAGGAGTACGGCATCCTCGCGCGCATCCGGGCGGGCGAGCGCGTCGAGCACTTCGACACCGTGCGCGTCGCGAAGGGCGGGCGGCGCATCGATGTGTCCATCACCGTGTCGCCCGTGCGCGATGCCGGCGGCAACGTGGTGGGCGCCTCGAAGATCGCGCGCGACGTGACCGAGATCCGCGAAGCGCAGCGCCGCAAGGACGAGTTCCTCGCCATCCTCGCGCACGAGCTGCGCAATCCGCTGGCGCCGGTGCGCTACGCGATCGCCATGCTGCGGCAGGAAGGCGTGAGCGCCGAGCAGCGCCAGCGTTCCGAGGCGATCCTCGAGCGCCAGGCCGACCACATGGCGCGCCTCCTCGACGACCTGCTCGACGTCTCGCGCATCGCGACGGGGAAGGTCGACCTCAAGAAGGCGCGAGTCGAGCTGCGGCCCCTCGTGCAGAACGCGGTGGATGCGGTGCGCGTCGTCATGGACGAGAAGCGCCACCGGCTCGAGGTGCGCCTTGCGGACGTGCCGATGTGGCTCGACGCGGACCCCGTGCGCATCTCGCAGATCCTCGTGAACCTTCTCACCAACGCGGCCAAGTACACCGATCCCGGCGGATGGATCCAGCTCATCACGGCGCGCGAGGAGGACGAGGCGGTGATCCGGGTGAAGGACAACGGCATGGGATTCGCGCCCGAGATGAAGGGGCGGCTCTTCACCCTGTTCACGCAGCTGGAGCCGGTGCTCAATCGCTCGGCGGGCGGCCTCGGCATCGGGCTCGCGCTCGTGCGCGAGTTCGTCCAGCGCCACGGCGGCACCGTCGAGGCCCACAGCGAGGGCCAGGGAAAGGGCAGCGAGTTCACCGTGCGCCTGCCCTGCGCCGCAGCGCCGCCGCGCTGAACGTTGTGGATGACGGCCGCGCCGGGGGGCGCGCGCGGCCGCTTATCCCCAATCCGCGTGCGGGGTGGCGTGGGCATGCCGCCGCCCTCAGCATGAGGGGATGAATGTGAAAGTCTTCGTGCTGCGACGCCAGGGACTCGTCTTCCGCGACCGCGACCGGGAAGGCATCGACGGCGCGCTGCGCATGCATTCGATCGTGCACGCCGGCCGCTTGCACCGCGTGGCACAGCTTTGCCGGCGTGCCCTGAACGGCTCGCGCGAGGAGGAGATGCTGCCGCCGTTGCACCAGCCGGAGCTCGTCTCGCTGGACGAGGGCGCGATCGTGCTGCGCGGTTTCGAGGTGTGCGACGGAGCGGGGTATGTGCAGGAATGGCGCTGCGAGGTCGCGCGCAAGCAGCCTAGGAGCGGCGCAGCTGCGACTCGATCTCCAGGGCTGCCTCCGTGACCTGCTCCAGGCGTTGGTCGCGGCCGTGCGGTGCGGGGCTGCTCAAGTCCAGGGCGCCCGCGATGCGCCCGTCGGCATGCCGGATGGGCGCCGCGATGCAGGTGCGCTCCTCCAACGCGCGCAGCAGGTGCTCTCGCCCCGCCACGACCATGGGACGCCCGGCGATCAGGCACGTGCCCGCTCCGTTGGTCCCCATGCGCGCTTCCGACCAGTCGTAGCCCGGCATCAGGCAGAAGAGCCGCAGGTGCTCCGCATCGCCGTCCGCTGCGAGCACGACGCCATCGGCGTCGGTCACGTATGCCACGCTGCAACGTGCGGGGAAATGACGCAGCAGCGTGCGCAGGCGCGGTGACGCGGCTTCGACCAGTGCCGCGTTCCGCTCGAGGCGGCGGGCAAGCTCCGCATCGGCCACGCGATGGAACGGCGCGGGCGCATCCGCACACAGGTGCGAGCAGCGGTTCCACGACGCGATGATGGCCCAGCGGGCGGGCGTCTCCGGCAGGCGATGATCGACGAATCGCGTGATGCCGGTCGAATGCAGCCGCACGGGTCACCTCCAGGGAAGCGCCAGTGTACCGCGGACCCTTTTGCGCGAGCTTGCGCCCTTCATTGGAAAGCGAAATTTCGCGGGCATGTAGGATGCGGCCGACATTCTCGTCACGGCGGATGCGGCAACCTGTAGCGGTTGAGCGGCCAGTGTGCCGACCGCGCCCGAGGCGCACCGCTCTCCCTGCACGACGGACATCGCGAAATGGAATCGAAACATAACGAGGCCGCCGGCGCGGTCACCGTGACGCTCACGCGGCCGATGCTGTACGGAATGACGGCCGCATTCATGGCGCTCGTCGGCTCGGTGTTCTGGACCGCGGGTTATGCAGCCGGCCTGCACGGCGCCGGGCTGCTCGCGACGCTCTTCGCGATGGGCGCCACCACTGCGCTCCTGGCGCTGGTGCTCTGGTTCCTGGGCCGATTGCGCACGCTCGACGCGAGCGCGCGGGACGGCGTCGCGGGGCGCCGCTAGCTGCGCCTCAGTGCCTCGCGCTGGAGACGTTGTCGTGGGTGAGGCGCTCGAGCAACGCCTTGTCGAATGCGGGGATGTCGTCGGGCTTGCGGCTCGTGACGAGCTTGCCGTCGACCACGACCTGCTCGTCGACCCACTCCGCGCCGGCGTTGCGCAGATCCAGCTTGAGAGTGGGCCAGCTCGTCATGCGCTTGCCCTTGGCGATGCCCGCGTCGATGAGCGTCCAGGGCCCATGGCAGATCGCCGCGATCGGCTTGTTCTCGCGTCCGAACTCGCGGATGAAGGTGATCGACTCGGCGCTGAGCCGCAGCTGGTCCGGATTCGCCACGCCGCCCGGCAGCACCAGCGCGTCGAAGTCGCCCGGACGGGCATCCTGCACGCTGAGCTCGACCTTGAACTTGTCGGCCGGCGTGAGATGGTTGAAGCCCTGGACATCCTCGCCCTTCGATTTCGGCGCGATGAGGATGCACTTCGCGCCGTGCTGCTCGAGGAACTCGCGCGGGCGGGTGTACTCGACCTGCTCGACGCCGTCCGTCATGAGGATCGCGATCCGCTTGCCCTTGAGCTCATCCTGCCTGGCCGCCATTGCGTTCTCCTTGGTGCACGTATTACGGGATACGGTACGACCCGTCGCGCGAGCGGCCGGTTCAGCGGGCGAGCCAGGTGGAGCCGGTGTAGTCGTTCGCCTACATACGCCCCGGAGCGGCTTCACTAACCTTGCCCGATGCAACCGCAACAACGCGAGTGCCGGATCGTCGTGGTCGATGACAACCAGGACGCCGCCGACATGCTGGCCGACCTCCTCGGCGCCCATGGCTTCTCCGTGCGCACGGCCTATAGCGGCACGGAGGCGCTGCGCCTCATCGACGAATACCACCCGAGCATCGGCATCCTCGACATCGGCCTGCCCGATATCCTCGGCTACGACATCGCGGTCGAGGCGCGCCGCCAGCTGGAGGATGACGTGATGCTCGTGGCCGTCACCGGCTGGGGCGCCGAGAAGGACGTCGAGCGGGCATTCGATGCGGGGTTCGACTTCCATGTGACCAAGCCCGCGGATCCGGAAGACCTCATCGCGCTCATCGAGGAGCGGTGCTGGGACGTGCACGGCTCGCTGCGCTCGGGGCGCGTTCGGGGCAGCCCGAGGGGCTAGGGGATGGGCCAGCGGCTGCCGCCGGGAGATGACGATTACGTCGACGTCTACTGGTATCGCTACTGGGATGCCGACCTGCAATGCATGGCCATGTCGAAATGGATGGCGACCCGCGAGGCGATCGGCGCCCGCGGCGAGCCGATTCCCGAGACCGCGCGCCGCGTGCACCGCAGCGAGCTCGACGGCTTCGGCAGGCTCATCGTGCCCGAGGGGCCGATCCACTAAGGCCCTGAAAAGCTAAGCCTTTATTGTAGGTATTGTCCTACAGCGCCGTGCCTGCGCACGGCGTACCATGTGTCCTCTGGAAGAGGAGGGCGCGTGGAGCGCAAGGCATTCGTCTTTCGGTTCGTGAGCGAGTCCTGCGGGCGCAAGGTGAGCCCGCGCCACATGCTCGGCACGCTGGACGCCATTGCCGCTCTCGGCGCGCGGGCGTTGCCCGAGACGCGGCGCGAGGTGGACGTGACCGCGCTCGAAGCCGGCTTCCTGTTCGAGTCGTTCAACGCGGCGGACTCCGTGCGCTCGCTGGACACCGCGAGCCGGCGCATGCACGTCGACGCCGACCACGTCTAAGCCCGGCAGTTGAGCTCGCGGCCCACGGCCGCGATCCTTCAGGCGCACAGGGGCAGGCGCACGATGAAGGCACTGCCCTTCATCGGCCCGGCGCTATGCGCTGCGACGGAGCCGCCGTGGCGCTCCACGAACTCCCGGACGAGCGCGAGGCCAATGCCCAGTCCCTCGTCGGAGCGGTGGATCGTGGCATCCTCGCGCGAGAAGAGCCCGAAGAGCTTGTCGCCCGCATCCTCGCGAAACCCGATGCCGTTGTCGTCGACGCGGATCACGCCATATGCCTCGTCGCGTTCGACGCGAAGCGATACGAGGCCGCCGTCCGGCGTGTACTTCGCGGCGTTGGTGAGAAGGTTGTCCAGGATCTGCGCGATGCGCGCGCAATCGGCCTCCAGCCACAAGGGCTCTTCCGGAATCGCACAGGTGAATCGATGCCTGCGCTTCTCCATCACGGGCCGCACGCTCTCGGCTGCCTCCCGCGCGAGCACGGCCAGGTCGGCGCGCTCGATGCGGAGGTCGACCCGGCCCGTCGTGATGCGGGCCACGTCGAGCAGGTCGTCCAGCAGGCGCGTGAGGTGGAGCATCTGGCGCTCGGCCAGGCCCACCGCGCGATCGAGCTTCTCGGCCGGCAGCTGGCGCGAATGCACGAGGTGGAGCGCGGTCCGGATGGGCGCAAGCGGATTGCGCAGCTCGTGGGCGAGGATCGCGAGGAACTCGTCCTTGCGGCGCTGCGCCTCGCGCGTCGCGGAGATGTCGCGCGCGATCTTGGAGGAGCCGATGATGCGCCCCTCGGCGTCGTAGACGGGGGAAACCGTGATCGAGACCTCGACGCAGCTGCCGTCCGCGCGCAGGCGGCAGGTCTCGTAGTGCTCGACGCGCTCGCCGCGCTTCACGCGCTGCAGGATCTCCTCCTCCTCGCGCTTCAAATGCTCCGGGATCAGCGTGAAGATCGACTTGCCGAGGATTTCCGCGGCCTTGTAGCCGTAGAGCCGCTCGGCTGCGGGATTCCACGAGACGATGCGTCCGGCGAGATCCTTGCTGATGATCGCGTCATCGGAGGAATTGACGATCGCCGCGAGCCTTCCCTCGGCCAGACCGGAAGCGCGCCGCGGCGGTCGGTGTGCGGACATGTCCATCCCCGCCCTCGGTAGGTTATATGTTTCTGCCTACGGTGAGATCAGCCGGAGGGCGGAGCAGGTTCCCGGAATAAGCCGTGTGGAACGGCGCGCGAAGGAAATGCGACGCCGGATGGAGGACGACGCTTAGTCGGCGGCTCCGCAGGCCGCGCCGGCGAAGCGCGCGGCGGCGTTGCGCGCCTCGAAGCGCGGGTCCTCGATCGGCATGAAGTTGCAGGGCACGTGCTCGAAGTAGAAGCCGTGCTCGAGGAGCTTGGCCTCGACGATGCGCGCGGACGCCATGATGGGCTGGCAGTTGGTGAGGCTTTCGATGGCCTCCAGGGTGCCCGCCATGTACTTGGGCGCCACGATGTGGCCGGGGATCTCGCACGTGAAGTTGTAGACCGTCACCTTCATGCCCATCTGCGCCTCCGCCGTTCGTGTTGTTGGAAGCATTCTTCTCCGCGCGGCGCCCCGCGTCCACGGGGTTTGCGTTTCGGCTGCAATCATCGCGGGGGTGGGCTTATTTCAGCTGCAACCGGCGGTGTGATCCAGCGCACATTCGGGCCCGCAGGGGGGTCCGCACAATGCGGCCATAACGCTGGAGGACCGCGATGAAGAAATCCACCTTGGTCGAGCGCCTGCGCGAGCGCAACCCTTATCTCAGCGAGAGCGACTCCGAAGCCCTCGTGAACAACCTCATTGGCGCGCTCGCAAGCGCGCTGGCGGAGGGACGGCGCATCGAGATCCGCGGGTTCGGCACTTTCGCGCCGCGCTACCGGCCGTCGCGCACGGGGCGCAATCCCCGCACCGGCGGCCTGGTCCACGTCCCCGCCAAATACGTGCCGCATTTCAAGGCCGGCAAGGAGCTGCGCGAACGTGTCACAGACTAGCTCGGCCGTACGCGACTACCGCATCTGGGGAACGATCACGCACAGCGCGCCCCATGTCTTCGTCGTGGTGGTCTCGGCCATCCCGGCGCTGTATCGCGACCAGCTGCTGCACAACACCGAGGTGGTCTGCCAGGTGTGCGGCGGCCTCGTGGAGGCGCAGCTCGCGCGCAATCGCATGGCCGTCGCGCTCGGCACGCGCGTCGATGGCCGGGGCGACCGGGTCGTGGACGTCGACATCGGCTGACGGGCGGTAGGACATTTCCTACTGATCCGTACTGCACTCCGGATTACAGACGCGTGGCTGCGGGCGCGTGAGCATGTAACCGGAATCCACCACCGGCCAACCCATTTGAACATCCCATCGACCGGAAGTCCCGAAGCGCGCACGGCAACGGCGGCGCCCTGGCTGGACCGCATCCAGCTCGCGCACAGCGGCGAGGACGTCGTCGCGACGATCAACGCATTCCTCGCATCGCAGGATTACGCGGCGCTCGCCCGGCTTCCGGCATCGTGCGCGCCACCGCGCTCGGTGGACAGCATGGAATCCATCAACGCGTTCGCGTACGACCTGTTGCGCGCGAAGCTCGATGCACCGGCCGGGACGGCGGCCGCGCTCGAGCGCCTCGCGTCGGTTTTTGCGCGCGCGAGCGTGCGCGTCGCGCAGCTCGAAGCCTACGGAAGCGCGACCGCGCGCAGGCAGCGCGTGCTTCCCTAGCACGCATCCCGCACGAAACCGGCGTTCGGGCCGCCGCCGCAGCAGTCGTGCCTGTCAGGCGAAGCCGGAGGTCAGGCGCGTTCGCTCCGCTGCGGGCCACTTCGGGCGCCGTAAATGAGCGTGACCGGTATCCAGCTCTCGCACTGAAAGACCGACGATGCGAGCTGCATCCCGGCGGCGCACAGGCGGCGCACCTGGCGCCTGCGCTCCTGTCCCGCGCGGCGGCCGATGAAATTGGCGCACGTGCGGCACAACACGAGGCGCATCTGCGGTGTACTGCCTCTCTGGCCCATGATGCCAAGGTACAGAAGCGGGCGAGCGCCGTATTTCAGACGCACCGCACAAAACCTTGCAGACAGCAGCCCGCGCGCGCGTAGGCCGTAGCCGGGTACGTTCGCGTCGGAACCTGCCGACATCACCGGCGCGGCGACGGCAGCAGGGCCGCCAGTATAAAATCCGCTCCAATGTCGATCGCCACGGCGTGGATCCCGGTCACGGTCTTCGCCGCCTTTGCCCAGACCGTCCGCAACGCCGCCCAGCGCCATCTCACGACGGACCTCGGCACGCTCGGCGCCACGCTCGTGCGCTTCTTCTATGGCGTGCCGTTCGCGGCGCTGTGGCTTTGGGGCGTCGCGAGCTTCACCCGGCCGGCCGCTCCCGCGCCGAACGCCTCGTTCGCCCTTTGGGTCCTGCTCGGCGCGGTGGCCCAGGTGCTCGCGACGGCGCTCCTGCTGCGCGTGATGCAGGAGCGCAACTTCGCGCTCGGCATCGCGTACTCCAAGAGCGAGGTGCTGCAGGTCGCGGTTTTCGGCATGCTGTTCCTGGGCGATCGGGGGTCGATCGGCTCCACGCTCGCGGTCCTCTCGGGCACGGCGGGGGTCTTCCTGCTGTCGGGCGGCTGGCGGGCGGACTTCGCGGCGCGCACCGCCGTGATGGGTGTCGCGTGTGGCGGTCTCCTCGCGCTCGCCATGGTCAGCTTTCGCGGCGCGGAGCTGGCACTCGGAGAGGGCTCGTTCGTCATGACCGCGGCTTATACGCTGCTGGTCGCCCAAGTGATCCAGAGCGTGCTGCTGGGAGGATGGCTGCTGGTGCGCGATGCGCAGGTGGTGGTGCGCGTGCTGAAGGCATGGCGCGTCTCGCTCTTCGCGGGACTCATGGGCGCCGCCGCATCGGCCGGCTGGTTCACCGCGTTTGCCATGGAGCCGGTGGCGCACGTGCGGACGCTCGGGCTCATCGAGCTCGTGTTCAGCTACATCGTGTCGCGACGGCTCTTCCGCGAGCGCCTGCGCGGCGTCGAGCTGGCGGGCATGGCGTTGCTCGCGCTCGGCGTGGCGATCATCACCGCGGCGCCGTGATGGGCGAAAATGAGTCATGGCAATGAACCGCATTCCGGCAGCACGAGCGCTCGTGTGCGCAATGCTCGCTTCACTCGCGATGACGCCGGCGGCGGGCGAGATCTTCAAGTGCCAGGGCGCGCGCGGGCGTCCGGTTTTCCAGGACGCGCCGTGCGACGGCTCGGTGAAGCGTTCGATCGCACCCGTAGCCAGGCCCCAGGCGATCGACCCGGATTCCGCGCTGGTGGCGACGGACGACGACCGCCGGCTCCTCGGCATGCTGGAGAGCTACCAGAAGTGCACCCATGCGCTGCCCGCGCTGGGCTACAAGGTCGCGATGGATTACCAGCGTTGGCGCAGCGAGCACTCCACGACGCTGGCGCGACTCGAGCGCGACCCCGGCTTTCGCGCATCCATCCAGCGCGCGGCCGAGGAGGGCGACGCCACGCACGGGAAGCTCACGCAGGCGCAGGCCGGCGCGATGGCGGCGAATTGTGCATCGCTGGAATACATGTTCGCCCCGGTGGAACGCACGCTTGCGGAGATCAGGACCGCGATCGACCGCAACGCCGCGACCGCCTGTGACGACGTGAAGCGCGGCAGCGACAGCCCCCAGATGGAGCTGATCGATCGCAAGATCCACAGCCTGCCCGTGCGGGAGCAACAGGAGGCGCTCAAGTACCGCGCGGCCGTGCTCGAGCATTGCGGCAAGGCGGATGCAGGGCAGTGACGGGGCTCCCCCAAACAGGGGAGGCGGCTCAACCGCGTGTTAAGTAGCCTCTCGCCATCCCAACGCGAGGCCGCTCAATTGTCCAAGGCATCCTGGATCTCCCCGCGCGATCGCCTTCCGCCCAGCGGCGCGCTCGTCGCCGTCGCTTACCTCGACGGCCGGCCGACGGCGCTCAGGCGCTTCAACCTCGCGGACCCGGCGGAAATCGCGTATCTCGTCGGCGTCGCCGCATGGATGCTCGTGCCCACGCCGCCCGCCGTGGTTCCCCAGGATGCGGCCGTGCGGATGAGCGAGTGGGATAGTTTCTTCCAGGCGGATTAGCAGCCCGCAGTTCGAAGGTCTCCGGTGCAATCCGCGCTACCATGCGGCCCATGGTGGATTCGCGCCGCGTGCCGTCCGTGCTTCGCCTGCATCCGCGGCTCCTGATGGCCGCGTCGATCGGCATCGCGGCGTTCCTGGTGCTGCGCGCGCAGCGCGATCCGCTCACCGCGAGCCTCGTCGCATGGAACGCCGGGTGCTGGAGCTGGATCGCGATGATGTCCACGATGATGGTGCGACAGGAAGCCAGCCGCATCCAGAAGATCGCCTCCGAGGAGGATGTGGGCGCGTGGCTCGCGCTGGCCTTCATCTGCATCTCGGCCGTCGTGAGCATCGCCGCGATCGTGTTCGAGCTCGCGAACGCGCGCGAAGGGCCGCGCCTGTACAGCCCGTTCCAGTACGCGCTCACCGCGGCGACCGTCATGGGCTCCTGGATCGCCGTGGGGCTCGCCTTCACATCCCACTACGCGCACGTCTATTACACCTCGGGCCGGCGGCCCCGGCCGTTGCGGTTTCCCGAAGACCCGCCGAGCCCGGGCTACTGGGACTTCCTCTATTTCGCGTTCACCATCTCGGTCGCCGCGCAGACCTCGGACGTATTGGTCGTCACGAGCGACATGCGCAAGCTCGTCGTGGCGCACTCGGTCCTGGGCTTCCTTTTCAATGCGGCGATCATCGGCTTCACGATCAACGTGTTCGCCGGCGCGGTGGGTCGTTGAGCGAGATGATCGAGGTGCAGCTGGGTCACGCCCAGCGAGGGGACTCTTCCGCACTACGTCGACGCGCGGCGCCAACCCGGCCTCAGGTGAGGCAGCGCGCCTCGATCAGGCTAATCAGGAGCTTCGGGTCCGCGGGCTTCGTGAAGTGGTGGTCGAATCCGGCGCCCGAGGCTCTCTGCACGTCCTGGGCCGAACCCCAGCCGGTGACGGCAACGAGCAAGGTGACCGAGCCGGCTTGGCGAAGCGCGCGGGCGACGTCGTAGCCGGACACACCGGGCATGCCGATATCCAGGATCGCGACGTCAGGCTGGACCCGGTTCACCAGGTCGAGCGCCTCGCGTCCGTGGTATGCGGTGGAGACCGAGAAGCCTTGCGCCTCGAGCACCATGGCAAGGGTGTCGGCGGCATCCTGGTTGTCGTCGGCGATGACGACGCGGCAGTCGGTTTTATGGGTCATGGGGCGTCCATGGCCCACCATAATCCCGATTGCGGGAAATTGCGCAATTTTCGCTGAATGGGCCGGCCGTGGCGCCTGGCCGCTTGAAGGGGACGCGCCGAAGGTCAGCTACGCTTCTTGGCTATGCCCTCGGGAAGGGGACGGCGTGCCGCGATCGACGTGAATCCCTTGTCGTCGACCTGTTGCCGCGGCACCAGTCGCTTGGTCGACTCGGCGCAGACGCCCGTCAATCCGTGAATTGCCTCGCGCGTCGCGAAGAACGCTCCGCGCAGGAACGTCATGGAGCGCGAATCGAAGGTGTCGTACGCGAGCACTTCGACCAGGTCCTGCTTGCTGGTGGTTTCGGCCAATTTGTTGTCTCCCAAAGTCGTCGAGCCTCAAGTCCACTATAGGCGCATTTGGATTGCCGATGCGCCTCGGGCCTAGCGGTGGCGCGGGGGCTCGTAGGCGGTAAGGTCGATCTCGTGGATGGCATAGCCGCGGGCCTCGATCTCGCGCTGCAGCTTGCGGCCGATGTCGGAGTCGGCGACGGACTCGCGCAGCAGGTAGCCGCCGCGCACGAGGGATAAGTTGTCCCATTCGCGGCCGGGCGGAAGCTTTAGCCGCTCGGGATCGCGACCGGCCGGCACCGTCAGGAAATGCCCCGATGCCACCATGCTTTCGTAAGTGTCGAGAGTCAGCACCGGGCGCCCTTGCTTAGCCGGACGGGAATCGCCCGGCCCGGTCACGTTCCACCGAGCATAACCGAAGTGCCGAAAACGCGCTGCGCAGGAAACCGGAATCCTGCCGGGCTTTCGGACCATGGCGGAGCAGCCGGGGTGGGGCGCTTGGGCCACGCGGGCCAATGGGCGCTGCGGCGGCGCCTCTACTGGGCGATCGGAGCCCGTGCCCCGACCGCATCGAGCGCGGGAAAACGTCCGGAGCGGGACAGCCCGTCATCCCCGCGCGTAGGGACGATCATGTGAGAGCGCTGGATCGTCCGGACTTGGGTGAGCAGCTTGATCGCGTGCTCGCTGAGGAAGATCACGCGCTGGACGATCTCGGCGCGGCGCTCACAGCCATCGCAGAAGCGCAGCTCGCGCAGCAAGGCGCGGCGCTCTTCACCGAGCGCACGTACCTCTGACAACATCGCTGCACCGTCAAGGAGAGCCCTGATCATCCCTCCAAGTCTGGCGAAAGTCATGACAGAAGTGTTTCGCTCGCCTGCCGAGACGCCGCCGGTTAACGCTAGGATCGGGCCCAAACGCCGGCTTCGCAGCACGAATGAAAAAAGGCCAGGCTGAATCGCCCGGCCCGCATGCAATCTGGCTCCCGAGGTTGGGATCGAACCAACGACCAACGGATTAACAGTCCGCTGCTCTACCGCTGAGCTACTCGGGATACGCCGCATTCCCGAAACAACTGCTCGACGGCTAGGAATTCGGGACCGGAAGAGCCTGCAATTATAGCGGTTCTCGCAAATGCGTGGAAGGCCGGCTGGGCGCGCGGGATGAAGGCCGCCCACCATTGCGATTCGCAGGAACTTGTGGCCCGCGCGGAAGGGCGGCGAGCAGGTTTCCCAACTCTCGCATCGAGTCGCTGAAGGTGATCGCGGCAGTGCTGTTCTCCAGGTAGCGGGACAGTTCTTCCGGTTCGGCGAGCAACTGGCGCATGAACCCGATGAAGGCGTCCGCAAGTTCAGGGTCGAACTGCTTCCCTCTTTGGGAGTCGATTTCGCCCAACGCGACCGACGCTGACATGGGCTTGACGTGAGGGCGCCCGTGCGTCATCGCATCGTAAGCGTCCGCCAACGACACGAGCCGGCACTCGAGAGGGATGCGCTTGCCTTTCAAGCGCGCGGGATACCCCTCGCCGTCCCATCTTTCGTGGTGATGCTTGGCAACGATCTCGGCGCATCGCAACTCAGGCACGTTGCTTCGCGCCAGAAGTCCGGCCCCGATGGATGCATGCGCATTCAGCAGTTCGCGCTCCGCAGAACTGCGCTCTTTCGGGCCGCGAAGGATGGTGTCCGGGATGGCAATCTTTCCAATGTCATGGAGGCGCCCGGCCGTCTTGATGCTCGCGACCGCTTCAGATGCCATTTCCAGGTGCTCTGCAAAGAGCCCGGAAAGGTTGCCCACGCGCAAGCCGTGGAGTCCTGTAGCGTCGTCCTTCAACTGCGCGGCCATCGAAAGGCGCTCGATAAGCTCCGACTGCGCCTGCGCGACCTTACGCTCCGCAGCGATAGCGGTCAGTCGCAAGCGACGTGAACTCAATAGACTTAGCTGGTCGCTATGCGGTGCGGTTATGGGAAATTCCGAGGCCGATTCGGCCAGTGCTCGCATGCTGTCCTCGTACGCCTTTGCCAGACCCGCACAGAGTTCATCCACGTGAAAGAGAGCTTGTTCGACATTTCCCGTTTGCTCGAGCCCTCGGATGAGCATCATCAGGCACTCGATGCGCTCATGGTTGAACCCACTCGTGCCGGCCAACGCATCCCGCAGGGCCTCCATGCCCTTTGACGCGTTGCCGTGGTTGATTTCGCAAGCGCCTCGTGCAATGCGAGCTATGTACCGTGCGCGGGGCGTCCCGGCGCTCGCCGCCAAGTGCTCGCAATGCCGCAGCCGCTCGTCAGCAAGGTTTGGCTGGCCAATACCGAGCGCGAGCTGGACATACACGCATTCTAGAATCGCCTGACTGAGCAGACTTTGCTGCGATTGCTTTCGGCCGAGTTCTATCGAACGCTCCGCGTGCCGAATGCCGGCGCGATAGTCGCCCAAGTGCAGGCATGCTTGGGCCATGTTGTTTGCGGCGCCCGATGCACAGGACTGATCGCCCGCAGCCATCGCCAAATCGAAAGAGCGCTCGTAGCAACGCATCGCCTCGCTGTAGAGGCCGGCATAGGATAGGGCGATGCCCAAGTTTCCCAGGACATACATTTCCGCCCGGACGTCGGCCATTTCGTGGGAAATTCTGAGAGCGGCGGCGTAGGCCGTCACGGCTGAGTGGATGTCTCCCGCGTCCGCATAAGCTATTCCCTCATAGCTTTTAGCCTTCCGAAGCCACGCCTTCAGCCCACTTCGTTGGGCCAGATCGACAAAGAGGTGTGAGACTTGCAGCGTCCGCGACGCGTCTCCGGCGCTGTAAAAGAACTTGAAGATGTCGCGCATGCACTGCAACCGGACTTCCTGGTGACCGGAAATCCGCAACCCGGCGATCCATTCAAGGGAGGCGAGGAAGAAGTCTCGAGCGCTGTCGCCGGGAGTCAGTAGGCGTTCGCGAAGCTGCCGTGAAAGTCGCTCGAGTTGCGGCTTTACCTCAGCGATGGGTGCGCGGCCAGGCCGTGGAGTCGAGAAACCTGAGGAATCCATGCGCCTCCCCGAGCCTGAGGGTGTCCGCGCTGGGGAAGGGAAAAAGCCAGCGCTCCCGGGGGGGAGATTAACTCCGGTTTAGCCGGAACGCCACGGGGATCCCAGCTTCACTCCACGGGATTTTCAGATTGCGAAACGAAGCTGGCGACTCATCGCTGAAGGTCCAGGCGGCCCTCATTGCCACCGCTGTCATGAGTGCGGTGCAGGGCATTCCAGATCCGGCTACGAGCCTGCAGGAACGGCGAACTGTGCGCCGCTTGCCCGAGGTAGGAATCGATATCGATATAGTCGCGACGGAGGCGGCCAATGAGCACCACGAACAGATCAGTCAGCTGCGGTTCGAATTGCCGACCCTTCAGCCGAGAAATTTCATCCAGCGCGGCATCAATGGGCCAGGCGACCTTATACGGTCGTTGGTGCGTGAGGGCATCGAATACATCTGCCAACGCGGTGATGCGGGCGGCGAGCGGAATGGCCGTGCCGGAAAGATTTCCAGGATAGCCTTCGCCATTCCACCACTCGTGGTGATAACGAGCGATTTCCTCGGCCATTTGCATGTGGGGTATGTTGCTTTTGGAAAGCAACTCCGCGCCCACCGTCGTATGGGTGCGCATGATCTGGCGCTCGGCATCGTTCAATTTGTCCGGCTTGAGAAGGATGGCATCCGGCACGCCGATCTTGCCGATGTCGTGAAGCCGCGCAGCGAGCTCGATCATGTAGCACGTGTCTTCATCGCAGCCGAACTCTTGGGCCAGCAATGCGGACAATTTGCCGACGCGATATGAATGCTCCCCAGTTGAATCGTCACGTAGTTCGGCGGTAACGGCTAGGCGCTCGAGCATCTCAATGCGCGAACGGAAGAGTTCCTGCTGGGCGACTTTCCCCTGCAGCGCAGCTTCCTGACGCTTCAGCCGAGTTGAGAACGGAGTGTCACCGATGACAGGGTCACCCACGTTTTCAAGATGTAGCTTCACATGCTTAAGAGCGTTTTCTTGCTGCGTTTGACGCAGGGACTCCATCATTTCACGCAAGTAAAGGAGCGCCTTTTCGGGCTGGCCGATAATCTCATGAGCCTTGACCAATGCTGTAAGCGCTTCGCGCAGCATCGATCGCAGTACGCGAGCGCGTTCCAAAGTTGCAGTAAGCCGGGATATCCCAACATCAACCCGTCCTGCCTGCACCTCATACAGTCCTTCAGCAATTGATGCCGCGATGTCGGCGCGGGCGGAATTCGATCGTGCGGCATATCTGCGCGCGATCGCGCATCGCTCGCCAGCTTTCTCGACGCTATTGACTTCGAGGAGCAGGCGAATGTAGTTGTTCTCGCGCAGAACGCTCGAAACAAGCTCATTGGCAGAGTGAGGTTCCTTCGCCTCCTTAATCGAGGTTTCGGATGCCTTTAAACCGCGAGCGAAGTCCTCAACATGCAAACAGCACAATGCGGTGTTTGCGAGAGCTGTTTCTCTGAACCGCGCAAGTGCAGGGTTTGAACCCGACACCCGGATTACATGCTCCAGGCATGAAAGTGCATCTCTGTATTGTGCGGAATAGATCAAAGCTAGCCCGAGGTTGTTCCACACTGCACATTCCGCCGGCGTGTCCCGAAGCGCCTGGGCGATGTCGAGAGCTTGGGCGTAGCACTCTATGGCCTTGGAAGTCACCCCGGTGTCTGCATACATCACACCGAGAATCGTCAACGCTTTCCTAAGCAGCGTGCGATGCGGCGAATCCGTTGCTAACTGGACAGCTTTTGCAGCGGGATCAATAGCGTTGAAGGGAAGACCCAGCACGTAAAAAAAATGTGCGGCATCCAGTAAGCAATTGATTCGAAGCTCGTTGTGTGCAGTGCCTTTTAGGGCGGAAACCGCGGCAATGGCGGAATTGATGAAGTCGATGCCGTTGGGCGACGCGCCTTGTAGCGCGGTGTTCACCTCAAGGGCCAATTTCGAGAGAGTGACTTTCAGGGCGTCATTGTGTTGTGCGATTTCATCCGCCGAAAGCTCGACAAAATCGTCAATGGTCCGGGCGCTCATGGTAAGTCCCTGAAAACGCTAAATAAAAAAAAGTGCTTCACATAGCTTTGTGAAGTAGTTCACACTTTTGCCGTCACAACTTAATCCCGAATCTCTGAAGCACCATCGCCGTTCAGGTAAAAACATTGCCAAAACTGAAGCTTAGCTGGACTTTCTCAGATCTCAGTTTAGAACGGCGTTCACGGGATAGCAAATTGTGGATTTACGATCTTTTGGTGAAGGGCGCTAACTGAATCGTCACTTTGTTAAACCACCAATTCTTCCTAGGAGGCGCACATGTTCGAGACCAACACGACCAACAAAGTTGAACACGCGGAAATCATCAAGTCCACCGAGCCGTTTCATGAACTGGCCGAAGCGCAGCTGGCTTTGATTGGCGGCGGATCCGGCATCGCGCTGTGTGAGTGATTTTCCATACCTTCTAAGGAGTTTTCGAATGTTCGAGACAACCACGACTAATACGGTTGAGCAGACGGTCACCGATTCGAGCGAGATGTTCCACGAACTCGCTGAAACTCAATTGGCTTTGATTGGTGGCGGCGCGGGTATCGCACTTTTTGAGTGATCTCTTAATTCCCTTCTGAGGAGAATCGAAATGTTCGAGACGACTGTGACCGACCAGCTGGAGCAGCCTGAAACCATCAAGTCGGCCGATGCACTTTACGAGCTTGCTGAGGCGCAATTGGCTGTAATTGGCGGAGGCGCCGGTATCGCTTTGTGCGAGTGATTTCTCCTCCTTTCGAGGACTATGCAATGTTCGAAACGCTCACGAACAACGTTGAGCAGGCCGAATCTGGCAACTCGGCTGAGACGCTTTGCGAACTTGCTCCCACTCAAATTGGCTTTGATAGGCGGTGGCTGTGGCATCGCGCTTTGCGAGTGAATGTTCTCTAAAGGGCATTTGTGCACAAGCCGCCAACCGGTGTTCGAAACAATCACGAACAGAAATATTGAGCAGGCTGGTGTTAATCAAGCGCCACGAGCCGCTAGAGGGCTAGCCGAGGCGTTAGCTGGCTTTGGGGGTGGCGGGCATCGCCCTTGTGAGTGAGGTGGCGCCGCGCTCAAACCAAGCCATGATGAGTTCCAAGCGAAAACCAGATAAATTGCGTGTGAAATGTCAATGCCGCGAACGCCGAAGTTCACACAGCTCTTTCGGGCGTCCCGAAGTTGACGTGGCACTTTCGGACAGCCTGCGGCAGGTTCGCAGTAAGCTGCGCTTGCTTCGACCCCCCAATTTGTGATGTCGGCCTGGTTAGTGCATACGACCCTATCGCACCTACCGACTATGTCGACGCTTCACTCACCAATCGCTCTATCCGCCGTCGGGCATCAGAAACAGGTGAATGCTCTGCCTGGAGCTCCAATGCCCAGTCCACGCACCCAAACCGCTGGATCAGCCGCTCAACTAGGCGAAGAAATATGGGCGTCAGATCCGGATCAAACCGACTCCCAGCTTCTGATCGTATGTTTTCGCAGGCTGCATTCCAAGTCCAAGCCTGAGAGTAGCTCCGATCGTGCGTCAGGGCATCGAACGCATCGGAAAGCGCGACAATCCTGGCGCTCAGCGGGATTTGTGTCTCTCTAAGCCGTCTAGGATAACCCGAGCCATTCCACGCTTCGTGGTGGCAGCGAGCGATCGACTCCGCGAGTCGCAGGCTCGGCGCGATGCTGCTGGATAGGAGCTGCGCCCCTGCTTCGCAATGGCTGCGCATGAAACTACGCGCATGATCTTGAAGGGGCCCGGGTTGCCGCAGTAGTGATTCTGGAAGTGCAATCTTGCCGATATCGTGCAGGCGTGCGGCTAGCTCAAGTTCCCTTGCAGCAGGTGCGTTCCATCCCATCGTTTCGGCCATGAGCCGCGAAAGCGCTCCAACCCGACGTCCGTGTTCGCCTGTGTTGTCTTCTTTGATGTCCGCCGTTACCGCGAGCCGCTCCAGCATCTCTAGCGCTACAGCTTCCGTGCGTCGGTCAGCCGCGCGCGCTCTGAGATTGCTTTCCTGGATCATAAGGTTGGCCGGCATTCCGTCATCAAGTTCGAGTGACCATGCAAGAAGTCCTTCTACGCTATTACGTCTATTCGCTTGAATCAGAGAGAGGAGGCGATTGAGATAGTCGAGCGCGGTCTCGGGCTGCCCAATTTGATCACACGCCTTGACAAGGGCCATTAAGCAATCGACCGATTGAGAAGGCACACCTTCCGATTCTGAGAGAAGACGGACCAGTGTTCTTACGCCCCTCTTTTCCCTTCCCGATCTCACTTCACACTGTGCTGTAACAAGGTTCGCGATGAAGGTCGCCCGGCTAGTGGATGACCTGCTGTGATCAAGGCAAAGTTGCGCGCGCTGCCATGCCAAAGGCACGTCATCTACGGCGAGGGCTAGCTGTACATAGGTGAACTCACGGATACACCTTTCTAGGGAGGTAAGTGCGTCCGGCGGTCTTTGATCGTCTCCGGCTGCGGCCACTATTGCGTCCAGTCCCTGCTCGAACTGCCCGAGTTCAAGGTAACTCTGAGCCAGATTACATAGCGCGAGAGGTGCATTACGTGTCTTGGAGGAGATGCTCTGGTGAAGGCAAAGTATTGCGTCGCGGTGCAGCCCGATGTAATTGAGCGCCATTCCGGTATTTACCAAGACACTTGCTTGTCGCAATACATTGCCCATTCGCTGCGCGATCTCAAGGGAGCTAGAAAAACAAAGCAGGGCCTTGCCGAGATCACCGAGTTCGGTCAGGGCTACTCCCTGTAGATTCATGGCGTGACTGACGTCATTATCCCGCTTCGTCCGTTCAGCCAAGCCGCGGACGGTCGAACTGACCGCGAGAGCGCGGCGAAAATCCGCGATGCCAAAGAAGAACCGATAACAATCGAGAAGCGCCGATATGCAGTGTTCCCCGTGCGAGTTGCCCGAAAAACGCGCCAGCAGGCCGGCCGCCACGCATACTGTGTCCATCGAGTCGGACGAACCGCGTGCCCGCCGTTCCGCCAAATCCTTCGATATCCGCTGCAGAAGCGGTCCCGCCTCCGGATCGTTTCCATGCGGAGACCGGTCCAGCAGCGCCTCGAGCCGATGCAGGTCCGCCGTGCTCATCGCGCACCTCCTGGGAGGATGGATAAGGCGGGAAAGGACTCCTGAGGATACGCCGGTCGATGCCGGGCGTCGCAAGCTGAAATCGCGAGCGACGCGGCTGGAATTAGCGCTGGACTAGCGCGGCCTTACCAGTCTCTGCACGCCCGATACGGCTTCAGGTTCGCCGGTCGTCGCATCCCGGCCATTTGCGGCAGGCGCCGCTGAAGCCACCGCAAACGAAGTCGGCTTCGAAAGCTCCACCTTCGACTCGAACCCCGCCACGGTCTCCGGCCGGTGGCTCACCAGCACGAGCGAAATGTTCAGCTTCGCGAGGCGCGCGCTGATGCCGCGCTCGAGCGCCATGTCCACCTGGTCGAAGGCTTCGTCCAGGAAGAGGATCTGCGGCTTGCGGTAGAGCGCCCGGGCCAGCAGCACGCGCTGCTTCTGCCCGCCCGAGAGCGCCATCCCGAGGCTTCCCACGATCGTGTTGTACTGCATCGGCATGCCGGCGATGTCCTCGTCGATCATGGCGAGCTTCGCGCACTCGCGCACGCGCTGCGGGTCGTGCTCGGTGTCGAAGAAGCTGATGTTGTCCTCGATCGTCCCCACGAAGAGCGAGTCGTCCTGCATCACGGCACCCACCCGCGAGCGGTACTGCGCCGGCTCCCAGTCCGCGAGGCTTCGCCCGTTCACGCGCAGGTCGCCTTCGGTGGGCGGAAGCAAACCCAGCAGCACCTTGATGAGTGTGGTCTTGCCCGAGCCGGACGGGCCCACCACCGCGATCGATCCACCCGCCGGCACCGTGAGCGACACGTCGCGGAAGACGAAGCCCTCGGGCCCGTACGCATAGCCCAGGCCCTTCGCCTCGATCGACAGGCCGCCGATGCCCATCTCGACCGGCAGCGCCGCCTTGTGTGCCTCGGTCGCGGCAAGGGCGATATCGGCGATGCGCTCCACGTGCAGGTCGAGCATGCGGAAGTCGTTCCACTTGTCGACGAGGTTGATGATGCGCCCCAGGAAGAGCAGCTTGAAGCCGATGAAGCCGTAGAGCATGCCCACGCTGAACTTGCCGTCCATGACCTGGAGCGCCGCGAGCCAGATGACCGTCACGTTCTCGAGGCCGAAGATGAGCGCGTTCGATCCGCGCTGCAGGATGCCCACGTTCTGCACGCGCACGCCGGCGTTGGTCTGGTCCACCACGAGGTTCTGGTAGGCGCTGCGGCGCTCGCTCTCGCGCAGGTTGAGCTTGATCGCCATCATCCCGCGCAGCGTCTCGATGAAGTGCGTGCCGGCGCGCGCCTCGTGGGCGAGCTGCTCGTCGGTGAAGTTGCGCTGCGGGTAATAGAAGATCCACCGGGCGCCCGCGTAAAGCGAGGCCGCCACGAGCACGACCAGCGTCAACGTCACGCTGTAGTAGAACATCACGATGAGCGTGAGGATGACCATCACGCCGTCCACCGCCGTCTCCACGAACGTGGTCGAGAGCGTGCGCTGGATCGAATCGACGCTGCGGAACTTGGAGACGATGTCGCCGATGTTCCTCTTCTCGAACCAGCCGAGCGGAAGCTTCAGCATGTGGTCGAAGAGCGACGACATGAGCCGCAGGTTGATGCTCGTGCTGAGATACACGCCCACCCACGCGCGCACGGCGGTCACCACGACGCTGATCGCGATGAGCGTGGCGAAGGCGATGCCGAGGACGGTGAGGAGGTCCTGGTCGCGCCCCACGAGCACGCGGTCCACCACCAACTGAAGGAAGAAGGGCTGCGCGATCGCGAACACCTCGAGCGCGAACGACAGCAGCAGGATCTGGGCGATCGTCCCCTTGAGCCCCGCGGCGACCCCGAGCAGGTCCCACGCATGGATCTTGGCGCGCTCGTCCGTCTTCTGGAACGCGGAGTTCGGCGTGAACTCCATCGCGACCCCGGTGAAGTGGCGCGATGCATCCTCGAAGCTCATCGTGCGCTTGCCGCGCGCCGGGTCGTGCACCGTGATCTTGCGGCCCGCCACCTCGGTGAGCACCACGAAGTGATTCATGTCCCAGTGCAGGATCGCGGGCAACCTCAGCTTTCCGAGCGACTCGAGCGGCACCTGCACGCCGCGCGCCGACATGCCCATCGTCTCGGCGATCTGCGCCACGTTCTTGAGCGTGATGCCCTTGAGCGACGGCGACAGCCGCACGCGCATGGCGGAGAGGTCGGTGCGGTGGCCGTGGTACGACGCCACCATCGCGAGGCAGGCGATGCCGCACTCGGGCGCCTCGCTCTGCAGGATGATCGGCACGCGCGGCCGGAAGAGGTCGAGGATCACGCGACGCGGCCCTTCAACTGCAGCACGGGCTCGAAGATCCATTCGAGGATCGTGCGTTTCTCGAGGAGCAGGTCGGCATTCACCAGCATGCCGGGACGCAGCGCGAAGTCCTGTCCGAGCGCGCTCACGGCCTGGCGGTCGAGGTGCACATCGACGCGATACACCGGCTCCTTCACGGCGACGGGCCCGACGCGGTCGCCCGAGGCCCAGACGCTGCGGCCGATGTCGCTCACGACGCCGCGGTACTGGCCGAAGCGCTCATAGGGAAACGCGTCGTAGCGCATCACCACCTGCTGGCCCGGCTTGATGAAGCCGATCGCGCGGGTGGGCACGAGAAGCTCGGCATGCAGTCCGCTTCCCTTCGGCAGGACGGTGGCGAGCGGGGCGTCGGCCGCGACGGACTGGCCGAGGTTCACGGCGATGTTGGTCACGACGCCCGAGACGGGGGCGCGGATCACCGTCTCGCGCTTCGCCTCCACCTGGGCCAGGCCTTCCTTCACCTCGCTCACCTGGCGCGAGAGCTGCTCGATCTGGCTACGCGTGCGCAGGCGAATGGTCGGCTCGTCGAGCCTGGCGGAAGCGAGGTCGCGTTCGACCTGCGAGCGCTGGCGCCGCAGCGACTGGAGCTTGATCTGCTGGTCCGTGACCTCGTCGCCCTTCTGCTTCACGAGGGCCTCGGAAACGAAGTTCTTCTCGCCCGCGAGCCCCTTGTAGCGGGTGAGCTGGTCGGTCGCGCTCACGATCCGCGTCTGCTGCAGCCGCATTTCCCGGTCGATCTGCTCGAGCTCGTTCTCGAGGTCCCGCTGGCGCCGGCGCACCTGCTCGACCTGCTGGTCGCCGAGCTCCTGGGCCTGCTCCTTCTCCTTCTCGAGGATGGTGCGGCGGTTCTGCATCTCGGCCGCCACGGCCTCGCTCGAGGAGGCGCCGCTCGCGATGGTCTTGTCGTACGAGATGCGGGCCATGACGTCGCCGGCCTTGACCTCGTCGCCCTCGTGGATGCCGAGGTTGGTCACCCGCCCGCCCTCCGGGACGAGGACCCTGGCGGCGCCGGAATCGAGGGCGAGATAGCCCTCGACGCGTTCGCGACGGGTGTACTGGCCCCACAGCGCGACCGCGATGAGGAGGATGGCGGTGCCGGCCGCCAGCAGCGTGAAGACCCACGAGGGGACCGGGCGCGCGATGGTCGCCTCCCCGAGGAATTTCTCACGCTGGGCGTCGATCGCCTCTTGTCTGAAGAGTTGGGACACAGCGAAGGGATTGTAGATCAAGGACCTGCGGCGCGGTCGGAATTTTCCGATGCGCATTCCTGCAGGCTCCGGCCGGCGCCCTCCGGCCGGGCTAGCCGTGCGAATCGCGGCGGTTAACGCGTGTGGTTCCTACTGTCCGTCACAACGTCCTCCTACGGGGCTTCGAATGAAAAGAGTCTTGCGCACCTTTGCTGTACTGGCGACCGTCGCGGTCGTATCCACCGCGGCTCCGGCGTGGGCCCAGGTCACGGGTACGAACGTCGAGCAGTGGACCTTCCAGAACGTGACCTTCTCGAGCGGGAACGGCGGCGGCTCGCTCACCGGCTACTTCACCGTGAACGCGGTGACGCATTCGCTTCTCACCTGGAGCGTCACCACCAGCGCGGGGTCCGCGAATTACTTCAACGGCACCACGGGCGCGACCATGCCGGTGCCGGGCTTCACGTACAACAACTCGACGTCATGGTCGAGCACCAGCAACGTGATCCTCACCGACCCGGTCGGGCAGCCGCTCTGGTTCATCGCCGGCATGCCCGGCACCCAAGGCTTCCCGCAGTTGGGCGTCACGCTGACCGCCACGACGAATCCCGACGTCGTGAGCGTCGCGACCAACTCGGGCGAGAACTGGGACGCATCCGGCGGCCATGTCGCGTCGCGCGGCTTCGCCACCGGCTACCTGCAGCGCTCGCTCGTGAGCCCGGTGCCCGAGCCGTCGGGGCTGGTGCTGACCCTGGCGGGACTCGCCATCGTGGGCTCCTCGTTGCGCCGGTCTCGCGCCGCGGCAAAGGCGCCGCTCGCGACCGGATTGCAGCCCGCTTAGGGTCGAGCCGGCACCATCGCAGTGCGATATATGGCGGCCCCTGGGCCGCTATTGCCGTTCGCATCTACCATGGCTTGCCTTTTTGATCCATGCTCGGGATCATCGCGCCACACTTTCGGTTTCGTGAAGGCTTCGGCGCTTAAAGTGAGCCGGTCTTGACGGCGCATCGCGCGCCGAAGCAGCAGGAAGTCGGAAGCGGTATTCCCCTCGAAACACCAAAAAAATCCTGGAGGAGCACGCATGACCAAGAAGGTTTCGCTCGACCTGTCGCCCACCCGCCGCCGCTTCATGAAGGCGGCCGCCGCCGGCGCCGCATTGCAGATGACCGGCCCCTTCATCATCTCGGCGCGAGGCGAGCAGCCCATCAAGATGGGTTTCGACGATCCGCTCACGGGAACGTATGCAGCCGTGGGCAAGAACGAGCTCATCGGCTGCCAGCTCGCCGTCGAGCAGATGAACAAGAAGGGCGGCATCCTCGGCCGTCCCGTGGAGCTCATCGTCGAGGACTCGACCTCGGGCGATGCCGGCACGGCCGTGCAGAAGGCCCGCAAGCTGATCGACCGCGATGGCGTCGACTTCCTCCTCGGCAACGTGAACTCGGCCCTCTCGCTCGCGATGGCCGACGTGGCGTACGAGAAGAAGAAGATCCTCATGGTCACCGGCGGCCACACCGACGCGGTCACGGGCTCCAAGTGCCACTACAACGTCTTCCGCGTCTGCAACACCACGCAGATGGAAGCCAATGCGGTCGCGCCCGCGCTCATCAGGAACGCCGGCAAGAAGTGGTACTTCATCACGCCCGACTACGCATTCGGCCACACGCTGCAGGCGGGGCTCGAGAAGGCGGGCGGCAAGCTCGGGATGCAGAAGGCCGGCGCGGACCTCACCCCGCTGGGCACGACGGACTTCTCCTCGTATCTCATCAAGGCGCAGTCCGCCAATCCGGACGTGCTGGTCCTGCTCGTGCAGGGCGACGACATGATCAACTGCCTCAAGCAGGCGGTGCAGTTCGGCCTGGAGAAGAAGCTGCACATCGCGGGCGCGCAACAGGAGCTCGAGCCGCTCATGGGCCTGCCGCCCGAGGCGCGTATCGGCACGTGGGTTTTCGAGTGGTACTGGAACCAGCCGAACGTACCGCACATCAAGGAGTTCAACGACGCGATCAAGGCGAAGACGGGCCACATGCCCACGGCGCGCACCTGGTTCGGTTTCGCGTCCGCGTGGAGCTGCGCGCTGGGCGCGAACGCCGCCAAGTCGGTGGACGCGCTGAAGGTCTCGAAGGCGCTGCAGAACTTCAAGCTGCCGCCGGAAGTGGCCCTCATGCCGGACGTGCCTTACTTCCGCGCGGGCCAGAACCAGCTCATCCCCAACCAGTTCGTGGGCCAGGCTCAGGCGAAGGGCCCCGGCGGCCCCGAGGATCTCTTCAAGGTGAACCATGTCGTGAAGGTCGGCGAGGCCGCCGGCACGCTGGAAGAGAGCGAGTGCAAGATGCAGTGGCCGAGCTGAGCGGCCGCTGAATCTTTCGCAGGACCGGGGGGCCGCGCCGATCGACGCGGCCCCTCGCGTGTGGTGTCCCCGAACTTCGCCAGGAATCCCGCATGACGCAGCTCCTCCTGTTCAACATCTTCAACGGGTTGATCGTGGGCGCCTTCTATGCGCTCATGGCGCTGGGCCTCTCGCTCATCCTCAACCTCTCCGGCGTCATCAACTTCGCGCACGGCGGCTTTCTCGCCCTCGGCGCCTATCTCGCCTATAGCCTGATTCCGCACGTGGGCTTCTGGGGCGCGCTCATCATCGCCCCCTTCCTCACGGCGATCATCGGGCTCATTGCCGAGCGCGTCCTCATCCGTCCGCTCTACGGGCGCGATCCGCTCTACAGCCTGCTGCTCACCTTCGGCTTGGCCTACGTGCTGGAGGACGCGACGCGCTACATCTGGGGCGCGCAGAGCCTGCCGTTCTCGATCCCGGCGTGGCTCACGAGCCCGTTGAGCTCCGAGTTCTTCTTCCTCACCGGGTACCGCATCTTCATGGTGCTGCTCGTGGCTCTTGCCGTGGCAGCACTCTTCGTGATCCTCAACAAGACGCGGCTCGGCATGCGCATCCGTGCCGGCACGCTGGATCTCGAGACCGTCTCGGTGCTGGGGGTCAACGTCCGCATCCTGCGCAACCTCAACTTCGGCCTGGGCATCTATCTCGCCGGTCTCGCGGGTGTGCTCGCGGCCGGAATGCTCGGCCTGCAGCCGACGATCGGGACCTCGCTCATCATGCCGAGCTTCGTCGCGATCATCGTGGGCGGCCTGGGGAGCCTGCCGGGCACGCTCCTGGGCGGCTTGCTGATCGGCGTGGCCTCGGGTGTCACGACCGTCTTCTTTCCCTCCGCGACCGAGGCCGTGATGTACGTGATGATGGGAGTGGTCCTGCTGGTGAGGCCGCGCGGCCTGCTGGGCGAGGAAGGGAGGGTCCATTGAGCTCCACTCCCGTGAATACGCCCGACGTCGCCCGCAACCCCATGGGGACCGGCAGCAAGCAGGGCGACCTCATCGCCACGGCTGTCGTCTGGGCGCTGCTCCTCACCATGCCGTACTGGATGTCGCTCGTCGGCGGATACACGGAGCTCGCCATCCGCATCGTCGTGATGGGCCTCGCGGCCATGTCGCTCAACTTCCTGCTCGGCTTCACCGGCGTGCTCTCGTTCGGCCATGCCGCGTACTTCGGCCTCGGCGGGTACGGCGTCGCGATGACCATCAAGTACCTGGTGCCATCGACGCCGGTCGCCATGCTCGTAGGCATCGCCACCGGCACGATCGCGGCGATGATCATCGGGGCGCTCATCGTGAAGCTGCGCGGCGTGTATTTCGCGATGGTGACGATCGCGTTCGGGCAGGTGTTCTTCTTCATCGCCTTTCGCTGGAACACCGTGACGGGCGGCGACGACGGCCTCTCCGGATGGTCGCGCAAGGCGCTGAACCTCGGCTTCACGACCATCGACCTGCCGGGCGACGACCGCGCGTACTACTACTTCGCGCTCTTCGTCTTCGCCCTGTGCGTGGGCGCCATGGCGTTGATCCTTCGTTCGCCGTTCGGCCGCACGCTCATCGCGATCCGCGAGAACGAGCGCCGGGCGCGCTTCCTCGGCATCCCGGTGGACCAGCACATCTGGATGTCCTTCGTGATCTCGTGCTTCTTCGCGGCGGTCGCGGGCTGCCTCTACGCGCTGCTCAGCAACTTCATCGACCCGCGCGCGCTGCGCTGGGACCAGTCGGGCAACTTCGTGATCATGGCGGTGCTGGGCGGCATGCGCTCCTTCTGGGGGCCATTGCTGGGTGCGGCGATCTTCGTGGCGCTGCAGGACTACGTCTCCAGCCAGACCGAGAACTGGATGTCCTTCATCGGCGTCTTCTTCATGCTCATCGTGATCTTCTTCCCGCGCGGCGTGCTGGGCATCCTGAAGAGGAGCCTCACGAAATGAGCCTGTTGCAAGTCCAGGACGTCAGCAAGCATTTCGGCAAGCTCGTGGCGGTCAATGGCGTGACGCTCACGATCGAGCCGGGCGAGCTGCGCGCGGTGATCGGTCCCAACGGCGCAGGCAAGACCACCTTCTTCAACCTGATCAGCGGGTTCTTCCCGCCGACCTCGGGGCGCATCGTCTTCCAGGGCCGGGACATCACGGAGCTGCCCGAGCACAAGCGCGTGAAGCAGGGCATGGCGCGCACCTTCCAGGTCACCGAGATCTTCCCCGAGCTCACCGTGCGCGAGAACATCCGCGTGGCGGTCGAGGTGGCCGACGGCCGGCGCATGAGCCCGTGGCTTTCGAAGGCGAACCGCACGCGCCTCGAGGGCCGCGTCATCGAGTTGATGGACATGGGCGGCATCGCGCCCATGGCCGACCGCCTCGTGGGCGAGCTTTCCCACGGCGACCAGCGCGCGACCGAGATCATGATGTCGCTCGCCCTCAACCCGAAGCTGCTGCTGCTGGACGAGCCCACCGCGGGCATGGGCGACCAGGAGACGTTCCACGTCACGAAGCTCATTCGCAAGCTCCACCGCGAGCAGAAGCTCTCGATCATCCTCATCGAGCACGACATGCGCGTGATCTTCCACCTGGCCGACCGCATCATGGTGCTCGCCGAAGGGGCGCCGCTCGCCGAGGGCACCCCCGACGAGATCGCCAACGACGAGCGCGTGCAGGCCGCCTACCTCGGAAAGGAGCACGCATGACCCAGGTGCTCGAGGTCCGCGACCTGCACGCTTTCTATGGCAAGAGCCACATCCTCCACGGCGTCTCGCTCGACGTGCGCGAAGGCGAATTGGTGACGCTGCTCGGCCGCAACGGCGCCGGCAAGACCACCACGATGCGCGCGCTCATGGGCCTCAACCGCTCGGTGCAGGGCAGCGTGCGCATGTTCGGAAAGGACACCCTCGGCTGGCCGGCTTTCCGCATCGCCGGGCAGGGCGTGGGCTACGTGCCCGAGGGCCGCAGGATCTTCGCCAACCTCACCGTGGACGAAAACCTGCGCGTCCCCGTGGAGAAGCCGGGCCCCTGGACCATCGATCGCGTGTACAAGCTCTTTCCGCGCCTGTCCGAGCGCAAGGCCAACAAGGGCCGCCAGCTCTCGGGCGGCGAGCAGGAGATGCTCGCGATCGGCCGCGCGCTGCTCCTGAACCCGAAGCTGCTCTTCCTCGACGAGCCCTCGCAAGGCCTGGCGCCGCTCATCGTGCAGGACGTCTTCCGCATCGTCGTGGAGATGCGAAACGAGGGCATGTCCGTGCTGCTGGTCGAGCAGAACGTGCGCGGGGCGGTTGCGATCGCCGATCGCGCCTTCGTGCTCGACGACGGGAAGGTGGTCTACGAGGGCCCCGCCGCCGAGTTCGCCAGGGACGAGGAGCGGGTCAGGGCGCTCGCCGGCGCGAGCGCGGAGAAGTGGGAAGGGCTCGACTGAACGGCACAAGGTTTGGACACCGCCGCATCCGGGTCGGATGATACAAATCGGGGATGCAGCGCCTGGAGCGATGGCAGCCTCTCCTGCGCGAGGCGGCCACCGAGCGGGACGTGGTGCGCATCGTGCGCGAGTATGTCGACCTGTGGTCCGCCGAGGAGCGGGCTGGCCTTCCCGTGGGCGTGAATCCCTGGAATGCCACGACGCGCCAGGGCATCGCCGAGTGCGCCGTAGACCTGGCGCGTGCGGAGCTGGTTTTCGCGGGTGACGAGGAAACGCGCCGCCGGCTCGCCGACATGAAGACCATCTTCCGCGACGCGGTGACGCGCTTCGGGCAGATCTCGCAGGAGGCGCGGCTGCTCGGGCCGCAGTCGGAAGGCTAGCGGGGGGTCAGGCGAGCGCTGCGGCGCACAGGTCGTCCAGCATGGCGATGACGGCGTGCGGGTCCGCGGGCTTCGTGAGGTGCAGGTCGAAGCCCCAGCGGCGCGCCTGCTCCTTGTCGCGGTCCGTGCCCCATCCCGAGATGGCGATGAGCGCGCAGGCGATGCCCTGCTGGCGGAACTGCGTCGCGAGCTCGTAGCCCGAAATGTGCGGCAGGCCGATGTCCAGCAAGGCGGCATTCGGCTTGAACTCGGCGAACAACCGCAGCGCCTCGCGGCCGTCGTACACGGGCAGGACCGTGTGGCCATTGGCCTCGAGCATCATGGCCATGCTGTCTGCGGCGTCGCGGTTGTCGTCGACGACCATCACGCGGTGGGGGCGGTTTGCTTTCATGGGGCCAAGTTACGCGGGCCGCAGCCACGAATCTGTAGGCGCGCGCCGACACGGCTTGTCGGAATGCGCTTCCGCCAAATGACATGGGGGTTGCCTTGGCGGCCGGGGGGTGATAGCTTTATCACCATCACGCATTGCCCATGGAAACGACCCTCACTCCGCGCCAGGCCGAGATCCTCGAGGCCATCCGGCGCCATATCGACGAGCATCGCCGGCCGCCCTCGCACCCGGAGCTCGCGAAGGCGCTCGGCCTCGCCTCGACCAACGCGGTGTTCAAGCACCTCGCCGCGCTGGAGCGGAAGGGGGCGATCGAGCTCACGCCGGGCATCGCGCGTGGCATCCGCGTGCGCGAGGAGCAGGCCGAGGGATTGCCGCTGGTGGGGACGGTCGCCGCCGGCAGCCCGATCCTGGCGATCGAGAACATGCTCGGCCGCTACCCCGTGGATCCGAACCTGTTCAAGCCGCGCGCCGACTACCTGCTGCAGGTGCGCGGCTCGAGCATGCGCGATGAGGGCATCCTCGACGGCGACTGGCTCGTCGTGCACCGGACGACCGAGGCCAAGAACGGCCAGATCGTCGTGGCCCGCGTGGGCGACGACGTGACGGTCAAGCGCCTCAAGGTGCGCGGCCACAAGGCCGAGCTCATCCCGTCGAATCCGGCTTATCCGACGCTGCACCTGGACCTGCACCACGACCGCCTCGAGATCGAGGGCATCGCGGTCGGCGTGATCCGCAACTTGTTCGCGCGGGGACACGCGTGAACACCGCAAAGGCCAGCGTGGCCGAGCTCGCGAAACTACCCGGCGTCTGGCGCGGCGGCGAGCTGGAGCACGTCGTGCATGCGACCGTGCCCACAGGACATGCCGCGTTGGATCGCGAGCTGCCCGGCGGCGGCTGGCCCGCGGGCACGCTGGCCGAGGTGCTGCACGATGGCGTGGGGCTCGGTGAAGTCGGCTTCCTCGCCCAGGCCGTGGCGAAGGCGAGCGAAGGCGATCGCCTGATCGCATGGATCCATCCGCCCCACGTGCCGTATGCGCCGGCGCTCGCCGCACTCGGCGTCCCGCTCGAGCGTGTGCTCGTGGTGCAACCGGCGAGCCGCGAGGATGCCTTGTGGGCGGCGGAGCAGGCGATGCGTTCCGGCGCGTGCGGCGCCGTGCTGCTGTGGCTCGAAGGCTTGCGCAGCGCAAGGCCCCGGGGCTCGGCGCGCCGCGACGATGAATACGCGTCGCTGCGCCGCCTGCAGATGGCCGCGGAGTCGGGGCGCTGCATGGCGGTGCATTTCCGCGCGAGCGGCACGGCCAGGCTGTCGACTCCGGCGCACCTGCGCGTGGCCATCGCACGCGAAGGGCATCGGCTCTTGCTGCGCATCCTGAAGCGGCGGGGTCCGCCGCTCGCCAATGCCATCGCGCTCACCGCGGGATGGCAGCCGCGCAGCGTGCTTTCTGCCGCTGCCTTCGCAGACGCAGCTGCCGCCCCCGCGAAGGCGGTCGGCCCGAGTGACGGTCAAGAACAAGCCCGACAATCGACTTCCGCTACACAGCCCGCGCGCGCCTTCTCGATCGTCCGCTGAAGGACCGCCGTGCTCTGGATCGCGCTCGAGTTGCCCGCATTGCCGCTGCAGATCGCCGAACGCGCGGGGGTATCGGGCGAACCGCTCGTGATCGCTGAAGGCCCGGCGCAGCGTCCGCTGGTAGCGTGCGCGAACGAGGCGGCGCGCGAGGCCGGTATCCGCGAGGGGCAGGCCGTTGCGGCGGCACGGGCGCTCGCCACGGAGCTGCGCGTGCTGCCACGCGACGCGGCCGCCGAGCGCAAGACACTCGAGCGGCTCGCGGCGTGGGCCGGGCAATTCACGCCCATGGTGAGCATCGAGTCCCAGGGCATCGCGCTCGAGGTCGAGTCTTCCCTGCGCCTCTTCGACGGCCACGCGCGTCTCACCGCGGCGATCCGGCAGGGCGTGCGCGACCTGGGATTCCACGCCTTGCTCGGCATTGCGCCGACGGCGCTCGCGGCCCGGGTCTTCGCGCGCGCCGAGGCGCGCGGCCTCGCGGTGCGCTCGTGCCTGGCACTCGAACAGCTCGCCGAGCGGCTCGCCGAGCTGCCGCTCTTCCTGCTCGATTGGCCCGCCCGGAGGCTCGCGCACCTGGCGGACCTCGGCGTGCTGCGGCTGCGCGATGCGCTCGCATTGCCCGGCGATGGCGTAGCACGCCGCTTCGGCCCCGACGCGCTGCTCGACCTCGAGCGCCTCATGGGACGCGTGGCGGATCCGCGCCGGCCCTACGAGCCGCCGCCGCGCTTCCACGGCCGGCTCGAGCTGCCCGCGGAAGCCGACGGAGTGGAGGCGCTGCTCTTTCCGTTGCGCCGCATGCTGGTCGAGCTCGAGGGATGCCTGCGCGGACGCGGCTGCGGCGTGCAGCGCCTTGCGCTCACGCTCGAGCACGGACGCTCGCAATGCACGCGCCTCGACCTCGATTTCGCCTCTCCCGAGCGCGAGGTCGATTTCATCCTCGCCATCGCGCGCGAGAAGCTCGGGCGCCTCGTGCTGCCCGCGGCGACCTGCGCGCTCGTGCTCTCGGCCGATGCCTTGCTGCCGTACGTGCCGCGCTCCGCCGCCTGGCTGCCCGGTCCGCGCGAAACCGCGATCGACCGCGAGCGCCTCTTTGAGCGCCTCGCCGCGCGCCTCGGGCGTGATCGCGTCTTCGGCATCGCGCTCACCGACGACCACCGCCCGGAGAAAGGCTTTACGACAGGGGACGGAAATCAGGGACGCAGTCGGAATTCGGCTCCTCGCGGCAAAGGCCGTGAAGGCTTCCGGAATTCCGACTGCGTCCCTGATTTCCGTGACAACACTGGTCTGTCCCCCGTCGTTGCTGTCGTTCGTCCGGTGTGGCTCCTGCGGCGGCCGCACAAGCTGGTGGGGCGCGAAGGTCTGCCCACATACATGGGCGACCTGGTGCTCGAGGCGGGGCCGGAGCGTATCGAGGCGGGATGGTGGGACGGCGAGGAGGTTTGCCGCGATTACTACGTCGCCACGAATCCGATGGGTGAGGCGTTCTGGATCTTTCGCGAGCATCGGGACCTGCAGGCGTGGTACCTGCACGGAGTGTTCTCGTGATTCCCGGCTATGCCGAGCTGCACTGCCTCAGCAACTACAGCTTCCTGCGCGGCGCGTCGGATCCCGAGGAATTGGTGCACCGCGCCGATGAGCTGGGCTATGCGGCGTTGGCGCTGACCGACGAATGCTCGGTGGCGGGCGTGGTGCGTGCGCATGGCGCGGCGAAGGAGCTCAAGGTGCGGCTCATCCTGGGTTCCGAGCTCACCCTCGTCGACGGATCGAAGGTCGTGCTGCTGGTGGCGAACCTCCGCGGCTACGAGACCCTCTGCGAGCTCATCACGAAGGCGCGCCGTGCCGCGCCCAAGGGCGAGTATCGGCTCGGGCGCGAAGACTTTCCGGAGTCGACGCAGGGCCTCGAGGCGCTGTGGATTCCGGGCGAGAGCGTCGTGGAAGAGCAGGGCGCCTGGGTCGCCCGCGCCTTCCCGCAGCACGCCTGGATCGCCATCGAGCTGCATCGCGGGCCGGACGATGCGGCGCGCATCGCCGAGCTCGAGGCGGCGGGGGCGAGGCTCGGCCTGCGCTGCGTCGCGGCGGGCGACGTGCACATGCACGCGCGCGACCGCAAGAAGCTCCAGGATGTGATGACGGCAATCCGCGTGCAACGGCCCTTGCACGAGGTGGGACGCGCCCTCAAGCCCAACGGCGAACGCTACCTGCGCTCGATCGGCCGGCTTTCGGCGATCTATCCGGCGCGCCTGCTCGCCGCCGCGAGCGACGTCGCGTCGCGCTGCACCTTCTCGCTCTCGGAGATCCGCTACGAGTACCCGGACGAGCTCGTGCCCGCCGGCGAGACGCCCACCACGCACCTGAGGAAGCTCGCCACTGAAGGCCTGGCGCGGCGCTATCCGTCGGGCGCGCCGCAATCGGTGATCGACGGGGTCGAGCACGAGCTGGGGCTCATCGAGGAGCTGGCCTACGAGCCGTTCTTCCTCACCGTGAACGACATCGTCCAGTTCGCGCGCGGCGAGAAGATCCTGTGCCAGGGGCGCGGTTCCGCCGCCAACTCGTCCGTGTGCTATTGCCTCGGCATCACCGAGGTCGATCCCGGCCGCATGTCGGTGCTCTTCGAGCGCTTCATCTCCAGGGAGCGCAACGAGCCGCCCGACATCGACGTGGACTTCGAGCACCAGCGCCGCGAGGAGGTGATCCAGTACATCTACCGCAAGTACGGGCGCGAGCGGGCGGCCCTCACCGCGGTCGTCATCACCTACCAGCCCAAGAGCGCCCTGCGCGACGTCGGCAAGGCGCTCGGCCTGTCGCTCGACCAGGTCGACCTGCTCGCGAAGTCGATGGCGTGGTGGGACGACCGCGCGGCGATGAGGAAGCGCCTCGCCGAAGCGGGCTTCGATCTCGACAACCGCGTCGTGCACCAGGTGCTCGAGCTCACGCAGGAGCTGATCGGCTTCCCGCGCCATCTCTCGCAGCACCCCGGCGGCTTCGTGATCGACAATCGCCGGCTCTCGCGCCTGGTGCCGATCGAGAACGCCTCGATGCCCGACCGCACGGTCATCCAGTGGGACAAGGATGACCTCGATGCGATGGGCCTGCTCAAGGTCGATGTGCTCGGGCTGGGGATGCTGTCGTGCATACGGCGCGCGATAGATCTGGTGAATGGGTACAGGAAACGGCAGGGGACAGACCCCCATGTCGTGGGACAGAGCGCCCCAGGCGAATATCACGCGCTTGAATTGGGGTCTGTCCCTTCCGAGGACCCGAAAGTCTACGAAATGATCTCCCGCGGCGACACGATCGGCGTCTTCCAGATCGAGTCGCGCGCGCAGATGGCGATGCTGCCGAGGTTGAAGCCGCAGTGCTTCTACGACCTGGTGATCGAGGTGGCCATCGTGCGGCCCGGGCCGATCATGGGCGGCATGGTGCATCCGTACCTGCGCCGGCGCGAGGGCAAGGAGCCGGTGAGCTACGCGAGCGAGGAGGTGAAGAAGGTCCTCGAGCGCACGATGGGCGTTTCGATCTTCCAGGAGCAGGTGATGCAGCTCGCGGTCGTCGCCGCGGGCTTTACTCCCGGCGAGGCGGACCAGCTGCGCCGAGCGATGGCGTCGTGGCGCAGGCGCGGCGGCATCGAGCCGTTCCGCGAGAAGCTCGTGAACGGCATGCTCGAGCGCGGCTACGAGCGCGAATTCGCCGAGCAGATCTACCAGCAGATCCTGGGCTTCGGCGAGTACGGCTTTCCCGAGTCGCACGCGGCGAGCTTCGCCCTGCTGGTCTACGTCTCGAGCTGGCTCAAGTGCCACGAGCCCGCGGCCTTTGCCGCGGCACTGCTCAACAGCCAGCCGCTCGGCTTCTATTCTCCCTCGTCGATCGTGCAGGACGCGAAGCGCCACGGCGTGAACGTGCGGCCGGTGGATGTGATGGTGAGCGAGTGGGAATGCGGGCTGGAAATCAGGGACGCAGTCGGAATTCCCTCTCCGCCGCACGCGTGCGTCGAGCGTCTGCGGAATTCCGACTGCGTCCCTGATTTCCAGCCCGCCGTGCGCCTGGGATTCAACCTCGTGAAAGGCCTGAAGGAAGCGGCGGCGCAGCGCATCGTGGAGGCGAGGGCGCAGGCGCCGTTCGCATCGGCCGAGGACCTGGCGCGCCGTGCGCATCTCGACCGCGGCGACCTCGCGGCGCTCGCGAGTGCCGATGCCCTCGCGAGCCTTGCCGGACACCGGCGCGAGGCGCTGTGGGCGACCCTCGCGGTGGATGAGCCGACGCGGCTCGACATGCGCGTGGTGACCGAAGCGCCGCCCGCGCTCGCCGTTCCGACCGAGGGCGAGGAGATCACGGGCGATTACGCGTCGCTCGGACTCACGCTGCGGCGCCATCCGCTCGCGTTGCTGCGCGAGCGCCTGCGCAAGCGCCGCATCCGCAGCGCGACGGAGCTCGCCCAGGCGCGCAACGGCCAGCTCATCCGCGTGGCCGGTCTCGTCACGTGCCGCCAGCGCCCCGCGACCGCGAGCGGCGTGATCTTCGTGACGCTCGAGGACGAGACGGGCTACGTGAACCTCATCGTCTGGAACGACCTCGCCGATCGACAGCGCCGCGAGCTCCTCGGCGCGCGCCTCCTCGCGGTGCAGGGCGAGGTGCAGAAGCAGGGCGCGATCGTGCACGTGCTCGCGCGCCGCCTCGAGGACATGACGCCGCTGCTCGGCCGCCTCGCGACCACCAGCCGCGATTTCCATTAGCCCCCGCGCCGTTAGATCGCCACGGAGTTGCGCGCTATGATGCGGCAACATGCCGCGGTCCCCATTGCGAAACCTTGCTGGCTGCGTGGCGCTCGCGGCCCTTCCGTCCTACGGCGCCACGCAGGTCGCGGCCACCAGGCTCGAGGACCTCTCCCTCGAGCAGCTCACCGAGATCCACGTCACCTCCGTCTCGCGCCGCGACGAGCGGCTGGTCGATGCGGCCGCGTCGATCTACGTGATCACCGCCGAGGACATCCGCCGCGCGGGCGCGACCGACCTCTTCGGCGTCCTGCGCCTGGCCCCGAACCTCTTCGTGGGCCGCGGCGACAACAACCAGTGGGTCGCGGCGTCGCGCGGGCAGATCGCCGGCACCTCCAACAAGATGCTGGTGCTCATCGACGGGCGCACGATCTACACGCCGCTCTTCTCCGGCGTGTTCTCCGATGCGCAGTACATGCCGGTCGAGGACATCGAGCGCGTCGAGGTGATCAGCGGGCCGGGAGGCACGCTCTGGGGCACGAATGCCGTGAACGGCGTGATCAACATCACCACGAAATCCGCCGCGGCCACGCAGGGGTCGCTCGCGAACGGGTGGGCCGGCAATTTCGAGCGCGGCGTGATGCTGCGCCAGGGCGGCATGCTCGGCGAATCCGCGAGTTATCGCGCCTACGCACGCTACCGGCAGCTGGACGAGCGCACGCTCCTCACCGGCCAGGGTGCGCAGGACGAATCCGAGCGCATGCTCGCGGGCTTCCGCGGCGACTGGCAGCGCGACGGCGCGAGCGGCACGCTCGAGGGCGAGGCTTACAAGGGCAACGTCGACAACCTCGGCGGCCATCGCGACCTGCAGGGCGGCCACGTGCTGGGCCGCTGGGCGCGGCCCACGGCCGACGGCGGCACGCTGCGGGTGCAGGCATATTACGACCGCACCGACCGCGTGCACGATGGCTCGTTCGGCGAGAAGCTCGACATCCTCGACGTCGACGTCCAGCACGGATGGAAGCCGCATGCCGATCACGACCTGGTCGTGGGCGGCGGCTATCGCGCATCGCGCGATCGCATCGACAACACGCCGCTGCTGGGCTTCGCGCCGGCGGACACGAGCCAGCAGTGGGCCAACCTCTTCGTGCAGGACGAATGGACGGTGCGCAAGGGTTTGCAGCTCACGGGCGGCGTGAGGGCCGAGCGCAATCCGTACAGCGGAGTCGAGTGGCTTCCGACGCTGCGCTTCGCGTTCGACGTGGCACCCAACCACCTGCTGTGGGGTGACGTCACGCGCGCCGTGCGGGCGCCCTCGCGCATCGATCGCGACGCGTTCACCCCGGTACTGCGCACGAACACGAGCTTCGAGGCCGAGCGCGCCGGTGTCGCGGAGCTCGGCTACCGCGCGCAATTCACGCCGGGCCTGAGCGCTTCGGTCACCGTGTTCCATCACCGCTATCCGAACCTGCGCACGCTCGAGCTCACCCCCGACATGCGCGGCATCGTCGTATCCAACGGCTTCGAAGGGCGCATCACTGGAATCGAAGGGTGGGGCACGTGGCGCCTCACGCCGTGGTGGCGGCTCGATGCCGGCTTCATGACGATGAGCGAGACGATCACGACGCGGCCGGGTCACGTGGACGTCGGCGGCGTGGGCCAGATCAGCAACGATCCGCGCCACACCGCGCAGCTTCGCTCGAGCTGGGATTTCGGCCGCGCGTGGGAGCTCGATGTGGCCGTGCGCAACGTCGGGCACATCCCGAACTACGACGTGCCCGCGTACACCGTGGCCGACGCCCGCATCGGCTGGCGCGTCACGCGTTCCCTCGACGCATCGCTCGCGGTGCAGAACCTCTTCGACCGCGATTACAGCGAGCTGGGTCCGGCGGGCGGCCGCGCGGTCTTCCGGCGCAGCTGGATCCTCGCGCTGCGATGGCAGACGTGATCTCGCGGACGCTCGGGTTCCTCTTCGCCTGCGCGTCCCTCCTGGCCGCGACCACCCTGGGCGACGCCCTCGCGCAGCCGCGCCTGGAAGCACCCGAGGCGAGCGTCAAGGCGGCCTTCCTCCACAAGTTTCCCGGCTACATCGAGTGGCCGGCGTCGGCCTTCGCCTCGCCGTCCGCGCCGTTCGTCTTCGGCGTGCTGGGCGAGGACGAGGTGGCCGCGGAGCTCGAGCGGCTCACCGCGGGCCGCCAGTGGTCGGGACGCCCGATGATGGTGAAGCGCCTGGACGGCGACAACTTCAGCGGGCTGCAGGTTCTGTTCGTGGGCCGCGCGGTCGGTGATCGGCTTGGCACGGTGGTGCGAGCGGCGCAGTTGCCCGGCCTTCTCGTCGTGACCGAGAATGACAGGGGCCTCGCAACCGGAAGCGCGATCAATTTCGTGGTGCACGACGAGCGGGTGGGTTTCGAGGTGTCGCCCGAGGCGGCGGAGCGCAGCGGCCTGCGCATCAGCTCGCGCATGCTGGCCGTGGCGCGGCGGGTGGCCCAGCGATGATGTGGAGCTCCATCCGCTCCTCCATCCGCCGCAAGGTGATCCTGGTCGTCATGGCGACCACGGTGTCCGCGCTGCTGCTGAGCGCCATAGGGCTCTCGGTCTACGACCTGCGCGCCTACGAGCGCCAGTCGACCAACGACCTCACGCTCCAGGCGGAGATCCTCGCGCGCGCGAGCGCGCCGGCACTGCAGTTCGATGATCGCGATACGGCGGCCAACGACCTGAAGCTCGTCCGCGTGCGCCCGAACGTGCTGCAGGCGGCGATCTACCGGCAGGACGGCCAGCTCTTCGCGACCTATGCGCGCACGGATGCGGGCGCCCTCCCGGACTTTCCGCCGCATCCGCTCGCCGACGGCTATCGCATCGAGGGCGACCAGCTCGTGCTCTTCCGCCGCGTGGTGGAGAACGGCGAGCCGCTCGGGACGATGTACCTGCGCGCCCGGTACCTGCCGTGGAACCGGCTGCGAGACTACCTCACGATCATCGGCGTGGTCATGGTGGCGAGCGTGGCGCTCGCGGCGCTGCTGTCGGGATGGCTGCAGTCGACCATCACGGGCCCCATCCTCGAGGTGGCGCGGGTCGCTCGCGACGTGATGGAGAAGCGCGACTACTCCCTGCGGGCGCGCAAGACGACCGAGGACGAGATCGGCGAGCTGGTGGACTCGTTCAACGGCATGATCGCCGACACCGGGCGGCGCGCCGACGCGCTGAGCGAGGCCGACCAGCGCAAGGACGAGTTCCTCGCGACACTGGCCCACGAGCTGCGCAACCCGCTGGCACCCCTGCGCAACGCGGTCGAGATCCTGCGCATGCCGGGCTCGACGCCGCAGATGGCGACTCGCGCGCTCGAGATGATGGATCGCCAGCTGCTGCAGATGGTCCGCCTGGTCGACGACTTGCTCGACGTGTCGCGCATCACCACCGGGAAGCTCATGGTGCGGCGCTCGACGATGGTGCTGCAGGATGCGCTCCGCGACGCGGTGGACACGGTGAAGACCTTCCTCGATGCGCGCGAGCATTCGCTCGAGGTGCGGCTCGCCGCGGAGCCGCTCGCGGTGGAAGGCGACCGCACGCGGCTCGCGCAGGTCTTCTCGAACCTCCTCCACAACGCCGGCAAATATACCGAGCCCGGAGGCCACATCGTGCTCTCGCTCGAGCGCGAGGGCGATGCCGCCGTCGTGAGGGTCGCGGACAACGGCCTGGGAATCGAGACGCAATCGAGGGAGACGATCTTCGACATGTTCGTGCAGGTCGACCGGTCCCTCACGCGTACCCAGGCAGGCCTCGGTGTCGGCCTCACGCTCGCCCGCCGCCTGGTCGCGCTGCACCAAGGCAACATCGCCGCGACGAGCGACGGATTGGGGCGCGGAAGCGTCTTCACGGTGCGCATCCCGGTTTCCGGCGCGGCACCGGACGCGGCCGGGCTGGCGCCGGCGGCCGAGGTGGCCGCCCCGCGCCGGCGCATCCTGATCGCCGACGACAACGTCGATTTCGCCAACAGCCTGGCATCGCTCCTCACGGCCCGCGGCCACGACGTGCGCGCGGTGCACGACGGAGCGGAAGCCTTGCGCGTGGCCGCCGAATTCCTGCCGGAGTTCGCATTCCTCGACATCGGCATGCCGAAGGTGCACGGGTACGAGGTGGCGCGGCGCCTCAAGGCGGGCTCCGGCACGGCCGGGTGCGTGCTGGTGGCGGTGACCGGCTGGGGCCAGGAGGATGACCGCCGCCGTGCGCGCGACGCGGGCTTCGACCGCCACCTCGTGAAGCCCATCGATCCGTCGCAGCTCGAGTTGATCCTCGCGCGGCGCGGCGCCACGGCGCGCGCGAGTTAAGTCGTGCGCAAGTGCATGGCGTCGAACGGCTACGGCCAAAGCGCGCATAATTTGTATTATGTCAAATGACGGCGAAGATCCCTTCGAACTCGCCGCCTCCGCGCGTGTCTCTGCGAAGGAAGCCAATGGCATGGCTTGTGCGTGCTCGTTTCCGTTGTTCGCGCGTCGAGGCGGCGCACTCCGGTCGCAACGCGCCCACGCACGAAACACCGCCACACCATTTCCTCAACGCACGTTGACCTTGATTGGAGAAGAAGTCATGAAACACCTGATCCCCCTCGTCGCCGCGCTTGCCCTCGCTTCGGTCGCCGCGACCGGTTGCAACAAGGGCAGCAGCGGGAGCTCCGGCTCCACGCCGAGCAGCTCCTCGTCCTCGACCACGGTCTCGCCGAGCACCACGACGCCGCCGGCCGACACCTCGACCTCTCCCAGCAGCTCGAGCTCCAGCTCGTCCAGCACGCCGAGTTCCACGCCGCCGAGCAGCACGGATACCACCACCGGCTCGGGCGCCGGAACGTCGGGCACGGGCGGCATGGGCAGCAGCAGCACGTCGGGCACCGGCAGCTCGTCGGGCGCGTCCTCCGGCACGTCCGGCACGGGCAGCTCGAGCTCGAGCAGCACGACCCCCGGCAAGTAATTGCCTGCGTTCAACCCGGCGGCCCACGCCGCCGGCGACGCGGCCGCCGTCCTGGGGCGGCGGCCGCGGAACGCCTCGTCGCGATGTCCGCGTATCGCGTGGTCGCCGTGACCGCGCCTGTCGGCGCGTACGCCCTGCACGCTCCCTGATGTCGCACGACAAGGACCACGACCACCCGCTCCCATCGCCGCCTCCACGCGACGTGCGGGAGTCCCGCCACAGCCGGCGCAAGCCCGACTGCCCGCCTCACGAGCATCCGACGCCGGTGCCGCGCGAGCCCGTCGATCCCAGGTCCCATCCGGATCGCCGGCCGCGGCCGTTCGGCCCGCGTCCCGCCTGAATCCGCCGCGCCAATGAAAACGCGGCCGCCATGGCGGCCGCGCTGCGGGACCTGCCGCGCCTGGATCAGGCGCCGCGCTGCGCCTGCTGCGAACGCGAGCGCGAACCCGAGCCGGCCATCGCGGCCTGCCCGGATTCCTCGTCCATCATGCCCATCTCTTCCATGAGCTCGACCTTGCGGGCCGTCATCTCCTGGCCCAGCTCGTCCAGCTCTTCCTGCATGGACTGCACCTGCGGGAACATCTCGTGCTCTTCTTCCCGCACGTGGTGCTTCACGTACTCGCCCAGGACCTTCACCTTCGCGTCGAACGTCTCGCCGATCTCCGGCGCACCCTCGATCTGCGCGATGAGGTCCTTCGCGCTCTGGTGCTCGACCTGCGCTTCCTCCACCAGATCGCTCAAATCGGCGTTCTCGCGCACCCACGGGTAGAAAAGCTCTTCCTCGACCTGCGTGTGTACCTTGAGCTCCATGCAGATGCGCCGGGCGAGCTCGCGCTTCATGTCCTCGCCCGACTCCTTCTCGTCCTCGTATTGATCGAACATCTGCTCCACCTTGCGGTGGTCCGCCTCGAGCATCTCGATCGCGACGGGAAGGTTCCCCGACGATCCGCGTTTCGACCTTGCCATCTTCGAACTCCTTGTCCTTGAAATGGGTGTTTGGGTGCCCGGCTGGTTTGCAAGTCGCATGCCATCGCCGCGCGAGGGGGCAAGCCCGCTGCCCGCCCGCGCGCGAAGGGAATGCTTTCCGCTGCGCCGGTAAAAATGGCGACGCGCGCCGCACGGCGCGGACGGTCCCGCGAACCAATCCGTATCGATTCGACACCAACAGGCATGAATCCTTCGCGTCTCGCACTCGCGATCCTGATGATCGTGCCGACCGTCCTCTTCATCGCCGCGGCCGAGTCGGCGGCCGATACGGCGCCGGCCGCGGCCGCGTCCCAGGGCGACAAGCCCGCCGCGCCGGCGGCAACCGTTCCATCCGAGGCCGCCGCGCCGGCACAACCCGCACTGCCCTTGCGCACTGCGGAACCCGCCCTGGCGCTACCCGGCACCAGCGCGGCCGACCAGGAGGCGACCGCATCCATCCTCTCCGCGATACGCTCCGATCCCGGCATGGCGGGTGCCGACGTCTCCGTGAACACCGACAGCGGCGTGGTGACGCTCACGGGCGTCGTGCGCAATCGCGAGCAGGCCGCCCTCGCCTCCGCGTACGCGAACCGGCCCTTCGGCGTATTGCGCGTCGACAACGTACTGTCGATTCCTGCGCAATAACGCGCCTGCCACGCGCTTCCGGGCCGATGTAGGACTCGACCGACAGCCATCCGCCGCGGTCGCGTTCAACATGGAAAAAACTTCGCCCCCGCGGGGAGCAATCTACTCATGTCACACGTCCTCATCGTCGACGACGATGCGAATACGCGCGAGGCCCTCGCGGCATTGTGCGAGACGGAAGGTTTCACCACCGCGGTCGCGGGCAGCGTCGCCGAGGCGCGCATCCAGCTCGTGCGCCAGCGGCCCGACGTGGTCCTCATGGACCTCAAGCTGCCCGACGGCAGCGGCATGGACCTCTTCGAGGACCTCGAGGACCGCACGTCCATCGAGACCATCCTCATCACCGGCCACGCGAGCGTCGAGACCGCCGTCGAGGCGCTGCGCCTGGGCGCGTCCGACTACCTCACGAAGCCGATCAATTACCCGCGCCTGAAGGCGATCCTCTCGCGCGTGCCGAAGAGCGGCGAGCTGCGCGCCGAGATCGGCCACCTGCGCGACGAGCTGCGCCGGATGGGCCGCTTCGGCCGCCTCGTGGGCCGCTCGCCGGCGATGCAGGAGCTCTACGACCGCATCGCACGCGTGGCCCCCACGGAGGCCACGGTCTTCCTCGTGGGCGAGAGCGGCACGGGAAAGGAAGTCGTCGCGCGCACGATCCACGACCTCTCGCGCCGGCGCAGCCAGCCGTTCCTCGCGATCAACTGCGGCGCCATCTCGCCCAACCTCATCGAGAACGAGATGTTCGGCCACGAGCGCGGCAGCTATACCGGCGCGGATCGCCAGCACAAGGGCTACTTCGAGCAGGCGCACGGCGGGACGCTCCTGCTCGACGAGATCACCGAGATGCCGCCCGAGCTGCAGGTGCGGCTGCTGCGCGTGCTCGAGACCGGCCAGCTCATGCGCATCGGCACCTCGCGGCCGGTCGAGACGGACGTGCGCATCATCGCGGCGACGAACCGCGACCCGATGGACGCGCTGCGGTCCGGAAAGCTGCGCGAGGACCTGTACCACCGCCTCAACGTGTTTCCCCTCGCGCTCGCGCCGCTGCGCGAGCGCGGGGACGACATCGAGCTCGTCGCGAACCATTTCCTGAGCGAGATGAACGACGCGTGCGGCACCCGGAAGAAGTTCGCCCCGGGCGCCGTCGCCCGCATGAAGCAGCACCCGTGGCCCGGCAATGTCCGGGAATTGAAGAACTTCATTCACAGGGAATACATCATGGCCGGTGAAGAAGGAATCGAAGGACCGACGCTCGAAATGCCGTCCGCGCCCGTGCGCACGCTGGGCACCGCAACCTCGTCGACGCCGTCCATCACGGTGCCGCTGGGGACGCCGCTGTCCGTCGTCGCGCGCGAGCTCATCCTGTCCACCCTCGAGCACTGCGGGGGCGAGCGCAAGCGCACGGCCGAGATGCTCGGCATCTGCACGAAGACGCTCTACAACCGGTTGCGCGAGTACGGCATCCGGGACGAGCACATCCGGGCGACCCTCGGGCGCCCCGGCCGGCTGGGTGAAGCGATGCACGGAATAGGCGATACCAGCCGGGCTCCATGACCGCACGCCCCGCGAAGCTCGCACCCAGCTCGCGGGGCCGCCGTAGCGTCGGCGCGGCGCAGTACCGCCACATCGCCGACTTCGCACCCGTGATGATCTGGGCGGCGGGGCCCGATCGTCGTTGCACGTACCTGAACCGCCGCTGGGTGGAGTTCACCGGCCGCCCCGCCCAGGAGCACCTGGGCCACGGCTGGCTCGACTGCGTCCATTGCGACGATCGCGAGCGCTGCCGCGCGGCCTACGAGCACGCCTTCGCCACGGTGCAGCCCTTCGAGATCGAGTACCGGCTGCGGCGCGCCGACGGCGAGCATCGCTGGGTGGTCGCGCGCGGCGTCCCGCTCGTCGAAGACGGCGCGCTCACCGGCTTCGTGGGGTCGTGCCTCGACGTGAGCGAGCGGCGGCAGGCGCAGGATGCGGCGCGCAAGCGCGAGGAGGACTTCCGCACCCTCGCCGAGAACCTGCCCGACGTGATCGTGCGCCTAGACCGGTCGCTTCGCCTGCTCTACGTGAATCGCGCCGCCGAGTCGCTTTTCGGCCGCCCGCGCGAGGAGATCGTGGGCCGCGTCCGCGGCGAGATCGGCCTGCCCACGCCGCTGGCGGGCGCGCTCACCGAGGCGGCCACCTGCGCTTTCGCGACCGGCGCCGAGCAGCGCTTCGAGATCGCAAGCGGCGAACGGCACCTGTCCGGGCGGCTCGTGCCGGAGCGCGGCGCGGGCGGCGACGTCGATGCGGTGCTCGCGATCCTCTACGACGTGACCGCACGCATGCACGAGGACGAGCGGCGCGCGCAGCTCCTCGCGCGCGAGCGAAACGCCCGCGCGCACGCCGAGTCCGCGTCCTTCGCGCGCGACCAGTTCCTCGCCATCGTCTCCCACGAGCTGCGCTCGCCGCTGAACGGCATCAAGAGCTGGACGCACGTGCTCGAGAACCTGCTGCACGACGCTTCCGCGCCGGTGCGCCGGGCGCTGGCCGGGATCATGATCGGCGTGGAGCACCAGGTGCGGCTCATCGAGGACCTGCTCGACGTGACGCGTGCGATGAGCGGCACGCTCGGGCTCGTGAAGCATCCGATGCCCATCGTGCCGGTGCTCGCCGAGGCGGTCGAAGGCATGCGCGCGATGGCGATCGAGAAGGACCTGCGCGTGGTGGCCGACTACGACCTCGGCGAGCGCGAGATGCACGGCGACCCGGACCGCGTGCGCCAGATCTTCGCGAACCTCCTCGCCAATGCGGTCAAGTTCACGCCTCCGGGTGGCGTCATCACGGTCGCGGCACGCGCCGACGGCGCGATGGCATGCATCGAGGTGCGCGACAACGGCGTGGGGATTCCGCCGGAATTCGTGCCTTATCTGTTCGATCCGTTCCGCCAGGCCGACCAGGGGTCGAGCAACCGGCGCCAGGAAGGGCTGGGCCTCGGCCTGGCACTCGTCCAGCGGCTGGCCGAGCTGCACGGCGGCCACGTCACGTGCGAGAGCCAGGGCGTCGACCGCGGCGCCACCTTCCGCGTGTACCTGCCGCTCGGGCGCGAGAGCGGCGGCCGCGTGGTGCTGCCCGATGCGCACCGCGGCGAGCAGGGGGCCTCCACCCTGCCCTCGCTCGACGGCATCCGCGTGCTCCTCATCGACGACCAGCGCGAGGCGCGCGAATCGCTGGGCGCGTTGCTCACCCAGGCCGGCGCCGACGTCGAGCTCGCCGCCTCGGGCGCCGAAGCCCTGTCCTGCCTCGAGAACGGTCGCGAGGGCCACGTCCCCGGGGTGGTGGTGTGCGACGTCGCGATGCCGGACGAGGACGGCTACGCGACCCTCAAGCGCATCCGTCGCTGGGAATCCGCGCACGGCACGGCGAAGCGGCCCGCGATCGCGCTCACGGCCTTCACGCAGCGCGAAGATCGCCTGAAGGCGCTCGCCGAGGGCTTCCAGATGCATTTGACGAAACCCGTGGCGCCGGCGGAGCTGATCATCGTCATTGCCAGCGTCGCCCGTCGCACGCGGATGTAGGCTCGGCCCGCGCGGCGGCCGGTGCGTCGATCCCGTCGCGGGCTTCCGCGTCGGTGGAGATCGCGTAGTCGTGGCGAAACGGCGGCACGAGACCCTGCCGGACGTCGTCCTCGGCCTCGATCGAGATGCGCGGCATCGAGCCCTGCACGGTCCCGAAGATGGTGGCGAAGGCCACGTCCGCCGCGTCGCGCCCGGTGCCGATGCGGATCAGCCCCATGCGTGGCGAGATGCCCGAGGGATCGAACAGATACCAGCGCTCGCCGAGGTACACCTCGACATAGCAGTGGAAGTCCGGCGGCCCCAATGCCGGATCGGCCCCGTAATCGATCCCCGTGGCGAGGCGCGCCGGAACGTTGAGCGCGCGCACGAGCGAGATCATGAGGTGCGCATAGTCGCGGCAGACACCGGCACGGCAATCGAAGGTCTCCAGTGCGGTCGTGCCGCTGTGGCTCGCCCCGGGCGTGAAGCGCACGTGCGAGCGCACCCAGCGGCGGACCGCTTCGATGCGCGAATAGCCGGGCGCAAGATCGCCGAACTCGCGATTCGCGAGCTGCAGCATCTGGTCCGAGGGACAGTAGCGGCTGGGATACACGAAGGGCAGCACGGAGGCCGGCAGGCGCGCGACCGGCATCTCGTCAATGTCCCCGGCGGGCGCGAAATGGTGCACGACGTCCACGATCGCGTCATAACGGATGCAAAGCGCGCCGGGATCCGCATGCAGCCTCAGCAACCGATTGGGCGGCGTCCCATGGATTTCCGCCTGGACCGCCAGCGCGGGTTCGGTCGCGAGGCGCTCCCAGGCGACGCGCTGGCAGGACGTGTGCGACGGCTGGATCAGCAGGACGAAATCCGCCGGCGTGGCCACCTTGTAGTCCAGCGTGATGGACAGGTCGAAGCGAGTCATGAAGTCCCTTGTCGGAATCCTTTACCGTTGGAAACGATGTGCGTTCCTGCCCCTCCAAGGTTGGAGCCCGGAGCGGCGCAGTCGTTGCGCCCCGGGGCGAACCGGAGAGGACGCCACATGCCGCGTGAGATCTGGAAGGGGTCCATCCTCTTCGGCCTCGTGCAGATTCCCGTATCGCTCTACCCCGCGGAGCAATCCGAGGAGCTGTCGTTCACGATGCTCGACCGGCGCGACCTGCAGCCCGTGGGCTACAAGCGTTACAACAAGTCGACGGGAAACGAGGTGCCGTTCGACCAGATCGTGAAGGGCTACGAGGTCGACGACGGCCGCTTCGTGACGCTGGAGAAGGAAGACTTCAAGCGCGCCAACGTCGAAGCCACGCAGACGGTCGAGATCGTGGGCTTCATCGACGGGAAGGAGATCGCGCCCTATTTCTACGAGTCGCCCTACTTCCTCGCGCCGGGCAAGCACGGCGAGAAGGGCTACGCGCTGCTGCGCGAGGTGCTCCAGCGCACCGGCAAGGTGGCCATCGCGACCGTCGTGATCCGCACGCGGCAGCACATCGCCGCGGTGTATGCGTTCGACAAGTTCCTCATACTGGATACGCTGCGCTATCCCAACGAGCTGCGCGATCCCAGGGAGCTCAAGGTGCCCGAGTCGCTCAAGGATGCGAACGTGAGGCCCAACGAGCTCGCCATGGCCGAGCGGCTGATCGAGGACATGACGATCAAGTGGGACCCCGCCCAGTTCCACGACACCTATCGCGACGACCTGCTCGAGATGATCCACGAGAAGGCCAAGGGCAGGGTGCGCGAGGTCCCGAAGGCGAAGCGCAGCACCGGGGCCGAGGTGATCGACTTCGCTTCGCTCCTCGAGAAGAGCCTCAAGGCGCGCAAGGCGGGCGGCAAGGCCGCGAACGACGAGGACGCGAACGAGGAAGCGGCGCCGCGCCGCGAGCCGCGCAAGCGGGCCGCGGCGAAGGGCACGCGCCGCAAGGCGGCGGCATCCAAGGGTGGCACGCACCACCGCCGCGCCGCCTGAGACCACGAACGAAAGGACACACCCATGAGGATCGGAGGATTCATCGCGCTCGCCGGGCTTGCGGCGTTCATCGCCTATTGCTTCCGGCGCAACGCGCAGCTGCGCGCCGAGGGGCTCGAGGCGCGCGACGACCTCAAGCGATGGGAGGCCGAAGGCGGGAACGTGCCCGCCGTCGCGACGCCGTCGCCCGCCGCTCCGGCGACCTACGTGCCCGGCGGCGATCCCAACGTTCGCCACTGAAGGCCGTGCCGGAGCCGCGGCCATGAGCGCCCCGCCTTCCGCCGCGGTGACGGTCGCCGGCGTCCGGGTCACTCACCCGGAGCGCGTGCTCTTCGAGGAGCTCGGCCTCACCAAGCAGGCGCTCGCGCGATACTACGAAGCCGCGGCGGAGCACCTGCTTCCCGACTTGCGCAACCGGCCGCTCGCGCTCGTGCGCTGCCCCCAGGGCCCGGGCGAAGGCTGCTTTTTCCAGAAGCACATCGATGCCGCATGGTCCGACGAGATCGATCGGGTGACGATTGCCCAGAGCGATGGCGACGGCGTCTACGCGGTCGCGAATACGGACGCCGCGGTGGTCGGCCTCGTGCAGAAAGGCGTGATCGAGCTGCACGTGTGGGGTGCCACCACGCGCGATCTCGGCAAGCCCGACCGCATGGTCTTCGACCTCGATCCCGATCCGCTCGTGCCATGGCGCGAGGTGATGGCGGCGACGCGGCGCGTGCGCGAGCGCGTGGAGAGCCTGGGCCTCGAGGCCTTCCTCAAGACGTCCGGCGGCAAGGGCCTGCACGTCATGGTGCCCCTCGCGCCGAAGCACGAGTGGGACGAGGTCAAGGAATTCTCGCGGGCCATCGCGCAGTCGCTCGCGGCCGAGGAGCCGCGGCTCTTCACGACGAACATGGCGAAGAAGGAGCGCACGCGGCGCATCTTCATCGACTACCTGCGCAACGCCCCCGGCGCCACGACGGTCGCCGCGTACTCGGTGCGCGCGCGCCGCGGCGCCCCGGTCTCCACGCCGCTGCACTGGGACGAGCTGGGCGGGCGCATGAAGCCCACCGCGTTCCATGCGGCCAACGTCGTGCGGCGCCTGCAAGGGCTGCACTCGGATCCCTGGAAGGCTTTCCGCCGCAAGTCCCAGACCCTCACCGCGGCGATGAAACGGAAGATCGGCCTCGAATCATGACCCAAGCGAACATCCCCTCTCCCGATCCCATGCCGGACGACGTGCCGCCGGTGCCGGAGCCGCCCAAGATCCCGCCGCCGCCCTCGCCCGCCGAGACGCCGCCCATGGGCGATCCCGACCGCAAGCGCGAGCCGCCGGTGCGCGATCCGCAGCCCGACGAGACGCCGAACCCGCCGCGGTATTGAAAGCTACGGCTTGTGGATCATTTGGGACTGATCATGTCTTCCGGCCGCACCCACTGGTCGTACTGCGCCTCGCTCACGTAGCCGAGGGCGACCGCCGCTTCGCGCAGCCCCGTGCCCTCGCGGTGGGCCTTCTTCGCGATCTCCGCGGCGCGGTCGTACCCGATGTGGGGTGCGAGGGCCGTGACCAGCATGAGCGATCCATGCAGGAGCTCGGCGATGCGCTCGCGGTTCGGCTCGATGCCGCGCGCGCAATGCTCGTCGAAGCTCGCCATGCCGTCGGCGAGCAGGCGCACGCTCTGCAGGAACGCATGCGCGATGAGCGGCTTGAAGACGTTGAGCTCGAGGAAGCCGCCGGCGCCGCCCATGTTGATGGCGACGTCGTTGCCCATCACCTGGCAGGCCGCCATCGTGAGCGCCTCGACCTGCGTCGGATTGACCTTGCCGGGCATGATCGAGCTCCCCGGCTCGTTCTCGGGGATGGTGATCTCGGCGATGCCGCTCCTCGGCCCGCTCGAGAGCAGCCGCACGTCGTTCGCGATCTTGAAGAGGGAGACGGCGAGGCCCTTGAGGGCGCCATGGCCGTTGACCATCGCATCGTGCGTCGCGAGCGCCTCGAACTTGTTGGGCGCCGTGACGAAGTCGCATCCGGTGAGCCGCGTGAGCTCGGCGGCCACGCGCGCGCCGAATTCAGGATGGGTATTGAGGCCGGTGCCGACCGCGGTCCCGCCCAGGGCGAGCTCGGAGAGATGCGCAAGCGCGTCCTCGACATGGCCTCGTGCGTGCCCGAGTTGCGAGGCATACCCCGAGAATTCCTGTCCCAGCGTGAGCGGCGTCGCATCCTGCATGTGCGTGCGGCCGATCTTCACCACGTCGCGGAACTGGCCGGATTTCGCCGCCAGCGTCGCATGCAGCGCTTCCAGCTTCGGCAGCAGGTTGCGCCGAATGCCCACGACCGCCGCGACATGCATCGCGGTCGGGAAGACGTCGTTCGAGCTCTGGCCGCGGTTCACGTCGTCGTTCGGGTGCACCTTGCGCCCCTCGCCGCGCACGCCGCCCAGCAGCTCCGAGGCGCGGTTCGCGAGGACCTCGTTCATGTTCATGTTGGTCTGGGTGCCGGAGCCGGTCTGCCACACGACCAGGGGGAATTCGTCCGGCCAGCGCCCGGCGAGGACCTCGTCGGCGGCCATTGAGATGGCCTGGGCCTTCTGCGCTGTTAACGTGCCGAGGGAGGCGTTCACGGTGGCGCAGGCGCGCTTGACCCAGGCCAGGGCCTGGATGATTTCCGCGGGCATGCGCTCGCCGGAGATGCGGAAATGCTCGAGCGAGCGCTGCGTCTGCGCGCCCCACAGGCGCTCGGCGGGCACCTCGATCGGGCCGAACGTGTCCTTCTCGATGCGAGCGCCGCTCATCGAACCTCCATCATTGTTTCGCCCTTTTCACGTAGAGTTTGCCCTTTTCGTCCCCCGGGAACATCCCTGAAAAGGAAAAGCAGCCCATGAAGAAAGTCGCGATCGCCCTCTTCGCCTGCGCTGTCGTGGCCGCCGCCGCCCAGCAGGTGAAGCCCGAAAGCCAGATCAAGTATCGCCGCGGTGCCTACGAGGTGATGAACCTGTCCATGAGCCACCTCGGCGCCATGGCCGAGGAGAAGAAGCCTTTCAACCCGGAAGAGGCGCAGCGCTATGCCGACATCATCGCGATGGTCTCCACGATCCCGCGCGAGAACTTCGGCGAAGGCACCGACAAGGACACGAAGGCGAAGCCCGAGATCTGGACGAAGCGCGCCGAGTTCGACCGGAAGATGGACAAGATGGTTGCCGAGGCCGGCAAGCTGCCCGCGGCGGCGCGCTCCGGCGACATGGGCTCGTTCAAGAAGCAGGTTTCCGACGTCGGCTCGGCGTGCAAGTCGTGCCATGACGAGTTCCGCGCGAAGTGATGGCGCGGGCTCGCATCCGGGTCTGGGACCTCCCGACCCGGATCTTCCACTGGACGCTCGCCTTGCTCGCGCTGTTCTCGTTCACCACGGGAAAGGTCGGCGGCGGATGGATGGCCTGGCATCTCGGGAGCGGCTACGCGATTCTCGCGCTGCTGCTCTTTCGACTCGCATGGGGCGTCGTGGGCAGCACGACGGCGCGCTTCACGCACTTCCTGCGCGGCCCGCGGGCGGCGGTCGCGTACGGCCGCACGCTCCTCGCCACGCGGCGCTCATCGCATTTCGGCCACAACCCGCTCGGTGGCTTGATGGTCCTGTCGATGCTCGCTGGCTTCCTGCTGCAGGCCGTCACCGGCCTTTTCTCCGATGACGAGATCTCCACGCAGGGGCCGCTCGCGGCGAAGGTGTCCGATGCGCTCGTCTCGCGCATGAGCGCGCTGCACAGCTACAACGAGTGGGTGCTGGCCGCCCTCGTCGGCTTCCACGTGATGGCCATCGCGATTTACGCGGGAGCGTTCCGCGCGTCGCTCGTGGGGCCGATGGTCGTGGGCTGGAGAGCGATCGATGCGGGTGACGCGGTGCCATCCTACCGCGCGGCTCCGGCGTGGCGCGCCGCGATCGTGCTGGCGTTCGCGGCAGGCTTCGTCTACTGGCTCGTCGTGGTCTTCCCGCGCGGCTAGCGCATGCACGACGCCTCGTTCAGCCGTTACCGCGCGGCCAATCCGGGGCGCCTGCATTTCGCGGCCCACAGCCATCATCCGTGGCCCGACGCGACCGAGGCGGCCCACGCGCGCTACTGGACCGATTCGGCGACGCTCGCGGACCGCAAGTGGGAGCGCGTCCTGGGCGAGGTGCTCCCCGCGGCTCAGGACCATGTGGCTCGCAAGCTCTCGCTCTCCGATGCGCGGCAGGTCGCATTCGCCCCGAACACGCACGAGTTCGTCGTACGCCTGTACTCATGCCTGGAAGCGGCCCGGCCGCTGCGCGTGCTCACGACGGCCCATGAATTCCACAGCTTTCGCCGCCAGACGCGCCGGCTGCAGGAGGCCGGCCGCCTCGAGGTGCGCGAGATCGCGCTCGATCCGTGGGAGACGTTCGATGCGCGCTTCGCCGCCGCGGCCGCCGAGGGCGCGTGGGACCTGGTGTGGATCTCCCACGTCTTCTTCGACTCGGGCTTCGTCGTGCGCGACCTCGACGGCATCTGCGCTGCGGCTCCCGACGGCGCGCTCGTGGCGATCGATGGCTACCACGCGTTCTGCGCGATTCCGGTCGACCTCTCGCGCGTGCATCGCCGTGCCTTCTACCTCGCGGGCGGCTACAAGTACGCGATGTCCGGCGAAGGCGCGTGCTTCCTCGCGGTGCCCCCGGGCAACCGGCTGCGCCCCGTGGATACCGGGTGGTACGCCGCGTTCGACCGGCTGGCCGACGCGGGCGCCGAGGTGCCCTACGCGGACGATGCATTCCGCTTCTGGGGCGCGACGTTCGATGCGTCCGGACTCTACCGCTTCGTGGCCGCGATGGATTGGCTCGACCGGCAAGAGATCACGATCGCCGACGTGCACCGCCACGCGACCCTGCTGCATAAGCATTTCCTCGACGGCTGCGCGCGCCGCGGCGTGAAGGCGCTGGCGCCCGCGCACCTGATGCCGCCGCCCGGCGCCCCGCGCGGCAATTTCCTCGCCTTTGCCCTGGGCGATGCCGAGGACGCGTACCGTCGCATCACGGCGCACGGCGTGACGATCGACCGCCGCGGCGACCGGCTCCGCTTCGGGTTCGGCCTCTACCACGACGAGCGCGAGGTGGAGCGGCTCGTCGAGGTCGTCGCGCGGGCGCTAACATGAGGACTTCGCTGGCGACTTTCCGATCATGAAACGATTCCTCTCGCGCGCTCTCGCGGCCGCTGCCGCGCTCACGTTCGCATCCGGTCTGGTGACGGCCGCATGCGCGCAATCTCCCGCCTCGTGGCCCACCCGTCCCATCCACCTCGTGGTGCCCTATCCGCCCGGCGGGCCGCTCGACACCGTGGCGCGGCTCACGGCGCAGAAGGTCTCCGCGGGCCTGGGACAACCCATCGTCGTCGACAACAAGCCCGGCGCCGGCGGCAACATCGGGGCGGAAAGCGTGGCGCGCGCCGCCCCCGACGGATACACGCTGCTGCTGGGCGCCGTCGCCACGCACGCGATCAATCCCACGCTCTATCCCGGCATCCCGTACGACGCGCAACGCGACTTCGAGCCGGTCACGCAGCTCGCCTCCACCCCCAACGTGCTGATCGTGCATCCGTCGCTGCCGGTGAAGAACGTGCGCGAATTCATCGCGTATGCGAAGGCCCATCCCGGCACGCTCAACTTCGGCTCGGGCAGCACGGGCAGCGCCGGCCACCTCGCCGGAGAGCTCTTCAAGCGCCTGGCGGGCGTCGACATGACGCACGTGCCGTACAAGGGCGCCGCGCCCGCGATGCAGGACCTCATCGCCGGCCAGGTGCAGGTGATGTTCGACAATCTCGCCTCGGCGCTGGCGCAGATCCAGGCGGGGAAGGTGCGCGCGCTCGCCGTCACGACGGCGCGCCGCACCCCGCTCGCCCCGGACCTTCCCACGATCGCCGAGAGCGGGCTTCCCGGCTTCGACATCAATACCTGGTTCGGGCTCTTCGTGCCCGCGCATACGCCACGCCCCGTGGTCGACCGCTTGCACGATGAATTCGTGAAGGCGCTGAAGGCGCCGGATGTGCGCGAAAAGATGCTCGCGCTGGGCGCGGAGCCCGTCGGCAATACACCCGAGCAGTTCCGCGCCTACGTGAGAGCCGAGGCCGACAAGTACGCGCGTGTGGTCAAGGCCTCCGGCGCGAGGGTGGATTGACGATGCGTGCGCTCGCCTGGGCGATGGCGCTCGGAACCGCGCTCGTGATGCTGGCGCTCGCCGGCGTCATGTTCTTCGCGACACGGAGCGCGATCCGCGTGCCCGCGATCGCCGCCTTCCTCACGCTGGTCACGGTGCAGCTCGCCTTCATGGGTGGCCTCCAGGCGGGATGCGCGCTCGCGGGGGAGCGCCTGGGCCGACCCGCGACTTTAGCCCTGCTGCTCGGATGGATCGCGCCGCTCGGGGCGTTCGGCATCTTCTGGCTGCGCAGCACCGGCCAGCAGCTCGCGTGCGCGCTCGCGCTCTTCATCGTTGCCTTCGCGATCGACGCGTGGCTCGTGCGCCGCGCGCTGCTGCCGCGGTGGTTCCTCGCGGTGCGCGGCGTGTTCACCCTCCTCGCTTGCGCCGCGACGGCGCTCGCGCTCTGGCTCGCCTAGCGGGGTCGAACCGCGCGAGCCACGCGAAGAACTCGCCGTACCAGAGGCGCGAGTTCTGCGGCTTGAGGATCCAGTGGTTCTCGTCGGGAAAGAAGACGAGGCGGGCCGGGATGTCCTTCGCCTTGAGCGTGTTGTAGTAGGCGAGTCCCTGCGTGTCGGGCACGCGATAGTCCAGCAGGCCGTGCATGACGAGGGTCGGCGTCTTCATGCGCGCCACCCGCGAGCGCGGGTTCTGCGCCTCGACGCGTTGCGGACGGTCCCAATACCAGCCGCCAATCTCCTTGGGGAACCAGTACCAGGCGTCCCCCCCGAACATGCTTACCCAGTCGAAGCAGCCGGCGTGGCAGACGTAGGCCTTGTAGCGGTCGGAGTGCCCGTTCATCCACGCCACCATGTAGCCGCCGTAGCTTCCGCCCGCCGCGAAGAGCCGCTCCCGGTCGATGTACCGGCTGCGCAGCATGAAGTCGGTCGCCGCCTCGACGTCGGCCAGCTCGCGCTTGCCGAACTCGCGCTCGATCGACTGCAGCCAGCGCTGCCCGAACGATGACGAGCCGTGGAAGTTCACGCACACGACGACGTAGCCCTGGGCGGCGAAGAGCTGATTGTTCCAGCGGAAGTGGAAGTGGTCGCCCCACGCGGCGTGGGGACCGCCGTGGATGTTGTGCAGCAGCGGCCAGCGCTTCTTCGGGTCGAAGTCCGGCGGATAGATGACCCACGCCTGCACGGGCTCGCGATTCCACCCGGGAAACTCGATCTCGCGCACCTCGCCCATCTTCACGCCGTCCATCACGTCGTCGTTGAAGCGGTCGATGCGCCGCTCGGGGCTGCCTTTCGTGGCGAAGAACACCGCGGGCGGGCGGCTCATGTCGTTGCGCACGAGCACGACGCCCTCGCCCGCGAGCGCGAAATCGGAGATGGTGCCGCCGTTCACGATCACGCGCGGCTTGCGCGATCCCACGTCCCAGCGCCACAGGTGCGTGCGCGCGCGATCCTCGCCGGCGTAGAGGACCGCGGAGGAATCGCGCGTCCATGCGAGCGGCGCGTGCACCGCGCGGTCCCAGCGGGCGCCGACGACGTCGAGCCGGCCGCTCGACCGCTCGATCAGGGCCAGCCGGTGCATCGCGACGGGACTGCGCCGCTGGTCCTGGGTCACCAGCGCGATGAAGCGGCCGTCGGGCGAATAGCACGGCGTCTCGTGCAGGAGCGGCGAGCGCGAGGTGATGTCGCGCACGCGCCGCGTGCGCAGGTCGATGAGGCCGATGCGCGTCGGGTGGTCGAAGCGCTTCTCCCGCGCCGGGTCGAACGTGAACGCGATCTCGCGTCCATCGGGCGCGATGTCGTAGAGCGAGGCGTCCGGCTCCGCGCGCGTGAGCTCGGAGCCCGAGTCGGCGAAGAGGTCGGTGATGCGCCCGCTCTCGACGTCGACGGTGAAGAGCCGCGGCACGCGGCCGTCGGTGATCCAGCGATCCCACCAGCGATAGGCCGGCTCCTCCACGACGTGGGCCTTGACCTTCGCATCCTTCCAGGCGCGGTAGCGCTTCTCGAGCGCACCCGGGCGCGCGTCGGGCCAGACCCAGGAGATGAAGGCGATGCGCCGCGAGTCGGGAAACCAGCGGATGCCGAAGGCGCCCGTCGGCATGCGCGTGACGCGCCTCGCCTCGCCGCCGTCCGGCGCGATCACGTAGACCTGCGGCTCCTCATCGGCCTTGAGGTCGCCCACCGCGGGGCGCCTGGCCACGAACGCGATCGCGCGGCCGTCCGGCGACCAGCGCGGCTCGGCGTCCTTGTCGCCCGAAGACGTGAGGCGGCGCGGCTCGCCGCCGAAGGCCGACAGCAGCCACAGGCTGGATGCGGCCGTGTTCTGCTCCATGTCGAAAGTGGTGACCGACACGCAGGCTTGCGCGCCATCGGGCGAGGCCGTGGGCTGGGCGGGCCGGGCGAGGCGCCACAGGCGCTCGACCGTCATGCGGTTCGCTTTCATGGAGGGGGCCGTGGTTGCGAAGTCGCGCATTGTAGCTTGGGGCCCGGCCCGCTCGCCCGCGCTAGAATCGGTCTCCCGCCTGCCCGAGCCCGCGCCATGAAGCCGAACGACATGAAGCCCACCTTCCGCTGGGAGGACCCGCTCCTGCTGGAGGAGCAACTCTCGGAAGAAGAGCGCATGGTGCGCGACAGCGCGCGCGCCTACTGCCAGGAAAAGCTCATGCCGCGAATCGTCGAGGCGAACCGGCACGAGAAGTTCGATCCCGCGGTCTTCCGCGAGATGGGCGCGCTGGGCTTCCTCGGATCGACCATCGAGGGCTACGGCTGCGCCGGCGTGAACCACGTGTGCTACGGCCTCATCGCGCGCGAGGTCGAGCGCGTGGACTCGGGCTACCGCTCGGGCATGAGCGTGCAGTCCTCGCTCGTGATGCACCCGATCCATGCGTACGGCACCGAGGAGCAGCGGGCTCGTTGGCTGCCAAGGCTGGCAACCGGGGAGCTCATCGGCTGCTTCGGCCTGACCGAGCCGGACTACGGATCCGACGCGGGCGCGATGGTCACACGGGCGCGCAAGGTGCCGGACGGCTGGGTGCTGAACGGCGCGAAGATGTGGATCAGCAACGCGCCCTACGCGGATGTCTTCGTCGTGTGGGCCAAGGATGACGCCAACGAGATCCGCGGCTACGTGCTGGAGAAAGGCATGAAGGGCCTCGCCGCGCCGAAGATCGAGGGCAAGTTCAGCCTGCGGGCCTCCCCCACCGGCGAGATCGTGATGGCCGACGTCTTCGTGCCGGACGCCCACCTGTTGCCCAACGTGAAGGGCCTCAAGGGGCCTTTCGGTTGCCTCAACAAGGCGCGCTACGGCATCGGCTGGGGCGCGCTGGGCGCCGCCGAGTTCTGCTGGCACGCGGCGCGCCAGTACACGCTCGACCGCAAGGCATTCGGCAAGCCGCTCGCCGCGAACCAGCTCATCCAGAAGAAGCTGGCGGACATGCAGACGGAGATCGCGCTCGGGCTGCAGGGCTGCCTGCAGGTGGGCCGCCTCATGGACGAGGGACGCTCCACGCCTGAAATGGTGTCGCTCATCAAGCGCAATTCATGCGGCAAGGCGCTCGAGATCGCGCGCGCCTCGCGCGACATGCATGGCGGCAACGGCATCGCCGACGAGTTCCACGTGATCCGCCACATGATGAACCTCGAGGCGGTGAACACCTACGAGGGCACGCACGACATCCACGCCCTCATCCTCGGCCGGGCGCAGACGGGAATCGCGGCTTTCTAGCCTCCCGCCGCGCTGGGGGAGGGTCGATCGAGCAGCGGCTCGACGTGGCGCGCGAGCCACTCCACGGCGCTCGAGGCGACGATGTGGTGCCGGTTCACGTATTCCTCGTGATTGCGCTCGACATCGCCCAGGTCGTAGACGTAATTGACCATCAAGCCGAACGACTGCGCGAGGCCCTTCGCCGACCCGTCGGCCAGCCAGTTCACGCGCTCGAGCCGGGCGCCGTTGCCGAGGTGGAAGCGCGCGACGGAATCGGCCGCATGGCCCTCGCGCCACTCGCGCGTGAGGTACCAGGCGACGAGGCCCTCCAGCGGCTCGCGCAGCGCCGGCGGCGGGAACGCGCTCGCGTCGGCCACCACGCGCAGGAGCTGCGCGTGCGGATGGTCTTCCGGCACGGCGCCGCCCGCGGGCAACAGCGCCTTCCGCGCCCAGGCGCGCAGCCCCGGCACCGGTGACAGCGTCGCGAAAACCTTGAGGTTCGGCAGCTCCGCGTGCAGGTCCTGGGCCACCTGCTTGATGAGGAAGTTGCCGAACGAGATGCCCTTGAGGCCCGGCTGGCAACTGGTGATCGAGTAGAACACGGCGCAACGCGCGCGGCGCGGGTCGCCCACGGCGCTTTCCAGCGCGAGGATCGGTGCGACCTCCGACGGCACCTCGTTCACGAACGCGACCTCGACGAAGATGAGCGGCTCGTCGGGCAGCGCCGGATGGAAGAACGCGAAGCAGCGGCGGTCGCGCTCGAGACGGCGCTTCAAGTCGGGGAAGCCGTGGATCTCGTGCACGGCCTCGTAGGCGATGAGCTTCTCCAGGATCGCCGCCGGCGTCTTCCAGTCGATGCGGCGCAGCTCGAGGAAGCCGCGGTTGAACCACGACCCCAGGAGGTGCACGAGGTCGTTGTCCACGACCGAGAGGCGGTGGTCGGCCTTCATGCGCTCGAGCAGCTCGCTGCGCAGCTCGAGCAGCAGTCCGGTGCCGCCGGGCGCCATGTTCATGCGCCGGAAGACCTCCTGGCGCGGCGGCTCCGCCACGCGCTCGAGCGCCGCCAGGTGCTCGGGCGATGGATCGCGGTGGTAAGCGGTCGCGGCGGCGAGCACCGCGTCGCGATCGGGCGAGAACTCGCGCGCCAGCGCCTCGAAGAAGCGCAGCCGTCCCGGCGGGTCGAGGCCCCGGTAGAGGCCCAGGGAGCGTCGCGCCAGCGCGGCACCGGTGGCCTCGCCGCGTTCCGAGATGAGCGTCCGCAGCACGCTCGCGAGGCGGTCGGCGCGGCGCTGCGAGGGCGTGCGCACGATGCCGGTCGCGGCGATGGTGCCGACGATGCGGTCGATCACCGAGCGCGCGCTGCTCATCGACGGCCCGCTTCCCTCATCTGTATTTCTCCCTCAGCACGTTCTTCTGCACCTTGCCCATCGCGTTGCGCGGGAGCTCGTCGATGAAGTAGACGCGCTTCGGCACCTTGAAGTTCGCGAGCTTACGCTTCAATGCGAGCAGGATGTCGGTTTCCGTGGGGCGCGTCCCGGGCCGCGAGACCACGATCGCGGTGACGGCTTCGCCGAAGTCCGGATGGGGCACGCCGACGACGGCGGACTCCTGCACCGACGGCAGCTCGTCGATCGCGAGCTCGATCTCCTTCGGGTACACGTTGTAGCCGCCGCTGATGATGAGGTCCTTCGAGCGTCCGGCGATGCAGACATAGCCGTCTTCCGAGATGCTGCCCATGTCGCCCGTGCGGAACCACCCGTCCGCGGTGAAATCCTCGGCTGTCTTCTCCGGCATGCGCCAGTAGCCGCGGAAGACGCTGTCGCCTTGCACCTGGATGTGACCGTTCTCGCCGGGCTTGCAGGCGGCGCCGTCGTTGTCGACCACGCGCACGCGCGTGCCCGGCAGGGGCGGGCCGACGGACCCGGGCCGGCGTTCGGCGCGCAGCGGGTTCGAGCAGAGCATTCCCGTCTCCGTCATGCCGTAGCGCTCGAGGATGCGATGTGCCGTGCGGCGCTCGAACTCGGCGTGGGTCTCGTTCAGCAGCGGCGCGGAACCCGACACGAAGAGCCGCATGCGGCGGCACGATTCCGCATCGAGGCCCGGCTCCGCGAGGAGCCGCGTGTAGAACGTCGGCACGCCCATGAAGACGCTGGAGGTCGCGAACTCCGCGATGGCGCGGCGCGCCTCGAACTTCGCGTGGAAGCGCATGGCGCTGCCGTTCATCAGCACGCAATGGGAAGCCACGAAAAGTCCGTGCACGTGGAAGAGCGGCAGCATGTGGATGAGGACGTCCCCCGGCACGAAGCCCCACTCGCGATGCAGCACCGTCGCGTTCGACGCGAGGTTGCGATGGGTGATCATCGCGCCCTTCGAGCGGCCCGTCGTGCCCGAGGTGTAGAGGATCGCGGCGAGGTCGTCGCCGGACCGCTCGACGGTGCGGAAGCTGGCGGGCGCATCGCGCGCCGCGTCGAGCAGCGTGCCCGTGCCATCGGTGGCCAGCGTGAAGAGGTGGCGGATGCCGAGGCGCCCGGCGAGAGGTTCCAGCCACTCCATGGAGCGCGGCTGCGCCACGACGGCGCGCGGCTCGGCATTCTCGAGGAAGTACGCGACCTCTCCTTCCTGGTACGCGCTGTTGAGCGGCAGGTAGGCCAGGCCCGCGCGCAGGCACGCCAGGTACACGAGCAGCGCTTCCGGCGATTTCTCGACCTGGACCGCGACGCGGTCGCCGGGCACGAGGCCCGCGCTCGCGAAGAGCGACGCGAAGCGCGCGGCCTGAGCCTCGGCCTCCGCATAGCTCAGCGCACGTCCGTCGTCGAGCAGCAACAGCGGGCTCTTGCGGTCGGAAGGGAAGCGGGATTCGAACAGGCTGTAGAGGTTTTCGTTCATGGTGTGGGATTCGGGGGGATGCCCAGCCGCAGCTCGCGTTCCGCCACGCCGGCGCCGGCGTACGCCGCGGCATCGGGTGCGGCGTCCCGGTCGTCCCCGAGGATGGCGGCGATCGCGGCATGGGGCAAGACCCGGATGGCGGCGCCATGGACGGCGCTCACGAGCGGCGCGGGAGCGGCGAGCGCCACGTAGACGCCGCCGCCCGCCTCCCCCGTGACGGTGAGCTCGAGGCGCGATTGTCGCGCGAGCGCCGCCAGCGCGCTCGCCATGTCAACGATGAATTCGGAGAGCACGATGCGCTCGTCCTCGAGTCGCCCGGCATGGGTGGCGCAGTCGAGCAGCACGCGAACGCGCGGCGGCGCGTTGCGCCCGAGGCCCCATGCGGCCTCGGCGAAACGCCAGGCGGTGGCCGCGCCGACCGGCACGCGGCGCACGAGCCCGAGCACGGCCTCGCGCGATGGGCCCGTTCCCGCCTCGCCCGCGAGCACGCCATCGGCTTCCTCGATGTTCCAGCCGCCGGGAAAGAGCCCGTCGAGCAGCGTGCGGTCCATGCCGCGCGCGGCCGGCGTCGTGCGCGCGTCGGCGGGCAGGCGCTGGCCCAGGTCGCGATGGCGCTCCAGCCACGCCGCGAGCGTCGAGCGCGAGGCGGGGGCGAGCGCCGCGCGCAGCCAGGCGGCCAGGTCGAAGTCCGCGCCCGCCGCGACGGTGTTGCGCGCGCTCGCACGCTGGCGCGCCGGTGCGGAGATCGTCGCATCGGCCATCGCGCGGAACGCCGCGTCCGTCGCGCCCATGCCGGCACTCGCGGCGAGGATCGCCGGGCCCGACATCGCGAGACGCGTGCCCGGCCCGAAGAGGCGCGCGCCCGCCAGGTGCGCCAGCATGCTGGATCCGCCGAAGCAATGGGTGCCGAGCACCGCGGCGACCGGGCTGCCCCCGAGCGCGCATTCGAGTCCGCTCGCGAACAGCCGGCGAAAGGCGCCCAGCGCCGGAAGGCCCTCGGACACCTTGGCGCCCGCCGAATCCAGGAAGAGGACCAGCGGCGCCGGCCTCGCCGCCAGCGCATCGAAGAGCGCGCCCAGCCGCGTGCATTCCGCGACGCCGAGCGCGCCGCTCGCGACGCGATTCTCCACGAGCGCGCAGTGCACGGTGCGCCCGTCCAGCATCCCCTGCCCCACGCTCACGTTTCCGCTGGGCTCGCCCGACGGCTCGAGGCGCAAGGTTTGGCGCAAGGCTTCGGCGATGGGCAACGTCATGGTCATAAGCCTCGCGCCAGGAACGCGAGCGGATGCAGCGCCTCGCGTTGCGCGCCGTCCGCGATCTGCTGGCGGCAGCTCGTGCCGGCGGCCACGATCGTCGCCCCCGCCGCGGCGCGCACCGCGGGCAGCAGCGACAGCTCGCCCATCGCCATGGAGGCCTCGTAGTGGCCCTTCTCGTGGCCGAACGCGCCGGCCATGCCGCAGCAGCTCGACTCGATCGCGCTCACCTCGGCGCCGGGGACGGTCCCGAGCAGGGCGAGCGTCGCATTGAAGGTGTCGAACGCCTTCTGGTGGCAATGCCCATGCACGCGCACGGCTCCCACCTGCGGCTTGCGCCACGCGGGGGTCACCCGTCCCTCGCGCACCTCCTGTGCCAGGTACTCGTCGGCCAGCATCGCGCGCGCAAGCCGGGCGACCCGCGCATCGTCCGGGAAGAGCGCGCGATACTCGTCGCGGAAGGTGAAGGTGCACGATGGCTCCAGGCCCACGACCGGAACGCCGCGTTCGAGGTAGGGCGCGAGCGCGTCGAGGGTGCGCAGCGCCTCCGCCCTCGCGTGGTCCACCAGGCCCACCGCGAGATAGGTGCGTCCGCAGCAAAGCGCGCGGCCATCGGCGCCGACCGGGGTCACGACGCGGTGTCCGGTGGCCGCGAGGACGGCCGACGCGGCATCGAGGTTGTGCGGCTCGAGCGCGTTGCTGAAGGTGTCGGCGAGAAGCACGATCTCGCGCCCGCCTTCGGCTCCGGCGTGGCGCGCCTGTCCGCGCACCCACGGCTTGCAGAACCGCGGCAGCGGGCGACGCCGGTCGAATCCCAGGGCCTCCACGATCGCATCGGCACCGGGAACCTTGAGAATCACATCGGCAAGAGGCTGCAGGCGCGCGGCCCAGGCCGCATAGCGCGGGAGGTGGCCCACGAGCCGGTCGTGCATGGAGCAGCCATTCCGGCGCCGGTCGTGCGCGAGGAATTCGATCTTCATGCGCGCCATGTCCACGCCCGTCGGGCACTCGCGCTTGCAGCCCTTGCACGAGACGCAGAGGTCGAGCGCCTCGCGCACGGCGGCATCGGCGACATCGGGCGTGCCGAGCTGGCCGGACATCGCCAGGCGCAGCGTGTTGGCGCGGCCCCGCGTGAGGTCGCGCTCGTTGCCGGTGGCGCGATAGCTCGGGCACATCGTGCCGGCGTCGAGCTTGCGGCAGTGCCCGTTGTTGTTGCACATCTCGACCGCGCCGGCGAAACCGCCCCACGGCTTCCAGTCGAGCGCCGGTTGCGGCGGCTGCGCCGTGTAGCCCGGCTTGTAGCGGAACAGGCTGCGATCGTCCTGCTTCGGCGGGTTCACGATCTTGCCCGGATTCATCAGGCCCTTCGGGTCGAACCAGGACTTGATCTCGCCGAGGCAGGCCGTCAGGCGGGGCCCGAAGAATGGGGCGATCCATTCGCTGCGCACGAGGCCGTCGCCATGCTCGCCCGAGTAGGAGCCCTTGTAGCGGCGCACGAGGTCCGCGGCCTCCGCGGCGATCGCACGCATGCGCATGGCGCCATCGCCCTTCATGTTGAGCACCGGCCGCACGTGCAGGCAGCCGACGGAGGCATGGGCATACCACGTGCCCTCGGTGCCATGCCTGCGGAAGACCTCGGTGAGTTGCGACGTGTATTCGGCCAAGTGCTCGAGGGGCACCGCGCAGTCCTCGATGAAGGAGACCGGCTTTCCGTCGCCCTTCATCGACATCATGATGTTGAGCCCGGCCTTGCGCACGTCCCACAGCGATTTCTGGTCGTTCGCCTCGAGCATCGTGACGACCGCGCCGGGGAAGCCCAGGTCGCCCATCAGCTCCTCGAGGCGCCTCACGCCTTGCGCCTGCGCGCCCGCTTCCGGACCGGCGAACTCGACCAGCAGGATCGCATCGGGCTCGCCCCTCACGAAGCGGCGGATGACCGGCGCGAATTGGGCATTCCCGAGCGCGAGGTCCAGCATCGTGCGGTCCACCAGCTCCACCGCGCTCGGTCCCAGCTTCACGATGTGCTGCGCCGCGTCCATCGCATCGTGGAAGCGCGGGAAATGCGCCACGCCGAGCGCCTTGTGGCGCGGAATCTCCGCGAGCTCCAGGTGGATGCGCTCGAACCATGCGAGAGTCCCCTCGCTGCCCACCAGCAGCCGCGCGAGGTTGAAGCCGTCCGGCGCCAGGCGATCGAGGTTGTAGCCGGCGACGCGCCGGGCGACCTTGGGGAAGCGCGCGGCGATCTCGTCACGCTCGCGTTCCCAGAGCGCACGCGCCTTTGCCGCGATCTCGCGCATGCGCGGATGGGCGAGGTCCGCTTCCGGCCCGAAGCGTCCGCGCTCACCGGTCGGCAGCCACGCATCGATGGCCCGCACGCGGTCCACCATGTTGCCGTATGCGAGCGAGCGCGAGCCGCAGGAGTTGTTGCCGCTCATGCCGCCGAGCGTCGCCTGGGCGGCGGTCGACACGTCCACGGGATACCAGAGGCCATGGGGACGCAGCTTCGCGTTCAGCGTGTCCAGCACCATGCCCGGCTCGACGACCGCGCTGCGCCGATCCACGTCGAGCTCCACCAGGGCATCGAGGTACTTGCTGTCGTCGATCACGAGCGCCTCGCCCACGGTCTGGCCGCACTGCGAGGTGCCCGCACCGCGAGGCAGCACGGCGACACCCTGCTCGAGCGCCAGCTGCATCGCGCCGATCGCCGCATCGGCGGTGCGCGGAATGACCACGCCCACCGGCATGACCTGGTAGATGGACGCGTCGGTCGCGTAGCGGCCTCGCGTGGCGGCATCGAACAGCACTTCGCCGTCGATCTCGCGCGCGAGCCGCTCCGCGAGAAAACTGCGGGATGTCATGGGCCTTGTTACCGGGGAGTGTATGAATCGGGCGTCTGCTGCGGCATCATTGTAGGATGTCGAGCCCCGGGTGCGCTCATGCACGGGGCCATTGGAGAACGAAATGCCCGCCGGCCGCCACTTCCTGCAGATCCCCGGACCCACCAACGTGCCCGATCGCGTGCTGCGCGCGATCGACCGCCCCACCATCGACCATCGCGGCCCCGAGTTCCAGGCCCTCGGCAAGGAAGTGCTCGAGGGCATGAAGCGCATCTTCAAGACGCGGCACCCCGTCGTGATCTATCCCGCGTCCGGGACCGGCGCCTGGGAGGCCGCGCTCGTGAACACGCTCTCCCCGGGCGACAAGGTGCTCATGTCCGAGACCGGGCACTTCGCGTCGCTCTGGCAGAAGATGGCCGGCCGCCTGGGCCTCGTGGTGGACCTGATCCCGGGCGACTGGCGCCACGGCGCCGACCACGCCGAGATCGAGCGCCGCCTCGCGGCCGACAAGGGGCACGCGATCAAGGCGGTGTGCGTGGTGCACAACGAGACCTCGACCGGCGTCACGACGCGCATTCCCCTCGTGCGCCGCGCGATCGACAACGCGCGCCATCCCGCGTTGCTGCTGGTGGACACGATCTCGTCCCTCGGCTCCATCGACTACCGCCACGACGAGTGGGGCGTGGATGTGACGGTGGGCGGCTCGCAGAAGGGGCTCATGCTGCCGCCGGGCCTCTCGTTCAATGCCGTCTCCGACAAGGCGCTCGCGGCCTCGAAGGCGGCGCAGCTGCCGCGCTCGTTCTGGGACTGGGGCGAGATGATCGCGGCCAACGCCAACGGGTGGTTCCCCTACACGCCGGCGACCAACTTGCTCTACGGGCTGCGCGAGGCGCTGCACATGCTCGAGGAGGAAGGCCTCGCGAACGTCTTCGCGCGCCACGACCGCCACGCGGAGGCCACGCGCCGCGCGGTGCGCGCCTGGGGCTTCGAGATCCTCTGCGAGAATCCGGAGGAATACAGCTCCGCGCTCACGGCGGTCGTGATGCCCGCGGGCCACGACGCCGACAAGCTGCGCGATGCCATCCTCGCGGCCTTCGACATGTCGCTCGGGATGGGGCTCGCGAAGCTCAAGGGCAAGGTTTTCCGCATCGGCCACCTCGGCGACTTCAACGACTTGACCCTCATGGGCACGCTCGCGGGCGTCGAGATGGGACTGGAGCTCGTGGGGGTGCCGTACCGCAAGGGCGGCGCCCAGGCGGCGATGGATTATCTGGCGGCGCAGGCGCGCATCGCGGCGGGAGAGCGGCGCGCGGCCTAGTGGCGGGAGGGCTTTGGCGACCGGGGCGGCACGCATCGCCGCGGCGCCGGGGGAAGCGGTAAACGACGACGAACATCAACGAGGAGGAGACCTCAATGAAGCAATCCCGGATCGCGGCGGCGCTCGTGGCCGTCGCCATGGCGCTGCCCGCGGCGGCGGCGGAAATGACGCTGCGCGCATCGCACCAGTTTCCCGGCGGCAAGGGCGACGTTCGCGACGACATGGTCCAGATGATCGCGAAGGAAGTGAAGGCCGCCAACGTGGGCATCACCATCCAGGTCTATCCCGGCGCCTCGCTCTTCAAGCCGAACGACCAGTGGAACGCGATGGTGAACGGCCAGCTCGACTTCACGCTGTTCCCGCTGGACTACGCGAGCGGCAAGGTGCCCGCGTTCAGCGCGACGCTCATGCCCGGCTTGATCCGCAGCCAGGACCGGGCCAAGCGCATCAACGACTCGCAGTTCATGAAGGACATCCGCGCCGAGATCGAGAGTCATGGCGTGATCGTCCTCTCCGACGCGTGGTTCGCGGGCGGCGTGGCGGCCAAGGGCAAGTGCCTGGTGAAGCCGGCCGACCTGAAGGGCCTCAAGCTGCGCGCCGCCGGACCGACCTTCGCCGCGATGTGGGAGGCGGCCGGTGCCAGCATCGTGACCCCGCCCTCGAACGAGATCTACAACGCCTTCCAGAGCGGCGTGATCAACGCCACCGACACGAGCCTGGGCACCTTCGCCTCGACGCGGCTCTACGAGGTGACGGACTGCCTCACGGCGCCCGGCAACAACGCGCTCTGGTTCATGTACGAGCCGCTGCTCATGTCGAAGAAGACGTTCCAGCGCCTGGACAAGAAGCAGCAGGACGCGGTCGTCGCCGCGGGCAAGAAGGCGCAGGCCTATTACGAAGGCAAGGCCGAGGCGGTGAACGAGGAGGCGATCAAGGCCTTCCGCGACCACAAGGACAAGGTGGTCGAGCTCTCCGACGCCGAGTACAACGAATGGCTGGACCTCGCGAAGAAGAGCAGCTATGCGCGCTTCGCCAAGGAAGTGCCGAACGGCCAGAAGCTGATCGACGAGGCCCTCTCGGTCAAGTGACCTCACCGCGGCCGGTGCCCGCGCGCGCCGGCCGCCCTTTCGAGCACGCCTTCCTTCCCCTGGGGGACCCGCCGCCTTGGATACCTTCATCCGCGCGGTCCAGTTCGTCTCGCGCGTCGCCGGCGTCGTGGCCGCGCTGCTCATCGCACTCGCGGTGATCGTGATCTGCGAGATGGTGGTCGAGCGCTACGGCCTCGGCCACACCACCATCTGGCAGATCGACGTGGTGACCTACAGCATCATCGCGGCGACGTTCGTCGGCAGTCCCTACGTGCTGCTGCACCGGGGCCACGTGAACGTCGACATCCTGCCGCTGCAGCTCGCCCCGCGCCCGCGCTTCTGGCTCGCCATCTTCACGATCGGGCTCTCGCTCGCGTTCTGCACCGTGCTCTTCGTGGTCGGCGCGGAATACTGGTACGAGGCGTACTCGAAGAACTGGCGCTCCGACACGGTGTGGCGCGCACGCCTCTGGATCCCGCTGCTCGCCCTGCCCGGGGGCATCGGCCTGCTGGTCCTGCAGTACGTGGTGGAGCTGCTTTCGGTCGTGACCGGCCGCACGCCGCCCTTCGGCATCACCGCGGAGCGCCGTCCCGCATGAGTCCCACCACCCAGGGACTGCTCGTCCTCGTCGTGACCCTGCTGCTGCTTTTCTCGGGCGTGCCCGTGGCCTTCGGCCTCGGCGCGATCTCGATCGGGTTCCTGCTCTTCTTCCAGGGGCTGGAGTCGATGCGCGTGGTGGCGGAGACGTTCTTCTCGAGCCTGAACGATTTCACGCTCGTCTCCATCCCGATGTTCGTCATGATGGGAGCCGCGATCGGCTCCTCGCCGGCGGGCAAGGACCTCTACGAGGCGCTCGACCGCTGGCTCTACCGGCTGCCGGGCGGGCTCGTGATCTCGAACCTCGGCGCCTGCGCGATCTTCGCGGCGCTCACCGGCTCGTCGCCGGCATGCTGCGCGGCGATCGGGCGCATGGGCATTCCGGAGATGCGCAAGCGCGGCTATCCGGACGATGTCGCCACCGGCTCGATCTGCGCGGGCGGCACCCTCGGGATCCTGATCCCGCCCTCGGTCACGTTCATCCTGTACGGCATCGCGACCGAGACCTCGATCGGGCGGCTCTTCCTCGCGGGCGTCATGCCCGGGCTCATGCTCACGGGCCTCTTCATCCTGTGGACGCTCTTCATCATCTGGAAGCGCGGCTTCCGCAGCCACGCGGCGGATTTCCGCTACACCTGGCGCCAGAAGTTCGGCTCCATCCCGAAGATCGCGCCCTTCATCGCGATCATCATCGGGGTGATGTGGGTGCTGTACGGCGGCGTGGCGACCCCGTCGGAGGCGGCCGGGGTGGGTGCGGCGATGTGCGCCCTCCTCGCGATCGTGATCTATCGCATGTGGTCCGTCGGCAGCTGGTGGCTCATCCTGCGCGACACGATGCGCGAGTCGGTGATGATCCTCATGATCATCGCGGCGGCCGTGCTCTTCGGCTACATGCTCACCTCGCTCTACCTCACGCAGACGCTCGCGCAGTCGATCGCCGACATGCACCTCAACCGCTGGGCGCTGATGGCGATGATCAACCTGTTCCTGCTGGTGTGCGGGTTCTTCATCCCGCCGGCGGCGATCATCCTCATGACGAGCCCGATCCTGATGCCGATCATCACGGCGGCGGGCTTCGACCCGGTCTGGTTCGGCGTGATCCTCACCATCAACATGGAGGTGGGATTGATCCACCCGCCGGTCGGGCTCAACATCTACATCGTGAACTCGATCGCGCCCGACGTGCCGGTGACGCGCGTGATGTGGGGAACGATTCCCTACGTCGCGTGCATGTTCCTCGCCATCGTCATCCTCTGCATCTTCCCGGAAATCGCCACTTGGCTGCCGGATACCCTCATGGGCGCCAGGGGCGCGCACTGACGTGGCGACGAGCGACATCGACGTGCGCCGGGTGCACGGGCTCGGGCCCGCCGAGGCGCGCGCGATGGCCGAGCGCCTGCTCGAGCGGCTCGGGCGCGAGTTCGGGCTGCAGGGCCAGTGGGCGGGAGACGTGCTGCGTTTCCACCGGCCCGGCGTGCAGGGTCATCTCGCGCTCGGGCCCGGCGACCTCAGGCTGCAGGTGACGCTGGGCTTCCTGCTCAAGGCCATGCGCGGGCGCATCGAGCAGGCGATCGCGCGCGAGCTCGACAGCCACTTTCCGCCGCCGCCGGCCGCCGGCGGCTAGCCGCGCCCGCCGAAGAGCTCTTCCAGCAGCGCGATTTCCCGCGCGCGCAGCGCCTGCAGGAATTCGCGCGCGCCGCCCATGCGGCGGAAGGCGCCGTAACCCCGCTCGAGGAACTCCTGCAGGTCGCCCAGGCCCGCGACGTGCGCCGGCGTGCGCATGAGCTTGAGCGTGGTGCCGACCATGGGCTTGCGCACCAGCGCGTCGAGGCGCTCGCCGACGGCCTCGATGAGCACGACCTGGCGCAACCGCTCCGGCCGCGTGGAGCCCTCGCGATAAGCGCGCGCGTATTCCGGCGCCGTAAGGTTTACGTCCGCAAGCCGCGCGGCGAGGCGCTGGTCCAGCGCTTCGGTCAGGGCTTCCAGCTCGATCGCGAGGGACGCCGTCTCCACGGCGGATGCCGGCAGCAGGCGCGACATCACGGGCACGATGCGCAACATTTCGCCGTCGCGCGCGCTGAAGTCCTTCGCGCCATAAAGATCCTCGAGGAAGAACGCCGTGGCGTCGGCGTAGCGGGGCTGGGACGCGAGGTCGGCATAGGTCGAAGCCAGCCGCCGGGCCTGCCAGCTCTTGACCGCGGCGAGCGCCGCGGGAGGACGGGCCAGCGGTCCGCGCAGGGCCTTGAGCTGCTCCAGGTGCTGGCGCAGCGACTCGGCCGCGGGCGGGCTGGGGCGATCCACCGGGGCATTCTAGCGAAGCGCCGCAGGGTCCCAAAGCTTATAATCTCGTTGCGGACGGATGCGCCCATGGCGCGCTTTCCGCCCTGATTGCCACAAGCAAGAAAGGATGGGTTTCATGGGCGACAAGATCGCTCTCGAGCGGCAGTACGGCGCGACCAACTACGCGCCGCTTCCCGTCGTGCTCTCGCGCGGCGAAGGCGTCTGGCTCTGGGATGACCAGGGGAGGCGCTATCTCGACATGCTGTCGGCCTATTCCGCCGTGAGCTTCGGTTATGCGCATCCGCGCCTCCTCGCCGTCCTGCGCGAGCAGGCGGGCCGCCTCGCGGTGACCTCGCGCGCATTCCACAGCGACACCCTTCCGCCCTTCCTGCAGCGCCTCTGCGAGGTGACCGGCATGGACCGGGCCCTGCCCATGAGCACCGGGGCGGAGGGCGTGGAAACCGCGATCAAGTGCGCGCGCAAGTGGGCCTACGTCGTGAAACGCGTGCCGGACAACGCGGCCGAGATCATCTGCTGCGCCGGCAATTTCCACGGACGCACCTCGACCATCGTCGGCTTTTCCTCGGAAGCGCAGTACCGCGAGCATTTCGGGCCGTTCGACGGCGGCTTCCGCCACGTGCCGTTCGGGGACGCGGCCGCGCTCGAGCGCGCCATCACGCCGAACACGGCGGCCTTCCTGGTCGAGCCGGTGCAGGGCGAGGCCGGCATCGTCGTCCCGCCCGAGGGCTACCTGAAGACCGTCGAGCGCATCTGCCGCGAGCGCGGCGTGCTGCTCATCGTGGACGAGGTGCAGACCGGGCTCGGGCGCACCGGCAAGGTTCTCGCGTGCCACCACGAGGACGTGCATCCCGACGGCATCATCCTCGGCAAGGCGCTGGGCGGCGGGCTCATTCCGGTGTCCGCGTTCTGCGCGCGCGAGTCCGTGATGGGCGTGTTCAGGCCGGGCGACCACGGCAGCACCTTCGGCGGCAACGCGCTGGGCGCCGCCGTGGGCCTCGAGGCGCTGCGCGTGCTGCACGAGGAGCGCCTGGCCGAGCGCGCGGCAACGCTCGGCGCCCGGCTGCTCTCGCGCCTGCGTGCGTTCGCGAGTCCCGTCGTGACCGGCGTGCGCGGCAAGGGATTGCTCATCGGCCTCGAGCTCGATCCGGCGCGAGTGAGCGCGAGGGCGTTCGTCGAAACACTGCTCAAGCACGGCGTGCTGAGCAAGGATACCCACGGCACGGTGGCGCGGTTCGCGCCGCCGCTCGTCATCACCGCCGACGAGGTCGACTGGGCCGTGGAGCGGATCCGGGATGCGTTGCGCGAGTACGGCCCGGTGTACGAGAAGGCGGCGTAGCCAGGGCGAGCGGCACGATCGCCGCCGCGGCCCGCCCCGCGGCGATCTCGAGGCGGGCCACGGTGACCGGGAGCGTGAAGCGGCGCGGCCCGGCGCTGCCCGGATTCACCAGGAGCAGGCCTTCGCGGCTCTCGACGCGCGGCTGGTGCGAATGGCCGCACACGACGACGTCGGCGTCCGCCCGGGCGAGATCCATTTCCTTCACGTCGTGGACGACCACGATGCGCACGCCGGCGACGGTAAGGCGCGCGACGCCCGGCAGCTCCCGCGCCCAGGGTGCGTTGTCGTTGTTGCCGCGCACGGCGGTGACCGGCGCGATGGCGCCGAGCGCCTCGAGCACGCCGGCCGCGCCGATGTCGCCCGCGTGAAGGATCAGATGGGAGCCCCGCAACGCGTCGAGCGCCTCCGGCCGCAGGAGCCCGTGCGTGTCCGAGATCAGGCCGATGCGCCGCGGACCTGCCGCGCTAGCCGCGCCCGGCGGCATCGCGCACCTCGCGCCGCAGCACCTTGCCGACGTTGGTCTTGGGCAGCTCCTGCCAGAATTCGACGATGTGAGGCACCTTGTAGCCCGTGAGGTGATGGCGGCAGTGCTCGACCACCTGCTCCTTCGTGAGCGAGGGATCGCGCTTCACGATGACCACGCGCACGGCCTCGCCCGAGTGCGCGTCGGGCGCCGGCACGGCGCACACTTCGGCCACGCCCGGCATCATCGCGATCACATCCTCGACCTCGTTCGGGTACACGTTGAAGCCGGAGACGAGGATCATGTCCTTCTTGCGGTCGACGATCTTCACGTACCCCTCGGGGTTGATGAAGCCCACGTCGCCCGTGCGGAAAGCGCCGTCCGCCGTCATGGCCTTCGCCGTCTCGTCGGGCCGGTTCCAGTAGCCCTTCATCACCTGCGGGCCGGCGATGCAGATCTCGCCGGTCTCGCCCAGCGGCAGGACGCGTCCCGCGTCGTCGCGGATGGTGATGGTGGTCGACGGAATGGGCAGCCCCGCATAGCCGTTGTATTCGGCGCCCTCGCGGAACGGATTGATGCAGGCGCCGGGCGAGGTCTCCGTGAGACCGTAAGCCTCGATGAGCGGCTTGCCCGTGACCTTTTTCCAGCGCTCGGCCACCGCGCGCTGCACCGCCATGCCGCCGCCCAGCGCGAGGCGCAACGCGCTGAAGTCGAGCTGCGCGAAGCCCGGCGTGTTGAGCAGGCCGTTGAAGAGCGTGTTGACCCCGGTGATGAACGTGAAGCGGTGCTTCGCGAGCTCCGCCACGAAGCCCTTCATGTCGCGCGGATTGGTGATGAGGATGTTGTGGCCGCCGCGGTTCATGAATCCCAGGCAGTTTCCCGTGAGCGCGAAGATGTGGTACAGCGGCAGCGCCGTGATGACGACCTCCTCGCCTTCCTTGAGCATGCCGCCCCACCACGCCTCCGATTGCAGGAGGTTCGCCACGATGTTGCCGTGGGTGAGCATGGCGGCCTTGGAGACGCCGGTCGTGCCGCCCGTGTACTGCAGGAAGGCGAGGTCGTCATGGGTGAGCGGCGGCTCCTCGAGCGTCCCGCGCGCCCCCTGGGCGAGCGCCCGGCGCAGGCTCAGGCTGCCCGGCAGCGTCCACGGCGGCACCAGCTTCTTCACGTGCTTCACGACGAAGTTCACCAGCGCGCGCCGCGGCCACGGCAGCATGTCGCCCACCTGGGTCGTGACGATCGTCGTCACCGCCGTCCCCGCCAGGGACCGCGCCAGGGTCGCCGCGAAGTTCTCGAGGATCACGATGGCCACGGCGCCCGAATCCTTCAGCTGGTGCTCGAGCTCGCGTGGGGTGTAGAGCGGGTTGCAGTTCACCACGACGTAGCCGGCGCGAAGGATGCCGAAGAGGACGACGGGGTACTGCAGGAGGTTCGGCATCATGATCGCCACGCGCGCCCCGCGCGGCAGGCGCAACGCGGATTGGAGCCAGGCCCCGAACTCGCGCGACGACCGGTCGAGCTCGGCGAACGTCATCGTGCGGCCGAGATTGGTATAGGCGGGACGCGGCCCGTGCTCCCGCACGCAACGCGCGAGCACCTCCGTGAGGTTCGCGTAGCGGCCGGGATCGATCTCCGCGGGTACCCCGGGCGGATAGGACTTGAGCCAGACCTTCTCCACGGTGGCTGTTCCCGGCGCGAGCGTGGCCATGGTGCTCCTCGAACGGTTTTGCCGCGAGTGTAGCGCGAGCGCCGCGTCCGGCGCACTTCCCGCCCGCGCGAAACTCGCGGGCCGCCGCGCGGACCAACGCGCATCCATTCCCGCGAGGAGCCGCCATGAAACGCACCCACCGCACTCGCCGTACCGCCCGGCCCTCCGCGGCCGACCCGTCCGAGGGCCTGCGCGACTCCGCGCAGAAGATCTGGCTGGCGGGCCTCGGCGCCCTCGAGCGCGCGCGGACCGACGGCCCGCGCATGTTCGAGTCGCTCGTCGAGCAGGGGCGCAACATGGGCGCGCGCGCGGTGGGAGCGGCCGACGGGGCGCTGAAGGCGATGCGGCAGGGCGACTCCTCCGGCAACCGCTGGGAAAAGGTCGAGAAGGCGTTCGAGGAGCGGCTCACGAGCTCGCTCGGGAAGCTCGGCCTGCTCACGAGCCGGGACGTCGAGAACCTCAGGCGCCAGGTGCACGACCTGGGCGAGTCGGTGCGGCAGTTCAGGGCCGGTGCCGCCGACGCGGGCGCGAAGGGGGCCGACGGTGCGGCGGCGCCCGGCACGAAGGCGCGCCGTGCCCCGCGCGCGGCCGCCAAGGCGGCCGGTAGGCGCCGCAAGGCCAAGGGGGTGGCGACCCCCCGTGCGGGTGCCGCCGGCGCGCGCAAGGGCGGCGTACGCAAGCCGCGCAAGGCTTCGCGAGCTCCTCGCTCGAGGAGCTGAGTCGCTAGGCGGCGCCGGCCGCGGCGATCACGTCCATCTCGAGCAGGTAGCCATAGTGCAGGCCCGCGACGGGGACGACGGTGCGGGCGGGCCGATGCGCGCCCATGCGCCGCGCATAGATCTCGTTGAAGCGCGGCCAGTGCGCGATGTCGGCGATGTACACGGTCGCCTTCAGCACCGCGGAGAGCGAGCTTCCCGCCGCCTCCAGGATGGCCTCCACGTTGTCCAGCACCTGCTCGGCCTGGCGGTCGAAGCCCTGCAGCGGCGCCTGCGGCTCGGCCGGCACGATGGGCAGCTGCCCCGCGACGTACACGAGCCCGCCGTGCACCACGGCCTGCGAATAATGGCCGCGCGCCTGGGGGGCGCCTGCGGTAGCGATGAAGTCCATGGCGATCCTCGGAATGCCGCGCGCGGCGATAAAAAAAGGGCCGATCGTCGGACCGGCCCTTCCTTTCCTTCCTGCACGCCGTGATACGGCGTCTTGTGCCTACTTGAGATGCTTCGCGACGAGCTTCGTCATCTCGAACATGGAGACCTGCTTCTTGCCGCCGAACACTTCGCGCAGCTTGTCGTCGGCGTTGATCATCCTTCTGTTCGTCTTGTCCTGGAGATTGTTCTTCTTGATGTAGCCCCAGAGCTTGCTCGTCACTTCGGTGCGCGGCATCGGGCTGTTGCCGACCACCGCGGCGAGCGTCGAGCTCGGCGTCATCGGCTTCATGAAAGCGGCGTTCGGCTTGCGCTTCGAGGCGGGCTTCTTGGCCTTGGCGGCGGGTTTCTTCGCGGCGGCCTTCTTCACCGACTTCTTCGCGGCGGGCTTCTTGGCCGCCGGTTTCTTCGCTGCTTTCTTGCCTTTCTTAGCTGCCATTGATGAATCCTCCAATCTGGGTGGTGACGTTGATTTCCATCTCGCCCTGCGGCGTGACAGCGAGAGGATGCAGAGGAGCCCCCACGTTGTCAACCGTTTTCACTCGGGAGCGCGCGATTCTCCGCTCTGCAGTCGCGCCTGCGCAACACGCGGCGCGCGCGACGCGCCCCGGAAGTGCGCATGGCGCATGTATCATTCGCCGAAAGCCGATTTCCCCTCGGAGCCATCGCCCCGAATGAACCGCATGCCGTCGCGCGGCGATCCCGCGCCGCACTTCGAAGGCACCACGGGTGACGGAGGGCGCGTGCGCCTCGAGGACTTCCGCGGCCGCACGCTCGTGCTTTATTTCTACCCGAAGGACGACACCCCCGGCTGCACGCGGCAGGCCTGCTCGATGCGCGACCATGCAGCGGACCTCGCGTCCGCGGGCGTCGCCGTGCTCGGCGTGTCGACGCAGGACGCGGCCTCGCATCGCGCCTTCGCCTCGAAGCATCGCCTCGATTTCCCGCTCCTCGCCGACACGACCGGCGCCATCGGCCGGGCGTACGGGGTGCTCGGCGGTGCCGGCCTCGGCGGATGGCTGCGCGGCGCGCTCGGTTGGAACGCGCGGGTCACTTTCGTGATCGACGCCAACGGCACCATCGCCCACGTGATCCGCCGCCCCGACGTGCGGCGCCACGCCGAGGAAGTGCTCGCCCTGCTCGCCTGAAGGCCGAAGCGCGCATGCCGCTCCACGTCCTCACCGTCTTCACCAGTGCCTTCCTGCTCTTCCTCGTGCAGCCCGTGCTCGCGAAGCAGGTGCTCCCGTGGTTCGGCGGCGGCGCGCTGGTGTGGACGATCTGCATGGTGTTCTTCCAGCTGGTGCTGTTGCTGGGCTACGCATATGCCCACGCGCTCGCGCGCCTGCGCGACGGGCGCCGCCAGGCGGTGATCCATGGCGTGTTGCTCGCGGCGAGCCTCGCCTTCCTGCCCATGATCCCCTCGACGGCGTGGAAGCCCGTGGGCGGCGCGAATCCCGTGGCGGGGATCCTGGCCCTGCTCTTCGCGACGGTCGGCCTGCCCTACTTCCTGCTGGCGTCGACGAGCCCGCTGGTGCAGGCGTGGTTCGCGCGCGAGCGGCCGGGTGAAAGCCCGTATCGCCTGTTCGCGCTCTCGAACCTCGCGTCCATGCTGGCGTTGCTGGGCTATCCGTTCGCGATCGAGCCCGCGCTCACGAACCGCGAGCAGTCGTGGACGTGGTCCGCCGGGTACGCGCTCTTCGTCGCGTGCGCGGCCGCGCTCGCGTGGCGCTCGCGCGCATCGCCGCCGATCACGGCCGCGGGCGCCGGGCAGGATGCGGCGCCCACGCCGCGCCGGTGGGGCCTGTGGCTCACGCTGTCGGCGCTCGGTTCGGCGACGCTCCTCGCGGTGACCAACCACGTGACGCAGAACATCTCGTCGATTCCCCTCCTCTGGGTGTTCCCGCTCGCCGTCTACCTGCTCACCTTCATCCTCTGTTTCGACGGCCGCGACTGGTACCGTCCGGGACTCTACGTCGCGAGCCTCGCCTGGACGCTCGCCGTGATGGCATGGTTCCTTGCCGACCGCCGGCTGCAGTTCGAGCTCGTGTGGCAGGTCATCGTCTTCCTCGTCGGCCTCTACTTCGTGTGCATGTTCTGCCACGGCGAGCTCGCGCGCCGCCGCCCGGGCCCGCGCCACCTCACGCGCTTCTACCTCGGCATCTCCCTGGGCGGGGTGATCGGCGGCGTCCTGGTCGGGCTCGTGGCGCCGGTGGTGCTGCCCGGATACCTCGAGCTCGACATCGCGCTCGTCGCCGCGGCGCTGCTCGCCGTGGGCCTCAACCTGCGGCGTCCGTGGCCCGCGGTCGCCTCGCTCGGTGCCATCGCGGCGTTCGTCTGCGGCGCCGTCGCGTGGCACGTGTACACCTTCGCGCAAGACACGCTGCACATGGAGCGCAACTACTACGGCGTGCTGCGCGTGAAGGAGGGGCAGACCGACCCGGCGGACCCGCAGACGCGCTATCGCTCGCTCGTGCACGGCGCCATCCTGCACGGCGAGCAGTACCTGGGCGAGCGCTACCGGCACGCGGCGACGACGTACTACCAGGTCTCGTCGGGCATCGGCCGCACCCTCCTCGCATTCGAGGGCCGTCCCATCAAGGTCGGCATCATCGGGTTGGGCGCCGGATCCCTCGCGGTCTACGCCGACGGCGACGACACCTACCGCTTCTACGACATCAATCCCGCGGTCGTGCGCATCTCGAAGACGTACTTCACGTACCTGGCCGACGCGTCGGGACAGATCGACATCGTCCTGGGCGACGCACGCCTGAGCCTCGAGCGCGAGCCGCCGCAGGGCTTCGACGTGCTGGCGATCGACGCCTTCACGGGCGACGCCATCCCGGTGCACCTGCTCACCGTCGAGGCGGTCGGCGAGTACCTGCGGCACATGAAGCCGGGCGGCGTGATCGCGTTCCACGTCTCCAACCGCTTCCTCGACCTGAAGCCGGTGCTGCTCGCGATCGCCGACTACCATCACCTGGAGTACGCGTACGTGCACGAGATGGCCGACGACGCGACGAAGAGCGACTGGGTCCTGCTCACGCGCGACAGGACGTTCCTGCTCAAGCCGACGATCGTCGAGGCGACCGAGCCGGTCGCGCCGGAGCCTTCGTGGCGGCTCTGGACGGACGACTACAATAATTTGCTGCAAGTCTTTCGCTGGTGAAAGCGGGAACGGCGATCGAGCGGACGCCGGGCGCCACTCATCGCCGGCGGGGGGCAAACGACAACGCCCGGGCTTGCGCGGACTAGCTGGGTCCGAGGGCCGCCGCGACGCGCTCGGCGATGAACGCGCTCACCCGCTCGTTGGCCTCCAGGGTGACGCCGGCGATGTGCGGCGTGAGGATGAGGCGCGGCGCGCCGGCGAGCGGGCCGCGTGCGGCGAGCGGCTCCCGGTCGAACACGTCGAGGGCCGCCCCGCCCAGGCGCCCTTCGCGCAGCATCGCGGCGACCGCGGCCTCGTCGACGGTGCCGCCGCGGGCGGTGTTCACGAGGATGGCATCGGGCTTCATGCGCGCGAGGCGGGCCGCGTCCAGCAGGTTGCGCGTCTGCGGCGTGAGCGGGACGTGCAGCGAGACCACGTCGCTCTCCGCGAGCAGCGCATCGAGCTCGCGGCGCTCGACGCCGTGATCGCGCCACTCCGGATCGTCGGCGCGCATCACCGGGTCGGTCGCGCATACACGCATGCCGAGGGCGGCGGCCTTGCGCGCGGTGAGCCGGCCGATGCCGCCGAAGCCCACCAGCCCGAGGACCTTTCCGGCCGCCTCGCGCCCCTGCGAGAGCGTCTGGCGAGGCCAGGTCCCCGCTTCGACCGCCGCGGTCGAGAAGTAGGCGCCGCGCAAGAGCATCATCGCGACAGTCACGACGTACTCGGCGACGGACTCGGCGTTGGCGCCGGTGGCGGCGATGACCTGGATGCCGCGCGCCTCGCAGGCCGGCACGTCGATGTTGTCCAGGCCCACGCCCAGGCGGCCCACGACGCGCAGCTCGCGCGCCGCCTCCAGCACGGGCCCGCGCACGCCGGTGCGGTTGCGAACGATCCACGCGTGCGCCCTCGCGACCGCGGCGGCCAGCGCGGCGCCGTCGTCCACGAGCGTCGGCCGGTAATCGACGTCGAACGCCGCGCGCAGCCGCTCGACGGCCGGCGCGTCCATGAATTCGCTGATGACGATGCGCTGGCTCATGCGCCCTTCCTCGCCTGTGAGTGCCCGGGACGCCGCGAGAGGTAGGCGGTGACCTCCTCGCGATCGTGGTAGAGCTGCTTCATGCGCAGGTAGTAACCGCCGCCGCCCAGGGCCTCGTCGACGAGCTCGCGGCAGCGCTCGACCTCCTCCCAGCGCTTCTTCATCGGCAGCTTGAGGTTGAAGATCGTCTCGCGGCACCAGCCCTGGGCGATCCAGCGCGACGCGATGCGGGCGACGCGGGACGGGCTCTCCACCATGTCGCAGACCATCCAGTCCACGGGCTCCGCCGGCTCGTAGTGGAAGCCATCGTCGCGCCGGTGCTTGACCTGGCCGGTCTCGAGGAGCGCCGGATCGAGGGTCCCGTTGTCCACCGCGGTCACCATGAGGCCGCGCTGGACGAGCTGCCAGGTCCATCCGCCGGGTGCGGCTCCCAGATCCACCGCGGTCTTGCCCGGCGCCAGGCGCTCGGCGCGTTCGCGTTCATCGAGGAAGACCAGCAACGCTTCCGCGAGCTTGAGCGTGGAGCGGGAAGGCGCGCCGCGCGGAAGGCGCAGTCGCGGGATGCCCATGGGCCATGGAGCGCCGTTGGCATCGTCGCTCACGCCGACGTGGCAGGCGCGGCCACCCACGAAGAAGACGTGGAGCCGCTCGCGGGATTCGGCGTCGTCGAAGGCGATGTCCGCCTTGCGCAGCCCGCGCTCGAGGTGCGCGGACAACGGGCGGATCAATGTCGCGAGCGCCTTGCCATCGTTGGTGTCGGGGGTCTCCAGCCACAGCGCGCCGAAGCGCTGTCCCAACGCGCGTGCCGCGGCGACGATGGGCGTGACCCGATCCCCTTCCGGCAGATCCGAGACCAGGTCCCCCGTGAGCACGAGCTGGCGCGGGAACACGAGGCGGCGGAACTCGAGGTGCTGCGCGAGCTCGACGCCCATCGCGTCCTGGTGCGGCTGGAAGAGCGCGAAGCCGCTGTCCGGCCGCGCCTTCACGAATCCCTCGACGCCCATGGCGGAGGCGGCCGCGGTGATCTCCTGCGCGCACTCCTTCTCGAAGCCGGCGCGCGTGTACAGGAGCAGGCGTGACGGCTTCAAGCCGCGGGCGCCACGCGGAAGAGCCGGAAGAAATTCGCCGTCGTGGCGGCGGCGACCTCCTCGAGCGTCATGCCGCGCAGCCGCGCGACCTCTTCGGCCACGTGGCGCACGTAGGCCGGCTGGTTGGATTCGCCCCGGTGCGGCACCGGTGCCAGGTAGGGTGAGTCGGTCTCGACCAGCATGCGCTCGAGCGGCACGCGCTTCGCCACCTCCTTCAGGTCCTTCGCGTTCTTGAAGGTCACGATGCCGGAGAACGAGATGTGGAATCCGAGATCCATCGCGGCCTGCGCGACGTCCCACGTCTCGGTGAAGCAATGCATGACGCCGCCTACCTCCGCCGCGCGCTCCTCCTCGAGGATGCGCAGGGTATCGGCCGCGGCCTCGCGCGTATGGATCACGAGGGGCAAGCCCCGCTCGCGCGCGGCGCGGATGTGCACGCGGAAGCGCTCGCGCTGCCAGTCCGTGTCGCCCTCCACGCGGAAGTAATCGAGGCCGGTCTCGCCGATGGCCACCACGCGCTCGTCCTGGGCCATCCGGACCAGCTCGTCGAAACCGACCTCGCGGCCGTCGGCGCGCTCGTCCGGATGCACGCCCGCGCTGCACCAAACGTTGCCGTGGGCCCTGGCGACCGCGAGCACCGCCGGGAAGGTCGCGAGCGTGGTGCTGATCGTGAGCGCATGGCTCACGCCGTGGTCGCGCATACGCGACAGGACGCCTTCGAGATCGGCCTGCAGCTGCGGGAAGTCCAGGTGGCAGTGGGAGTCGACGAGCATGGCTCGAATTCTACAGTCCGTCGGAAGCGCCCCACACGCGAATGGGTGCGCCGCCCATGGATATCGCGTTCGTGGCGTCCGATATTGGATGGGTCGAGCCCCGTTGGAGGAGCCATGAACGCCAAGCTGATTCCGCTCGCCCTCGCGGGCGTCGCCGCGCTGGGAACCGCCGCCGCGGCGCTCGCGCAGGATACTTACATGTACCGCAACGACTATCGCCCGGCGCGCGCGCCCGACTGGAATGTCGCGGCGGCCGACGGTACCTGCCACCTGCGCATCTGGGTGGACGATCGCGCGCGGGTGCAATTGCGCGGCGACCAGATCGTCGTCGACACGAACTCCGGCAAGCGCAGCTTCGACCAGGGCAGCGTCTGCACGCAGCCGTTGCCGGCGGCGCCCGTTTCCGGTTTCCGCGTGAGCACCGAGCGCGGCCGCGGCCAGGTGATCGAGGTGCGCGAGCCCGCACCGCACAACAACTACACGGGCGCGATGACCATCGTCGACCCGCAGAACGGCGGCGACACGTACGACCTCATCGTGTCGTGGCACAACGCCGGTGCGCCGGTGGCGGCGGTCCCGGTGCAGACCGCGCCGGTCGCCGTCGTTCCGGTGCCCGTGGCACCCTTGGCGGCGGCACCGGAATATGTGCCCGACGAGCAGACCCGACGCTGCCACATGCGCGTGCGCGGCCAGTTCCTCGGGCGCAATCCCGAAGCGGGCGCGTTCCTCGATTTCACCGGCCTCCCGACGCGCGAGCGCATCAACGCCGACGTCGAGGTGCTGCACGGGGAGGCGTGGGGCGGCAACCGCTACGAGTCGCGCGGCGTGAGCTACCGCTGCGAGTTCAACGTGCACTCGAGCGACGTGCAGGCCTCCGCGTACGACCTGCACGGCCCGTCACGCCGGCGTTACAGCGCGTTGGACTAGCCGCGGTATATCCACTCCCGGGTGAGCGGCAGGTCCGTTCGCCCGGGCTCGGCCTGCTTCGACGCCAGGCACTGGTAGATCGAAACCCAGCCCTGCTCGAACGCATAGGCGCAGCCCGCGAGGTAGACGCGCCAGATGCGCGCGATGCGCTCGTTCGCCGCGGCGACCGCTTCGGGCATGCGGCCCTCGAAGTTGTCGCTCCAGAAGCCCAGCGTCTTCGCGTAGTGCGGCCGCAGGCATTCGACGTCGTGCACCTCGAGCTGCTGGGTCGACATCTCGCGCACGGCGAGGTGGAGGTGCGGAAGCTCTCCCTTGGGGAACACGTACTTGCCGATGAATTCGCCGGCGCCCATGCCCACGGGCCGGTTGTCGACGTTGTTCGCGGTGATGCCATGGTTCAGGAAGAGGCCGCGCTCGCGCAGCAGGCGCTTCACCGTGCTGAAGTACACCGGAAGGTTGGCGAGGCCCACGTGCTCGAACATGCCGACGCTCGCGATCTTGTCGAAGACGCCTTCGCCCGGCACGTCGCGGTAGTCGAGCAGGAGCACGCGGCAGCGGTCCTCGAGGCCCGCGGCCTTGATGCGCTCGTTCGCGAGCCGGTACTGGTTGTCCGAGAGCGTGATCCCGGTCGCATCGACGCCGAATTTCTCCGCGGCGCGAATCGCGAGCGCGCCCCAGCCGCATCCGATGTCGAGGAATTTCTCGCCCGGCTTCAGCATGAGCTTGGTGCAGATGTGGTCGAGCTTCTGGACCTGCGCCTGCTCGAGCGAATCGTCCTCCGACCTGAAGTACGCGCACGAATACACCATGCGCGGGTCGAGCCAGAGGGAATAGAACTCGTTGGAGACGTCGTAGTGGTGCTGGATGGCCTGGCGGTCGTCGCGCCGGCTGTGGCGCGAGCGGTGGTGCAGCGCCCCGTCGAAGATCGAGCGCGCGGGCACGGAGCGGCTGATCGCCTCGGCGCTGCGGATCGCCTCGCGCAGGTTGCCCTCGAGGTCGCAATGACCCTCGATGTACGCTTCCGCGAGCGAGAGCAGGGTCGGCTTCACCAGCGCCGAAGCGCCGCGCGTCCCGTGCAGCTTGAGGGTGACGCTCGGCTTCTCGTCGAACGCGACCTCGCGTCCGTCCCAGAGCACCACGCGCACGGGCGCCTGCACGCGCTTCTGCAGGTTCGACAGGGCGTAATCGACAGGCCGTTCCCAGAACACGAATCCTCCTTTGGCGAAAGGGGCCGCGGGAAGAAGCGCCCGCGGCTAGATGGTGTGCGTCGGGCGCGAAGACTGGAGGGCGCCGGCGAGAAGGGTCTCGACCTTCTTGCGCAGCTCGTGCACGACCTCGCTGTCCTGCAGCTGCACGCCGATGCCCTGGGGGCGGTTGCCCGCGCTGTGGGGCGGGTTGATCCACGCCACGTTGCCTTGGAGCGGGATCTTGTTCGGATCGTCCAGCAGCGACAGGAGGACGAGCACCTCCTCGCCCAACGCATGGGACCGGTTGCTCGGCAGAAAGATTCCGCCATTGCGCAGAAGCGGGATCCAGGCGGCGTAAAGCGCCGCCTTCGAGCGGATGGTCAGCGTGAAGACGCCCGGGCGCTGGGCCAGGGCATCGGGCGTAGCGACGTCGATCATGGCGTCCCGGGTGCTCCGATGGTGGCCCGATTGTAGGCCATCAGCAGGTGCTCGGCCAGCAGCCGGGGATTGAGGGGGTGGCCGGCCAGGCGCCGCGCCTCCGCGAGCTCCCGGTCCAGGGCGAAAAGCGCCTCGAGGTCGGCGCCCTTCGCCCGCGCGGTGAGTGCCTTGGCCAGGGTCTCGTGGTGCCGGACCCGGCCCGCCAGCTTCACGCGCACGAGGTCCTGCACCCAGGTCTGCATCCAGTAGAGGAATCGCTCCACGCCCGGGCGGTCGACCGCCGCGGCGAACGACAGCGGATCGGCCCCCGATGGGCGCGCGAGCTCCTGCAGCACGCGCCGCCGCAGCTCCGCTTCATCGGGCTGGGCGAGCTCCTGGGCGAGCAACGGGGCGCCGCCCGCGGCCGCGAGCACCGCCTGGGCATCCGCCACGCCCTGCTCCGCGAGCCACGCCAGCGCTTCCGCGCCCGACGGCGTCTTGAGCGGCACGCGCCGGCAGCGGCTGCGAATGGTGGCGAGCACGCGCGCGGGCTGGTCGCTCACGAGGAGGATGAGCGTGCCCGGCGGCGGTTCCTCGAGCGTCTTGAGAAGCGCATTCGCGGCGGCGGGCTGCATCGACTCCGCCGGATGCAGGAACAGCACGCGATGGCCCGCGCGGTGCGTCGAGAGCGCGATGAAATCCGCCACGGCGCGCACCTGGTCGATCTTGATGACGATGCTCTTGGCCTTCTCCGGCCGCGACGATTCCTCGGTCCCGTCGGGCTCGGCCTCCGCTTCGTCGGCTTCCGGCACGATCTCGCGGTAGTCGGGATGGTTGCCCTGCGAAAACCAATGGCAGGAGGGACAGGCGCCGCAGGCGAACGCGCCGCGCGGAGTCTCGCACAGGACGGCGGCGGCGATGGAACGCGCCAGCTGCGTCTTGCCGATGCCCGCCTGGCCCGTGACCATCACCGCGTGGGGCAGGCTCGCGCGTTGGGCGAGGAAGCGCTCCTGGGCCGCGCGATGCCACGGAAAGGGCGTCACGGGAACGCCCGCTCGAACGCGGCCGCGAGGCGCAGGCTCACCTGCTCGAGGGAGCCGGAAGCATCGATCACGTGGATCCGGCGCGGCTCCTCGCGGGCGCGCTCGAGGTAAGCGTCGCGGACGCGGACGAAGAACGCGGCCTTTTCACGCTCGAAGCGATCCGGCGCGCGGTCCTGCGCGCGCTGCCGCTCGTAGGCGACGGCCGGATCGAGGTCGAAGAGGAACGTCGCATCGGGCTGCAAGTGCGGATGGACCACCCGCTCCAGCGCGCGCACGACCTCGCGCGGCAGCCCGTTGCCGCCGCACTGGTACGCGAACGTCGAATCCGTGAACCGGTCGCAAAGCACCCAGGCGCCCGATGCCAGCGTGGGCTCGATCACGGCCGCGACATGGGACGCGCGGTCGGCGAACATCACGAGCGCTTCCGCGACGGGATCGGTGCGATGGTGGAGCACGATGTCGCGCAGCTTCTCGCCGAACGGGGTGCCGCCGGGCTCGCGCGTCGCCTCGACCTCGTGGCCCTTCGCCCGGATGCGCAGCCGCAGGGGCTCGACGTGCGACGACTTGCCCGCCCCGTCGATGCCCTCCAGCGTGATGAATTTTCCGCGCGTGGTCATTGGCCGAGCTGGTATTTTGCCACCGCGCGATTGTGCTCCTCGAGCGTGCGCGAGAACTCGTGGGTGCCGTCGCCGCGGCCGACGAAGTAGAGGAAGGACGACTGCGCCGGCTGCACCGCGGCGCGCAGCGACGCGAGCCCCGGCATGGCGATGGGCGTGGGCGGCAGGCCGTCGCGCGTGTACGTGTTCCACGGCGTGTCGGTCGTGAGGTCGCGCTTGTGGATGCGCCCGTCGTAATGCTCACCCAACCCGTAGATGACCGTGGGATCCGTCTGCAGGCGCATGCCGAGGCGCATGCGGTTCACGAACACGGAGGCGATGAGCGGACGCTCGCCCGCCTGCCCGGTCTCCTTCTCGATGATCGAGGCGAGGATGAGCGCTTCGTACGGCGTCTTCAGCGGCAGCTGCGGGTCCCGTGCCGCCCATGCGTCGGCGAGGCGCCGCTTCATCGCGGCATGGGCGCGCTTGAGGATCTCCACGTCCGCGACGCCCGGCGTGAAGCGATACGTGTCCGGGAAGAGCCAGCCCTCGACCGGCTGGTCGAGGCCGAGGATGGCGCGCAAGTCGGGCTCCGCCTTGCCGGCGAGCGTCTGCTTCACCTCGGGATCGGCGGCGAGCTGCGCCAGCCACTGCTTGAGCGTTGTCCCCTCGACGAAGAGGACCTCGACCAGCAGCACGTCCCCGCGCGCCAGCTTGTCCAGCAGCTCGGGCGGGGTGAGCGGGCGGTCGAGGCGGTACGTTCCGGCCTGGATCAGGCCCGCCTTGCCCGTGCCACGCCCGAGCAGCCAGAACGTGTAGGGCTCGGGCAGCACTCCGGCCTGCGCGAGTTGCCGCGCCACGGTCTTGAGGCTCGAGCCGGGATGCACGGTGAAGTCGTACGGCGTGGCGGGCAGCCGCACCGGCGCATGGGTGAAGTAATAGAGCCAGGCGCCCGCCACGGCCCCGGCGAGGAGGACCAGTGTCGCGAGCACGCCGGCCGCGCGCCGCAGGGGAGAGGTGCGCCGCAGAGGACCCTGGGGCCGCCGCGGCCGCGCCATGACTTCAGCTCAGTGGAAGCGGCGGAACGCGAGCGTCCCGTTGGTGCCGCCGAACCCGAACGAGTTCGACATCGCCGCCTCGATCTTCATCTCGCGCGCCGTGCCGGGCACATAGTCGAGGTCGCATGCCGGATCCGGCGTGATGATGTTGATGGTGGGCGGCGAGACCTGGTGGTACACGGCGAGCGAGGTGATGACCGCCTCGATGCCGCCCGCGGCGCCGAGCAGGTGCCCGTGCATCGACTTGGTGGAGTTGACGGCCAGCTTGTACGCATGGTCGCCGAAGGCGGCCTTCATCGCCGCGGTCTCGTTCGCGTCTCCCAGCGGCGTCGACGTGCCGTGCGCGTTCACGTATTGCACGTCGGACGCGTTCATGCCGGCGTTGCGCAGCGCCGCCAGCATCGCGCGGCGCGGGCCGTCCATGTTGGGCGCGGTGATGTGGTTCGCGTCGGCGCTCATGCCCATGCCGGCGAGCTCGGCGTAGATGCGCGCGCCGCGCTTCCTCGCGTGCTCGAGCTCCTCGAGGATGAGGATGCCCGCGCCCTCGCCCAGCACGAAGCCGTCGCGGTCGCGGTCGAAAGGACGCGACGCGGTCGCCGGATCGTCGTTGCGCTCGGAGAGCGCCTTGCACGAGCAGAAGCCGCCCACGCCGGAGAGGTTCACGCACGCCTCGGCGCCGCCGGCGATCATCGCGTCCGCATCACCATACTCGATGATGCGGCCGGCCTCGCCCACGCAGTGCGCGCTCGTGGTGCACGCCGAGACCATCGAGACATTGGGCCCCTTGGCGCCGTACTGGATCGAGATCAGGCCCGCGACCATGTTGATGATCGAGCCGGGCACGAAGAACGGCGAGATGCGCCGCGGACCCTTGGCGATCATCTCGCGGATGTTGTCCTCGATCATCGGGAGTCCCCCGATGCCCGAGCCCACGTTCACGCCGATGCGCTCCGCGTTCGACTCGTCGATCGCAAGGCCCGCGTCGTCCAGCGCCATCCGGGTCGCCGCCAGCCCGTAGTGGATGAACGTGTCGGAGCGGCGCGTCTCCTTCACCGGCATCCAGTCGGCGGCGTTGAAGTTCTTCACCTCGGCCGCGATGCGCGTGGGCAGCAGGGAGGCGTCGAACCTCGTGATGGGACCGACGCCCCCGATCCCCTGGGTCAGGTTGCGCCAGGCTTCGGCGGCGCCGTTGCCCACGGGCGATACGACGCCCAGGCCGGTGACGACCACTCTACGCTTCGACATGTCGGAGGCGCGGGCTCATGGAACCGCGCGGGAGTGACGGGGAATGCGGGGGGCTATTGCTTGACGTGGTTCTTCACGTAATCGATGGCCTGCTGGACCGTCGTGATCTTCTCGGCTTCCTCGTCCGGGATCTCGCACTCGAATTCCTCCTCGAGGGCCATCACGAGCTCGACGTTGTCGAGCGAGTCGGCACCCAGGTCCTCGACGAAGGAGGACTCGGTCTTGATATCGGCTTCCGCCACGCCCAGCTGTTCGGCGACGATTTTCTTGACCCGGGCTTCTACGTTTTCCATCGAGTTCCTCCAAGTGCTCTATCTGGTGTGGGTGTGCTGCGCGAAAGACTGCAATTCTAGCATTTCCGGTTTTCAATCCATGTACATGCCGCCGTTCACGTGCAGCGTGGCGCCGGTGATGTAGGCCGCGTTCGCGGAAGCGAGGAAGACGACGGCCTGGGCCACGTCCTCGACGCGCCCGAGGCGGCCCAGCGGCACGTGCTCCAGCAGCTTCTTCGAGGCTTCCTCGCCCAGCGAGCGCGTCATGTCGGTGTCGATGAAGCCGGGAGCCACGCAATTGACGGTGATGTTGCGGCTGCCGACTTCCTTCGCGAGGGACTTGGTGAATCCCACGACGCCGGCCTTCGAGGCGGCATAGTTCGCCTGGCCGGGGTTGCCCATGTGACCCACGACCGAGGTGATGTTCACGATGCGCCCGGCCCGCGCCTTCATCATGCCGCGCAGCACCGAGCGCGACATCACGAAGACGCTCTTCAGGTTCACGGCCACGATCTCGTCCCACTCGTCGTCCTTCATGCGCGCGAGCAGGTTGTCGCGGGTGATGCCGGCGTTGTTGACGAGGATCGCGGGCGCGCCCAGGTCCGCCTGCACCTTGTCCACGAAGGCCGCGCAGGAGGCGGCGTCCTGCACGTCGAGCACGCGTCCCTCGCCCTTGGCGCCGGCGGCTTTCAGGGCCGCGGTGATGCCTTCGGCGCCCTTCTCCGAGGTCGAGGTGCCGACGACCGTGGCGTTCGCCCTGGCGAGCGCGTGCAGGATGCCCTCGCCGATGCCGCGCGAGGCGCCCGTGACGATCGCGACCTGGCCGTTCAGCATGTGCCCTCCACCGCCTCGGCAAGGCTCGCGCTGTCGGTGATCGCGACGCCTTCCAGGGCGGGGGCGATGCGCTTCGAAAGCCCGACGAGCACCTTGCCCGGCGCGCATTCGACCAGGCGGGTCACGCCCTGCGCGGCGAGGAATTGCACCGTCTCGATCCATCGCACCGGATGGTCGAGCTGCTCGATGAGTGCCGTGCGAATGCGGCCGGGGTCGTCGTACGCCTCCACCGACCGGTTGTGCACGACCGGCACCTCGGGCGGAGCGATCTCGATCGATTCGAGCCGCTCGCGCAGCCGCTCCGCCGCGGGACGCATGAGGCTGCAGTGCGACGGCGCGCTCATGGGCAGCATCACGGCGCGCCTGGCGCCCTTTTCCTTCGCGAGCGCCATGCCGCGCTCGACCGCCGCGCGATGGCCGGCGATGACGACCTGGCCGGGCGAGTTCAGGTTGGCCGCCTCGAGCACCTCGCCTTGCGCGGCCTCGGCGCACACGCTCGCGAGGAGGTTGTCGTCGAGCCCGAGGATCGCCGCGATGCCGCCCGTGCCTTCCGGCACCGCCTCCTGCATCGCCTGCGCGCGCAGCCGCACCAGCGACACCGCGTCCTCGAAGCGCAGCGCACCGGCGGCCACGAGCGCGCTGTATTCGCCCAGGCTGTGGCCGGCGAACCACGCCGGCATGACGCCGCCCGCGCCGCGCCAGGCGCGCCAGCACGCGACGCCGGCGACCAGCATGAGGGGTTGCGTATTCACCGTCTGGTTGAGGAGCTCGGCGGGGCCTTCGCTCACCATCTGCCAGTAGTCGACGCCCACCAGGTTCGACGCCTCGCGAAAGGTCCGCTCGATCACGTGGCGGTCGGCGAAGCCCTTCATCATGCCGAGCGACTGGGACCCCTGGCCGGGGAAGACGATGGCGAGCGTGGGATGGCGGATGGTCATGGTCAGAAGGTCAGGATCACGGAGCCCCAGGTGAAGCCGCCGCCGACGCCCTGCAGCAGCACGGTGTCGCCGCGCTTCACGCGGCCGTCGCGCACGGCCGTGTCGAGGGCGAGCGGCACGGACGCCGCGGAGGTGTTCGCGTGGCGGTCGACCGTCACGACGCATTTCGAATCGGGAAGCCCCAGCTTCTTCGCGACGTGCGTGACGATGCGCACGTTCGCCTGGTGCGGGATGTAGGCGTCGATGTCGGAGACCTCGAGGCCGTTCGCGGCGAGGGCCTCGTGCGCGCCGTCCTCCAGCACGCGCACCGCGAGCCTGAAGACCGCACCGCCGTCCATCTTGAGCGTCGGATCGCCCTGGACCGCGCCGCCGCAGACGTGGCCCGGCGTGTTGAGGATCGACGCGTAGCTGCCGTCCGCGTGCAGGTGGCAGGACAGGATGCCGGGCTCGGCCGAGGGCTCGAGCACCACGGCGCCCGCGCCGTCGCCGAAGAGCACGCAGGTGCCGCGGTCCTTCCAGTCGAGGATGCGCGAGAAGACCTCGGCGCCCACGACCAGCGCGCACTTCGCGCGGCCTGCCTTGACGTAGAGATCCGCGGTCGAAAGCGCGTAGACGAAACCGGAGCAGACCGCCTGCACGTCGAATGCGGCGCCGTTCTTCGCGCCCAGCTTGGCCTGCAGGATGCAAGCGCTCGACGGGAACACCATGTCGGGCGTGGAGGTCGCGACGACGATGAGGTCGATGTCCGCCGCGGTGCGCCCCGCGCTTTCCAGGGCCTTGCGCGCCGCGCCCACCGCGAGGTCGCTCGTGAACTCGCCGTCCGCGGCGATGTGGCGCTCGCGGATGCCGGTGCGGGAGACGATCCACTCGTCGCTCGTCTCGACGCGCGATTCGAGCTCCTTGTTGGTGACGACACGGTCCGGCAGGTAGCTGCCGGTCCCGGTGATGCGGGAATAGGTCATGGAGTCAGGCGGCTTCGGCGGCCGCGCCGGGCGTGTCGCTGGCGACCGTGGATGCCGTGGGCAGCGAGGAGCTCGTGCGCGCGATCTCCTCGCCGATGCGCTCGAGCAGTCCATGGCTCGCTTCCGAAGCCGCGCGCGCGAGCGCCGTGGCGAACGCGAGCCGGTCGGCCGAGCCGTGGCTCTTCACCACGATGCCGCGCAGGCCGAGGAGCGCCGCGCCGTTGTAGCGCCGGTGGTCGACGCGCCGGCGGAAGCGGCGGATCACCGGGTACGAGATCACGGCCGCGACGCGCGACCACAATCCCCGCGCGTATTCCTCCTTCAGGAAGTCGCCCAGCATCTTGGCGAGGCCTTCCGAGGTCTTGAGCGCCACGTTGCCGGCGAACCCGTCGCACACCACCACGTCCGTCGTGCCCTTGTAGATGTCGTCGCCTTCCACGTTGCCGTGGAAATTGAGCCCGCTCGCGCGCAGCAGCTCGCCCGCCTTCTTCACGGTTTCGTTGCCCTTGATCTCCTCGGAGCCGATGTTGAGCAGGCCCACGGTGGGACGTTCCTTGCCTTCGATCGCGCGCACCAGGGTCGCCCCCATGACCGCGAACTGCAGCAGGTGCTCCGGCGTGCAGTCGGCGTTGGCGCCCAGGTCGAGGGCGTACACCTGTCCCGAGCGCGTGGGCAGCACCGCGCAGATCGCGGGACGGTCGATGCCGGGAAGGGTCTTCAGCACGAACTTGGCGGTGGCCATGAGAGCGCCGGTGTTGCCGGCGCTCACGCAGGCCTGGGCGCGGCCTTCCTTCACCAGGTCGATCGCCACGCGCATCGACGAGTGCTTCTTGGTGCGGATCGCGCTGCGCACGTCCTCGTCCATGCCGACCACTTCGGCCGCGGGCACGATCGTGAGGCGCTCGCGGGCGACGGCCGGATGGGTGCCCAGGGCGCGCGCGAGCTCGCGCTCGAGCGGCTCGGCGAGCCCCACCAGGAGCAGCTCCGCTTCGGGATCGGCGGCAAGGAAGTCGAGCGACGCCGGGACCGTGACGGACGGCCCGTGGTCCCCGCCCATCGCATCGACCGCGATGACGGTCCTCATGGAAGGAAAGGCCTTGAAGCGGGGCTTCTGGCCTAATCCTTGGTCTGGATGACCTTCCGGCCGCGGTAGTAACCCGACGGCGAGATGTGGTGGCGCAGGTGCGCCTCGCCGGTGGTCGGCTCGACGGCGGTGGGCGGCTTGCCCAGGTGATCGTGCGCCCGGTGCATGCCGCGCTTGGACGGCGACTTCTTGTTCTGTTGAACGGCCATTGCAGTTATCTCCTGATGATCATTTAGGCTTCTTGAGGCTCGCGAGCGCCGCGAAAGGATTGGGCCTCTCGCCAGCGGGCTTCCCGTCCTCCTCCCTGAACCCCTGCAGTCCCGGCTTCCGTGGCACCATGGGAAGGGCAAGCAGGACCGCGTCCTCCACCAGGTCGCGGATGTCGAGCGGCTCATCGGCGACCAGGTAATCTTCCGTATCGCTTTCCTCCTCGACCGGCGGCAGTTGCGACTCCTCGTCCACGAGGACGAGCCGGTCATCGACGGACATCTCGTGCCGGAAGGCCTCGAGGCTCGCCTGGCACGTGAGAAAAACGAAGCCCTTGATTATACACGACACGACCTTCCGACGCTGCGCGTCCAGGCCGGCCGTGATGCGATAGCCGAGCTCGCCGTCGCCATTCGCCAGGGACTCCGCGAGGCGCTCGAGCTCGCCGGGCCTGAAGGTGCCCTCGAGCACCATCGGCTTGGTCGAAAGGCGCTCGGGGTCGATCAGGTAGGGATCGGGGGTGGCGGGCGGCATGGTATATTTTACTTGAAGTTCACTCAATAAGAATCTGAATTGGCTACAGTTTCACTCTTCCTTGCCTCGGGGTCACGCTACCGCAAAGAGCTCCTCGAGCGGCTCGGCGTGCCTTTCAAGACGGTCTCGCCGAGCGTGGATGAAGGGCCGCGCGCTGGCGAGATGCCGCGCGACACCGCGATCCGCCTCGCACGAGCGAAAGCCGAGGCCGTGGCCAAGCGCCATCGCTCCGCATGGATCATCGGCTCGGACCAGGTCGCCGACCTCCACGGCCAGGCGCTCGGCAAGCCCGGCACGCTCGAGACTGCCCGCGAGCAGCTGCATGCGCTCTCGGGACATACGGTGCTCTTCCACACCGCGCTCTGCTTCTGCAACTCGCGGCTCGAGCGCCGCCACGAGAGGCTCGTCACGACCGACGTCGTCTTCCGCCGGCTCACGGACGCGGAGATCGAGCGGTACCTGGAGCGCGAGCCCGCGCTCGACTGCGCCGGCTCGGCCAAGAGCGAGGGGCTGGGCATCAGCCTGCTGTCGCGGCTCGGCGGCGACGATCCCACGGCCCTCATCGGATTGCCCCTCATCGCCCTCTCCGCCATGCTCCGCGCCGAAGGCTTCGACGTGCCGTGACGGCGTCCGGCCGCCTCTACCTCGTGCCCGCGTGGCTCTCGGAAGACACGCCGCCGGCCGACACGGTTCCGGCCGCCGTGCTCGCGCGCATGCGCCTGCTCGAGCGCTTCGTGGTGGAAGACGCGCGCAGCGCGCGGCGCTATCTCGCCGCATGCGCACACCCGAAGCCGATGCGCGAGCTGGCGCTCGAGGAGCTCAATGAGCACACGGCCGATGATGCCATCCCGGCGCTGCTAAAGCCGCTGCTCGCGGGAACGGACACCGGACTGCTTTCGGAAGCCGGCGTGCCGGCCGTCGCGGACCCGGGGGCGAAGCTCGTCGCCGCCGCGCACGCGAACGGCGTCGCGGTCGTGCCGATGGTCGGGCCGTCCTCGATCCTGCTGGCCCTCATGGCGAGCGGCCTGGACGGGCAGCGCTTCCGCTTCGTGGGCTACCTGCCGGCCGCGGCCGCGGCGCGAAAGGACGCGATCACGGAGCTCGAGCGGCAATCGGCGCGTCATCGCGAGACCCAGGTGTTCATCGAGACGCCCTATCGCAACGACGCGATGCTGCAGGAGCTGCTCGCGACCTGCCGTCCGCAGACGCGGCTCGCGATCGCCGCGGAGCTGACCGGGCCCGGCGAGTGGATCCGCAGCGCGCCGATCTCCCGGTGGCAGCGCGATGTCCCGAAGATCGGGAAGCGGCCGGCCATCTTCCTGCTGCTCGCCTAGCGGCGCGCCTGCAGGTTCATGTTGTTGGTCTTGAGCAGCGGGTACAGCGCCTCGGCGCGCATCGGCGCGGAGAAGTAGAAGCCCTGCCCCACGCGGCAGCCCTTCGAGCGCAGCAGTGCCAGCTGCCCGGCGGTCTCCACGCCCTCGGCGATCGTCTCCAGGTCGAGGCTCTTCGCCATGTTGATGATCGCGACCACGATCGCCGTGTCGTTCGGGTCCACGGTGATGTCGCGGATGAACGACTGGTCGATCTTGAGCTTCTGGATCGGCAGCCGCTTGAGGTACGAAAGGCTCGAGTAGCCGGTGCCGAAATCGTCGATGGCGAGGTTCACGCCCAGCTCCGCGAGGCGGTTCAGCAGCATGATCATGCCCTCGGTCTGGCGCATGACCTGGCTCTCGGTGATCTCGAGCTCCAGGCACGAGGGATCGAGCCTCGTGTCGGCGAGCACGCGCGTCACCATGTCGAGGAAGGCACGGTCGCCGAACTGGCGTGCCGAGAGGTTGATCGCGATGCGGCGGTCCCTGGCGAGCCCCATGTCCTGCCATTCGCGCGCCTGGCGGCAGCCTTCGCGCAGCACCCATTCGCCGATCTCGTTGATGAGTCCCGTCTCCTCGGCGAGGGGAATGAAATCGCCCGGCATCACCGTGCCGCTGTCCTCGGTCTTCCAGCGCACCAGCGCCTCGACCGCGATGATCTCGCCGCTCTCGAGGTTGATCTGCGGCTGGTAGTTCAGGACGAAATCCTTCTGCATCACCGCCCGGCGCAGCGCCGATTCCAGGGTCATGCGGCGCTTGACCGCGATGTTCATCTGGGGAGTGAAGTACTGGTAGGTGTTCTTGCCGAGGCTCTTGCCGTGGAACATCGCGGTGTCGGCGTTCTTCATGAGCGTCTGCGCGTCGCGCCCGTCCTCGGGATACAGCGCGATGCCGACGGAACCGCTCACGTGCTGCTCGCCGCCGCCCAGCACGAACGGCTGGCGCAGCGAGTTGAGGATCTTCTGCGCGACCACCGAGGCGCCGCGGCTGTCGTCCAGGCTGTCCAGCAGCACGATGAACTCGTCGCCGCCCTGGCGCGCGATCGTGTCCTCGAGGCGCACGCACTCGGTCAGCCGCCGCGACACCTGGCGCAGCAGCTCGTCGCCCACGTCGTGGCCCAGCGTATCGTTGATGTTCTTGAAGTTGTCGAGGTCGATGAAGAGGACCCCGACCTTGCGGCCTGCGCGCTCGGCACGCGCGATCGAGTGCGCGAGGCGATCCTGCAGGAGCGAGCGGTTCGGCAGGCCCGTGAGGTTGTCGTGGTACGCGAGGTGCTGGATGCGCTGCTGGATCACCTTGCGGTCGGTCACGTCGCGCGAGTTGAACACCACGCCCCCGATGTGGGGGTTCGAGAGGCAGTTGGTGCCCAGCGACTCGAACGTGCGCCAGATGCCGTCGCGATGGCGCATGCGAAACTCGACCGGCGTGTGCGCCTGCGAGCCCTCGGCCACGCGGCGGATGGCCTCGCGCACGCTGTCCACGTCGTCGCGGTGGACGAGGTCGTAGACGCTCTTGCCGATGGTATCGGCCGGGTCGTATCCCACGAGCGTGCGCAGCGCCCCGCTCTGGTAGCGGATGGTGCCGTCCTCCGCGATGATCGAGATGAGGTCGAGCGAGCTCTCGGTGAGCACGCGGAAGCGCGCCTCGCTCGCCTCGAGCGCCCGCTCCGTTTCCTTGTAGTGCGTGACGTCGGTCACCACGCCGATCACGCCGGCGACCTCGCCGCGCTGGTCGACGAAGCTCACCTTGTTGTAGAGCATCTGGCGCTTCTGGCCGTCCGCGGCCGGCACCACGGCCTCGTACGTCGTGGAGGACGGCCGGTCGAGCAGCATGCGGTCGCGCTCCTGGTGCAGGAGCGCCAGTTCGGCGTCCAGCATCTCTTCCCCGCGGCGGCCGGTCCACTCCTCGCCGCCGCCGAACATGTCGGCCCATGCGCGGTTGTACGACTGGTAGCGTCCCTCGGGATCCTTGAAGTAGACCGGGTTCGGGATGGCGTCCAGCAGCGCGCGCGTGAAGTGCAGGTGCCGCTCCAGCTCGGCGGCGGCCTGGGCCAGGGCCTGGTCCTTGGTGCGCTGCTCCGTGAGGTCCGTGATCGCCGTCACGATGAAGCGCACCGCGCCCGAGGCGTCGCGGATGACGCGCGAGTTGCGGCGCACCCAGACCTCGGTGCCGTCCGCGCGCATGAAGCGCTTCTCGACCGAGGGCGGCAGGTCCTGGTTGGCGAGCGCGAGCTTGAGGTGCTCCTCGTCGCGTGCGATGTCGTCGGGGTGCGTGAAGCGGCGGAAGGACGCGCCTTCCACTTCCTCCCGCGGGCGGCCGAGGATCGCGCAGAAGGCGGGGTTGGCCTGCCGGAAGATCCCGTCCGGCGTCACCACGATCAGGCCCAGCGCCGCGCGCTCGAAGGCCTCGCGGGCGTAGTCGAGCTCGGCGCGCAGCTCGCGGGTGATCGCGCTCATGTCGGGCAGGCCTAGCGCAGCTCGAATGGCCGGCGCGCCGCCTGCAACGCCGCGCTGCCGAGGGACTCGCCGAAGGAGGTGCCCATGCGGCGCGAAAGCGACTCGAAGAGCCCTTCCTCCGGCGTGTAGTCGACGACCTTCTCCGCCTTGATCACGTCGCGGGCGACCGAGTCGAGGCTGCCGAAGCCGTCGGCGAGGCCCAGGTCCACGCTCTGCTCGCCGGTCCAGACGAGCCCGGAGAAGATGTCCGGATTCTCCTTGAGGCGCTTGCCGCGGCCCTGGCGCACGACGTTGATGAACTGCTGGTGGATGTCCTCGAGCATGCGCTGCGCATGCTCCTTCTGCGCGGGGTTCTCCGGCGCGAACGGGTCGAGGAAATCCTTGTTGGCACCCGCGATGTAGGCGCGCCGCTCGATGCCGAGCTTGTCCATGGCGCCGGTGAAGCCGAAGCTGTTGATGATCACGGCGATGGAGCCCACGAGGCTCGCCTTGTCGACGTAGATCCGGTCGGCGGCGGCCGCGACGTAATAGCCGCCCGAGGCGCAGAGGTCCTGCACCACGACGTAGAGCGGCGTGCCGGGATATTTCGCGCGCAGCCGCCGGATCTCGTCATTGATGTATCCGGCCTGCACGGGGCTGCCGCCGGGGCTGTTGATGCGCAGGACCACGCCCTGCGTGCCCGAATCCTTGAAGGCCCGGTCGAGCGCCTTGATCATGCGGTCGGCCGAAGCCTTGGTGCCGGGCGCGATCACGCCCTCCAGGTCCACGAGCGCCGTATGGCGGCCGACCGAGGCCGCGACCGCGTCCTTGTCGGGCTTGCCGATCCAGCCCATGAACGCCGCGAAGATGGCGAACACGAGCGCGAACCACATCAAGCAGAAAAGCGCTCTCCACTGGCGCGCGCGGCGCTGCTCGTCGAGCGCGCGCAGGGCGACCTTTTCGAGCACGGAGCGCTCCCACTGGGGTGGGCCTGGATCCGTCATGACTCTCCCTCGTCGTTGGGCGGGTTGTCGTCCAGGATCACGTGGCCATCCTGTTCGCGCATGCGCAGGCGCTCGAGCGAGGCGCCGCGGCACGGTCCGGCCACGCAGTACCCGGTCGAAGGCTCGAACAATGCGCCGTGCGTCGAGCACACCAAGTATAGCTTAGCCTCCTCGAAAAACTCTCCTGGCTGCCAGTCGAGCTCGGTCCCGGCATGGGGGCAGCGATTGACGTAGCCGTGGACCCGGCCGCAGAAACGGATGACGAATCCGGTCGACTGGAACACCGGGCGCTGCCCGGCTGCCATGGAGGCCGGCGGTTCCAGCTCGAAGCGGACGCCGGGGCCGCCGTCTTCCACGGCCTGCGACGGGCAGATCAGCCGCGTTCGGCCAGCCATCGGTGCAATTCCGCCACGCTGCCGCAGCGCGCCGCCGCCGGCCGGCTGGCGAGCAGCGCCTCGGGGTGCGCGCCATAGGAGACGCTCACCGCGTCCACGCCCGCGTTCGCGGCAAGATCCAGGTCGTGTGTCGTGTCACCCACCATGACGGCGTGCGCCGGCTCGACGCCGGTGAGGTCGAGCAGCATGAGCAGCATGTCGGGATGGGGCTTCGCGAATCCCTCGTCGGCGCAGCGCGTCGCCTCGAACCAGGGCCGCAGCCCGGTGGCATCGAGCGCGCGCTCCAGGCCGCGCCGCGCCTTGCCCGTGGCGACGGCGAGGCGCAGGCCACGGCCGTGCAGGTCCGCGAGCATCTCGCGCACGCCGGCGTAGAGCGGAATCTGCGCTTCGCCGGCGAGGAAATGGAAGCGATAGCGCTCCGAAAGCCGTTGCCGGACCTGCGCGTCGAGCCCCGGTGCCACGTGGTTGAAGGTGTCCTCGAGGCCCAGGCCGATCACGTAGCGCGCGTCCTCCTCGGTCGGCACCGTGATGCCCACGTCCGCGCAGGCCGCGCGCAGGCTCGCCGCGATGACGTGCGTCGAATCCATCAGCGTCCCGTCCCAGTCGAAGACCACCAGCCCGTAGCGCTTCATCCCGGCTCCTGCGCCAGGTGGCGCACGCGGAAGGCCTCGAGGTCCGCCGGCAGCGGCGACTCCAGCACGAGCGGCGCGCCGGTCTGCGGATGCGCGAAGGCGAGGCGCGCGGCATGGAGGAACATGCGGTGCAGGCCCGCCCGCCGCAGCTTCTTGTTGAGCTCGTAGTCGCCGTACTTGTCGTCGGCCAGGACCGGGTGCTTCAGGTGCGCCAGGTGCACGCGGATCTGGTGCGTGCGACCGGTGATGAGGCGCGCCTCGAGCAGGCTCGCCTCCGGGCCGCGCGAGAGCCGGGTGAAGATCGTCTCGGCGGCCTGGCCCTCCTCCGACACGAACACGCGCTTGTCGCCATCGACCCCTTCGCGCTTCGCCAGGGCCGCGCGCACGCGTTGCGTCGCATTGCGGAAGCGGCCCCTGACCGCCACGAGGTAGCGCTTGTCGATGTCGTGGCCGCGAATGCGCTCGTGCATCGCGGTGAGCGCCGAGCGCTTCTTCGCCACCAGCAGGACGCCCGACGTGTCGCGATCCAGCCGGTGCACGAGCTCGAGGAAGCGCGCCTCCGGCCGCATCGAGCGCAGCGACTCGATGACGCCGTGGGCGATCCCGCTCCCGCCGTGCACCGCGAGCCCCGCCGGCTTGTCGAGGGCCACGAGCCATTCGTCCTCGAAGAGGATCGGCAGCTTGAAGTGGGGCGCGGGGACCTGCTCGCCGCGCTGCGCCACGCGAACGGGCGGGATGCGGATGCGGTCTCCGGCGGCCACGCGGTCCGACGCGGCCACGCGCTTGCTGTTGATGCGCACCTCGCCGCTCCTCACGATGCGGTAGATGCGGCTCTTCGGCACGCCCTTCAGGCGCGCGATGAGGTAGTTGTCGATGCGCTGGCCCGCTTCCTCCTCGGCCACCTCGATCCAGCGCACCGCGGGGGGCGCCAAATCACCGTCTTTGCCATCCGGCGGCATGCGGGTATACTGTTATCCGGTTGATTTATAAGAAGTCGACGGACTTCCTCTGGAATCGACATCCACGCGTCGCCGCGAATGGCGCGCGAAGCAGGCCAACGTCGCTCGCCTGCGAAACCAAGAGCGATGGTAAACGAAGTCATCGCGCTCGACGCACCACGAATTCCACGCTTGGCGCCGCCTGACAAGCCGGCCGCGCGAAGCCAGACGAAGAAAACCAGAAATCGTCCTCTCTCTCGCCTCACTTTCCCAGTGACGCCTTCCAGAACCGACTTCTGAAGTCACTCGTCGTCCCGGGTTCCGATGGAACGGGACCCATCTTCCGTGGCAGAGCGCGGGAGAAAAGAAGATGAAACGCATGCTGTTCAACGCGACCCAGGCGGAGGAACTCCGGGTCGCGATCGTCGATGGCCAGAAACTGATCGACCTCGACATCGAGTCCGCCGGCAAGGAGCAACGCAAGAGCAACATCTACAAGGGTGTCATCACCCGCGTGGAGCCGTCCCTCGAGGCGGTGTTCGTGGATTACGGCGCCGAGCGCCACGGCTTCCTGCCGTTCAAGGAAATCGCCAAGCAGTACATGGTCGGCGCGGACGGCGGCGAGTTCGGCCGCTCGAAGATGGCGACCCAGCTCAAGAACGGCTCCGAGCTGATCGTCCAGGTCGACAAGGACGAGCGCGGCAACAAGGGCGCCGCCCTCACGACCTATATCTCGCTCGCCGGACGTTATCTCGTCCTCATGCCGAACAACCCGCGTGGCGGCGGCGTGTCGCGCCGCATCGAGGGCGAGGACCGCAACGAGCTGCGCGAGGTGATGGACCAGCTCGAGGTGCCCGACGGCATGAGCCTCATCGCCCGCACGGCCGGCATCGGCCGCACGGTCGAGGAGATGCAGTGGGACCTGAACTACCTGCTGCAGCTCTGGGGCGCCATCGAGAAGGCCGCCGAGGAAGAGAAAGGCCCGTGCCTGATCTACCTCGAGTCGAGCCTCGTCGTTCGCGCCATCCGCGACCTGTTCCAGCCCGACATCGGCGAGATCCTCGTCGATACCCCGGCGATCTTCGAGCAGGCCATCTCGTTCATGTCCACGGTCATGCCGGCGAACGTGAACAAGGTGAAGCTCTATCGCGACGACGTGCCGCTCTTCTCGCGCTTCCAGATCGAGCACCAGATCGAGAGCGCCTATCGCCGCGACGTGACGCTGCCCTCGGGCGGCGCCATCGTGATCGACCACACGGAAGCGCTGGTCTCGGTGGACGTGAACAGCGCCCGTGCCACGCGCGGCCACGACATCGAGCAGACCGCCTTCAACACGAACCTCGAGGCCGCCGACGAAGTGGCGCGCCAGCTGCGCCTGCGCGACCTGGGCGGGCTCATCGTGATCGACTTCATCGACATGGAGAGCGCCAAGAACCAGCGCGAGGTGGAGAACCGGCTGCGCGACGCGCTGAAGCACGACCGCGCGCGCGTGCAGGTCGGGAAGATCTCCCGCTTCGGCCTGCTCGAGCTCTCGCGCCAACGCCTGCAGCCGTCGCTGGAAGAGACCACCCACTCGCCCTGCCCGCGCTGCCATGGCACGGGCTACATCCGCGACACGGCCTCGACCGCCCTGCACGTCCTGCGCATCCTGCAGGAAGAGGCGATGAAGGAGAACACCGCGGCCATCCACGCGCAGGTGCCGGTCGATGTCGCGACCTACCTGCTCAACGAGAAGCGCAGCGAGATCTTCACCGTCGAGGCCCGCCTCAAGGTGAACATCCTGCTGATCCCGAACCCGCACCTCGAGACGCCGAACTACCACATCGAGCGCCTGCGCCACGATGCGACGCAGCTGGACGACCAGATTCCGAGCTACGAGATGGTCATCGCGCCGGACGAGGAAGCCGTGGCGATCCCGAAGATGGCGACGGAGCCGCGTGCGCCGCGGCCCGAGCCGCTCGTCAAGGGCATCCAGCCGTCGCAACCCGCGCCGAACCTGCCGGAGGCCGCAATGGCTCCGGTCCGCGCCCAGGGACCGGCGGTAACCCCCGTTGCATATCGCCAGCAGCCGGCGGAAGCGCCGGGATTGCTCGACCGCCTCTTCGGCTGGTTACGCAAGCCCGCCGAGATCGTGGCGGCCCCCGTGCAACCCGCTCCGGCAGAGACGCGCACCCCGCGTGAAGGCGGCGGCCGCGGCCAGGAGCGTGGACGCGGTCGTGGGGATCGCGACGACTCGCGCCGTGGCGGCGCGGGTCGCGGCGAATCCAAGCGCGGCGAAGGCCGTGGAGAGCCGCGCGGTCCGCGCCATGAGGGCCGGGACGAAGCGCGCGGGGCCCGCGGTGAAGGCCGCGGCGAGCAGCAACGCGAGGGCCGCCAGGAAGGCCGTCCGCCGCGTGGCCAGGGACAGCGCGATGGCCAGCGAGCCGAAGGCGCGCGCGGCGAAAGACCGCAACGCGAGCCTCGCGGCGATCAGCAACGCGAGTCTCGTGGCGACCCGCAACGCGAGCCTCGTGGCGACCGGGAAGCTCGCCCCGAGCGCGAGCCTCGCCCCGAGCGTGAACCGCGTGCCGAGCGTGAGCCTCGTGCCGAGCGTGAGCCTCGTGCCGAGCGTGAACCCCGCGAGGACCGTGAGGCCCGCGACGAGCAGCACCCGAGAGGCGATCGCCAGCCGCGGCCCGACCGCGCGCCGCGTGGCGAGCGCGAGGAAGGCCAGCGCCATCAGCGACCCGCGCGTCCCGAGGGGGAGTCCATCGAGGCCGCCGGCTCAGCCGAGCAGCCGCGCCTGGAGTCGCGTCCCGTGAGCGAGATCACCGGCGAGGAAGGCGAAGGCGAGCACCGCCGCCGCCGCCGGCGCCGCGGTGGACGGGGTGGTGAACGGTCTGAGCCGGGAGAGCACGGCGATCGCGGTGAACGCGCCGAGCGCGCTCCGCGGGAATCGGCTTCCCATGGCGATTCCGGGGCCGATGTGCACGAGCCTCCGGCGCGTGGCGAGGAAACCCCGCGCGTGACGCAGCCGCTGGGCGAGACCCGCACCGAGGCGTTCCAGCAACAGACGCCGATCCCGCCGGTGTCGTCGCCGGCCCCGGCTCCGCGCGCACCGATCGCCGCTCCGGTCGCTTTCCGCGAGGTGAGCCAGCATGACGAGACCGGCGCCGACGAGTCGCACCGCCCGGTCCGCCGGCGGCGTCGCGGCGGCGGCGAAGGCATGACCGCGCAGGAAGCGTCGCTGCAGCTGGTGGAGACGCAGCCCGAGCAGGCTGCGCCCGTCGCGATGGCCGAGGAGCCGCAGGACGACGAGGCGTCACGCCGGCCGGTGCGCCGCCGGCGCCGCGGCTCCGGCCCCGCGCAGGCGGAGCCGCTGCAGATGGTGGAGACGGCCGCGGGAGCCGAGGGGCACAACGAGAGCCAGCCGCCGGCGCCATGAGCGAAAGCTCGCCGGTCGACTTCTACTTCGAGTTCTCGTCGCCGTACGGATACATCGCCAGCCAGCTCGCCGATGCGCTCGAGTCGCGCATCGGACGGGCGCTGGCGTGGCGTCCGATCCTGCTGGGACCGGTGTTCAAGATGACGGGCGGGGCGCCGCTCACCGAGATCCCGCTGAAGGGCGGGTACTCGATGCGCGACTTCGAGCGCTCGGCGCGCTGGCACGGCGTCGTGTACCGGCAACCGCCGAAGTTTCCCATCGGCACCGTGGCGGCACTGCGCGCGTTCTACTGGACCCATGAGCGCGACGCGGCGCAGGCGCGCCGCCTCGCGAAATCCCTGTATTCCGCCTACTTCGCCGAGGGCCGCGACATCGGCGCGCCCGCGACGGTCCTCGACGTGGCGCAGTCCGCCGGCGTGGATCGCACCGCGCTCGCGAGCGCACTCGAGGATCCGGGGCTGAAGGAGCGCGCAAAGGGCGAGGTGGAATCGGCCATCGCGCGCGGCGTCTTCGGCTCTCCCTTCTTCATCGTGGACGGCGAGCCCTTCTGGGGCGTGGACCGCATCCCGATGCTGGAGGAATGGCTGCGGCGCGGCGGCTGGTGAGCGACTTGCAGTATCTCGCGATCGCCTTCGCCATCGGCTGCATGATCCCGCTGCAGGCGGCGATCAACAACCAGCTCAAGGGCTACCTCGACCAGAGCACGCTGCTCGCTGCGTTCGTCTCGTTCGCGGTGGGCACCGTCGCGTTGGGAATCGTGGCGCTGGTGACGGGACAGCGTGTCGCCGTCCTCGGCAACCTCGCGGAAGCTCGCGCGTGGCAGCTCACGGGCGGCCTGCTGGGAGCCTTCTTCGTCTTCGGCACGACCTTGCTGGCACCGCGCATCGGGGTCGCGAAGATGGTCGCGCTCATCATCGCGGGGCAGGTGCTCATCTCGATCCTCATGGACCGCGGCGGCTGGCTCGGCCTGCCGGTGCGCGAGCTGAGCGTGACGCGCGTCCTGGGGGCGATCCTCGTGGTCGCGGGCGTCGTGCTCGTGAACTTCGACCAGCTCTTCCGAAGGTAACTACGACGTCAGGCGAAGGTCGGCAGGTTCTCGAGGTCCGCTTCGGTGATCCGGTCGGCCAGGCGCTCGTAGGCCTGGAATGCCGGATGGCCGTGCACGGTCTTGAACGGCGAGTTGTGGCGCGTGTTGTAGCAGCCGAGGAGTGCCACGCGCGAGCGGTCGGAGTGGTTGTCGTCCGACGCATGCAGCGTATTGCAGTGGAAGATCACCATGTCGCCCACGTCGAGCTCGATGGTGGCCTCGGGAAGGACGGCGAGCACGCGCTCGAGGCGCTCGGGATCCACCCCGCTATCCGAGCCGGGATCGCGATCGACGTGCTGCATCCGCCCGAGACGGTGCGAGCCGGCGATGAGCCGCAGGCAGCCGTTCTCCCGCGTGGCCCGGTCCACCGCGATGGACACGGTCGCCATGTCCGGGAAGAGGTTGCCCATCTCGTACCAGTACGCGTAGTCCTGGTGGTACGAGAAGCCGACCACGCCCGGATACTTGAGCGCGACCTTGTTGTGATAGACGTACACCTCGTCGTCGAAGATCGCCTCGAGGCGGTCGATCACGCGGTGGGAGCGCGTGGCCTTGGAGAACACGTCGCTGCCGCCGTCATCGTTCCAGACGAAGATGGTCTCGAAGGACGGGCGGGTCGGGCCGGCGCTGCGCTCCCGGGCCCGGCGGGCATGGGCGTTCATCGCGTCGTGCCGCTGGATCACCTCGCGCAGCACGTCCATCTCCGCCGCCGAAAACGCCTTGCGCACGACGACGAACCCGTCACGCCAGAATCGCGCGGCCTCTTCGGCGATTCCCGCCGTTCGATCGGTCGTCCGCATGAGCGTCATTATACCGGCGGGGCTTAGCCTTTAATTCGGGCGCTGCAGGCGGAAGGCGTCCGGGTCGAGCTCGGCTTGGAAGCGGTCGAGCCAGCGCTCCGCGGCCTCCTCGACCATGTCGAGCACCTGCTCGAAATCCTCGATGCCGCCGTAGTACGGATCGGGCACGTCCCCGCCCTTCCATCGCCCGCTCGCCTCCAGGAAGAGGCCGAGCTTCGCCTTCGCATCCCGCGGCGCGAGAGACTTCAGCAGGCGCAGGTGACCGCGATCCATGGCGAGGATGTAGTCGTACTCCTCGAAATGCCGCCTTGCCACCTGCTGCGCACGCTGCGTGCTGAGGTCGTATCCCCGCTTGTGCGCGTGGCGCACCGTGCGCGGATCGGGAGGCTCTCCCACGTGGTAATCGTGCGTGCCCGCCGAGGCGACGTGGACGCGGCCATCGAGCCCGCGCTTCTTCGCATGGGCGCGCAGCACGCCCTCGCCCGTGGGCGAGCGGCAGATGTTCCCGGTGCAGACGACGAGCACGGAGATGCGCGGCTTGGGCTGCATCGGCGCTCAGCCCTCCCCGGATACGCTCATCAGCCGGTCGCGCAGCGTCCTCAACTCGTCGCGCAGGCTCGCCGCGCGCTCGAACTCCAGGTTCTTCGCGGCCTCGAGCATCTCCTTCTCCATCTTGCGGATGCGCTGGTCGAGCTGCTTTTCCGAGAGCGTGTCGTACTTCGCCTCCTCCTGGGCCGCCTTGCGCGTCTCCTTCGCGGAGGTGGAGTCGTACACGCCGTCGATCATGTCCTTGATGCGCTTCGAGATGCTCTTCGGCTCGATGCCGTGCGCGAGGTTGAACGCGACCTGCTTGGCGCGCCGGCGATCGGTCTCTTCGATCGCGGCTTTCATCGAATCGGTCATGTGGTCGGCGTAGAGGATCGCGGTACCGTTGATGTGGCGCGCCGCGCGGCCGATCGTCTGGATGAGCGAGCGTCCCGAGCGCAGGAAACCTTCCTTGTCCGCATCGAGGATCGCCACGAGCGATACCTCGGGAATGTCGAGCCCTTCGCGCAGCAGGTTGATCCCCACCAGCACGTCGAAGAGCCCCTTGCGAAGGTCGCGGATGATCTCGACCCGCTCGACGGTATCGATGTCCGAGTGCAGGTAGCGCACCTTGATGCCGTGCTCGGCCAGGTAATCGGTCAAGTCCTCGGCCATGCGCTTGGTGAGCGTCGTGACGAGCACGCGCTCGTTCTGCACGATTCGCTTGTTCGCCTCCGACAGCAGGTCATCGACCTGGGAAGACGCGGGCCGCAGGATCACGTCCGGATCCACGAGGCCCGTCGGCCGCACGACCTGCTCGACCACCTGCGCGGCATGGGTGCGCTCGTATTCCGCCGGCGTCGCCGAAACGAAGACCGCCTGGCGCATCTGGCGCTCGAACTCCTCGAACTTGAGGGGGCGGTTGTCCAGCGCCGACGGCAGGCGGAAGCCGTAGTCGACCAGTGTCTGCTTGCGCGCGCGGTCGCCGTTGAACATGCCGCCGATCTGCGGGACGGTTACGTGGCTCTCGTCGATCACGATGATCGCGTCGGCCGGCAGGTAGTCGATGAGGGTCGGCGGCGGCTCGCCCGGCGCGCGCCCCGATAGGTGGCGCGTGTAGTTCTCGATGCCCTTGCAGAAGCCCAGCTCGTTCATCATCTCGAGGTCGAACTGCGTGCGCTGCTGCAGGCGCTGCAGCTCGAGCAGCTTGCCCTGCGCCTGGAACTCCGCGAGCCGCTCGCGCAGCTCCGCCTTGATGGTCTCGATGGCGCGCAGCACGGTCGTGCGCGGCGTCACGTAATGGCTTTTGGCGTAGAGCGTGAAGCGCGGGATGCGGTGCAGCAGCTCGCCGGTGAGCGGGTCGAACAGGGTCAGCGACTCGATCACGTCGTCGAAGAGCGAGATGCGCAGCGCCTGCTCGCTGTTCTCCGCGGGGAAGACGTCGATCGTGTCGCCGCGGCAGCGGAACGTGCCGCGCCGGAAATCGAGGTCGTTGCGGGTGTACTGCATGCCCGCGAGCCGCGCGAGCAGGTCGCGCTGGCCGACCGGGTCCTTCTCGCGCAGGACCTGCCGCATGTCCTGGTAGTCGTTCGGGTCACCGATGCCGTAGATGCAGGAGACGGTCGCCACGATCACCGTGTCGCGGCGCTCGATGAGGCTCTTCGTCGCCGAGAGCCGCATCTGCTCGATGTGCTCGTTGATCGACGAGTCCTTCTCGATGTAGAGGTCGCGCGAGGGCACGTAAGCCTCGGGCTGGTAGTAGTCGTAGTACGAGACGAAGTACTCGACCGCGTTCTCGGGAAAGAACTCCTTGAACTCCGAGTAGAGCTGTGCCGCGAGCGTCTTGTTGGGCGCGATCACGAGCGCGGTCCGGCCCTGGCGCGCGATCACGTGGGCCATCGTGTAGGTCTTGCCCGAGCCGGTGACCCCCAGGAGCGTCTGGTACGAAAGGCCGTCGTTCAGCCCCTCGTTGAGCTTCTCGATGGCCTGGGGCTGGTCGCCCGCGGGCGCGAAGGGCTGGTGCAGGCGGAACGGACTGTTAGGAAACTCGACGACTTCCACGAGGCTCGGGCTTTCGCTGGGGAACCCTCTATTTTACCCGTTCCCGCGGGCGAAACGCGACCTCGACGGCGTCAGAACGGCTGCTTCAGGATCGTCTCCGTCCCCGAGACGCCATCCACGTTGTAGCTCATGACCGCCGTGGCGGGACCGGTGAAGTGAAGGGACATCGTGGAAAAGGTCTTCAGGACGGTCTGCGTCGGCACGCCCGACTGCGCATGGGCGGTCACGAGGCTAAAGGCGAGCGCGCAGGCCAGCGCGAGGACGAAGAGGCGGGAGACCGACATGCTTAGCTCCGGATGGGCACGCGGAAGTATCTCCGCTCGCGCCGAGGCTGGCAAGGCACTGGCCGCGGATGGCGTTCGGCCGTTATGCTGATGCCATGAAGATCCTCGATGCCCTGTTGCGGCGCAAGGCAGGCGCGAATCGCGCCGCGCCGGCGACCGCGCTGACGGCGGAGCAAAGGGCGCAGTGGGAGCGCGACGGCTTCCTCATCCTGCGCGGTGCGCTCTCCGCCGCGGAAATCGCCCAGGTACGCGCCGTGGTGGACGACGAATGGCGCCAGGCGAACGGCACAACGACCATGAGGTCGACGTCCTCACGGGGCCCCATGCCGGCCGGACGTTCAAGATGCAGGACGTGCCCGCCGGGTCGCGCCGCGAGGTCTACAAGCTGAACAACCTCTTCGCCCGGCGTGCGGAGATCGGCCGGGTCGCGCTCTCGCCCGTGCTGCGAGGTGCCCTTGCCGGCCTGCTCGCGCACGATCCGTTGATCTGCAATTCGCTCAACTTCGAGCGCGGCAGCCAGCAGCCATTCCACATCGATGCGTGGTACACCTCATACCGCCATATCGCTTCTCCACGGGCCGGCTGAACGAGGTTCCCGCCGAGATGCCCGCGTGCCTCGAGTACCTGCGGCGCGAGATCGCCGCGCGCGGCCTCAAGGAAGTGGAGTTTCGCGGCCACAGCGGAGACGTCTTCCTGTGGCACGCACAGCTTCTGCATGCGGGTCGCCCCATCCGCGACCTTGGCAACCCGCAGCAGCCTCGTCGTGCACTACTGGCGCGTGTGCGACCTGCCGGAGAGCGACGTGCGGGTCGATCCGGCGGCGGGCCGGTACCTGGGGCGTACCCTTCGAGGCGAGCTGCAGTTCTGATGCGGGCCGCGGCGACCCGAGCCGTTCGGATCCGCAAGGGGGCCGCGCAAGCGGGTAAAATGAAGATTCCCGCGTCGCCCACTGCCGTCCCCGGAGAAAGTCATCCATGTCCCTCGTCGCCGACCGCCTGAAGGCCATCAAGCCCTCGCCCACCCTCGCCGTCTCCGCCAAGGCGGCGCGCCTCAAATCGGAGGGCAAGGACGTGATCTCCATGGGCGCCGGCGAGCCGGACTTCGACACGCCCCAGCACATCAAGGACGCGGCGGTTGCGGCCATGAACAAGGGCATGACCAAGTACACCGCGGCCGGCGGCACGCCCTCCCTCAAGAAGGCCATCATCGCCAAGTTCAAGCGCGACAACGGCCTCGACTACATCGAGAAGCAGATCCTCGTGTCGTGCGGCGGCAAGCAGACGTCGTTCAATCTCTGCCTGGCGCTGCTGAACAAGGGCGACGAGGCGATCGTGCCCGCGCCGTACTGGGTCTCGTATCCGGACATGGCGATGATGGCCGATGCGAAGCCGGTCTTCGTCTCCGCGGGCATCGAGCAGGGCTTCAAGATCACGCCGATCCAGCTCAAGAACGCGATCACGCCGAAGACGCGGCTCATCTGGCTGAACAGCCCATCGAACCCGACCGGCGCCGTCTACACCGCCGATGAGCTGAAGGCCCTGGGCGACGTGCTGCGCCAGCACCCGCGCGTCATCATCGCGAGCGACGACATGTACGAGCACATCCTCCTCGATGGCTCGAAATTCGTGAACATCCTCAACGTGTGCCCGGACCTCTACAACCAGACCGTCACGATGAACGGCGTCTCGAAGGCCTATTCAATGACGGGCTGGCGCATCGGCTATTGCGGCGGCCCGCAGGAGCTGATCGAGGCGATGGAGAACGTGCAGTCGCACAGCACCTCGAACCCGGCGTCGATCTCGCAGTACGCGGCCGAGGCGGCGCTGACGGGCGACCAGTCGAACATCGACGTCATGGTCAAGGCGTTCAAGGAACGCGGAAAGTTCGTGGCCGAGGGGCTCAACCGCATCCCCGGCGTGAAGTGCCTGCAGCCATCCGGCGCCTTCTACGCGTTCCCCGACTGCCGCGAGGCGATCCACAACCTGCACAAGGCCGGCCGCATCGCGCAGGCCACGGACCTCGCGCTTTGCGATTACCTCCTCGCGCAGGAAAAGGGCGTCGCCGCCGTCCCCGGCTCCGCTTTCGGTGCGGAAGGCTACCTGCGCATCTCGTTCGCGACTTCGATGGAGAACATCAAGAAGGCGGTCGAGCGCATGGCGTCGTCGATGACGCTGTCGAAAGTGGCTGCCTGACGTTTCCCGGCTTGCTCCTTCGCGGGAGCGCGGGCCGAGGTCGAAGAAACGGCGCCACCCGGCGCCGTTTTCTCTTATAGACTGCGGCACGATGTCCGGCCTGCTCGAAAATCTCCAGCTCTTCGTCCACACCGTGCTGCTGGCGCTCGGCGCATTGCTGCCGATCGTCGATCCCCTCGCCGGCGCGCCGATCTTCCGCGAGATGACGCGGGGGGCCGACGAAGCCGAGCACGCGGTGACCGCGAAGGCCGTCGCGATCGACAGCTTCCTCCTGCTGCTCGCCTCGACCTTCGTCGGCGCGTACGTGCTGGACTTCTTCGGCCTGTCGATTCCCATCGTGCAGGTCGCCGGCGGCGTGGTCGTGTGCGCCATGGGCTGGACGCTGCTCAACAAGCCCGACGAATCGCCCGAGGCCACGCGCAGCGCCGTCGCCCATGCCGCGACGACCGACATGCGCCGGCGCGCGTTCTATCCGCTCACGATGCCGCTCACGGTAGGACCCGGCTCGATCTCGGTGGCCATCACGCTCGGGGCGAATCCCAGCCCGGACGTGCGCTCGCTCTTCGTGACGGCGGCCGGGCACGTCGTGGGCATGCTCATCGTCGCGATCTCGGTATACCTCTGCTATCGATACGCCAACGCGATCGTGAGGAAGCTGGGGGAGACGGGCACGATCGTGGTCATGCGGCTGTCGGCCTTCATCCTGCTCTGCATCGGCGTGCAGATCGTGTGGAACGGCGTGCGCGCGCTCCTCGCGGCGACGTTTCCCGGCGCCGTGAATCCTTAGCCGGACGACGCGGTGGTCCCGGTCTGTTGGATCCCGCCCCAGCCGCGGTACCACGCCAGGATGAGCCCCGTGCCGAGGCCCCACGCCGCGTTGACGATGAGGCCGGTCATCATCGCAGCCGTCTGGAAGCCGCCGGCGACCGGAAGCTCCTTGAGCGGCGCCACCACGAACCACGCGACCAGCGTGGGCGCGATCGCCCCGAAGATCACCAGCGCGCCGACCAGCCTCGCGCCCGAGAGACGGCCGAAGAGCCCGGCGGCAACGATGCCCCAAATGCCGCCCCAGAATGCCATGGAGACGAACTGCGGTATGCCGAATGGGCTCGTAGTCTTCATGGAGTAGGCGACGCCTGGCGAGATTCCCGCGGCGTGCAACGCAGCCAAGGCGACCTGATGGAAAACGAGAACGCCGATGACTCCGGCAATGAAAGCCACGCCGAGCCGCGCAGCGGGTGACGAAGCGGGACCTTCCTGCAAGTTGCGCGAAAGCATGACCATCTCCTCGAATGAACCATTCATTCGGTAGACAGCAGGAGGCGCCGCTTATTCCGCGCTCGGCGATGCACCGCTCGCTTCTGGTGCCCAGGGCCGGACTCGAACCGGCATGGCCTCGCGGCCGGGGGATTTTAAGTCCCCTGTGTCTACCATTTCACCACCCGGGCGCCGGCCGAAAACGCGCGGGTAGTGTAGCGCGCTGCGGGAATTTCCGACGTTTTGCCCAAGCCTTCGTGAGCATTGCGGCCGCGTAACGCTGCGTCATCCTCGCGGCGACTAGTCCGTATGGATTCCCCGGCGACCCGCCTATCGTTTGCCTCAGCCGAGTTCCAAAGAGAATCGGAAACGCGGCGGAAGCGGTAACCCTTCAACTTCGCCAGGGAGACAACCATGCAACACGGACTCAAGCATTTCCTGATGTACGCGTCGCTGCTCGCGCTCGTCGGCACGACGGCGTGCTCGACGCTCGAGGCTTCGTTCGGTTCGGACGAGAGTCACGGCAGCGCGGCCCAGCACGACGACCTGCTCAAGACGATGGATCACGACTCGCAGGCCGGCGGGGAGTGATGCGGCACGACGGGAGGACGACGCGATCGCCCTCCCCTAGAGCTTCGGGATGCGCAGCGTCTTGCTGATCATGAGCGTGCCGGACAGCGCGAAGAGCAGCACGAGGGGATGGAGCAGCCACGGGCCGATCGTCCAGGCGCCGCCCCACAAGTCGTCGTCGACGCGGCCCATGCAGGCGGCCGCCGCGAGCACGCCGGTGAGCACCACGCTGGTGGGAATGGGCGTGCCTTCGAAGTACTTCACCTTTCCGCTGCCCGCGGAGAGCGTCTCGGCGGTGACGTTGTAGCGCGCGAGCCGGCTCACGCCGCAGCAGACGAAGTAGCCCAGCACCAGGGCGTCCCATCCGCCGCGCATGCCGGCGGCGAACGCGAGCGATGCGGGAGCGACGCCGAACGAGATGACGTCCGCGAGCGAATCGAGCTCCCGGCCCAGGGGCGAGTGCTCGTGGCGGGCACGGGCGATGCGGCCGTCGAGAATATCGAAGATGAACGCCGCCGGCGCGAAGGCGCAGGCGGCCAGGAAGTTGCCGGGCGAGGGATCGTCGACGTAGAGCATCGCGAGCAGGATGCCCGCCACGCCGCACGCGGCATTGCCGAGGGTGAAGAAATCCGCGACGCGGAACTCGCGGATCATCGAGAAATGACGCGGACGCTCGCCGGTTCGGTCCATCTCCGCTCCTTTGGCTTCGATGGACCGCATCATGGGGCAAAAAGTGCCGCGATCCGGAATTTGCGACAATGTCGTTTTGCCTGGAGACACCGTTGCAAGCGCGCCCCCTGTTCCACCTCGCCTTCCCCGTCCACGACCTGAAGAGCGCGCGTGCGTTCTACGGCGGATTGCTCGGATGCCCCGAGGGGCGCAGCTCCGAAGACTGGGTGGACTTCGATTTCTACGGCCACCAGATCGTGGCGCACCTGGCCCCCGAGGAAGCGGGCCATCGCAACACGAGCGCCGTCGACGGCGACGAGGTGCCGGTGCGGCACTTCGGCGCGATCCTCTCGATGGACGCGTGGGAAAGCCTCGCCTCCAGGCTCGAGGCGGCCGGCACGCGCTTCATCATCGAGCCGCACGTGCGCTTCAAGGGGCAGGCCGGCGAGCAGGCCACCATGTTCTTCCTCGATCCCTCCGGCAACGCCCTCGAGTTCAAGGCCTTCGGCGACCCCTCCCAGGTCTTCGCCAAATAACCAACGACAGGGGTCTGTCCCCTGTCGTCTAGCCGGCACGCGCCAGGATGCGCCGCGCCATCTTCTCGTGCATGAGGTCGAGCATCTCGCCGCGCGGGCCACGGACGGCGCCCTTGCCGGCCTTCACGCCGGCGGCCATGAGATCGAGCGCCTGGCGGGCCCACGCAACCTGTTCCTCTGCGGGCGTAAAGGCGGCATTCACGACGGGAACCTGCGAGGGATGAATGCACATCTTCCCCTCGAAGCCTTCCGCCGCCGCCGCGCGCGCGAGCGATTGCAGCCGCGCGGTGTCGGCGATGTCCACGAACGGGCTGTCGATGGGAGCGAGACCCCAGGCGCGGGCGGCGTTGGCGATGCGCGAGAGCACGAAGTCCCACCGCGGCTTCTCGCCGATCGCGCCCATGTCGACCTGGTAGTCGCCCGCGCCGAACACCAGCGCGGCCATGCGGTCGCTCGCGCCCGCGATCGCCTCGACGTTCGCCACGCCGCGCGCCGACTCGATGAGCGCTTCCAGTCGCAGCGGGGACTCGCGCGGGAGCTCGCGTTCGGCCGCGCGGATCATCACGTCGGCGGCATGGACCTGCTCGGGCCCCTCGCACTTCGCGAGCAACAGGCGGTCGACACGCCGCGCGCGCGATGCGATCCCGATCACGTCATGGCAACCCCAGGCCGTGTCCAGGCCGTTCACGCGCACGCAGACGAGGCGCTCGCCCCAATCGATGCGATCGAGCGCCGCGATGGCGCGCTCGCGCCCCTCGGCCTTGGCGTCGGGCACGACGGCATCCTCGAGGTCGATGAAGACCGCGTCCGCGTCGCTTTTCGAGGCCTTCTCCAGGAAGCGTTCGGACGTCGCGGGCACGGCAAGGTAGGATCTCTGGCGGTGCAGGTCACGGATCATTCGACGAACTTTACATCACCATGAATCTCAAGGACTGGATCGGCCGAAGCGAGACCGCGGAGGACGTCGTGACGCCCACGCCGTACGCGGCGCTCAGCGCGACGCTCGATCGCCCCGCCGAGCGGCCGAGGCCGGGCACCGAGCTGCCCCCTCTCTGGCACTGGCTCTACTTCCTGCCGTTGCCGCGCCGCTCCGACATCGGCCCGGACGGTCACGCGAAGCGCGGCGGCTTCCTGCCTCCGGTGCCCTTGCCGCGCCGCATGTGGGCCGGCAGCCAGCTCGAATTCCACGAGCCCTTGCGCGTGGGGGACGCGATTCGCCGCACGTCCACGATCGAGGATGTGACCGAGAAGAGCGGGCGCAACGGCCCGCTCGTCTTCGTGCGCGTGCGCCACGAGGTCGGCCGGCAGGACGGCGCGCGTGCCATCACCGAGTTCCACGACATCGTCTACCGCGACATGCCGCAGCCCGGTGAGGCGCCACCCCCCGCGCAGCCCGCGCCGCAGGCGGCGTTCGAGCGCCAGTGGATTCCCGACGACGTGCTGCTCTTCCGCTACAGCGCCCTCACCTTCAACGGCCACCGCATCCACTACGACCGGCGCTACGTGACGCAGGAGGAAGGCTACCCGGGGCTCGTCGTGCACGGCCCGCTGCTGGCCACGCTCCTCCTCGAGCTGCTGCATGAGCACCGGCCAGGCGCCGCGCTCGCGCGATTCGAGTTCCGCGCGATGCGCCCGACATTCGACACGCAGCCCTTCTACATCGGCGGCGCACCGCGCGCGGACGCCCACGAGATCGACCTGTGGGCGCGCGATCCGGCGGGAGCGCTGGCGATGAAGGCGGCCGCGACCCTTCGCTGATCTCCAGGAGCAGCCATGCCCGCCGGCATCATCGACTCGCGCATCTTCGGCAACATCTTCTCGACCGACGCCATGCGGCACGTCTGGTCCGACGAGAACCGCACCGCCTGCTATCTCGAGGTGGAGCGCGCGCTCGCGAAGGTGCAGGGCGACATGGGAATCATCCCGCGCGAAGCGGCCGCGGAGATCGTGCGCAACTGCGACGTGCGCAAGATCGACTTCGAGAAGCTGCGCGCCCAGACCGAGCGCATCGGCTATCCCGTGCTCAGCGTGGTGTCGCAGCTGAACGCGCTCTGCCGCGACCGGCTCGGCGAGTATTGCCATTGGGGCGCCACGACGCAGGACATCACGGACACCGCGACGGTGCTCCAGATGCGTGATGGCCTCGATCTCGTGGACCAGGACCTGCGTGCCATTTCCGCCGCACTCGCCTCGATCGCGCGCCGCCATCGCGACACGCCCGTCGCGGGCCGCAGCAACCTGCAACAGGCCATCCCGGTCACGTTCGGCTACAAGATGGCGACGATCCTCGCGGCGGTCGAGCGCCATCGCGAGCGCCTCGCGCAATTGAAGCCCCGGGTCCTGGTGGGCGAATTCGGCGGCGCGTGCGGCACGCTCGCATCCATCGAGCGCGACGCCCTGCCGATGCAGGCGGCCCTCATGAAGGAGCTCGGCCTCGGCCAACCGGTCATCGCCTGGCATACCGTGCGGGACACCATCGCCGAGGCCGGCGCGTTCCTGGCGCTCGTCGGCGGCACGCTGGGCAAGATCTCCATGGACGTGAAGCTGCTCATGCAGACGGAGGTCGCGGAAGCCTTCGAGCCCTATGCCCACGGACGCGGATCGAGCAGCACCATGCCGCAGAAGCGCAATCCCATCGCCTCCTGCTACATCCACGCGGCCGTCTCGGTCGTGCGGCAGCACGCCGCGGCGCTCTTCGACGCGATGATCGCCGATCACGAGCGCTCGACGGGTCCGTGGGAGATCGAGTGGATCGCCTTGCCGGAAGCCTTCTGCCTCACGGCGGGCGCGCTGCGCCAGGCGCGCCTCCTGCTGGAGGGCCTCGAGGTGGACGCGGCGCGCATGCGCGCCAATCTCGACCTCACGCGCGGCCTCGTGATGTCCGAGGCGGTCATGATGGGCCTGGGGCGCTACATCGGGCGTGAATACGCGCACGACCTGGTCTACGACCTCTGCCGCGAGGCGGTCGCGCGCGACGTGCCGCTGATCGACCTCCTCGCGGCGCATCCGGAGATCGCGGCCCACGTCGATCGCGGAACCCTCGAGCGGCTCTGCGATCCCTCCCATTACCTCGGCGAAGCGGGCGCGATGGTCGACCGCGTGCTGGCCCAAGCCTCCCCGCAATAGTCGAAGCTCGTACGGAACTCGGCGGGACCGCGCGGGACCTAATACTTTTGTGCAATAGCATGTCCCGCCGCACATTCCCTTCGCGAGGCTTTCCATGGCCGAAAACGTCGCCGACTTCCTCCTGAAGCGCCTGCAGGCGTGGGGCGTCGATCGGATCTACGGATTTCCCGGAGACGGCATCAACGGGATCATGGGTGCGCTCGGCCGCAATCGCGGCGTCGAGTTCATCCAGGCGCGCCACGAGGAGATGGCGGCCTTCATGGCGTGCGCCCATGCGAAGTTCACCGGCAAGATCGGCGTCTGCCTCGCCACTTCCGGGCCGGGCGCCATCCACCTGCTGAACGGGCTGTACGACGCGAAGATGGACCACCAGCCGGTGCTCGCGATCGTGGGCCAGCAGAAGCGCGAATCCCTCGGCGGCGACTACCAGCAGGAAGTCGACCTGCTGTCGCTCTTCAAGGACGTCGCGCACGAGTACGTCCACATGGCGACCGTGCCCGAGCAGGTGCGCCAGCTCGTGGACCGCTCGATCCGGATCGCCCTGGAGCATCGCACGGTCACCTGCCTCATCTTCCCGAACGACCTGCAGGAACTGGACGCCGTGCCCGTGCCGCCGCGTGTCCATGGCGCGGTCCACACCGGCATAGGCCGGGCGGGCCATAGCCTCGTGCCGAACGAGCCATCGCTGCGGAATGCGGCGGACATCCTCAACGCCGGGCAAAAGGTGGCGATCCTGGCCGGCGCCGGCGCGCTGCACGCGACCGACGAATTGATCGAGGTGGCCGACCTGCTCGGCGCCGGCATCGCCAAGGCGCTGCTGGGCAAGGCCGCGGTTCCCGACGACCTCGCCTTCGTCACGGGCTCCATCGGGCTGCTCGGAACCAAGCCCAGCTGGGACCTGATGACCGAGTGCGACACGCTGCTCATGGTGGGCTCGGCCTTTCCGTATTCCGAGTTCCTGCCCGAGGAGGGCCAGGCGCGCGGCGTGCAGATCGACATCGACGGCCGCATGCTGAGCCTGCGCTATCCCATGGACGTGAACCTCGTCGGCGACTCGAAGGAGACGCTGCGCGCGCTGATCCCGCTCCTCACGCGCAAGACCGAGCGTGCCTGGCGCGCCCGCGTCGAGCAGAACGTCGCGCGCTGGTGGCAGGTGATGGAAAAGCGGGCCATGAACCAGGCCGATCCGATCAACCCGCAGCTCGTGTTCTGGGAGCTCTCGAAGCGGCTGCCCGACAACTGCATCATCTCGTCGGACTCCGGCTCGGCGGCGAACTGGTTCGCGCGCGACATCCGCATCCGCCGCGGCATGATGGCGAGCCTCTCGGGCGGTCTCGCCACGATGGGACCCGGCGTGCCGTATGCGATCGCCGCCAAGTTCACGCATCCGGACCGCGTCGCCGTGGCACTCGTGGGCGACGGCGCGATGCAGATGAACGGCATCAACGGCCTGATCACCATCGCGAAGTACTGGAAGCGCTGGAGCGATCCGCGGCTCGTCGTCATGGTGCTCAACAACCGCGACCTCAACCAGGTCACGTGGGAGCAGCGGGTGATGGAGGGCGACCCCAAGTACGAGCCGTCGCAGGACGTGCCCGACTTCCCCTATGCCTCTTTCGCGGAGCTCATCGGGCTGCGCGGCATCGAGGTGAGCCGGCCCGAGCAGGTCGACGCCGCGTGGGACCAGGCCTTCAGCGCCGACCGCCCGGCGGTGCTCGACGTGATGGTCGATCCCAACGTGCCGCCGCTGCCCCCGCACATCACGATGAAGCAGGCGAAGGCGTACGTGATGGCGCTCCTCAAGCGCGATCCCGATGCGTTCGAGATCGTGAAGGCGTCGGCGAAGGAGGTCTGGGCCTCGCTTTCGCCGGCCGGCAAGTAGGCGCGCGGTGGCGCGATGCCCGACGCGGCGCCCATCGAGGCGGTCGAGGTGCGCGCGTACACCGTGCCCACCGACGCGCCGGAGTCCGACGGCACGTTCGAGTGGAACGCGACGACCCTCGTCGTGGCGGGCATCCGCGCGGGCGGCGAGAGCGGGCTCGGATATACCTACGCGGACACGGCGACCGCCACGCTCATCCGCGACAAGCTCGGACCGCTGCTCCACGGGAAGGATGCGCTGGATATTTCCGCGCGGTGGATCGAGCTCGTGCGAGCGGTGCGCAACCTGGGCCGTGCGGGCATCGCCTCCATGGCGATCTCGGCGCTCGATGTGGCTCTCTGGGACCTGAAGGCGAAGCGCCTCGGCGTCCCGCTGGGGATGCTGCTCGCGCCCGCGCGCCGCGCGATTCGCGCCTACGGCAGCGGCGGCTTCACGTCCTACTCGCTCGATCGCCTGCGTGAGCAGCTCGGCGGCTGGGCGCGCGACGGCCTCACGGCGGTCAAGATGAAGGTGGGGCGCGATGCCGACGCGGACCTCGAGCGCGTGAAGGCTGCGCGCGACGCCGTCGGCGGAGGGGTCGAGCTCTTCGTCGACGCGAACGGCGCCTACTCGCAGCCCGTCGCGTTGCGCCAGGCGCTCGAGTTCGCGCTCGAGGACGTGCGCTGGTTCGAGGAGCCCGTGTCTTCCGACGATCTCGAGGGGCTTCGCCTGCTGCGCACGCGACGCCCGCCCGCGATGGCGATCGCCGCGGGCGAATACGGCTACGACAGCGCGTACTTCCGCCGCATGCTCGCCGCCGGCGCCGTCGACACGCTCCAGGCCGACGCCACGCGCTGCGGCGGCGTCACCGGGTTCCTCGACGCGGCGGCGCTGGCCGACGCGTTCGGCGTGCCGCTCTCCAGCCACTGCGCGCCCGCGCTCCACGTGCCGCTCTGCTGCGCGGCACGGCGCGCCGTGCACCTCGAATACTTCCACGACCACGTGCGCATCGAACGCATGCTCTTCGACGGCGCCCCGGCCTTGCGCGACGGAGCGCTGGCCTTCGATGCGAGCCGCCCCGGACACGGGCTCGAGCTCAAGGAAAGGGACGCCGAATGCTATCGCGCCTAGTGGACGCGCGCGGAATCGGCCACGGCGCTGGCGCGCGCCATGGCCGCCCGGGCCATGAACACGCGTCGCGGCCCACTCCCGGCCTGGAGGTCGACGCCGCGGCGCTCGAGGCGGATCTGCAGCGCGCTGTCACGTGCGAAGTGCGGTTCGACGATGCCAGCCGCGCCCTTTACGCGACCGATGCCTCCAACTATCGCCAGGTGCCGATCGGCGTGGTGATCCCGCGCACGCGCCATGACGTGATCCGCACGGTGGCGGTGTGCCACGCGCACCGCGCCCCGATCGTGCCCCGCGGCGGCGGCACGAGTCTCTGCGGGCAGACCTGCAACGTCGCGGTGGTGATCGACTTCAGCAAGTACCTGAACCGCATCCTCGAGCTCGACCCGGAGCAGCGCTTCGCGCGGGTTGAACCCGGCTGCGTGCTCGACGACCTGCGCGATGCCGCGGAGAAGCACCACCTGACCTTCGGCCCCGACCCGTCGACCCACAACCACAACACGCTGGGCGGCATGATCGGCAACAATTCCTGCGGCGTGCACTCCGTGATGGCGGGCGAGACCGCCGCCAACGTGATCGAGCTCGAGATCCTCACGTACGACGGCGAGCTGATGATGCTCGGCCCGGTCGACGATGCGCAATACGAACGCATCCTGCGCGAGGGCGGCCGGCGCGCGGAGATCCACCGCGCGCTGCGCGAGCTGCGCGATCGTCATGCCGGCGAGATCCGCAGCCGTTTCCCGCCGATTCCACGGCGCGTGTCCGGCTACAACCTCCCCGCCCTGCTGCCGGAAAACGGCTTCAACGTCGCGCGTGCGGTGGTCGGATCCGAGGGGACCTGCATCCTCGTGCTGTCGGCCAAGCTTCGGCTGGTCGAGAGCCCGCCCGCCCGCTCGCTGCTCGTCCTCGGCTACGACAGCGTGTACGAAGCCGGCGACCACGTGCCCACGATCATGAAGTTCGGTCCCATTGGCCTGGAGGGCATCGACGACCGCCTGATCGCGGACATGAAGGCGGTGCACCTGCATCCCGAGGACGTGGATTTCCTCCCCGCGGGCAAGGGCTGGCTGCTGGTCGAGTTCGGCGGCGCCGACAAGGACGAGTCCGACGCGAAGGCGAAGAAGGCGATGGATGCGCTGGGCGGAGAGGACAACGCGCCCTCGATGAAGCTCTTCGACGACCCGAAGGAAGAGGCGATCATCTGGGAGGTGCGCAAGTCCGGCCTCGGCGCCACGGCCCACGTGCCGGAGAAGCCGATCACCTGGGAAGGCTGGGAAGATTCCTCGGTGCCGCCGGAGAAGCTCGGCGAGTACCTGCGCAAGCTGCGCGCGGTCTTCGACAAGTACGGCTATGGCTGCGACCTCTACGGCCACTTCGGCCAGGGCTGCGTGCATACGCGCATCGACTTCGACCTCGAGAGCGCGCCGGGCATCGAGAAGTACCTGCGCTTCCTGGACGACGCGGCGCACCTGGTCGTGAGCCTGGGCGGTTCCATCTCCGGCGAGCACGGCGACGGCCAATCCAAGGCGTCGCTGCTGCCCATCATGTTCGGGGACGCGCTGATGCAGGCGTTCCGCGAGTTCAAGCGCATCTGGGATCCCGCCGCCCTGATGAATCCCGGCAAGGTGATCGACGCGTACCATCCCGATGAGAACCTGCGGCTCGGGCCGGCGTACGCTCCGCCGCCCGTCGACAGCCCCTTCAGCTATCCCGCCGATCGCGGCGACTTCGCGCGCGTCACGCTGCGCTGCGTGGGCGTGGGCGAATGCCGCAAGAAGAGCGGGCTCATGTGCCCGAGCTACAAGGTGACGATGGAGGAGATGCATGCGACGCGCGGCCGCGCGCACCTGCTCTTCGAGATGCTGCGGGGCGATCCGCTCGAGGGAGGATGGCAGTCCGAGGCCGTGAAGGAATCGCTGGATCTCTGCCTGTCATGCAAGGGATGCAAGGGCGAATGTCCGCTGCACGTGGACATGGCGACATACAAGGCGCAGTTCCTGTCGCGCTACTACGACGGGCATGCAAGGCCCTTGTCCGCGCACCTCTTCGGGCGCATCGACCGCTGGGCGCGGCTCGCCTCCCATGCGCCCGGCCTCGTGAACTTCCTCGCCTCCACCCCGCCTTTCAGCACCGTCGCGAAGGCCATGGCGGGCATCCACCCGGCGCGGCGCATCCCCGCGTTCGCGCGACGCACGTTCCGGCAGCAGGTCGCGGCACGCGCTCCGCGGAATGCCGATGGACCGCGCGTCATGCTCTTCGCCGACACCTTCAACAACCATTACCACCCGGCGACCGCCCTGGCGGCGCTCGACGTGCTCGAACGCCGTGGGTTCCAGGTGCTGGTGTCGCCCCCGGGCCTGTGCTGCGGGCGTCCGCTCTACGAGTTCGGCATGCTCGACCACGCACGCGCCTATCTCGGGCGGATCATGGAGGCGATCGCGCCGGAAATCGCCGCGGGCACGCCGCTCGTGGTGCTCGAGCCCGCGTGCGCGAGCGTCTTCCGCGACGAGCTCACCAACCTGCTCTACAAGAGCGAGCAGGCGCGCCGCCTCTCGAAGCAGACGTTCCTGCTCGACGAGCTCCTGGTCGAGCGCGACGCGAAGCAGTGGCCGCGGCTCGGGCGCAAGGCGATCGTCCACGGGCACTGCCACCACCAGTCGATCCTCAAGATGGGCGCGCAGGAGGAGCTCATGAAGCGCGTGGGCCTCGACTTCGACGTGCTCGATTCCGGCTGCTGCGGCATGGCGGGGTCGTTCGGGTTCGAGAAGGCGAAGTACGACGTCTCCATCGCGTGCGGCGAGCGCATGCTGCTGCCGGCGGTGCGCGCCGCGGACGACGACACGCTGCTGCTGGCGGACGGATTCAGCTGCCGGGAGCAGGTCGCGCAGGCGACGGGCCGGAAAACCCTGCACCTGTCCGAGGTGCTCGCGATGGCCCTGGGTGCTCCGCCGCGCGACTGACTGCACCCGGCGCGGCCATTACGTAGCGCAATCCTTGGCCGCGGCAAATTCGCATACAGTCTGGTGTGAGCCATCATCAGCGCCTATGCCGCATTCGCCACGTGAACAGATTTCCCCGAATCAACAAGGATTACTACGCGGGCGCGTTGATGCTGTTCATCGGCCTCGCGGCGGCGATACAGGGCGGCCGGTACCAGATCGGCACGCTCAGCCGCATGGGCCCGGGCTTCTTCCCGATGGCCCTCGGCATCATCCTTGCGCTGATCGGCGTGGCCATCGCCGCGACCGCGATCGGCAAGCCCGCCGAAGCGAAGGAAAAGCTTCCGCCCGAATGGCGCGGCTGGACCTGCATCGTCGCGAGCATCGTCGCCTTCCTCGTGCTCGCCGAATGGGGCGGCTTCATCCCCGCGACCTTCGCCATCGTCTTCGTCTCGGCGATGGGCGATCGCGAGAACACGGTGAAGCAGGCATTCCTGCTTTCGGCCGCGATGTGCGTGCTCTGCTGGCTGGTCTTCTCGGTGGGGCTCAAGATTCCCTTCCCGCTCTTCCAGTGGGGAGGCGTCTGACGTGATCGAGCAATCCCTGGTCGACCTGTGGCACGGCTTCGGCGTCGCGCTCGAGCCGCACAACCTGATGTGGTCGTTCTTCGGCGTGCTGATGGGCAACCTCATCGGCGTGCTGCCGGGCCTGGGCGCGCTGTCCGCGATCTCGATGCTGCTGCCGCTCACGTTCTCGATGCATCCGATCCCGGCCATCCTCATGCTCGCCGGCATCTTCTACGGCTCGCAGTACGGGGGTGCCATCGGCGCGATCCTGCTGAACCTGCCGTGCCATCCGCCGCACGCGGTGACGTGCCTGGACGGCTATCCGCTCACGAAGATGGGCAAGGGCGGCACGGCGCTCGGCATCACGATGATCGCGTCGTTCTTCGCCGCCTCGTTCGGCATCCTCGTGATGATCTTCGCCTCGCCCGCGCTCGTCGCGATCGCGTTCAAGTTCGGTCCCGCGGAGCTCTTCTCGATCATGCTGCTGGGCCTCATCTGCGGCGGCACCATGTCGCGCGGCTCGGCGCTCAAGGGTGTCGCGATGACGGTGATCGGCCTGCTCGCCGGGATCGTCGGCACCGACGTGAACAGCGGTGTCGCGCGGTTCACGTTCGGTTTCGTCGAGCTGCAGGACCGCATCGAGCTCGTGGCCTTGGCCCTCGGCCTCTTCGGCGTGACGGAGTTCCTGCGAAGCGTCAATCGGCTGCACGTCGTGGGCAGCGGCATGAACGTGCGCATCCGCGACATGCGTCCCAGCAAGGAAGAGTTGAAGAGGGCGTTCATGCCGATGCTGCGTGGCACGCTCATCGGCACCGCCTTCGGGGCGATGCCGGGCACGGGCCCCACGATCACGACGTTCGTCGCCTACGCGCTGGAACGGAAGTTCTCGAAGACTCCCGAGAAGTTCGGCCACGGCATGCTGGAAGGCGTGGCGAGTCCCGAGGCCGCGTCGCACTCGAAGACCCAGGTCGACTTCATCCCGACCATGAGCCTCGGCATTCCGGGCGACGCGGTCATGGCGCTCATCCTGGGCGCGCTCATCATCCAGGGCATCCAGCCGGGGCCTCAGCTCATCACCGAGCATGCGGACCTCTTCTGGGGGCTCATCGCGAGCTTCTGGATCGGCAACATCCTGCTCGTGATCCTGAACGTGCCGCTCATCGGGCTCTGGGTGAAGCTGCTGCAGGTGCCCTACCGCTATCTCTTCCCGGCGGCGCTCTTCTTCATCGCGATCGGCGTCTACAGCACCAACAACAGCGTGTTCGAGATCGGCGAGGTCCTGGTCTTCGGCCTCGTCGGCGCCGTCTTCGTGGCGCTCGATTTCAGCGTGGCGCCCATCCTGCTGGGCTACGTGCTCGGACCGCTGGTGGAGGAGAACTTCCGCCGCGCACTGCTGCTCTCGCGCGGCGACCTCACGGTGTTCGTGACGCGGCCGATCAGCTGCGCCTTCGTGGCGATCACGGCGCTGCTCCTGCTGGCGCAGATGTACTTCTCGCTGCGCAAGTTCCTCAGGCGCAAGCGCGGTGAGCGGGCGGCCTTGCAGCTGGCCATGGCGCGGGGCTGAAGGCCCGTCACGCTCCTTTACACGAGTGTCAATGTGTAAAAGTAGTGGTGCTGCCGCGTGCCGTTGCTCTAGTGTGCATGCATGTACCGCGCCGACCGGTTGCTGGATCCCGCATCATCGGATCACCAGCTCCCTCGCCTCGCCCTCTCCGAAAAATTCTGGACCACCCTGACCGCGCAGCACCCCGGCGTCCGCGCTGGCGGACGCGTGCTCGACGTTTCGCTCTCCCATCTCGGCCCCCTCGGACTGGATCGCTATGAGGTCCTCGCGCAGGTTCTGCTGCCCAACGGATGGGTCGATTACCAGCTCTGGCTCCTGACGCGCGAGGAGCTCGAAGCGGTGCGCATGGCGTTGGGTGACGAGCGCGAGGCGGCAGGGATCGCCGCCTTCATCGCCCGGGAAGGCAGGGACTGACCGCAATTCGCAGGCTTGCATCGACGATTCAGCCAGAGTGTGCCGCCAGCCAATCGAAAACCTCCTGGTACCAGAGGCGTGAGTTGCGCGGCTTGAGCACCCAGTGGTTCTCGTCGGGAAACCACACCAGGCGCGTGGCGACACCTCGCGATTGCAGCGTGTTGTAGTACGCCAGCCCGTTGGTATCCGGCACGCGATAGTCGTTGTTGCCGTGGGTGACCAGCGTCGGCGTGTCCATGCGATCCGCGAAAGTGCACGGACTCTGCGCCCTCACCTTCGCCGGGTTCTCCCAGTACAAGGCGCCGAGGTCCTTCGGCCGCTCGGTGTACGAGTCGGCGCTGAAGGTCGCCACGCGGTCGAAGACTCCGGCATGGCACACGTAGGCGCGATATCGCCCGGCCGCAATGTGCCCGTTCATCCAGGCGACGAGGAACCCGCCGTAGCTGCCACCCGCGGCGAAGATGCGCTTGCGGTCGACCCACGGCTTCGCGAGCAGCCAGTCGGTCGCGGCCTCGATGTCCCGCGTCTCGAGCTGTCCCTGCCGGCCCATGATGCTGTCGCGGAACGCGAAGCCGAATCCGCTCGAGCCGTGGTAGTTGACCGAGGCGACGACATATCCCTTCGACGCGAAGACGTGCGCGTTCCACCGGTAGCCGAAGGTGTCGCCCGCGGCCGCATGCGGGCCGCCGTGGATCACGTGGATCGCCGGGTGCTTCCGGCGTGCGTCGAAGCGCGGCGGAAAGGTGAGGAACATCTGGACCGGCTCGTCGCGCGCGCCGCGCAGCCACACCTCGCGCGTCTCGCCGAGGGCCGTTCGCGCCATCCGCTCGTCGTTGAGCGTCTCGAGACGCTTTGCCGTGCCCCCGCGAACGGCATGGACCTGCACCGGGTGGGCCGCGGAATCGATGGCCACGACGATCGTCTCGTCTCCGGAGGGCCCGCCGACGTCGAAGCCCTGGACCCAGCCGCCCGCCACGGCGATCGACGGCGCCTCGCGTCGCACGTCGAAGCGCCACAGGTGGCACCGGCCCTTTTCCTGTGCCGCGAAGAGCAGCGCCGATCCATCGGGCGTCCAGCGCAGCGCACCGTCCACATCGATCGGCCACTTCTCGCCGACGACGCGCGGCCTCTTGCCCGTGCCCAGGAACGCGAGCCGGCCAGGCATCGTATGGCGCAGCCCGACATGGCTCGCGACGCAGGCGATCTGCGTACCATCCGGGCTATAGCGGGGCGCGTCGTAGTTCCATGCCGCATCGCGGGTCAGCGGGACGATGCGGCGACTGGAGATCGTGAGCTCCGCGAGCGCCCGCGCATGGCTCGCGCGCTTCCGGGGCGCGGGATCATGGACGAAGACGATGCGCCGGCCGTCGGGCGCGATGTCGAAATGCGCGCCACCGGGCTCGACTCGCGGCAGCTCGAGGCCGGTCCCCTCGAACAGGTCCGTGATGAGGCCGCTCGAGAGCTCGAGCATGAGGAGGTGCGGCACGCGTCCCATGGGCATGCCATGGTCGAAGTGCCGGTATTGGGCCTCCGAGGTGACGTAGGCGCTCTCCTTGCGCTCGATGAACGCCTTGTGCCGGCGCTCCTGCGCGCGCACGCCCCTGAGATCCGGCCAGGTCCAGGCGACGAACACGATGCGCTTGCCGTCGGGCATCCACTTGAAGTCCTCGATGCCGGGGCCGAAGGACGCCGCACGCTGGGCCTCGCCACCCGATGCCGGAATGACATAGAGCTGCGATTCGGCGTCCTTGCGGCCGCCCTGCTCCCGCTTCGCCAGGAAGGCGATGCGATCGCCCTGCGGCGACCAGGCGGGATGCGCATCCTTGTCGCCGTTGCGCGTGAGCTGCCGTGGCGCACGCTCCCGCGTTGGCAACAACCACAGGCTGGTGCGGGCCTTGTTCTCCCTCATCGAATACGACGTCACGGCGCAGACCGCGGCCGATCCATCCGGCGCGATGGCCACACCCCCGACGCGATCGAGCTGCCACAGGGCTTCGACGTCGATGGGTTTACTTGCCACGCGTCAGGAACACCGGCCCTTCACCAGCGAGGAGATCGCCGCCTCGACCTTCGGCCGGGCGAACGCGAGGACGCTCTGCTGCACCTTGGCCGCGTCCATGTCGAGGAACTCGGAACGCGACAGGCGGGTCGAGTCCACCTCCGCCTTCGAAAACTCGAAGAGCGTCGTAGACGCGGGCGGTTCGCTCCCGCGGCCGGCGATGGAGACCTTGATGGAGAAGAAAGGCGCGAGGAAACTTTCGCCGGCCAGGGAGCGCCCGCCGCGAGCGGACATATCGGAGAACGCCGCATAGACCCCGAGTCCCTGGAGCCGCGTCGAGCTCTCCCCGATGGTGTCCTGCGAAAGCGCCGGTTCGAAGGTCACGCGGTCGATCGCCGGACAACCGCCCAGCGCTGCATCGGCGATCGCCTTGAACGACGCGCCGATCGACCCGGGCGCCGTCGCCTTCTCCTGCACCCGGGCGCGATCGATGCTGGTTCCGGCCGAGCTTTCCCTCACGACGAAGCTCACGACATCCTTGCCGATATACGACACTTCGGTCGCGCATGCCGTCCCGCATGCCAGGAGGGTGAGCGCGGCGAACGTGCCGGCGCGCAGGGTGTTCATCATGATCGATTGACGATTGTTAAGCCGGCGGCCAGTTTGCTGCGGCAGCGCGCCGGCGTCAACGCCGGAAAAGCGTGATTCCCGTGGCGACGGCCCACCAGGCGAACGCGGCCAGCTGCACGAGCGCGAGCGAACCGGTCTGGTAGACGCCGAGCGTGAGCAGTCCCGCGACGCCGCCGATGAACCCGATGATCACCGTCACGCGCGACAGCGTCGTGCGAAGCGCCAGCCATGCGAAGAGCACCTGCCCGCCTCCGAGAGCCATGAGTCCCGGGTCTGACAGCAGGAACCCGAGGTTGCGCCAGATCGCGGCCTGGTAGGGCGCCTGGAGCGACGCGGCGATGCCGCGGCTCGCGTCGTCGAGCGCGAAGAAGGATCCGATCGCGAGGAAAGAGCCGAAACCGAGCAGCAGCACCCCGGCCGTGGAAAGGAGTGTGGCCGCGATCGCGAGCGTGCGCCGATCCGTCGCGAGCAGGGTCCCCAGCGCGGCGAGAAATGGAATCGATGCGACCAGCCAGGAAAGCGCCACGCTGGCGCTCCAGATGTACCTCGTTCGATGCGCCCGAAAGTATGGCAGCAGGTCGCCCGGCTCGAGGGGGCCTTTGCCGACCGCGAGGACGACCAGCAGGATCGTGAGCAGCGCCGCGGCGAGGCAGACGACCGCGAAGAGCCGCGCGTCGGGCCCCAGGTCGTCGAAGGCGAGCGGCCGTCTCATGGCCGCCATCTTAAGTCACCGCGAGCTGCGCTCCAAGGATCGCGCCGTACACCGCGTGCGCCAGGATCGTCGTGAGCGGCGTGCGATAGCCGTAGTTAAGCGCGAGGAAGCCCGGCGGCTGCAGCGTGCGGTCTCCCCCCGGGCCTTCGTACTCGCTCGCCATGCGCGGATGCAGGTGCGGCAGGAGCGGCAGCGCCATGACGAGCAGCACGAACCCGTGCGCGGCCCCGAGCAGCGCCCCCAGCCACCATCCGGTGCGCCCGATGCTCGCGAAGACGAAGTAGTAGACGAACGCGAAGAGCCAGCCGCCCATCAGGTACACGAGGAGTCCGGCCGCGTTCGCCGACGAGCGCTCGCCGGTGAACATCGTCCCGATGAGGAACGGCAGCGAGAGCCGCGAATAGCCCAGGCGCTGCGCCGCGAACATCACGCCGGAGAGTGCCGCCGTGGCGGCGAAGCCCCAGATGAGGATGATGATGATCTCGTTGCCGGTCTGGGTCATGGCGTCACGCGGTCTTGCGTTCGTAGAGCGCGATCGCCGCGGAGATGAGGCTCACGTGGGTGAAGGCCTGGGGAAAGTTGCCCATGGGCTTGTGCGTCGTCCACTCGATCTCCTCGCCGAAGAGTCCCACGTCATTGGCATAGGTGCAGAGGCGCTCGAAGCCGCGCTTGGCCCGCTCGTGGTCGCCCGCGTTGGCGAGGTACTCGACCGCCCAGAAGCTGCAGGGCGCGAAGGCGTTCTCGCCGCCATGGATGCCGTCGGAGGAGCGCTCGGGTCGGTAGCGCTTGATCAGCTTGTCCTGCACCAGCGTCTTGCGGATGTATTCGAAGGTCCCCTGCATGCGCGGCTCGCCGGGCTTCGCATAGCCGTAGCGGGCGAGCAGCAGCAGGCTCGCGTCAGGCTCGTCGCCATCGTAGTAGGCGACATACGAGCTTACGCCCTCGTGGAATCCCCGGGACTCGATTTCCGCACGGATGATCTCGCACTCGCGCGCGAGGTGGCTGCAATCGACCTCGATCGGGTGGGTGCCCGCGAGGCGCCGCAGCCGGTCGAGGGTCACCCAGCACATGGCCTTCGAGAACGTGTGGTGCTTTGGTTGGCTGCGCGTCTCCCAGATCCCCTGGTCCGGCTCGCGCCATAGCCTGAGCACGTGCCGTCCCACGCCCGCCAGCATGTTGCACTCCGTCTCGTCGAGCGTGCCGCCGGCCTGCACGTACTGGTAGATCGTCTCCATGAGCTCGCCGTAGATGTCGAGCTGGAGCTGGTCGTGGGCGGCGTTGCCGATGCGCACCGGCCTGGCACCCCGGTAGCCCGACAGGTGCCGCAGCTCCTTCTCGTCGAGCTTCGTCTCGCCGTACAGGTCGTACATCACCTGGAAGCGCTGCCACGTGAGGCGCGTCGCGTGGAGCAGCCACTCGAGGAACGCGTGGGCTTCCTCGACGAAGCCGAGGCTCAGGAAGGCGTGCAGCACGAGCGCGCTGTCGCGGATCCAGCAGAAGCGATAGTCCCAGTTGCGCGGTCCGCCCTGCTCTTCCGGCAGGGACGTGGTCGGTGCGGCCAGCACGGCGCCGCTGTTGCTGGCGGTCATGAGCTTGAGCGCCAGGATGCTGCGCACGACGAGCGCGCGGTACGGGCCGTCGTATTGGCAGCGTGCGCACCAGTCGCGCCACCAGCCGATCGTCCGGTCGATCCTGCCCTGCGCGGCGTCCCCCAACGGCAGGAGGATGCATGCTTCGTAGTGGTCGTACACGAAGGAAAGCCAGCGCACGTCGCCCTCGCGCAACGTCGCACGCCCCACGAGGCGCGCCTGTTCCGCGTCGTGCCGCAGCTCTACGTCGGCGAGGAGAAAGGCCGCGTAGGGGCAGTGCGTGCATTGCCATCCTAGCTTTCCGCGCGACGCGAAGCCCAGCCGCTTGCGGCCATACGCGGGTCGCGGCGCGAAGGAGATCTCGACCTCGAGCTCGCCCTTCACGACCTCGATCTTGCGCAGCAGCTCGTGCTGGGGATAGAGCGCGCTTCCCGTCTCGCCCGGCGAGAGCGTCATGCAGTCCGTGAGCCGCGCTTCGCCCGACGCCGTGCGGAACGTCGTTTCCAGCACGTTCGTCTCGCCCACATAGGAGCGCGCGGCCTCGAAGGGCTCCACCGGCCGCACCGAGAAGTGCCCCGCGTCGCGGTCGAGGATCGCCGCGAAGATGGACTCGGCGGAAAAGTTCGGCACGCACATCCACTCGACCGCGCCGAAGCGCGAGACCAGGGCCGCGGTGCGGCAGTTGCCGATCAGCGCGTAATCGCCGATGTCGGGGAAGTCGCCGGGCGCCGCCGCCTGCGCCGCCGGCTCGTCCCTCAGCGCAGCCGCCGTCGCCACAGCAGTCCGGCGATCGCCACGGCCCCGAGCGCGGCGGCGATCGCATTGCGATGGAGCGAGAGCTCGAGCTGCGTGCTGGCGGGCCTCGCGCGCGCATCGAAGCGTCCGTGGGCGCCATGGTCGCCCGGCACCGGCGCATAGAGGTTGTCGCGCCGCCCGGGCGGCAGCGGGTCGTCGGTATGCTGGCCCGAGTAGCCCCGGCGCGCGAGGATGCGGTCGATCAGGCCCGGCACGAGCTTGTTGGCGAGGATCGCCTTCACCGCCGGCCAGCCGACCCAGAGCTCGCGGCGCGGATGGAGCGCGGCGTAATGGATGCCCTCGGCCGCGACCTCGGGCTGGAAGATGGGCGGCACCGGCTGGGGCTGCTTCGTGCCACAGGTCTTGCCCCAGTCGAATTGGGGCGTATTGAAGGCCGAGAGCTGCACCATCGTGATGGTCACGCGGCTCTCGTGGTGCAACAGCTCGGAACGAAGGGAATCGATGAAGCCGCGCAGCGCGCTCTTGGCGCCGCAGTACGCGCTTTGCAGCGGAATCGAGCGGTACGCGAGGGCGGATCCCACCTGCACGATGGCTCCGCGATCGCGCGGCATCATGCGCTTCAGCGCCGCGTGAATGCCCCACACGGAGCCCAGGTAGGTCACGTCGGTCATGCGCCGGAAGTCCTTCGGCGTGATGTCCATGAACTCGCAATAGGAGGTGACCATCGCATTGTTGATCCACACGTCGATCGGCCCCCATTCGCGCTCGACGCGCTCGGCGGCCGCCTCGACCGCGGCCTCGTCCGCCACGTCGCACGGGATCACCATCGCCTCGCCGCCCAGGGCCTCGATCTCGCGGCGCGCGGCATGCAAGCCGTCCACGCCGCGGGCCATGAGCGCCACGCGCCAGCGGTCGCGCCCGAACCGGCGTGCCACCGCGCGGCCGATCCCGGCGGAAGCGCCACTCACCACGACGATGCGGGAACGTCCCATCGAGCCTTCTCCTTCGAGGATTCAATAGCCGGCCGGGGCCACCCACGGCGCGGGATGGATCGACCGCGTCGCGTAGTCCGCGCCGGAGAGCCCGAACAGGATGGCCAGCGCGAAGAGCCCCACCAGCGCGAACAGCACGATGAGCGCGGAGCTTCGCTTCAGGTGCATGAAGAAGAGCGCCACGAGCACCACCTTGGCCACCGCGATCGCCAGGGCCACCACGGGATTGAACGGGCCCAGCCTCAAGTGCGCCGCGACGAAGGTCGCGACCAGCAGCAGCATGAGCGCGGCCCACGTCACCGCATAGACCCGCACGGGAGGGGGTGAGTTCATGCCTGGAGGCTCACGAGGTAGAAGAGCGGGTAGAGGAAGATCCAGATCGCGTCGACGAAATGCCAGTACAGGCCGAGAACGTCGATCTCGTCCGCGCGCCAGTCCGGAAACGGCGGCTTGCGGAGGCGCCAGGACATCCAGAGGACCGTGGCCACGCCGATCGCGAGGTGCACCGCGTGCACGCCCGTGGCGAGGAAGTAGAGGAAGAAGAAGAGCTGGGTGACGCGTGCGTTGCGCGCTATGGTGAAGTGCAATCCCGGCACGAGGCCCTCGTGCCACTCCATCGTGTACTCGGTGAGCTTGAGCGCGAGGAAGGCCGCGCCGAGTGCGGCCGTCACCCAGAGAAGCCGCTGAACCGTTTGCCGCTTCGCGATCTGCGAGAAGCGCACCGCGAGCGCCATGCTGAAGCTGCTCGTGAGGAGGATCGCCGTATTCATCGTCCCCATCCATTCGTGGGTGTGCCTGCTCGCCTCCGACACGGCGTCGGGGTATTGGGTGCGCAGGTACAGGTACGCCAGGAATACGGCGCCGAAGAACATGACCTCCGTCGCCAGGAAGACCCACATGCCGAGCGACGACGTCTGCTCGCGCCACTCGCCGGGCCCCATCTCGCGCGCGGCGGCGCTCATGCGGGCTTCACTTCCGGGCTGTACGAGTACGGCACGGGATCGACGGCGGGCGTCTCCACGAAGTTGTCCTTGGGCGGCGGCGAGCTCGTCTTCCACTCGAGGCCGCGCGCGTCCCAGGGGTTGGGCGGCGCATGGGGGCCCTTGAAGAGCGACCAGCCCAGGTAGACCAGCGGCAGCAGGTAACCCACGGCGAGGATCGATGCCCCCGCCGAGGAGAGGATGTTGAGGACCTGGAATTCCGGCGGGTACTCGTGGTAGCGCCGCGGCATGCCGAGGTAGCCCAGGATGTACTGCGGGAAGAATGTCAGGTTGAAGCCGGCGAAGATGATGAGGGCCGCGACGCGCCCCCACGCCTCGTTGTACATGCGCCCCGTCACCTTGGGCCACCAGTAATGGATCCCGCCCAGGTACGCCATGACGGAGCCGCCCACCATGATGTAGTGGAAGTGCGCGATGACGAAGTAGGTGTCCGTCAGGTGCACGTCGAGCGCGATGGCGGCGAGGTAGAGCCCGGTCATGCCGCCCACCGTGAAGAGGCCGACGAAGCCCAGCGCATAGAGCATCGGCGCCGTGAACGCGATCGACCCCTTGTAGAGCGTGGCCGTCCAGTTGAAGACCTTGATCGCCGAGGGCACCGCCACCATGAAGGACAGCGCCGAGAAGACCATGCCGGCATACATCGACTGCCCGGAGACGAACATGTGGTGGCCCCAGACCAGGAAGCCGAAGCCCGCGATGCCGAGGATCGCGTAGCACATGAACTTGTAGCCGAAGATGCGCTTGCGCGCGAAGCACGTGATGATCTCGCTCACGACACCCATGGCGGGCAGCACCATGATGTAGACCGCCGGGTGCGAATAGAACCAGAAGAGGTGCTGGAAGAGGAGCGGGTCGCCGCCCAGCGCCGGGTCGAAGATGCCCACGCGCAGCACGCGCTCGAGCGCGAGGAGCACGAGCGTCATCGCGAGGACCGGCGTGGCGAGCACCATGATGATGCTGGTCGCGTAGTTCGCCCAGACGAAGAGCGGCATGCGGAACCACGTCATGCCCGGCGCGCGCATGCGGTGCACCGTCACGATGAAGTTAAGCCCGGTGAGGATCGAGGAGAAGCCGACGACGAAGACGCCCATCACCGCGAGGACGACGTGGGTGTTCGAGAAGAGCGTGGAGAACGGCGTATAGAACGTCCAGCCCGTGTCGACGCCGCCGGCGATGAGCGTGTAGATCACGAAGATCCCGCCCAGCACGTAGATGTACCAGGAGAGGATGTTCAGCCGCGGGAAGGCCACCTCCCGCGCGCCGATCATGAGCGGGATGAGGAAGTTGCCGAGTGTCGCCGGGATCGACGGGATGAGGAAGAACCAGACCATCACGACGCCGTGCACCGTGAAGAGCTTGTTGTAGGTGTCGGCGGTGACGAGGTCGCCCCGGGGCGTCACGAGCTCGAGGCGGATCATCGCCGCCGCCGCCCCGCCGATGAAGAAGAAGGCGGTGATGGCGACCATGTAGAGGATCGCGATGCGCTTGTGGTCGCGCGTCGTGATCCAGGACCACAGGGAAAAGCCTTCCTCGAGGTAACTCGGCTGCCCCGTCGCCGCGATGACGCTCATGGCCTGGCCTTCCCGGTCGATTTGAGGTACGCGATGATCTCGAGGATGTCACCCTCGGTCGCCTGGCCCGCGAAGCTCGGCATCACCGGCTCGAACCCGACCACCACGTCGCGCTTCGGCAGCAGGATCGAGTCGCGGATATAGCCCTCGTCGGCGATGACGCTGCGGCCGTCCTGGAGGTGGACGATGCGGCCATAGATTCCGTTGAGGTCCGGCGCGTGCACGGAGGAGCGCGCGTCGTGGCAGCCGCTGCAGCCCAGGCGGCGGAAGGCCGCGAAGCCCCGCGCCGCCATGTCGGGCTCGGTTCCTCCCTTCTCGAGCCACATCGCGAAGTCCTGCGGCGCCAGGACGGTGATCGTGCCGCCCATGCGCGCGTGGTCGGTGCCGCAATACTCGCTGCAGCGCAGGTCGTAGGTTCCGGTCTGCGTCGGCGTGAAGCTCAACGTGGTGTAGCGTCCCGGCACCGCGTCCTGCTTGAGGCGGAAGGCCGGCATGTAGAAGCTGTGGATCACGTCCTCGCTCGCGATCACGAGCTTCACGGGTTGCCCCACCGGGAGGTGCATCTCGTCGATCTCCCGGCGCCCGTCGGCGTGCTCGATCTTCCACATCCACTGCTTCCCCACCACGAAGATCGGCATCGCGCCCGGCACGTCGCGATAGAAGCTGCCATAGACATACGCGGCCCATGCGAAGAGGCCGAGGAAGATCGCGAGCGGCGTGAGCGTCCAGCCGAGCTCGAGCGGGAGCCAGTTGGCGGGCGCGCCGCTGCGGTCCACCACGGCGCTGCGGCGGTAGCGGATGCAGAAGAACACGATGAGGACGAAGATCGCCGCCGCGACGATGCCCGTGACCGCGAGCAGCGTGAAGAAGAGCGCGTCCACTTTCGGAGCGACGTCCGAGGCGGCGGCAATGTACCACTTCATGCGGCCCCTCCTCTTGCGCGATGCGGACGCAGCATGCGCCACCCGAACCAGGCGGCGGCGAGCGCGAGGGCCGCGATGAGCGCACGCAGCGCGTTGAAGATCGTGAGCGTGTAGCGGCCGGTCGTGGGATCGAAGTGATAGCAGAGGAGCAGCAGGCGATCGGAGAGCTTCCCGGTGCGGCCCTGCCCCGCCTCGGCAACGGCGAGGCGGACGTCGGAAGCATCGAAGCTCGCGCCGAACAGATAACGCGAGATGCGGCCCTGCGGCGAGAGCACCACGATCCCCTCGGGATGCGCGAAGGCGTCCCGTTCCGGCTCGTACCGATAGTGGAAGCCGACGGTCTTCGTGAGCGCTTGCGCCGAGGCCTCGTTTGCTCCGAGGAACGTCCACGCGCCGCGGTCCGTGGCCGGCAGCCGGTCGGATCCCCCGGCGAGGATTCCTGGACCTTCGCGCGCGTCGATGCTCGCGAAGATGGCGCGATAGTCGCGCCCCGGGATGAGACCCGCGGCATCGAGCGCCTTTGCCGCGCCGGGCAACGTGAGAGCGCAGAGGTCCTTGCAGCGCACGTACCCGAGGAGCAGCACGGTGGGCTTCGCGCCGATCGCGTCGCCCAGTGTCTCGCGGATCCCGCGCGCATCGATGAAAGGCAGGCTCAGGGCGACCTGCGCGCCCAGGTGCTGGTCGAAACCCACGCCCGCTTCCGGGTGCGGGCCAAAGTGCGCCTGGGCGCGGGCGGCCAGGCACATCAACGCGGCGAGCACGAGGCGCTTCATCGCGTCCCCTGCCCTGCCGCCATGGTCTTCATCGCTTCTTCGATGGGAATGAAGGCCTCGCCGGTCTGCCGGTCGACGCCGCGTCCGTGCAGGCGCTCGTTCTTCTCGCGCAGGAAGGCGTCGAGCTCGAGGGGCGGCGCGGTGCGCTGCACGGCGCCCATGATGCGGGGACGATCGGCGTTGTTCGGGGCGTTCACGGGCGACGGCACGAAGCGCGAGACGGTCCATGCGCCCGCGAGTGCGAGCGCGATGCCGCCCACCATGATCCCGACGCCCACGCCGATCGCGGTGATGCTCACGATGGAAGGCGCGTGCGGCAGGTAGGGCGCCTTTTCATCCATGGACCGCTCCCGCGGCGAGGGACGCGTCGCGCGGCGCGCGCAGGGCCCGGCGCCAAAGGAAGTACCAGGTGCCGGCCACCGCGACCAGCGCCAGCGGGTCGCTCCACGCGACCGAGAACGAATCGGGCCGCACGGACGGGATCACGAGCCAGTAGACCTGCACCATGTGCACGACGAGCAATGCGGCGGCGAGCGCCCCCATGAACAGGGGCGAGCGCTTCGCGGCCCGTGAGAGCAGGATGAGGAACGGCAGCGCGAAGTGCAGCGACACGATGATCCACGCAAGCGAGACCCATCCGGTCTCGAGCCTGCGCACGTACCAGTGGATCTCCTTGGGGATGTCCTCCGCCCAGATGATGAGGAACTGCGTGAACGCCAGGTACGCCCAGGTGAGGACGTACATGAGCAGCAGGTTGCCCAGGTCGTGGAATTCGGGGACGCAGTCGGAATTCCGCAGGCTGAGCCGGCGGTCGCCGGCAGGAGCCGAATTCCGACTGCGTCCCCGAATTGCCTGAATCGCTCCAACCATTATTCCGAAGGCGGCGCCGGAGAGCATCTGGCCGGTGCCGACGAGGAGGCCGAAGCCGCTGGAGTACCAGCTCGGCGTGAGGGAGGCGATCCAGTCGAAGGACGCGAAGAGCGTGGTGAGCGTATAGACGACGAGGCCGCCCGCGCTCCAGGCGCGCGCGCGGGCGCTGCCCCCGGCGGCCGGGTCGAGCGTGAGCCGCTCGGCGCGCAGGAAGCCCCACGCGAAGAGGCACCAGATGAGGAGGTACGCGACCGAGCGCACCGACCAGAACGGCACGTTGAGCCAGCGGCCCGGTGCGCCCGTCCATGGATAGATCGCGTGCACGCCGAGCAGCAGGGGAATGAAGAGGAGCGCGACCCCCGGAATCATCCGTGTGGCCGCGAGCCAGGCAGGCCGCACCGGCTCCACCCAACGCCCTCCCGTGAGCGACTGCACCATGAGGTTCGCCATCGATCCCAGCGACACGCCGAGCACGAAGAGCCATGCGAAGAGGTACGAATGCAGGAGGGTCGCGACATTCATGGCGTCTTGCCTCCCGCCGCCGCCGTGCGCACATCCTGGCTTCGCTGCAGCGCGCGGATATAGGCCACGATGGCCCAGCGATCCTCGGGACTCACGCGGTCGGCGTACGAGTACATGACCCCGTAGCCGTTCGTCATCACGTCGTAGAACAGCCGGTCGGGCGCCTGGCGCAGCCGCGGGATGTGATACGACGGCGGATGGGGGAACCCGCGCCGCGCGATCATGCCGTCGCCGTCGCCCAGCGGGCTGTGGCAGGGCTCGCAGTAGATCGTGTAGCGTTCCTGCCCACGCCGAAGCAGCTGCATCGTGATCGGGTACGGGATCGCGCGCGCGTTCTGCGCTTCGATCGTGCGCTTCTCCTCCGCGAGGCCGGCGCGGCCGCTGGAGGTGCCGGCCAGGATGCCGCTGACATGCTCGACCGAATCGCCCGGAACCGGCCGCGACGAGCTCGGCGTGGTTCCGATCGCAGCCTCGCCCGGTGCCACGCGGATGCGCCCCTGCATCGGCCGCTCCCTGGCGCCCTCGTACATGTTGCGCGCGATCTTCTCGCACCCGCAGGCGAGCAGCAGCACGGCGAGCCATGCCCATGCCCTCACAGCGGCACCTCGAAGACCTTCATCGACTCGAGCCGCTCGAGGAAGTGGCGCGCCTGCTTCTCCTCGAAGCGTGGCGCATCGGCCCGCAGGCAGAGGAAGAAGCGGTTGCGCGTCGAGTGCTCGAACTCCGGAGCGTTGAACACGGGGTGGCGCAGCTTCGGCAGGCCGTTGGCCACGAACATCGCCACCACGGCGCTGAGCGCCGCGAAGAGCACCGTCATCTCGAACGTGACGGGGACGAACGCGGGCCAGCTGTTGGTGGGCCGGCCGCCGATGTTGAGCGGATAGTCGATCACGGCCGCGTACCACTGCAGGAAGAAGCCGCCCGCCCCGCCCGCGAGGCCGCCGATGAGTGTCGCGAGCGGCACGCGCGAGCCGGGAAAGCCGACCGCCTCGGCGATGCCTTCGATCGGAAAAGGCGAGTATGCCTCGACCCACTCGTGGCCCGCCTCCCGTGCGCGGCGCGCGGCCTCGACCAGCTTGTCCGCGCTCGCGAACTCCGCCATCAGCCCGTAGATCGCGCTCATGGCTCCTTGCCCTCCAGCTCCTCGTGCTTGAGCTCGCGCATCTCGAAGATGGTGATCGCGGGGAGCACGCGGATGAAGCACAGGAACAGGAAGAAGAAGAAGCCGATCGACGCGACCAGCATCGACACGTCCCAGAACGTCGGCACGAAGAGGCCCCAGGACGAGGGCAGGAAGTCGCGCGAGAGGCTCGACACCACGATCATGAAGCGCTCGCTCCACATGCCGAGCTGGATCACGAGCGACAGGGCGAAGAGCGCGAGGACGTTCCGGCGCACGCCGCGGAACCACAGCACCTGCGGGATCACGACGTTGCAGGCGATGACGCCCCAGTACACGAATGCGTATGGCCCGAAGAAGCGGTTCAGCGTCATCGCGATCTCGTACTCGTCCTGGCTGTAGAACGCCGTGAACACTTCGGCGATGTAGCCGTAGGCCACGATGAGGCCGGTCGCGAGCATGATCTTCGCCGCGTTGTCGAGATGGCGCTTCGTGATGAAGTCCTCGAGGCCGAAGAAGTGCCGCATCGGGATGGCGAGTGTCAGCACCATCGCGAAGCCCGAGTAGAGCGCGCCCGCCACGAAGTAAGGCGGGAAGATCGTCGAGTGGTAGCCGGGCGTGTTGCCGAGGGCGAAGTCGAGCGACACGATGCTGTGCACCGAGATCACGAGGGGGGCGGCCAGGCCGGCCAGCAGCAGGTAGGCGGTCTCGTAGCGCGCCCAGTGCCGCGCCTCGCCGCGCCAGCCGAGGGCGAAGAAGCCGTAGACCATCTGCTTCGCGCGTGTGGTCGCGCGATCGCGCAGGGTCGCCAGGTCCGGCACGAGGCCCACGTACCAGAAGAGCAGCGAGACGATGAGATAAGTGGAGATCGCGAAGAAGTCCCAGACGAGCGGGCTGCGCCACTGCGGCCAGTAGTTCATGACGCTCGGGTACGGCACCAGCCAGTAGGCGAACCACGGGCGGCCGAGGTGCAGGATCGGCCAGAGGCCCGCGATACCCGCGGCGAAGAGCGTCATCGCCTCCGCGAACCGGTTGATGGAGTTGCGCCACTTCTGCCGCAGCAGCAGCAGGAACGCCGAGATGAACGTTCCCGCGTGGCCGATGCCGATCCACCACACGAAGTTGCCGATGGCGAAGCCCCACGCGACCGGGATGTTCACGCCCCAGATGCCCACGCCGACGGTGAAGAGGTAACCCATCGCGCCGAAGAAGAACACCGACATCATCAGCGTGACGATGAGCCCGGCGGCCCACATCCAGTGCGTCGGCCGATGCAGGACGATGTCCGCGATCTTGTCGGTGATGCTGGCGTAGCCCCAGCGCCCGCGGATGAGCGGTGTCGCGGACATCAGCCGCCTCCCGAGCCAGGGGGGAGAACATCCGGGTTTGGGTTCAGCACTTTCGCGTGATAGCTCGTCCGCGGCCGGGTGTTGAGCTCGCGCAGCAGCGTGTAGTCGAGGGGGGAGCGCTTGGCCTGGCTCACCGCGCTCCGCGAGTCGGAGAGGTCGCCGAACGTGATCGCGAGCGTCGGACAAGCCGCCTGGCACGCGGTCACCACCTCGCCATCGCGGATGCGCCGGCCCTCGCGCTCGGTCTCGATGCGCGCGCGCGTGATGCGCTGCAGGCAGTAGTTGCACTTCTCCATGATCCCGCGCATGCGCAGCGTCACCTGCGGGTTGCGCGCGTCGAGCGGCGGCTCGCCGTCGCGCCGGGTGTAATGAAGAAAATTGAAGCGCCGCACCTTGTACGGGCAGTTGTTCGAGCAGAAACGCGTGCCGACGCAGCGGTTGTAGATCTGGACGTTGATGCCCTCGCTGTCGTGCACGGTGGCGCCGACCGGGCAGACGACCTCGCAGGGCGCGTTCTCGCACTGCATGCAGGGCACCGGCTGGAAGTGCGTGCGCGGCTTCCCGTGCGATCCCTCGTAATAGCGGTCCACGCGGATCCAGTGCATCTCGCGCCCGCGCCGCACCTCTTCCTTCCCCACCGTGGGAATGTTGTTCTCGGCCTGGCAGGCGATCGTGCAGGCGTTGCAGCCGATGCAGCTCGTGAGGTCCACCACCATCGCCCAGCGGTAGCTGTCGTACTTCCACTCGGGATAGAGCGTCTCCGGCGGCGGCTCATCCTCGAGCGGCTTTTCGCGCAGCCCTTCCGCCTCCGGCACGTTCAAGCGCCGCACCGGGTCGCGCCCGTCCATTTCGGCGTGGTTCTGGGTGGTCGCGAAGACATGCTCGCCGGTCACCTTGCGCACGTTGGCACCCGTGCGGCTCCAGGGAGATGCCGCGGTGCGCAACGGATAGGCGTCGAAGCCCACCCCGTTGCCCACGCGTCCCGCGCGCGTGCGGCCGTTGCCGAGGGCAAGCGTGATGGTGTCGTCAGGCTGCCCCGGCAGGATCCACACGGGGGCCACGAGCCGGGCGTGGCCGGACTCGATCTCGATGCGATCGCCGCTCTCGACGCCCAGCGACCTGGCCGACGCTGGACTGAGGTACGCCGCGTTGTCCCACACCAGCTTCGAGTGCGTGCGCGGAATCTCCTGCAGCCACGCGTTGTTGGCGAACTCGCCGTCGTGGAGCGACTGGTCGGGCCGGAAGACGAGCGACCAGGCCTTCGCGGTATCGGGCGGAGCGAAATCGATGTCGCGAGCCCGCAACTGCAGCGTCCTCGCCGCGCTATCGGGTACGACGCCCTCGCGCAGCATGGCGCGCCAACGCTCCTCGCCCGCGGCATCGATCGAAGCGCCCAGCCACTGAGCGCGCACCCAGTCGCGCGGCGTGCCACCTATCGGCGCGAGCAGCATCGCGACCATCTCGTGGGGCGAGATGCCGTCGTAGAGCGGCGCCACGACCGGCTGGACGATGCTGGCGGTTCCGTCGAAGGCGCGCGTGTCGCTCCAGTGCTCGAGGAAGTGCGTCTGCGGTACGTGCCAGGTGCAGGCCGCCGACGTCTCGCAGGGTCGAAGCGCGTGGTGCACGCTGAGCGGCACGCGCGCAAGCAGCTCACGGAAAGGGACGTCGCCGGCTGCGTCGTACACGGGGTTGCCGCCTAGGATGAGCAGCGTGTCGACCGTGCCGGCCTCCATGTCGCTCGCCAGCGCTTGCAGCGACCGCGTGCAGTCGATGTCGCCCTGCACCGGCTCGATATATTCGACGGCTTGGCCCACGCCGCCCAGCTGCCCGTTGAGACGATGCACCAGCGCATGCGCCTCGGGCGGCATCGACTCGCCCGCGACGATCACGCAACCCCCGCGATGCGACAGCAGGTCCGCGGCGGCCGCGGCGACGAGCGGATGGTCCGCGCTGCCGCCCTGGAGCGCCGCTGCCAGCTGGACCAGGGCGTGCGAGAGCGCGCCGGGTGCGAGCGGCTCCCGGTGGTCGGCGATCGCGCCCGCCAGCGTCGGCGTGCACTCGAACGCGTAAAGCCGGTTCGGCGGGGCGCTCTCGCGCCGGCGCCGGCGATCCATGAAGTCGCGCGCATGGCGCAGGTGTCCCGGGCCCTCGCCCACGAAATCGCGATCGAACGCGACCACCACGTCCGCGTTGCCGAAGCGATACACCGGCTCGGCCGCGCGGCCGAAAGCGAGGCGCGCGCCGGCGAGCGAATGGTCGCGATGCAGCGGCTCCCACGTGTGCACGCGCGCCGCCGGAAAGCGCCGCAGGAGCGCCTGGACCTGTGCGGCGAGCGTGGGCGAGCTCGAGTAGCGCATGAGGATGCGCAAGCCCGCTCCATGGGCGGGGCCCAGCTTCTCCATGCGCTCGAAGAGCGCGGTCTCGAGCGCGATGCGCGTGGCCGGTTGCCCGCGCAACGTGATGCCCTTCGAGCGATCGGGATCCCAGAGCTCGAGGATCGCCGCCTGCTCGTACATTCCGGCGGATCCCAGGCTCGCGGGGTGCGCGGGATTGCCCTCGATCTTCGTGGGGCGGCCCATGTTGCTCTCGACGAGAACGCCCGTGCCGGCACCGCCGAGCGTCATCGCGGTGGCGAAGAATTGCGGCACGCCGGGCGCCGCCGTGCGCGGGCTCACGTAGGGCACGATTTCCTCGACGGGGCCGCGGCAGCCGGCGGTGGCGAGCGCGGCGGCCGCCGCGGAGAGCTTGAGGAAGTCGCGTCGCGTGAGGGCGAAGGCGCCCGCCCCCGCCTCGCCGCTGCCGTCCCATTGTGAAATCCGATCGGCGACGCCGTCGAAGGCGCCCGCCGCACGTCCCGGGCCTGCGGAAGCATCGCGCCAGAGCGGAGCGTTCATCGCGCGCTCACCGGTGGCACGTCGAGCAGTCGGTCAGGCGGCGCGTCGACACGATATTCGTGTCGGGCAATCCGCCCGCGGCGCGCACCACGCTCGTGGGCTGCATCACGAAGACGAGGCTCGCCTTGCGCCGGTGCGGCTCGGGATCGCGGTGGCACTCGAGGCACCATTCCATCTGCAGGCTGGCCACGCGACGCACGAGCGGCATGCGGTCGACGTGCCCGTGGCACTCGATGCATCCCACGCCCTTGGCGACGTGGATGGAGTGGTCGAAGTACACGAAGTCCGGAAGCGCATGCACGCGCGTCCAGTGCAGCGGCTGCCCTGTCGCCATGCTCCTGCGCACCGGCTCGAGCATCTTCGCGTCCGTGAAGAGCTGCGAGTGGCACGACATGCACGTGTGCGTGGACGGGATGCCCGCGAACGACGATTTCTCCACGGAGTCGTGGCAGTAGCGGCAGTCGATGCCGTCGTCGCCCACGTGGTGCTTGTGGCTGAAGGGAATCGGCTGCTCCGGGGCCTCCGCCAGCGTGCCGGGGCCCTGGAAGTACTTGTAGATCGTGACCAGCGCGACGGCAAGCGCCACGACGAACGCGATGCCCGCGAGCTTCAGCAGCAGGACCGCGCGGGGGCTGAAGACCTGGGCCACCGCGGCCCTTCACACGGGGAAGGCGACCGTGCTCAGCAGCGCGATGGCCGGGTCGCGCGAATCGAGGCGCGTGTGCTGCACCACGATGGGCACGTCCGACTCGATCACGCTCGCGTAGTCCGTGCCGCGCGGCACCGGAGCCGGGTCCTTCAGGTCGTTGAATCGGAGGTGCAGCGTGCGCCGCGGTGCGACGCTCACGCGGTAGGGTCCCGCGGGATCGCGATCGGCGAAGTAGATCGTGATGCGCACATGGGCCTCGGCGTCGCCAGCGTTGAGCATGCAGGCGGTCTCGTGGCTTTCGAGGGCGCGCGATCCCTCCTTGCCCGAAGGCGGGATATAGCCTTCCGCGATGACCCAGGTGGTGCGACCGATCCCTGCCATGGAACCCCGCGCTTGCCGAGGCCCATGTGACAAAGGGCGGGCGGCGCCGTTCCCGGCCGATAGTTTTGTGCAAAACTGTATCGCGCATGTATCATTCGCGCCTCGCGGGCTTCCGGGTTTCGCCGTGGCATCCATTCCGCTACCCGGAACTCCCGCCTGCGTCCACGCTCGAAAACCCCGTGGCGCCCCGACGGCAGGTCGCCGGGGCGCGAATCGCTCCGGAGATGACAATGACCCGACTCATGACCCGCGTCCTCGGCGCGGCAGCCTGCCTGGTACTCGCCCTTCCCGCAACCGCCGCGCAGTACGTGACGATCCTCACGGGCGGCACGAGCGGCGTCTACTACCCGCTCGGCGTGGCCCTGTCGCAGATCTACTCGAAGGCGCTGCCCGACGCGAAGGTCTCGGTGCAATCCACCAAGGCATCCGCCGAAAACCTGAACCTGATCGAATCCGGGCGCGGCGAGCTCGCCTTCACGCTGGGCGACGCGCTCTCCGATGCGTGGAAGGGCAACTCCGAGGCGGGCTTCAAGGCGCCGCTGAAGAAGCTGCGCGGCGTGGCGTCGATCTACCCGAACTACGTGCAGATCGTGGCGACCGCCGACTCGGGCATCAAGACGCTCGCGGACCTCAAGGGCAAGCGCATCTCGGTGGGCGCACCCAAGTCCGGCACCGAGCTCAACGCGCGCGCCATCCTCAAGGCCGCCGGGCTCACGTACAAGGATTTCTCCAAGGTCGAGTACCTGCCCTTCGGCGAGTCGGTCGAGCTCATGAAGAACCGCCAGCTCGACGTGACGCTGCAGTCCGCCGGGCTCGGCGTGTCTTCGCTCCGCGACCTGGCCACGAGCACGAAGATCGTCGTGGTGGCGATCCCGCCCGCGGTCGTGAAGAAGGTGAACGACCCGGCGTACGAGCCCGCCGTGATCCCGGCGAACACGTATGAGGGGCAGACGCAGGACGTGCCGGCCGTCGCGATCAAGAACGCGCTCGTGACCTCGTCGTCGGTGTCGGACGATACGGTCTACAAGATGACCAAGGCGCTCTTCGAGAACATCCCGACGCTCGTGGCGGCGCACAATGCGGCGAAGGCGATCAAGCTCGAGGACGCCGCCAAGGGCATGGCGGTGCCGCTGCACCCCGGCGCCGCGAAGTATTACCGCGAGAAGGGCCTGATCAAGTAGGCAACCTTCCCGGGACCTTCAATGCAAGCGCCCGAGCCGGCTCCGATCGATTCGAAGCACACGCCGGAGCCGGCCGGCTTCGAGGAGCACGGCGCGCGCCGCCAGCTGGCCGGCTGGACGCGCCACATCGTCACCACCGTCGCCCTCGCCTTCTCGGCCTACCAGCTGCTGGTCGCGGCATTCGCCCCGCTCTCGAGCCAGGTCACGCGCTCGCTGCACGTGGGCTTCCTCTTCGCGATGGCCTTCCTGCTGCACCCGGCCATCCATCGCAAGGCCCAGCTGCGGAAGCTCCCCTGGTACGACGCGCTGCTGGCCCTCGTGGGCTTCGGCCTGGGCTTCTACCACTGGATCTTCGAGGCGGACCTGATCCAGCGCTCGGGCGATCCGACGACGACGGACCTGGCCGTCGGGACGATCGTCGTGATCCTGCTCTTCGAAGCCGCGCGTCGCGTGCTCGGCGCGGCGCTGCCCATCATCGCCGCGATCTTCCTGGCCTACGGGCTCTTCGGCCAGTACCTGCCGGAAGTGCTCGGCCACCGGCCCTTCGGCTACGACCAGGTCATCTCGCAGCTCTACCTCGGCGTCGAGGGGATCTACGGCATTCCGACGCTGGTCTCGGCGACGTACATCTTCCTCTTCATCCTCTTCGGCTCATTCCTCGAGCACGCCGGGATGATCAATCTCTTCAATAGCGTGGCGCTCGGGTTCGTCGGCCATGCGCGCGGCGGACCGGCGAAGGTAGCGGTCGTGTCCTCGGGGTTCATGGGCACGATCAGCGGCTCGGGTGTCGCGAACGTGCTCACGGTCGGCCAGTTCACGATCCCGCTCATGAAGCGCTTCGGCTATTCGCCCGTGTTCGCGGGCGCGGTCGAGGCGACCTCGAGCATGGGCGGCCAGATCATGCCGCCGGTGATGGGCGCGGTCGCGTTCATCATGGCCGAGACCCTCAACGTGCCCTACGTCGAGATCTGCAAGGCGGCGGTGATTCCCGCCGTGCTCTACTACGTGACGGCCTTCTGGATGGTGCATCTCGAGGCCGGCCATCGCGGGCTGATGGGGCTGCCCAAGGACCAGTGCCCCAACCCGTGGAAGGCGATCGCGAAGAACTGGTACCTGCTGCTGCCGCTGGCGGCGCTCGTCTACATGCTCTTCGACGGCTTCACGCCCATGTATGCGGGCATGACGGGACTCGCGCTCACGGCGGTGCTGATCCTCGGCGCGGGCATCACCGCGGGGCTCGGGCCCACGGCCTTCCGCATCTTCTTCTGGGTGGCGCTGGGCCTCGCGGCGGGCGTCGCCTACAAGGCAGGCGTGTGGGACCAGTTCGGCATGTGGGCGATCCTGGCGCCCATCGCGGGGATGGTCGTGGTGCTGCTCTTCATGCACGGCGGGCGCAAGACGCTCGGCGTGATGCGCTCGAGCCTGGTCGACGGCGCGAAACAGGCGCTGCCGGTCGGCATCGCGTGCGCCATCGTGGGTATCGTGATCGGAGTCCTCACGCTCACGGGAGCGGCGACCTCGTTCGCGGGCTTCATCGTGCAGGTGGGCGGCAAGAGCATCCTGCTCTCGCTCATCCTCACCATGCTCGTGTGCCTGCTGCTCGGCATGGGCATTCCGACGATCCCCAACTACATCATCACGAGCTCGATCGCCGCGCCGGCGCTGCTCAAGCTCGGCGTGCCACTCATCGTCTCGCACATGTTCGTCTTCTACTTCGGGATCATGGCGGACCTCACGCCGCCGGTCGCGCTGGCCGCGCTCGCCGCGGCTTCGATCGCCCGCGCGCCCTTCATGCAGATCGGATTCAAGGCGACGCAGATCGCGATCGCGGGCTTCGTGATCCCGTACATGGCGGTGTACGACCCGTCGCTCATGATGCAATCCGGGCATTGGTACAACACCGCGTATATGGTGGTGAAGGCGCTTTTCGCGATCGCGCTGTGGGGCGGTGCCGCGATCGGCTACTTGCGCGCGCGGCTCAACATGGCCGAGCGCGTCGTGGCCGCCTGCTCCGCCCTCCTGCTGATCGTGGCGATCGACTGGACCGATTACGCGGGCTTCGGCCTCGGCGCTGCCTTCCTCGCCTGGCACTTCTGGCGCTCGCGCGGCGCCACGCCCACGCCCCCGGCGCCCGCCGCCGCGTGACCCTCGGCATCTGCCTCGTCGCCGGCGCGATGAACGTCTTCGTGCCGACGCCGCGCTTCACGCTCGCATGGATGCACTCGATCGAGAAGATCCGCTGGGAAGAGGATTACGTCGTACGCGGCGACGCGCTCGATCTGGTCGAGGCCCGCATTCGCGGGACGGGCGCGGGCATGGAGCCGCCGGAAGGCGCGAGGCTCGATCGCCGGGGTGTCTGGCACTACACGCCGCAGGTCACGCACGTGCCGAGCCTCTCGCTCGCGCGCTCCACTTACACCCGCGACTACGAACTGTGCGTGGACAGGCGTTGCCGCTCGCTCGGCGACTACCTCCCCATCTCGGCGGGCACCACGACGGTCGAGCCCTGCTCGCGATGAGGGTCACCCCCGGCGCGGGCCGGTTCCAGGCTACGCCAGCGCGCGCCCGATCACGATGGCCGCGAATACGGCGTAGAGCCACGTCACCTGTGCGAGCGAGCGGGCCTGCACCCGTGGCGAGCGGAAGATCCACTGGAGATAGAGGATCGCCGCCATCGTGGTGCCCGCCGCCACGAGCAACGGTTCCTGCAGCAGCCACGGCGTCCAGAAGAGACCGAAGGCCGTCGGAACGGTCGCCTGGATCATCATCGCGCCGCTGATGTTCGCGAGGGCGAGGCGCTCCTTGCCCTGGCGCACCCAGATGATGGCGTTCATGGTCTCGGGAAGCTCCGTCGCCACGGGACTGAAGAGCAGCGCCACGAGCTCGGCGCTCATGCCGAGCTGCGTGGCGAGGGCCTCGAGCTGGTGCACGAAGAACTGGGATGCGAAGAAGATGATCACGAGTGCGACGAGCGTCTGCAGCGCGGCCCAGCCGGGCGGCGGGTTTGCGTCGCGCGGCCTGATCTTCAGCGGCTCGAGATCGAAGTGCCCGGCGCTTTCGCCCGCCGCGCGCAGCTCCTTCAGCGTGTAGACGCCATACGCCGCGAGGAAAGCGAATCCGGCGAGCGGCTTCCACGCGAACACGACGAGGCCCAGCATCACCTTGAACACGAAGATGCCGAGGAACCAGAGCTGGTCCTGCCTGAGCCTCGCGCTATCCACCTCGACGCACGGGTCGGCACCGCGCCCCAGGCGCCCGGCATTCAGCAACAGCATCACCGCGACGACGCCGTAGGCCACGGTGCTCAACGCGAGCGGTCCGCCCAGCGCGGCTCCCACGCCGATGTCCTTCTGCGCCGGCGTCGTGCCGAACGCGGAAGCCACCAGCGTCACCACGCTTTCGGGCAACGCCGTGCCGAATGCCGCGAGCAAGGTGCCCGTCGCGGTCTCGGTGAGGCCGAGCTTCATGCCCAGCCACTCGACGCCGTTGACGAACGCCTCGCAGGAAAGGTAGATCAGCGCCGCGGCGGCGGCGAGAAGGACCAGCGTGAGGACCATCGGAAGCTCCAGGCCGGGCGCGACACATGACGCCCCGCGCCGCCCGGCCGGGCCCGCGAAGCGCCATGAGTCTCGCCATGCCGCGCTGATCGCGGCTGCCTTCGCCATGGCGCGGACGCCAAGCATGTTGACGAAGGCCCCTCGCGTTGCGCGAGGGCGGCTACTCCCCCAAGGGCGCGATCATTCTATCAGGCCGGTCCGGGTGCCGCATGCGGTATCGTGGGATGTCGTGAGCATTCCGATCATCATCGTGGGCGGCGGTTTCACCGGAGCCGCGACCGCCGTGCAGCTGGTTCGCGCGAGCGAGGCGCCGCTGGATGTCGCGGTCGTCGAGCCGGCCGCGGACCTGGGACGCGGCGCGGCATATTCTTCGACCGATCCCGACCACCGCCTGAACGGCAGCGCGGGCACCCACATGGTCGATCCGCTCGAAGCCGACGCACTGGTGCGATGGTGCGAATCGACGCGCCTGCTGGAGCGCGATCCCGAGGCCCTCGCGCCCAATGGGCACCTGTACGTCCGGCGGTCGGACTTCGGCCGCTTCGTGGGCGAGACGGTGGCGGCCAACGCGAGGAGGCCGAATGGCTCGGCGATTCGCCACGTGCGCGATCGGGCGATCGGCGTCACGCGCACCGAAGGCGGATGGAACGTCGCCCTCGCTGGAGGCATGCGGCTCGACGCGCGGATGCTCGTCGCGGCGACGGGCAATGGTGGCATGCGCCTTCTGTGGCCATTCCATCCCGCGCTCGCCTCGCACCCGGCGGTCGTCGCGGACCCGTTCGACGCCGAGCGCATTCGCACCATCGCCCGCGGCGCGCGGGTCCTCGTGATCGGGGCGGGGCTCACCGCGCTCGACATCCTTTCGACGCTCGTGCGGCGCGGTCACACGCAGCCCCTCACCGTTCTTTCGCGCCATGGGCTGCGCCCGCGGCCCCAGCGTCCGCCGAACCCGGATTCAACCGCCGCACGGCTCTTCGAGCGCATCGACGGGCCCATCCCGGATTTCATCGCTGATACGAAGCCCACGGCGCGCGCGTTCATCCGCGCCCTACGCCGCCGGATTGCCCAGGCACAGGCGGCGGGCGGCGACTGGTATGGCCCGTTCGATGACTTGCGCGACAGCGTCTGGAAAGTGTGGCCGATGCTGGACACGGTCGAGAAGAAGCGCTTCCTGCGACGCGCCCGGCCGTGGTACGACGCGCACCGGTTCCGGACGCCGCCCCAGAACGATGCGCTGGTTGGCGAAGCAGAAGCGAATGGCGGCGTCGTGTACCGCCGCGGACGCCTTCAGGAGGCCGCGGCCGAGGGCCGGGCCGTCCGTGTGCGCTGGCTCGAGAACAGCAACGGCGAGACGGTCGAAGGCGTCTTCGAGGCGGTCATCAATTGCACGGGCCTTGATGCCGCGTGCGGGGCTTCCGACAACCCTTTTCTCTCGTCACTCATCGCAGCAGGGCTCTTGCGCAGGGACCCGACGGGATTCGGCTTCCAGGTCGATGCGCAGTGCCGCGCGATCGGTTCCGGCGCCAGGCCGGTGGAGCGGCTGCATGTCCTCGGCCCGCCCACCGCCGGCACCTTCGGCGATCCGCTCGGCGTCCTCTTCATCGCGCCGCAGATCCGGCGCGCGATGCCGGGAATGATCAGGGAGGTCGCGCGGGCCGCCCGGGCATCCGAGCGCACCTGAGACATCCCGGGCACGCGACGCTCGCGGTGGTCCCCCGCGATCGACCACTACCCCACGCGGCCCGGATCGATCTTCGCCAGCTCCGCGCTTGCCGCCTCGAGCGCGGATCGCAATCGAGCGACCGACGCGGGATCCACGCGGCCGGGATCGAGGTACAGGTCCAGTCCCGCGCTGCTCTCCGCGATCACGCGCAGCGTGGTGCCGCCGGGGCCGATCCGCCCATCGATGGCATAGGGCACGACTTCGCGGGCGATGCCCTTCATGGCGATCGCCGGCAACGCGTGGCCGACCGCGACGTCGAGCGTGAGCGCATAGGTCTCGTAGCTCACGACGATGCGGCCCGGCTCGGCGATCGACTGCAGCCGTGCGGCGAGATTCACCTCGGCGCCGAGGATCGTGTAATCCATGCGGTCCTGGCTGCCGAAGTTGCCGACGTTGCAATAGCCGGTGTTGATTCCCATGCGGACCCGCAGCGGCTGCTCGAGCCCCGCGGCGCGCCAATGGATGTTGAGCTCGGCCAGCCGCTCCTGCATCTCGAATGCCATGCGCAGGGCAGCCCGCGCGTCCTCCGCGATGCCCTTCGTCTCGGGATCGCCGAAGAACACCATGACCGCGTCGCCGATGAACTTGTCGATGGTGCCGCCGTGGCGGATGGCGATCGCGGACATCTCCGTGAGGTACTCGTTCAGCAGCGCCGTGATCTCCTCCGGCTGCATGCTCTCCGTGAGGGCGGTGAAATCCTTGATGTCGGAGAAGAAGATCGTGAGCTTCTTGCGGTCCGCGCGGATCGAGACGTCCTTCTGGCCGCTGAAGATGCTCGCGTAGATCTGCGGAGCGAGATAGCGCGAGAGCTTGGACGAGATCGACGCGAGGAAGTCGTTCTTGCCCGCGAGCTCCCGGTTGATGCGGCCGATGAGGGCCGCCTGCCGCCGCTGGAACGTGATGAAGGCGAAGCCGGCGGTCGCGGCCAGGAGCAGCCAGGCGAGCGTGTACTTGAACGAGAAAAGGTTGGTGGCGATCGGCTGCATCACCGACACCTCCTGGATGCCGCGAACGTCGCCCACCTTCCAGTCGCGCTTGGGGCTTTCCGGGTGCGTGTTGTGGCATCCGATGCAGGTGGCGCCCATGAGGATCGGCGATATGACGCGAACCCGCGTCGTGAGTCCCGCGGAGCTGACGTCGACCGGCGTCCCCGGTGCGCCCGCGCGAAGGCCCGCCAGCGCCGAGCGCTCGAATTCGTCCATGGGGTGCGGCGCGCGGTTGGTGAACGGCAGGTCCGAGATGAACCGGTAGGCCACGGCGCCCTGCTTCTCGCCGATGATGTGGCCGAGCTCGAGCGAGAGCGTCGCCGGGATGGGAATGGCACCCGGCACGGATTCGTAGTTGTTGACGACGCGCGTGTGGTCCGGCGAGGCGAGCACCCGGGCGACGACGTTGCTCGCGTAATAGCCACGAATGCTCGTGACGATGGCATTGACGTCCCGCGCCTGGCGCTCGAGCGCGACGCGGGAGATGTGCCGGAGGTCCCGCCACACGCAGAGCGGGAGCGCGACCAGTAATGCAACGACGACTGCTGCCAGGAGCGCCTGCCGCGAGCGTGGAGTCATGGGTGCGGAGTGTATCCGGTTAAAATGGCCCATGGCTCGAACGACGCTCAAGCTGCCGAAGCCGATCGATCGCTCGAAGGCTTCGACGCCTTCGACGGCGCGCGGCCGCTCCGCGCAGAAGATGCGCGGCCGCGTTGCGGCAACGCCCTCGCCAGCGGCCGCCCCGCCGGCGCCTCCCGCCGGCATCCCGGACGAGCCGCCCCCCCGTCCACCGGCAGCGAAGAGGCCGTTCAAGGATCGGCCACCCAGGGCCAGGGAATCATTCAAGGGCCGCCCTCCGCGATCGAAGGAGCCCTTCAAGGGCCGTCCGCCGAGAGCAAAGGAGCCGCCCAAGGACTCTCCACCGCCACGCGCGCTGCCCCGTCCCGGCGCCCATGAAAATCCGGACGATCCGCGGCTGTCCAAGCGGATGAGCGAGCTCGGCCTCTGCTCGCGGCGCGAGGCCGACGAGTGGATCGAGAACGGATGGGTCCGGGTGGACGGCAAGGTAGTCACGCAGCTCGGTGTGCGCGTCCGGCACGATGCGAAGATCGAGGTCGATGCCGCCGCCTCGAAGCACCAGAGCGAGCAGGTGACGGTGCTGCTCAACAAGCCGGTCGGCTTCGTCTCCGGCCAGCCCGAGGATGGCTACCAATCCGCGGTCGTGCTGATCAAGCCGGAGAACCGGTGGGCCGAGGATCCCTCGCCCATCCAGTTCCGGCCGGGCCACCTGCGAGGCCTGGCACCCGCAGGCCGCCTGGACATCGATTCGACGGGCCTGCTCGTCTACACGCAGGACGGCCGTGTCGCGCGGCGCCTCGTCGGCGCCAACTCCGAGGTCGAGAAGGAATACCTCGTGCGCGTCGAGGGCACGCTCTCCGAGGACGGCCTCGCGTTGCTGCGCCACGGGCTCGAGCTCGACGGCGTGAAGCTCAAGCCGGCGAAGGTGTCCTGGGCCAACGAGGACCAGCTGCGCTTCGTGCTGCGCGAGGGCCACAAGCGGCAGATCCGGCGCATGTGCGAGAGCGTGGGCCTCGTCGTCGCGGGGCTCAAGCGCGTGAGGAGCGGCGGCGTGCCGCTCGGTCCCTTGCCCGTCGGCCAGTGGCGCTATCTGAGGCGCGACGAGAAGTTCTGAAACGATCCGTGCGATGCAGGGGGACAGGATGACGGAGCTCGATGGGCTGCGCGAGGAGCTGCGCCAGTTCGCGCGCGAACGCGACTGGGAGCAGTTCCACTCGCCGAAGAACCTCGCGGCGGCGCTGTCGGTCGAGGCCTCGGAGCTGCTCGAGATCTTCCAGTGGCTCACGGAAGAACAGAGCCGCCGCCTCGGTCCCGACGCGCTCGCTTCGGCGCAAGAGGAGATCGCCGACGTGCTGCTCTATCTCATCCGGCTCGCGGACGGCCTCGGCATCGACCCGCTGGATGCGGCCCGGAAGAAAATGACCGCGAACGCGCGCAAGTACCCCGTGGACAAGGCGCGGGGAACCGCGCGGAAGTACGACGAGCTCTAGTGGCGGACGCGCCGTCGATCCAGTGGCCGGAAGACGGACGGCTCGTCTGCGCGCGCTGGCGCTCCGAGCGCGGGGCGCCGGCACCCTCGAAGGTCGTGATCGCGGACGACCGCATGAAGGCGGACGATGCCTACGGGCTGGCCTGCCAGGGCGTGGGCCTGTTGTGGCGAGGCGACTTCCAGAATGCGCGGCAGATGCTCAATGCCCTGGCGCATCGAGTCGACCGGCTTCCGCGCAAGGCTGCCCCTGCCGCGAGCGGGGCCCGCGCACCGGCCGAGCTCTTCAACCTCGAGCGCCAGGCCCGGGCGCAACGCGCGCGCACGCTCGGCATGCTGCTCGTGCCGGTGGATGCCGATCACTCGATCCCGCTGCGACGCGCGCCGGACCTGCGCGACGCGTGCACCGAAGCATGGGGTGCCGCGGGCGAGGCGTCCGTGGTATCGCTTCGCGAGCTGCTGGGCGTGGTCGGTGCGCACGAGTGGCGTCGCAATGGCATTGAAGTGCCCGCCCTCGGCGCGCGCATCCATCCGCACTACGGGGTCTTCGCGCCGATCCGCAGCGAGTACGTGGACCTCGTCGCGAAGGCGCCGCTGCCGGCCGCCCTCGCCTCGCGGTCCCTTGCCTTGGACATCGGTACCGGCACCGGCGTGCTCGCGGCCGTGCTCGCGCGCCGCGGCATCCAGCGCATCGTCGCGACCGACATGGATGGCCGCGCGCTCGCCTGCGCTCGCGAGAACATCGAGCGCCTCGGCTTCGCCTCGAGCGTCGAGGTGGCGCAGGCCGACCTCTTTCCCGATGGTCGTGCCGGGCTCGTCGTGTGCAATCCGCCGTGGCTACCGGCGCGGCCCAGCTCGCCGCTCGAGCAGGGCATCTACGATCCCGGCTCGCGCATGCTGCTGGGCTTCCTGCGCGGACTGCCGGCCCACCTCGAGCGCGGGGGCGAAGGCTGGCTCATCCTCTCCGATCTCGCCGAGCATCTCGGCTTGCGCACGCGCGAGGAGCTGCTCGCGGCCGTGGCCGACGCGGGGCTGAAGGTCATCGATCGCATGGACGCACGCCCGAAGCATCCACGCGCGTCCGATCCGTCGGACCCGTTGCACGCCGCGCGCAAGGCCGAAGCGACCTCCCTCTGGCGCCTCGCCGCGCGCTGACGCGACGAATGGGCGCGGCGATACGGCCCTTCGTTCAGCTCACGGGCTGCTCTGCACCACCCGGCCGTTGAGCGGCTGCACCGGGCGCGCATTCGCGGGATAGAGCTTTCCGAACTCCGCGATCTGCCCCTTCGACGCCTTCAGCGGTGTCTTCAGCACGAACCAGGTCACGCCCTCGCTGCACGGCGGCGTGGTGAGCGAGCCGTTGAAGGTGTAATACGCCCGGCTTGCGGGCAGGAGCGAGGACGCGTCGATCATGACGCCAGCGGGCGATGCCTCCTTCTCCTTTTCCTTCGGCACGTTCGCCCAGAGCGTTTTGATGAGCGCATCCTCCCGGCCCGCGTCGACCAGGACCGCGACGACGGCGAGCTTGCCCTCGGCGTTCCGGTGCACGAGGTGGACCACCATCGCGTCGGCCTTGCCGTCGATCTTCTCCTCGCTCGGCTTGTGGAAGTGGAACTGCACGAGCTCGTACCGGCTGCCATTGATCGTGATCGAGCTGCCCGGGGCGTAGTTCACCTGAACCGTATGGCCGTTGTCGATGATCTTGAGCGGCGCGGGCTTGTAGTCGAAACGGATCGCCTCGAGCGGGGCCGCTTTAGCCTGCTTCACGTGGATGTCGATCGGCGACTGCTCGTGGCCCACCTTGCACGTCGCGAAATCCTCCTTCATGTCGCCCCATTGGCGCGGACCATGATGGCTGTCATAGCTCCAATGCGCTTCGTCGTTCGCGGCGCTCTGCTGCATCGACAAGCCCAGCGCGATACTTATCGCGATGGAAAAGGTAAGCCTCTTCATTTGAATCTCCTTGGAAGTGACGGCGCCTGGCGCTTCGATTCGCCAGCGCGGTTTCGCCGACGATACGCTCCGTGCCCTCCATGCGCACGCGTTCGGCCCCAAAGGACGATTGCCGCGCGCGGCGGCCCCCGGCATGGTCGAGGCATCTCCTCTGCTCAAAGCCCATGAGCGTCACCCGAACGCAGGCGCAGGTCCGACCGTCCCGCGGCTTCCTCGCGGACATGATCCCGGGGCTCACGACGTCCGCGGTCGTCGTGCCGAAGGCGCTTGCCTACGCCACCATCGCCCAGCTGCCCGTCGAGGCGGGGCTGTTCGCGGCGATCGTGCCGATGGCGATCTACGCGGCCCTCGGCACGTCTCGCGTGCTGAGCGTGAGCACCACCACGCCGATCGCGATCCTGTGCGCGAGCGCGATCGGCGAGGCCATGCGGGCCGATGCTTCGCTCGATCCGCTCACCGCGGCCGCCACGCTGTCGTTCCTCGTGGGTGCGATGCTCGTCGGAGCACGCCTCCTGCGGCTGGGCTTCCTCGCCTCGTTCATCTCCGAGCCGGTGCTCGCCGGCTTCAAGGCCGGCGTGGGCCTCGTGATCGTCGTGGACCAGGTGCCGAAGCTGCTCGGCATCAAGATCCACAAGGAAGGCTTCTTCCGCGACGTGGGATCGATCGTCCAGCAGGCGGGCGGCTTCTCCCACGCGACACTCCTCGTGGCCGTCGCGACGCTCGTCGTCATCGTCGCGGCGAAGAAGGCGATGCCGCGCGCACCCGCGCCGCTGATCGCGGTCGCCGCCGGCATCGCGGCGTCGGCCTGGCTGGGCCTCGAGGCGGCGGGCGTCTCTGTCGTCGGCGAGATCCAGGGCGGCATGCCGAAGCTGCACTGGCCCAGCGCGCAGCTGGCGCTCGCGATGTGGCCGGCGGCGGCAGGCGTGGCGCTCATCTCCTTCACCGAATCCATCGCGGCGGCGCGCGCGTTCGCGCCGCAGTCCGACCCGCCGATCGACGCGAACCGCGAGCTGCTCGCGGTCGGCGCGGCCAACGTCGGCGGCGCCTTCATCGGCTCCATGCCGGCCGGCGGCGGGACATCCCAGACCGCGGTGAATCGCAACGCGGGCGCGAAGACCCAGGCGGCGTCCGTCGTGGTCGCGGTGGTCGCCCTCGCGACGGTCCTCTTCCTCGCCCCCGTGCTGGCGCTGCTGCCGAACGCCACCCTCGCCGCCGTCGTGATCGTCTATTCGATCGGGCTGGTGAGCCCGCACGAGATGCTCGAGATTCGCGCCGTGCGCACGATGGAGTTCCGCTGGACGGTGATCGCGTGCCTCGGCGTGATGCTGCTCGGCACCTTGAAGGGGATCCTGCTCGCCTCGGTGCTGTCGCTCGCGAGCCTCATCGCGCTCGCGAACGATCCGCCCGTCAATCCGCTGGGCCGCAAGCCCGGAACCCGCGTGTTCCGCCCGCGCAGCGCCGAGCATCCGGAAGACGAGGTCTATCCCGGCCTTCTCATCGCGCGACCGGAGGGCCGCGCCTACTTCGGCAACGCGGCCAACATCGGCGAGAAATTGCGCATGCTGATCCACGCAGCGCAGCCGCGCGTGCTCCTGCTCGATTGCTCCGCGATTCCCGGGCTCGAATACACGGCGCTGCGGATGCTCATCGAGGCCGAAGCCAGGCTCGGCGGCGAGGGCATCCAGGTGTGGCTCGCGGGCCTCACACCGGAGGCGATGGAGCTCGTGCGCCGCACGCCGCTCGCCGCGAAACTGGGCCGCGAGCGCATGTTCTTCAACGTCGAGACCGGCGTCGATGCCTTCCTCGCGCGCGGGCCCGTCGCATGAGCGCCGCCATCGTCCTGGAGGAAGACGCTCCCGAACCGGTCCTCAATGCGGTCGAGCGGGTGTCGGAGATGTGCTTCGGCCTCTACATGGCGATCACGTTCGCCGGCGCCATGTCGGTGGTCACGCCCGGTGGCGGCGAGGTGCGCACGATGGTGGTGACCGCCCTCGGCTGCAACCTCGCCTGGGGCCTGGTCGACGCGGTCATGTACCTGGTGCGCACGATCACCGAGCGCGGCCGCACGCTCAACCTCGCGCTCGCGGTGCGCGCCGCGCCGGATGCCGCGAGCGGCCGCCGTGCGGTCGGCCGCGCGCTTTCGCAGGTCGCCTCGCAGCTCGTCTCGGACGCGGAGATCGAGGCGGTGCGCCTGCGCATCGTCGCGCTCCCGGCGCTGCCCGAACGTCCGCATCTCTACGCTCGCGATGCGCTCGCCGCCGTCGCCATCTTCCTCATCGTGGTCGCCGCCACGTTTCCCATCGTCCTGCCGTTCATCTTCATCGCCGACGTGGGCACGGCGAAGTGGGTGTCGCGCATCGTGGCGCTCGCCATGCTGTTCATGGGCGGCCGCTCGCTCGGCCGCCACGCGGGCTATGGCGGATGGCGGACCGGCTTCTCGATGATGGGCCTGGGCGCGGCGGTGATCGTGGCCATCATGGCCCTGGGCGGATGAGGCGCCTGGCGCTCGGGGTCGCGCTCGCCGCCGCGTTTCCCGCACTCGCGCAGGACGCGCCGCCCGCTGGCCGGCGCGCCAGCCGGCCTGAGCGTCCCGAATGGGAATTCGCGCTGACCGTGCAGCCGGCCACGCCGCGCGGCGGCGACACGATCACGTCGGTGGTGGGCACGGCCGACGCCGGGTCCCTGCACCTCGAGGCGCGCTATGCCTACGAGCAGAAGGACTCGCGCTCCGCCTTCGTGGGCTGGACCTTTTCCGGCGGGGGCGAGGCGGTGAAATGGGAGATGACGCCCATCGTGGGCGGCGGCTGGGGGCCGATGCAGGCGTTCATCCCCGGCTTCGAGGCGAGCCTCGCGTGGCGCCGGCTGGATGCGTACGTGGAAGCGGAATTCGTGCGCGACACCCACGCGCGCACGAACGACTACAACTACGCGTGGAGCGAGATCGGGTTCCACGCGACCGAGGCGCTTCGCGTGGGCGCTGCCGGCCAGCGCACGCGAGCCTATGAAGTGGCGCGCGATCTCCAGCGCGGCCCCTTCGTGCAGTACGCGTGGAAGCACGTGACCCTGGGCGCCTTCTGGTTCAATCCGGGCTCGAGCGAGCAGGTCTTCGTCGGATCCGTCGGCGTTTCGTTCTAGGGCGCCGGCGCGCGCATCACGGGGCGCTCCGCTCGAATTCCATCACCCAGTTGGTCTCCCACGTCTTGCCCCCATCGTAGGAAAACGCCTGCTCCCAGCGCGCGGCGTTCGGCCCCATGCGCGTCCAGCGAAAAGCCGCCTTGACCGGCCGGCCCGCATCCACGTCCTCGCCGTAGAAGAGCCCCACATCGCCGTCGAATCCCCCGAACACCGGTGGCTGGAGGACTCCGTCGCGACTGTTCACCCAGTAGATCGCCCATTGCTTCTTCGCGGTGTCGAAGGTGCGCAGCGTCACGCCCGATGTGCCCCGGGTCGGGAACGAGACTTCCTCGGCGTTGACGAGACCGCCGAGCAGCGGCTGCATGCGCGACTCGAGCGGGAAAGATTCCCAGTCGGCGCTTCCGACCCCCCGGTGCGCGAGGCGGCGGCTCGTGCCGGTCCAGGAGCCCGCGAGGAAATCGAAATCGTGCAGGCTGCCGGTGCGATCGAGCCGATACTCGTAGCCCATTGCATTGCGCGCCAGCGTGCCCGGCGTGGGCTGCAGCACGAGCACGACGGGCGGCGACTCGAGGCGCGATGCGAGTCGCCCCTGGGCCGCGCTCCAGGGCTTCGACTGCGCGAGCCGCACCAGATGCCGCTCGTATTCCGCGGGGCTGCCATAGCCCGCGAGCCACACGAACGCGTGCTCGCCCTCGCGCACCGGCAGCGGCGGAAAGTTGTTGGGCGCCTCGAGCGTGCGCAGCTCCGCCAGGGGCGGCGCGCCGGTCGCGCGCATCACCGGCGCCACCTGGTCGGAGAAGAACTGCACGAAGCCGTCATCCACGGGCGCGCGCAGCAGGTAGATCGTGGCGACCATCAACGCGCCCGTGCGCCGTGCGAGGCTGAATCCTTCCTTCGCCGCGGGACGTAGCAGCAGCACGTTGTCGGAGTCGACCATCGTCGCGTTCGCGGCCTCGCGATGGGCCTTCCAGGCATCGCCGTGATAGAACGCCTGGAGCGCGCGCGGACGATCCGTCATGCTTTCGAAGCCGCGCAGCCAGACGAAGCGATCGGGGTCGTTCGCGTCGCGGAACTCGCCGTGCAGGCGGATTCCCGCGTTCCGCTGGCCGTCGACGAAATATCGCTCGAAGAGGTCCATGAGCGTGTCGCGCCGTCCCGGGTGCAGCGTGTACTGCCTCAATTCCACCACGGGGCTCGCGAGCGCGTCGGCTGCCCCGGGGGCGGAAAGCGTGACTGCCTGGTCCATGGTCGTCTCCTCGTGTGGGGAGCCTCCATCGTGCGCGCCTATACATGCCACCGCATGTCATATATCTTCGCGGCATGCGCGCCGGAAGGCTCCTCACCGTCCTCATGCTCCTGCAGGCGAACCGGCGGATGACCGCCGCGCGGCTCGCCGCCGAGCTGCGGGTGTCGCTGCGCACGATCCATCGCGATATCGCGGAGCTCAGCGCCTCCGGGGTGCCGGTCGTGACGCACCGCGGCGCCGCGGGAGGCTTTTCCCTGCTCGAGGGATGGCGCACGCGCCTGACCGGGCTCACCGCCGACGAGGCGCAGGCCATGCTGCTCGCCGGGGCGCCGGCCGCGGCGAGCGACCTGGGGCTGGGCGATTCCGCGGCGTCCGCACGCGTGAAGCTCCTCGCCGCGCTGCCCGCCGAATGGCACGAGCACGCCGGCCGGGTCGGTGCGCGATTCCACCTCGATCCGATCGGCTGGTATCGAAGCGGCGAGCGCTCCGGATTCCTGATGCCCGTCGCCCGCGCGGTCTGGGACGGCAAGCGCATTCGCATCCGCTACGAAAGCTGGAAGGGCGTCGTCGAGCGGCGCATCGATCCCCTGGGCCTCGTCATGAAGGCGGGCGAGTGGTACCTCGTCGGGTCGGCCGACAAGTCGCCGCGCACGTACAAGATCTCGAACATCCTCTCGCTGGAACGGCTCGACGAGTCGTTCCAGCGCAAGCGAAGCTTCGATCTCGCCCGTTACTGGGCCGCGTCCCTCGAGCGCTTCGAGGCCGGGCTCTACCAGGCGAGCGCGCGCATCCGCCTGTCACCGGCCGGCCGCAAGGCGATGCGGCATGGCTCCGCGGCCGTCGCGAAGGCCGTCGAGGATAGCGCCTCGGCGCCGGACGGCACGGGCTGGACCACGCATCGCATCCCCATCGAATCGGTGGATCACGCCGCTTCGGAGTTGCTGCGGCTCGCCGGCGAATGCGAGGTGCTGGCGCCGAGGGAGCTGCGCCTGCGCATGGCGCAGTCGACGCACGCGCTCGCGCGGCTCTACGCGCCGTCCCGGTGACGGCGCTACGCGACGCGTTCGATGACGCGCACGACCGACTCGCGGTACGGCCTGAATCCCATGCGCTCGTAGAGGCCGCGTGCGAGGGCATTCTCGCGCATCACGTGCAGGAACGGCGTCTCGCCGCGCTCGAGCTCGCGGCGCACGAGCTTCAGCATGAGCCGGCGCGCGAGCCCGCGGCCCTGGGACCGCGGGTGGGTGCAGACGCCGCTGATCTCGCGAAAGCTGCGTGCCGTCATGCGCTCGCCCGCCATCGCGATGAGCCGCGCTCCCTCGAAGTATCCGTAATACTCGCCCAGCTCGATGGTGCGCGACGCGAACGGCCCGGGATGGGTCAGTGCCGCGAGCTCCACCGCCTGCGCGGCATGCTCCGGACCGAGGCGCACGGCGTCGGGTGCGGCATCATCCGCCGGTGCGCTCCCCTCCCACACCATCTTGAACATCGTCGATTCGACCTTGAGCTTCCAGCCCTCCGCCACGGTGCCGGACCATCCGTCCGTATAGAATTCCTCGCCCACCGCGCAGTGCGGTGCCAGCGCGCGAAAGTCGGCGCGGCCCGTGTCGGCGAATCCCAGAATCGGCGAGAAGCCCCGCGCGTAGCGCCGCGCCGTATCGGTCCCGGACGCGAAGCGTTCGTGGGCCCCGGAGAGCGAGTGCCACGTGATGTTGTCGAGGAGCGAGCGCATCACCGGCGCACCACGGTCTTGCGGTCCCTGAGCGTCACGACGAGGACGTCGCGATACGCGGCCTTTGCGGGATCGATGGGCCGGACCTCCGTCACCCCGTGCTTGACCCGCGTGTCGTCGACGAGGGCCGAGTCGAGGGGATCCGTGAGGGTGAAGCTTCCCAGCAGCTTTCCGTCGAGGCCGTGGACGGTCGTGGTGCCGCTCGCGATGTTGACCCGGTTCACGAGCAGCACCAGCACGAAGTCCACCCCATCGCGGTGCACGCCTTCGGGCGTGGGTTGCCCCGCCGCCCCGGGCCGTGCCTCGATGCGGAACTGGTGGCACTCGATATGCCAGTCGCAACCCGGCTGCAGCGCGCCGAAGAAACGCAGGCAGAACGCCACGATGGAGCGGAAGGAAGCCCCCGCGGCGATGTCCGCGCGCATGGGCTCGAACCAGCGTTCGATGCCGCCCACGAGCGGGTTGTACTCGACCGCCTGGTAGTGCGGCTGGTGCGGCTCGAGCCGGAAGGAATCGGCGCCCGCAGCGACCGAGAGCGTGGCGTGACGCCGGCGCCGGTACCGGTGGCCATGCGGCAGGTGCTCGTCGCGCGGAAGGTCGTTCCAGCTCGAGGCGAACCGCTCCCAATCCTCGAGCGACCCGTGCGCCTCCAGCATCGCGCGCATCGATGGCGCCGGGACGAAGGCGAAGCCCGCATCCCGGACGAGTGTCGAGGCGTCCTGCTCCTCCACGCGCGCTCAGGGCTCGTGCGGGGCCATCACCTCGGCCGCGACGCCGCCCCCCGCGGCGCTCGCCGAAAGCGCGCGGTGCGCTGTCGCTTCGGCTGCCGCGGGCTCCACGGGAGCTTGCCCGCGCCCGCGCAGCGACCCGGCGCCGCGCATCGCGAGGCGGTACAGGTACCGGATGAGGGTGAGCGTGAGGATCGCTTCGAAGAACGTCGTGACGAAGGCCCAGAACGGATTCCACTTCGCGGCGCGGCGGCGGAACTTGGCCACCGCGCGGTCGCGCGCGATCTCGATCGAGTCGTAGAACGTCGGCACCACGAGCAGGGTGAGGAGCGTGGAGGTGAGCGTCCCGCCGATGATCGCGACCGCCATGGGCCGATAGAATTCGCCGCCCTCGCCCAGCGCGAGGGCGACGGGCGTCATGCCGGCGATGAGTGCCAGCGTCGTCATGATGATCGGGCGCAGGCGCACCCGGCCCGCGTGCATGAGCGCGTCCTCGCGCGGCACGCCCTGCGCCTCCTCCTTGCGCGCGCAGTCGAGGAGCAGGATCGCGTTCTTCGCGACCAGTCCCATCAGCATGATGACGCCGATGAAGCTCATGAGGTTCAGCGTGCCGTGGGTCGCGAGGAGCGCCAGCACGACGCCGATGAGCGAGAGCGGCAGCGACAGCATCACCGGAAGCGGCGCGGTGAACGAGCCGAACTGCATCACGAGCACCAGGTACATGAGCGCGATGCCCATGATGAGCGCCACGAACATCTCGCTGAACACCTCCTTCTGGTCGCGCGAGGCCGCGCCGAGCTCGAGCGCATAGCCCGGGGGGTACTCGAGCGACTTCGCGATCTTGAGCGCGTCCTCGGTCACCTCGCCGGGCGAGCGGTTGTGCACGTTGGCGGAGACGGCCACCATGCGCTTGCCGTCGGAGTGCTGGATCTGGGCGGGCCCCTTGCCCATCGTGATGCGCGCGATCTGGTCCAGCGGCACGACCATGTTCGATCCCGTCACGGCGATCGGAAGGCGCTCGATGTTGCTCGCGTCCACGCGATCCTCCGGCCGCAGCCGCACCGCGACGTCGCGCGATTGGCCGGTCGGGTCGATCCAGTCGCCGACCTCGATGCCGGCGAACGCCACGCGCAGCGCCTGCGCCGCGTCACCCACGGAAATGCCCAGCGAGCTCGCGAGGCCGCGATCGAGCTCGATCTTGAGCTCGTTCTTGGGCTCCTGCTCCGAGAGTCCCACGTCCACCGCGCCCGGAACCTTCGAGAGCTTGTCCATGAACTCGTTGGCGATGGCCATGAGCCGGCGCGAGTCCGGGCCGGAGAACTGGATCTGCACGGGCTTCCTCACGCCGTTGTTCAGGTCGTCGAGCACCGTGTACTCGCCGCCCACGAGCTGGGCCATGAGTCCCCGCAGCTCGACCGCGATCTCGCGCGAGCCGCGGCTGCGCGTTCTCGGCTTGCCGAGGTCCACGTAGACGCGCCCGCCGCCCGGGTTCACGTAGCTGTTGGTGGCCTTGGTCTCGGGAATCGTTCGCGCCAGCGCGGCCGCTTCCTCGACCTTGAGCTTCGAGTACTCGAGGCTCGCCGAGGACGGCGTGCGCACGTCGATCGCGATGGTGCCGTAGTCGCTCACGGGCAGGAACTCGGAGCCGCCCACCGTCTTCTGCAGCACGAGCGCGAAGACGAGGCTCGCCACGGCGATGAGTCCCATCCACTTGCGGTGGTGCAGCGCCCACGCGATGACGTTGCCGTAGCGGTTGGCCTGGTGGTCGAACCAGAGGTTGAAGCGCTTGAGCGCCTTGCTGAAGCCCTTCTTCGGCTGGTGGGCGTAACCGACGGGGTCTCCCCAGTACGCCGACAGCATCGGGTCCAGCGTGAACGAGATGAAGAGGCTCACGAGCACCGACGTCGCGACCGTGAGCGCGAAGGGCCGGAACCACTCGCCCGCCATGCCCCCCATGAAGGCGACCGGCAGGAAGACCGAGATGATCGAGAAGGTCGTCGCCATCACCGCGAGCCCGATCTCGGCGGTGCCGCGACGCGCCGCGGTGACGCGGTCCTCGCCGCCCTCCATGTGCCGCACGATGTTCTCGCGCACGACGATGGCGTCGTCGATCAGCACGCCGATCGCGAGCGACAGCCCGAGGAGCGTCATGAAGTTGAGCGTGAAGCCGCAGGCCCAGACCGCGATGAAGGCCGCGATCACCGAGGTCGGCAGCGACAGGGCCGTGATGAGCGTCGAGCGCCACGAGTTCAGGAACGCGTACACGACGAAGATCGTGAGCATCGCGCCGAAGAGCAGCGCCTCGATCACGTTGTGCAGGCTGCTCTCCGCATCCTTGCCGCCGTCCTGCGTCACCTCGAGCTTCGTGCCCTTCGGCAGCGTCTTGTTGATCTCGCCGGCCATGTCGCGGATCCGGTTGGCGACCGTGACCGTGCTCGCGTCGCGCGAGCGCGTGATCGACAGGCCGACGTTCGGATGGGCGTTGCGCAGGCTGAAGCCGGAGAGCTCCGCGAAGCCGTCCTCGACGGTGGCGATCTGTCCCAGGCGCACGACCTGGTCGCCCATGCGCTTCACGATGACGCCCTCGAATTCCTTCGGCGACTCGAAGCGCCCCACCAGGCGGATGCTCTCCTCGTCGAGCGGGCCCTTCACGCGGCCGACCGGGGCATTCGTGTTCTGCAGCTGGAGCGCGGTCACCACGTCGGTCACGGAGACGTTGTATTCGCGCAGTTTCTGCGCGTGCAGCAGCACCGAGAGCTCGCGGTGCAGCGACCCGTTCACGCTCACCACGGCCACGCCGTCGATCGAGCGGAAGCGGTCGGCGACGACGTCCTCGCCCAGGCGCGAGATCTCCGCGAAGCTCTGGCTGTCCGAGGAGAGCGCCAGCTGCATCACGGGCTGCGAGGACGGATCGACGCGAGTGAGGATCGGCTCGCGCATCTCGATCGGCAGCTTGTAGCGCACCGTCGCGATGGCGTTGCGGATCTCGTCCGACGCCTCGACCATGTTCTTCTTGAAGTTGAACTGGATGACGATCGTCGCCTGGCTCTCCGCCGAGGTGGAGCGGATCTGGTAGACCTGCGGGATGCTCTGCAGCGCCTTCTCGATGCGGTTGACGATCTCGCGCTCGACGGTCTCGGGAGAGGCGCCCGGATACGGGATCGTGACCACCATCACCGGCATCTCCACGTCCGGGATGTTGTTCACGCGCAGCTTCTGCAGAGCGAGAAGCCCGAGGCACATCAGGGCGATCACGATCACCACCGTCGACACCGGACGGCGGATGCTGAAATCGGAGAGGATCATGGCCTACCGCTCCAGGCGGCCGGTTTCGCTCGCGCCGAGCATCGACGTTGCCGGCTTCGCCGCGACCTGCACGGGCTGGCCTTCCTTCAGCAGCGCCGACGGGTAGCGGATCACCTGGTCGCCTTCCGCGAGGCCGGATTTCACGACCACGTCGCCGTGCCGCGGGTCGCGATCGCCCACGACCACCGGCACTTTCTGCAGCTTGTTGCCGGCCACGCGCCAGGCACTCGTGCGATCGCCGTCGCGCACGAGGGCGCTGGCGGGAAGCGTGAGGCTCTCCGAGCTCGCCGTCTCGACGCGGCCCTCGGCATAGAGGCCGGCGAGGCGCGGTTGCTGCTTGCCGGTGAAGTCCACCAGCACCTCCACCTGGCGCGTCGTGGCGTTCGCCGCCGGATTCACGCGCCGCACGCGGCCGCGGAAGTCCTCCTCGCCGTAGCCGTTCACGCGGAACGTCACGCTCTGCGCCGCCTTCACCGCGCCGATCTGGTCGCTCGAGACGAGGCCCTCGAAGCGCATGCTCGTGGGATCGATCACCTTGAGCAGCTCCTTGCCCACCTGGGCGCTGTCGCCGGCCGAGGCCTTGCGCTCGCTCACGAGGCCGTCGAACGGCGCGCGAACCTCGGTGCGCTGCATCTGTTGCCGCGCGAGCACGACGCGGGCCTTGGCGGCCTCGAGGTCGCTCAGCGCGGAGTTGCGGTGTCCCTCGGCATCGTCGAGCGCCTGCGCGGAAGCCATGCCCGAGGCGCGCAGGGTCTTCATGCGCTCGAACTGGCGCTGCGCCTGGTCCAGCGCCTGCTGGGCCGCGCGCTCGGACGCCTGCGCCGAGGCGAGCGCGTCGCGAATGGCGGTGTCGTCGAGGCGCACGAGCAGGTCGCCGCGCTTGACCGCGTCGCCATTCTCCTTCAGCACCTGCAGCACGACCGCCTGGACCTCCGCGCGCAGGTCCGCCTTCCGCTCCGGCTGGATCGAGCCCACGATCACGGGCCCGGAAGCGAGCGCGCTGTTGCGTACGGCGAGCACGTCCTCGGAGCCGATCATGAGCGGCGCCGCGGTGGCCGAGGCGGTGGATGTCGCCTTGACGCAGGCGCCGAGCGCGAGGGCCAGGATCAGGAGCAGGAGCCCGCGGGTAATGGGCATGGGGACGGCCTTTTCTTGTGGATGCGGCACCGTACCTCCGCCCGGGATCGCCGGGCCAGCGGGAGGGGACGAAATGCCGATTTCGTGGTGCGAATTGTAAGCCATCCGCCCCCAACGGCGGCCATTTCGTGACAGACGGTGACCCGCCCGGGGCCCGCCTAAGCCGCCGGAAATGAAAGAAAAAAGCCCGCGCCGGGCGCGGGCTTTCGGGTCCTGGGGAGGCCTAGTACTTGCCGACGCGCGAGGCCTGCGCCTGGTCGATCGTGGCGTCGCCGTCCTGCTTGAGCAGGTAGCCGTTCTTCTCGTTGTCGTTGGTCACGCGGATCACCTGGTTCAGGTACGTTCCCGGGTTCGGGTAGAGCGACTGCAGCGTGGCCAGGTCGAACGGCAGGTGATAGCCCCAGCGCGGACAGGCGCTACCCGGCGTGGTGCCGTTGTTCTGCCCGACGTTGGAGGCGGTGGGCACCGCCATCGCCGCGAGACGAATGCCGCCTTGCGCGAGTCCGAATGCATCGCGCGCGATGGTGGCCGCGCTCCCGGGACCGTAGGACGCGATCTCCATCTTGGGCGCCGTCGGCGGGGCGATGTGCTGCGGGCTCACCCACTTGACCATCGCATCGATGGCCGCATCGACCACGTAGTGGTTCGGCGCGCGGCTGCCGATGTTCGGCACGACGCAGGTCGGCGCGGCAGCGGCTTCCGACGACGTGCCGAGGTCGCGCAGCTCGTTCGGCTCGCGCGAGAGGCGCAGGTGGTGATCGACGTGCGCGGTGCCCGCGACTTCCCATGCGCGGAAGAGCGCGGTGTCGGCCTGCCGCACCGATGCCTCGCCGGTCTGGACGTCCCACTCGAAGAGCACCTTGAAGATGGGCACCTGCGTATCGGGCCGGATCGCCTGGCCGAACGTCGAGAGGAGCATCACGCCATCGTACGGACTGCCGAGCGGCATCACCGAGTTGATGTACGTGGCGAGCCGCGATGCGGACTGCGATTCCCCCGTGGCGATGACGTACTTTGGCTTGAGTCCGCCCAGCAGGTCGACGCTGCCCGGCGTGCGAACCGCCTGCCCCGCCTGCGAGAAGATGTCGTAGGAAAGCGCATCGGTCGGCGTGATGGTGCCGCCCTGCATCACGTCGAGCGTGCCGTAGCGCGTGGCGTTCCACGAGCGCAGCTTGTCGACGCCGACGCGTTGGGCCGAGACGCCCACCCACGCGTACCCGGAACGCACGACGTGCTCCCACGAGAAGAACCAGAAGTTCTCCGCGTCGAAGCCATTCGTCACGTTGGTCCACTCGACCAGCACCGTGCCGTTGAAGTTCTTCGCGTCCGCCGGGCGGCGCACGATGACGCGCGTCTTGTAGGGATGGCCCCCGTCGATGACGCTTCCCGTGGTACCGGTCGGCGTGTTGTATCGATTGGCCGTGCCCTCGATGAAGTACTCCTCCTCGACGTATCCATTGACGGCCATCGGATGGTCGGTCGCGAAGAAGACGTAGTTGTGCGATGCGTCGCCGGGAACCACGGTGGACGGGATCGGCCCGCTCACCGTGGGCGTGGGAACCGCTGCGGCGCAAAGGCTCCACGCGGCCAGCGCGGTACCGGCGATCGCTCGAATTGCTCTTCCCTGCAGCATATTGCCTCCTTGTGGGTGGACGGCGCGCGGGGTGCACCCGCGCGGCGCGTCACGGCGCGAGCGCCGCCGGTCCAGAATCCCTTACGGAGGGGTGGAGAGCAATGCGCACTTTCGATTTCCTGCGAAAGTGTGGGACGCCATCCTCGAGGGAAGGATGGCGCGCGCGACGCTCGGATGGACGGCTGCTTGCCGGTCCGGTGACGCTGCGACGGCTCAGCGGCGGGGCGACGTCCTGGGGGGGCGGCGCTTGCCGGCGCGCGCGTCAGGCGCGGGCATGACGGACCGCAGGGCGGCCAGCATCGACTCGAGATCGTAGGAGCCCAGGTAGCGCTCGCCGTTGATGAAGAAGCTGGGCGTGCCGTTCACGCCGCTGCGCGCACCGCTCAGGAAATCCTCGCGCACGCGCGCCTCGTGCACGCCGCTCGCGAGCTCGTCGGCGAAGCGGTCCACGTCGAGCCCCAGCTCGCCGGCGTATTCGACGAGCGATGTGTCGTCGAGCTGCTGCTGGCGCTGGTACAGGAGCTCGTGCATCGGCCAGAATGCGCCTTGCGCGGCGGCCGCCTCGGCGGCCTCGGCGGCGTGCAGCGCGTGCGGGTGCACCTGCGTCAGCGGGAAATGCCGGAAGGCGAGGCACATCTGCTCGCCCAGCGCCTCGATGAGGCCATGGACGGTGGCTTGCGCCATGCCGCAGTACGGACATTCGTAATCGCCGTATTCGAGCAGGACGATGGCCGCCTCGTCGGGCGAGCCCAGCAGGTGGTCGCGGTCCGTGACCGGCATGCGCAGTTGGCTCATCGGGTGGTCTCCTTCTCGTGCAGGCCCTCGAGCGCGTCGAGGATACCGTCGGCGCCGGGATTCACGCCCATCGGCGAGAGATAGCTCCAGCGGATCACGCCGTCCGCGTCGATCACGAAGAGCGCGCGCTCCGCCACGCCGTTGGGCGTGTTGTACGCGCCATAGCTTCGGGCCGCTGCCCCCTTGGGCTCGAAGTCGGCGAGCAGCGGGAAATGCAGGTTGCGCGACTTGGCGTACGCGGCATGGCACCACGCCCCGTCCACCGATACGCCGACGAGCGTCGCGCGGTGGCGACGCCATTCCGCATCGAGCTCGTTGTAGAGCGCGAGCTGGTCGCCGCACACCGGGCTCCAGTCGGCCGGATAGAACACGAGCACGACGGGCCGGCCGCGCAGCTCCTTCAACGACAGGAACTGGTCCGGCGTGCTACGCAGCGTGAAGTCGGGCGCTCGCGCGCCAGGCTGGAGGATCATCAGCCATCCTACGGAGCGGAGCGCCGCTGTGTCATTCGCGTTCCTGCCGACTGTGCAGCGCGTGGTCCACTCGGGATGCAGGGATCCGACGGCCTACTGCTGGAACCGCAGGGGCACGACCCGGTTCGCGGATCCCGCCGGCTCGATCTGCGCACGGGAGTCGATCGACGTGCCGCTCATGATCCAGCCGCCCACCGCGCCGGTGGTGCTCGACCATACGAGATCGGACTTGCCGTCGCCGCTCAGGTCTTCGGCCACGCTGACCGCCAACCCGAGCCCGCCGCCATCTCGCTCCTCTTCTCCATGAGCGTCGGGCCGTCCATGAGCCACATGCCGGCGCTGCCGTCGCGGTGAGTCCAGATCAGGTCCGCCTTGCCGTCGCCGCTGAAGTCCGCGACCTGCGTCACGGTCCAGTTGCCGTTGGCCGGCATGATGGTCGACGTCGTCGTGCTGGAGCGGCCATCCATGAGCCACAGCTGCACGCTTCCGTCGGTGCCCCGGAGCAGCAGGTCCGCCTTGCCGTCCCCGTTGAAGTCGCCGGCCTGGATGGGCGTATAGGGATTACCCGCTCCGAGGAGCAGCCCGCGCTCGGAGATCGCGGTGCCGTTCATGAGCCACATCGAGACGCTGCCGTCGCCGTTGCGCCACACGATGTCGAAGTTGCCGTCGCCGTTGAAGTCGCCCACGAGCGCCGGCATCCACCCGCTGCCGGCCGGCATGATCGCCGCACGCGACGAGATGGTGCTGCCGTCCATCAGCCACAGGCCCACGGCGCCGCTTGCGTTGCGCCACAGCAGGTCCGACTTGCCGTCGCCGTTGAAGTCCCCGACGTGCGCAACCGCCCAACCCGTGCCGGCCGGCATGATCGTCGGGCATCGCCGGCATGGGCACGATCGGCCGCGCGGTGGCTCGCGCGTTCGTGAACGCCGGTGCGCGCATCGCCTGCTACGATCCCGCGAACGTGGACGCGTCGCAGCTGCCCTTCGAGGCGCGCGCCATGCCTCTCGACGACCTCATCGCGGCCTGCGACGTGCTTTCGCTGCACGTGCCGCTCATGGCGGAGACGAAGGGCCTCATCGGCGCGCGCCAGCTCGCGTCGATGAAGAAAGGGGCAGTGCTGATCCAGGCGTCGCGCGGCGGCATCGTGGACGAGCGCGCCCTCGCCGATGCGCTGCGCACGGGTCACCTCGGCGCGGCCGCCGTCGACGTCTACTCCACGGAGCCGATCCCGGCCGATCATCCTCTGCTGGCGCTCGAAGGCGAGGCGGCATGGCGCATCCTCTTCACGCCCCACATCGCCGGCGTGACGCGCCAGTCCGCCGCGTTCCTCTTCCGCAGCGCCTGGGAAAACGTCGAGCGCGTGTTGTTGAGGGGCGAGGCGCCGCTGCACCGGGTGTATTAGTCCGGCCGGTCGCGCTCCACGAGAGCGAGGTATTCGCCAACGTCGCCGCCGGCGAGCGGCTTCGCCATCACCCGCAGGTCGCAGGTGCGCGGGCCGAGGTCGATGTCGTAGCGGCGCCGCAGCTCGATGAAGCCGAGCTTCTCCCAGAAGCGCTCCGCGCGAGCGTTTCCCACGACCACGCCGAGGCGCATCCACCGCGCGCCCGCCGCGTGCATCGACTCCTCGAGCGACTCGTAAAGGATTCGCGACGCGCCCGTGCCGTGCAGCTTGCCGGCCACGATGAAGAGGCCGAGATGCGCGATGTCCGGCGCGAACAAGCCCTCGATGAGGTCCGCCATCGCCACGAGCGCGCCGTCCGCCCCGCTCGCGCCGAGGACGGTCTTGCGATCCCAGCGCCAGCCGTCCGGCGGGCGACCCTCGAAAATCTCCCGCGCCGCGTCGGCCGGTGTCGCCGTGCCCATGACGACGCGCCAGTACTCCGGATTCGCCTCGAGGAACGACTGCAGCCGCGGCATGTCCGGCTCGGCGAGCGTCACCCATCCCGAATTCTCTGCGGCCATGGTGAAAGGCGGCCCGCGACCTACTCGAAGGTGCGGCGCTTCGTCCGCGCTTCCTCGCCTGCGCGCGTCCAGCCGCCCTCGCCCGTTCCCGGATCCGCCTCGAGCAGGAAGCGGTCCCCGCAAAGCAGGCACCGGAACCGGTAACTCACGCGGCTCGGAAGCGCGCCGCTTCGCAACGACGACTGGAGCGCTTCCTGCTCCGGCTCGCGCAGCACGACGCCATCGTCACGGGCGAGCACGCCGCGATCCATCTCCTCGGCGGCGAGGCGCAGCGCGTGGATCAGGTCGTCGGGAGCGCCGAAGGCGTGCGTGGAGAGCTCGCGGCATTCCGGGCAGGGCATGCGGCATGTTACCAAGGCGCCCATCGGTCTCGACCCGCGGGCCCCTTGATGTGAATCAATCGCATCGGGGCGGCCTGCCGGATAGTGGCCACAGGACACGAAACCAGGAGGAAACGCCCCATGCGGCCGGCCTCGACGATTCCCGCGTACCTCAACGAGACCTATTGGTGGGCGTACGTCCATCCGAATGCGGTGAAGCTCTTCGAGCGGCAATGGCTCGTGAACCTGATCCTCTGGGGCAACTTCGCGCGCCTGCGCGATGCGGCGCTCGCCTCCCTGGGAGACGAGCCCGGAGGTCGCACGCTCCAGGTCGCCTGTGTCTACGGCAACTTCACCACGAGGCTGTCCGAGCGTATCGCCCACGCGAAGGGCACGCTGGACGTGGTCGACGTGCTGCCGATCCAGCTGCAGAACCTGCGCGGCAAGCTGCAACCCGATGCGCCGGTGAACCTGATCCAGCGCGACGCCTCCCAGCTGGGCTTCAGCGACGGCAGCTATGATCGCGTCGTGCTCTTCTTCCTGCTGCACGAGATGCCCGAGGACGTGCGGCGCCGCACGCTCGCCGAGGCGATGCGCGTGGTGAAGCCGGGCGGGCGCGTCGTCATCGTGGATTACCATCGCCCGGCCCGCTGGCATCCCCTGCGCGGCGTGATGAAGTGGATCCTGCGCAATTTCGAGCCCTTCGCGATGGACCTGTGGGCGCACGGCGTCCAGGCGTGGCTCCCCGAGGGCGTGAAGCCCGCGCTCCATCAAACCTACTACGGCGGGCTGTACCAGCGGCTCGTGATCGAGAAACCGTGACCCTGCGCATCCTCATCGCCGCCGACGGCTCACCCTACACGCGGCACGCCACGCGGCACGTTATCGACCACCTCGGATGGTTCGCGGGGACGCCGGAAATCCACGTGGTGCACGTCGAGCCGGCAATGCCTTATCCGCGCGCCCGGGCCGTCGTCGGCAAGGCGACGGTGCTCGCCTACCAGCGCGAGGAAGCGGAGACCGCGCTGGCCGTCGCGGAAGCGGAGCTGGACCGTGCCGGCGTCGCCTATCGCACCTCCTGGCGCGTGGGCGATGTCGTATCGGAGCTGCGCGTGTACATCAACGCCAACCGGATCGACCTGCTCGTCATCGGCTCGCACGGCAAGGGTGCCTTGGCGAACCTGGCGCTGGGCTCGGTCGCGCAGAAATGCATCGCGAGTCTCGACGTGCCGATCCTCGTGATCCGCGAGCCGGCTCAGAAGCCGGCGGCGAAGAGCGCGACGAGCGCGACCAGGGTCCCGAGCAAGGCGACGCCGTAGCAGCACGTCCACGCGATCGCGCCGGGCCTGATGCCGAAGTCGTGCACCGTGTGGTACATGCGGTGCGCGGCGTGCCAGAGGAAGAGCGACACCACCGCGAACAGGAAGAGCTTGGCCGGCAGGCTGCGGACGATCGCGCTGGCTCCCTCATACGTTGACAGCCGCGCGCCGGGGCCGATACCCAGCGGCAACGCAAGTCCGGTGGTGAAGACCATCATCGCGCCCACCAGCGCCGAGAGCATGCCGCCGGCGCCGAAGAGCGCCCAGTAGAACGGCTGGCTGGAGCGCCGGCTCATGCAAGCCATCCCGCGAGCAGCCACAGCACGGCCATGCAGAGCGCCGCCACGGCAACCGCGCCCGAGGTGATCGCCGCGGCGGAGAGCCTGCGTCCCCGCAGCACGATCGGCGGCATCGTCTTCGGCATGATCTGGAACCAGGTGAACGTGTGGTAGACCAACACGCCGACCAGCGCCACGTGAAGGGCCAGGGAAGCGGGCGACGCCAGCACCTCGACGTAGTCCTCGTACGCGGCGGGACCCAGCGCCAGGCAGACCAGTCCCGCGAGCAGGACCAGGGCGTAGAGCGCGACGAAGGGTGCCGTCATCTCGCGCGCCATGTAGCGCACGAAGAACGGGTCGCGCCGCCACCAGCCGTCCATGGTCCGCACATAAGGGCGGCGCACGGCCATCAATCGTCTCCCCGTGCGAAGCGGGCGAACCAGTCGACCGCGCTCTCGGTCTTCGTGCGGTTGACGGCGTTGGCCGGGTCCACCGCCTTGGGGCAGACCTCCGAGCAATAACCCACGGCGGTGCAGCCCCAGACGCCCTCTTCGGAGTGCGCGGCTTGCATGCGTTCCTTCGCGCCGCCATCGCGCGAGTCGAGGTTGTACCGCTGCAGCAGCGCGGTCGCCGCGGGCCCCAGGAACTTCGGATCGAGACCGTACTGCGGGCACGCCGCGTAGCAGAGCAGGCAGTTGATGCAATGGCTGAACGACTCGAAGCGGTCGAGCTCGCCGGGCGATTGCCGGTATGCGCCCTCGTCCAGGGCACGCGCGACCCGCGGCTCGATCCAGGGCTTCACGCGCCCGAGCTTGCCCACGAAATCGTCGATCTCCACGACGAGGTCCCGCTCGATGGGGAAGTGGGTGAGCGGCTCGACGGTGAGCGGTCCCGGCAGGAAGTCGCGCAGGAAGCTGCGGCAGGCCAGGCGCGGCACGCCGCCCACCATCATCCCGCAGCTGCCGCAGATCGCCATGCGGCAGGACCAGCGAAAGGTGAGCGTGCCGTCCAGGTGGTCCTTCACGTACTGCAGTCCTTGCAGCACGGACATGTCGTCGGTGAACGGAACCTCGAAGGACTCGAAGCGGGGTGCCACGTCGTTGGCGCCGTCGTAGCGCAGCACCGCGAGCACGATGGTGCGCGGCTCAGGCATGGGCCGCCAGCGCCTGTGCCGCACCGCCGTAGGCACGGATGCCCGGCGCACAGCGCGTGATCACGACGTCGCCCCAGCCGATGCGTGGCGGTGCGTTATGCGCGCGGTACGCAAAGGAGTGCTTGAGGTAGGAGGCGTCGTCCCGCAGGGTGCAGCCGGCATCGAGCCGCTGGTGGGCGCCGCGCGACTCGCGCCGTGCGAGCGCCGCATGGGCGATCGCCTGCGCCACGTCGAGCTGGAAGCCCAGCTCCAGCGCCCCGAGCCATTCGGTGTTCCACGCCGCCGACCGGTCCGCGAGCGCCACGTGGGGCATGCGCCCCTGCAACTGCGCGAGCTTCGTGCACGTCTCGCGCATCTCCTCGCCCAGGCGGTAGATGCCGCAGCCGCGCTCCATCGATTGCGCCATCTCGTCGCGCAGCACCGCGAGCCGCTCGCCCGTCGAGCCGCCGGAAAGCAGGCGGCGCGCGCGCGCCTCGGAGTCCTGCGCCTGCCAGCGCAGCGCCGCGCCGTTGGACCCGGCGGTCTCGCGCACGAAGCGCGCCGCATGTTCGCCCGCCGCGCGCCCGAAGACGCACAGCTCGGCGAGCGAGTTGGAACCCAGGCGATTCGCGCCGTGGATGCCGCTGCTCGCGCATTCGCCCGCGGCGTAGAGCCCCGGCATCGGCGCGCGACCGTGCACGTCGGTCGGGATGCCGCCCATGGTGTAGTGCACGGCCGGGCGCACCGGGATCGGCGAGTCGGCGGGATCGATGCCGAGGAAGTCCCGTGCGAGCTCGCAGATCTGCGGCAGGCGCTCGTGGAGCTTCTGCCGGCCGAGATGGCGCAGGTCCAGGTGCACCGCCTCGCCCTGCGGGGTGGCGACCGTGCGGCCGCGGCGCTCCTCGTGCCAGAACGCCTGGGAGAGACGATCGCGCGGCCCCAGCTCCATCGCCTTCTTGCGCGGCCAGGGATCGGGGGGCCCGAGGCCGTAGTCCTGCAGGTAGCGATAGCCGTCGCGGTTGAGCATCAGCCCACCCTCGCCGCGGCACGCCTCCGTGAAGAGCAGTCCCGTGCCCGGCATGCAGGTCGGGTGATACTGCATGAACTCCATGTCGCGCAGCGGCACGCCATGGCGATAGGCGAGCGCCATGCCGTCGCCCGTCACGATGCCGCCGTTGGTGTTCTGGCGGAAGACACGGCCGGCGCCGCCCGTCGCGATGAGGACGGCGCGCGAGCGGATCGCACGGAACTCGCCCGTCGCGATCTCGATCGCGACGACGCCGCACGCCTGCCCGTGGTCGACCAGCAGGTCGCAGACGAAGTGCTCGTCGAAGCGACGGATGGAGGGATGCTTCATCGAGCGCTGGAAGAGCGTATGCAGCATGTGGAAGCCGGTGAGGTCGGCCGCGAACCACGTGCGCTCCATGGCCATGCCGCCGAAGGCGCGCACATTGGGCCGGCCATCCGCACGCCGGCTCCAGGGACAGCCCCAGTGCTCGAGCTGCACCATCTCGCGCGTGCACTGGCCCACGAAGAAATCGACCGCATCCTGGTCGCACAGCCAGTCGCCGCCCGCGACGGTGTCGTGGAAATGGGCCTCGAGGCTGTCCTCGTCGAGCACGACGCCGGCGGCACCGCCTTCGGCCGCGACGGTGTGGCTGCGCATCGGGTAGACCTTCGAGACGAGGGCCACCGAAAGCCCCGGATCCGCCTCGGCGATCGCGATGGCGGCGCGCAGTCCCGCGCCGCCGCCGCCCACGATCACGATGTCCGCTTCGATGAATTCCACCGGGCTACTTGAAGCGGTAGGTGTACACCACGCTCACGTACGTCACGTTCTGGTCGGGCTTTAGGTTGACGGTGGTGTTGTCCGAGTACAGGAACGGGATGCCGTTGTATCCCCATTGCCATTCGTCCAACTTGGTGCGGTCGTGCACGACCTCGACCCGGATGTCCGAGTTCTTCTGCAGGAGGTAGCTGCCGAAGAGCTTGATGCGCAGGTCGCGGAACGTGGCATCGGGGATGAAGGGCAGGCCCGAGTTGAAGTACGCGATGTTCTGCGCGCTGGCGCCGGAATCGAGGCCCATGTTGTACTGGTTGTTGTCGTGGATGAACATGAGGTCGCCGCCCCAGTGGATGCGGGGGCCCGCGATGCCGGTGATGCCCACGCCGGCGGTGTTGTTCTTGTCCTTGAGGTCGGCGATATAGCCCGTGGAGTGCGCGACCTTGAGCGTCTGCTCGCTGTACGTGTAGTACGCGGTGAGGCGCGTGGTGTCGTTGACCTGGTAGCCCACGTCGATGCCGTAGAGCTCGAGCCGCGTGTGGTCGAGTCCCTTCTCCGTCGGCGCGCTGTAGTTGTCCTTGCCGTAGTCGCCCGAGAGCTGGATGGAGAGCTTCTCCATCGGCGACCAGTCCAGCAATGCCCGCACCTTGTCGCGCTTGCGGTCCTCGAAGATGAACGGGAAGATCGCCGTGCGGCTGTAGATGCACGCATTCGCTCCGTTCGACGTGCAATCCGGGTCCGCCGGGAAGACGCCGGTCGTCGCGCCGGAAGCCGGCTTGAGCCAGCTCGAGCCGTGGCGATCGGTATGGATGTAGGTGATCATGCCGGTCACGTCGTCGGCCATGGTCTTCGTGGCCGCGAGGTGGAAGCCGCGGTCGTAGGTCTTCTGCCGGATGCCGGAGAGCCCGGCCACCTGGTCCGTCGGCACGAACTGGTCGCGGTCGATGGACTCGTAGTCCAATCCCGCGCTGCCCTTGATGGCGTACGGGAACGCGTACGTCGCCTCGGCCTTGCCGGTGAGCTTCTCGTTGGAGTTGTGGCCGTTCGTGAACGTGGACGTTCCCTCGACGTTGTAGAGGTCGATGGGCGTCTTGTCCTTCCTGTCCTCCCAGCGCACGTTGGCGAGCAGGGCGAGCTTCGACCACGGGCGCGACGTGATCGCGGCCTGCGCGAGGTTGGTATCGAGCCGGCCGCCCAGGTCGCTGCGCCCGGGAGGCGGCGCGTCGAACCCGCCCTGGGAGAAGCTCTGGGTCTGGGTCGCGTGCGTGTACGCATACTTGAAGTTGGCGCGTGTCGTGTTGGTGAAGGCGTAATTGCCGTCCACGGAGAACTGGTGCGCCTGGTTGTCGGGCGGCAGCGCCATCGGCAGCTGCAGGATGCCGCGCAGGCCCGAGGTCAGCGCGGGCGACATCGGCACGCCCAGGCCGTTGTTCAGGTTGCCCGTGATCGTGTCGTTGAGGCTCGAGTAGTCGTTGTTGTAGAAGGAGCCGTAGTAGCCGCCGATGAGGTTGAAGCGCTCGCCCAGCCAGTTGAGCTTCACCTCGACCTGCCGGGTGGTGGAGCTGATCGGCTCCGGCACCATCAGCAGCGCCCATTGGTTGGCTCCCGACGCGAGCGCCGAGCACACGGGCGTCGGCGCCGCGGCCGACGGACACGTGAAGCCGCGGCCCCAGAGGCGCGCTCCGTCCTTGTCCTCGTTGGTGAAGGTCGCCTCCAGCATGAGGTTCTTGCCGAACCACGCCTGGCCGCCCAGGTTCAGCCGCTTGCGCTTCGTCTTGAGGTCCACGTCCTGGCCGGTGCCGGGCGTGGCGAGGAGGCTGATCCCGAGGTTGTTCGAGCCGATCCCCTGCTCGCTCGTGTTGATCGTGCGCGGGTAGTAGCGCGTGAGCTCCCAGTACTCGCCGAAGACCTTCCATTTGCCCTGGGGGCCGTACAGGAAGCGCACCTCGCGCGTGTCGAGACCGAGGTCCTTGCCCTGGACGATGGTCCACGTGCCGGTCGCGTCGTCGCGCTTCACATAGTCGAAGTCGAGGAGGAAGTACGCGTCGTCCTTGTGCAGGCCGTTGTACTGCGTGAAGAGCGAGCGGTCCTTCGGATCGCCGCTGATGCCCGCTCCGCCCACGCTCACGCTCGCCGTGTCCGGCTTCGCGAGCCGCGCGACCGCATCGTCGTCGCCCCAGGCCGGCGTGAACACCGCGAGCATCGCGGCCGCGAGCAAGGTCCTGCGCAATCCATGTTGTCTGGTCGTTGCCATGTTCTTTCTCCAGCCCTCAGCGGAAGTTGAACTGCGGCGTGGGATTCGTCGTGCTCGGGTTGTTGGTCCCGTGCACCTGCGTATGGCAGTTGGTGCAGCCGCGCGCCATGAAGTAGTTGATTCCCGACTTGCCCGAGGTCGTTCCGGAGAGCAGCGGGGAGCCGGCGAAGGGCTGCGTCTGTCCCTGGCCCACGACCTGCCCGACCTGCGCGCCGTGCGGGGTGTGGCACTGATGGCAGAGGAAAGGAGGCCGCGCCTTCAGCATGTTCTCGGCGGTGGTGCCGTGCGGGTTGTGGCAGTTGCCGCAGTCCTCGCTCACCGGCTCGTGGCTGTGCACGAACGGCCCGCGCTTCTCCATGTGGCACGTGTAGCAGGTGTCGTTCACGCTGTCCCGCTTCATGAGCTTGGGACCCGTGGAGCCGTGGGGGTTGTGGCAGTCGGAGCACGCCATCTTCCCTTCGGGAATCGGGTGGTGCGACGGCTTGTTGATCTGGGTGCGCTGCTCCTTGTGGCAGGCGAAGCACACCTCGGGCTGCGTCGTCCTGTCGCGCACCTTGTCGTGCCCGGTGTGCACCGCGTGACACGACGTGCATGCCACGTCGCGCGCCTGGTGGATGCTTCCCTCCCAGTGCGTGCGCTTGGCGTCGGACTGGTGGCAGGTGAGGCACTGCCCGTTCTGCGCCTCGGGCGTCGAGTGGTTCTTGCCGCGGAAGACCACCGTCGGCTTCGGCCGCTCGGTCACGCCTTCCGGCTTGTTCATGTGCGTCTCGCTCTCGCCGTGGCAGCTCGTGCACGAGGGAGTGCGGCCGTCCGCAACCGTGCCGTGGCGCGTCTTGCCGATGGCGAGCACGGGATAATCGTCGCCCTCGTCGTGGCAGCGCGTGCACTTGGCGTCGCCGCGCAGGACCACGTCCTTGCGGCCCAGCTCCTCGGCACGCGCCTGGGTGGCGCAGGCGAGCAAAAAAAATCCTGCAGCCGCGAGGATCTGCAGGATGTGTCGGGTGCTTCTCATGGCGATTCCCTTCCGTTGGCGCTCATGCGGCGGCCGTTCCTATCCGTGGGGGTGCTCGGGGTCTTTCTGCGTGGTGCTTTGCTTCGTGCTGACGGGGTGCGCCGGGGTCGGGAAGAGCTCCGACGGTCCGGGACCTTCGGGCTCGTTGTGCGCGATGCCGAAATGGCAGTCGATGCACGTCTTGCCCTCGGTCTTCATCTTCGCGTGGCGCGCCTGCGCCTTCTCCGACTGGAGCGACGGGTCCATCTTCGCCGCGTCATGGCAGTTGCGGCATTCGAGGGAGTCCGTCTCCTTCATGCGCTTCCAGACGTGGTGCGCGAGCTCGGCGCGCTTCTTCAGGAATTTCTCGTGGGTGTCGATGTCGCCCATGAGCTTGCCCCAGACCTCGAAGCTCGCGGCCATCTTCCGCTTGATGAGCGCGACCGGCTCACGCGGCACGTGGCAGTCGGGACAGGTCGCGCGCACGCCCGCGCGGTTGGTGTCGTGGATCGTGCCCTTGTACTCGACATAGACGTTGTCCCGCATCTCGTGGCAGCCGATGCAGAACTTCTCGGTGTCGGTCCAGGCGAGGCCCGCGGCGCCGCCCACGACGAGGGCCGCGCCGATGAACATGATGACCAGCACGAAGAGAGCCACCATCGCGAACGCCGCCCTGCGCGTCGGGTAGCGGGTGCGAAAGACCTGCCAGATCTGGCGGAACATGGACGCCCTCCCCGGGCTGGAGGAGTGGTCAGCGCGACAGGATCCAGGCGATCACGGCCTTGATCTGCGCGTCGTCCGTGGTCTTGAGGCTCTCGTGGGTTTCTTCCTTGCCGTCGATCTTCACCTTCGGGTGCGTGGTGAGGTGCGTGTAGAGCTTCTGCTCGGCGTCGGGCTTGCCCTTGTACTTGGCGGCCACTTCCTTGTACGGGGGACCGTCCTTCTTCTTGTCGACCGAGTGGCACTTGAAGCAGCCGCTCTTCTTCATGAGCGCTTCGGTGGCCGCGTCATCGGCGGCGTCGGCGATCATCACGGCGCCCGAGAACATCACGGCCAAGGCCAGCACCAGGGTCTTCATCTTGGGTTCCTCTTCATGTTGTTGGTATCGCGATGCCATGATGGAGGGCGCCCGCCGGGGCCGGTTGACGCACATCAAAGGCGGTGGGGGGCGAATCGGGGCGGCCGCCCCGCGGCGTTGCCGGCTAAAGCGCGAGGAGCGCGCGGCGGTTCAGGGGGTCGTCGGGGTCCCGCTCGATGGCGAAGCCGAGGTGCTCGCACATCCGGAGCATTCCCTCGTTGCTGGCCAGCACGTGGCCCACCATGGCGCCGAGGCCGGCGCCGCGGGCGACCTCGATCAGGCGGCCCATGATGCGGGGCCCCAGGCCCCGCCCCTGCCAGGCGTCCGCGAGGACGATGGCGAACTCGCAGGTGCGCCCGTCGGGCAGGCGGATATAGCGCGCGACCGCGACTTCCCGGTCGCGTCCGTCGCGGCTCTCGATGGCCACGAGCGCCATCTCGCGGTCGTAGTCGATCTGGGTGAAGCGCGCCAGCATGGTCGGCGTGAGGCGGCGGATGGCGCTCTGGAAACGCAGCCGCTTGCTCTCGGGCGACAGCGCGTCCACGAACTCCATCTCGAGGGCGGCGTCCTCGGGGCGGATCGGGCGCAACGCGAGCTTCTCGCCGCCTGCCAGCTCGAGCTGCGTCTCGAGCGTCGCGGGATACGGGTGGATCGCGACGTGGGAATAAGGCCGGGCGCCGGGTGCCACGGGCGCCACCACCACGCGCGCATCGAGCGCCAGCACGCCGGTCTCGTCGGCGATGAGCGGGTTGATGTCGAGCTCCCGGATCTCCGGAATTTCACACGCCATCTCCGAGATGCGCAGCAGCACGTCCACGAGCGCAGGCCGGTCCACGGGCGGCAGGTTGCGGAACTGTTCCAGCATGCGCGCGACGCGGGTGCCGCGGATCATCTCCTCGACCAGCAGCGCGTTGAGCGGCGGCAATCCGACGGCCCGGTCGTGCAGCACCTCGATCGCGATGCCGCCCGCGCCGAAGGTGATCGCCGGGCCGAACACGGTATCCCTCAGGATGCCCGCCATGAGCTCGCGCGCATGGGCGCGGGCGACCATCGGCTCGACCGTCACGCCGAGCACCCGCGCGCCGGGCCGGCGCGTCGTCACCGCCTCCAGGATCTGGCGATAGGCCGCGCGCACCGCCTGCGCGTTGGCGAGGCCCAGGTGCACGCCGCCGACGTCGCTCTTGTGCGTGATGTCGGGCGATCGCACCTTGAGCACGACCGGATAGCCGATCGCCTCGCTCGCGCTCACGGCGGCATCGGCGTCCGGCGCGTTCACCGCCCGCGCGATGGGGATGCGGAACGCGGCGAGGAATTCCTTCGACTCGGTCGTATCGAGCAGCGTGCGCCCATCCGCGAGCACGCGGCGCACCAGGGCGCGCGCGGCCTCGAGGTCCGGGGGCTCCTGGCTCACCAGCGGCGGCGGCGCTTCCAGCAGGACGCGCTGGTTGCGATAGAACTGCGCCAGGTAGGCGAACGCCTCCACCGCGGTCTCGGGAAGGCGGAACGAGGAGATGCCCGCCTCGCGCAGGATGCGCCGTCCCTCGCCCACGCTCGCCTCGCCCATCCAGCAGGCGAGCACTGGCTTGCCGGCTCCGCTCGCGGCGCCGATCACCGCGCGGGCGGCCGCGGTCGGCTCGGTCATCGCCTGCGGGGTGAGGATCGCGACGATGCCGTCGACTCCCGGATCCTCGAGGCACGCCGAGAGCGCCGCGCGATAACGCTCCGGGCCGGCGTCGCCGATGAGGTCCACGGGATTGCCCTGGGACCAGTTGGAGGGCAGCGCCGCCTCGAGGCGCGCGAGGGTCTGCGGGCGGAACGATGCGAGCGGCACGCCGAGCTCCGCGGCGCGGTCGGCGGCCATCACCCCGGGGCCGCCGCCGTTGGTGATGACGGCCAGCCGCTCCCCACGCGGGCGCACGTGCGATGCGAGGGCGAGCGCCGCGGCCACGAGCTCTCCCGCCGTCGCCACGCGCACGATGCCCGTGCGCCGCACCACCGCGTCGAAGACGTCGTCGTCGCCGACGATGGCCCCGGTGTGCGAGACCGCCGCACGCGACCCCTCGGGATGCCGGCCCGCCTTCATCACGATGATCGGCTTGAGGCGCGCGCCCGCGCGCAGGCTGCCCACCAGGCCGCGCCCGTCGCGAACCCCTTCCATGTACAGCAGGATGTGCTCGGTCTTCTCGTCGGAGGCGAGGTAGTCGACGACCTCGCCGAAATCGACGTCGCTCGAGCCTCCCATGGAGATCACGCTGGAGAATCCCACGCCGTTGGCCTGCGCCCAGTCGAGCAGCGCCGTGCATATCGCGCCCGATTGCGAGACGAGCGCGAGCGAGCCGGGCAACGCGTTGCCACGTGCGAAGGTCGCGTTGAGCCCGATGGAGGCGCGCATGATGCCCAGGCAGTTCGGGCCCATGATGCGAACGCCATGATGGCGCGCGGCCTCGAGCACCTGCTGCTCGAGTGCCCGGCCTTGGGCGCCCGTCTCGGAAAATCCGGCGGTGATGATGACCGCCGCGGGCACGCCCGCCTTGCCGCAGTCCTCGATGATCGCCGGCACGGTCGCCGGCGGCGTGGCGATCACCGCGAGGTCGACCGCGTTCGGCAGCTGCGTGACGGAGGCGACGCACGGCACGCCGCGAACGCTCGCGTACTTCGGGTTGACGGCGAAGAGCTCGCCGCGGAAGCCCGCGGCGAGAAGGTTCTCCATCACGCGGGCGGCGAGCTTCCCGGGCCTCTCCGTGGCACCCACCAGTGCGACCGAGGCCGGCTCGAAGAGCGCCCGCAGGTAGTGCGTCGTCATCGAGTCATTGTCGCCCGCATCCCGGCATCATGGCTCGCGCAGCTTTCCCCCCGCGTCGATGACCCGAAGCGGCACGACCGACAGCCCAGGGTTCGCGAGCGGCCGGTTCACCGTCGCCACCACAGCGTCCAGCGATGCGCGCGAGGGATCGAAGGCGAGCGAGCACGCGGCATCCGGCAGCGCGACCCGCGACGTGCCGTCCGCGGCCCCTGCGCCCTTGAGCGCGGCCGCGACGCGGTCCTCGATGCAGTAGCCGCAAGCGAGAGCAGCGGTATACGGCAGGGCGAGCGCCGCGGCAAGAAGGAGCGTCATGAGGGGACCTTCACGCATGTCGGGCCTCAATGCGCGAGAGCCTGCGCCGTCTTCGCCGGCCCATGCTCGTCCACCCACTTGAAGTACTTGAGGTACTGGCGGATCTCCGCCTCGGGCAGGTTCTGGTTGGGCATCGGCAGGTTGTTGTACTCCTTCAGCAGCGCCTTGGCATCGGCATCCGTCGCGAGCATCGTCTCCGGGGACTTGAGCCAGCGCGTGAGCCAGGACTCGGTACGGCGCCGGGTGACTCCGGCGAGGTCGGGACCCAGCTTGCGGCCGCCGCCGATCGAGTGGCAGGCGAGGCATTTCGTCTCGAAGCCCTGCTTGCCCTGGATCGCCTCCGGATCCGTCGGCGTGGGGGTCGCCTCCATGTTGTGGTGCTCGAGCTCGCCCTCCTCCGCCTTGCCGCCCGCGTCGACCAGTCCGATCGCGCCCTGGGACGCGTTGGCGAAATGGTGGTCCACCAGGATGTACGAGCCCTTCTCCGGGATCATGAACTCGACGATCGCGCTGTTGGACGATCCCAGCAGGACGGTCTGCATGCCGCGGAACTGGTTGTCCGGGTTGCCCTCGAACCACACGCGATCGAAGATCGTGCCCACGACGTGGAAGCTCGAGGTCTTGCTCGGTCCCACGTTGAGCACGAAGAGCCGGACGCGCTCACCGGGCTTCGCCATGAGCGGCTTGTTCACCATGCCGTTATGCACGCCGTTGAAGACGGTGTAATTCGATTTCGCGTCGCGCAGGCGCGCGCTGTCGAGCACGTAGATGGGATTCTTGCCGTCCTTCACCTTGGACGGCTTCACGTAGAACTCGCTCTGGATCACGACATATTCCCGGTCCGCCTTCGTGGGGTAGCCCTCCCTCGGCTCCACGACCACCGCGCCGTACATGCCCGAGGCGATGTGCTCGAGGATCATCGGCGTGCCGCAGTGGTACATGAAGACGCCGGGATAGTTGACGGTGAACTCGAACTCGATGGTCTGCCCCGGCGCGATGGAGTGGTACTTGTCCTGCGGCGAAACCATGGCCGCGTGGAAGTCCATCGAGTGCATCATCGGCGCCGCCGTCAACCGCACGCCGGGCGCCGTCTCGTCACTGCGGTTGGTCATCACGAACCTGATGCGGTCGCCCACGCGCGCGCGGATCGTGGGCCCGGGCACCTGGTTGCCGAAGGTCCAGGCGCTGAACTTCACTCCGGGCGCGATCTCGATGATCTTGTGCACCGTATCCAGCCGCACGGTCTTCACCGGCGACGGATCGAGGGGTGCCAGCTTCGCGCCCAGGCTGAGCGCGGTGCCTTCCGTGAAGCTCCCGGCATGCCGCTCGTGGGTCGTCTTCGACGGCACCGGCTTGAGGTCCAGCTGGGCGGGATCGTAGCGGTCCTGCGCCGCCGCGGCGAAGGAGAGGATCATGGCCGTCGCCATCGCGAGGAGCTTCTTGCTGCCGCAGACTTTCATCGAATCTCCGTGAAGAGCATGAACTGGAAATCCGATTGTCGGGACGCTGCCGGGCTCGCGCTTGACGGCAGTCAAAGCGGCTCGAAAGCGGTACTTCAGGTACTGCTTTGCTTGATCCGCCTTAAGCGCTCCGGCTTCGTGCCCGCAATATCGCTCATCCGCAGCCGCCCGCGCCTTCGCGCTTGGGACAGCCGTCGGGACGCGCGCTGGCGGGCAGAGGGCAGCGATTCACCTCGAAGGGTGAGCGCTGCAGCAGGCACGTGAGCGCGCTGCACGCGACGCCCACGGCCCAGAAGAACAGGAAGCCCAGCGTATAGGCGCCCAGGCGGTCCAGCTCCAGCGCAACCCCGAAGGCGTGCAGGTCGGCCGGATCCACGAGCGTGAAGACGATGCCCACCGCGGGAATCGCCACCACGAAGCCGGGCCACAGGATCCACATCCAGCGCTGCGCCATCATCGATGCCCTCCTATCGGCCCGCCTCGCCCAGCATGACCTGCGGCGTGCCCGTGCGCCACTCGCCCTCCAGGCGCCACGTCGCGGCCGCGTCCTCCAGCTCCACGCCCCAGTGCCCTTCGCGCGGCGGCCTGAGCGATCCCTCGAAGACGCCGGGCGCGGTGGACGAGACCACGACGACCTGGTCCTCGCCGGAGCGCGCCGGGTGGATGAGCGAGAGCCTGAGCGCGGGAGGCGTCGGCTCACGGGATGCGAGCAGAACCCGGACCCGCGTGGCCTCCTCGTTGAACTGGAGCCGTGCCGTGACGCCCAGGTCGCGTGCATGCTGCTCGCGTCCGAGCGTCTCGTTGATCGCCAGGCCCTGCCGGTAATAGTCGTCCGCGACCACCGGGTCGTTGGTCTCGATGGCGAGGACCGCGGTGCCGATGCTCGCGACGACGGCAATCGCCGGCCCCGCCATGAGGAACCAGGGCCAGCGGTGGCGATACCAGGGTGCGGCGGACGGCGTCGTCATGGGAATGTCCTCCTTCAGGGAACCAGGAACCGCGATTTTTCGACCACGGGCCCGACCACGAACTCGATCGGCACCGATCCGCGCCCCTGCCGGGGCTCGGCACGCACGCGGACCGCGATGGTGCGCGTCGTCGTCGCGGGAATTTCCAGCGAGCCGTCGGTCAGCACCTCGACGTGCTCGAGGGCATGCGTGGCTTTCACGCCGATCGTCACCGTCGTGGCCGTCTCGCGCGTATTCATGATCTGCAGCCGGTAGACGTTCTCGACCTTCTCGTCCTCGACCTGGCGCGCGAGGCTCGCGCGGTCGCGGATCACGTCCACCTTGAGCGGCACGCGCATCACGAGCGACAGCGCCATGGCGAGGACGATGGCGCCCAGCACCGAGGCGTACAGCAGCACGCGGGGGCGCAGCACCCGGGCCATGATCTCGCCACGGCTCCAGCGGTTCTTCGTCCCGTTCTGGGTGGAGTAGCGGATGAGCCCGGGCGCATAGCTCATCTTGTGCATGACCTGGTCGCAGGCGTCGATGCATGCGGCGCAGCCGATGCACTCGTATTGCAGTCCCTGGCGGATGTCGATGCCCGTCGGGCACACCTGCACGCAGATGTTGCAGTCCACGCAGTCGCCCAGGCCCGCCGCCTTCGGGTCGGCCTTGCGGCCGCGGCCGCCGCGCGGCTCGCCCCGCGCGCCGTCGTACTCCACGATGAGCGTGTCCGTATCGAACATGGCGCTCTGGAAGCGCGCGTAGGGACACATGTACTTGCACACCTGCTCGCGCATCCAGCCGGCGTTGCCGTAGGTCGCGAAGCCGTAGAAGAAGATCCAGAACGCTTCCCAGCCGCCGAGCTCCAGGCGCGGCACGGCGAAGGCGAGGTCGCGGATCGGCGTGAAGTAGCCGACGAAGGTGAAGCCGGTCCAGAATGCGAGCACGATCCAGGAGCCGTGCTTCGCCGCCTTGAGCCCGAGCTTGCGTGCGCTCGCCGGCGCTCGATCGAGCTTCATGCGCGCCGGACGCTCGCCCTCGATCCGGCGCTCGATCCACATGAACATCTCGGTGTAGACCGTCTGCGGGCAGGCGTACCCGCACCAGACGCGCCCCGCGATCGCCGTCACGAGGAAGAGCGAGAACGCGCTGATGACGAGCAGCACCGCGAGGTAGATGAAGTCCTGCGGCCAGAGCACCAGGCCGAAGATGTAGAACTTCCGGGCGGCGAGGTCGAAGAGTACCGCCTGGCGGCCGTTCCACTCGAGCCATGCCGCCCCGTAGAACACCACCTGCGTCGCGACGACGAAGACCCAGCGCAGGCGCGCGAAGGGTCCGGTGACCGCGCGCGGATAGATCTTCTTCCGGACCTCGTACAGTGAGACTTCGAGGCCCAGGTCGTTCGCGTCGCTGGCGTCGGTCACCGCGCTACTGGCCTTCCTGAGCCCGCGCCACGCGCGCCGGGTTCGAGAGCCCGTACACGTAAGCGGCCAGCACGTGCACGCGCGGCTCGCCGAGGAACTCGCGGTGGGCGGGCATGGTGTTGCTGCGGCCCCTCGCGATCGTCTCGATGATCGTTGCCTCCGACGAGCCGTAGAGCCACACCTTGTCGGTGAGGTTCGGCGCGCCCAACGCCATGTTGCCCTTGCCTTCGGCACCATGGCACGCGATGCAGAAGGTCGCGAATTTCGCCTTGCCCTTCTCCGCGAGGCCCGCGTCGTGGGGAAGTCCCGAGAGGGAGCGGACGTAATTCGCGGTTTCCTTCACGCCGCCTTCGCCGAGGATCGCGCCCCACGCCGGCATGGTGCCGTTGCGGCCGTCGAGGATGGTCTTCTGGATCGTCTCCGGGTCGCCGCCGTAGAGCCAGTCGCCGTCGGTGAGGTTCGGGAAGCCCTTGCCGCCACGCGCGTCGGACGCGTGGCATTGCGCGCAGTAGTTGAGGAAGAGCTTCTCGCCCACCGCGTGCGCCTCGGGACTCCTCGAGAGCGTCGCGATATCGATGGAGGCGAACTTCTGGTAGATCGGCCCGTACTGCTGGTCGGCCTGCGCCACCTCCGCCTGGTACTGGCCGCGCGAGGTCCACTTGAGCACGCCGGGGAAGCGCCCGAGGCCGGGATAGAGCGCGAGGTAGCCGAATGCGAAGAAGATCGTGATCCAGAAGAGCCACACCCACCAGCGCGGAAGCGGGTTGTTGAGCTCCTGCAGGTCGCCATCCCACGCGTGGCCGGTCGTGTCGGCCTCGGTTCCCGTCCTGCGCTTGCTGAGCGACATGAGGAGCAGCCCGCACGCGACGATACTGAGCAGCGTCACGCCCGCGACGAAGAGGCTCCAGAAGCCGCTGGTGAAATCGCTCATCGCCCTTCTCCCTCATCCCCCGGAGCGGTCCCGGATCTGTTGCCGCCTTGCGAGAGGACCGGGGCGAGGGTCGCATCGTCGTCCGCCAGCACCTGCCCGGCCGCTTCCTCGAAGCGCGCCTTGTTCGCCGGATGCAGCGCGTAGCGCAGGATGCCGATGAAGGTCAGGAAGGAGACGACCGTCACGACTTCCCGCAGGAGATTCATGTCCATTCGCTTACCTCTTGCTCTTGATCGCGGTTCCCAGCCCCTGCAAGTACGCGATCAGCGCGTCCTGCTCGGTCTTGCCGGCGAGCGCCGCCCTGGCGCCCTTGATGTCTTCCTCGGTGTACGGGTGGCCCAGCATGCGCAGCACACGCAGCTTGCGTTCGATGTCGGTCGCGTCCGCCGGCGTCATCGCGAGCCATGTGTAGGCCGGCATGTTCGACTCGGGAACCACGTCGCGGGGATTGTTCAGGTGAATCCGGTGCCACTCGTCGCCGTAGCGTCCACCGACGCGCGCGAGGTCGGGTCCCGTGCGCTTGCTGCCCCAGAGGAACGGGCGGTCGTAGACGAACTCGCCGGCGACGGAGTAGTGGCCGTAGCGCTCCGTCTCCGCACGGAACGGACGGATCATCTGCGAGTGGCAGTTGTAGCAACCCTCGCGGACGTAGATGTCGCGGCCGGCGAGCTGCAGCGGCGGATAAGGCTTCAGTCCCGTCACGGGCTCGGTCGTCGAGCGCTGGAAGAAGAGCGGGACGATCTCCACCAGCCCGCCCACGCTCACCACCAGCACCACGAGGAGGATCAGCAGTCCGGTCTTTCTTTCGATCAGGTCGTGTGTGAGTTTCATGGGCTTGCCTATGCGTGGGCCAGCGCTGCGGCGGGGATGGGCGCGTCCTGCGCCTTGCCGGCGAGCAGCGTCTTCGTGACGTTCCAGGCCATGATCGCCATGCCGGCGAGGTACAGCACGCCACCGGTGAGGCGGATCTCGTAGAAGGGATAGGTCGCCTTCACCGACTCGACGAAACTGTAGGTGAGCGTGCCGTCGCCGTAGGTCGCGCGCCACATGAGGCCCTGCATCACGCCGGCCATCCACATCGAGGCGATGTAGAGCACGATGCCGAGGGTGGCGACCCAGAAATGCACGTTGATCGCGCGCACGCTGTACATCTCGACGCGGCCGACGAGGCGCGGAATGAGGTAATAGAGGCTGCCCATCGATACCAGGCCGACCCAGCCCAGCGCGCCGGAGTGCACGTGCCCGATGGTCCAGTCGGTGTAGTGCGAGAGCGCGTTCACCGTCTTGATCGACATCATCGGCCCCTCGAACGTCGACATGCCGTAGAAGGAGAGCGAGACGATGAGGAACTTGAGGATCGGGTCGGTGCGCAGCTTGTGCCAGGCGCCCGAGAGCGTCATCATCCCGTTGATCATCCCGCCCCACGAGGGCGCCAGCAGGATGAGCGAGAAGATCATGCCGAGCGACTGCGTCCAGTCGGGCAGCGCCGTGTAGTGCAGGTGGTGCGGGCCCGCCCACATGTACGTGAAGATGAGCGCCCAGAAGTGCACGATGGAGAGCCGGTATGAATAGATCGGCCGTCCCGCCTGCTTGGGGATGAAGTAATACATCATCCCCAGGAAGCCGGCGGTGAGGAAGAATCCCACGGCATTGTGGCCGTACCACCACTGCACCATCGCGTCCTGCACGCCCGAGTACGCCGAGTACGACTTCCAGAAGGTGACCGGCACGGCGGCGCTGTTCACGATGTGCAGCAAGGCCACCGTGAGGATGAAGGCGCCGAAGAACCAGTTCGCGACGTAGATGTGCCTGACCTTGCGCGTGGCGAGCGTGCCGAAGAACACGATGGCGTAGGACACCCAGACCACCGCGATGAGGATGTCGATCGGCCATTCGAGCTCGGCGTATTCCTTCGACTGCGTGATGCCGAGGGGCAGGGTGATGGCGGCCGCGACGATGACGAGCTGCCAGCCCCAGAACGTGAAGGCCGCGAGCTTGTCGCCGAAGAGCCGCACCTCGCAGGTGCGCTGCACGCAATAGTAGGAGGTCGCCATCAGCGCGCAACCGCCGAAGGCGAAGATCACCGCGTTGGTGTGCAGGGGCCGCAGCCGCCCGTACGAGAGCCACGGCATTCCCATGTTGAGGTCCGGCCAGATCAGCTCCGCGGCGATGAGGACGCCCACGAGCATCCCGACCACGCCCCAGACGACGGCCGCCACCGAAAACTGGCGCACCACCTTGTAGTTGTACGACCCTCGCGCTTCCATTGCGTCTCCCGGATGCCGACCGGGAAATCGTAGGGGCGCGGCCGCGCCGGAACTTGACCGTGCGCAAATGAGACGCGGTCCTGTCTCGTCATGATTTGGAAATGGCTCGCCCATCGCTCGCGCTCGCCGCCGAAGACTGCTTCCACTGCGGGCTGCCCATTCCGGACAGCGCCCGCTTCGTCATCGAGGCGCGGGGCGCGTGGCGCCGTTTCTGCTGCGCCGGTTGCGAGGCGGTCTCGCAGGCCATCACCGCCGGCGGCCTCGACGACTACTACCGGCTGCGCACCGCGCCCGCCGCGAGGCCGGCCGAGGCAGCGCCCGACGACTGCGCGATCTATGACGACGCCCTCATCCAGTCGCGCTTCGTGCGCACGCTCCCCGACGGCACGCGCGAGGCCGAGCTGGTGATCGAGGGCATCCGCTGCGCCGCCTGCGCCTGGCTCCTCGAGCAATCCCTCGCCCGGGTCCCGGGCGTGCTTTCCGCCACGGTGAACGCCACCTCGCGCCGCGCGCTGGTGCGCGTCGCTGAAATCGGGGTCAGAGGTGATTTATCGGGGACCGGAACGACCGGATCACCATCCGATAAATCACCTCTGACCCCGATTTCAGCGGTCTTTCGGGCGGTGCGGGGGGTGGGATACGCCGCGTGGCCGTATGAGCAGGCGCGGCTGGCGCAGGTGGAGGATGGCGAGCGGCGCCGGCTGCTGAGGCGCGTGTGCGTGGCGGGCCTCGGCATGATGCAGGTGATGATGTATGCCGTTCCCGCGTACATCGGCGCGGCGGACGTGAGCGCCGATGCCGCGAGCCTGATGCGCTGGGCGGGGTTCATCCTCACCATTCCCGTGCTGCTCTACTCGGCGGGCCCTTTCTTCACCGGCGCCTGGAACGAGATGCGGGCGTGGCGTCCCGGGATGTCGACGCCGGTCGCGATCGGGCTCGGAGCGGCTTTCGCGGCGAGTGCCTGGAGCACCGTGCGCGGTTCGGGCGACGTGTATTTCGATTCGATCACCATGTTCGTCTTCCTGTTGCTGGGCGGCCGCTATCTCGAGCACACCGCCCGCACCCGCGCGGCACGATCGCTGCACCATCTCGCCGCCTGGATGCCGCAGTCGGCGTGCCGCGTGCACGGCCTTTCGGACGCGCAAGGCGAGGTCGTTCCGGCCGCGCACCTGAACGTGGGGGACCTGGCCCTCGTGCGCCCGGGCGAGACCGTTCCCGCGGACGGAGTCGTGGCGAGCGAAGGCGCCGACGTGAGCGAAGCGCTGCTCACCGGCGAAAGCCGCGTGCTCGAGCGCCATCGCGGCGCGGCACTCGTGGGCGGATCGGTCAACGCCGGCGCCGCGTTCGTCATGCGCGTCACCCGCGTGGGGGCCGAGACGATGCTTTCGGGCCTGCGCCGCCTCATGGAGCGCGCCGCGTCGCAGCGACCGCCGTCCGTCCGGATGGCCGAGCGCGCCGCCTTCGCCTTCGTGGTCTTCGTCCTCGGCGCCGCGGCCGCGGGATTGGCGATGTGGTGGACGTTCGACCCGACGCGCGCCCTGTGGGTCGCCGTCTCCGTGCTGATCGTCACCTGCCCATGCGCGCTTTCGCTCGCGACGCCCGTGGCACTCACCGTGGCGATCGGCAGCATGGCACGCCGCAACCTCATCGTGACCCGCGGCGCGAGCATCGAGCGCCTCGCTGGCGTGACCGACGTGGTCTTCGACAAGACGGGCACGCTCACCCAGGGCCTGCCCGCGCTGCGCGGCGTGATCGCCCTTCCCGGCCAGGCCGAAGAGCGCTGCATCGACATCGCGGCGGCGATCGGGCGGCTCACCTCCCATCCCGTCGATCGGGCCATCGTCGCGGCCGCCGGACCGGCACGCGTCACCGTGACGCGGCATCGCATCGATCCCGGCCAGGGCGCGGAAGCGGTCATCGATGGAAACCGCGTTCGACTCGGGCGCGCGGCCTTCGTGCAGCAGCTCACCGGCACGCCACCCCCCTTCGAGGCGCTGCCCCATGCCGAGACGGTGGCGTGGCTCGGGAGCCGCGACGGATGGATGGCTGCCTTCCGCCTGGGCGACACGCTCCGGCCCGAGGCACGCGCCGCGATCGCGGGACTGCACGCCATGGGAATGCGCGTGTACATGCTCTCGGGCGACGAGCCTCCGCCGGCCCTGCGCGCCGCCCGCGAGCTCGGCATCGCGCAAGTCGAGGCGCGCGCCACGCCGCAGCGCAAGGCGCGCTTCGTTTCGGAGCTGCAGGAATCGGGGGCCCGCGTCGCGATGGTCGGTGACGGACTCAACGACGGCGCGGTGCTCGCGCGGGCCGATGTCGCGATCGCGATGGGAAGCGGCGCGGACCTGGCGCAGCTCGAGGCCGACGCGGTCCTCCTCTCCGACAACCTCGACGATCTCGTGGCCGCCATGCGCATCGCCCGCGCGGCGCGCCGCATCGTGCGCGAGAACCTCGCCTGGGCCCTGGGCTACAACCTGCTCGTCATCCCCCTCGCCCTCGCGGGCCAGGTCACGCCGCTCGCCGCCGGCATCGGCATGTCGGCGAGCTCGCTCCTCGTGGTGCTGAACGCCCTGCGCCTCGGCCGCATGGCGCCCGCATCACTGTCCCGCTGACCATGGACATCCTGTTCCTCCTCATCCCGTTGAGCGTGGTGCTCGCGGTCGCGATCGGCGCGGCATTCTGGCTCGCGGTCGATGGCGGCCAGTTCGACGACCTCGAGGGCCCCGCGCTGCGCGTGGTCGTGGACGACGATCGCCCCGAGCGTGGAACCTAGGCGATGGGCCCACTCGACCGCAGGCGCGGCATCTCGGCCCGGCAACTGCAGCAGGTGCTGGAGTGCATGGAATTGCGCCTCGGCCAGCCGCTGCGCATCTACCACCTGGCGGAGGAGCTGCGCATGAGCCCCTTCCACTTCTCGCGCCTCTTCAAGCGCACCACCGGGCAATCGCCGCACCGTTTCGTGACCCTGCACCGGCTGGAGAAGGCGAAGGAGCTGCTCGCCTCGAGCGAGATGCCGATCGTCGCGGTGGCCTGCGCCGTGGGCTACCTCACCCAGGCGCACTTCACCACCGCCTTCGGGCGGCACGTCGGCATCACGCCGAAGGCGTATCGGATGAGCCGGAGGGTGGAACGGCGATCGTCGCCGCCGGACGAGCGGGCCTGAAGGACTTGGCGAGCGTCTTGTAGAGCGGCCGTGGGCACACGAGGCGCGAGAAGCCGTGCGCGATGAGCGACGCGGCCATGATCGGCAGCGCCATGTCGGAGTCGCGCGTCATCTCGATCACGATCACGAAGGCGGTGATCGGCGCCTGCACCACGCCCGAGAAATACGACACCATGCCGATCACGGCGACCGCCGCGACGGGCGTGCCCGGCAGCAGCCACGCCACGTTCTGCCCGAGGCCCGCCCCGACCGCGAGCGACGGCGAGAAGATACCGCCGGGGATGCCGCTCGCATAGGACACCACGGTGGCCGCGAGCTTGAGGATCCCGAACGACTGCGGGATCCCCGTCCCCTGCTGCAGGATCCGGCTCGTCTCGGCGTAGCCGGTGCCGTAGATCGTGTTGTCGGAGGCGAACCCCAGCACGGCGAGTGCCAGCCCGCAGACCGCCGCGAATGCGACCGGGCGCGTGCGCTTGAGCAGCGCGAGCGGCCCCTGGAACTCGCTCGACGCGGCCGCGATGAGCAGCCGCGAGAAGAACCCACCGATGAGCCCGCCGAGCGTGCCGCAGAGGATCACGACGTTCCAGCTCTCGCGCAGGTCCAGCGTCGCGTTGGTGTGGCCGAAGTACGTGTAGTTGCCGAGGAGCGAGAGCGACACGATGCCGGCCGTGATGACGCCCGTGATCACGATGCCGCTCGTGCGCTGCGAGAAGGACCGGCTCATCTCCTCGATCGCGAAGACCACGCCGGCGAGGGGTGCGTTGAAGGCCGCGGCGATGCCGGCCGCGCCGCCCGCGAGGATCAGGCCACGCTTCATCGTCTCGTGCGGAAAGGACGAGATGCGCGAGAGCGAATACATGATCGCCGCCCCGATCTGCACCGTCGGACCCTCGCGCCCGATCGAGGCGCCCGAGACGAGGCCCACCAGCGTGAGGCCGATCTTGCCGATCGCGGTCTTGAGCGACAGCAGGCGGTTGCGCATCGGCTCGTCGGCATAATTGAGCACGGCGATGCTTTGCGGAATGCCGCTGCCCTCCGCCCCGCGGAAGAAGCGCCGGCCCAGGTAGCTGCACAGCGCGAGCCCCGCGGGCGCCAGCACGAACGCCGCGTAGGGCCACGCGTGGAGCATGCGTTCGAGCCACACGTTCGCCCACGTCGCGGCGATGGCGAACCCCACGGCGGCGAGTCCCACGGCGATGCTGCCGACGAGGAAGACGAGGCGCCGATTCCACAGGGAGCGGGAGAGCCAGACGTGGCGTGAGCGCCGCGCGATGCGCATCCGCGCGAGCCGTCTCGGGGGGATCATGGGACGAGGACGTATTTCACTTTCAGTTTTGCATCATACCTTTTCGCGGCGCGCCCCTCGCGCGGCGCTCAATCCCATCGATAGCGCAATCCCAGCCATGCGCCGCGCGGCGCTCCCATGCCGCGGAACTGCTCGGGGACTCCCGCATCGGGCGTGAACGCGTGCCCGGGACCGTTGAAGACGTTCAGCCCGAGCAGGCCCTGGCCCGCGTAGCGCTTGTCGAAGATGTTGTCGGCGAAGGCGAAGAGCTCGAGCGAGCGCGAGACACGCCAATGGGCGTGCAGGTCGAGGACCGCGTAGCCCGGAATCGAGCCCTGGGCATCCCGGTTGTTCTCGTCGCCCCGCGCATGCACGCGGCTCGCGGCGCGTCCCGCGAGGCCGGCGCTCCACTCCTCGTGCGCATAGTCGAGCGTGAGCTTGAGCGCATGCTCGGGAATGCCGGGAATGCGATCGCCGGCAGCCACCAGAATATCTCCCGCCGCGTCGGCCGACGAATTGTTCGGGCTATGCTCGACGAAAGGCGTGTCGAAGGTGGCGCGGATCCAGCTGTAGCGCGCGCCGATCTCCCAGCGGCCGAGGCGATCGCTCGCGGCGAGCTCGACGCCCGCGCGCCGCGTGGAGCCCACGTTGCGGAAATAGCCCGCGTTGAGCGCTCCCGCGCCCGCGCTCACGAACTGGATGTCGTTCGCGAGCGCCGTGCGGAAGGCCGCGGCGCTCCAGCGCCCCGCGTCGCCCCAGCGTCCGCGCAGCCCCGCCTCCGCGGTGCGCGCGATGATCGCCTGCAGCGGCGGATCGGACAGGAACGCGTTCGGCAGCTTGCACGGAGCGGCCGGGTCCGCGCACGTGAGCTCCATCGCCGTGGGCGCGCGCATTCCCTCGCTGTAGGCCGCGTACGCGGTCAGCCGATCCGAGGGCGAGAACGTGAGGCCGGCCGCGGGGTTGAGGCGCGAGAAACGATGGTCCCCGGTGAGCTGCGGATCGGAGCCGGAGCGATCGTCGATGGAAATGCGCGCCGTGTCCTCGCGCGCCGAGAGCGTGAGCGACCACGCGTCGGCAATCGCGACGGTGTCGGAAACGAAGGCGGCGTAATGCGCGTTCGACGTGTCTGCGTCGATCGCGGTCACGAAGTCTCCCGTCGCCTCGGTTCCGCGCGAGCCCGTGAAGCGCGCCGGCTGGGTCCTGCGCATGTAGCGCGCACGCCCGGCGTCCACGCTCATGCCGGCGAGCACCTGGTTGTCGCGGCCCAGCAGTTTGCCGGTTCCCGTGAGCTGCAGCCCCGTTCCGAAGCTGTCCTGGTCGATCGTCGCGAGGTCGTTGGTCGCCTCCGCGCCGTTGGCGACGTCCGGATCCGCGTTCACGTTGCTCGCGAAGTTCTCGTTGCGATAGCGCCGGATGTACGCCGTCCCGCCCGCGAGCCATGCGTCGCCCAAGAAATAGCTGCCCTTCGCCGCGAGCAGCGCCGCGCGGTTCGTGTTGCGGTCGGGATACGTGTACGGCTGGCGGATGTCGTCGAGGAAGGACAGCGGCAGGGCCTGGTTGCCCTCGAGCGTGTTGTCGGCCACGGTGAGGCTCACGTCGAAGTCGGACCGCGCCGTCTGGTGACCGACCTTCGCGAAGAACTGTCCGATGCGGCTCGGGTTGTGCTGGGCCCATCCGCGGTCGCGCAGCAGGTTGCCGGTGAGGAAATAGTCCCAGTCGCCGTGGCTGCCGCCCTGCTCCACTTCCAGCGCACGGCGCGCCCACGAGCCGGCATAGGCCTCCAGCCCGCCGCCGGGAAATCGCGCACCGCTCTTCGTGTACACGGCGAGCGTGCCGCCCAGCGCATTCGGCCCGAACATCGGCGTGGTGCCGGGGATCAGCTGGATCGAGCCGATCGCGGACATCGGCACGAGGTCCCAGTTCACGACGTCGCCGAAGGGCTCGTTGATGCGCACGCCGTCCTGGAAGACGCCGAGGCCCTGGGGCAGCCCCAGCAGCGGCGAGGCCGCGAAGCCACGGTAGCTCAAGTCCGGCTGGAAGGGATTGCCCTGCCCCGACGATGCGATCGCGCCGATGGCGCCGCGATCGAGAAAGTCGGGCAGCGTCGCGGGGCGCTGCTGCAGGCCGCGGCTGAAGATCTGCACGTTGGCCGGCACTTTCTCCACGGCAACGCCCAGGCCCGGCAGCGGCGTGGTGCCCACGACCTCGACCTTGCCGAGCTCGACCGCCTCTGCCGGGTTCTCCTGCGCTGTCGCGCCGTGGGGCAGCGCCGTCGCGAGCGCCGCGAGGAGCACGAGCAGCGCGCGGGCGCTGCGGCGCGAGGATGGGCTCAACTCAGGTTGGCGATGTATTGCGCGAGGTTCTCGATGTCTTCATCGGAGAGGTTGCGCGCGATGCTCGTCATGTTGCCCGCGTCGTTCGTGCGGCGGCGGGCGCGGAAATCCGCGAGCTGCTGCTTCACGTATTGCGGCCACTGGCCCGCCACGCGCGGGATCTCGTTCTGTCCCACGAAGCCACCGAGGTGGCACATCGGGCACAGCGCCGCATCGGCGATCTTGCGGCCCGCCTCGACCCGCGCCGCATCCGCCTGGAAGGCAACGGGCCTCGGCTTCTGCGCCGCGTAGTAGTTGCCCAGCGCGATCATCTGGTCGCGCGTGAGGTTCGCGGCGAAGGGCGACATGACCGGGTTGTCACGCCGCTTTTCCTTGTAGTCGCGCAGCTCGTTGTAGGTGTAGCGCCACGACTGGCCGGCGAGCACGGGATATTGCGGACTGGGGGAGTTGCCGTCGGCGCCGTGGCAGGCACCGCAGACCTGCGCAAGCTTCTGCGTATCGGGGTCGGGCTGCGGTGCAGGCTGCTGCTGCGCCGCCGCGGTGAACGACACGACCACGGCGGCCAGCAACGCGACCCTCATCCCGCCCCTCTCCCGGCGGAGAGGGAGAACCTTACGGCAATGCGAATACGAAGACAGAGTTGCCCCTCTTGGCGTCGATCTGGTTGTTGCCACCCGCGGCTACGGCGACGTACTGCTTGCCGTTCGCCATGTAGCTCACCGCTGGTGCATTGACACCGGCGCCGCAATTGAATTTCCACAGCTCGCGGCCGGTCTTCGAATCGTAGGCCTTGAACCAGCCGTTGGCCTCGCCGTTGAAGACGATGCCGCCGGCCGTGGCGAGGACGCCGCCGATGAGGGGCTGCGGCGTCTTGTGCTTCCATGCGATCTTGCCGGTGTCGAGGTTCACCGCCACCAGCTGGCCCCACTGCTCCTCGGACGGGATCACCTTGAAGGCGCCGCCCAGCCAGAGCTTGCCCCCGGGATATGGCGCCTCCTCGTACTGGTAGGTCATCGGCTGGTGCAGGTTGGCCGCATACGCCAGGTGCAGCCGCGGATCCACCGCGATCGGCGACCATTCGACCCCGCCGTTCGCGCCCGGAAGCATGCGCGCGCCGTCCTTGGTCGGCAGCACCCACATGTTCTCCTGCGGGATCATCGCCTCGGAGAAGCGGATCAGCTTGCCGGTCTTGCGGTCGTGCACGTAGATATGCCCGGTCTTGCCGGCGTGCACCACGACGTCGGCGTCGCCGCCCGAGCCGTCCTTGGCGCGGGTGAGGACGGCAGGGCTCACGGCATCGAGGTCCCACACGTCGTGGGCGATGTACTGGAAATGCCATTTGTACTGCCCGCTGTCGAGGTCGACGGCGAGCAGCGAGTCGGTATAGAGGTTGTCGCCCGGACGGATCTGCCCGTAGAGATCCGGCGACGGGTTGCCCGCGAGGAAATAGGCGGTGTTCGTCGCCCGGTCGATCGCCGGCGTCATCCACACGCCGCCGCCCAGGGTCTGGTAGAACGAGCTGTCCTTCGCGAAGGCCGCCTTCTCCGCCTCGATGTCGCGGTGCATGTCGCGGCCCGTGGCATCCTTCGTGGCCCACACGCCTTCGTGCCCCTTCTCCGGGATCGTGTAGAACGTCCAGAGCAGCTTGCCGCTCTTCGCGTCGAACGCCTTGAGGAAGCCGCGCACGCCGTACTCGCCGCCGTTGGTGCCGATCAGCACCTTGCCGTTCACGACGGCGGGCGCCATGGTGTCCGAGTATCCCTTGTCGGGGTCCCCGATCTCGGACTGCCACAGCACCTTGCCCGTCTTCGCATCGAGTGCCACGAGCTTCGCGTCGATGGTGCCCATGTAGAGCGTGCCGTCGGCGATCGCGACGCCGCGGTTGTTGTTGCCGCAGCACACGGTCACGATGGGGCCGAGCTTGTGCTTGTAGTGCCAGTACTCCTCGCCCGTTGCCGCGTTGACCGCGTACACGTGGTTGAACGACGTGGTGAGGAACATGACGCCGTCGACCACGATCGGCGCCGTCTCCATCGATTCCAGCACCGCGGTCTGGAACACGAATGCGGGCCGCAGCCCCTTCACGTTGGAGGCGTTGACCTGGTTGCCCGGATAGAAGCGCTGCTGGTCGTAGCTTCCGTTCGGGTGGATCCAGTTCTTCGCATCCTTCGCCGCGCCGTCGAGCATCTGCTGCGAGACCGGCGCGAGCTGCTTGTCCATCGCGCGCGCGGTGGTGGTCGCGGCGGCGGAGATCTCCTGCTGGGCGAGGGCGGCGGTGCTTCCGAAAGCGAATGCGGTTGCTGCGGCGACGCAGATGCGCAGGGGCGTGGTGACTTTCATGAGACCTCCCTTTTGTGGGGCGTTTCGTGGACGAGGACTCGAAGCCGAGCGTCGGTTATATTCCGAATTGCTGCCACGCGCAAACGCGTGGTACCCGCCCCCCGGAGACCCGCATGAAGTCCCGCCTCCTCGCTGCCTCCGCCGTCTTCGGCTTCGCCCTCGCTTGCGCCAGCCTGTCCGCGCGGCCGGCCGACGCGGACCTCGGCATCAACGCGCAGCTCGTGGCCTCGGCCCGCAACGGCGACGTCGAGGGCGTGAAGCGCCTGCTCGCGCGCGGCGCCTCGGCCGATGCCCGCAACCGCCTGGGCGAGACCGCCCTCGTCATCGCGCTGAAGCGCGACGATTCGACCCTCGCGAAGGCGATGCTGCAGGCCGGCACCGACGTGAACCTCGGCGCCGTGAACGGCATCACGCCCCTCATGGCCGCGGCCTACATGGGGCGCGCCGACATGGCGCAGGCGCTCCTGGCACGCGGTGCGGACCCCTCCGCCGCGGATCGCATCGGCAAGACCGCGATGGTGTATGCCGCCGGCCAGGGACACGCCGCCGTCGTTCGCGTCCTTCTCGCGGGCGGCGTCGACGCGAACGCGGTCTACCGCAACCAGCTCACCGCGCTCATGTGGGCGGCGGGCTACGGGCGCGACGAGACGGCGAAGGTGCTGCTGGAGGCCGGTGCCCGTGCGGACCTGCGGGACAATCGCGGCAAGACCGCCGCCGACATCGCGCGCGATGCGGGCTTCGTGCAGACCTCGGCGATCATCGAGACGCGCAGATGAAACGACTCCAGCCCATGAACCTCGCACGCCGTCTGCCCATCGCGATCGCCGGGACCACGCTCGCGGCGCTGGCCTTGTTCTCGACGCCGCCCTGCGCCGCGCCCTTTGCATACGTGCCCAACGAGGGCTCGGGAACCGTCTCCGTCATCGACACCGCAACGGACAAGGTCGAATCGATGGTCAAGACCGGCGCCAAGCCGCGCGGCATCGCGGTCTCGCTCGACGGCAAGCGGCTCTTCGTGAGCGAGCAGGCGGCCAATGCGGTCATCGTGTACGACACCGCGAACGGCCAGCCGGTGGGCCGCATCGCGGTCGGCGACTCGCCCGAGGCGATCTACGTCTCGCCCGACGGCAAATGGCTCTCCGTGGCGGTGGAGGAGAACGACGTCGTGGCGGTGGTCGACACTGCCACGCTGCAGGTCGCGAAGAAGATCCACACCCGCGGCAAGAACCCGGAGCACGCGGTCTGGACTCCCGATGGACGCCTGCTCTACGCGAGCGCGGAAGACGCGGACAGCGTCGACATCATGGACGTGGCGAGTGGAGAGGTCGTCGACTCGGTGAGCGTGGGCCTGCGCCCCCGGGGTATCGGCTTCCTTCCGGATGGCAGTCGCGCTTATGTCGCGGCCGAGGCCGCCGGCCTCGTCAACGTCATCGACACGGCGAAGAAGGAGGTGCTCGAGCGTATTCCGGCGAGCCTGCGCTCCAATGGCGTCACGGTGGCGCCCGACGGCAAGCGGGTCTTCGTCTCCTCCGGCGGCAACGGGACGGTGCAGGTGATCGATACCGCGACCAACCAGATCGTGGCCGAGATCGCGGTGGGCGAACGGCCCTGGAACATGGCCATCACGCCCGACGGCAGGAAGCTCTACGTCGCCTGCGGGCGCTCGGGGACCGTCGGCGTGATCGACACCGCGAAGCTCGTGAAGGTCGCGGACATTCCCGTCGGCAAGCTGCCGTGGGGCGTGGCGATCCGCTAAAGGCCGGTGCAGGCGCGCCAGCCCGCTCGCACCGCCGCCGGCAATCCCGGCACCCGCGCGAGTCCCCACAAGGCGAGCGCGATCACCACGAGCCCCGCGCCGCGCCGCACCCACGGCAGGCGCCGCAGCAGCAGGAGCCGCTGCGCCGCGAGCCCCGCCGCGAGGAGCGTGGGAAGCGTGCCGAGGCCGAACGCCGCCATCACCGCCGCGCCTTGCACCGCGCCGCCGCTCGCGAGTGCCATGACGAGCATCGTGTAGACGAGGCCGCAGGGCACCCATCCCCACGCCATTCCGGCACCGAACGCGCGCGCCGTGGTGTCCATGGGCATCAGCTTTCTCGCGTACGGCTGGATATGGCGCCATGCGAGGCCGCCCGCGCGCTCGAGCTTGAGAACCGCCCCGCCCCACCCCGCGATGTAGAGCCCGAGCAGGATCATCAGCATGTTGGCCACGGCGAACAGGGCCGTCTGCACCAGCAGCGCGGGACCGGCGTATCGGCCGAGGTCGCCCAGCGCGCCCACCGCGCCGCCGGCGAGCGAGTACGAGACGATGCGCCCGCCGTTGAACGCAAGCTGGCGCGCGAGCGCGGGACCGCGCGACGCGGCTGCGAGGCTTCCCACGATGCCCCCGCACATGCCCGCGCAATGCACGCCGCCGAGAAGTCCGGCCGCGAAGGCCGCCAGGGCGAGCGCCTGCATCACACGACGCGCGAGTAACGGGTGCGTTCCTTCATGGCGCGCAGGTATTTGTCGAATACCGCGCACACCGCGCGCACGATCAGCCGGCCGCGGGCGGTCACCTGGATCCACTCGCCATCCATCTCGACCAGCCCATCTTCCCCGAGGGCGCGCAAGTCCGCCATCTCGGCGGCGAAATAATCGTCGAAGTCGATGAGGTGGGCGAGCGCGATGGATTCCTTGCACACCGCGAACTGGCAGGCGAGCGCCTGGATCACCGAGCGGCGCACGAGGTCATCGGGCGTGAGCTGGATGCCGCGCACGATGGGAAAGTCGTTCGCGTCGAGCCTCTCGTAGTACGCGTCGAGCGTCTTGGCGTTCTGCATGTACGTCGGACCGATCTTGCCGATGGCCGACGCTCCGAAAGCCATGATGTCCGAGTCGCCGCCCACGGAGTAGCCCTGGAAGTCGCGCGTGAGCCGTCCCTTGCGCTGGGCGACCGCGAGCTCGTCCGTCGGCTTGGCGAAGTGGTCCATGCCGATATGCACATAGCCCGCGTCGCGCAGGCGGCGAATGGCGCTCGTCATGAGCGCGAGCTTCACGTCGGGCCGCGGCAGGTCCGCCTCGTGGATGCGCTGCTGCGGCTTGAACATCGCCGGCAGGTGCGCGTACGAATAGAGCGCCACGCGATCGGGGTCGCACTCGACGACCCGCTCGAGCGTCGTCTCGAAGCCCTCGAGCGTCTGCAGCGGCAGCCCGTAGATGAGGTCGAGGTTCACGGACTTGAAGCCGTGGGCGCGCGCCGCGTCGATGACGACCCGCGTCTCCTCCAGCGATTGGATCCGGTTCACGGCGCGCTGGACCTTCGGATCGAAGTCCTGCACGCCGATGCTCACGCGGTTGAATCCCAGCGATGCGAGATGCGCCATGCGCGCCGCGTCCACCTTGCGCGGGTCCACCTCGATCGCATACTCGCCGGCGGGATCGAATTCGAACGCCGAGCGCAGCGCCGCGACCAGGCGCCCGGAGAGCGCCTCGCCCAGGAACGTCGGGGTGCCCCCACCCCAATGCATCCGGGCGATGCGCCGGTCCTTCCCGAGCGCCTGCGCAGCCAGGCCGATCTCGCGCTCGAGATAGCTCACGTACCGCACCGCGCGGTCGTGGTTCTTCGAGGCGATCTTGTTGCACGCGCAGTAGAAGCACAGCGTGTCGCAAAAGGGAACGTGGACGTATAATCCGAGAGACCTCGCAAACCCGCCGATGTTGCGGTTCGCGAGCCAGTGCCGGCAAGCCTTGGCGTCGAAGGACTCCACGAAGCGGTCGGCCGTGGGATAAGAGGTGTAGCGGGGTCCGTTGCCACCATACTTGCGGATCAGGTCCGCATCGATCTCGAGGGGAGTCGCTTGGGTCGCTCCGGTTCCGATAGCGCCCGGCATGTTGGCGATCATCATGGCGTCACTTTGAGCGACGTCCCGGGTACCGACTTGACTCCTGTCAAAGCCTCCCGCGAAAGCCCCGCGGCCGCGCTGCCGCACGAGCGGGTGCTGCTCGTGCTGGCCCCCGTCATCGCGGTCGCCGCGCTCACCGCGATCGCCGCGCTGGTCGCCGCCCTCGCCGATTTCCATCGGGAGGAAATGCTCATCGCCGCCGCCGCCATCGGGGCGGTGCTGGGAATCCCCACCATCGCGGTCATCTATCGCCAGGCCGACGATCGCCGCCAGGCCGCTCGGGCGCTGCACAACGTCGAGGCGCGCGTGGGCGGCATCGTCGAGTCCGCCACGGACGCCATCGTCACGGTCGACCAGCAACAGCGCATCGTGCAGTTCAACGCCGCCGCGGAGAAGGCCTTCCGCTGGCCGCGCGCGGCGGTGCTGGGCCAGCCGCTCGACACGCTCATTCCGCCGCGCTTTCGCGCGAGCCACGCGAACCATGTACGCCACTTCGGCGAGACCTCGACCACGTCGCGCGGCATGGGAGCGCAGACCGTGCTGCGCGGCTTGCGGGCAGATGGCGTGGAATTCCCCATCGAGGCGTCGATCTCCCAGCATACCGAGAGCGGCAACAAGCTCTTCACCGTGATCCTGCGCGACGTGACGGAGCGCACGCGCGCCGAAGAGATGCTCTCGCGCAGCGAGGCACGGCTGCGCGGCATCCTCGACTCGGCCATGGACGCGATCATCACGGTGGACGAGCGCCAGCACATCGTGCTCTTCAACAAGGCCGCCGAGGAGGTGTTCCGCTGCTCGCGCGAGCAGGCGGTCGGCTGTCCGCTCACCGACTTCATTCCGCAACGCTACCGCGATTCCCACGACGGGCTCGTGCGCCGCTTCGGGGAATCGGGCGGTGCATCGCGGCGGATGGGCCACGCGCGCGTGGTCATGGGGCTGCGACGGGATGGCGAGGAGTTCCCGATCGAGGCGTCGATCTCGACGACCGTCGAGCACGGCCAGCATTTCTACACGGTGATCCTGCGCGACGTGACGCAGCGCGCGCGCGCGGAAACGGCGCTGCGGGAGTCCAAGGAGGAGATCCGCGAGCTCGCGCTCGCGGCCAGCACCGCGCGGGAACAGGAGAAGAGCCGTATCGCCCGCGAGCTTCACGACGAGCTGGGCCAGGCGCTCACCGCGCTCAAGATCGACCTTTCCTGGCTTCGCGAGCACGTCGCCGGGCGCGAGCCGGCCGTGCGCGACAAGCTGGGAGCCATGCAGGTCCTGGTCGACGGCACGGTCGCGGCGAGCCGGCGCATCTCCGCCGACCTGCGTCCGCTCGTGCTCGACGACCTGGGCCTCGCCGCCGGCGCGGACTGGCTCGTCCACAACTTCACCAACCGCACGGGCATAGCGTGCGAGCTCGTGATCGCCCATCATGCCGACCTCGACCTGCGCGATCCCCACGCCACGACCATCTTCCGCGTGCTCCAGGAATCCCTCACCAACATCGCCAAGCACTCCGCGGCCACGCAGGTCGAGGTCATCCTCGAGCGCCAGGGCGAGGACATCGTGCTCACCGTCGACGACAACGGCAACGGCTTCGACGCGGAGGAAACGGTGCGCCCCGGCTCCTTCGGGCTGGTCGGCCTGCGCGAGCGCGCGGCGCTGCTCGATGGCCGCGTGAAGATCGAGAGCGCGCCGGGGCGCGGGGCGCACATCGAGATGCGGTTGCCCCTGCCGCGGCCGGAAGTGGCCGCATGATCCGCGTCGTCGTCGCCGACGACCATGCCATCGTGCGCGAGGGGCTGAAGCAGCTGCTGGGCGCCGCGGGCGACCTGCAGGTGGTGTGCGAAGCGAGCGACGGGCACGAGGTCGTGAAGGCGGTGCGCGAGACCGAATTCGACGTGCTGCTGCTCGACATGTCGATGCCCGGCAAGAGCGGCATCGAGCTGATCAAGCAAGTGAAGACGGAAAAGCCGAAGCTGCGGATCCTGGTCCTCACGATGCACGAAGAGCACCAGTACGCGATCCGCGCCATCCGCGCCGGCGCCTCGGGCTATCTCACGAAGGAGAGTGCGTCGCGCCAGCTGATCGAGGCCCTGCGCAAGGTCGCCGCAGGTGGCGCGTTCATCAGCAGCGAGGTGGCCGAGCAATTGGCGCTGGGGGCCATGCCGAACGCGCTGCACGCACCCCACGAGGCGCTCTCGGACCGCGAGTTCCAGATCTTCCGCCTCATCGCCGAGGGCAGGACCATCTCGGACATCGGCGAGCAGCTCAACCTGTCGGTGAAGACGGTCAGCACCCACAAGGCGAACATCCTGCAGAAGATGAACATGGCAGGAACCGCCGAGCTCATCCGCTACGCCCTGAGCAACCGGCTGATCGACGAGAAGTAGCCGGCACGGCGTCCGTGCCTCGTCCGGAGGCGAGCGGCTAGCCGCCGACCTTCACTTCGCCCAGGCCGGCAGCGTCGCGCTTGACCTCGCCCTTGAGGACGGCGGCGGCGGCGGCGAGGTCGGCGGAGAGGCCGTCCACCACGTCGTCGATGGAGAGGATGCCGACGATGGCGCCCTTCTCGCCCGTCACGACCAGCCGGCGCACGCCGTGTGCCCGCATGATCCCGAGCGCTTCATGCACGTCCGCGTCCGAGCGCACGGTCGCGATCACGGGCGTCATGGCGGAGCCCACCACGAAGGATTCGGCCGCGAAGCCTTCGAGCGCGATGTCGCGGTCGGTCACGATGCCCACGGGCGGCGCTCCGGCGTCTCCATCCTCCAGCACGAGCAGCGATCCCACGCCGAACCGGCGCATCGCCGCCGCCGCCTCGGCGATGGGCGTGGAGCGCGTCGTCGCCATGACCTTGCGCGTATAAACCCGCTCCACCTTCATCCGGGTCTCCTCCCAGGGTCTCGTGGCCTCCAATCTAGGCGCGCACGGGCGAAGGCCAATTGACGCCACGCAACGGCGCGCGCGAAGCGCAGCAACGCCACTAGGAATTTTCCTAGGCCCTTTCTCGGACTGGCACCTAGGCCTCATTTCGGGCGCCTGCCTAGGGCGTGAATCATCCCGCGCCGATGCCGGCGCCGAGCGCGGGCCGGGAAGATGGATCCCATGCCAACGACACGTCCCCACAACGTCTACATCGTCGACGACTCGGCCCCGATCCGGGACCGGCTCACCGAGATGCTGGCGCGCCTCGACGATGTTCGCCTCGTGGGCGAGGCCGCGAATGCGCGCGAGGCCATCGCCGGCATCCGCCGCACCCAGCCCGACTCGGTGCTGCTCGACCTGAACCTCATGGGCATGAGCGGCCTCGAGGTGCTTCGCACGATCCATCCCGAGCACCCGCGGATCGTCTTCGTCGTGCTCACGAACCATGCCGACCCGCAGTACCAGCGGGCCTGCCTGCAGCAAGGCGCTTCCTACTTCCTCGACAAGTCGAGCGAATTCGAGAGCGTTCCCGAGGTCCTCGGCCAGATCGCAGGCCACCATTGAAAGACAAAGACATGCTCGCGCCCGCCCCCGCCGCGTCCGTCGCCATCCGCAGCATCAAGCTTGCGAACCGAAGCGAACCCACCCGTGCCAGGCCGTCGAAGGTCACGGTCATGCCGACCCACTGCAGCACTTGCAACCTGCGCGAGCTGTGCCTGCCCTGCGGGCTCGGCGCCGCCGACCAGCAGCGCCTGGGCGACCTGGTGTACACCCGCAAGCGGGTGAAGCGCGGGGATACGGTGTTCCGCGCGGGCGCCGAGTTCGAGTCGCTGTACGCGGTCCGCGCGGGGTTCTTCAAGAGCAGCGTGGTGCTGGAGGACGGGCGCGACCAGGTGACGGGCTTCCACATGGCGGGCGAGGTGCTCGGCATGGACGGCATCGCCAACGGGCGCCACACGGCCGACCTCGCGGCACTCGAGGACAGCGAGGTCTGCATCATTCCCTACGCCCATCTCGAGGAGCCGAGCCTGCAGCGCCAATTGCAGAAAGTCATGAGCCGCGAGCTGGTGCGCGACCAGGGCGTGATGATGCTGCTCGGCACGATGAAGGCCGAGGAACGCCTCGCCGCATTCCTGCTCAACCTGTCGCAGCGCTTCGTGGCGCGCGGCTTCTCCCCCTCGGAGTTCCACCTGCGCATGACGCGCGAGGAGATCGGCAGCTACCTGGGCCTGTCGCTCGAGACGGTCTCGCGTCTCTTCTCCCGCTTCCACGACGATCGCCTCATCACCGTCCAGCAGAAGCACATCCGCATCCTGGACGTGGCGGGCCTGAAGGGCGTCATGTTCCAGATGTCAGCCTAGAAAGGACGCATCATGAAAGCGTACAAGCACATCCTCGTACCGACCGACGGCACGCCGCTATCGCTCAAGGCCGCGCGGGAAGCGGCCCAGCTCGCGAAGGATCTCGACGCGCGGGTGACGGCGGTCTACGTGACGCCGCCCTGGATGCCCCCCATGGCCGACGAGAGTGCCGTTCTCGCCGACTTCGCCTACTCCGAGAAGCTCTACCTCGAGGCGCAGGAGAAGCAGGCCGACAGCGCGCTGGCGAAAGTCGAGCGCACCCTCGCCGACGCGAAGATCCCGTGCGAGAAGGTCCACGCCAACGGCAACCAGCCGTGGGAGACCATCATCAAGACCGCGAGGGCGAAGAAGTGCGACCTGATCGTGATGGCCTCGCACGGCCGCGGCGGCCTGGGCGCGCTCATCCTCGGCAGCGAGACGACGAAGGTGCTCACGCACTCGAAGACCCCCGTGCTCGTCTGCCGCTAGCCAGCGCGCCCGTGTTCAAGAACATCCTCTTTCCGACCGACGGCTCGGACATCTCGTCGAAGGCGTCGGCCATCGCGGTCGCGCTGGCCCATTCCCTGGGGGCCCGCATGACGGCGCTGCACGTGGTGCCGCCCTACCTTCCGCCGTTGCCCGAGATGGGCCTGGGTTTCACCTATGCGATGACCGAGGACGAGTACGAGCGCGCCACGAAGGCACAGGCGCGCGAAATGCTCGGCAGGGTCGCCGAGGAAGCGCGCGATTCGCGCGTCGATTGCGACACGGTGACGGTGGTCAACGCCGCGCCCTGGGACGCCATCATCCGCACCGCGCGCGAGCGCGGCTGCGATGCGATCGTCATGGCCTCCCACGGCCGCAAGGGCCTCGCCGGGCTCGTGCTGGGCAGCGAGACGACGAAGGTGCTGACTCATTCCACCATTCCCGTCCTGGTGACCCGATGACAGCGGCCCTCGTGCACATCACCGACGCGCAGCGCGTTGCCCTGCGCGCGCGGCTGCTCGCGCGAGCACATGTTCTCTTCGAGGAAATCGACACGGGGTCGCGGCCGGAGAATCTGCGGCAGGAAGCCTTCGACGCGACCTCCATCGAGGAGGCTGGAGTGCGCGTGGGGGCCGTGCAGCGCGACGCCGATGAGCTGCGCGCCATCCAGCAGGCGCTCGCGCGCCTCGACGCCGGCACCTACGGCCTGTGCGTGGAATGCGGTTGCGCGCTGCCCTACGTCCGGCTCGACGCGGTCCCCGAGGCGCAGCGCTGCGTGCACTGCGAGAGCAGGAGCGAACGCGGAAAGCCCGCCCCGGCCTCGCTCTGATCGGGCGCGAATCACGCTGTCATCGGCTTCTTCGTGCAGGATCCGCATGCGCTCGCCGTTTGCGCTCAGTGCAGCGACAGGATCCAGTGCACGAGCTTGCGCGCTTCCTCCTTCCAGTGCCGGTCGGCGGGATCGGAGCCGGTGAGCACGAGCGCGGCGCCGGGCGAGGCACGATAACGCCGAGCGAGAAGGGATGAGCTCCCCCGGTGGAGCGGGAGCGCGAACCGGCCGTTGACGCACGTCAACGAAGCGGGCGCGGCGCTTTAGGCCGGGACGCGCCGGCGCTGCCCCTCGATCAGGCGCTCGGTGCCGATCGCCTGCACCACGTCCACCAGTCCCGACGCCGCGGACTCCAGCAGGTCGTCGAGCGCGACGAGCCCTACCAGCGCACCGCCCTCGTCCATCACGGGCAGGCGGCGCACGCCGCGGTCGCGCATCACCTTGAGCGACCAGCTCGCATCGTCGGTCGCGAGGGCGAGCGTCGGGTGGCGCGACATCACCTCCCCGACCTTCACGCTCCTGGGATCGAGCTGCGCCGCGACGACCTCGACCACGATGTCGCGGTCCGTGATGATCCCGACGGGTTTGCCGGCCGCGTCGACGATCACCACGCTGCCGACGTGGTTCGCCCGCATGAGGACCGCGACCTGGCATAGCGTCGCTTCCGGGGTCGCCGTCACGGGTTGCCGCTTGCAAAGATCACCGGTCTTCATGGCCGCTCCTTCGCGAGGGATGCATGCCTACCCTAGCGCTGTCGGCAGCGCGGCCTTTGACGCCCCGCAAGCGGCACCGCCGTGGGCGCCGGCCCATGATCCCGCCTAGCGTGCGAGCGAGCGGATCTCGTTCAGCAGGAAGTTGCCCACGCGCTTGCCGCGGTTGTGCAGCACCTGCGCGAAGCTGTCGTCGACGAAGTACGTGAGCAGGATCGAGTCCCGCGTGCGCACCTCGGATCCCACGGGGTCCACCGAGTGATACGTATTCGCGCCGACCGCGAAGGCGTAACCGACGTTGGGCGAGAAGGACATCTGCGCCGCGCGCTCGTAGGTCTTGTCTGCACCGCGGCGATGGAACACCGTCCCGACGTGCTCGATCGAGCGGTCGCGCGGCAGGTAGAGCTGGATCGTCATGGCCTTGCGCCGCGTGTCCGGATGAATCCCGATCCGGTAGCCCGGCACGTCGCGGGTGAGGATCGGGATCGGGTACATCCCGACCTCTCGATAACCCGCGCCGAAGCGCTTTTCCAGCCCGGGCGCCAGCCGGCGGCGAAACGCCTCGCGGACTTCGGGCGAGCAGAGCGCGCGGCCCACCACGGTCCAGACACCCCTTTTCGTCTCGGGCAGGTGGCGGATGAACTCGGGCAGCAGGTCCAGCTTCGTCCGGGTGATCTCGCCGCCGTCGGCGGGCATGGAACGGGCGCGTCCGGACATGCGGCGGTAATCGCGCTTGTCGGGCATGGCTTCCATCATCTCGGCGTAGAGGTCGTCCGGGAAGACGCCGGCGAGCTGGAGATGCGCGAAGGGATCGGCGATGGCGGGCGCGGCATCGATCGCGCGAACGACGTGCTCGATGGTGCGCCCGATCGCGGCCTGCGTGGAGGCGGCAGGGAGCGTCGTGGCCATAAGTCCGTAAATCCGTGATTACAGGGGAATAGTTTGCCTCCCAATGTATCACCAAGCGCCCTCCCCGGGGCCGCGCCCGGCGCACGAACCCGCAGGCCGCATACACCTTCGTTCAATTAGATTCGCGTGAGCGGCCGCGTAGCCTTGATGCATACCGACCCTGCCAACGAGACGAAAACCTCCATGGAAACCCGCACACCGCCCACGCTGCCCGCCCTTTCCGAAATCTTTCGTGCCCCTGTTGTCGAAGGAACGCACCTCACGCCCACTCCGCCACCGGTCCGCATCGACGGAGCGCCCGGCGCGGAGATCACCCAGCGCTGGTCGGGGCTCGCGCCGCACCGCCTGAAGCGCGTGCTCGCGTGCATCGAGATGCGCCTCGCGGAGCCGATCCAGGTGTGCGAGCTCGCGGACGAGGTGCACATGAGCCCGTTTCACTTCACGCGCATGTTCAAGCTCGCGACGGGGCACTCGCCGCACAAGTACATCACGCTGCAGCGCGTCGAGCGCGCCAAGGAGCTCCTCGCGACGAGCGAGCTGCCCATCGCCGCCATCGCGGCCGCGGTGGGATACCAGACACAGGCGCACTTCACCGGTGTCTTCTCGCGCCACGCGGGCACGACCCCGAAGGTCTATCGGGTGTCCCGTCGCAGGGCCGCCGCCGCGGCCGCACCTGCAACGCTCGCACGCGACACGATGGCCTGACCGCCCCCAGGAAAGCGCCATGCACGCGACCTGGATCGTTTCCGCCAATGCGAGCCGCGCACGCGTCTTCGTGCAGTCGCGATCCGCGGGCGTCCTGGACGAGATTTCCGACCTCGTCCATGAGGAGTCGCGCATGCGTGACCGCGACCTCGAGACCGATGCGCCCGTGGGCGAGCGCGCGGCTTCGGACAGCCGCCACGGCGCCGGTGCCCCGACCACGCCCAGCACCTACGAGCCGAAGCAGACCCAGAAGGAGCACGAGGCCGAGGTCTTCGCGCGCCAGGTCGCCGAGTTCCTGGTGAAGGCGCACAACGAGGGGCGCTTCGACAAGCTCTGCCTCGTCGCCTCGCCGGAGTTCCTCGGCATGCTGCGCGGGCTCGTGAAGCCGAAGCTGGGATCCACCGTGACGCTCGAGATCGACAAGGATTACACCCGCGCCTCGCCCCAGGAGCTGCGCGAGGAGATCCGCCTGCATCGCTTCGACGCCTGAGCCGATTGCGGCCGCCCGGCGGCGCGTGAAGGCCTAGTCCGCTCCGGCCAGCTCCCGCACGTGCGCGGCCACGCTGCGCGCGAGGTGGAACAGGTGGTATCCGCCCTCGAGGCAGGAGACGATGCGGCCTTCGCAATGGCGGTCGGCGTCCTCGCAGATGCGGCGCGTGATCCAGGCATAGTCGCGCTCGATCCAGCGCAGTCCCGCCATGTCGTCGGCGCGATGGGCATCGAAGCCCGCCGAGATGAAGATCATCTGCGGCCGGAACTCGTCCAGGCGCGGCTTCCACACGTATTCGTACGCGTCCTTCAACGCCTCGCCCGTGGCGCCCGGGGCGAGGCCCACGTTCGCCATGTTGGGCGCGAGCGCCTCATCGCCGGAGAACGGGTAGAGCCCGGACTGGAACGTCGAGACCATGAGCACGCGCTCGTCGCCGGCGAAGATGTCCTCGGAGCCGTTGCCGTGATGCACGTCGAAATCGACGAGCGCCACGCGCTCGAGCCCGTGGACGTGGAGCGCGTGGCGCATGCCTACGGCGACGTTGTTGAAGAGGCAGAAACCCATCGCCGCCCCGCGCGTCGCGTGGTGGCCGGGCGGGCGCACGGCGCAGAAGGCGCTGCCCGCTTCCCCGCGCAGCACGAGGTCCGTCGCCAGCACGGCGGCGCCGGCGGCGTGCAACGCGGCCTCGAGCGAGCCCGGGCCCATGGCCGTATCGGGATCGAGCTGGAGGTAGCCTTCGCGCGGCGCACATGCGATGAGGGTGCGCACGTGGTTCGCCGCATGCGCGCGGCCCAGCTGCTCCTCGGTCGCCGCGGGCGCGTCATAGGGCACCAGCAGCTGCATGAGCCCGGTCGAGAGGAGGTAATCCGAGATCGCGTCGAGGCGCTCCGGGCATTCCGGATGTCCCGGCCCCATCTCGTGCAGGCGGCATGCGGCGTGCGTGATCCAGGCGCAGCGCTTCATCGCCCATGCTGCCGCGGCCGTCCGCCACGCGGGTTGATGCGCGTCAAGGCACCCGCCGCGACGCGGCATAGCGTGGATGCATGGAGCCGTTCTGGCTGGAACATCACGTCGATGCCTCTCAGCGCGAGTCGCACGTCGCGTACGGTCCGGCGATCTTCGCGGTGCTCGCGGCCGCCATCGCGGCGTTCGTGCTCGCGTCCGCGCGGCAGCCTCCCGCGCCCGCCACGGATGCGCCGACAGGACGTGCGCGGTGCCTGGCCGCGCAGGACGACCTGCACAACCTCGAGTGGGGCGCGCGCGTGTTCCTCATCGACGAAGAGGGCGTACGCACCCATGCCAGCGCGGAGGAACGTCCGGTCGCGATCGAACGCGCGCGGGCGCGAATCGCGCGCTTCTGCCGGTAAGGATGGCGCGCGGCTCAGCGGCCCCGCCAGAGGCCCGGATCGAGCGCCTCGCGCTCCAGGTCGTCCACGTGGCGCAGGGCGAGGGGCTCCAGCCGGACGATGTCGCCCTCGAGCGTGACGGGTGCAACATTCATGGGAAGGTCGAAAGCCGCAGGCGGCCGCGAAGCTTCCACGCGGCGCTGTCGGCCGAGCCGAATCGGAAAGGGCCTATGGACGCGAAACTGTATCACCTGGAAGGCTGCCCCTACTGCCGCCGCGTGCGCGAGTTCATCTCCCAGCGCGGGCTCGAGCCGTTCGTCGAGTACCACGAGGTCTCGGGCGAGCCCGATGCGCTCCGGCGCCTCGTGCAGCGGACCGGGCGAATGCAGGTGCCGGTGCTCGAGGCCGATGGCGACCCGCTCGTGGGCAGCGAGGTCATCATCGACTGGCTGGACGAAAACGCGGTCTGCCTTTCGCGTGGCGACCCGCGCGCCGCTCGCGGCGCCTCGGGCGCGAGCGCGCAGCGCCGCGCCCTTTAGCTTTGCGCCGGACGCTCGCCGGCGTTTCGCGGGACGCTCTTCGCGCCAACAGCCGTTAACGCCGCGATGCGCCGGTTGACACCGGGTTGCGTCCAGCGCAACGTGCTCCCAACGGCGCGGCACAAGCGCTGTCATCGCGCACCACCGTCTTCGTGACGGCCGGGCCGGCCGCTTCGGCTCCTCCGCCTTCTCACGCGCCCATCGCGCCGGCAGCTACGCCGCGCACCTCCCTATTCCGCAGGCCCCGCGCGGCCGCTTCGCGGCTGATGCGCGCGCGCCGCTACCCGAGGAGAAAGAACATGAATCGCCACGCCCTTGCCCCACGCGGCGCGCCCTTGCACGCGCCCGCGCGCAAGCTCCTGCATGCCGCCGTCACCGCGGCGCTTGCCGCGGCGATGCTCGCGCCGCCCCAGGCGCACGCGCGCATCACGCAGTTCCAGATCCTCAACCGGGCCATCGCCTTCGGCGGCTACTCCTTCGCGAACGTCGGCCAGTACGAGGTCATCACGGGGATCGCGACCGGCGAGGTCAACCCGAGCGACCCGCGCAACGCGATCATCACCGACATCGCGCTCGCGCCCCGCCTCGCGAACGGCAACGTGAGGTACCAGCACAACTTCTACATCCTGAAGCCCCTCGACCTTTCCAAGGGCAACCACAAGATGATGTACGAGCCGCCGAATCGCGGCGGCAAGACCCATGGAACGCTGAACCGGGGCGTCGGTGGCAACGATCCGGCCGCGACGACGGATCCCGTGGCGCTCGCCAACACCTTCCTCTGGCCGCGTGGCTACACGACGGCGTGGAGCGGATGGGAGAACAACCTCGGGGCGCTCAACGGCCTGACGGCGACCGCCGCACTGCCCGTGGCCGTGAACCCCGATGGAAGCACCATCACGGGGCCCGCGTACGAGTACATCGTGTCGGGTTCGGCGAGCTTCACGCTCACCTATCCCGCGGCCTCGGGGAACCAGGGCGCGCCCGACGCGGTGCTGACCCATCGCATCCACCTGGATGACGTTGCGCAGGTCGTGCCGGCGAGCGGTTGGGCGTACACCAACGCGAACCATACCGCGATCAAGCTCACCAGCGGCAACTTCGTGAACAACGACATCTACGAGTTCTCGTACATCGCGAAGAATCCGACCGTGCTCGGGGTGGGCTTCGCGGCCGTGCGGGACTTCAACTCGTTCCTACGCTATGCGTCGGCCGACGACTTCGGCACGCCGAACCCGCTGGCCGGCGACGTGACGCGGATCTACACCGAGATCTCCTCGCAGCCGGGCCGCCTGCTGAACGACTTCCGCCACCTCGGCTTCAACGAGGACGAATCGGGCCGCAAGGTGCTCGACGGCCTGATGCAATGGGTGGCGGCGGGCGACGGCATCAACATGAACTACCGCTGGGCGCAGACCGGCCGCACCGAGCGCAACCGCCAGGACGAGCTGTACCTGGAAGGCCTCTTCCCGTTCGCCAACGTGACGACCTTCGACCCGATCTCGGGCCAGACCGATGGACGTTACGTGCGCTGCACCCAGACCAACACCTGCCCGCTCGCGATGGAGTTCTACTCGTCCAACGAGTATTGGGTGAAGCCGGCTTCGCTGTTCCACACCGATCCCACGGGAAGCGTCGACCTGCCGGATCATCCGCAAGCGCGGCTGTACCTGCTCTCGAGCAAGCAGCACGGCGGTGCGGGCAACGCGGCAAGCAAGGGCGCCTGCCAGAACTTCCTCAACCCGCTCGACTCGGCTCCCGTCCAGCGCGCGCTCTTCCAGGACCTCGACGAATGGTCCACGCGCGGCATCGCGCCGCCCGCCTCGCGCATCCCGAAGCTCTCGGACCATACGATGGGCCCCGTGCCGCCGGCCGCGCCCGGCGTCGGATATGCCGGCATCCCCGGCGTCACGTACACCGGCCTCAAGACCACGCGCTATCGCTTCAACTACGGGCCGAACTTCTATGCGACGGGCATTCCCACCATCAACCCGCCGGTCATCACGCCGCCGATCGAGGACAACCCGCTGAACGGCCCGATCTACCCGAGCTACGTGCCGACCTGGGACGCGGACGGCAACGAGATCCCGGGGATCCGCCTGACCGAGCTCGACGTGCCGCTCGCGACGTACATGGGCTGGAACCTGCGCAGCGGCGTCTGGGCGAACGACGGATGCGAGGGCTCCGGCAGCTACGTGCCGTTCGCCCGCACGCGCGCCGAGCGCCTGGCCTCCGGCGACCCGCGCCCCTCGGTCGAGGAGCGCTATCCGTCCTTCGCGCAGTACGCGGCGAAGGTGATGGTCTCCATGGACGGGCTCATCAAGGACCGGCTGGTGCTCTGCGAGGACGCGGCCGACATGCAGGCGCGATTGCTGCAGGCGGGTCTCGACGCCGGCGTGCCGCCGCCGAAGGGCAACAATCCCGCGCAACCGCTGCCGGCGCAATGCCGCGGCAGCGGGAAGTAGCGCAGCCGCTCGCCGCTCGACAAGGGCCCCGGCACCCGCCGGGGCCTTTTTTCATCCGGGGTTCCGCGCCGCGAAAGTGCGCGGGGACCCACGGGTCACCTGCTCGAGCTCGGCCCGGTCGCGTGCCTCGCCCCGGGTTCGTGCGAGGCAACCCGACCCGAATCCGAAGCATCCCGCGGCGCCGGACGAGCGCGCGCATTGCGCGCAGCGGCCGACCAGCCCGAGGCCGAGCGTCCCGACCGGGCCCGTCACGAAGGTGTGGTGCATGGAGTCCTCCCGAGCGGCTTCTGGAGGATTCATCGTAGGCGTCCAGGCCTTCGCGCCCTTGCGTCCTGTCAAACCGGGCGGCGATGCGGGTGCGGGTAAAATGCGCCCACGGATCCTTCCACCATGTCCTCGCTTCAACACCTCTTCGAGAAGAACCGCGCCTGGGCCGAGCGCATCACGCGCCGCGACCCGGAATTCTTTCCGCGCCTGTCCCGCCTGCAGCGCCCGAAGTATCTCTGGATCGGGTGCGCGGACAGCCGCGTCCCGGCCAACGAGATCGTGGACCTCCTGCCGGGCGAGCTGTTCGTGCACCGCAACGTGGCGAACATCGTGGTCCATACCGACCTCAATTGCCTGTCGGTCATGCAGTTCGCCGTGGACGTGCTCAAGGTGGAGCATGTCATGGTCGTCGGCCACTACGGCTGCGGCGGCGTGCGCGCCGCGCTCGAGCGCCAGCGCCTGGGGCTCATCGACAACTGGCTGCGCCACATCGTCGACGTGCACGCGCGGCATCGGGAGAAGGTCGAGGCGGCCGGCGGCATCGAGGCGCAGGTGGACCGACTCTGCGAGCTCAATGTCATCGAGCAGGTCGCCAACGTGTGCCAGACCTCGATCGTCCTCGACGCGTGGGATCGCGGGCAGGATCTCACGGTGCACGGATGGTGCTACGGGCTTCGCGACGGGCTCATTCGCGACCTGCGCTTCGACGCCTCCAGCTCCGACGAGGCACAGGCCGCATACCGCGTCGCGGTCGAGGGGCTCTAGCGCGCGCCAGGCGCTATAGTTCCGCGCAAGGAGCCCTTCGGCCCCGGGAGAAGTCCATGCGCCCCGTTCGTCGGATGCTCGCGGCCGCCTGCGCCGCTCTCGCATGCACCGCGGTTCTCGCGGCCTCCGTCCCACCGGTGGGCGCCGAGCACGGCATGGTGGTCTCGGCGCAGGCCCTCGCGACCCGCGTCGGCGTCGATGTCCTGAGGAGAGGCGGCAACGCGATCGATGCCGCGGTCGCCGTGGGGTACGCCCTCGCGGTGGTCTATCCCGCGGCCGGGAACCTGGGCGGCGGCGGCTTCGCCACGATCCGGCTCGCGGACGGCCGCCGCACTTTCATCGATTTCCGCGAGACCGCGCCCCATGCGGCGCGCCGCGACATGTATCTCGATGCGCAGGGAAATGTGATCGAGGGCGCCACGACCCAGGGGTATCTCGCCGTCGGCATTCCCGGCAGCGTCGCGGGCCTCGAGCTCATGCGCGAGAAATACGGGACGATGAAGCGCGCGACCCTCATCGCGCCCGCGATTTCCTTCGCCGACCAGGGATTCGCGCTCGAGCAGGGCGACGTGGACATGCTCGCGAGCGCCACGGAAGACTTTCGCAAGGATGCGGCGACCGCGGCGATCTTCCTCAAGAAGGGCGCGCCCTACGCGAGCGGCGACCGGCTGGTGCAGAAGGACCTCGCGGGAACGCTGCGGCGCATCGCGCGGCTGGGCGCCGAGGGCTTCTACAAGGGCCCGGTGGCCCAGGCCATCGCGGCATCCAGCGCGACGGGCAGGGGCATCATCACGACCGCGGACCTCGCCGCATACAAGACGCGCGAGATGGCTCCCGTGGAATGCGACTATCGCGGCTTCCACATCATCTCGGCGCCCCCGCCCAGCTCGGGCGGCGTGATCGTGTGCGAGATCCTGAATATCGTCGAGGGTTATCCGCTCAAGGACCTGGGCTTCCACGGCGCGCAGGCGGTGCATTACCAGATCGAGGCCATGCGCCACGCGTACATGGACCGCAACAGCTATCTCGGCGATCCGGACTTCGTGAAGAACCCGCTCGACCGGCTGCTCGACAAGGAATATGCGGCGCAGATCCGCGCGGTGATCGACCCGGCGAAGGCGGCCGTTTCCGGGGACCTCAAGCCGGGCGTCGCACCGCACGAAGGTTCGAGCACGACGCATTACTCGATCGTGGACGCAGCCGGCAACGCGGTCGCCGTCACCTACAGCCTGAACGACTGGTTCGGCGCGCGCGTGACCGCGGGCGGCACCGGCGTCCTCCTCAACGACACGATGGACGATTTCACGGTGAAGCTGGGCGTGCCGAACCTCTACGGCCTCGTGCAGGGCGAGGCCAACGCGATCGCACCGGGCAAGACGCCGCTGTCTTCCATGAGCCCGACGATCGTGACGCGCGACGGCAAGGTCTTCATGGTTCTCGGCACCCCCGGCGGCAGCCGGATCATCACCGTGGTGGCCCTCACGATCATCAACGTGGTCGATTACGGCATGGACATCCAGGAAGCGGTGGATGCGCCGCGCTTTCACCAGCAGTGGCTGCCGGACGTCACGAACGTGGAGCGCTTCGCGTTGAGCCCCGACACCGAAAAGCTGTTGCTCGAGAAGGGCCAGAGGCTCGGGCCTCCGCAGCCGGAAAACCACGTGTGCGCGATCATCGTCGGCGCGCGCGCCGTGGGCGCGAGGCCCCTCGGGCACAACCGGCTCTATGGCGCCAATGATCCGCGCCGCAACACGGGCCTCGCGGCCGGGTATTAGCCGGCGCGAGGCACGGGAGCGTCAGCCGCCGCTCGAGGCGCGGCGCAGCTTCGGCGGCCCGTCCTGCTCGTGGGCGCGGGCATCCACCTCGAAGGGCGAGTCCTCGTAGCCGAACGCGGCGAGATCGGCCAGGTGCACCTCGAGGAACGGCGCGATGCCGCCGCACGCCTCGTACTGCGCGACGTGCCGGAACTCGTGGCTCAGCAGCCGCACGTTGTCCTCGTAGCCACGGCGCACCACCACCACGTAGCCCAGCGTCATGCCGAGCGCCGAAGACTGGGAGAGGCCGACCTTCAGCGCCGCCGCCCGCAGCGCGGGCTCGTCGGGCAGCGGGATGCGCTCGACCACGACGAGACGAATGTTGCCGGGGTCGCGCACCCCGGCAGCATGGGCCATGCGCGCCAGGGCCGGCGTGAGCGGAATGCCGCTCGCGCGTCCCTCCGACGAAAGCTTCTCGGCCCACGCGATCACGCGGGGCGTGAGGGTCGTGAGCTGCGCCGCCAGCGGCGTGGCGGGTGCAGCCGGCGGCGCGGCGCAAACCTCCAGGGAGGCAGCCGCCAGCGCGGCGGCCGCGAACAGGATCGACTTCAATGGATTTCCTCGGAAACGGCGCCTCACACTAACGCGCCGGCAATGCGGGCGTTGACTCGGCGGCCGCGCTCTCGCCTTGCAGATGGCCCGAAGAAGATAGCATCGAAATTGGCCACGGCGCGCGGCGCGAAATGACAGATGTCAGGGACGCTGGCGCGGCGTAGCCGGGGCCACGAAGTCCGCGGCCATCGCGATCGCGCATCCGGCCAGCGTGGCGAGCAGGCGCTCGACCAGGATCGAGGGATCGAAAGGTCGCCCGAACTCGAGCAGCATCACCACGAGCGGCGTCATCACCGCGGAATACGCCAGGTAATTGCGCGCCTTGAGCAGCGGCCGCAGCCCCGCGATGAGCGCGATGGCCGCGAGCACCGCCCATGTGGGCGCATGGGCCGCGAGGAGCAGCGTGCCGACGACGACGCCGACCATCGTGCCGAGCGTGCGCTGCAGCGCCCGGAGATGCGCGCCCGCCGTGGCGCGCGTGACGACGAGTGCCGCGGTCACCACCACCCAGTACGCGTGATCCGACGGCCACAGCGCACGCACGAGCTGCGCCGCGGCGAGCGCCGTGACGAGCCGCAGCGTATACGACCATGCCTCGCGCCGTGACGCCGCGCGCACCAGGCGCTGCGGCCACGGCCGGCGCGCGGCGGCGCTCGCGGGCGCGGGCGCCGCCGGAGTGCGCAACGCGCGGGTGACGAGATGGAAGGCGACGGAAAGCACGAGCGCGGCCGCGCCGGCCCACGCCGCCCCGAGGCCGAAGTCGAGCACCATCGCGGACGCGCGACCGCCGGGCCAGCTGGCGTAGGTGGCGATCGCCATGAAGATGGTGAACTTCATCGTGGCCTTGGCCGCCTCGCGGCTCGTGCTGCCGAGGGCCGAGGCGAGCGCGGCCGCCGCCACCATCGCCGCGGCGCCCGGCAGGCCCCTGCGCGTGACGAAGGTGCCGAGGAGCACCGCGAGCATCACGGCGGCCAGGCAGAGCAGCACATCGGCCACGCGCTGCGAGGCGCTCCCGGTATCGCCCACTTCGCTCATCGCGAGGCCGCCCATCGCGGCCGCCATGCCGGCCGCGACATGCCCCGTGAGCGCGCCGGCGACAACCGGTGTCGCCATGCCCACGGCGGCGGTGAGCATGCGCGCGGCGCTCACGCGCTCCGTGCGCGACCAGTGCAGCAGCGCTTTCATGGGCTCGGCCCCCTCTGCGCCGGGAAAGGGCCGGGATGAGGATCATGCCGCGCCGCGAAGGCCCCCGCCACCGCGAGCACCATGCCGGCCAGCTGGACGCCGGCCAGCGCCTCGCCGAACGCGCCCCACGCGATGAGTGCGGCGACCGGTGGCGAAAGGTACAGCAGCGGCGCGACCCTCGATGCCGCGCCCCGGCGCAGCAGGGCCAGCATGATCGAGATGCCGCCGACGGACAGGCCCACCACGGCCCACGCGAGCGCGGCCAGCAGCGGCACGCTGCCGTCGAACCGCCCCCGCTCGAGCCACATCGCGGCCGGCGCCGTGAGCGCGAAGGCGCCCATGAACTGGATCGCCGCGTTCACGCGCAGGTCCATCGCGGGCTTCGAGCGCTTCTGCCAGAGGGTGCCCACGGACAACGACAGCGTGGCGCCCAGCGCGGCCAGGAGCGGGCCCACCGGCACGTGCGATCCCACGCGAAGGCGTGGCCACACGATCAGGGCCACGCCCAGCACGCCGATCGCGATGCCGGCCCACTGGCGCCCCACGAGCTGCTCATGCAGGAGGGGCCGTGCCAGCAGCGCCGTCAGCAGCGGCGCAAGCCCGGTCACGAGCGCCGTCACGCCGGCCGGCAGGCCGTGGGCCACGGCCCAGAACACGCCGCCGATGTAGAAGCCGTGCAGCAGCATGCCGGCGACCAGCGCGTCGCGCCACGCGCGGGGCTCGCGCGGCCAGGCGGCACCCACCGCGAGCGAGAGCAGCGTGAAGACGATCGCGCTCGCGCCGTGGCGCGCCATGAGGAAGGTGAGCGGGTCCGCGCGGCCCGCGACCACGCCGGCCACGATGAAGCCCGTGGCCCAGATGAGCACGAAGAGGCCGGGAAGGACGCGGGTGGGCAAGGCGGTCGGGCGGGCGGGCGAAGCCGGATTCTAGCGCGAAGCGCTGGCCTTGACAGTTACTGCCTAGGCAGTATAATGCGGGATCCTCCCGGGAAAACCGCCATGGCGATCACCCAGCTCAAGCCCCGCTCCTTCGACATCCGCGAGTCGCTCGGATACCTCATCAGCAACGTGCGCCAGGAATGGATCGGGACGCTCGACGTGGAGCTGAAGCCCCTCGACCTCACCGCCGCGCAGTACATCGTGATGCTCAACGTGGGAAGCGGCCGGGCCGAGACTCCGGTGCACCTCTGCCGCCTGCTCCAGTACGACACGGGCGCCATGACCCGGCTCGTGGATCGCATCGAGGCCAAGGGCCTCATCCGGCGCGCCGCCCACGGCGCCGATCGCCGCTGCGTGGTGCTCGAGCTCACCGCCGCGGGCCACGAGCTCTATCCGCGCCTCGTGCAGATCGCCATCGACATGAACAAGCGCGCGCTGAAGGGCTTCACGCGCGAGGAAGCCGCGGCGCTCGAGAACCTGCTGAAGCGCGTGGCGCTCAACGTGGCCGCCTGACGGCCCTTTACCTGCCCGGGCCGACACGGCAAGGGCAGCAATCCCAGGCTCACATGAAACTGCGTTCATTGCGCTTCATCCTGTCCGCCGTGGTGCTCGCGGCCGCCGCCGGCTGCGCGTCCACCGGCGACTCGAAGACCGAATCCACGATGCGCGATCCGGCGAGCCTCCAGGCCGCCCGCACGCTGGAGATGAACGCCGCGAAGGCCGCGTGGCCCGCGGGCGACTGGTGGAAGTCCTTCGGCGATGCGCAGCTCGATGCGCTCGAGGATGAAGGCATCCGCTCGAACCCCACGCTCGCCATGGCCGAGGCGCGCGTGCGCAAGGCCGCCGCCCTGGCCGGGGAAGCCGGCGCCGCGCTCAAGCCGCAGGTCACCGGCACGGCCTCGCTCACGCGCGACCGCTTCAGCGAGAACTACATTTTCCCGCCGCCCTTCGGTGGCGCCTGGTACACGCAGCCGTCGGCGCAGCTCGACTTCAGCTACGAGTTCGACTTCTGGGGCCGCAATCGCGCCGCGGTGCGCTCTGCCCTGGGCGAAGCGAGGGCCGCGGAGGTGGATACCGCCGCCGCGCGCCTCCTGCTCTGCGCCGCGATCGCCGAGGCCTATCTCGAGCTCGAGCGCAGCTACTCGCAGCGCGATGTGGCGCAGGCCACCCTCGACCAGCGCATGAAGCTGCGCGACCTCACGGCGCAGCGCGTCGCCGCGGGCCTCGATTCGCAGGTGGAGCTCAAGCAGGCCGAGACCGCGCTACCCGAGACGCGCGAGCAGATCGCGCGCCTGGACGAGGCGATCGCGCTCGCGCGCAACCGCATCGCCGCACTCGTGGGCGCGGGGCCCGACCGCGGCCTCTCGCTCGAGCGCCCGCACACGCGCGCGGCGCAAGCGGGCCTGCCCTCCACGCTTCCCGCCGACCTCATCGGGCGCCGTCCCGACGTCGCGGCCCAGCGCCTGCGCATCGAGGCGGCGGGCGCGGACATCGACGTGGCGAAGGCGTCCTTCTATCCGAACATCAGCCTCTCCGCCTATGCGGGACTGCAGTCGCTGGGACTCTCGCAGTTCCTCTCGGCGGGCAGCCTGATCGCCGGCGTGGGCCCTGCATTGAGCCTGCCCGTCTTCGAGGGCGGCCGGCTGCGCGCGAATCTCGAGGCGAAGCAGGCCGACTACGACATGGCGGTGGAGCAGTACAACGGCGCCATCGTCGAGGCGCTGCACGAGGTGGCCGACGACCTCGCATCGATGCGCTCGCTCGACGTGCGGCAGCGCGAGCAGCGCCTGGCGCTCGCCTCCGCCCAGGCGGCCTACGACCTCGCCTTGCTGCGCTATCGCGAGGGCCTGGGTAACTACCTGCAGGTCCTCTCCGCCGAGACGGCGGTGCTCGCGCAGCGCAGCCTCGGCGCCGATCTCGAGACGCGCGAGCGCGTCCTTTCCGTGAATCTCATCCGCGCCCTGGGCGGCGGCTACGAAGGAGCGAAGTCATGAGCGACATCTCCCCAAACGACAACGGCAACGCCCAGGCGCCGCGCCGCAACGGACGCCGCCGCAAGCTGGTCGGCGGCGTGCTCGCCGTCTTCATCCTCGCGGGCCTGGGCTACGCCGCCTGGTGGATCCTCGTGGGCTCGCAGGAGCAGTACACCGACAACGCGTACGTGGACGGGAACATCGTCCAGATCACCCCGCAGGTCGCGGGGACGATCATCGCGATCGGCGCCGACAATACCGACGCGGTGAAGGCCGGCCAGGTGCTGGTGCGGCTCGATCCCGCCGACGCCACGGTGGCGCTCGAGGAGGCGGAGGCCAACCTCGCCAAGACCGTGCGCCAGGTGCGCAACCTCTTCGCGGTCTCTTCGGGACAGCAGGCCAACGTGAAGCAGCGCGAGTCCGAGGTCGCCCGTGCGAAGCAGGACGTGGAGCGCCGCGAGAAGCTCGCGGCCTCCGGCGCCGTGTCGGGCGAGGAAATGAACCATGCGCGCGACGCGCTGGCGGCCGCCGAGGCGGCGCTCGCCGCCGCGCGCGAGCAATCCGCGGCCAACCGCGCCCTCGTCGACCAGACGACCGTCGAGGACCATCCCGACGTGCGCAATGCGGCGGCCAAGGTGCGCGAAGCCTACCTCGCCTACACGCGCACGCGGCTGCCCTCGCCCGTCGCGGGCGTCGTGAGCAAGCGCAGCGTCCAGCTGGGCCAGCGCGTGAACCCCGGCACGCCGCTCATGGCCGTGATCCCCGTCGAGCAGATGTGGGTCAACGCCAATTTCAAGGAGCCGCAGATCGCCGACATCCACATCGGCCAGAAGGTGAAGCTCCGCGCCGACGTCTACGGCGGCAAGGTGGAATACGACGGCACGGTGGTGGGCCTCGATGCCGGCACCGGCAGCGCGTTCTCGATGCTGCCGGCGCAGAACGCGACCGGGAACTGGATCAAGGTGGTGCAGCGCGTTCCCGTGCGCGTCGCCATCGATCCGGAGCAGCTGAAGAAGAACCCGCTGCGCATCGGCCTGTCGATGGAAGCCACCGTGGACATCCACGACCGCAGCGGCCCCGTGCTCGCCACCGCGCCGCGCTCCGGACCGGCTTATTCGACGCCCGTGTTCGATACCGACCAGCATGACGCGAAGGAGCTGATCGACCGCATCGTGCGCACGAACGCCAACGGCGCCGACCCGGCGCAGCACCTCGCGGGGACCAGGCCGCACGCGGGCTTCCATCCCGCCAGCTTCACGGTGCGTGCCGCCCGCTGATGGACGCGCCGCACCCGCCCCTGGAGGGCGCCGACCGCCTGTTCATGACGCTGGCGCTCGCCGCGGCGAGCTTCATGGTGGTGCTCGACACTTCCATCGCGAACGTGTCGATCCCGGGCATTTCCGGCGAGCTGGGCGTCTCGCCCTCGCAGGGCACGTGGGTCATCACGTCCTTCGCGGTGAGCAACGCCATCGCCGTGCCGCTCACGGGCTGGCTCGCGCGGCGCATCGGCGAGGTGCGGCTCTTCGTGCTGTCGATGCTGCTCTTCTCGCTCGCCTCCCTCGGCTGCGGACTCTCGACCAGCATGCCGATGCTCATCGCCTTCCGCGTGCTGCAGGGTGCGGTGGCGGGCCCGATGATGCCGTTGTCGCAGACGCTCCTCCTCGGGATCTATCCGATGGACCGGCGCGCGATGGCGCTCGCCATCTGGTCGCTCACGACGCTCGTGGCACCCGTGGCCGGGCCGATCCTGGGCGGCTGGATCACCGACAACATGCGCTGGCCGTGGATCTTCTACATCAACGTGCCGATCGGCGTGCTCTGCATGTGGCTCGTGTGGGTCCGCATGCGGCTGCGGGAGAGCCGGATCGTGCGCGTGCCCATCGACAGGATCGGGCTGGCACTCCTCGTGATCGGCATCGGCTCGCTGCAGGTCATGCTCGACAAGGCCGGCGAGCTCGACTGGTTCAACTCCAAGACGATCGTGGCGCTCGCGGTGATCGCCGCCCTCGCCATCTCGTTGCTCGTGGCATGGGAGCTCACCGAGGAGCATCCCATCATCGACCTGCACCTCTTCCAGGAGCGCAACTTCACGTCGGCGGCGATCGCGGTGAGCGCGGCGTATGTCGTCTTCTTCGGCACCGTCGTCCTGCTGCCGCTCTGGCTGCAGACCGAGATGGGATACACGCCCACGTGGGCGGGCCTCGTCATGGCGCCGACGGGGATCCTCGCGATCGTCGTCACCCCCTTCATCGGCAAGAACATGCACCGGCTCGATCCGCGCCTGCTCGCCACGGTCGGCTTCGTGATCTTCGCGTTTTGCGCCTTCCTGCGCGCCAAGTTCGAGCCGGGAGCCGACTTCTACACGCTCGCGATGCCGCAGCTGATCCAGGGTGTCGCGGTCGCCATGTTCTTCGTGCCGTTGACCACCATCGCGCTTTCGTCGCTTCCCGCGCACCAGATCGCGAGCGCCTCGGGCCTCTTCAATTTCCTGCGCATCCTCGCGGGCGGCGCCGGCACGTCCGTCGCCACCACGGTCTGGGAGCGGCGCGAGGCGCTGCACCATGCGCAGATCACCGAGAATGTCACCGCCTACAGTCCCGCGGCCACGAATTACCTTTCGCAATTGCACGGCCTCGGAGCCGACCCCGGCCAGTCGCTCTCCATCATCGATCGCCTGATCAGCACTCAGGCCTACTCCATGGCGACCGCCGACATGTCGTACATCGCGGCATGGATCTTCATCGGCCTCATTCCCCTCCTCTGGCTGGCACGTCCGCCGTTCGGCATCAAGGGCGCGCCCATCGCGGCCGACTAGGCTAGAATCCGCTCCACCGACGACCGGCGCGCGCCTTGCCCGCGATGCGCCGGCGATCGAACGTATCGCATCGAATCCATAAATGGAGGAGCGCATGCATCGGATCGTCTTGTCGTCGTTGGCCGCGCTGGTCCTCGCGATCGCACCGTCTGCCGAGTCGGCGCCGCTGGTCGTGAAGCTGAGTCACGTGGTGGCGGATAACACGCCGAAGGGCCAGGCCGCCCTCAAGTTCAAGGAGCTCGCCGAGAAGAAGCTGCCCGGCAAGGTGGAGGTGCAGGTCTTCCCGAACTCGCAGCTCTTCGGCGACGGCAAGGAGATGGAGGCGCTGCTGCTGGGCGACGTGCAGATCATCGCGCCGTCGCTCTCCAAGTTCGACCGCTACACGAAGAAGCTGCAGGTGTTCGACCTGCCGTTCCTCTTCAGCAACATCGCGGCGGTCGACCGCTTCCAGCACAGCAAGGACGGCAAGGCGCTGCTCGACTCGATGAAATCGAAGGGCATCAAGGGCCTCGCCTACTGGCACAACGGCATGAAGGAGCTCTCGTCCGACAAGGACCAGCTGCGCGTGCCGGCCGACGTGAAGGGCCTCAAGTTCCGCATCCAGCAGTCGGACGTGCTCGAGGCGCAGTTCCGCGCCGTGGGCGCGAACCCGCAGAAGATGGCGTTCAGCGAGGTCTACCAGGCGCTGCAGACCGGCGTCGTGGATGGCCAGGAGAACACCTGGTCCAACATCTACTCGCAGAAGTTCTACGAGGTGCAGAAGACCATCGCCGAGACCAACCACGGCGTGATCGACTACATGGTGATCACCAACGCCAAGTGGTGGGACAGCCTCGCGCCCGACATCCGCAAGGGCCTGCAGGAGGCGATGGACGAGGCGACGGCGTACGGCAACGGCGTCGCGAACCAGTTCAACGAGCGCGACAAGAAGCGCATCGAGGATGCCCACAAGGCGAAGATCCAGGAGCTTTCGAAGGACGATCTCGCCAAGTGGCAGAAGGCCATGGAGCCGGTGTGGAAGAAATTCGAGCCCGAGATCGGCAGTGACCTGATCCAGGCCGCGCAGAAGTCGAACCACTGACCGGCGAGCGCGCCTCTTGCGCCTCGCATGGCTGGAGCGGCTGGAGGAAGCCCTCATCGGCTTCCTTCTCGCCGGCATGACCCTCGTCGCGTTCGGCCAGGTCGTCGCGCGCTACGTCTTCAACTACAGCTTCACGTGGGCGCTCGAGCTCACGACCACGCTCTTCGCGTGGATGATCTTCCTCGGCATTCCGTACGGCGTGCGCGTGGGCTCGCACATCGGGGTCGATGCGCTGGTGAGGTCGCTGGGGCCGCGCGGTGCGCGCATCGCCGGCGGCATCGCGGCGGCGCTTTGCATGGTCTACGCCGCCATCCTGCTCTACGGCAGCTGGCAGTACGTCGACAAGATGTACGTGGTCGACATCGACATGCAGGATCTGCCGATCCCGCAATGGCTGCCGCGCGCGATCCTCGTGGTTTCGTTCGCGCTCCTGCTGCTGCGCTTCGGCCAGGTGCTCTGGCGCATCGTGACGGGGCGCGCGACCCGCCTGCACCTCGGTGACGAGGCGGCCGAGGCGTTGCGCGCGCGCGAGGCGCTCGCCGGGCTCGACGGACCCGGGGAGAACCGGCCGTGACGACGGGACTCCTCTTCCTGCTGCTCTTCGTCTTCATGTTCCTGGGCATGCCCATCGCCGTGGCCCTGGGACTCTCCTCGGTGCTCACGATCGTGTACGTGGGGCGCGATTCCCTCGCCTCGCTTGCGCTCAAGCTGTTCGAGACCTCCGAGCAGTTCACGCTCCTCGCGATCCCGTTCTTCATTCTCGCCGGTGCCTTCATGACGACGGGCGGCGTCGCGCGGCGCATGATCCGCTTCGCCAACGCGTGCATCGGCCATTTCCGCGGCGGGCTCGCCATGGCGTCGGTGCTCGCCTGCATGCTCTTCGCGGCCGTCTCCGGCTCGTCCCCCGCGACCGTCGTCGCGGTCGGCAGCATTGTCATCGCCGGCATGACGAAGGCCGGCTACACCAAGGAGATGGCCGCCGGCGTGATCTGCAATGCGGGAACGCTGGGCATCCTCATACCGCCCTCGATCGTGATGGTGGTCTACGCCGCGGCGACCGAGACCTCGGTGGGCAAGCTCTTCATGGCCGGGATCGTCCCGGGCATCGTGCTGGGCGTCATGCTGATGCTCGCGATCTACGTGCGCGCGCGCATGCTGGACTTGCCGCGCCAGCCACGCGCGAGCGGGCGCGAGGTGTTCGTCGCCGCGCGGGAGTCGCTGTGGGGGCTGCTGCTCCTCGTGATCATCCTGGGCGGCATCTACGGCGGCGTCTTCACCCCGACGGAGGCCGCGGCGGTCTCGGCGGTGTACGCCTTCTTCGTGGCGGTGTTCGTCTACCGCGACATCGGATGGAAGGATGTGCCGAAGGTGCTCGTGGATGCCGGGCGCGTGACCGTGATGCTCATGTTCATCATCGCCAACGCGCTGCTCTTCGCCTACGTTCTCACGACGGAGCGCATCCCGCAGGACATCGCCGAGCACATCGTGTCCTGGGGCATGTCTCCCTGGCAGTTCCTCATCGTGGTGAACGTGCTGCTGCTCATCGCGGGCAACTTCATGGAGCCCACGGGCATCATCCTCATCCTGGCACCGATCCTTTTTCCCATCGCGTTGCGCATGGGTATCGACCCGGTGCATCTCGGCATCATCATGGTCGTGAACATGGAGATCGGGATGGTGACGCCGCCCGTCGGGCTCAACCTCTTCGTGACCTCGGGCATCACCGGAATGCCGATCATGGACGTGGTGCGGGCGGCGCTGCCCTGGCTCACCGTGCTGCTCGTATTCCTGGTGATCGTGACCTACGTGCCCCAGCTCTCGCTCTGGCTGCCGGACAGGCTTTTCTGAGGCCCCGGCGCGGGCAGCACGCGCGCCGCCGGCTCCAAGTGCGCATCCTCCGCCAGGCGGAACCGGCTGACCGCTTCGGCGAGCTCCTGCGCATCGTCGGTCAACCGCTCGGCCGTCGCGGCGCACTCCTGCGCCGACGCGGCGTTGCGCTGGACCACCGAATCCATCTGCGTGACCGAGGTGCTGACCTGGGAGATGCCGCGCTCCTGCTCGACCGTGGCGCCGGCGATGTCGCCCATGAGGCCACTCACCTTGCGGACGTCCTCGACCAGGACCTGGATCGAGCGGCCGGCCTCGTCCACGCGCCGCGTGCCGTCCTCGACATGGGCGACGGACGCGCCGATGAGCTCCTTGATCTCCGTGGCGGCCGTGGAGCAGCGCTGCGACAGCGAACGCACCTCGGAGGCCACGACCGCGAAACCGCGGCCCTGCTCGCCCGCGCGCGCCGCCTCGACCGCCGCGTTGAGCGCGAGGATGTTGGTCTGGAAAGCGATCGAATCGATGATGCCGACGATGTCCGCGATGCGCCGGGAACTGTCCGAGATCTGCCGCATCGTCTCGACCACCCGTGCGACCGCCTCGGTGCCGGCGAGCGCGGCCTCTGCCGCCTGGCCCGCGAGCGCGTTGGCCTCGCGCGCATGGGCCGCGTTTCCGCGCACGGTGACGGAGAGCTCTTCCATGCTCGCGGCCGCCTCCTCGAGGCTGGCGGCCTGCTCCTCCGATCGCTGCGACAGGGCGGCGGTCTCCGACGAGAGCCCATCGGAGGAGGCCTCGACCGAGCGGGCGCGCAATCGCACCGCGCGCACGATGCCCGTCAGGTTGTCCTGCATCGCCGCCATCGCGGACAAGAGCTGCGCCATCTCGTCGCGACGCCCGTCGCGCGACTCGACGCGGCGATCGAGCCGTCCTTCGGCGATCGCGTGCGCGGATTCGACGCACTGCCCGATCGGATCGGTGATACCGCGCACGAGCCGGCGCAGGAACCACGCGGTGAACACGAGCAGGGCCAGGGCGCCCGCGCTCCCGGCGATCATGAGGTTGCGCCGCTCGCGCGCGTTGTCCTGCTCTTCCTGCACGAGGGTCGAGAGGGCCGCGCGGCGCCGCTCGGCCGAATCCGCGAGTTGCTGGCGCAGCGACTGCATCTCGGCCTTCAAGGGCATGACCGCGTCGATCGTCGCGTTCGCCGGCACCTTGCCCACGATCGCATCGAGGCGGCGCTCGAGCGAGGCATCGCCCTGCTCCAGCGCCGCGAGCTTGGCGGCGTCGTCGCGCGCGCGCCCGAGTGCCGCGATGCTGTTGCCGCCGATGCGGCCGGTGTCGATCGCATCGGCCACGCCGTCCATGAACTTGCCGTAGCCGCCCACCGCGTCGAGCGCGAGGTCATACGCCTGCAGCGCCGCGTTCACCCGCTCCGGCAGGTCGCTGCGGGTCAACGCCTGGTATGCGACGAGCAGCACGAGCGGCAGCACCGCGAGGGAGAACTGCAGGTAGAGCCGATGGCGCAGGCGCACGAGCTCAGTACTTCCGGATCACCGTGACACCGGCCGGCGGGGACGAGACGTAGCCCACGCCACCGGGGTTCGCCTTCACGCTCGACACGACCTCCAGGTCGTTGCCCTTCACCGGCGGCGCATTGAGCCCTTCGCGAAAGCCCTTCTTGGTCCAGAGGGTCGAGTACCTGCCGGCGTCCATCTGCAGCACCTTGCCGAGGAATTCCGCCTGCACGGCGGCATTCTCGAACGGGGCCAGCTTCACATTCCCGGCGAGCTGCTTTTCGCCGAGGAACACGTCGCGAGCCTCGTCGGCGGAGAGCTTCACGGCGCTGTTGCAGATGAGGTAGACGTCGGCCGTGGCGGACAGCGGCGCGCCCAGGGCGACCGCGAGCGCTGCGATACGGCGCAGGGCTTTCACGGGGCCCCCTTAGAAGCGGACCGCGAGCTGCGCGCGCAGCTCGGTATAGGACTTCTCCTCCGCGAACACCTCGCGCGTGCGATTGCCCTCGAGCTGCAGCGCCGTGCTCGGGTTGAGGAGGTAGCGGATGCCCAGCACGTGGCGCGTGTACGCGCGGCCGCTATCCTGCGCGGCGAAGTAGGCGTCGGTCTGGTCGAGCGCGGCCTTCTCCCAGCGGTAGTAAGGCGTCCAGACGTCATGCAGCGTGTAGCCAACCTGGATGAAGGCGGCCCAGCTCGAATGGGTGCCGGTATCGCCGGACAGGTCGGCGTTGTGGAAGCGGTAGTACTCGCCAATGCTCTCCCAGTTGTTCATGTCGAGATAGTAGTAGGCTCCCGCGACGCCCAGGCGCGAGCGCGCGAGGCGCACGTCGCTCGTCGCGTAGACGTCGACCTCCTCGCGGAAGCCATGGACGCCCACGAGCAGCCCTTCGGCCGCGCCGCCGAAGCGGTAGCCCAGGTTGCCTCCGATCGCGGTGTTCCGGTTGTCGTCGCGGAACGCGTTGAAATCGACCTCGCCATCGATGATGCGGCTGCCGTTGCCGAACCACGCGTCGTACTGCCAGCGTCCGCCGTACGCGGGCACGTGGCCCACGGCCCAGAGACCCACGGTATGCGCGGGCAGCACGCCGCCCTTGTCCTCGAAATCGATGAAGCGGGGACGCGTGGCGGTCTGGATCTGGGTGCCGTGGTGGAAGGCGGTGTTCCAGTAGCCATAGGGCGTGTGGAAGCGCCCGACCCATGCGGTCAGGGAATCGCTGAAGGTGTAGCCGATCTGCATGCGCTCGAGATCGGTCGAGAGCGCGCCGTCACCCTGCTCCACCTCGAAATTGAGCTCGGCCAGCATCTTGACCCGTCCGAAGTTGGGCGTCATGAAGAAGTCGAGGTTGCCGAGCGCGAAGCCCGAGCGCCGGTCGTCGGGCCGGTCGAGCGTGGTGTAGTGGTATTCGACGTCCGCGAAGCCGTGCAACGGCAGGCCGCCGATCCCGGGGCCGTCGTGTCCCGCATGGGGCCCGGACATCTGGGCCACGCTGGTCTCCAGCGCCTTGATCCGCGCCTCCTCCGCCGGAAGAACCTGCGCACCGGGGGAATACGCGGCCAGCGGGGCCGCGGATGCCGCGGCGGGCGGCCCGCGCTTCTCCAGGTCGTCGACGCGATGCTGCAGCTTGTCGATGAGCTCCAGGCTCCTCTCGAGCTTGCGCTCGAGATCGCGAATGCGCTCCGCCTCGGATTGCGCGAACGAGGTGCAGGGCACGGCGAGCATCGCCGCGAGTGTCCACAGCCTCAGCGCACGCCCGGCGGGCATACGGCAACTCGACCGCTTCATGGGCAGGCCTCCCCTTGCTCGTTATGCCAGCAAGGTACCGGCATCGAATTCGCGCGGCTATGCTTCAGTTAACACTCGAAGTTACCGCTGTAACGCCTTGTTTTTGGAATAGTTTCGTGACTCGATATCGGGCATCGCCGGGTGGATCGGGCCGCATTGCGATTTGACGCTCTTGTCCGGCCGACGAGACAATCGGTGGCAACACCAGAAGGGCCGTTCCCCGCCCCGCTCGCGTCTTCATCCTTCGGAGGAGTGTCGTCATGCGCACCATCCCGCGTCGCCTTCAGGCCATCGTGCCGCTCGTTCTCGCGGCCGCCGCGTTTCCCGCGGCCGCCCAGCAAGTCACCTTCATGACCGGGCCCCAGGGCGGATCGTGGATCCCGCTCGGCGGTGCGTTGAAGAGCCTCTGGGAGAAGGTGGTTCCGGGGCTGCAGATCCAGATGACGCCCGGCGCGGGCCTCGCCAACGTTCGCGGCGTCGACGAGAACAAGGCGCAGATCGGCTTCGGCAACTCGTCCTCGAGCGCGGACGGCGTGGCGGGCGTGAAGCCCTTCCCGCACAAGGCGGCGAACGTCTGCCAGGTGGCGAACCTCTATCCGCAGTATTTCCAGGTCGTGGCGCTCGCCGACTCGAAGATCGGCTCGTATGCCGACCTCAAGGGCAAGAACCTCGTGACGCAGCCCAAGGGAAATACCGCCGAGGTTCTCACCTCCACGGTCCTGCAGCTGAACGGCCTGAGCTACCAGTCGCTGGCGCATGCCAACTTCCAGGCGTCGTACAACGACGCGGTGGACCTCATGAAGGACGGCCACGCCGATGTCATGACGCTCGGCACGACGGCCCCCGCCTCCGCGGTGATGGACCTCGCCAGCGCCCGCGACGTGCACCTCGTTCCCGTCGACGAGAAGACCATGGGCGAGCTGCGCAAGATGAACCCCGGCTACCAGGAGCTCACCATCAAGGCGGGTACCTATCCCAGGCAGGACAAGGACGTGCACGTGATCGGGTACTCGACCCACATCATCGCGCGCTGCGACCTGCCGGTGGACACCGTCTACAAGATGACGAAGGCGATGGCCGAGAACGTCGACGCGATGGCGGCGGTGGTGAAGCCGATCCACGGCCTCACGGCCAGGGCGATGGCCGCGGACATCGGCGTGCCGATGCACAAGGGCGCGCTCAAGTACTACAAGGAAGTCGGCGCGCTCTAGCGCCGGGACGGCCGCCGTGTCCGTGCCCGATACGCCTGTCTTCGACGAAGCGCAGGCGACGGCCCCGCGCTCGCGCGTGCTCGCGGCCGCGGTGACGCTCATCGCGGTCGCGATGTCGCTGTACCACATGTACGTCGCGGCATTCGGGCCGCCGGAGGCGGTGATCTTCCGCGGCACGCACCTCCTCTTCGCGATCACGCTGGTCTACATCCTGTACCCGCTGCGCAAGTCGGGCCCGTGGGCCTGGCGCGTGGCGGACCTGGTGCTGCTCGCCGCCGGCTGGGGCTTCGTGCTGCACATCTTCCTGAACTACGACTACTTCGTGAACCGCATGATCTACATCGACGACCTCACCGTCGCCGACAAGGTCTACGCGGTGCTCTCGGTGCTCGTCGTGCTCGATGCGACGCGGCGCGTGATCGGGTGGTCCCTGCCGCTCACGGCGATCGCGTTCCTCGTCTACGGCGTCGGCTTCACCCAGGTGAAGATCCCCGTGATGATGGAGCAGCTCTACCTCTCGACCGAGGGCATCTTCGGCTCCACGCTGGGCGTATCGGCCAGCTACGTGATCCTCTTCGTCCTCTTCGGCGCCTTCATGGAGAGGAGCGGCGCGGGGCAGCTCTTCATGGATTTCGCGATGTCGATCACGGGCCATACGGCGGGCGGCCCGGGCAAGGTCTCGATCGTCTCGTCGAGCCTCTTCGGCACGGTGTCGGGCAGCGCGGTGGCCAACGTGATGGTCGATGGGCCGATCACGATCCCGCTCATGAAGCGCACGGGATTCCGCCCGCCCTTCGCCGCCGCGGTCGAGGCCGTCGCTTCCACCGGCGGGCAGATCATGCCCCCGGTGATGGGAGCGGCCGCCTTCGTGATGGCCGAGTTCCTGGCCGTGCCTTACGCGCGGGTCGCGTTGTGGGCCGCCATCCCCGCGGTCCTGTACTACGTGGCCGTGTTCTGCGCGGTGCATTTCGAATCGAAGCGCTACGGCCTCGCGGGCGTGCCCAAGTCGCAGCTGCCGAAGCTCGGGCGCGTGATGGTGCAGCGCGGCCATCTCTTCGTGCCGCCGCTGCTCGTGCTCTTCGGGCTCATGTTCGGCTTCTCGGGGGCGCTCTGCGCGCTGGTGGGTGCCCTCGCATGCCTGCCCATGGCGCTGCTGCGTTCCACCACGCGCAAGGACATCCGCTGGCGCAGCGTGCTGGAGGCGCTCGAGGACGGGGCGCGCAACACGCTGGCGGTCGCCATGGCGTGCGCGTGCGCGGGCCTGGTCATCGGCGTCGTGACCATCACGGGCCTGGGTATCGTCTTCACGCAGTTCGTCGTGGGGCTTTCGCAGAGCTGGCTCGCGCTGGCGCTGGTGCTCACGGCGGTCGCGGGCATCGTGCTGGGCATGGGCATGCCGACCACGCCGTCCTACATCGTGATGGTGTCGCTGCTCGTGCCGGCCCTCATCAAGCTCGGCGCCGCGGTGCCCGCCGCGCACATGTTCGCCTTCTACTTCGCGATCCTCTCGGCCGTCACGCCGCCGGTGGCCCTCGCGGTCTATGCCGCCGCCGGGCTCGCGAAGACCGACATCTGGTCCGCGGGCTGGGAGGCGATGCGGATCGCGGCGCCGACGTACATCGTGCCGTTCATGTTCGTCTACGAGCCGTCGCTGCTCGCGATCGGCAACCTCTTCACGATCGCCACGTCGTGCGCGTCGGCGGTGATCGGCATCATGGCGTTCGCGGCCGGCCTGCAGGGCTATCTCGTGCGCGAGGCCCGGCCCTGGGAAAGGGTCGTGCTGATCGCCGCCGCGCTGCTGCTCATCAAGCCCGGATACATCTCGGACGTGTTCGGGCTGGTCCTTCTGGGGCTCGTCTACGCCGTGCAGAAAGGCTACGGGCGACCGAAGGCCGGCGCGCCGGCGGCGCGCGAGCGGGCCTGAGTCACGCGTTGCGGCGCTGTGCCGCGAGGTAGGCCGCGATGCGATCCTTGAGTCCGGGACGCGCGGCCGAGCGCACGAGGTCGGCCAGGTCGGCGTCTAACGTATCGGCCTCGAGCGTGCGGTAGAGCTCTGCACGACTCGCCGCGGGCAGGCAGGCGGCGACCCGGATGGCCTCCTCGAGCACGCCTTCCCATCCTTCCTGCGCAGTGACGTCGCGTACGAAGCCGCGGTGCCTCGCGCTCGCCGCGTCGAAGGTTTCGAGGCCCTCCAGGATTTCGCGCGCCCACTCGCCGCCGACGAGCGCGGCGAAGCGCCGCGTGCCGAGGACCAGGCCGAACGCCAGGCCCGGCATGCGGAAGGTCGCGTCCGGCGCCGCGATGCGCCACTTGCATGCCGCGAAAAGGTCGACTCCGGCGCCGAAATTGCGGCCCTGCGCGAAGGCGACGGTGAGGCATGGCGAGCGCACGATGGACTGCAGCAGCATCTCCAGGCGCACGAAGCGCAGGCACAGCTCGCCCTCGCCTTGCGACTCGAGATCGGTGAAGTCGAATCCGGCGCTGAAATTGCGGCCGTTGCCGCGGAAGGCCAATACCGGAACGCCGGCCGCTGCGGCCTGCGCGACGGCCTCGATGAGCGCTTCCACGACGTCCGCGCAGAGCGCGTTGGCCTTGCCCGGCCGGTCGAGCGTCACGATCCAGCGATCGGCCGTGCGATCGATCGCGAGGGTCTTCGCGGGCGGCGGCGTGGGCTCATGCACGCGAAGGCTCCTTCGACCCATACCGCCGGCGGATCTCCTCGGTGTGCTCCCCGAGGGCAGGCGGCGCGCGGTCGATGGCGGGCCCCTGCCCGTCGAAGCGCAGCGGCGAGGCGAAGGTGCGCGTGGACGCGCCGCCGGGCAGCGTGAGCGGCTGGACCCATCCCATGTGGGCGACCTGCGGGTCCTCGAGCGCCGCGGCGTAATCGTTGATCGGTGCGTGCGGGACTCCGGCTGCGTGGAAGACCTGCAGCCAGTGCGACGCGGGCCGCTCGACGAAGCGCGCTTCCAGGCGCTCGCGCAGTTCCACCTGGTTCGCGGCCCGGTCGCGCGTGGTGGCGAAGCGCGGGTCCGACGCGAGCTCCGGCAGCGCGACCGCGTCCACGACCTTGAGCCACAGTCCCTGGTTGCCCGCCGCGATCGCAAAGTAGCCGTCGGCCGCGCGGAAGGCCTGGTACGGCGCATTGCGCGGATGGGCCGATCCGAGCTTGCGCGGGCTCCTGCCGGTGCCGAAGTATTCGCTGGTCTGCAGCGCGGCGATCGCGAGCGTGCAGCCGAACATCGGCACGTCGATGTGCGTGCCCCGCGCCCCCGCGCGAACCGCGGCCAGGGCCGCCGCGATCGCGTACGCGCCGTAGAGCCCGGAGGCGAAGTCGGAGACCGGCACGCCGCATTTCACCGGCGCGCCGCCCTCCTCGCCCGTCACGCTCATCACGCCGGCCGCCGCCTGGATCGTGAGGTCGAAGCCGCCTTCGGACGCGCGCGGGCCCGTCTGGCCGTAGGCGGAAATGGAGCAATACACGAGCGAGGGGTTCTCCTGGGCAAGCGCGCCGTAACCGAGGCCCAGGCGGCCCATGACGCCGGGGCGGTTGTTCTCGACCACCACGTCGCAATCGAGGGCCAGGCGTTTCGCGATCGCGGCCGATGCCGCGTCCTTCAGGTCGAGCGCCACCGACTTCTTGTTCCGGTTCACCGCGGCGAAGTTCTCGCTGAAGCCGTGCGTGATCGGCGGCCATTGGCGCAGCGCATCGCCCTCGGGCGGCTCGACCTTGATCACCTCGGCGCCCATGTCGGCGAGGAGCATCGCGCAAAAGGGGCCCGCCGCGGTCGAGCAGAACTCGGCCACGCGCACGCCCTGCAGGGGTTTTTCCATTCCGTCACGTCCTTCGTCGAATCCGACAAGATACCAAGCCCACGGGCGTTCGCATTCGGCGAAGGCGACCTTGCCGCAATACCAATACCCGCCGGCGCAACGCCCATGGTGTGATGGGGTCAATCCGGCAAGGAGGCATTCGCAATGGCGGCTCGGAAGATCCTGGTGTTCGGCGCGTCGTACGGCGCGCTCTTCGGCACGAAGGCGGCGCTCGCCGGGCACGACGCGACGCTCGTCTGCCGCGCGCGCACCGCCGACCTCATCAACGCGCAGGGTGTCGTGGTGCGCATGCCGGTCAAGGGCCGCGAAGCGCTGGTGGACGTGCGCTCGCGCGAGCTGCCGGGGCACATCGGCGCCACGACGACCGACGCGGCCCGTCCGGCCGACTACGACCTCGTGGTCCTCGCCATGCAGGAGCCGCAATACGCCTCACCGGGCGTGCGTGAGCTGCTGGACCAGGTGGCGCGCTCCCGCGTGCCTTGCCTCTCGATCATGAACATGCCGCCGCCGCCCTATCTCGCGCGCATTCCCGGGATCGACCCGGCGCTGTGCGAGGAGAGCTACACCGACGCCGCGGCCTGGCGCGGCTTCGACCCGGCACGGCTCACGCTGTGCAGTCCCGATCCGCAGGCGTTCCGCCCGCCCGAGTGCGACGGCAACGTGCTCCAGGTGCGGCTCGCGACCAACTTCAAGGCGGCCCGCTTCGAGTTCGCCGAGGACACCGCGATGCTGCGCGAAATCGCCGACGGCATCGAGCGCGCGCGCTACGAGGCCGACGGCGAAGCCCTCGACCTGCCCGTGAAGCTCAAGGTGCACGACTCGGTCTTCGTGCCGCTCGCCAAGTGGGCGATGCTCATGGCGGGCAACTACCGCTGCCTCATGGAGGAGAACACGCGCTCCATTCGCGACGCGGTGCACGCCGATGTCGAGGCCACGCGGGACGTCTACGACTGGACCGTGCGGCTCTGCCGCAAGCTCGGCGCCGCGGAGGACGACATGGTGCCGTTCGACAAGTACGCGGCCGCCGCGCGGTCGCTCGGGAGCCCGTCATCGGCCGCGCGGGCGCTCGTCGCCGGCGCGCCGCACATCGAGCGCGTGGACCGGCTCGTGCACGCGATCGCATCGCAGCACGGCATGCGCCACGCGAGCGTCACGGAAACCGTCGAGCGCGTGGACGACTGGCTGGTGAGGAACCGCCTGAAGGGCTAGGGCAAGGCCCGCGGCAAGAAGAAAGGGGCCTCTCGGCCCCTTTTTGGTGCGGCAAGGAGTGCGATCAGCGCGGCGTCGTTTCGCGCGTTTCCTCGCGCATCTCGTGCTGCGCGTGCACGTCCTTCTTCTCGGCCTTGTAGTTGGCCTTGGCTTCCTTCATGCACGCCTTCTTGTCGGCGCCGGTCATGGTCTTGCAGTTGGCTTTCGCTGTCTTGTAGTCGGCTTCGGCCTGGGCCTTGTCCGCCTTGTGGTCGGCACGTTCCGCCGATTCCGCGTAGGCCGCGAAAGACGCCGCGCACAGGGCCGCGGCCGCCACTCCGATGATGCGTTTCATGGGTTGCTCCTGTCGTTGTTGGATGGCCCCCGTTGGAGCGCGTGCCGGGATCCGCGTTTCTGCGGCCCGGGAGCCGTATGGCGCAGGAGATTCGCGCGTCGCGCGGTGCGACTGCGAGAAGGCCCTGCGCCGTTTGAACCATGCGTACGGGGGGCTGTCCCCCATTCCTCGCCATTGCTCCCCGCCATGATCCCGCAATGAACGCACCCGATATCCGCATCGAAGCCGCCGTCCGCGAGGGCTCGCCCTATCCCCGCGGCGCGACCTGGGACGGCCATGGCGTGAACTTCGCCGTCTTCTCGGCCAATGCGACGAAGGTCGAGGTCTGCCTCTTCGATGCCGACGGCAAGGAGTCGGCGCGCATCCCGTTGCCCGAATACCGCGACGAGACCTGGCATGGCTACGTGCCGGAGATCGGGCCAGGGCAAATCTACGGCTATCGCGTGCACGGGCCCTTCGCGCCCGAGGAAGGCCATCGCTTCAACCCGAACAAGCTCGTGCTCGATCCGTATGCGCGGGCGCACATCGGCGAGCTTCAATGGAACCCCGCCGTCTTCGCGTACAAGTTCGACGACCCGGCCAAAGACCTCTCCTTCGACGAGCAGGACAGCGCGCCCTTCATGCCGAAGTGCGTCGTGGTGGACTCGAACTTCGACTGGGCGCGGGAGAGCAGCCGCAAGCGCATCCCGTGGGACCGGACCATCATCTACGAGACCCACGTGAAGGGCTACACCAAGCTGCACCCCGCGGTGCCCGAAGGCGAGCGCGGGACGTACAAGGGCTTCTCGCACCCCGACGTGATCGCCTACGTGAAGTCGCTCGGCATCACGAGCGTCGAGCTGCTGCCGATCCACACCTTCGTCAACGACAGCTTCCTGCTCGAGAAGAAGCTCACCAATTACTGGGGCTACAACTCGATCGGCTTCTTCGCGCCCGACCCGCGCTATGCGGCCGACCCGGCGCGCACGCTCCAGGAGTTCAAGGAGATGGTCGCGCGCTTCCACGACGCCGGCCTCGAGGTGATCATCGACGTGGTGTACAACCACACCGCCGAGGGCAACGAGCTCGGCCCCACGCTCTCGTTCAAGGGCATCGACAACGCGTCCTACTACCGCCTGATGCCGGACCAGAAGCGCTACTACATCAACGACACGGGCACCGGCAACACGCTCAACCTGTCGAACCCGCGCGTGATCCAGATGGTGTGCGACAGCCTGCGCTACTGGGCGCAGGAGATGCACGTCGACGGTTTCCGCTTCGACCTGGGAACGATCCTGGCGCGCGAGCCGAGCGGCTTCGACACGCACAACGGCTTCATGAAGGCGGTGATGCAGGACCCGGTGCTGGGCAACGTGAAGCTCATCGCCGAGCCGTGGGACTGCGGGCCCGGCGGCTACCAGGTGGGCGGCTTCCCGCCGGGCTGGGCCGAGTGGAACGACAAGTTCCGCGACACGGTGCGCGACTACTGGCGCGGCGAGGCGAAGCCCGCCGAGCTGGCCCCTCGTCTCTGCGGCTCACCGGATCTCTTCAACAAGCGCGGCCGCCAGCCCTGGGCAAGCGTGAACTTCATCACCGCGCACGACGGCTTCACGCTGCGCGACCTCGTGACCTACAACGAGAAGCACAACGAGGCCAACGGCGAGAACAACAACGACGGCCATTCGCACAACCGCTCCTTCAACCACGGCGTCGAGGGCGAGACCGCGGACGAGGCGATCAACGGCCTGCGCAAGCGGCAGATGAAGAACCTCCTCGCCACGCTGCTGCTCTCGCAGGGCACGCCGATGGTGCTGGCGGGCGACGAGTCCGGCCGCACGCAGAGCGGCAACAACAACGCCTACGCCCAGGACAACGAGATCTCGTGGGTGCGGTGGGACCACGACGAGCCCGCGCGGCGCCTGATCGATTTCACGCGCAAGTTGACCGAGATGCGCCACAAGTACCCGATCTTGAGGCGCGTGCGCTGGCTCACCGGCGAGTACGACCCCGAGCTCGACGTGAAGGACCTGACCTGGGTAGGCGCCAACGGCGCGGAGATCACCGACGAGCAGTGGAAGGACGGCAACATGCGCTGCTTCGGCATGCTGCTCGACGGGCGCGCGCGCGAGACGGGCATTCGCCGCCGCGGCGAGCTCGCGACGCTGCTGATCGTCTTCAACTCGTGGCAGGATGTCGTGGACTTCAAGCTTCCGCAGGCCAACGGCAGCGAGGGGTGGGACCTGGTGATGGACACCAACCTGCCCGACCACCCCGAGGGCAAGCGCTTCGAGGCGGGGCACGTGTACCAGGTCACCGGACGCTCGATGCTGTTGCTGCAGCTCTTGTCCTAGTCGCCGTCCACAGCCGGCTCGACGAGTTCCCGCGCGTACCTCTCGAGCGACCGGTTGTATCGCGGCAGGCACGGCGATAGCGCGAGCAGCGCCTGTCCCGCCGCCTCGCGCGATCGTCCGCAGTCCACCAGCGCCAGTGCGAGAAACGCGCGCACGGCGCCGTGGAGCTCATCGTGGCCGCGAGCGAGCTCCTCGCGCAGCATGGCGACCGAGCGATCGGGGTGGCCGGTCGAATCCTGGGCGCAAGCACGCTCGAAGAGCGCCACGGCGCTTCCCTCCGGCAGCTCGCGCGTGAGCGCTTCGACCTGTGCCACGAAAGCGTCGGGCTCGAGGTGTTCGATGGAAGCCCACAGCCGCGCCATGCGTGATTCCCATTGCGGCTCGGCGGACGCGGGTGTTGTCACGCGGTCACGCCGATCGGAAATCGATACTCCTTGAGCTGCTGCCGGAGCGTCATCTTCGAAAGCTTACCCGTGGCCGTATGCGGGAGCTGCTCGACGAAGATCACGTCATCGGGGATCCACCACTTCGCGACCTTGCCTTCGTAGAACGCGAGCAGCTCCTCGCGCGCCGCCTGCGCGCCCGCCTTCTTCACCACGACCAGCAGGGGGCGCTCGGTCCACTTCGGATGCTGCACGCCGATCACCGCCGCCTCCGCCACGGCGGGATGGCCCATGATCACGTTCTCGAGCTCGATCGAGCTGATCCACTCGCCGCCGGACTTGATCACGTCCTTCGAGCGGTCGGTGATCTGCAGGTAGCCGTCGGGATCGATGGTGCCGACGTCCCCGGTGGGAAACCAGCCGTCGCGCAGCGGGTCCCCGCCCTCGTCTCGGAAATACCGGCGCACGATCCACGGTCCCCTGACCAGGAGGTCGCCGAAGGCCGCGCCGTCGCGCGGCAGCTCGCGGCCCTCGCCGTCGACGATCTTCATCTGCACGCCATAGAGCGGGCGGCCCTGCTTGAGCGAGAGCGCGCGCGCGTCCGCCTTCGAAAGCCCCGCGTGCTTGGCCTTCTGCGTATTCACCGTGCCGACCGGGCTCATCTCGGTCATGCCCCAGCCATGCCGCACCTTGACGCCGAACTCGTCCTCGAGCGTGCGTACCATCGCCTCGGGCACCGCCGCGCCGCCGATGATGGTGGTGTCGAGCGTCGAGAAGCGCAGGTTGTTCTGCTTCATGTAGTGGATGAGGCCCAGCCAGACCGTGGGCACGCCCGAGGAGCGGTTCACCTTCTCCTTCTCGAAGAGCTCGTACAGGTTGGCGCCGTCGAGCCCCGGTCCGGGAAAGACCAGCTTGGCGCCCACCAGCGGGCCCGCATAGGGGATGCCCCACGCATTCACATGGAACATCGGCACGATCGGCAGCACCACGCTGCGCGACGAGTAGTCCGAGACGTCGGGGAGCGAGATCGCGTAGGCATGCAGCACGCTCGAGCGATGGCTGAAGAGCACGCCCTTCGGGTTGCCGGTGGTCCCGGAGGTGTAGCAAAGCCCGGACGCCGTATTCTCGTCGAAGGACGGCCACGCGTACTCGTCGCTCTCTTCCGCGAGCAGCTCCTCGTAGCAAAGGAGGTTCGGAACTCCCACCTTGGGCATGTGGGCGCGGTCCGTCATCGCGATCCAGCCGCGCACCTTCGGGCAGGCGGCGGCGAGCTTCTCGACCAGCGGCGCGAACGTGAGGTCGAAGGCCACGTACGCGTCCTCCGCATGGTTCACGATGTACCCGATCTGCTCGGGAAAGAGCCGGGGGTTGATCGTATGGATCACGGCCCCCATTCCCGAAACGGCGTAATACAGCTCGAAATGGCGGTAGCCGTTCCACGCGAGCGTGCCCACCCGATCCGCGGCCCGGACGCCCAGGCGGGCCAGCGCATTGGCCAGGCGCTTCGAGCGCCGGTGGGCCTCGCGATAGGTATAGCGGTGGATCGCGCCCTCGCAGGTGCGCGAGACGATCTCGGTGTCGGCGTGGTTGCGGTCCGCGTGCTCGAGCAGCGACGAGACGAGCAGCGGTTCGTCCATCATCAGGCCGTGCATGACCCCTCCTCGACGTGCTTGTGTTCGGCGCTTGCCGCCGTTAGCATCGCCCCCACAGAGTCCGGGCTCAACCCAGGACCGCACACCGGAGGGGACACCATGCGCGATTGGCTCCATCGTATCGGAACGGGCGGGCTTGCGGTTGCCCTCCTGGCGTTCGCCGGCCTGGCCGGCGCCCAGTTCAAGATTGCCTACATCGACCCCCTGTCCGGGGGCGCCGCCAGCGCGGGCATCAATTCGCAAAAGCACGTGATCTTCTTCACCGACCGCATCAACGCGGCCGGCGGGCTCAACGGCGAGAAGATCGAGGTGCTCTCCTACGACAACAAGGTGAGCCCGCAGGAATCGCTCATCGTGCTGAAGAAGGCGATCGACGAGGGCGCGCGCATCATCGTGCAGGGCAACGGCAGCTCCGTCGCCCACGCCATCACCGACGCGGTGCTCAAGTACAACGAGCGCAATCCCGGCAAGGAAGTGCTGTTCTTCAACTACGCGGCGATCGACCCGGCGCTCACCAACGAGAAGTGCAACTTCTGGCACTTCCGCTTCGACGCGGACGTGGACATGAAGATGGCGGCCTTCGGCGATGCGATGGTCAACGACAAGAGCATCAAGAAGGTCTACCTCATCAACCAGGACTACTCGTTCGGCAAGGCGGTGGCCGCGGCGGCGCACAGGATGCTCGCGCAGAAGCGCCCCGACGTGCAGATCGTGGGCGAGGAGCTGCACCCGCTGCAGAAGGTGCAGGACTTCTCCCCGTACGTGGCGAAGATCAAGGCCTCGGGCGCGGATACCGTGATCACGGGCAACTGGAGCAACGACATGCTGCTCCTCGTGAAGGCGGGCAAGGACGCCGACCTCAAGGTCAAGTGGTTCACGTACTACGGCGGCGGGCTGGGCTCGGTGCCGGCGATCGGGCGCGACGGCGTGGGGACCTTGAAGCAGGTGACCGAATACCACAACAACGTCTCGCCGACGCTGCCTCCCGAGGAAGTGGAGTTTCACAAGCGCTTCACCGACAAGTCGGATGAGATGTACTACTGGCGCATCCGCAACATGTTCGCGATGCTCCAGGCGGCCGCGAAGAAGGCGAAGTCCAACGACCCGGTGAAGCTCGCCCGCGCGCTCGAGGGCCTGCAGATGGACACGCCGTACGGTCCCATGCAGATGCGGGCTGACAACCACCAGCTGCTGCAGCCGCTCTTCGTCTCGACGCTCTCCGACAAGGCGAAGCACGACGTCGAGGGCACGGGCCTCGGCTTCATCACCGACGAGAAGATCGACGCGGCGAAGACGGCGCTGCCCACGACCTGCAAGATGACGCGGCCTTCCTGAGATCGGGCCCGGCCCGAGCCTGGCGCGGTTCGTCGGCTGCCCGGGCCGCAGCCCGCTTTCCCGATGAAGGAACTGGTCGCCTTCTCGCTGCTGAACGGAGTGGTCTACGGGCTGCTCCTGTTCATGCTTTCGAGCGGCCTCACGCTCATCTTCAGCCTCATGGGCGTGCTCAACTTCGCCCATGCGAGCCTCTTCATGCTGGGCGCCTATCTCTCGTGGCAGATCTCGCGCTGGGTCGGCTTCTGGCCCGCGCTCGTGCTGGCACCCTTGCTGTGCGGTCTCGTCGGCGCCGGCATCGAGCGCTTTGGGCTGCGGCGCGTGCACCGGCAAGGCCACGTGGCCGAGATCCTCTTCACCTTCGGGCTCGCGTACGTGATCGGGGAGCTGGTGATCATGGCGTGGGGCCGCAATCCCATCGAGAACCACGTGCCCGCGGCGATCGACTTCGCCGCCTTCCGCCTCTTCGGCACGAGCTACCCGTTCTACAAGGTGCTGATGATGGGCATCTCGGTCGGGATGTTCGCGTTCCTCTACCTCGCGTTCAAGCGCACGCGCGTGGGCCTCGTGATCCAGGCGGCGCTCACCCATCCGCAGATGGTCGGCGCGCTGGGCCACGACGTGCCGCGCCTCTTCGTGCTGGTATTCGCAGTCGGGAGCGCGCTCGCCGGGCTCGCCGGGGTGATCGGCGGCTTCGCGCTCCTCACCGAGCCCAACATGGCGGCGAACCTGGGACCCATCGTCTTCGTCGTGGTGGTGGTGGGCGGACTGGGCTCGATTCCCGGGGCGTTCCTCGCCTCGATGCTCATCGGGCTCCTGCAGACCTTCGCCGTGGCGATCGACTATTCCTGGCTGGACCTCTTCCGCGCGATCGGCCTCAAGGTCTCCTCCGATTCGCTGTTGCGCGAGGTCTGGTCGGTCAAGCTCTCGCAGGCGGCGCCGATCCTGCCGTATGTCCTGCTCGTGCTGATGCTCATCGTGCGGCCGCGCGGCTTCATGGGTACGCGGGAGACGTGATGACAGCCCGCGGGCGGGCGTGGCTGGCGGCGGCCCTCCTCCTTCTCCTGCCGTGGATTCCCGGGATGCAGAGCGACTCGTCGCGCTCGCTTCTCACCCAGATGGCCATCGCGGCGGTCTTCGCGCTCTCGTACAACCTGCTGCTCGGCCAGACCGGGCTGCTGTCCTTCGGGCACGCGGTCTACTTCGGTCTCGGCGGCTATGCGTCGATCCACTTCCTGCGCGCCATCAACGGCGGCCTTCCCATTCCGGTCCCGTTCGTGCCGCTCGCCGGCGCGCTCGCGGGGCTCTCCTTCGGCATGGTGTTCGGAGCCCTGACGACGCGGCGTGGCGGCACGGTGTTCGCGTTGATTTCGCTCGGGCTCGGCGAATGGGTGCACGCCTCGTCGCTCATGCTGCCTTCCTTCTTCGGCGGCGAGGAAGGCGTCACGGCGAGCCGCACCAAGGGGCCGCACCTGGACGGCCTGGACATGGCATCGCAGCTGCAGGTCTATTACGTCACCGCCGCCTGGCTGTTGATCTCGGCCGCATTGATGTACGCGTTCATGCGCACGCCCGTCGGACGGCTCGCGAACGCGGTGCGCGACAATCCCGAGCGCGTGGAATTCATCGGCTACAACCCGCAACGCGTGCGCTTCATCGTGTTCAGCGTCTCGGCGATGTTCGCGGGCCTGGCGGGCGGCCTGCACGCGATCAACTACGAGATCGTCGCGGCCGAGTCCCTGAGCGCGGCACGCTCCGGCGCCGTGCTGCTCATGGTCTACATCGGCGGCGTGGATCATTTCCTGGGCGCGGTCCTCGGTGCCGTCGCGATCACGTGGCTCCAGGTGAGCCTGTCCGACTACACGACGGCGTGGCTGCTTTATCTCGGCCTTCTCTTCATGGGCGTCGTGGCCTTCGTCCCGGGCGGCCTGGCGGGGCTCGCGATGATGCACCTCAAGGTGCTGCGCACGCCCGCCATGCGCGCGATCGCGCGGTCGTACCTCGTGGCCCTGCCCTTCGCGATCCTGGCCTCGGCGGGCCTGGTGACGTTGATCGAGATCGTCTACCGGCGTGCCACCCAGCCCGAGGCCGGCGCGCTGATGAAGCTCTTCTGGATCCCGATGGATACCGCGAAGCCATGGCCCTGGATCGGCGCCGCAGGGGCGGCGGGCATCGGGGCCTTCGCGCTGGCGCGGGCGTGGCCGCGCATCGCGGCGGCGTGGGCCGAGGCCGGCGAGGAAACCCATGCGCGTGCCTGAACCCGCCACCCGGCCGCTCGCGCTCGAGCTGGTGGATGTTCACAAGCGCTTCGGGGCGACACCGATCATCCGCGGCGTGTCCCTCGAGATCCCGCGGGGCGAGAGGCACGCCATCATCGGCCCGAACGGCGCGGGCAAGTCGACGCTCTTCAACCTGATGAGCGGCCGCTTGCGCCCCACGCACGGAGCAATCCGGCTGGATGGCGCGGACGTCGCCGGCAAGCGGCCCTTCCGCATCGCGCGCCGCGGGCTGTCGCGCAGCTTCCAGGTGACGAACATCTTTCCGCGCATGACGGTGCGCGAGAACGTGCGCTGCAGCGTGCTCTGGTCGCTGGGCTGCGGCTATTCGTTCCTGCGCTCCATCGAGCGGCTGCGCAATGCGAACGAGCGCGCCGACGAGACGCTCGAGCGCATCGGCCTCACGGCGCGACGCGACGCGCTCGCGGGCGTGCTCACCTATGCGGAGCAGCGGGCGCTCGAGATCGGCATCACCATCGCGGGCGGGGCCCACGTGATCCTGCTCGACGAGCCCACCGCGGGCATGAGCCGCCCCGAGACCGAGGCGGCGGTGGAGCTCATCCGCTCGGTGAGCCACGACCGCACCCTGGTCATGGTCGAGCACGACATGAGCGTGGTCTTCGGATTGGCCGATCGCGTTTCCGTCCTCGTGTACGGCGAGATCGTCGCGAGCGATACGCCGGAGCGCATTCGCGCGGACAGCGCCGTGCGCGCGGCCTATCTCGGAGCCGCCGATGCTTGAGGTCGAGGACCTCCACGCCTACTACGGCAAGAGCCACATCCTGCAGGGCGTGAGCTTCGCCGTGCGCGAGGGCGAGATCGTGAGCCTCCTCGGGCGCAACGGCGCGGGACGCTCGACCACCATCAAGACGATCATGGGAGAGGTGGCCCCCGTCGGCGCCATCCGCTTCAAGGGCGCGCGCATCGACGGGCTCAAGGCGCACCAGATCGCGCGGCGCGGGCTGGGCTACGTGCCGGAGAACCGCGACATCTTTCCCGGGCTCACCGTGCGCGAGAACCTGCTCCTCGGCTTGAAAGGCTCGCGCGCCAGGGGCCGCTGGAAGATCGACGACATGTTCGAGCTCTTTCCGATCCTGCGCGAGCGCGCCGAGGCTCCCGGCGGCGTGCTCTCCGGCGGCGAGCAGCAGATGCTCACGATCTGCCGCACGCTCATGGGCGACCCGGACCTGATCATGGTGGACGAGCCCACCGAGGGGCTGGCACCGCGGCTCGTGGAGCTGGTGCGCGGATTGCTCGAGCGCATCGCCGAGCGTGGCGTCGCGATCCTCCTCATCGAGCAGAAGCTCACGATCGCGCTCGCCATCTCCCGGCGCCTCTACGTCATGGGGCACGGGAAGATCGTATTCGAGGGAACGCCCGCCGAGCTCAAGGCCGATGACGCCGTGCGCAAGGAGTGGCTCGAGGTCTGAGCCTGGCGTCACTCCACTTTCAGGTTCAACGCCTTCGCCACGCGCTTGTAGGTTTCGACCTCGTTCGTGAGCTCCGTCGCGAAGGCGGCCCCGCAGACGGAGACGGGCTCGATCCCGGCCGCGACGAGGCGGTCCTGCGCGGATGGATCCTTCGCCATCGCATCGGCCTCACGCTCGAGCGCGCTCACGACTTTCTCCGGCGTCGCGGCCGGGGCGAGGAGGCCGTACCAGACCTCGGCGTTGAACCGCGCGACGCCCTGCTCCGCGAAGGTGGGCACGTCGGGCACGAGCCGCGAGCGCTCCGGTGCCGCGACCGCCAGCGGAACCATCTTTCCCGCCTTGATCTGCGCAAGCACCGAGCCCACGGTGGCGAGGTAGGCATCGACCTCCCCCGACAGCAGCGCCGTGGAGGCGGGAGCCGCGCCCTTGTACGGCACGTGCGTCATGGAGGTCTTCGTGACCTGGAGCAGGTTGGCCGTCGCCAGGTGCACGGCACTTCCGACACCGACCGACGCGTACGTGTAGGCGCCCGGCTTCTGGCGCACTTTCTCGAGGAATTCCGCCAGCGTCTTCACGCCCATTTTCGGCGCGACCACCAGCACGGTCGGGCTCTTCGCGACGATGCAGATCGCAGCGAAGCTCTTCGCCGGGTCGAACTTGATGCGGTCCGCGTAGAGCGCCGGGATCATCGCGTGGTTCTGCGCCGCCATGAGAATGGTGTATCCGTCCGGCGCAGCGGAGGCCACCGCCTCGGCCGCGATGATCGAGTTGGCGCCCGGCTTGTTTTCGACCACGAACGGCTGGTGCATCGCATCGGTCGCGCGCTGGCCGAACATGCGCGCGACGAGGTCCGTGGGACCGCCGGCGGGAAAGCCCACGATTATCTTGACCGGCTTGTCGGGATAAGCCGGTCCCTGCGCCGTGGCCATGGCGCTGGCTGCAAGGAGCGACAAGAGGACGACGACGCGCATCATGAGGCCTTTCGGATGAACATGTGGGTGGCGCGCTCGCCCGGAACCGACTCCGCGACGCGGTAGCCCAGCGCCCTCAGGTCGAGGCCGGCGAAGAGCGCCTCGCCCGAGCCCATGAGGAGCGGACGCACGGCGAGGTGCAGCTCGTCGATGAGGCGTGCCTCGAGATACTGGCGGACCGTCGCGACGCCGCCGCCCACGCGGATGTCACGGTCGCCCGCCGCGGCACGGGCCTTCTCCAGCGCCGAGTGAATGCCATCGGTCACGAAATGGAACGTCGTGCCGCCTTTCATCTCGATGGGCTCGCGCGCGTGGTGGGTCAGCACGAAGGTCGGCACGTGGTAGGGCGGCTCGTCGCCCCACCAGCCCTTCCAGCTCTCGTCGGGCCACGGGCCGCGCACCGGGCCGAACATGTTGCGCCCGAGGATCCATGCGCCGATGTTCGCGAAGCTCATCTGCGCCATGCGGTTGTCGACGCCCTCGTCACCGCCTTCCTGCCCGTGCATGGCGCGCCAGGCGCGCGTGTTGAGGAACCAGTCCATGATCTCGAACCCGCGCTCTCCCAGGGGGTTCTGCAGGCTCTGGTTCGCGCCGGCGCCGTAGCCGTCAAGGGAGGTGCCGAAGCTGAGGACGCGCACCCTTGGCATGGGCATTCGATTCAAGCGGCGTGGAGGAGAAACTCGACCTTCACTGCCTCGAACGGAAAGACGATTCGGCCGTCCTCCACGCGATCGAGAACCCCGGCGTTGAGCAGAGCAGTAATGTCGCCGTGCACGGCCTTCACATCCCGGTCCACCCGGCGCGCCGCTTCGCGGATGGACACAGGGCCGGCTCCGCACATCGCCTTCAGCAATTCCCAACGCTTGGCCGTCAGCACCTTCCAAAGAAGCTCGGGGGTCGCGAAGCTGATGCGCGCTGATTTCTCCGGCTTCCCGGCCTTCCAGACATGGACGAGATCCGCCATCGCGTCCGCTGGAGCGCGAACGTCAAGTGTCACGGTTTTCACGATTCCACCTCGCAATGTCGCGTTCAAAATCGGCGATCAGCTTCTCCGGCATCTGGAACACGTAGACGGTCTCCTTGTTCCCGAAGTGCCGATGGTCGCCCTTCCCCGCCTCGTTGCCGTAACGCAGTACGCAAACCTGGTCGACTACATAGGCGAGACGGTACTTGTATCCATGGACCGAGCCAACCGGCGGCTCGCGAACCCTCCACAGGACCAGCTCGGCGAATGCCGCGTCCGAGAATGCGATGCGCGTCCGCAGGAGCTCGACCGCCTTCATGTTGGAGATAATACCAACGCACAGCAGGTGTTGTCAATTGCCACAACAGCTACAGCTTGACCAGCTGCTTCCCGAAGTTCCTTCCCGCGAGCAGGTCGACCAGCCCCTGCGGAGCATTGTCGAGGCCTTCCACGATGGACTCGCGATACTTGAGCTGCCCGGACGCCACCCGAGCGCCGAGATCCGCCAGCGCCTCGCCATAACGGTGCTTCCAGTCGAAGATGATCATGCCCTGCACGCGGAGGCGGTTGACGAGGATCGAGCGCAGCGACTTGTAGCCGTAGGGCTCGGTCGCGTTGTACTCGGCGATCAGGCCGCAGATCGTCACGCGGCCCATGAGGTTCATCTGCCTGAGCACCGTGTCCAGCACGACGCCGCCCACGTTCTCGAAGTCCACGTCGATGCCCTTCGGACACGCCGCCTTCAAGTCCTCGTGGAGCTTGCCCGCCTTGTAGTCGACGCAGGCATCGTAGCCGAGCTCACGCACGGCGTAGTCGCACTTCTCGCGGCCGCCCGCGATGCCCACGGCGCGGCAGCCCTTGGCCTTCGCGAGCTGGCCCACGACGCTCCCCACCGCGCCGGTGGCGGCCGACACCACCACGGTCTCGCCGGCCTTCGGCTTGGCGAGCTCGAGCAGGCCGAACCAAGCCGTGAGCCCCGGCATGCCGAGAATCCCGAGGTAGTACGAAGGCGGCACGTGCGTCGTATCGACCATGTGCAGCTCCTGCCCCTTGGCCACGCCGTACGCCTGCCAGCCGAGCGACGTGAGCACCTTGTCGCCCTTGTGGAAGCCGGGATGGCGCGAGTCGACCACCTCGCCCACGGTCTGGCCCGACATGACCTCGCCGATCTCGACCGGCTTCACGTACGACTTGGCGTCGCTCATGCGCCCGCGCATGTACGGGTCGAGCGAGAGCCACTCGTTGCGCACGAGCACCTCGCCTTCGCCCGGGGTGGGTATCGGCGTGTCGACGATGCGGAAGTTCTGCGGCGTCACGGCGCCGGTCGGACGGTTGTCGAGCAGGACCTGCCGGTTGACGGCCATGACGCTCTCCCGTGTAAAGTGGTGCGGCCCGGGCCATGAAACCCGGCCAAGCCCGAGAAAATAACAGAGGAGGACGTTCGATGCTGCGGCGCTGGCTCCTGCTTCCTGCTTTCCTCGTCACACTCCTGTCATGGAGCCCCGCGTGGGCGCAGTCGAACTGGCCGGCGAAACCGATCCGCTGGATCGTGCCGTACACGCCGGGCGGCATCACCGATTCCGTCACGCGCCTGGTCACCCACGAGCTGGAGCTGAAGCTCGGCCAGACCATCATCGTCGAGAACCGCCCCGGCGCCAACAGCATCGTGGGCGCCGAGATGGCGGCGCGCAGCGCGCCCGACGGCTACACCATCGTGACCGTCATTGCGGCGCACGCCGCCAACGCGACACTCTACGCCGGCAAGCTCAACTTCGATCCGGTGAAGAGCTTCGCCCCGATCTCGCTCGCCGCGGTTGCGCCGCTCATGGTGACGGTGAACCCGGGCTTCCCGGCGAAGGACATGAAGGAGCTCATCGACTACGCGAAGGCGAACCCGGGGAAGATCTCCTTCGGCTCGAGCGGCGTGGGCTCGGCGACCCACCTCACGATGGAGCTCCTCAAGCAGACGGCGGGCATCGACATGGTGCACGTACCGTACAAGGGCACCGCGCCCGGCATCGCCGCCGCCGAGGCGGGCGACATCCAGGTGCTGGGCGACGTGCCCAGCGCCCTCATGCCGCACGTGCGCGCCGCCAAGCTGCGCGCGATCTGCATCTACGCCCCGAAGCGCAGCGTCGGCGCGCCGGAAGTGCCGACGATCGTCGAGGCCGGAGGCCCCCCGATCGAGGGGTCGACATGGGTCATGTTCCTCGCGCCCGCCGGGACGCCGCCGGCGATCGTGAACCGGATCTCGGAGGAGACGGCGAAGATCGTGAACGACCCGGTGATGCGCGAGCGCTTCGTGAGGCTCGGCATCGACGCGGCGGGAACGACGCCGGCGGAGACGTCGAAGTACCTGCAGGACGAGATCGCGAAGTGGGCGAAGGTGATCCAGGTCGCCGGCGTGAAGCCCGAGATATGAGCCTTGCCACCCTGCAGGACCTCACCGGCCGCGTGGCGCTCGTCACCGGCGGCTCCCGCGGCCTGGGATTGCAGATCGCCGAGGCGCTGGGCGAGATGGGCGCGCGCGTGGCGCTCACCGCACGCAAGGCGGACGAGCTGGACCAGGCGTGTGCGCACCTCGACGCGCACGGCATCACGGCCGTCGGGATTCCGTGCGACATGCAGGACGCGAAGGCGATTCCCGGCATGGTGCAGGAAGCCATCGACCAATTGGGACCGATCGACATCCTCGTGAACAACGCCGGCACGACGTGGGGCGCGGACATGGCCGAGCACCCGCTCGAGGCGTGGCTCAAGGTGATCAACCTCAACCTCACGGCGATGTTCGTGACGACGCAGGAAGTGGGACGCCGCTGCATGATCCCGCGCAAGCGCGGCAAGGTGATCAACATGGCGTCGATCCTCGGGATCGTCGCGGGCGGCGAGTCGGAACGCCCGGGGACCGTCGGCTACAACACGAGCAAGGGCGGCGTCATCAGCTTCACGCGCACGGTGGCGGCCGAGTGGGCGCGCTACAACATCAACGTGAACGCGATCGCGCCGGGCTTCTTCCCGACGAAGATGACGAAGGGCCTGATGGAGATGATGGGCGACAAGGTCGCGAGCAAGGCGCCGCTCAACCGGGTGGGCGGGCCAGAGGACCTGAAGGGCCTCGCGGTGTTGTTCGCTTCCGACGCCTGCTCGTTCATCACCGGCCAGGTCATCGCGGTGGATGGCGGGGCGACGATCGTCTAGCGAAGATCGGAAGACTCTTTGGTTCGCTAGCGATTGCGTTCGCTTCGAGGATTCCACGACAGCTTTCTCGTGATTTCGAGTTCCTGTTTCATCCCTTCCAGCACGGCAAAGTCTTCGCGGGTTTTCGCATTCGCTTCGAGTTCGGGAATCGCCACCTCGAGAAAATCGGCTATCGCGACTCCTTGGTTTCCGATGTTGATGCAACCTATCTGTCCAAGGAAGTGGTCGTATTTGCGTGTCAATTCCGACTTGTCGGTGACTTTGATGAGATAGACCTCATGCACAGACGGGTCGACGATCGCGCCCTCTCGCGGTCCACGGTATCCCGGCTTGTATGCAACGACGCTGACGCTTCGGCCCATGGGGGCGGATGGCCATTGAAACGTACCCGACGGGTCCGCGAATGCCATGGTCGCGCCATCACACACGGATGAGGAGTGGCCGAACGTCCCAGAGCCGCCCACGAACTTGAACAAGAGCGCAGCGCCAGGAACCGCTTCGTGCGGATGTACCGTCGGGTCTACAACGCGCCATTCGCCCAACAGCTTCGTGTCCTCTGGCGAAGCACATCCCGCAACGCACAATGCGGCGAATAATCCTGCGGCCAGACAGCCGCGGAATGATCCGCTATCGGCTGTGGATCCGTGAAGCTCGTCAAACGGATTCTCATTCGGCAGAAACCGCATCTAGATTGCGCCCGAGTCGTACAGGATTCGCCCCCAGTAATGCAGCTGCCCAGGTTCCACCGGATGGGGTACGAGGTCGCCCTCGCGGATATAGGGCCGATAGATCTCCACGGCAAGGCCTGAGCAGTAGTACCGATCGGGTACATCGATGCCGACAAGACCCAGGAAGTCATAGGGCCGACCCACCACGCTTCGCGCTTTCGCGACGGCGATTTCCCGAGTGGTGTCGTTCGACCACACCGGCCGCACGAGGATCACACGATGCGATTTCGCCACGAAATCGGCCAACGGCGTGAAATGGACGCCGACCGATTCCGCCTCGATCACCCGGTCGTTTGCAAGATCGAGGACGGCGGCATGACTGAAGGGCTTGTTGGTGAGCGAAGCTACTAGGTTGTCGCTGAGATGGTAGCCGCGAACAACCAGCCAGTCGCCATCGAAGCCAAGTCGCCGCACCTCCTCGAGCGTTTGCGGATCACGCGCGATGTCGTGTGGCAGCTCCTTGAAGTGCGTCGCGGCGCATCCTGATAGCGCCGCGGCGAATGCCACGACTCTTATGAATCTTTGAGCGGAAGCGAAGGGCATTACGCTAGTGATGAGGAAACGGCCGCGACGGCCCTTATTTCCTGACTGATTCGTCACCTATCTTGAGACGCTGATTCCGCGCGCTTCCTGCCACGAGCAACAGCAGCGCCGGCACAGCGAGCAGACAAAACACGGCAAATTCGAGCCATACCCGTATATGCGCGCCCTTATGAATCTTTTCGAGGAAGTAGCAAATGTCATACAGCGCGATGCTGCCAAGAACTAAGCCGACAATTGTGTAAAGGCCACCACGATATCTAAGCTGTGCGTAGCCAATAGCACCGACGCCAAGGAACAGGAGTCTGATGCCGGAACCGGCATCCTCATACGGCTCGATCAAGGCACCGGCCGTCACGCCTTGAACGGTATGCGAAAGCGACACGACTCCTGCGAGCGTGCAGACGACGCCGATAACACCCACCACATGGCGGGCTATGCTATCCGCGCGCGGCAACCAAGCTGCATTTGTGGAGGAGGATCAGTAGGCCATGGGCGCCATTGTCTGGGAGGGTTCAATCGGCGTCAACGGACGCGTCCGGCATTCGCCGCCAGGCGGCGGTCGGTTTACGCCAAAGCGGACGTCTCACCCAATATCGCTTGCCCTGCGGCAATGCCGCGCTCGAGCCATACGTTGCGAGTTGTGTATTCGTAGACATATCTTCTTTGAATCTCCTGCGGCACGTCGTGGAGGGCCCAAAGTCCTCCCTCCGCCTCGGTGACCATCGGAGTCAATAGCACCGCGCCGTGTGCACGCACGAGGCCGCGCACCGCGTCGTCCCAAGATGTGTCACCTAACGCGGCGTCATATACCGCATCGATCGCACGGTCGAGGTGAGTGTTGTCCACGCGCCTCTCCGCAGGCGTAAGTGGGAGGCCAGACTACCGCGCTGGGCGGACGGGCCACAAGAATGGGATTGGATTTCACAAGCTGATACGGCAGCGACCCAAGGCGCGCGACTGCATGCCCTTACCCCAAATGGAGGATGACCGATCCCCTATACGGGAGCTAGAACGCAAGGCGTGTACGCATCCAATTTCTCTTGGACTCGTCCTGAGTCAGCGATCCGACTGTGGGTGAATCGATTCAATCACAAGGGAGATCAAATGAAGAAACTCATGGTGCTCGGATTTTTGTTCCTCGTATCCCTGGTGTACTCCGCTGCAATGGCGCAAGTGCCGCCTGTCTACGACGACTTCGCGGCCGGCTACATCGACCCCGCAAAGTGGATTGTCGCGCCAATTTGCGGATTCACGGGCTACGACTGCGCGCGTGAGGTGCGCGGCGACCACCTGCGTCTCGCGGTACGGGGGTATGGAACCACGGCAGCGGATAACGGCGTGACGTTCGAAGGATCGAATTTGTGGTTTCGGAATCCGGGCGCCATCGACACCATTCGTCTGCGGCTGAAGGTCACCGCCTTCAGCTCCGCGAACTGCGCGACAAACAGTGAAGCCGCACATCCGCAGTTCCTTGTCTCCGGCAGTTTCTTCAACGCAGGATCCGGAAACCCGAATGATGACGTATTCGCATATCTCATGGTCGAGCGCAGGACGGATGACGTGTCCCCACCTCCCACGTCGCTTCGAGTGGGCGGATTCATGTCCATCAACGGCGCCTTCTTCAATAACGTGGGCTTGGGGACGGTGGAAGTCGGCGAGGCCGTGCAGCTGACGTTGAGGTGGGATCGCACGAACCATGCTTTCGTCGTCCGCGCCGTGAAGTCGCTCACGACGCCGTCGGTCGTCGAGGTGACAATGCCGTACTCGCAAGGTGACATCACCCCTCCCGCGTCGTCGTTCAAGGGGCTGCAGGTCGGCAGCTTCGTGCCGAACTGCACAACCGGGCAGAGCTTTGCGGCAATGGATGCAAACATCGACAACGTTCGCGTGAGCGGACCCTCCGTTCAGTAATGGCCGATGTTGGACGTGCCGAGCGCAGCCACCTCCCCAAGCGGCTGCGCTTGTGGCTTGTGCGCAGCTGCGCAACATTGGGCAAGACGGTCGCCTTGCGATCCCCGGTGGGGTGAAGCGGTTTACGACGGCGGATTCAACCGGTCGACGAAAGCGGCCGAGCGCGGAGTGTGGCCAGTCTGGCCGTGGATTGAACCCGGGTAACCGAAATCACAAATAGCGGTCCGGGATGTTTTTCCAGCCTTTGTGTACAGTTCGCGCATGGCGGACTACACCGGCTACGTCGGAACGCGCCCCGTCGCAGAAGCACACCGCTTCGACGTGGCGGCGCTCGAGCGCTTCATGCGCGAGAACGTCGAAGGCTTCTCCGGGACTCTCCATGTCGAGCAGTTCCGCGGAGGGCAGTCCAATCCGACGTACCGCCTCACTGCCGGCGGCGGGCACTATGTCATGCGCCGTAAGCCGCCCGGCAAGCTGCTGCCCTCGGCGCATGCCGTCGATCGTGAGTACCGGGTCATCACCGCGCTCGCGAAGACCGACGTCCCGGTCGCGCGCACCTACGCCCTCTGCACGGACGACACCGTCATCGGCACCGCCTTCTACATCATGGATTGCGTCGAGGGCCGCGTGCTGTGGGATCCCCAGCTCCCGGGCATGGTGCCCGGCGAGCGCGCCGCGATCTGGGACGAGATGAATCGTGTCATCGCCGCGCTGCATCGCGTCGACTACGCCGCGATCGGCCTCGCCGATTACGGCAAGCCCGGAAATTACTTCCAGCGCCAGATCGATCGCTGGTCGCGCCAGTACCGCGCGTCCGAGACCGAGAAGATCGAGGCGATGGACCGGCTCATCGAATGGTTGCCCGCGAACATTCCCTCCGACGATGCGACGTCGATCGTCCATGGCGACTATCGCATCGACAACATGATCTTCCACCCGCACGAGCCGAAAGTGCTCGCGGTGCTGGACTGGGAGCTCTCGACGCTGGGCCACCCCATGGGCGACTTCTCCTATCACGTCATGGCCTGGCGGCTCTCATCAAAGGAATTTCGGGGCCTGCGCGGCGCTGACCTGCAGGCGCTCGGCATTCCGTCGGAGCACGAATACGTCGCGCGTTACCTCGAGCGCACCGGCATGCGCGCGTGGAGCGACAAGGACTGGAACTTCTGCATGGCGTACAACATGTTCCGTGCCGCCGCCATTTTCCAGGGCGTGATGGCGCGGGCGGTCGCGGGAAATGCCGCGAGCGCGCAGGCCGTCGAGACGGGAAAGCGCGCGCGGCCCATGGCGGAACTGGGCTGGCGTCAGGTCGAAACGCTGGGGAAGTGATAAAAGACAAATTCGTCCGAAGATAAACGCAGATGAACGCGGATAAGGCAAAGGCAACCAGTCGTTTTCAGTGCCGTTGGCCCACTCCTCGACGCAAGTCTTGTCGTTTTACATCTGCGTTTATCTGCGTTTATCTGCGGACATCATTTTCAACGAGGTGCCACGGTGGACTTCCAATTTTCCCCGAAGGTGAAAGAGCTGCAGGAGCGCCTCGAGCACTTCATGCGGGCGCACGTCTACCCGAACGAGCAACGGTTCCACGAAGAGGTGGAACGCGGCGACCGGTGGCAGCCGACGGAGATCGTCGAGGAGCTCAAGCTGCAAGCAAAGAAGGCGGGGCTCTGGAATCTCTTCCTGCCGGCGTCGGACCGGGGCGCCGGCCTCACGAACCTCGAGTACGCGCCGCTCTGCGAGATCATGGGCCGCGTGTGGTGGGCGCCGGAGGTCTTCAACTGCTCCGCGCCCGACACCGGCAACATGGAAGTGCTCGAGCGCTACGGCACGCCCGAGCAGAAGAAGAAGTGGCTCGAGCCGCTCCTCGCCGGTGAGATCCGCTCGGGCTTCGCGATGACGGAGCCCGCCGTCGCCTCGTCGGACGCCACGAACATCCAGGCCTCCATCGTGCGGCAAGGCGACGAATATGTGATCAATGGCCGCAAGTGGTGGACCTCGGGCGCCGGCGATCCCCGCTGCAAGATCTTCATCTTCATGGGCAAGAACGACCCGACCGCCGAGAAGCACCGGCAGCAGTCGATGATCCTCGTGCCACGCGATACGCCCGGTGTGAAGGTGCTGCGTCCCCTGCCCGTCTTCGGCTACGACGACGCGCCGCACGGACACATGGAGATCGACTTCGAGAACGTCCGCGTGCCGGCGTCGAACATGCTCCTCGGCGAGGGACGCGGCTTCGAGATCGCCCAGGGTCGCCTCGGTCCGGGACGCATTCACCACTGCATGCGCCTCATCGGCGTCGCCGAGAGGGCCCTCGAGAAGATGTGCAAGCGGGTGAAGTCGCGCGTCGCCTTCGGCCGGCCGATCGCGGAGCAGAGCGTGACGCTCGAGCGCATCGCCGACGCGCGCATCATGATCGACGAGGCGCGCCTTCTCACGCTCAAGGCCGCCTGGATGATGGACACCGTGGGCAACAAGGCCGCGCGCGCGGAGATCGCGATGATCAAGGTGGCCGCTCCGATCATGGCCTGTAAGGTGCTCGACTGGGCGATCCAGGCGCACGGTGCGGCCGGCATCTGTGACGACTTCGGCCTGGCCCACGCCTATGCCAGCGCCCGCACCCTGCGCCTCGCCGACGGTCCGGACGAGGTGCATCGCAACCAGATCGGGCGCCTCGAGCTCGCCAAGCACGCGTGACGCACCAACGACAGGGGACAGTGTCCACTGCCTTCGGCGATCCCGGCGAGCTGCTGCGGGCGCACGCGCGTCATCGCCCTGCGCACGCCGCCGTCACCTGCGGCGAACGCTCGATCAGCTGGGGCGAGCTCGACGCGCTCATGGACCGGGTCGGGGCGGCGCTCCGGCGCGAAGGCATCGAGCCGACCCAGGCCATCGCGATCTGCGCCGGCACCTCCATCGAATACGTGGTCATGTTCCTGGGCGCGATCCGGGCCGGCGTGGCCGTGGCCCCCATCCAGCCCTCGCTGACACCGCAGGCGATCGCAGCGATGATCGCGGATTCGGGCGCGCGCCATGCGTTCCTGGATGCCGCCAGCGCGCAGGCCTTGTCCGGCGCGGGCGAGGAGGTCGCGGTTCCGGTCACGCTCTTCGATGGCTCGCCCGCTTTCGACGCATGGCTTGCCGCACCGGGCAGCTCCGCGCCCCACGTCGAGCCTCGCCCGGAGTGGCCCTTCAACATCATCTATTCGTCGGGAACCACGGGCGCGCCGAAGGGCATCGTCCAGCCGTTCGCGATGCGTTGGACGCACATGCAGCGAGGGCCGGCGCATGGCTACGATGCCACGGCGGTGACGCTGATTTCCACGCCGCTCCATTCCAACACGACGCTCGTCTCCGTCTTCCCGACACTGGCCACGGGCGGCACCGTCGTGCTCATGCCGAAATTCGACGCCGGACGCTACCTGCATCTCGCCGAGCGCGTCCGCGCGAGCCACACGATGCTGGTCCCCGTGCAGTACCAGCGCATCATGGCGCGCGAGGATTTCGGCCGCTACGACCTGTCGACGTTCCGGGCGAAGTTCTCCACCAGCGCACCCTTCGCGGCGGACCTCAAGCGTGACGTGCTCGCGCGCTGGCCGGGCGGGCTCACCGAGTTCTACGGCATGACGGAAGGCGGCGGCACGTGCATCCTGGAGGCGCACGTTCATCGCGAGAAGCTGCACACGGTGGGTCTTCCCGCGCCGGGACATGACCTGCGCCTCATCGACGACGCAGGCCGCGAGGTGCCGCGCGGCGGCACGGGCGAGGTCGTGGGCCACTCGCCCACGTCGATCATGACGGGCTATCACAACCGGCGCGAGGCGACCGCCGCGGCCGAATGGCACTGCGACGGCAAGCGCTTCATCCGCACGGGCGATGTCGGCCGCATCGACGCGGATGGATTCCTCACGCTGGTCGACCGCAAGAAGGACATGATCATCTCGGGCGGCTTCAACATCTATCCGGGCGACCTCGAGGCCGTGCTGCGAGCGCACCCGGCTGTCGCGGAGGTCTGCGTCGTCGGCATGCCGAGCGTGGAATGGGGCGAGACGCCGGTCGCCTTCGTCGTGCTGCGCGCGGGCGCGAGCTCCAATGCCGTGGCCATCATGGATTGGGCGAACGGGCGCGTCGGCCGCACCCAGCGCCTCGCGGCCGTGCATCTGCTGGACGAGCTACCCCGCAGCCCGATCGGAAAAGTCCTGAAGCGCGAGCTTCGCGCGCGCTACTCCGCGCCGGCGCGTTAAGCCTCGACGGCGCGCCTCAAGGGCGACGAGCCGCGCCACAAGAGCGTCTGCAGGAACGACTCCGGCGGCACGTAATACGGATTCTCGTAGATGCGGTCGCCCATGACCACCATCGGATGCGTGGCGAGCACGTCCATCACCGCCTTGCCGCTGAACTGGTTCACGTCGTACGCGCACATGAGCGTGCAATCATGCTCGCGCGTGAAGACATTGACCTTCGACTCGTACTCCATCAGCTCGTCGGTGCCCGGCATGTCGCGCAGGGCCCACGTCATGTCGCCGCAGGTGCGCACGCGGCGGAACGGGCTCGCCTCGGCGGCGCGCAGCACCGCCTCCAGCATGAGGCCCATGCGCTCCGCGCCGAAGATGCCGTGCTCGAGGTACGTATCCTCGGACGCGACCAGGCGGAACTGGTCGCGCTCGATCGCATCGCCGAGCGGCACGGCCATGCGGGATTCGAGCTCCCAGCGGTGATTGTCCAGCTGCGCCCGGTCGCGTATCGTGACGATCTGCTCGCCCTGCTGCAGGCCTTCCTGGAAGTAAGGCACCAGGCACTCCAGCTCCTGCTCGCGCGAATCGAAGAAGGCGCAGATGTGGGTCGCGTGCGCGATCGCCTGCCCACAGACGGTGACGCGCTCGGACGCGGGAAAATCGATGACCGATGCCATGGAGTGCTCCGCCGAAAGGGGGATGGTAGGCCGCCCGGATTCAGGCGTCGGTCGGACGATTCCTACGCGGATGCAGTTTTCCCGGCGAGCCCGCCCCAGTCGCGCGCTGCGCGATGCGCCTCACCTCGTCGACGAAGGCGATGACCGCGGGCGAAAGCTCGCGATCGCGATGCCGCACGATGCCGATGGGCCCGAGCGAGACCGGCACCGCGAGCGGCAGGATTTTCACGTTGCCGCCCCGCGCGTAGTGCTCCGCCACATCGCGTGGCATCACGGCGAGCATATCCGTACGCTCGAGCAGCATGGTGGTCGCGACGACCGACGCCGTCTCGATGGCGGTCGGCCCCTCGGCGCGGCTGCCCGCCGAGAGCAGCCCCTCGAGGAGCGGGCGTAACGCCGTCTCCTGCGGATAGACGATCCATTCGCAGGCGGCGACGTCGTTCCAGCGCAGGCGGCGCCTGTGCGCCAACGGATGATGGAGGCCCGCGACGACCGCGAGAGGCTCGTCCAGCAGCGGCTCGAACACCAGGTCCGTGCCGGCGAGCGAGGACGGAACATTGCCCAGCACGATGTCGAGCCGCGCCTCGCGCAGGCGCGGGACGACGATCTCGGCGGCGTCCACCAGCACGTTCATGCGGATGCCCGGCCGCTTTGCGTGCAGCGCCGCGACCGCGGGCGCGAGCAATGAGGCCGTGGCGCCCCTCACGCTGCCCACCGAGACGCTGCCGCTGGCGCCTTCGATAAGCGCCGCGATCTCGTCCCGCGCGCGGTCCAGAGCCGCCAATGCGGTGCGCGCCTGGCGCGTCATGATCTCGCCGAACGCGGTGGCGCGCATGCCGCGCGGCAAACGCTCGAAGAGCTCCACGCCGAGCATCGACTCCATCTCCCGCAGGAGCTTGGTGGCCGCCGGCTGCGTGACGCTCATGGCAGACGAGGCGCGCGCGAGGCTCTGGTGCTCGACGAGCTGGGCGAGAAGCTCGAGCTGGCGCAGCTTGAGGCGGCGCGGGGCGGCGGGAACATCCGCAGCGCTTCGCCGCGAGGCCGCGGTACGGCGCAAGGAGGCGGTCATGGACGCCAGTATAACCGGCGGTTATGGCAGGCCGCCGTATTTTCATTGGACGTTATCGCTCTGCGCGGCATGTAATGGAGCGATAAGAAGGAGGAGGAATCACGATGGCAGTCGCTACCTCGCGCGCGGCCGGGCCGCTCGCGGGAATGCGCGTGCTCGAGCTCGCGCAGATCATGGCCGGTCCCACGGCCGGGATGATGTTGGCCGACATGGGCGCCGACGTCATCAAGATCGAGAAGCTTCCCGGCGGCGATGACACGCGCGCCTTCGGCGGGCCGAAGGTGAACGGCGCCTCGGCGCCCTTCCTGATGATGAATCGCAACAAGCGGGGCGTCGCGCTCAATCTCAAGAACCCGCGCGGACGCGAGGTGCTGCTGCGGCTCGTGAAGGATGCGGACGTCCTGACCGAGAATTACCGCCGCGGAACGCTCGAGAAGCTGGGCGTGGGCTACGACGTGCTGTCGAAGCACAACCCCGGCCTCATCTACTGCGCCATCTCCGGCTACGGCCGCGACGGTCCCTTCGCCGACAAGGGCGGCTTCGACCTCATCGCACAGGGCTTCTCGGGTCTCATGTCCATCACCGGCGAGCCGGGGCGTGCGCCGGTGAAGCCCGGCAATCCCGTGGCCGACATCAACGCCGGCCTCCTCGCGGCGATGGGCGTGATGGCCGCGTACGCGCACAAGCTCAAGACCGGCGAGGGGCAGGTGGTCGATACCTCGCTCATGGAAGCGGCGTTGCAGCAGACGTATTGGCATAGCGCGATCTACCTCGCGACCGGCGTCTCGCCGCAGCCCACGGGCAGCGCGCACGTTCTCACCGCGCCCTACCAGGCCTTCAGGGCGAAGGACGGCTGGATCAACATCGGCGGCGCCAACCAGAAGAACTGGGAAAGCCTGTGCCAGGCGCTCGGGCACCCGGAGTGGAAGGACGACCCGCGCTTCGAGACCAACGACGAGCGCATGAAGAACCTGCCCGAGCTCGTGCGCATCATGAACGCGGTGCTCGAGAAGCGCGGGCGCGCCGAGTGGCTGGAAGTGCTCGATGCCGCGGGCGTGCCGGCCGGCCCCGTGAACACGATGGGCGAAGCGCTCTCGCACCCGCAGGTGCTCGCACGCGGAATGGTGGTCGAGGTCGATCACCCGAAGAGCGGTCCCTCGAAGGCGCTCGGCTGCCCCGTGCATTTCTCGCGCACGCCCGCCTCGGTCCGGCGCGCCGCTCCGCAGCTGGGCGAGCACACGCGCGAGATCCTGCGCGATGCCGGATATGCCGACCGGGAGATCGACGCGCTCGTGCAGGAGGGCACGGTCGCGGAATCGCAGCAATAGAAGCATCCATACAACGAGGAGGAGGAGAACCATGGCAGGCAAAAAGAACATCGCGGTACGCATGCTCGTCACCGCCGCGGCCGTCGCCGCATCCACCGCGGCCCTGGCGTGGGAGCCCACGAAGCCGATCGAATTCGTCGGCACGGCCGGCGCGGGCGGCGGCACGGACATCTTCGCGCGCACCGTGCAGTCGATCATCCAGAAGCACAAGCTCGTTTCCCAGCCGATCGTGGTGGAGAGCAAGGGCGGCGGCAGCGGCGCGGAGGGCTACATGTACGTGAAGAACGCGGCGGGCGATCCGTATCGCCTCGTCTTCGGCACGTCGAACACGTGGCAGCAGCCGATCCTCTCCAACGTGCCGTACAAGCACACGGACTTCACGCCCGTGGCGGCCATGGTGAACGACGAGTTCCTGCTGTGGGTGAAGGGCGACTCGCCTTACAAGACGGCCGGCGACGTGCTGAAGGGCATGAAGGCGAAGAACGGCGACTGGCGCATGGGCGGCGCGCTCTCCAAGGACACCGACGAGATGCTCACGCACCTGATCGAGAAGGCCGGCAACGTGAAGGTCACGTTCATCCCGTACAAGAGCGGCGGCGAGACCGCGGTGCAGCTCGCCGGCGGCCACATCGACTCCCAGACCAACAACCCGAGCGAGAGCATCGGCCAGTGGAAGGCCGGGACGCAGCGCCCCGTATGCGTCTTCAACACCCAGCGCCTGCCCTCGACCACGAAGGTGACCGCGACCGAGTCGTGGCACGACATCCCGACCTGCAAGGAACAGGGGCTCGACGTCGGCGCCACCTACCAGCAGCCGCGGACCGTATGGCTGCCGGGCAAGGTGAAGCCGGAGGAACAGGCCTACTGGGTCGAGGTGATGCGCAAGGTGCAGGCGACACCGGAGTGGAAGGAGTACGTCGAGCGCACGAGCCAGACCTCGACGTTCGCGGCAGGCAAGGACCTCGAGAAGCTGATCCAGGGCGACCTCGAGCGCACGCGCAAGATCGGCCTGGACCAGGGTTGGGTCGCCGCCCGCTAAAGCGCGCGATGGTCTCGCGGCGTTTCCTCGAGGTGCTGACGGCCGTCATCACCGGGTCGTTCGGCACCGCGATCCTCGCGTCCAGCCTCGCCATCGGCGTGGGCTGGACGCGGGCGCGCGGCGTGGGACCGGGCACCTTCCCGGCGATCGCGAGCGCGCTCATCGTCGCGGGCAGCATCTACAACCTCGTGCGCGGCGCGCTGCACGCGGGTCCGGGCGTGCTGGATGCGCCGCAATTGAACCGTATCGCCGCGCTTTTCGTTCCGGCGCTGGGATTCGTGGCCCTGATCCCGCTGCTGGGCCTCCACATCGCCGCGGGGGCCTACGTGTTCTTCGTGCTGTGGCGTCGCCGCCTTCCGATGTGGAAGACGCTCGCGATCGCGGTCGCCACGCCGTTCGCGCTCTACAGCATCTTCGACTGGACGTTCCAGGTGCAGCTCCTGCGCGGGCTGCTCGGCAACGCCATGGGGTTCTAAGCCGTGGAGAACGTCCACCTCCTGATGCACGGCTTCGGCATCGTGTTGTCGCTGAACCACCTGGGCCTCATGCTCGTCGGCGTGCTGATGGGCATCGTCGTGGGCGTGCTGCCCGGGCTCGGAGCCCCGAACGGCGTGTCGCTGCTGCTGCCGCTCACCTTCGGCATGGCGCCGGTCTCCGCGATCATCCTGCTCTCGAGCATGTACTGGGGCGCGCTCTTCGGCGGCTCGGTGACCTCGATCCTCTTCAACATCCCGGGCGAGCCTTCGTCGGTGGCGACGACCTTCGACGGCTATCCCATGGCGCGCGATGGAAGGCCTACGACGGCGCTCGCCACGGCATTCAGCTCCGCGGCCTTTGGCGCGCTGGTGGGCGTGGTGCTCATCACCGTCCTCGCTTCGTGGATCGCCCAGCGCGCTCTGGAATTCGGCGCACCGGAATATTTCGCGGTTTACTTCCTCGCCTTCGCGAGCTTCATCGGCGTAGGCGGTGCCAAGCCGATGAAGACGGTGGTGTCGCTCTGCATCGGCTTCGCGATCGCGGCCATGGGCATGGATACGGTGTCGGGCAACGCGCGCTTGACGCTGGGCGTCGACGAGTTCGTGAGCGGCGTGAGCTTCGTCGTGGCCGTGATGGGCCTCTTCGGCATCGGCGAGCTGCTCGTCGCGTCGGAGGAGGAATTCCACGCCCGCGGGGTCGCGTCCAGGGTCGAATGGCGCGAGGTGGGACGCACGATCCTCCACATGCCGCGCCACTGGGTGGCGCTCCTGCGCAGCGCGCTCGTCGGTTGCTGGATGGGCATTACGCCCGGCGGCCCCACGGCCGCGTCGTTCATGAGCTACGGCCTCGCGAAGCGCGTCTCGCCACGGCGCGCGAATTTCGGCAAGGGCGAGGCGGAAGGCATCGTGGCGCCGGAGACGGCGGACCATGCGGCGGGCACGAGCGCGCTGCTGCCCATGCTGGCGCTCGGCATTCCGGGCTCCGCCACGGCGGCGGTGATGATGGGCGGCCTCATGATCTGGGGCCTCAATCCCGGGCCGATGCTCTTCATCGAGCAGAAGGACTTCGTGTGGGGCCTCATCGCCTCCATGTACCTGGGCAACATCGTGGCCGTCGCGATGGTGCTCCTCACCGTGCCGATCTTCGCGGCGCTCATGCGCGTGCCCTTCTTCATCCTGGCGCCGTTGATCCTCATCGTCTGCACCGTGGGCGCCTACGCCGAGGCCAATCGCTACCTCGACGTGATCCTGATGATGGGCTTCGGCGTGCTGGGCTACCTCTTCAAGAAGACGGACTATCCGATCTCGCCGCTCGTCCTCGCCATCGTGATCGGCAACCGCGCGGAGGACGCATTCCGGCAATCGATGCTCATGTCGAAGGGCGGCCTGGGCATCTTCTTCGAGACGCCGCTCGCGGCCACGATTTCCGGCATCGGCATCGCGCTGCTGCTGCTGCCCGTGTTGAACGCCATCGTTCGACGCGTGCGCGGCGTGCGCGACGCTACCCCGGTCGACGACGCGCGCCCCATAGCTCGAAGAGCGCCATCCCCGCGAGCATAGAGCCCACGAAGAGGATCGCCTTGGGCGATCCGGTCGCGAGCGACACGAGCGCCGGACCGGGACAGAATCCCGCGAGTCCCCAGCCGACGCCGAACACGGCGGCCCCGAGCACCAGCCTTCGATCGATGCGCTGGTTCGCCGAAAGGTACATCGGCAGGCCCAGCGCGGACGTCGCGCGGCGCGATGCGAAGGCGAATCCCACGAGCCCCACTCCGACGGCGCCTCCCATGACGAGCGCGAGCGACGGATCCCACGCGCCGAAGATGTCGAGGAAGCCGACGACCTTGGCCGGATTCGCCATGCCGGATACGAGAAGGCCCGCGCCGAACAGGAGGCCTGCCGCGAACGACGCGATTTTCTCGCCGATCCTGGCGTTCATGGCAGCAGGTGCCGCACGACGAGCACGGTCGCGAAGCCCGCGGCCATGAACGCCAGCGTGGCCACCAGCGAGCGCGGCGAACGGCGTGCGAGGCCGCAGACGCCGTGGCCGCTGGTGCAGCCGGAGCCGAAGCGCGTGCCCAGGCCCACGAGCAGCCCCGCGACGACCAGCGTGGCTCCCGAGGCGTCGATCTCGAAGGGCCAGCGACGGCCCGCGAGGCGATAGAGCAGCGGTGCGCCGATGAGGCCGGAGATGAACGCCACGCGCCAGCCGAGGTCGCCGCGGCGCGGGCGCAGCAGGCCGCCGGCGATGCCGCTGACGCCGGCAACGCGCCCGACGACGGTGGCGAAGAACACGGCCGCAAGGCCGATCATCATTCCGCCCGCGAGCGCGGGCCCCGGGGTGAACGCAGTCCAGTCGATGTGCATGGTGGATCTATTATGGCAAGCTCGCGCCATGCCGGAACTCCTCGTCAACGGGGCCGTGCGCTCGACGCCGGCCGAGCTCGACACGCCGCTGCTCTACGCCCTGCGCAACGACCTGGGCCTGGCCGGAACGCGCTTTGGTTGCGGCACCGAGCAATGCGGTGCCTGCCTGGTGCTGGTCGACGGCGTTCCGGCCTACGCCTGCACGCTTCGGGTCGCCGACGCGGTGGGCAAGGAGGTCACCACCGTCGAAGGGCTCGGCACCGACGACCGGCCCCATGCCCTGCAGCGCGCATTTCTCGCGGAGAACGCGGCGCAATGCGGCTTCTGCACTTCGGGCATGTTGGTACGCGCGGCCGCCCTCCTCGCCGCGAACCCCGCGCCGGATGCGGACGCGGTGAGGCAGGCGCTGGAGCCCCAGCTCTGCCGCTGCGGCTCGCACAACCGCATCGTGCGGGCCGTGCTGCGCGCGTCACGCGAGAGCGGCGAGCGATGAGCACGACAGCGCTTCCGCCCAGCCTGGCCCGCAATCCGCGCCTCGGCCGGTGGCTCCGCTTCCGCCCCGACGGATTCGTGGACGTGCACTCGGGAAAGGTCGAATTGGGCCAAGGCATCCTCACCGCGCTCGCCGCGATGGTCGCCGACGAGCTGCGCATCGCGCCTTCCCGCGTACGCATGATCCCGGCGTGCACGCGCGACAGTCCCGATGAAGGCGTGACCTCGGGGAGCCTCTCGATCCAGGATTCCGGATCCGCGTTGCGCCAGGTGTGCGCGGAAGCGCGAGCGCTCTACCTCCAGGCCGCGGCGCGGGCCCTGGGCAGTCAGACCGATGCGATCGAGCTGCGCGATGGCATGTTCGCCTCGTCCGCCGGCACGACGACATACTGGGCGCTCGCCGATGACAGCCTGCTCGACCGCGATGCCGAGGGACGCGAGAAGGCAGCGCCCGCTACCGAGCGCATCACCCGCACATCGCCGCGGCTCGACCTTCCCGACAAGGTCATGGGCCGCCCGCGCTTCATCCAGGACCTCGTGCTGCGCAACATGCTGCATGGACGCATCCTGCGCCCGCCCTCTCCCGCCGCGCACCTGGAGGCGCTCGACGAAGCCGCAGCACGGGCGCTGCCCGGTGTCGTCGCGGTCGTGCGCGATGGCGACTTCGTGGGCGTGGTCGCGGAGCGCGAGGAAACCGCGCTCACGGCCCTCGATCGCCTGCGCCGTCACGTACGTTGGCGCGAGACGGACTCGCTGCCCGACGAATCGCGCATGGCGGAGTGGGTCAAGGCGCAGCCGAACGAGACGACGGTCGTCGCGGACGTCAAGAGCGACTCCGCCTCCCGCGCGGCACCGGCACGTACCCTCCGCGCCACGTTCACGCGGCCTTTCATCGCGCACGCCTCGCTCGCTCCCTCCTGTGCCGTCGCCCGCTGGCGCGACGAGGGCGTTCACGTCTGGAGCCACACGCAAGGCGTCTTCAACCTGCGCGCCGACCTCGCCATCGCGCTGGGCGTCGAGGCGTCCTCGATCATCGTCGAGCACCGCGAAGGCGCCGGGTGCTATGGCCACAACGGCGCCGACGACGTGGCGCTCGACGCGGCGCTGCTCGCACGGGCCGTGCCGGGGCGCGGCGTGCGCGTGTCGTGGTCGCGCGAGGACGAGCTCACCTGGGCGCCCTTCGGCGCGGCGATGGCCATGGACATCGCGGCGGACCTCGACGCCTCGGGCGAGGTGCTGGCGTGGCGCGGCGACGTCTGGAGCAACGGCCATAGCTCGCGCCCGGGACGGGCGAAGACGCCGACGCTCCTCGCCGCGGGACATCTCGCCAAGCCCTTCGAGCGCATCCCGGCGATCAACATGCCGATCGCCACGGGAGGCGGGTCCGACCGGAACGCGATCCCGGGATACGAATTCCCCGCCGTCCATGTGGAGAACCACCGTGTGCTCGCGATGCCCATCCGCACGTCGGCGCTGCGCTCGCTGGGCGCCTTCGCGAACATCTTCGCCGTCGAGAGCATGGTCGACGAGATCGCGCGCGCACGCGGCGAGGATCCGGTCGACTGGCGCCTGCGCCACCTGCGCGATCCGCGCGCACGGGCCGTGATCGAGGCGGCCGCGGCGCGAGCGCCGTGGAAGGGTTGGGCACCGCGCGAAGGCCGTGGCCGCGGATTCGGCTACGCGCGCTACAAGGGTAATGGCGCCTGTTGCGCCGTCGCGGCCGAGGTCGAGCTCACGCACGTCGTGCGCGTGACGCGCCTCGCCATCGTCGCGGACGTCGGCTTCATCGTGGACTCCGACGGAGCGGCGAACCAGCTCGAGGGCGGTGCCGTGCAGGCCGCGAGCTGGGCGCTCCGGGAAGCCGTACGCTTCGATCGCACGCGCATCACGAGCGGCGGATGGGATACCTACCCGATCCTGCGCTTCAGCGAAGTGCCCGACGTGGATGTCGCATTGCTGCCCTCGCACGAGCCTTCGATCGGCGCGGGCGAGGCCGCGATGGGACCCACCGCCGCCGCCATCGCGAACGCCGTCTTCGACGCTTGCGGCGCGCGCGTACGGGACCTGCCGATCACCCCGGAGCGCATCGCGGCACTGCTCTAGCGGCGTCGGGGTAGGATGTGCGCGGAACCTAACCTCCGCGCGGCACTCCACGGCACACATGGACCAGGCGCTCCTGCTTTCCCGGCTTCAGTTCGCGTGGGTGATCGCGCTGCACATCCTCCTGCCCGCGTTCACGGTGGGGCTCGCCGCCTACATCGCGGTCCTCGAAGGGCTGTTCTTCTTCGGCCGCCGCCCCGTGTTCCTGCGCCTGTCACGCTACTGGCTGCGCATCTTCGCGGTGTCGTTCGGCATGGGCGTGGTCTCCGGCATCGTGATGCCCTTCCAGTTCGGCACGAACTGGAGCCGCTATTCGGAGATCACCGGGGGCGTCACGGGGCCCCTCATGGCGTACGAGGTCCTCACCGCGTTCTTCCTCGAGGCCGGCTTCCTCGGCATCCTGCTCTTCGGTCGCGACAAGGTGCCGCCGTGGGTGCATTTCTTCGCCGGCGTGATGGTCGCCGGCGGCACGCTGCTCTCGACCTTCTGGATCCTCGCCGCCAACAGCTGGATGCAGACGCCGGCGGGCTACGGGATCGTGGATGGGCGTTTCGTGCCGGTCGACTGGTGGAAGGCCGTCTTCACCCCGTCGTTCCCCTATCGCCTGGTCCATACGACCATGGCCTTCTTCATCACGACGGCCTTCGCGGTGATCGGCGTCGCCGCGTATCACCTGCGCCACGACCGGTACCTCGAGGAAAGCGTCACGATGCAGAAGATGGGCTTCGGGCTGCTCGCGATCCTCGTCCCGTTACAGGTGTTCATCGGCGACCAGCACGGCCTCAACACGCTCGAATACCAGCCGGTGAAGATCGCGGCGATCGAGGCCAACTGGGAAACGCAGTCCCACATGCCGCTGCTCCTCTTCGCATGGCCCGACGAGCGCGCCGAGCGCAACGACTTCGAGGTCGCCATCCCGGAGCTGGGCTCGCTCATCCTGCGCCACCACGTGGACGGCGTCGTGCCCGGGCTCAAGGACTGGAAGCCCGGGGATCGCCCGCCGGTCGCGATTCCGTTCTTCTCGTTCCGCATCATGGTCGGCATCGGTCTCGCGATGCTCGCGATGACGCTCGCGGGCCTGTGGGTGTGGTATCGCGGGCGGCTCTCGACGACGCGCTGGTTCCAGCGGCTCTGCCTCGCCGCCATGCCGTTGGGCTTCATCGCGGTGATCGCGGGATGGGTCACGACCGAGGTCGGGCGCCAGCCCTGGGTCGTCTACGGCCTGCTGCGCACGCGCGACGCGGTGACGCCATCGCTTCGCGGCGGCGACGTGACGGTCTCGATCCTGGTCTACATCGCCGCGTACATCGTGATCTTCGGCTCGGGCGTCTATTTCCTGGCGCGCCTCGCGCGCGGCGGCTTCGGTCCCGCGGAACCGGATCTCCAGCCTTTCCCCACGCAGAAGCGCCCGATCTCCGGCGCCACGCGCGTGACCTGACCATGGCCCTCGACCTCGTCCCGCTCTGGACCGCGATCCTCGCCTTCGGCGTCTTCATGTACGTGCTGCTGGACGGCTTCGACCTGGGCGTGGGCATCCTCTTCCCGCTCGCGCATGGCGTCCAAGAGCGCAGCCTCATGATGAATTCCATCGCCCCGATCTGGGACTTCAACGAGACGTGGCTGGTGCTGGGCGGCGTGGGCCTGCTCGCCGCGTTCCCGATCGCCTTCGCGATCATCATTCCCGCCGTCTACTTCCCGATCCTCTTCATGCTGGTCGGCCTCATCTTCCGCGGGGTCGCGTTCGAGTTCAGCCACCTCGCGAAGAAGCGCGCCTTCTGGAGCGGGGGATTCTTCGTGGGCTCGCTGGTCGCCACGTTCTCGCAAGGCGTGGTCCTCGGCACTTACGTCCAGGGCATCCCCGTCTCGGGGCGCGCCTTCGTCGGCGGCAGCTTCGACTGGCTCACGCCGTTCGCGCTCCTCACGGGGCTCGGCCTCATCGCCGGCTACGGCTTGCTCGGTGCGTGCTGGCTCGTGATGAAGACCGAGGGCGAGCTGCAGGCATGGGCGCGCCGCATGGCGCGCGGGTTCACCATCGGAGTCGCGGCCTTCGTCGCCATGGTGAGCGTCTGGACGCCGCTCCTGGAGCCGCAGGTGCGCAGCCGCTGGTTCGGCGGCGACCACCCGTTCTGGCTCTGGCCCGTCCCGCTCGTCACCGCGGGGCTCTTCGTGTGGCTCTGGCGCTCGATCGCGCGCGGCCATTTCGCGCCGTTCCTCGCGGGCATGGGCATCTTCCTCATGGCGTACATCGGGCTCGGCATCAGCATCTTCCCGCTCGTCGTGCCGTACACCTACGATCTCTGGCAGTCCGCGGCGAGCCCGAGTTCGCAAGCCTTCCTCATGATCGGCACGCTCTTCCTGCTGCCGATCATCCTCGGCTACACGGTCTACTCCTACTACGTGTTCCGCGGAAAGGTCCAGGCGGGCACGGGATACGGGCACGCGGAAGGCACCCACTAGGCACGCGCTAGAATCCGGGTTCACCCGAGGAGGAACGCATGCCTGACCTGATTCACGAGCGCCGGGGCGACATCGCCTGGATCACGTTCAACCGTCCCGAGGCGAGGAACGCCCTCACCTTCGCGATGTACGAGGAGCTCGCGCGCATCTGCGAGGAAGCGAACCAGGACGAGACGCTGCGCGTCATCGTGCTGCGCGGCGCCGGCGAGAAGGCCTTCGCCTCCGGCACCGACATCAACCAGTTCCGCGCCTTCAAGACGCCGCAGGACGCCCTCGACTACGAGGGACGCATCGACCGCATCCTCACCGCCCTCGAGCAATGCCGGGTGCCCACCATCGCCGCGATCGCGGGCGCCTGCACCGGCGGCGGCGCCGGCATCGCCGCATGCTGCGACATGCGCATCGCCGCGCGCAACGCGAAATTCGGCTTCCCCATCGCGCGCACGCTGGGCAATACGCTCTCCAGCGCCAGCCTCTCGCGCGTGACGTCGCTGATCGGCGCGGCCCGCGTCAAGGACATCGTCTTCACCGCGCGCCTCATCGACGCGGAGGAAGCCGCGAGGATCGGCCTGGTGACCGAGCTGCTGGATGACCTGCCCGCGCTGGAGAAGCGCGCGGAGGAGCTCGCGAAGACGGTCGCCGGAAACGCTCCGCTCACGCTGCGCTCGACCAAGGAAGGCCTGCGCCGCCTGCAGAACCGCCTCTCGCGCGAGGAAGCGCAGGACCTGATCCTCATGTGCTACATGAGCGAGGACTTCCGCGAGGGCATGGACGCGTTCCTCAACAAGCGCCCGCCGCAGTGGAAGGGCCGCTGACGGCGGCGGGGCCGCACCGAGGCGTAGCGCCGCCTCCTCAGATCGGCAGCTGCTCCGAAGGCGCCCGCTGCACGCCTTCGTTCGGCGACGGGAAGTCGCTCAGGTCCCGTGCGATGGCGGCACGCAGGAAGGAGTCGACCCACCAGAACACGTCCTGCCGGCGGATCGAGCGGCGCATCGCCCGCATGCGCGCGATGCGCTGCGCCTCGGGCATGCCGTGCGCGGTTCGAATCGCCCCGGCCACGCCCTCGATGTCGAACGGATTCACCAGCAAGGCGCCGGTGGAGAGCTGCTCCGCGGCGCCGGCGAATTCCGAGAGGATCAGCACGCAATCCTCCTCGATGCTGCATGCGCAGTATTCCTTCGCCACGAGGTTCATCCCGTCCTTGAGCGGCGTGATGAGCGCGATGTCCGCCGCCCGGTAGTACGCCAGCAGCTCGAGGCGCGTGAGGCTGCGGTACTCGAACCACACGGGCACCCAGCCGCCGGGGCGCGCGAAGGCGCCGTTGATGCGGCCGGCGAGCTGCTCGATCTCGGTCTTCATCTTGTCGTACTCGTGGATGGTCTCCCGGCTGGGGACGACGACCTGCAGGAGGGAGACCTGGCCGCGCATGTCGGGATACTTCTCGAGCAGCGACTGGAATGCCCGGAACCGCAGCGCGATGCCCTTCGTGTAGTCGAGCCGGTCGATGCCGAGCACGAGCTTGCGTCGCGGCAGGAGCGTATGCAGCTCGCGGGCCTTCTGCGCCACGGCCTCCGCGGCCGCCGCGCGCAAGAAGGCGTTGTAGTCGATGCTGATCGGGAAGCTTCCGACGCGCGTCGCACCGTGCTCGCCACGAATCGTCGCGATGCTGCCGCGTCCCTCCACGCGCACGCCGGGCACGAGCGCCTCGACGCAGGCGATGAAGTTGCGGCGATCGCGCACGGTCTGGAAGCCCACGAGGTCGTAGCGCAGCAGCGACTCGATCACGGGCCCGCGCCACGGCAGCTTGAGGAACATGTCCGGCGAGGGAAACGGGATGTGCAGGAAGAACCCCAGGCGCGCCTCGTTGCCCATGCGCCGAAGCTCGGCGCCAACGCCCATCAAGTGGTAGTCGTGCACCCAGACGAAGTCGCCGCGCACGGCACGCGAGCTCACGGCGCGCGCGTACTTGCGGTTCACGCGCTCGTAGCTGCGCCAGTACGCCGGGTCGAAGCGGCAGAGCGACGGCAGGTCGTGGAAGAGCGGCCAGATGATCTCGTTGGAAAAACCGACGTAGAAGTCGTGCACCTCCTGCTCGTCGAGCGGCACGGGGACGAGGTCGTAGCCCGCATCGGTGCCGGCTTTCGCGAGCGCGCGCCCGAGCTCGCGCGCGCTCCCCGCGGCCCCGGACCAGCCCACCCACGTGCCGCCGCGGTCGCGCAGCACGGGCATGAGTGCGGTGACCAGCCCGCCGCTGCCGGGCTCGGCGATCCACCCGCCGCCCTCGGCACGACGGAAGGCGAAGGGCAACCGGTTCGAGACGACGATGAGGCGCGAGCGGCTCCCGCTCACGCGAGGGCTCCGCACTCGCACCAGCGCTCGAGGAATCCCACCAGCTCCGAGGGCGGACGGATCCACGCGTCGGCGCAGGTCTCGCGCAGCTCGGGACGCACGAGGATCGCAAGCCCCCGCCCGCGCATCGCCGCGAATGCATCCTCGTCGGTATGGTCGTCCCCCAGGTAGGCGCACGCGGCGAGCGGGCCGCAAGCGCCGAGGATGTCGCGCACCGCGTCGCCCTTGTTGCGGCCGCGCGCCCGCAGCTCGAGTCCCCCATCGAACTCGAGCCGGTCGAGGTTCCTGCGGTCGAGGCCGCTCCAGGCCGCGTCCACGGCGGCGCCGATGCGATCGACGACTTCCGGCATGAGCCCGCGCCAATGCACCGCGACGCTCGCCACCTTGCGCTCGATGCGCGCGCCCTGCATCGCGAGCTCGCGCACGCCGGCCTCGGCCACCTGGAGTTGCCGCTGCACGGCGTTCGACGGCGCGTAGCCGCTGCGCTCTCCCGCCGCGCTGAAGCGTTCCCACCCATGGGACGCCCACGCTTCGTCATGGGGGACGCGCGCGAGCGGGCCGCGCAGGTCCGCGAGCCTTCGCCCGCTCACGATGATCACGCGCGTGGAGCATCCGCGGATCGCGCGCTTGAGAAGCTGGGCCACGTCGGGATAAGGGACCGCACGCTCGGGCCGCCGGTGGAACGGTGCCAGCGTGCCGTCGTAGTCCAGGAGCAGCACGCGCTCGCGCGCGCGCGCCACGCGATCGAAGAAAGCGTCGAGATGAATCCCGGCATGGAGGGGCTGCATTGTATTTCGCTATGGCCGGCGGAAGGATCACATTCATTATCCGGCAACGACGGTCCCGGCGGACCGGACGCGCGAGGCGAATTGCGGCTACGGCGGTAATCCTTGCTCGATCGCGGCGATTCGCGCGTCCTGCCACCGCGCGAGGAACGCCATGGCGCAGATCGCGCCGATCAGGGCCGTGAACATGTCCCATTGCGTGTCCCATGGGTCTCCCTGCGTCCCGAGGAATTCGTCCGCTCCCTGCCCGAGGGCGACCGCGGACCACCACTCGATGAGCTCGTAGAAGGCGCTCACGGCGAGCGCGACGCAGATCGAGAGAAACGCCGCCATGCGCTTGCCGGTGACGTGGCCGCGCCGCAGGAGGATCTCGCGCGCAGCGAGAGCGGGTACCAGCCCCTGCATGAAATGCCCGATGCGGTCATACGGATTGCGCTGCAGGCCGAGGGCGTTCTCGATCCAGAAGCCGAGCGGGACGCGCGCGTAAGTGTAGGCACCGCCGGCGATGAGCACGAGCGCATGCAAGGCGATGAGCGCGTAAAGCAGGTCGCTCAGCGGGAAGCGGCGGTACGACACGGCCAGGATCGGCGCCGCGATGAAAACCGGCACGACCTCCATGAACCAGGTCAGCCGATCGTACGGATGCATGCCGGAGGCGACGAGCGCCATGAGCACGATTGCCGCCAGCACCAGGCAAAGCCCGTCAGGCGTCACGATCGGTCCGTTCACCGGCAATGGCATCAGCCGAGCATGTTGGTGTCGCCGCAGACCGAGAGCGCCTGGCCGGAGATCATGCGGCCACGGGGGCTCGCGACGAACACGACGAGGTCCGCCAATTGCCGCGGCGTCACGTATTCCTTGAGCGACGTGTACGAGAAGGCGAGCTTTTCCATGTCGTCGAAGGAGATGCCGCGGGCCTGCGCCTTCGCGGTGAGCACTTTCACCTGCCGCTCTCCGGCGACGACGCCCGGCAGCAGCGCATTGACCCGAATGTTGTCGGCACCCAGCTCGATCGAGAGCGAGCGCGTGAGGCCGACCACGCCCCACTTGGCCGACGCGTAGGGCGCGCGCATCGCAAAGCCCAGGCGCCCGGCGAGCGACGAGACGTTCATGAGGCTCGCGTTCGACGACTTGCGCAGGTGAGGTACCGCCAGCCGCGCGCAGTTGAACTGCCGGTGAGGTCGATGGCGATGCAGCGGTCCCACTCGGCCGGATCGATCTCGTCGATCTTCCCGGTGGGGCCCGCGATGCCGGCGTTGTTCACGAAGCAGTCGAGCCCGCCGAGGCGCGCGAGACCTTCGTCGAAGAAGCGCGCGACCTGCTCGCGTGAAGCGACGTCGCAGCGCGTGCGGCCGAGCGCGGGGTCGCTCTGCGCCAGGCGCGCCAGCGCCGCCTCGTCCGCGTCGCAGACATGCACCCTCGCGCCCTCGCGATCGAACGCGCGTGCGATCGCGAGCCCGATGCCCGAGGCCCCCGCGCTCACCATCACGCGCAATCCGCCGATCTCCAGGTCCACCCCGCCTCCTTTGCCGAGCCGGCGCCATGCTAACGTGCGCGGGTTCGAAACGCATCCCCCGGAGGAGCTGGACCCATGGCCGACGCCCGCCCGAAGGCGCCCCGCAAAGTCGTGATCACGTGCGCCGTCACCGGCGCGATCCATACGCCCACGATGTCGCCGCACCTGCCCATCACGGCCGACGAGATCGCCCACGCCGCGATCGGCGCGCACGAGGCGGGTGCCGCGATCGTGCACCTGCACGCGCGCGATCCGAAGGATGGCCGGCCCGACCAGAGACCCGGGGCGTTCGCTCCTTTCCTCGCGAAGATCCGCAAGGCCTGCGACGTGGTGGTGAACATCACGACGGGCGGCGCGCCCACCATGACCGTCGAGGAGCGGGTGAAGCCCTGCGCGCATTTCAAGCCCGAGGTGGCCTCCCTCAACATGGGCTCGATGAACTTCGGGCTCTTTCCCATGCTCGCGCGGTTCAAGGACTTCAAGCACGACTGGGAGCGGCCCTATCTCGCCGGCTCCGACGAGCGCATCTTCAAGAACACGTTCAGGGACATCCAGATGATCCTCGAGACGTGCGCGGCGAACGGCACGCGCTTCGAGATCGAGTGCTACGACATCGGCCACCTGTACACGCTGCGCCACTTCGCCGATCGCGAGCTCGTGAAGCCGCCCTTCTTCATCCAGTCGGTGTTCGGCATCCTGGGCGGCATCGGTCCCCACCCCGAAGACGTGGCCCACATGAAGCGCACGGCCGACCGGCTCTTCGGCGACCAGTACGTGTGGAGCGTGCTGGGCGCGGGCCGCAACCAGCTTCCCATCGCCGCACAGTCCGTGGCGCTCGGGGGCAACGTGCGCGTGGGCCTCGAGGATTCGCTCTGGATCGGCCCCGGCAAGCTCGCGGAGTCCAACGCGCAGCAGGTGCGTGCCGCACGCCAGGTGATCGAAGGGCTCGGCATGGAGGTGGCGACGCCCGGCGAGGCGCGGGCGATCCTGCACCTCAAGGGCGGCGGGGAAGTGAACTTCTAGCTACTTCTTCTTCCGCTTCTCCAGCAGCTCGCGCTTCTTCGCCATCGCCTGCTCGCGCTTGCCCAGCGCGGCACCGGCGTCGCCGCGCGCATTGCCCTGGCCGCTGGCGAGCCGCTTCGCCAGCATTTTCTCGAGGTCGGTTTTCTTCATGCTCATGACCGATAGCATAATCTTTCGATGAACGGTGCAGAAAGCCTGGCCCGCACGCTCGTCGCCGCGGGCGTGGAAACCTGCTTTGCCAACCCGGGCACGTCCGAGATGCACTTCGTGGCGGCGCTGGACCGTGTCGCGGGGCTGCGCTGCGTGCTCGGCCTCGCCGAGACGGTCGTCACCGGGTGCGCCGACGGCTATGGCCGCGTCGCCGGCCGGCCCGCCGCGACGCTCCTGCATTGCGGGCCGGGCCTCGCCAACGGCATCGCCAACCTGCACAACGCCCGCCGCGCCGACACGCCCATCGTGAACGTCGTGGGCGATCACGCGACCTGGCATCGACCGCACGATCCCCCGCTCGCCGCGGATACGGAAGCGCTCGCGCGGGTGGTGTCGCGATGGGTTCGCGTGACGTCCGATGCCGGGTCCGTGGGACGCGACGCCGCCGACGCGGTGCAGGCGGCCTGCGCATCACCCGGCGGCATCGCGACGCTCATCCTGCCCGCCGATTGCGCGTGGAATGAGGGCGGCACCCCGGCCGCCGCACGGCCGGTGGCCCCACGCGGGGCTGTGGCATCGGCGCGCATCGACGCGATCGCCCGTGCGCTTCGCGAGCGCCATGCAAGCGTGCTCCTGCTGTCCGGCGCCGGGCTCACCGAGGCGGGCCTGCGCCAGGCGCAGCGTATCGCTCACGTGACCGGCGCGCGCCTCTTCGCGCCGACGCAGGTGCCCTACATAGCACGCGGACGCGGACGGCCCCCCGTGGATCGGGTGCCGTACGTCGTCGATGCGGCGCTCCAGGCGCTGGGCGGGACGCGTCATCTCGTGCTGGCCGGCGCGAAAGCGCCCGTCGCCTTCTTCGGCTATCCGGGCAAGCCCAGCACCCTGTGGCCCGCCGATTGCAAGGTGCACGAGCTGGCGGCGGGCCACGAGGACATCGTGGCCGCCCTCGAAGCCCTGGCCGATGCGCTGGCGGCGCCGCGCGACCTCGCAGCGCCTGGCGCGGCCACCGCGCAGCTCGCGAGCGGCCCGTTCCGGCCCGACGCCTTCGGCGCCACCTTCGCCGCGCTCCTGCCCGAGAACGCGATCGTGGCCGAGGACGCGGTGACCTCGGGACGCGCGCTCTTCCCGCCGACGTGGGCCGCGGCGCCGCACCACTGGATGCAGGTCACGGGCGGGTCCATCGGTCACGCATTTCCCGCGGCGACCGGTGCCGCCCTCGCGGCGCCTTCGCGCAAGGTCGTCTGCCTGCAGGCCGACGGCGGCGGCATGTACTCCTTGCAGGCGCTGTGGACCCAGGCGCGCGAGCGGCTGGACGTGGTGAACGTCGTCTTCGCGAACCGCCGCTACGCGATCCTCCAGGGCGAGCTCGCGGCCGTCGGCGCGATCCCGGGCCCGGCCTCGAGCGAGCTCTTCGACCTGTCGCGTCCCGACCTCGACTGGGTGAAGCTCGCGGGCGGCATGGGCGTCGAGGCCACGCGCGTCGATTCGCTGGAACGCTTCGGCGAGGTCTTCCGCCACGCCTGCGCGCGGCGCGGGCCGTTCCTCATCGAGTTCGTGATCTAGCGCGCGTCCAGGCGCTGCGCGAGCGCGAGCGCATTCGCGACAGCCGCGCCGTGCGCCGTATTGTCGAAGATGCACCAGCAGCCGGCGCCGGCGGCCGCGAGCGAGCGAAGTCGCGTGGCGAGGGAGTCCAGGAACGCGTCTTCGTAGGAAGAAAAGTACACGCGCGGCGAGCCGTGCAGGCGAAAGTAAGCCGTGCCGTGCCAGCCTCCGGGTTGCAGGCCGCCTTTCGCACGCGGGGGATCCGCGGCCACGCGCGCGACGCGTGCCGCCTTCATCATGCGATCCGCCTCGGCCGTGAACCAGCTTTCATGGCGCGGCTCGAGCACGATCTCCCCGCCGAAGCGCTCCCGCAGGCCCTCCAGGAATGTTCGTGCGACCGCAGGCTCGAGCGCGAGCGATGGCGGCAACTGCACCAGGAGGCACGCGAGCTTCTCGCCCAGGGGCGCCACCTGCGCGAGAAAATCCACGACGAGCGACGCGGATCCGGCCAGCCGATGCTCGTGCGTGATGGCCTTCGGCATCTTGGCCGAGAAGCGGAACCCTGCGGGCACGCTGGCGGCCCATCGCGCCAGCGTCGAGGCGCGATGGGCCCGATAGAACGTCGAGTTGATCTCCGCCGCGTTGAAAACCCGGGTGTAGCGCAAGAGGTGGGATTCACCCGGGGGGAAGCGATCCTGCGTCGCGCGCGGCAGGCTCCAGCCCGCGGTGCCGACGCGGATGGGCGCGGCGGCGGGCACCGGCTGCGGCTCAGCCGCCGTCGGGGATCTGCGGCGCGCCCGGCGGGTTCTCGCCGCTATCGCCCCTCAGGTACTCGCTCACCTTGACGGCGTCGGTACCGACCGCGTCCACGGCCTCGCGCAGCCGCTCGGGCGTCGTGTCGAGCACCTTCACCCAATACGCCATGTCGTGGGCGCCCCCCAGGTCGATCACCCCGCGCGTCTCCAGCTTGCGCGAGCCCCCGCCGCTCGGCGGACCGATGTCCGAATGTGTGCCCATGGCCGTTGGACGAGCGCGGCAGCGCACGGTTCCGGTATCATCACGGCCATCGGGGTCCGGCAGATCCCCGGCGGCTCTCGAGCCCAGACGGTGTCCCGTCCAAATCTGCGATCGCCAGGGACGACCATGGACACCACTCACCCTTCGTATTCGTTGTGGCAGCTCGTGCGCTACATGCTGCGCCTGGGCTCGCTGGGCTTCGGCGGCCCGGCGGCGCTCACGGGCGCCATGTACCGCGACCTGGTGGAGCAGCGGCGCTGGATCTCCGAGGGCGACTACAAGGAGGGGCTGGCCCTCGCCCAGCTCATGCCCGGCCCGCTCGCCGCCCAGCTCGCGATGTACCTGGGCTACGTGCATTACCGCATCCGGGGCGCCACCATCGTCGGCGTCGCTTTCGTGATCCCCTCCTTCCTGATCGTCGTGGCCTTGGGCTGGGCCTACGTGCGCTACGGCGGGCTCGCATGGATGCAGGCGGTGTTCTATGGCGTGGGCGCCGCCGTGATCGGCATCATCGCGATGAGCACCTGGAAGCTCACGGTGAAGAACGTCGGGCGCGACCGGCTGCTCGGGGCGATCTATCTCGCGGTGGCCATCGTCACGGTCGTCACCGAGAACGAGATGGCGTGGCTGTTTCTCGCGGCCGGCGTCGTCGTGTGGCTCGTGCGCGCGCCGCCGCGGCGCGGGCCGCGCGCGCTGGGCGCCTTCGCCGCGCCCCTCGCGCTGGGCACCGCGGGCGCCGTGTCCCAGGCGCCGGTGCTCGTGCAGATCGCGCTCTTCTTCGGCAAGGCGGGCGCCTTCGTCTTCGGGTCGGGACTCGCCATCGTCCCGTTCCTCTACGGCGGCGTGGTGACGGAGACGCACTGGCTCGACGAGCGCCAGTTCGTCGATGCCGTCGCCGTCGCGATGATCACTCCGGGACCGGTCGTCATCACGGTGGGATTCATCGGCTACCTCATCGCGGGCCTGCCGGGCGCCTGCGTCGCGGCGCTGGCGACCTTCCTGCCGTGCTATCTCTTCACGATCCTTCCGGCGCCTTACTTCAAGAAGTACGGCAGGCTTCCCGCGATCGCCGCGTTCGTGGACGGCGTGACGGCCGCCGCCATCGGCGCCATTGCCGGCGCGGTCGTGGTGCTCGCGCGCCGCTCGATCGTCGACGTGCCGACCGCGGCGCTCGCGGCCCTCACGCTCTTCGCGCTGTGGCGCATCCGCGGGGCCCGGGAGCCGCTGATCGTGGCCGTCGCGGCCGTCGCGGGCCTCGTGCTCTATCCGCTCGTCCACGGATGAAGCCGAAGCCTCACCCGGCCGGCAGGTGGCCGGACTTGACGTAGAGCACGCACCCTTGCGTCGTGAAGGGCGCGTGCCGGGAGCCTCGCGGGTTGCGGATCCACGTGCCCGCCGGATAGCGGCCTGCCTCATCCTCGAATACGCCATCGAGCACGAGCGTCTCTTCGCCGCCCTCGTGGGCATGCGCGGAGACGCGGGTGCCGGGCGCCCATCGCTCCATCGCGACGCGCTCGCCCCCGAAGGCATGCAAGCCCAGCCGCGAAACGCCACCGGCTTGCGCGCTCCACGCGCCTTCGCGGGTGTCGAGCACGATGTGCGCCTTGTCATCGGGGTCGAACTGCCACAGCTTCACGAACAGCACGCAACCCGTGTCGGTCGATGGCGCGTGGCGCGACCCCGGCGGGTTGCGCACGTAGCAGCCGGCGGGATAGAGCCCCGCTTCATCGGCCAGGACGCCTTCGACCACGAGCAACTCCTCGCCGCCTCCGTGCACGTGCGCCGGAAAGCGCGAGCGTGGCGCGTAGCGCACGAGGCTGGTCGCGCGCGCGACCTCGTCGCCGATGCGGTCGAGCAGGCGCCGTTCCACCCCCGCCGTGGGCGAGGCGATCCACGGCACGTCGCCGGGGCGCACCACGATCCGCTCGCTGAAATCCGCGTTGAGCCGCATGCATCCATGCTGCGCGCGATCGGGTGAGGCTGTCGAGCCGCGCGCCCGGGTGAGCGCCGGCCTGCGCGAACGCGCCGCAGCCGGTAACCTTGGCGGCTTTCCCTTCCCGCGAACCAACGACGATGTGGGCTTCCGCCTTCCCGATCACCCGGAAATGGCCGCCGCAGCATCCCGGCCGCATCCAGCTCTACTCGCTTCCGACGCCCAACGGCGTGAAGGTCTCCATCGCGCTCGAGGAGATGGGCCTCGCCTACGAGCCGCACCTCGTGAGCTTCGAGCGGAACGACCAGCTCTCGGCCGAATTCCTCTCGCTCAACCCGAACAACAAGATTCCCGCGATCATCGACCCCGATGGTCCCGGCGGAAAGCCGCTGCCGCTCTTCGAGTCGGGCGCCATCCTCGTGTACCTCGCGGACAAGTCGGGAAAGCTGCTGCCCCCGGATGCCGCGCGCCGCTACGAGACGCTCCAGTGGCTCATGTTCCAGATGGGGGGCATCGGGCCGATGTTCGGGCAGGTCGGCTTCTTCGTGAAGTTCGCCGGCAAGGACTTCGAGGACCAGCGTCCGCGCGACCGCTACGTCGCCGAGGCCAAGCGGCTCCTCGCGGTGCTCGAGCGAAGGCTCGAAGGCCGCGCGTGGCTCCTGGGCGACGAATACACCATCGCCGACATCGCGACCTTTCCGTGGGTGAACAATCTCGTGGGCTTCTACGGCGCGGGAGATCTCGTGGAATTCGGCGGCTTCACGAACGTGAGGCGCGTGCTCGACGCCTTCCTGCAGCGCCCGGCCGTGCAGCGGGGACTCTCGATTCCCCGGCGCGGGCCGTGAAGCCCGCGCCGGGCGGATTCAGGCGCTTCCGACCACACCCCCCATGACGGGCAGGATCACGCCGGTCATGTAGCTCGAGCACACAGCCGAAGCGAGGAAGACGTGCGCCGGCGCGATCTCCTCCGGTTGCGCCGGGCGCTTGAGCGCCGTGCTGGTGCCGAAGGAGGGAATCGCATCCGGCGGCTGGTCCGCCGGGTTGAGCGGTGTCCATACCGGCCCCGGTGCGACCGCATTGACGCGGATGCCCTTCTCCGCGAGGTTCGTCGCGAGCGAACGCGTGAAGGCGTGGATGGCGCCCTTGGTGGCGGAGTAGTCGAGCAGCATCGGCTGGCCGAAGAGACCGGTCTCGGAGCCGGTGTTGACGATCGCACTTCCCGGTTTCAGGTGCCTCATCGCCGCCTTCGTCATGTGGAAGTACCCGTAGAGATTCGTGCGGATCGTCATGTCCAGGTGCTCTTCACTGAGGTCCTCGAGCGCGTACGCATGCTCCTGGAAGGCCGCGTTGTTCACGAGGACGTCGAGCTTGCCGAACTGCTCCACGACGTCCTCGACCGCGTCCTGGCAGAACTGCGCGTCGCGCACGTCGCCCGAGATGCAGAGGCATCGCCTCCCCTCGGCCTCGACCGCGCGCTTCGTGGCCTCCGCGTCCTCGTGCTCGTTGAGATACACGATCGCCACATCCGCCCCTTCGCGTGCGAAGAGCACGGCCACGGCGCGGCCGATGCCCGAATCGCCGCCCGTGATGATCGCGGACTGACCCTCGAGCTTGCCGCTGCCCTTGTACTGGCGCGCGGCGTAACGGGGCGGCGGATCGAGCTTGCCCTCGATGCCGGGCTTCTCGAGGTGTTGCGGGGGGAGCCTCGAGGGCCTCGCCTAGGGACCGTCGGGCTTCTTCTTGCGGTCGATGGTTTCCTGGATCGCGCGTTGGGCGCGGGCGGTGGCGTCAGCCGCGGCACGATAGCGCTCCAGGCGTGAAGGCTCCATGGCAATCTCCGGACAAGGGTCGATTTGGTTGGATCGGCCACGCCGAAGGCGGTTCCTGCGCGGTTACTCGACCTCCGCCGTATCGGCCGCCGCATGGGACGCCGCCACGCGCCGCACCGCCTGCGGCGGCTGTCCATAGAGCCGCATGAACGCGCGGCGCATGCGCTCCGGATTGGTGAATCCCACCGTTCGCGCGATGGTCTCGATCGGCGCCACGCTGTTCGCCACCTGCATGTGCGCCACCTCGGCGCGCAGCCGCTCGACCGCCTTGGCCGGGGTCTCGCCCGTCTCGCGCTGGAAGAGGCGCGTGAACTGGCGCGGCGAGATGTGGACGGCGAGCGCCATCCGCTCGACCGAAAGCTCCTCGGCGAGGTGCTCGCGCGCGAACTGCAGCGCCTTGCGCAGGCGATCCGATGCGGGCTCCATCTCGAGCAGCGCCGAGAACTGCGACTGGCCGCCCACGCGGCGGTGATAGACGACGAGCACGCGCGCGGTACGCTGGGCCATCGCGAGGCCGACGTCTTCCTCGATGAGCGCGAGGGAAAGGTCGATGCCGGCGGTCACGCCACCGGAGCTCCACACGTGTCCGTCGCGCAGGTAGATCTGGTCGAGCTCGAGCGTCACGTTCGGGTACGACTGGCGAAACCGGTTCGCATATTCCCAATGCGTCGTCACGCGACGTCCCTCGAGGAGGCCCGCCTCGGCGAGGAGGAATGCGCCGGAGCACACGCTCGCGACGCGGCGCGCATGCCGCGCCGTGCGCTTCACGAGGCTCATCATCGCGGGGCGCCGGCTCGCCTCGACGGCGCCCAATCCGCCCACGACGATGAACGTGTCGAGGCGGGCGCGCCGCAGCGGCGCCGTGTTCACGGAAACGCCGCACGAGCTCACGATCGGGCCGCCCTCTTCCGAGTACGCGGTGAGCGAGTAGGGCGACGGCTTGATTTCACGCCGCGGAACGTCGAACGCCGCCAGGGGACCGGACAGGTCGAGGATGTTGAAATCCGGAAAGACCAGGAAGCCGATGTTCATGACGTTGTCCGGAAGTGAGGGTTTTTGGTCCTTCGCGCCATGAGGCCCGGGCTTAGGATGGACTGCCTGCCACCCACCCAAGCGACCGAAGGCGACGACATGGGCTCTCTCCTGATGGTGACGTACAGCATAGGCGCATATCTCTTCTTCATCGCGACGTTCGTGTACACCGTCGGCTTCCTGGGCGGCCTGCCGTTGCCGAAGAACATCGACGGCGGGACCGTGCATCCGCTCGCGGGGTCGATCGGGGTCGACCTGCTGCTCCTCGCGATCTTCGCCGTGCAGCACAGCGTGATGGCGCGTCCCGCCTTCAAGGCGAGGTGGACGCGCATCGTGCCCCCGCCCCTGGAGCGCAGCACCTTCGTCCTCGCGTCGACCTGTGCGCTGGCGCTCCTCCTGTGGCAGTGGAGACCGATTCCCTCGCCCGTGCTCTGGGACATCCACAACACGCCGGGCATCGTCGCCGTGTATGGCCTGTTCGCCCTGGGCTGGGCAGTGCTGTTGCTCGCGACATTCCTGATCAACCACTTCGAGCTCTTCGGACTGTGGCAGCCGGTGGCGCACGCCTTCGGGCAGCGGCCCTCGACCCCGCATTTCCAGACGCCGATGCTCTACCGCTTCGTGCGCCACCCGCTCTACCTCGGGTTCCTCATCGCGTTCTGGTCGACGCCGCACATGTCCGCCGGGCACCTGCTGTTCGCGCTCGGTGCGACGGGCTACATCTTCATCGGCATCTTCTTCGAGGAGCGCGACCTCGTGGCCCAGTTCGGGGAACGCTATCGCGCCTATCGGGAGAAGGTCGGCATGATCCTTCCCCTTCCGCGATGAGCGAGGACGCCATGGGCACGATCACGGGCGAGGACGCCATGACCCGGACGGTCATCGCCACGCCGGAGGCCCCGCTGCCGCCGCCGAGCTACAGCCAGGCGGTGAAAGCCTGGGGACTGGTCTTCGTCTCGGGCCAGGGGCCGTTCGATCCGAAGACCGGCGCCATCGTCGGAACGACGATCCAGGAGCAGACGGCGCGTTGCCTGCGCAACATCGAGGCGATCCTCGAGGCGGCGGGCAGCTCGCTGTCGAAAGCGCTGAGCGCCACGTTCATCCTCGCCGACGAGAACGACTTCGCGGGGATGAACGAGGAGTGGCAGATCTGGTTCCCCGCGGATCCACCCGCCCGGCAGGGGGCCAAGCTGCCGATCCGGCTCGAAGGCATGCGCATCTCGATCTCGCTCATCGCGGAAGCATGAGCGCAACGACATCACCCAGCGGAGAATCCCGATGAAATTGCAGAAGCTCCCGTACGCCGCTCTCACGGCCCTCGCCGTCACCGGATGCCACGGCACGGCCATGGCGGCCGGCGTCCCCGATGCCATCGCGGCGCCGCCCGGCCAATCGCTCCTCTTCGAGCTGCGCGCGACCGGATCGCAGAACTACGAGTGTGCCCACGGCAAGTCGGGGCCGGAATGGACGTTCCGCGCTCCGGAGGCGACGCTCGCCGATGAAGCGGGTCATCCGTTCGGCAAGCACTACGGCGGTCCCACGTGGGAGTCCGACGATGGCAGCACGGTCGTGGGCGAGGTCGTCGCGTCCGCGCCTGCCGCCGACGCGCAGTCCGTCCCGCAGTTGCTGCTGAAGGCCAAGTCCCATGGCGGAGATGGCCGACTGGCCCGCGTCACGCTGGTCCAGCGCCTCGACACGCGCGGCGGTCGTGCCCCGACCACGGCGTGCGCCGCCGGCGAGATCGGGCACGAGCTCAAGGTGCCCTACACGGCGCGTTACGCCTTCTACGGCGAAGGCGCAGACCCACGCCGCACCGGTTCGTACTGACGGCACGGCGGTCCGGCCGCCCCGCGGGCGGCCGGACCGATGGCAGGAGCCGCCGAAGCCGCGTCAGCGGTTCGGCAGGATCAGCGCGCGCTGCCGGAGCGAGTTCTGGATCAGGACCATCTGGCCTGCGGAGACATCGCGCTCGGACAGCTTGGGCGTCTCGCACGCGAAGTTCGAGGCATCGTTGATGTCGCCGCTTCCGGCATAGACCGCCTGCGCCGGAAACGCGCACACCGGGCGGCTGCGCGTCACGTGACCGGAGGCGTCGAACTTGGCGGCGATGATGCGATCGGGCGCCACGCCCTGCTCGACCCATTTGATGACGGCGCTCACCACATGATGGTCGGCGTCGCGATAGGCCGCCGGCGGCTCGGGCATTCCGCCGCCCACCGAGTTCGGACCCGTGCTGCCGCCGCAGTGTGCCGTGGCAGGCAGCAGGAACAGCCGGTGGTAGTCGTGCACCTGCTTGCCGAAGGCCTGCGCATCGCCGGCGACTTCCTGCGGCGTGAGCTTCTCGATCTGCATGTCGGCCGTGCGCGACGGCAGGTTGCGCATGCGCTCCCACTCTGCGAGGGCGTAGTAGTACGCCACCGAGCCCTCGGGCGGGACGACCGAGTCGTTCCAGCCGTGCATGTGGACGAGCTTGCCGCCGCGCTGCACGAACGCCCGGATGTCGGGGCTCGGCGCCGCGGTGACCGGCGAGAGCACGGTCTTCACGTGGTCGTACACGTCCGAGAAGTTCACGTCGGTGCGCCAGTTGTACGGCGGGCTCAGCACCGAGTACACGTAATGGCCGATGAACGGGCCGTAGCCGCCGCTATCCGCGAAGAGCGGAATCCAGTCGGCTTCCGATCCGAACTGCGCGCCGGTATAGCGTTGCTGCCCGCTCTCGCTCGTGGTGCCGGCGTACATCTTCTTCACGGCCGCGAGCTCCGTCGCGGTGAGAGTGCCGTCGCCGGACGGTCCGAGCGTGTCGATATCGAAATGACACATGCGTGGATTGGTGATCTGGCCATCGACCAGCCCATCGATCCCGTCGCACTGGGCGAGGACCTTCTGCGTGATGATGGTGCGCTTCGCGTCGGGGATCAGCGGTCCCGCCGGCGGCCCGATCGGCTGCTGCGTCTTGCCCGACCACAGCAGCCACATCAGCAGGTCCGGATAGAACATCGAGGGCGCGCCGGGGACGATGCCGTCGAAGAGCTCCGGATAGTTCTGCGCCATCATCATCGCCTGGCGGCCGCCGTTGGAGCAGCCCTCGAAGTACGAGTGCCGGACCGGCGTGCCGTAGTAATTCGAGCTCAGCGTCTTGGCCGCCGTCGCGACGTAGTAGTGCGCGCGCAGCCCCCAATCCTTCACCTTCTCCGGGTGGCCGAGCGTCCATGTGGGATTCTCGCCGCCGTCGTGGCCCATGTTGCTGCCGGCGGTGACGAAGCCGTCGCCGATGTCCTGCGCCAGGCGGTTATAAGGCGTCCCGCCGGCATAGCCGCCGGTGCCGTTCACCTTCATGCGCCCGGTCCACGCGGCATCGAGCGGCAGCCAGACCTCCCACTTGATCTCCGAATCGAACGTGGGCCGCGCCACGCCCTGCACGCGGCAGAACGACACGCTCACCGGCTGCCCGGCGACCGTCGGCGGCGTCGCGATGGTTGCCGACGTGACGGTCGACGCTTCGGGCGTCACCGACGCGAGACCTTCGCACGACAGCGCATGCGCCGCGCCCGACACGATGGTGAATCCCAGCGCGAGCGCGACGTGCAGCGCGCGCGGTCCGCCGCGACTTCTTCCCTTCGACCTGGAATGCATGACCCGTCTCCCCCATTGGTGGTTGAAAAGCTGCGATGCGGCTTGCGCAGCTATCCTCCGGATGGGCGGCGCGCAAGCATTCGATTTCCTGTCAATCTTTTGGCGCGAACGGAAGGTTAAACGCGGTTGCAGGAGCGCGCGTATCATGGGATTCATCGGGGCGGAGCAGATCCCCGGCGGCCCTCGGGCCCAGACGGTGTCCCGTCCAAATCTGCGGCCATCCCACAGGCCAGCCAGGGACACCGTGTTCGCGCATCGTCGATTCGCGCCTGCGGTGTCCCCCTCGCCAGGAGACATGACATGAGCGACGCCGTCGTTTCAAGCCGCCTTTCTTCCGTCACGGTTCCCGAGCTTCGCGCGAGCTTCGCGCGGGAACATCCCCCCATCGTCATCGATGTGCGCAAGGCTTCGGCGTTCCGCGATGCCGGCTCCATGATCACGGGAGCGCTTCGACGCGATCCGGAGCAGGTCGAGGCATGGGCCCGCTCGTTGCCGGCCGCGAGCGCCTTCGTCGTGTATTGCGTGCACGGTCGCGAGGTGAGCCAGGGCACCGCCCGGGCGCTGGCCGGGCTCGGCATCTCCGTGCGCTATCTCGAGGGCGGCCTCGAGGCATGGGGTGCGGCGGGCGGCGCGCTCGATGCGAAGCCGCGCGGCGCCTCGACGCGCTGGATCACGCGCGAGCGCCCGAAGATCGACCGCATCGCCTGCCCATGGCTCGTCGCCCGCTTCGTCGATCGCGACGCCGAGTTCCTCTACGTGCCCACCACGCGCGTCCTGGCCGCGGCGAGCGAAAACGAGGCCATTCCCTACGACATTCCCGACGTCCACTTCAGCCACGAGGGCGAGCGCTGCAGCTTCGATGCGTTCGTGCGCCATTTCCGCCTGGGCGATCCCGCGCTGCACGAGCTGGCCCTCATCGTGCGTGCCGCGGACACGGCGAACCTGGGCATCGCACCACAGGCCGCGGGTCTTGCGGCGATCTCCCTCGGCCTCTCGCGCAATTTCCCGGACGATCACGAGATGCTCGGGCACGGCATGGTGATGTACGACGCGCTCTACTCGTGGTGCAAGCAGGGCAAGGAGGAAGTGCACACGTGGAACCCGCAGGCCTACCGCTGAGCGGTCACGCGAAGCGCGTGCGCATCGCCTGGCGGCGGGTCCTGCCGTTCGTCCTCCTGGCGGCAAGCGTGGGCATGGGCGCCGAGCCGTTGCCGGATCCGCCGTGCGACGGTGACGAGCCGTATCCCCCGTATGCACCGGCGATCGAAGCACGGCCCGTCACTTGGGGCGGACTCGATTGGCACCCGCCCGCATGCCTCGCCTGGCCCGCCGGCAAGTACCGGTTCGTGATCGCCATCGCCGCTATCCTGCAAGTGCGCGACGAGGCCGAGCTGCTCACGCGGCTCGGCGCCGTTTCGAGCACGGTGGGAATGCGCTACTGGTCGGTGACCGAAAGCGCGTGGCGGGTGCTGATCCGGGACGCTTCGGCGCTCACGCAGGTCGATGGCGAGCGCCGCCCCGACTTCGCGCCCTCGGAGATGCGCACGGGAGCCGTCCTCTATTTCGTGGAGGAAGACAACCGCTCCTCGGCGCCCGTGACATACAGGATGCGGGTCGTCGAAGCGGGACCTGGACGCATCCTGGTGGAGACCGAGAACGTCACGCCGATCAAGGCCGCCCTGATCACGTTCTTCCCGCCCGGCGCATTGCGCACGGCCTACTTCATGACGCGGCTGGCTGACGGCCGCTGGGGCTTCTACGGCCTCTCCGCCGCGACCCATGAAGCGAGCGGGCTGGTAGCGCTCGCGAAGGATTCCTACGTGAACCGCGCCGAGGCGCTTTTCGCGCACTTCGCGGGGCTGCCGCAGGAGAACGGCGTGGTGCCGGCACGCTGAAGCCGCCTTCTCGCGCACTTGTGTGACATCGGCGTGAAGCGGCCCGCCCGGCGCGACGACCGTTGGAACTGCACGCCCTGCTCCATGCGAACGAGAGCACGGAACCGCAGTCCGAGCGGGCATGAGAACCGCCCTGCACCGCGCGCGCGTGGCACTCCTCGGCCTGCTCGCGCTCGTCGCCGCCTACGGCGTGATCGGCGCCTTCGTCGTGCCGCCGCTCGCGAAGCGGATGCTCGTCGATTCCATGCACGAGCGCCTCGGGCGTCCCGTGGTGCTCGACCACCTCTTCGTGAATCCCTACACGCTGGAGGCACAGGCCAAGGGGCTGCGCATCCTCGAGCGCGACGGCAGGACGCCCTTCGCGTCGTTCGAGACGCTGGATCTCGTGGCGAGCCTCGCGTCGATCCGGCACCTGGCCCCGGTGGTCGACCAGTTCAGGCTGGGCGGGCTGCGCGTCCACCTGGTGCGCGACGGCGACTCCCATTACAACGTGAGCGACATCCTCGAGCGCCTGCATGCGCGGGCGGCAGCCGCTCCCGCGCGCGACCCGGCCGATCCGGTGCGCTTCGCGGTTTCCAATATCCGCGTCGTGAACGCGGCCGTGTCCTTCGACGACCAGCCGGCGCATGCGATGCACCGGGTCGAGGGCATCCAGCTCGCCGTCCCTTCCGTATCGAACCTGCCGACTCGCGTGAAGGATCGGGTGCGACCGTCCCTGTCGGCCATGGTCAACGGTGCGCCTTTCCGTCTCGACGGCGAAGCGGTGCCGTTCGCGGACACCGTCAGCACGCGCTTCAACCTCGACCTGCGCGACGTCGACCTGCGCCAGTACCTCGGGTACGTGCCCGCCGGGGAGCCCGTCAAGGTGAAGCGTGGACGGCTGGACGCGCGCATCGCCCTGCGCTTCTCGCAGGCTCCGGGCCGGGCGTCGGCGGTAGACCTTTCGGGAACCGCGGCGGCCAGGGACCTGGAGGTCGCGGACGGCGAGACCTCGGCGACGCTCGGCCGGCTCGAGGTGGCCATCGCCTCGCTCGATCCGCTCGGCGGCACGGCGCGCATCGACAGCGTGCGCCTGGACGACATCGCGACGATGCGCGACTGGAAAGTCGCCGCGCTGCAGGCACGAGGCATCGACGCGGACCTCCGGCGCCATTCGGTGCGCGTCGCCTCGGTGGAGACACGGGACGGACGGCTCACCCTGACGCGGCGCCCCGACGGCAGCCTCGAGATGCCACGGCTCGCCGATGCGGGCGCTGCGCCCGGGGACACGGCTGCGAAGACGTGGGACATCGCGGTCGCGAGCCTCACGATGTCCGGCTATGGCGTGACGCTCGCCGACCAATCGGTCCAGCCGTCCGTCACGCATCGCGTGCTCGTGAGCCGGCTCGATGGCAGCGACCTCACGACCGGCAACGGCATGCAGGGCCGCGTAAAGGCCGACATGCGCCTGGAGCCTGGCGGCACCCTCGGCATCGATTCCACTTTCGCGCTCGACCCGTTGGACGTGAAGGCCGCGGTGGATGCGAGGTCGATCGACCTCGTGCCGGTGCGCGCTTATGTCTCCCGCTTTCCCGCCGTGGCGCTCAAGAGCGGACTGGCGTCGGCGAAGGGCATCGTGACGGTGAGCGGCAAGCCGGACGCATTGACGCTCGGCTACGACGGGTCCGTGCAGGTCGACCGTTTCGCGACCTGGGACACCCTGAACCGCGAGGACCTGCTCAACTGGAAGCGCATCCGGACGCGCGGCGTGAAGCTCAGGCTCGCGCCGCGATCGCGCCTCCTGCTGGACGTCGCCGACGTGGACGTCGAAGGCGCCTACTCGCGCATCTTCGTGAACCCCCAGGGCAAGCTCAACGTGCAGCAGCTCATCACGGCAACGTCCGAGCAGCCGGATCCTCCGGTCGCACGGGCTCAGCCCACGCCGGCGCGCGACATCCGGATCGAGCGCATCCGCTTCGCCGGCAGCCGCCTGAACTTCACCGACCATTACATCAGGCCCAATTACACCGCCGACGTCGGCAGCGTCGAAGGCACCATCACGCACCTCTCCTCCGATCCGTCGAGCCGCGCGAAGGTCATGCTGAAGGGCCGCTGGGACGCAGCGTCGCCCGTGTTGATCGCCGGCACCGTGAACCCGCTTCGCGGCGACCTCGCCCTCGACATCGCGGCCAAGGGCGAAGCGATCGACCTCACGAAGCTCACGGCCTATTCGCAGCGTTATGCGGGCTATGGCATCACCGCCGGGCGGCTGACCCTCGACGTGCGCTACAAGGTGCAGGACGGCAAGCTCGATGGCCGCAACCGCATCCTCGTGGACCAGCTCCAGTTCGGCGACAAGGTCGAAAGCCCCGATGCGACGAAGCTGCCGGTGCTCTTCGTGGTCAACCTGCTCAAGGACAAGGATGGGCGCATCAACCTCGAGCTGCCCATCAGCGGGTCGCTCGAGGACCCGAGCTTCGACATCGGCGCGGTGATCGGCCAGGTCTTCAGCAGCCATTTCGCGAAGGCCGAGACCTCGCCCTTCGCGTTGCTCGCCGGCAGCCTCGGCGATGACGCCGCTGGCGACGACGGCGGGGACCTCGCCTTCGTCGATTTCGACGCAGGGCAGGCGCAACTCTCGCCGGCCGCGCGCAAGAAGCTCGACACGATCGTCAAGATGCTGCAGGACCGCCCCGGCCTCAAGCTCGAGGTCGCCTCGCCACCCGTGGCCGCGCAGGACGTGGAGGCGTTGAAAGCCGCGGAGCTGCAGCGACGCCTGGCCGCCGCGCCGAAGGACCTCTCGAAGGAAGCGCGCGAGAAGCTCGCCGCGCAACCGGTCGAGGTGCCGGACGAAGCGCGGAACGCCCTCAGCGCGCAGCGCGTCGCGGCCGTGAAAGCTTACCTCGTGGGCGACTCCCGGCTGCCGGTCGATCGGGTGGCAGTCGCCTCCGCGCCCGAAGCGAAGCCGCGCGAGGATGCTGCCCACCCGATCCGCGTCGACTTCGCGCTTCGCTGAAGGCCTCGCGTCGCGCCAACCCGGCTACCGGCCGGGCCACCCATCACGCCCGAGAGCGCTGGCCAAGGCGTCGATATCGTCCGGGTCGACGTACACCTGCGCGGAGACGCGAAGCAAGAGTGCCGCGCCGAAAGCGACGGCCATCGCCTGGATCCGATGGCGCTGCCAGAGCGTGGACATGAGGAGCTCGGCCTGCTCCGCGGTGGCCGTGCCCTGCCGCGGAAGAATGTATGAACGCATCGCACAACCGAGGTCGTCCGATCCAACCGGCGCGGCGCCGAACCCCGCGAGACTCTGCGTCGCGTGCTCGATGAGTGCCGCGCGGTAGGCCGACGCCCTTTCGCGACCGAGCCATTCGGCGAAGCGGAGCGCGGCGGGCAGCGCGAGCCACGCCGTGTAATCGCGCGTACCAGGCCAGTCGAAAGCACGCGGGAATCCCATCCCGACGAAGTGGCTCGTCACCAGGGGCCGCGTGATCGCGGCCGCGTCGGCCGAGGCGTGCAGGAAGGCCGTCCCCTTCGGCGCGAAAAGCCACTTGTGCGCGTTGGAAACGTACCAATCCACCGCGAGCGCGGCGGCATCCAGCGCGACATGGCCCACGGCGTGCGCTCCGTCGACCAGCACGCGCGCACCCCAACGCCGCAACTCCGGCACGATTCGCTCGAGCGGAAGGAGCAAGGCCGTGGGCGACGTGATGTGGTCGATGATCGCGAGGCGCACGGCCGGCGTGAGCGCCTCCCGGAAGCGCTCGACGATCTCGTCGGCGGTCGCCGGCATCGGCAGGTCGACGCGGCGTGGGCGAGCTCCCGTTTCGGCGCAACGCGCCTCGACGATCAACCGCACCGCGTTGTAGGTGTGGTCGGTGATCAGCACCTCGTCGCCCGCCTCGAGCGGCATCGAGCGCAGCACCGCCTGGATTCCCGCCGTGGCGTTCTCGATGAGCGCGATGCGGTCGGGATGCGTGCCGATCGAGACGGCGAGCGCCGCGATCGCCTCGCGCAGCGCGTTGCGGCCTTCGCGCGGAATGATGCGTTCGCGCATGAAGGCGTCGGGCTGCGCCTCCATCTCGAGGCGCAGTCGATCCTGCTCTGCGAGCACCGCCTTCGGGCAGGCGCCGAAGGAGCCGTGATTGAGGAACCGGGCGTCCGGCGCCAGATGCCAGTGGGGCCTCAGGCCGTGGCCGAACTCGATGCTCCCGGCGCAAGCCTGCACGGCTAAACGCGATGCGCCGCGGCGACGCGCCGCACGAACTCCGCGGAATGGGCGCCGTCCAGCCAGCGCACGGCGACGACGGCGTCATTCTCCGGATCGATCCACACCATGTGGCCGCCTGCGCCGAACATGAATCCGCTCGCGCGTGATGCATCGGCGAAGAGGCGCCCATCCCGGTTGAGCCATGTGAGCCAGCCGTAGAACGGCGCCACGGCGCAGGGCGTGCGCATGCGCTCGATCCATTCGCGGGGCACGACCTGGCGGCCACCGTGCCTGCCGCCGTCGAGGAGCAGCTGGCCGATGCGCGCCTGGTCGCGCGTGCTGATCGTCACGCCGCCGCCCCAGTGCGTGCCGCCCGGCACGGATTGCATGCGCTTGCCGTCGATCTCGACCCACGCGTCGTCGTATCCCTCCCAGCGGAAGTCGCGCCCGCCGCCGATGGGCTGCAGCACGGTCTCCAGGAACTCGGCCGGGAGCGGCCGCCTGAAGAGGTGCAGCAGCGCGAGCGAGAGCTGGTTGATGCGGACGTCGTTGTATTCCCAATGCGTTCCCGGGTCCTGCAGTGGACGACGCTCGCCCTTCTTTCCGGCCACCGGCTTCGGGTCGTGCGACACGCGGCGGTAATGCTCGACCTGGTCGGGCATGCCGAAGCATTCGCCCTGCCATTCGCTGGTCTGCGTGAGGAGGTGCTCCCACGTGATCGATCGGTTGTGCGCCGAATCGAATCCGATGCCGGGCAGCCGCTCGCCCACGCGCTCGCCGGGATCGAGCAGTCCGCGCGAATGGGCGAGACCGGCCAGCAACGCAAGGTAGGTCTTCGCGACGCTGAACGTCTGGTCGGCGCGATCGGGTTCGCCCCAGGCGGCGACTTCTTCACCGCGCACGCGAATGACACCCGACACGCCTCCGCGCGGATGCACCGGGCCGCGCAGCCGATTGAAGGGCGGCGGGTCGTCGTTGTGCACGCCCCAATGGGCCGGGTCGGCGGCGGGGTCCCGGGGCCACGAGACTTCGTGCGCCCGCGCGAAGGCGGCCGCTTCGTCGAATGGATTCATGGCGCGATCCTAGGGCGAAGCCGCGATCTGCCGGAGTGCCTGCTCGAAGATCTCCGGCGGCTGGGCGCCTTCGATGGCGTACGCGTCGTTCACGAGGACCAGGGGCACGCCGCCGACACCTCTCTGCACCCAATAGCGCTCGCGCTCGCGGACTTCCGCGTCGAATTCGTGGCCTTCCACGATCGACCGGGCCCGCACGGGGTCGAGCCCGGCGGCGCCCGCGAGCTCCACGAGCACGTCGGGTGAGGAGGGATTGCGGCCCTCGCCGTGATAGGCCCGAAGCAATGCGCGCTTCAGCTCCACGGCGCGGCCCTCCTGTCCCGCCCAATGCAGCAGGCGATGCGCGTCGAAGGTGTTCCACACATGGTCGCGCGGGCCGAAATTGAAGCCCACGGCCGCGCCGCGCTCGCGGATGCGGGCCTGCGCCTCGGCGATCTGCTCGGGAGTGCGGCCATATTTGCGCGCGAGGTAAGGCACCGTTTCGACGCCTTCCGGTGCCATGTCCGGATTGAGCTCGAAGGGCTCGAGCCGCACGCTCGCATCGATTTCACCGCGCACGCGTTCGAGGGCCTGGTCCAGGGAAGCGAGTCCGATCGCGCACCATGGGCACGCGACATCGGAGACGAAGGCGATGTCCAGATGAGGTCGTTGCATCCATCTAGCGTAACCGAAAAGCTCCTCCATTCCGGTATAATGGAGGCCTAAGCAGCGAAGCAGCAGCCTCGCCTCTCCGCCGCATCCCTGCCGGCGGAACCCAGCGGCAATCCCTTCCTTGGTCATCCTGACCCGCCGACGGGCCGGCCCTCGCCTGCGCACTCGAATCGACGCCCGCGCCCCCGCCCGGCGCGCGCGAACGCTTATCAACCAACCGGAGACCGCACATGGCGAAAGAAGACACGATCGAGATGGAAGGTGTCGTGAACGAAGTGCTGCCCGACACCCGCTTCCGCATCACGCTGGATAACGGCCACCCCATCACCGCTTACCTGTCGGGCAAGATGCGCAAGCACCGCATCCGCATCCTGGCGGGCGACAAGGTGAGCATCGAGATGACCCCTTACGACCTCAGCAAGGGTCGCATCACCTTCCGGCACAAGGACGAGAGGGCCCCCGGCACGGCACCTCGCCGCCCCCCGGTGTACGGGCGGCGCTGACGCCGCCGCGGGGCATTCCCTTCGGGCGCGACGGCGTGGGACGCCGTTGCGTGCCCGTGGAATATCATGTTCGCGATGAATCGAGCCCCAGACGCACCGTCTTCCTCCGATCTCGCCAACCGCGTCACCCACCACCTGGTCTGGATCAACGCGGCTGCCGCGGCGATGCTGCTGGCAGCGCTTCTCGTCGCCGGCATCTGGCAGGACGCGGCAACGGACTTCGTTCCGTACATCGCCCTCGCCCTCGCCTTTCACGGCGCGGGCCTTCTCTGGTCCGCATCGGTGTACGCGTTGCGTTGGTTGCGCGCGCGGAGCGAATCCGTTCGCGCGGCGCGCGCGTTCGGATACCTCACGATCATCGCGTGCGCGGCATGTGCGCTGTGCTTCGCCGCCGGACTCTCGACGATCGCGTGGGGTGGGCTGAATGCCATCAGCTCCGGCAGCGGCTATGACACCGAGTCGCGCAGCGTTCCGCTGTGACGGCCGCGGCGAGCGCGAGCCTTAGCGCGGCTTCACGAACCGCAGGACGAACTTGTCGGAGGGCTGTTTCATGCGCCCCGAGTGCTCGTCGCGGCGGTCGGCGGCATTTCGCATGAACGCGGCCTCGCGATCGAGAACGAAGCCCGCGCGCTCCACTTCGGCGATGACGAAAGCCTCGTCGATCCGGTGCAGCGTCTTGGCGGCGCTGGTTCCCGTGCCCGGCTGCGCCGAGTGGTCGACGATCACATAGCGGCCGCCGGGCGCCAGCGCCGCGAAGACTTTCCGGTTCATCGCGTCGCGATCCACCGGCAGGTAGCTGATGTCGTGATAGTTGAGGACCAGCGTGGCGAGGTCCAGCGGCGGCGCTTCGGGCGGCACCGGATCGTCGAAGGGCCGCTTCGCGAGGATCAGGTTGGGCTGCGGGTGCGCCGCGAGCCGCTCGGTGAGAGCCGCGCCCGGGTTCGGCGTTTGCGCCCATACCTTGCCGGTCGATCCCACAGCCAGGGCGAGCAATTGCGAGGTGTACCCGGCGCCGCTCGATACGTCGAGCACTCGCATGCCGGGCCGGACCTGGGCGAACTGCAGGAGCTCGACCGGATGGCGGTCCTCGTCCATGCCGCGGTCGCGTTCGGTGCGCAGGGGACTCACGAGCACGGCCTGGAGCTGCGCGGCGGAATCCGGCTCGTCCCTGATGGCCGTCGAGCCGCACGCGGCGAGTCCCATGGCGAAGACGCTCGCAACCAGCAACGAGGCACTGCGAATGCGCGAGCAGGAAAGCACGTTCATCGATCGATCCCCTTCGGCTTTGTCACTTCACGCGCACGAGGGTCTGCGCACCTAGCGCATCAACGCACACGACGTGCGACGCGAAAAAGTTGTACCCGATGTACCCGTCCACATTTGCCGGTTCCTTGAGCGCCAACGAGACCAGCTCCAGGGGACCGAAATCCCGGGCTCCCAGCGCGAAATGCCGTGTCCGATACGTTTCACCCTGGACCGGCAGATGGCGTTGTGCAGCGACTGCAGCCTTCACGAATGAGTATGACGCACCCGTGTCCCACAGCATCCTCAAAGGCCCGTGATCGGACGTGGCTACCGAAACAATGATGCCATCCGGGTCCGGAATGGTCGGGACCAGGTCGCCGCCGCAAGCACGGTCAGCCGCCTTACGCTCCTGCGGCGAGTAGAGCGTGACGACGCGAGACGGATAGTCGAAAACCACGACGAACCGCTTGAGGAAATCGCGGCCAATGAGTCCGTCGCCGGCTCCGCTCGCGGCATAACCCCCGACTTCATGAGCGGTGATGTCCCGAAAGACCCCATTGCCCAATTCGAGCGTGGACACGTTGAACGTGCGGCGTTCAGCCGTGTTGCCCAGCGCGTCGGTCTGCGAGATCGTCGCCGGCAGCGGCGCCACCCCCGTTCGGGCGATCGCGTCGGCCTTCAGGGACAACGACCCCAGGCCACCGAGATCGATGACCAGCTTGAGCGGCACTCGATTGATCGCCGCTCGGGCCAGCACGTTCCCCTGCCGGATCTCGAGGGGAATGGTTGTTTCCGCGCGGCCGTTCGCAGCGATGAAGCCGACAAGAAAAGTCACGCAGCTCCGAAGCAGACGCACCGCTGTCTGCCTCGCCGGAGTGATTTTCTCAAGGTTTAGCCCGACCAGGTTTTCGAGGCTCATCCGCTTCGCCGATCAGCATGATCTTCGGCCCCTTCCGGATCTCGGAAACGAAAGCATCGCCCGCCTTGATCCTCGCGCTCCATTCGCGCCTGCTGAAGATCTTCGGATTCACTTCCCGACCCAGCTTTCTCTCGATGCCGTGGAGCGAATCGATCACCTGGCCGAACTCCACGCTCCCGACAACCAACAGGTCAATATCGCTGCCGGCGGTCTCCGTACCCTTCGCCACCGACCCATAGATGAACGAAACCTCGATGGAACCGGCCAACGGGGCAAGCGCTTCGATTAGCACGTCCGCCACGCCGATCGTCTTGCGGAGTATGCCGCTGAGCTCCGGGTAGATTTGATGAGACCTGTTTGCCGAATACCGGAGCTGATTGCCGACGCGTTCCCGCTCGAGCAGGCCGGCTTCGTGAAGCCGGGCCAGCTCCTTGTTCATCGTTCCGGCGGTCGTCCCCGTCAGCCTGGAGATCTCGCGAACATGAAGCTTTCGCTCAGGATGCAACAACAGCAATGCCAGCACCTGGCGTCGATAGGCCGCCGGGAACAGCAGGGCTGAGGCGTCCGTCCTCGTAGCTTTCATGGCTACGATCGTAGCTTAGAACGCTACATCTTGGAAGGATGGCGAAAGCGATTCTTGGAGGCGGGGGTCGGAATCGAACCGGCGTACACGGCTTTGCAGGCCGCTGCATAACCACTCTGCCACCCCGCCCTGGGGTGCCGGGCGCTTCAAGGGAATGTGAAGGCCGGATGCGAAACGGGGGAAACCGGGTACCCGATTTCCCCCGCTGGATCTGGAGCGGCAGAAGAGTCTCGAACTCTCGACCTCAACCTTGGCAAGGTTGCGCTCTACCAACTGAGCTACTGCCGCATATGAGTTGCATAGTATAGCGATTTTCGCCCCTTCCATCAACATCGCACGAGCGCATGTCATGGAAAATGCTCGCGAAAAGCGCCGTTTCGACCCGGCGCCAGGCGCCCGGTTCCGCTATTTCTCCACTTCTTCGCGGATGGCGCCGGTGGCCCACGCGGCGCGCAGGTAGACCACCATCGACCACAACGTGAGGAACGCCGCGATCCAGATGAGGATGCGCCCGACCCAGTTGGTGTGGAAGAGCCCGAAGAAGACTCCGTTGTAGAGCAGGAACGGAATGGCGATGAGCTGCGAGACGGTCTTCGCCTTGCCCAGGATGTTGACCGCGACGCTCTTCGAGCGCCCGATGTGCGCCATCCATTCGCGCAGCGCCGAGATGGTGATCTCGCGCCCGATGATGATGAGGGACGCGAACGGGTCGACGATGCCCTTCTCGGTGAGCACGATGAGCGCCGCCGTGACCATGAGCTTGTCCGCCACGGGATCGAGGAACGCGCCGAAGGACGTCGTCTGGTTCCAGCGCCGCGCGAGGTAGCCGTCGAGCCAGTCGGTGACCGCGGCGGCGATGAAGATCCACATCGAGACGACGTTCTGCGTGGGCTCCGCGATCCAGCTCTCCGGCACGTAGAGCACCGCGACGAAGAGCGGGATCGCCACGATGCGGCACCACGTGAGGAAGAGCGGGAAGTTGAAGCGCACCGGCTTCAATGCAGCTCCTGGTAGATGCGTTCGGCGAGCGTGCGGCTGATGCCCTCGACCCGGGCGAGGTCGTCGATGCTGGCCGCCATCACGCCCTGCAGGCCGCCGAAGTGCTCGAGCAGCTTGCGGCGCCGCGTGGGACCGACGGATGCGATGTCCTCGAGCCGCGAGGTCGTGCGCGCCTTGCCACGCCGGGCGCGGTGCCCGGTGATGGCGAAGCGGTGCGCCTCGTCGCGCACCTGCTGGATCAGGTGCAGCGCCGGATGATCCGGGGGAAGCCGCCGCGGCTCGTTCTCGCCCGCGAAGAAGAGCTGCTCGAGGCCGGGCTTGCGCTCGACGCCTTTCGCGACGCCGATCATGCGGATGTGGTGCAGCCCCAGGTCGGCCATCACGGCGCGCGCCGCATTGACCTGCCCGAGCCCGCCATCGATGAGGATGAGGTCGGGCACCTTGCCCTCGCCGTCCGCGAGCTTCCGGTAGCGCACGCCGAGGGCGTAGCACATCGCGCCATAGTCGTCGCCGGGCTCCACGCCCTTCACGTTGTAGCGACGGTACTCGGAGTTCTGCATCGCTCCACGATCGTACACGACGCACGAAGCGACCGTCGCCTCGCCCATCGTGTGGCTGATGTCGAAGCACTCGATGCGCTGGATGGGCCCCTCGCTGCCCAGCCACTCCTGCAGCGCCGCCACCCTCGCCTCCTGCGTGGCCTGCGTGGAAAGACGCTGGCCGAGGGCGAGCGACGCGTTGCGGCGCGCCATCTCGAGCCAGGTTCGCGACTCGCCGCCCGGCCGCGTCACCAGCTTCACGGCCCGGCCGGCGATCTCGGCCAGCATCGTCTCGAACGCATCGACGTCCTCCACCTGGTCGCACACGACCTTGCCCGGCACGAGCTGCGTCGCGTAGTGCTGCGTGAGGAACGCCTCGACGATGGTGGCCGCGTCATTGCCGGCGGCATTCTGCGGGAAGAAGCTGCGGTCGCCGAGATGGCGGCCGCCCCGCACCATCGCGAGCGTCACGCACCAGACGGCCTCGCGCTCGACGGCGACGACGATGTCCACGTCGCCGGCGCCGCTCGCCTCGATCGACTGCGCGGAAAGGATGCGCTGGAGCATGCGGATCTGGTCGCGGTAATGCGCGGCCAGCTCGTAGTCCATTCCTTCGGCCGCGGCATTCATCTTGCCGGAGAGATCGGCGATGACGTCGGTCTCCTTGCCGTCGAGGAACTGCGCCGCATGCTCGACGTCGCGCGCGTAATCCTCCCGCGAGATCAGGCGCACGCAGGGACCCGAGCAGCGATGGATCTGGTGCAGCAGGCAGGGGCGCGAGCGGTGCGCGAACACCGTGTCGTCGCACGTGCGCAGGAGGAAGATTTTCTGCAGGTGCCCGATGGTCTCGCGCGTGGACCAGGCACTCGGATAGGGCCCGAAATACCGGTTGCCCTTCACGTGCGCGCCGCGATAGAAGCGGATCTGCGGAAATTCGTGCCCGGTGAGCATGATGTAGCCGTAGCTCTTGTCGTCGCGGAAGACGACGTTGTAGCGCGGCGAGAGGCTCTTGATGAGGTTGTTCTCGAGCAGCAGCGCCTCGGCCTCGGTGCGCGTGACGGTGATCTCGGCACCGGCGATCTGCGAGACCATGAGCGAGGTCCGCGGGCTCGGGTGCGTCTTCTGGAAGTACGAGGAGACGCGCTTCCTGAGATCCCCCGCCTTGCCGACGTAGATCGGCTCGCCCGCCGCATTCCTGAACCGGTAGACGCCGGGAAGATTGGGCAGGCCCGCGAGGAACTCCGCGGAATCGAAGGCCGGCTGCGCCATCGTCAGCCCGCCGCGAGGCGTGCGACCGTCTCCGCGGCCGCGAGGTACGCGGCATTGGCCTCGAGGGCGGCCTCCGTGATCGCGCGCCCGCGCATGCGCTCGAGGCGCCGCGCGAGGGTGCTGGCGACGGGGCGCTTGCGCAGCCCGTCGAGCATCGTCTCGGCGGAGCCGGGATCGTTGCAGAGCAGCACCATGTCGCACCCGGCGTCGAGCGCCGCCTCGGCGCGCGCCACGACGCCACCCGCGGTCCTGGCACCCTCCATCGAGAGGTCGTCCGAGAAGATGAGGCCATCGAAGCCGAGCTCGCCGCGCAGGACCCGCTGCAGCCACTTGCGCGAGAAGCCTGCGGGTTGCGAGTCGACCCGTGGATAGATCACGTGCGCGGGCATGACACCGGCCATGCCCGATCGGGTGAGCCGCGCGAAGGGCACGAGGTCCTCCGCGCGGATGTCTTCGAGGCTGCGCTCATCGACGGGCACCTCGTGATGCGAATCCGCGCGCACATAGCCGTGCCCCGGAAAATGCTTGCCGACGCTCGCCATGCCGGCGTCGGCGAGGCCCGCCTGGAACGATTCCGCCAGGGTCCCGACGATCCGCGCATCGCGATGGAACGCGCGGTCGCCGATCACGCCCGACGCGCCATGATCGAGGTCCAGCACCGGTGCGAAGCTGAAGTCCACGCCGTGCGCCTGCAGCTCGGAACCGATCACGAATCCCGCGGCGCGCGCGGCGCCGATCGCCTCCGACGCATCGCGCGCATGCAGCCGGCCCAGCTCGGCCATCGGCGGGATGCGCGTGAAGCCCTGGCGGAAGCGCTGCACGCGCCCGCCCTCGTGGTCCACGCAGATGGGCAGCGACGGCGTGCGCAGCTTTCGAATGGCGCGCGTGAGCCCCAGCAACTGGTGCGGCGACCGGAAATTGCGCGCGAAGAGGATGACGCCGCCGACCTGCGGATGGCTGAGGCGCTCGACGTCCGCGGACGTGAGCTCCAGGCCCTCCACGTCGATCATCGCCGGGCCGAGCTTCACCGGGATGCCCCGTCGGTCTCGAGCACCACGAAGGCGACGGCGACGCCGGCATCGTCGGTGAGCGAAAGGTGCGCCTGGGTCACGCCGAGCGCCGCCAGGTGGGATTTCATCTCGCCGTTCACGATCACGAGCGGCTTGCCCCTGGGGTCGCGGCCTACCGTGATCGATTGCCAGGTGAACGGATAGTGGATGCCGGTCCCGATCGCCTTGGAGAACGCTTCCTTCGCCGCCCAGCGCTTGGCGAGGTGGCCTGCCTTGGCCTTCGTGCTCGTGCGATGGAAGCGCGGCCGCTCCTCCGGCGTGAGGACGCGGTTCACGAAGCGCTCGCCGAAGCGCTCGAGCACGCCGGCGATGCGCTCGATCGACACGACGTCGGTCCCGATCCCCACGATCACGCCCGCGCGCTCCGCATGAGCGCCTTCATCTCGCGCACCGCTTCGCGCACGCCGACGAAGACCGCGCGGCTCACGATGGCGTGCCCGATGTGCAGCTCGCGGATGCCGGGAAGCGCCGCCACGGGCTGCACGTTCACGTAGTTGAGCGCATGGCCCGCGTTGAAGCGCATGCCGGCGGCGCGGATCATCTCGCCGGCGCGGCGGATCTTGTCCAGCTCGGCCACCACGGGCGCGCTCTGCGCATCGCGGCCCTTGGCGTGGAAAGCGTGGGCATAAGGTCCCGTATGGATCTCGCAGACCCGGGCGCCGATGCGCGCGGCCGCCTCGACCTGCGCGCGCTCCGCGTCGATGAAGACGCTGGTCACGATGCCCGCGCCGGCGAGGCGCGCGACGTGCTCCTTGAGGCGCTTCTCCTGGCCGGCCACGTCGAGCCCGCCCTCGGTCGTCACCTCCTCGCGCCCCTCGGGCACCAGCATCGCCATCTCGGGCTTCACGCCGCAGGCGATCTTCACCATCTCGTCCGTCGCGGCCATCTCGAGGTTCAGCTTGATCTGCGTGAGCTCGCGCAGGTGGTGGACATCGTGATCCTGGATGTGGCGGCGGTCCTCGCGCAGGTGCACGGTGATGCCATCCGCGCCCCCGAGGTGCGCTTCCACGGCGGCCCACACCGGGTCCGGCTCGTAGGTGCGCCGCGCCTGGCGGATCGTGGCGACGTGGTCGATGTTGACGCCGAGTTCGATCATCGGTCGGGATCGTCCTGGAGCCCCGCCCGAAGGTCGCGCACGAGGGCGCGCGTCGCGAGCTCCTGGCCGTTCAGGGAGTGGTTGATGAGCAGTCGCATGAGCTGCTTGGCCTGCGCGGCGGTCGCCGGATCGTCGAGGTTTCCGCTCTCGAGATCGATCAACGTCCGACCGCGCAATCTTACCGCATTCGACGGCGTCTCCCCGTCGCCCGCCTCGACCGCGCCGCGCTCGACCATGTAGAAATACTCGCGCTCCGCCGCGATGGGCGGACCGTGCCCGGCCTCGCGCGTCATCTCGACGGCATAGCCCAGCTCCTGCAGCAGCCTCAACTCGAAGCGGCGCAGGACCCTTTCCACGCGCTCCCTCGGCGGCGCGTGAGGATCGCGCTCGCCGCCCTGCCTCGGCAGAGCGCCGGGGTCGGCGTCACGACGCGATAGCGCGCGCAGCTCGCCGATCGCCGCGTCGTAGGCCTCGAACAGCGCCTCGTGCGGGTCCTCGCGCGAGGTGAGCTTGAGCAGCAGCTCGTTCAGATAGAACCCCGACATGAGGCTCTCGCCCGCGAGCGGCGTCGCCGGTGCCGCGGGCTCCGCCACCTTGAGCGTCTTCAGCTCGCCGCGGCCGAACCACGAGAGCAGCAACGGCTGGAACGGCACCAGCAGCGACCGGTTGGCCGAGCGCGGGCGCCGCACGCCCTTCGCGACGAGGCCGAAACGTCCATGCTTCTCGGTCCAGGCCTGCAGGATGAGGCTCGTCTCGCGGTACGCGTACGAATGCAGCACGTACCCCTTGTCGAGAGGGGACGCAGCCGAATTCATGCGCGCGAAAACCGGGGACCGGCCCCGATGGCTTTCACCGGTATCCCAGAAGCCGCAGCGCCGCCTCGTTGTCGGCCCAACCGCTCTTCACCTTGACCCACAGCACGAGGTGCACCTTGCCGCCGAAGAGGCCTTCCATCGCGTGGCGTGCCTCGGTGCCAATGCGCTTCAACGTGGCACCCTTCTCGCCGATGACGATCGCCTTGTGCCCGTCGCGTTCGACATAGATCGTGGCCGAGATGCGGCGCAGCCGTCCCTCCTCCTTGAAGTCGTCGATGTCGACGGCGGTGCTGTAGGGCAGCTCGTCGCCCAGCAGGCGGAAGATGCGCTCGCGCACGAGCTCCGCGGCGAGGAAGCGCTCGTTGCGATCGGTCACCTGGTCCGGCTCGTACACGGGAGGTGCTTCCGGCAGGAGCTTGCGGATCTCGTCGAGCAATCCCTTGAGCTGCGTGCCCTTCTGCGCGCTCACCGGCACGAGCGCCTCGAAGTCGCGGCGCTTGGTCGAATCGATGAGCGCCGCGGCGACGCGCTCCCGGTCCTTCGTCCTGTCGACCTTGTTCAGGACGAGGATCACCTTCGCATCCTTCGGGATCAGCTCGAGCACCGGCTCGTCGCGCTCCTCCCAGCCCGCGGCATCGATCACGAGCAGCACGGCGTCCACCTCGGCCAACGCCTGCGTGACCGTCCGGTTCATGGTGCGGTTGAGCGCGTTTCGATGCTGCGTCTGGAATCCGGGCGTGTCGACGAACATGACCTGGCAGGTTTCGTCCGTGTGGATGCCGAGCAGGCGATGGCGCGTGGTCTGCGGCTTGCGCGACGTGATCGCCACGTGCGCTCCGACGAGGGCGTTGAGCAGCGTGGACTTCCCCACGTTGGGCCGGCCGACGATCGCGACGGTGCCGGTGCGGAAGGGCGCCGACTCGCGCGGCGCGCGCTTGGGCGTGCTCATGACTTGCGGCGCGAGCGCGTGGGCGTCTCGAGTTGCGCGAGGACGCCCTGCGCCGCGGCCTGCTCCGCCGTGCGCCGGCTTGCACCCTGCCCTGTCGCCTTGAGTCCGAGGTCGTCCACGACGCAATCCACCGTGAAGGTCTGGTCATGCGCCTCGCCCTCGGTCTTCATCACCGCATAGCGAGGCAACTGGAGCTTGCGCCCCTGCAGGTGCTCCTGCAGCTCCGTCTTGGGGTCCTTGTTCACCGGCGCGTCCTGCGCCTTGCGCAGCTTCTCCTCGAGGAGCGTCTCCACGCACTTGCGCACGGCGTCGAAGCCCGCGTCGAGGAACACCGCCCCGAGCAGCGCCTCGAGGGCATCGGCGAGAATCGAAGGCCTGCGGAAGCCGCCACTCTTGAGCTCGCCCTCGCCCAGGCGCAAGCGCTCGCCGAGCCCCAGCGTGCCTGCGACCTCCGAGAGGGAGGACTGGTTCACGAGGCCCGCCCGCAGGCGCGAGAGATCGCCCTCGGGCAGCTTGGGAAAGCGCTCGTAGAGGATCGTCGCGACGGCGCAGTTGAGCAGGCTGTCGCCCAGGAACTCGAGGCGCTCGTTGTGCGGCGTGCCGAAGCTGCGGTGCGTGAGGGCCTGTGCCGCGAGCCCCGGATCGGCGAAGGCGTGGCCCAGCCGGCGCTCGAGCTCCGCGAGATCCTTCGGAGTGTCGGCGCCGCGGCCCGCCTTGCGGGTCACTTTTCCGTGGTCACGACGAAGTCCAGGCAGGCGCTCGCGTTGGAGACCAGCGGCACCTTGGTGGACCACGCGGCCGTCACGATCGTATCGCCGCCCGCGCCGCGCGCGATCTCGAGATCCGCGCCCTGGACGTTCTTCACGTCCTCGATGGCGTTGCGGCGATCGTAAGCCTTGCGGATCTCGCCCACGGTGCCCTTCATCTCGCCGGAATTCTCCATGGTCGCGAAGATCTTCTTCACCGCGAAGTACTCGATGTAGGCGGGCAGCAGCTTCGATGCCATGACGCCCAGGAACGCCAGCAGTGCCAGCCAGAAAATAAGGCCGGACAAGGAAATGCCGTGCTGCTTCCGCATGAACCCTCCCCTGCGCAACGGCTCTTGTTCTCTACTCGATGCCGGTGCCGATTCGCTTGAAGTCGCCGAAATTCATCCATACCAGGAATGCGCGGCCCTTGATGTGATCATCGGGCACGAACCCCCAGTAGCGGCCGTCGCTGCTCTGGTCCCGGTTGTCTCCCATCATGAAGTACTCTCCCTGCGGGACCGTGCAGCTGAAACCGTCGTCATTGTATTCGCAATTGTCGCGATGCGGAAACTGGCGCACCTGCGCGAGATCGACCGGCGGCTGCGCGGGAACGATCATGATCTGGTGGCTCTTGCCCGCGATCTTCTCGATGAAAGTGGGCAGCCTCAGGTAGTTGAGCTCCGCGTCGGTGTAGAACCCGGCGGCCTGCACGGGCAGCGTCTCGCCGTTGATGGTGAGGCGCTTGCCCTTGTACACCACGCGGTCGCCGGGCAGGCCGATCACGCGCTTGATGTAGTCGACCGACGGATCCGCGGGATAGCGGAACACCACGACGTCGCCGCGGTGCACCGGCCCGATGTCGATGATCTTCTTGTTGATCACCGGAAGGCGGATTCCGTACGTGTACTTGTTCACGAGGATGAAGTCACCGACCAGCAGCGTGGGCTTCATCGAGCCGGACGGGATCTTGAACGGCTCGACCCAGAACGAGCGGATCATGAAGACCACGACGATCACGGGGAAGAACGCGCGCGCCATGTCGACCACGACCGGCTCCGGCTCCCCCGCCGTGCGCCGGCGCCGCGCGAGCTTCACGTCCCAGAGCCAGATGATCCCGGTGATCACCGCCGAGAGCAGCAGCACGGCCGCGAAGTCGGTGAACTTGAGCAGCAGGCCCATCACGGCGATGAAGAGGACGGGCCAGGCGACCTCGAGCAGCCCCTTGCGCGCCTCCGAGCGCCCCTGCGCGCGTGTCGCAAAGAAGTCCCAGACGATGACGAGCAGGCTCGCCGCCGCCGCCACCATCGCGATCATTTCCCAGTCGAGTCCGCCCTGCTGCATATATCAATCCTTATTGTTCGGTGACATTGAACGGCGCCGCGGCGTCCGTTCGGATGGCGTTCCCGCCGTGATTCACCGGGTTGCGCGTCCTACTTTTCGACCTGCAGAATCGCGAGGAACGCTTCCTGCGGGATCTCCACGTTGCCGACCTGCTTCATGCGCTTCTTGCCCGCCTTCTGCTTCTCGAGCAGCTTCCTCTTGCGCGTGATGTCCCCGCCGTAGCACTTGGCGAGCACGTTCTTGCGCAGCGCCTTGATGTTCTCGCGCGCGATGATGTCCGCGCCGATCGCGGCCTGCACCGCCACGTCGAACATCTGGCGCGGGATCAGCTGGCGCATGCGGGTCGCGAGGTCGCGCCCGCGGAAGCGCGCGGTCTGGCGGTGCACGATGAGCGAGAGCGCGTCCACGCGGTCGCCGTTGATCAGGATGTCGAGCCTCACGAGGTCGCCGCCGCGGAACTCGAGGAATTCATAGTCGAGGGAAGCGTAGCCGCGGGACGTGCTCTTCAGCTTGTCGAAGAAATCCATCACGACTTCGTTCAACGGCATGTCGTAGGTGAGGATGACCTGACGCCCGACGTACTGCATGTTCACCTGCGCGCCGCGCTTCTCGTTGCAGAGCGTCATGACGCCACCCACGTACTCCTGCGGCATGATGATCGTCGCGCGGATGATCGGCTCGCGGATCTCGTCGATCGACGAGGGATCCGGCAGCTTCGACGGGTTGTCGATCTCGGTCACGGTGCCGTCGCGCGTCTTCACCTGGTACACCACGGTGGGCGCCGTGGTGATGAGGTCCATGTCGTACTCGCGCTCGAGCCGCTCCTGGACGATGTCCATGTGCAGGAGCCCCAGGAAGCCGCAGCGGAAGCCGAAGCCCAGCGCCTGCGAGGTCTCCGGCTCGTAGCGCAGGCTCGAGTCGTTGAGCTGGAGCTTCTGCAGCGCATCGCGCAGCGCCTCGTACTGGTTCGACTCCACCGGATAGAGGCCCGCGAAAACCTGCGGCTGGATCTCCTTGAAGCCGGGCAGCGCCTCGGCGGCCGGCGTGTCGGCGAGGGTCACCGTGTCGCCGACCTTCGCTTCCTTGAGCTCCTTGATGCCGGCGATCATGAAGCCCACGCCGCCGGCCGAGAGGCTCTCGCGCGCGACCGACTTGGGCGTGAAGACGCCCACCTGCTCCACGACGTGCACCGCCCCGGTCGCCATGAGCTTGATGCGGTCCTTGGGCCTCAACGCCCCGTCGATCACGCGCAGCAGCATCACCACGCCCACGTAGTTGTCGAACCAGGAGTCGATCACGAGCGCCTTAAGCGGAGCTGAAGGGTCGCCCTGCGGCGGCGGGATGCGGGCGATGACCGCCTCGAGCACCTCGTCGATGCCCTCCCCCGTCTTGGCGCTGCAGCGGACGGCGTCGTGGGCCGGGATGCCGATCACGTCCTCGATCTCCTGGATCGCGCGGTCCGGCATCGCGCTCGGCAGGTCGATCTTGTTCAGCACGGGCACGACCTCCACCCCGAGCTCGGTCGCGGTATAGCAGTTCGCGACGGTCTGCGCCTCCACGCCCTGGGAGGCGTCCACGACCAGCAGCGCGCCCTCGCACGCCGAAAGCGAACGGGACACCTCGTAGGAGAAGTCGACGTGGCCGGGCGTGTCGATGAGGTTCAGCTGGTACTCCCGGCCGTCACGCGCGGTGTACAGCAGGGCGGCGGTCTGGGCCTTGATCGTGATGCCGCGCTCGCGCTCGAGGTCCATCGAGTCGAGCACCTGCGCGTCCATCTCGCGCGAGGAAAGGCCGCCCGTCCGCTCGATCAGGCGGTCGGCGAGGGTCGACTTGCCATGGTCGATGTGGGCGATGATGCTGAAGTTGCGGATCTGGTCCATCGTCGAAACAAAAAAGGGCACGCGGTCGGTGCCCTTTTGCGGTGCAACATTTTACTTCATTCGTGCGAGCCTGGCATCCACCGCATCGACATCGAGGTGGTAGCGGCACACCTCGATGTGGCCGTCGAGGACCACGGGCACCTTGTCCCCCCACTTCTCCTCCAGGTCCGGATGGCGGTCGACGTCGACCACCTCGAACTCGAAGTCGTGGCGGGCCTGCATGGAGCGCAGGCCCGCGATCAGGTCGTCGCAGAGATGGCAGTACTCGCGCGAGAGGACGGTGAGCCGCCTCGCGCTCAATCAAAGTCCCGCAGCGTGATGAAGCGCGTGCCGTTCTCGTCGCGCACCAGCAGCGCGACCGGCTTCTTGGGGTCCAGCTTCGACACCACGTCGTTGAAGGACTTGGCGTTGGCGATGTCGGTGTTGTTCACGCGAAGGATCACGTCGCCGGGACCGATCTGCGCGGCGGCCGCCACGCCCTCGGAGCTCTCGACCACCACGCCGCCGGGGACCTTCAGCGCCTTCTTCTGTTCCGCGGTGAGGTCCGTCACGCTGAGCCCCAGCTTGTTGGGCTTGCCGCCCTGGGCCTTGCCCTTGGCGGGCGAGGCCTTGGCGCCGGTTTCCTCGTCCTTGAACTCGGCCACGGTGATGGGGACCTCGCGCGTCTTGCCCGAGCGCCACACCGTCAGGTTCACGTGCGTGCCCGGCTTGACCGAGCGGATCGTGCGCGACAGGTCCGCGGAGCCCTCGACCGGATGGCCGTCGATCTTGAGGATCACGTCGCCCGCCTCGAGGCCCGCCTTGGCGGCGGGGGAGCCGTCCTCCACGTTGCTCACGGCGGCGCCCTGCGCCTTGGGCAGCCCGAGGCTGTCGGCCAGGTCGCGCGTGACGTTCGTGATCTGCACGCCGATGCGCCCGCGCGTCACGTGGCCCGTCTTCATCAGCTGGTCGGCGATGTTGTACGCGTAGTCGATCGGGATCGCGAACGAGATGCCCGCGAAGCTGCCGGTGCGCGAGAAGATCTGCGAGTTGATGCCGACCACCTCGCCCTTCATGTTGAGCAGCGGCCCGCCGGAGTTGCCCGGGTTCACGGCGACGTCCGTCTGGATGAAGGGCACGGCGTCCTGGTTCGGGTCCTGGCCCAGGTTCTCGCGGCTCGTGGCGGAGACGATGCCCGCGGTGACACTGTTGGTGAAGCCGAACGGGGAGCCGATCGCGATGACCCACTCGCCGGGACGCAGCTTCTTCGCGTCGCCGATCTTCACGATGGGCAGGCTGCTCGCATCGATCTTCACGACGGCCACGTCGCTGCGCAAGTCGACGCCCACGACCTTCGCCTTGAACTCGCGCTTGTCGGTGAGGCGCACGTTGACCTCGTCCGCGTTCTCGACCACGTGCGCGTTCGTGACGATGAAGCCCTCCGGGGAAACGATGAAGCCGGAGCCCAGGCCGAACGGACGCAGCGGCGCCCGCGGCCCGTTGCGCTGGGCGTTGCCGCGGCCCTTGCCGCCGCCCTTGCCGTTTCCATTGCCGTTGTCCCCGTTGCCGTTACCGTTGTCGTCGCCCGGCGCCTGGCGCTGGTCCGGGGGCAGGAAGCGGCGGAAGAATTCGTAGAACGGGTCGTCCTCGGAGAGGCCGGGGAGGGTCTGCCGCTGCGGCGCGCGCGTCTGGGTCGTGATGTTCACCACCGCCGGTCCGTATTTCTCGACGAGGTCGGCGAAGTCGGGCAGCACCTGCGCCGCCCCGGGCGTGGCCGGCGTAGGCACGCGTGCACCCCCCGGCTGCTGCGCCTGGGCGGCGAGGCCGAGGGCGAGAAGGACGCCGAGGAAGCCTGCCTGCAATCTGTTCATGTCGGTTCTCTGGTGGTGTTGGGCGGCGGTCAGGCCGTGCGCCACGGATGGGGGGCGCGCCCGGAAACGGCGAAAGGGGGGATTTTACGGGTCCGCGAGCGCTCGCGGAAAAACGCCGCTACGGACGGTGCACCACGCTGCGCCCGACGCGCTGCGCGGTGGTGAGCGGCACCTCGCCCAGGACGGTCACCAGCTGGTCGCCCATGGGGCGCACGAAGAAGGTCGTGGTGCCGTCCTCCGTGGACGCCTCGGCGGTGCGGCCCGGCGACGGATTGGGCTCGACGAACACGGACAGGCTCGCGAGCCCGTCGCTGAAGATGAGCTGGGAGACGGGCTGTCCGCGCCCCGGCAGCGTGCGGCGCAGCTCCGCCGCCTTGTGGAAGCCGGCGGGCGGGTTGGACACGCTCCATCCGGTGTCGACTCCCTTGGCCTCCTCGCGCGGCTGCGCGTCGGTGACCCATTGCTTCACGCGGGCCTCGAAGATCGACTTCACGTCGCCGCGCGCGACCTGCGAACCGAGCCTGAGCTCGCTGAAGGTGTATTGCTCGATCACCCGGCCCGATGGGTCGAGGGTCCGGGCGCGCACGACGAGCCCGCTCCCCGCCTCCGAGCAGAGGCGCTCGCGAAAGCGCAGGTTGTCGCGCGGGTCGAGATCGACCCACTGGCAGTCGTAGCCCAGGACCCGCTCGCTCTTTCCCAGCTTCACGTCGTAGCTCGCCGCGATCACGTCCGCCGAGGCGCGGAAAAGCGACGGAAAGAAGCGCGCGTTGATGCGGCGGTCGAGCCGCACGGTCTTCGCGTCGGGGAAGTAGCAGAACATCTCCTCGTTGTGGCGCACGATCTCGTACGGCGGGCCGTCGAGCGCCTCGATGCGCTCGTGCTCGTCGCCGCCGCTGTTCGTATGCGTCACGCGCACCGTGGAGATGCGATCGCCGTTCGTGTGGACGAACGTGCCGGCGTACGAGACGTCGCGCGAGGCCTCGACCGCGCGCTGCAGCCAGGCGCGCGCATCCGCCGGCGGCGGCGCGCCGTGCGCCTGGCAGGCGAGGCCCAACGCGAGGGCCGGCAACCAGCGGCGCGCGCCCTCGACGCAAACCACCGTCATCGAGCCGTGGCCGTCGCGCGATTGTTGTTGACGTTGCGATACAGGTCCGGCGACGGCACCTGGCGATGCGCTGCGAGATAGGCCTGCACGTCCTCGGTCACCGAGACGGGAGCCGTGGCGGCCACCGGAGCCGTGTTGGCCACCGGCTGCATCGGGGAGGTGCCCTTCGCGATCACCGGGACCGCCGCGGGCGCGGAAGCGCCGCCCTGCGATCCCAGCCAGCCCACCACGCCGACCGTCGCGACGGAGGCCGCGGCCGCCATCGCGACGCGCGCGACGGTGGCCTGCGTCCAGCGCCGGGGCGCCAGCACGGTAGGCTCGTCCTTGATCGACGCGAAGACCGCGTCCGGCATCTCGACGCGGCGCGGCGCCTGCCCGCGCATCGCGTCTCCGATGCAGTGATAGAGAAGCCACGTGTGTTTCTGCTCCTCGCTCGCGCAGCACGTGCCGATGGCGCGATGCGCCTCGTCGTTGCCGAGCTCGCCGTCCATCAGCGAGGAAAGTTCCTGGGTCATGTCCTGCTCCTGTTTCGTAGGGGTCCCGTTGCATCGGAACCGATCTTTTCAGGGGTCTGCGGCCCCGGTATTCGTTGTTACCAGCGTTTATCCTTGCTCGTGCCGAGCTGCGGTCGCAGCTTGTCGGCCACTGCCTCCCGCGCGCGGAAGATGCGCGAGCGCACCGTCCCGATCGGGCAATTCATGATCTGCGCGATCTCCTCGTACGAGAGCCCGTCCAGCTCCCGCAGCGTGATCGCCGTGCGCAGCTCCTCGGGGAGGGCCGCGATCGCGTCGTTCACGGTCTGCGCGATCTGCTTGCTCGCGAGCTCGCTTTCCGGCGTGTTGATGTCCCGCAGGCCGGCCGCGTCCTCGAAGCCCTCGGCCTCCTCGCTGTCGAACTCCGTCGACGTGGGGGCGCGGCGCCCCAGCGCGATGAGGTAGTTCTTCGCGGTATTGATGCCGATGCGGTAGAGCCAGGTATAGAAGGCGCTGTCGCCGCGGAAATTGGGCAGCGCGCGATAGGCCTTGATGAAGGCCTCCTGGGCGACGTCCTCGATTTCGGCGGGATCGCGGATGACGCGGGACAGCAATCGCTCGAGCTTGCGCTGGTACTTGAGCACCAGCATCTCGAACGCCTGCTTGTCGCCCCGCTGTGCACGCTCGACCAGTTGCTGGTCGACTTCCCTGTCGCTCATGCGGCCCTGGAGGGGGAGTTTTGTTGTCGATGTGCCGCCCGTGAGCGGTCCCTGGGGGGCCGTCGCCACGAAGGGCTTGTTGGCCTCGGGTATTATAAAGCTCAAAGATTTCATTCCTTTGGCACGCATTTCCGGAGCATGGTTGAAAGACCGGGGCGTAGGAAAATAGTTCCTCGCTTTGTAGGGCTTTTCCCATAGGACCCGCCCCCCCGAACAGCCTATCTTGCCGCCCCCCCGTTGAATCATTACGACACCCTCATCATCGGCAGTGGTCTGGCCGGCATGTCGACCGCCCTCCGGCTGGCCGAAACGCGGAAAGTCGCCCTGGTGACGAAGCACGAGCTGCTGGACGCGGCCTCGAGCTGGGCCCAGGGCGGCATCGCGGCCGTCATGGAGGCGTCCGACACGGTGGCGGATCACATCCGCGACACCCACGTGGCCGGTGCGGGCCTTTGCCATGATGACGCGGTGCGGCTGGTGGTCGAGGGCGGCCGGCGGGCGGTGGAATGGCTCGTCGCCCAGGGCGTGCCGTTCACCCGCGATGCCGAGCACCAGGACGACCTGCACCTCACGCACGAGGGCGGACACAGCCACCGGCGCATCGTCCACGCGGCCGACGCGACCGGCCGGGCGGTGCAGAAGACGCTCGTGGAGCAGGTCAAGACGCACCCGAACATCGACGTGCTCGAGTGGCACATCGCGATCGACCTGATCACGTCGCGCAAGCTCGGGGATGAGGGCCCGAATCGGGTCTGGGGCGCCTACGTGCTCGACCGCAAGGCGGGTCACGTGAAGACCCTCCCGGCGCGGCACACGGTGCTCGCGACCGGGGGCGCGGGCAAGGTCTATCTCTACACGACCAATCCCGACGTCGCGACGGGGGACGGCATCGCGATGGGCTGGCGCGCCGGAGCCGCGGTCGCGAACATGGAGTTCATCCAGTTCCACCCGACCTGCCTCTACCATCCGCACGCCAAGTCGTTCCTCATCTCCGAGGCGGTGCGCGGCGAGGGCGGCATCCTCAAGCTGCCGGATGGCGAGCGCTTCATGCCACGCCATGATCCGCGCGCGGAGCTGGCGCCGCGCGACGTGGTGGCGCGCGCCATCGACTTCGAGATCAAGAGGCATGGCATCGACTGCGTCTATCTCGACATCACGCACAAGGGCGAAGCGTTCATCCGCGAGCACTTCCCCAACATCTACGCGCGCTGCCTCGAGTTCGGCATCGACATCACGCGCGAGCCCATTCCCGTCGTGCCGGCCGCGCACTACACATGCGGCGGGCTCTCCACCGACCTGCACGCGCGCACGACGGTCGCCAACCTTTACGCCGTCGGCGAATGCGCCTGCACCGGCCTGCACGGCGCGAATCGCCTCGCGTCGAACTCGCTCCTCGAATGCCTCGTCTTCTCCGAGGCGGCGGTCGAGGACATCGCCGCGTCCGCGGACGAGCCGCCGCCCGCCCTTCCCGCCTGGGACGAAAGCCGCGTGACCGACGCCGACGAGGAAGTCGTCATCGCGCACAACTGGGACGAGCTGCGCCGCACGATGTGGAACTACGTGGGCATCGTGCGCACCGGGAAGCGCCTCGAGCGCGCGTGGCATCGCATCCGCCTGCTGCAGGAGGAGATCGAGGAGTTCTACGCCAACTTCCGCGTGACGAACGACCTGATCGAGCTGCGCAACCTCGTGCTCACCGCGGAGCTCATCGTGCGCTGCGCGCTGGCGCGCCACGAAAGCCGTGGCCTGCACTTCAGCCGCGACTATCCGGAAACCCTGGCCGAGGCGCGCGACAGCGTGCTCGTGCCGGGCCTCGAGTCCCCCCCGCGCGGTGCTCCCGCTCGCGCGGCCGCCGCGCCCCTCGTGCGGTGATGCGGATGCCTCTCCTCGAGCCGCGCGAGCTCGCCCGCGTGGAAGAGCGCTCACGTGCCGCGGGACGCGCAAGCCTCATGCTGCGCGCGGGCCGCGCCGTCGCCGAGGCGGCGCGCCGCATGGCGGCCGACACCGGCGCGCCGATCGTGGTCGTGGCCGGCCCCGGCAACAACGGGGGCGATGCCTGGGTCGCGGGCGCGCTGCTGCGCGAGACGTTCCATCGCGTCGTGGTCTTCGACGTCAAAGGCAGCGACCCCAAGGCGCCCGAGGCGCGCGAAGCGAAGGCCACCTTCGTGCGCGCCGGCGGGCAGATCGCGCGGGAGTGGCCGCAAGGCGCGCAGCCGGCGCTCGTCATCGACGGCCTCCTCGGGGCCGGCCTCACGCGCGATGTCGACGCCGGCTTCGCGACGGTGATCGCCCGCATCAACGACTCGCCCTGCCCCGTGCTCGCGATCGATGTCCCCAGCGGGCTCGACAGCGCGACGGGTCGCGTGCGCGGGGCCGCCGTCGTGGCGGCGCGCACCCTCACCTTCATCGCGGGCAAGCCGGGCCTCTATACGCTCGACGGCCCCGACCATTGCGGACTCGTGGAATGCGACGCCCTCGGTTGCGAGGACCTGGTCGCCGGCGTCGCGCAGGGACAGCTCATCGAGGCGCAGGACGTGGCACCGTGGCTGCCACCGCGACGGCGCAACACGCACAAGGGCACTTACGGATCCGTCGGCATCATCGGTGGCAACCGCGGCATGGTCGGTGCGGCGCTGCTCGCCGGCCGTGCCGCGCTGCTCGGGGGCACGGGCAAGGTGAGGCTGGGGCTGCTCTCCACCGATGCACCGGCCGCCGACCCCGGGCGGCCGGAGCTGATGCTGGGCACCGTGGACGAGGCGATGCAGATGGACGTCCTGGTGGCCGGACCCGGCGCGGGCCGCTCGCCGTCGGCCACGTCGGTCTCCATGTTCGAGCGCACCGTGATGCCGGCGCTCATCGCGTCGACCCGGCCGCTCGTGCTCGATGCGGATGCGCTCAACGCGCTGGCGTACAACGCCGCGTTGGCGCACGACGCGTCGCTGCGGAAGCCCGCGACGATCCTCACGCCCCATCCCGCGGAGGCCGCGCGCCTGCTCGAGCGCTCGACCGCCGAGGTCCAGGCCGACCGCGTCACGGCCGCGCTCGACCTCGCACGCCGCTTCAAGGCGCACGTCGTGCTGAAGGGCGCGGGCAGCATCTGCGCGTTCCGCGACGGCGGCTGGTCCGTGAACGCCACGGGCAACCCGGGGCTCGCATCGGCCGGGAACGGCGACGTCCTCGCCGGCCTCGTGGCCGCCCTCCTCGCGCAGGGACTGGAGCCGGCGCGCGCGCTGCAATACGCGGTATGCCTGCATGGCGCGGCGGGCGACGCGTGCGTGGCGCGGGGCCTGGGTCCAGTGGGTCTCACGGCGCTCGAGGTGGCGCACGAGGCGCGCGCCTTGATCAACGCGTGGACCGCCGTGCGCTGACGGCGCGCCGCTCGACACCGTCCCCCCGAACCACCAGAATCGGCCCATGAGCGCACGTGAATCCATGGCGTACGACGTGGTCGTGGTGGGCGCCGGCCCGTCGGGCCTCGCCACCGCGATCCGCCTGAAGCAGCTCGCCGCCGAACGCGGCAGCGAGGTGTCGGTCTGCGTGGTCGAGAAAGGCTCCGAGGTCGGCGCCCACATCCTTTCGGGCGCGGTCATCGATCCGCGCGCGCTCGCCGAGCTCTTTCCCGACTGGAAGGCGCAGGGCGCGCCGCTGGACACGCCCGTCACGCAAGACCGGTTCCTCTTCCTCACGCGGCGGCGTTCGTTCGGCGTCCCCGAATCGATGCTGCCCGATTGCTTCACGAACCATGGCAACTACGTCGCGAGCCTCGGCAACCTCTGCCGCTGGCTCGGCACTCAAGCCGAGGCGCTCGGCGTGGAGATCTATCCCGGCTTCGCCGCGGCGGAGGTCCTCTTCACCGACGACGGTCGCGTGCGCGGGGTCGCGACGGGCGACATGGGCATCGGCCGCAGCGGCGAGCACACCGCGCGCTACGCGCCCGGCATCGACCTGCTGGCGAAGTACACCGTGTTCGCCGAAGGATGTCGCGGGCATCTCGGCAAGCGGCTGCAGGAGCGCTTCAGGCTGCGCGAAGGCGTGGCGCCCCAGGTCCACGGCATCGGCCTCAAGGAGCTGTGGGAGGTGCGCGAGGACCGGCATCATCCGGGCCTCGTGGTGCATACCGCCGGCTGGCCGCTCGACAATGCCACATATGGCGGCTCGTTCCTGTACCACATGGGCAATCGCCAGGTCGCCGTCGGCTTCGTGGTCGGCCTCGGCTACCGCAATCCGTATCTCAGCCCGTTCGAGGAGTTCCAGCGCTACAAGACGCACCCGGCGATCCGCGCCACCTTCGAGGGCGGACGGCGCATCTCCTACGGCGCGCGCGCGATCGCGGCCGGCGGCCTGCAGTCCCTGCCGAAGCTCGCCTTCCCGGGCGGCGTGCTGGTGGGCGACGACGCGGGCTTCCTCAACGCCTCGCGCATCAAGGGCACCCATGCCGCGATCAAGTCCGGCATGCTCGCCGCCGAAGCGGCATTCGACGCGCTCGCGGCCGGACGCGAAGGCGACGAGCTCACCGCTTACGGCGAGGCGTTCCGCGCGAGCTGGCTGCATGACGAGCTCTACCGGGCGCGCAACTTCAAGCCGATGATGTCGAAGGGCCTCCTCACCGGCTCGCTCCTCGTGGGCATCGACCAGAAGCTCCTGGGCGGCCGCGCGCCCTGGACGCTCACCCACGGGCACGCGGACCATGAGATGCTGTTGCCGAAGGAGAAGGCGCGGCCCATCGAATACCCGAAGCCCGACGGCGTGCTGACCTTCGACCGGCTCTCCTCGGTCTTCGTGTCGAACACGAACCACGAGGAAGACCAGCCGGTGCACCTGCGGCTCACGGACCCGGCGATACCGACGACGCTCAACCTGCCGGTCTACGCGGGACCGGAATCACGCTACTGCCCGGCGGGCGTCTACGAGTTCGTGCGGGAGAATGGCGCGGAACGGCTGCAGATCAACGCTCAGAACTGCGTGCACTGCAAGACATGCGACATCAAGGATCCGGCGCAGAATATCGAGTGGGTGGTGCCCGAAGGCGGGGGCGGACCGAACTATCCGAACATGTAGCGGAAAGGAGGAACGCGATGAAGACGGTGAGCGAGCTCATGCAGTCGAGGCCCGGCCGGGTGGTGGCCGTGCGTCCGGACCAGACCGTGCTCGAGGCGATCAAGGTGCTCGCCCGCGAGGACGTGGGCGCCGCGGTGGTGATGACCGGGTCCACGCTGGTCGGCATCCTTTCGGAGCGGGACTACACGCGCAAGGTGATCCTGCACGGACGCTCGTCGGACACCACGCGGGTGGACGAGATCATGACGTCGCAGGTCCTGTGCGTCACGCCCCGCAACACCACGCGCGACTGCATGGCGCTCATGACCGAAAAGGGGATCCGCCACCTGCCCGTGATCGACGAGGGGCGCGTCGCCGGCATGGTGTCCATCCGCGACATCGTGGGCGACATCATCGCCGACCAGGACTTCACCATCGAGCAGCTCGAGCACTACATAAGTGGGCAGTAGGGCATGTCGGGTCACGGAATCCACGTCCACGGCGCGCACGACCATGCCGTGGAGCACGAAGCCCACAAGCCCGGGCTCGGGCAGCAGGTGGCCATCTTCAGCGCGGTCCTCGCCACGGTCGGCGCCATCGTGAGCTTCTTCGGCGGCGACACGCAGAACAAGGCGATGCTCTACAAGAACGAGGCGGTGCTCGAGCGCGCCCACGCGACGGACGATTGGAACTTCTACCAGGCCAAGAGCCTCAAGCAGAACATGGCCGAGATCGCGGCGGCGGGCGCGAGGGACCCGGCGCTCGCGGAGAAATACGCGGCCGAGGCGAAGCGCTACGCGGCCGAGAAGAAGGACATCGAGATCGAGGCGAAGAAGCACGAGGACGCCTTCCACGCGTGGAACGAGAGGAGCGAGAAGGCGCTCCATCCGCATCACTACCTCTCGATGTCGATGACGCTGCTGCAGATCGCGATCGCGCTCGCCTCGATCACCGTCCTCACGCAGAAACGCTGGCTGCTCTACGGCGCCGGGGCAAGCGCCTTCATCGGGGCGGCCCTCGCGATCGTCGCCTACCTGGTCTAGCCTTCCATGCTGCAAGTGCGCGGACTCGCGAAGTCCTTCGCGAGCGGCGCTCTCTTCG
>DASRRY010000037.1:0-33160 GCA_035656735.1 Usitatibacter sp. | reverse complement strand
GAGGGCGGGCGCCACACGCCGTTCTTCAACGGCTACCGGCCGCAGTTCTACTTCCGCACCACCGACGTGACCGGCAGCTTGGAGCTTCCGGCGGGCACCGAGATGGTGATGCCCGGCGACAACATCAAGATGACCGTGACGCTGATCCAGCCCATCGCCATGGAGGAGAAGCTGCGCTTCGCCATCCGTGAGGGCGGCCGCACGGTCGGCGCCGGCGTCGTGACCAAGATCCTGGAGTAGACATCAAATGGCCCAAGCACTCGCCAAGCAGAAGATCCGCATCCGCCTCAAGGCGTTCGACTACAAGCTGATCGACCAGTCGGCCCTCGAGATCGTCGAGACCGCCAAGCGCACCGGCGCCGTGGTGAAGGGCCCGGTGCCCATGCCCACGCGCATCGAGCGCTTCGACATCCTGCGCTCGCCGCACAAGAACAAGACCTCGCGCGACCAGTTCGAGATCCGCACGCACCTGCGCCTCATGGACATCATCGAGCCGACCGACAAGACGGTCGACGCGCTCATGAAGCTGGACCTCCCGGCGGGCGTGGACGTCGAGATCAAGCTGTAGCCAACGAAAGCAGCACCGTCGCTCGCATGTCGCGGTGACGGAAGGTGAAGGGCCCGCCAACAGGAGCGGGCACCCGCGGAGAGCACCCCACGGGCCAATACGAAAGGAAGCAACATGAGTCTGGGTCTCGTCGGCCGCAAGGTCGGCATGATGCGCATCTTCCGGGATGACGGAACCTCCGTCCCCGTGACGGTGATCGATTGCAGCGGCAATCGCGTGACGCAGGTGAAGAGCGCGGACGCCGACGGCTACAGCGCCGTGCAGGTCGCGTTCGGAAAGCGCCGCGCCAGCCGCGTGAACAAGGCCGCTGCCGGCCACTTCGCGAAAGCAGGCGTCGAGGCGGGGAGCGAGCTGCGCGAATTTCGCGTGGACGCCAAGGACGTGGGCGAGCTGAAGGCCGGCTCCGAGCTCAAGGTGGACATGTTCGCCGCCGGCCAGAAGGTCGACGTCTCGGGCACCACGATCGGCAAGGGCTATTCGGGCGTGATCAAGCGCCACCACTTCTCGTCGAACCGCGCCTCGCACGGCAACTCGCTCTCGCACAACTCGCCGGGCTCGATCGGCATGGCGCAGGACCCGGGCCGCGTGTTCCCGGGCAAGCGCATGTCGGGCCACCTGGGCGACGTGAAGCGCACCGTGCAGCTGCTGGAAGTCGCCCGTGTCGACGGCGAGCGCCAGCTTCTCCTCATCAAGGGATCGGTCCCGGGCGCCAAGAACGCGGCCGTGATCGTGCGCCCCAGCGTGAAGGCGAAGGCGAAATCGGCCGCGCCCGCGAAGGGAGGCAAGTAAATGGAACTGAAAGTCATCAACGAAAAGGGCGAGGCGCAGCAGGCGCTCGCCGCGAGCGATACGCTCTTCGGACGCGACTACAACGAGGCCCTGGTCCACCAGGTCGTCGTGGCGTACCACGCCAACGGCCGCCAGGGCACGCGCCAGCAGAAGACGCGCAGCGAGGTGCGCCACTCGACCAAGAAGCCGTGGCGCCAGAAGGGCACCGGTCGCGCCCGCGCGGGCATGACGTCGAGCCCGCTGTGGCGCGGCGGCGGACGCATCTTCCCGAACAAGCCGGACGAGAACTTCAGCCAGAAGCTCAACCGCAAGATGTACCGCGCCGGCATGGCGTCGATCCTGTCGCAGCTCGTGCGCGAGGATCGCCTCTCGGTGATCGACGGCCTGGCGGTGGACGCGCCCAAGACCAAGCTGCTCGCCGGCATGCTGGCGGGACTGGGAGTGAACGAGGTCCTGATCCTCACCGACAAGCTCGACGACAACCTGTACCTTGCCTCGCGCAACCTGCCCAACGTGCTGGTGCTCGAGGCCCGCCACGCCGACCCCGTGAGCCTCATGCGCTTCGAGCGGGTCCTCGTGAGCCGCGCGGCGGTGAAGCACCTCGAGGAGGCATTGGCATGAACCAGGAACGACTGATGAAGATCATCGTGGCTCCCGTGATCTCCGAGAAGGCGACGCTCGTGGGCGACAGCCACAAGCAGGTCGTCTTCGAGGTCCTGCAGGACGCGACCAAGGAAGAGATCAAGGCCGCCGTCGAGCTGCTCTTCAAGGACCAGAAGATCGAGGTCGGCGCGGTGAACACGGTGAACGTGAAGGGCAAGGAAAAGCGCCATGGGCGCTTCGTCGGGCGCCGCCGCAACGTGAAGAAGGCGTACGTGAGCCTCAAGAGCGGCGACATCAACTTCGTGGAAGGAGTGGCCTGACCATGGCTCTCGTCAAGACCAAGCCCACCTCCGCCGGCCGCAGGGCCATGGTGAAGGTGGTGAATCCGGACCTGCACAAGGGCGCCCCGTTCGCGCGCCTCGTGGAAGCGCTGCCCAAGCGGGCCGGCCGCAACTCCATGGGCAACATCACGACGCGGCACCAGGGCGGCGGGCACAAGCACCACTACCGCATCATCGACTTCCGCCGCAACGACAAGGACGGCATCCCGGCGAAGGTCGAGCGGCTGGAGTACGACCCGAACCGCAGCGCCAACATCGCGCTCATCTGCTACGCGGACGGCGAGCGCCGCTACATGATCGCGCCGAAGGGACTCACGGTCGGCGAGACGGTGCAGGCCGGCGCCGAGGCCCCGATCAAGTCGGGCAACGCGCTGCCGCTGCGCAACATCCCGGTGGGCACCACGGTGCACTGCGTCGAGATGCTGCCCGGCAAGGGCGCGCAGATCGCGCGCGCCGCGGGTGCGGGCGTGCAGCTCCTCGCGCGTGAAGGCGAGTACGCGCAGCTGCGCATGCGCTCCGGCGAGATCCGGCGCGTGCACGTGAACTGCCGCGCGACCATCGGCGAGGTGGGCAACGAGGAGCACAACCTGCGCCAGATCGGCAAGGCCGGCGCCAACCGCTGGAGAGGCATCCGTCCGACGGTGCGCGGCGAGACGATGAACCCGGTGGACCACCCGCTCGGCGGCCGCACGCGCGGCAACCGGCACCCGGTCTCGCCCTGGGGCCAGCCCGCCAAGGGCAAGAAGACGCGGACCAACAAGCGGACGCAGTCGTTCATCGTGCGCAGCCGGCACAAGAAGGCGTAAGGGACAACCATGGCACGTTCAGTCAAGAAAGGCCCGTTCGTCGACGGGCACCTCATGCAGAAGGTCGAGGCCGCCCAGGCGGCCAAGGACAAGCGCCCGATCAAGACCTGGTCGCGCCGCTCCACCGTCCTGCCGGATTTCGTCGGCCTCACGATCGCCGTGCACAACGGCAAGCAGCACATTCCCGTGTACGTGACCGAGAACATGGTCGGCCACAAGCTGGGCGAGTTCGCGCTGACGCGCACCTTCAAGGGCCACTCGGCCGACAAGAAGGTGGCGGCACCGTCGGGCCCGCCGAAGAAGTAAGGAGACGACGATGGAAGTCCAATCGAAACTGTACGGCGTGCGACTCTCCGCCCAGAAGGGGCGCCTGGTCGCCGACCTCGTGCGCGGACAGCCGATCGCCTCCGCCCTCAACATCCTCAGCTTCACGCCGAAGAAGGGCGCGCGCATCATCAAGAAGGTGCTGGAGAGCGCGATCGCCAACGCCGAGCACAACAACGGCGCGGACATCGACGAGCTCAAGGTCACCCGCATCTACGTGGAGAAGGGCCCGGTGCTCAAGCGCTTCCACGCCCGCGCGAAGGGCCGCGGCAACCGCATCATCAAGCCGACCTGCCACGTCTTCCTCGCCGTGGGCGACGGGAAAAAGGACTAAGCCATGGGACAGAAGATCAACCCGACGGGTTTCAGACTCTCGGTCAACCGCAACTGGGGCTCGAAGTGGTTCGCGAACACCAAGAATTTCCCGGGCATGCTGCTCGAGGACATCAAGGTGCGCGAATACCTCAAGAAGAAGCTCTCGCATGCCGCCGTCGGCAAGGTGGTGATCGAGCGCCCCGCCAAGAACGCGCGCATCACGATCTACTCGGCGCGCCCGGGTGTCGTCATCGGCAAGAAGGGCGAGGACATCGAAGGCCTGCGCAATACGCTCCAGCGGCTCATGGGCGTGCCGGTGCACGTGAACATCGAGGAGATCCGCAAGCCCGAGCTGGACGCCCAGCTCATCGCGGATTCGATCACGGGCCAGCTCGAGAAGCGCGTGATGTTCCGCCGCGCCATGAAGCGCGCGATGCAGAACGCGATGCGCCTCGGCGCCCAGGGCATCAAGATCACGAGCGCGGGACGGTTGAATGGCGCCGAGATCGCGCGCACCGAGTGGTATCGCGAGGGCCGCGTGCCGCTGCATACGCTGCGCGCCGACATCGACTACGGATTCTCCGAGGCCCGTACCACCTACGGCACCATCGGCGTCCAGGTCCTCGTCTTCAAGGGCGAGGTGCTGGGCAAGGGCGAGCAGCCGGCGGCTCCCGCCCCCGAACCCGAGAAGAAACCCGCCGCACGCAAACCTGGGGTGAGAAATGCTGCAGCCAGCTAGAAGGAAATATCGCAAGGAGCAGAAGGGCCGCAACAAGGGCATCGCCACGCGCGGCAACAAGGTGTCCTTCGGCGAGTTCGGCCTGAAGGCCATGGTCCGGGGGCGCCTCACGGCGCGCCAGATCGAGGCCGCGCGCCGGGCGATGACGCGCCACATCAAGCGCGGCGGCCGGATCTGGATCCGCATCTTCCCCGACAAGCCCATCTCCAAGAAGCCGGCCGAGGTCCGCATGGGCAACGGCAAGGGCTCGCCCGAGTATTTCGTGGCCGAGATCGTCCCGGGCAAGGTGCTCTACGAAATGGGCGGCGTCGACGCCGCGCTCGCCCGCGAGGCCTTCGCGCTCGCCGCGGCCAAGCTGCCGATCAAGACCGCGTTCGTCGAACGCATGATCGGCTGACGGAGGAAACATGAGCAAGACATCGGAACTGCGCGCGAAGAGCGCGGATGAGCTGAACCAGGAGCTGCTCGAGCTGCGCCGTGCGCAGTTCGGGCTGCGCATGCAGCACGCCACCCAGAGCCTCACCAGGAACAGCGAGGTGGAGCGCGTGCGCCGCCAGATCGCGCGGGTGCACACGCTGCTCACCGAGAAATCGCGGAGCGCCAAATGACCCCCGCCGCCCAGGCCAACGCCCCGAAGAGCCACCGCACCCTGGTGGGCACCGTGGTGAGCGACAAGATGGAGAAGACGGTCACGGTCCTCGTCGAGCGCCAGGTGATGCACCCGGTGATCGGCAAGGTGGTCACGCGGACCAAGAAGTACCACGCCCACAACGAGGGCAACGACGCGAAGATGGGCGACAAGGTGGTGATCGAGGAGTGCGCCCCCCTCTCCAAGACCAAGGCGTGGAAGGTCGCCAAGGTCGCGGAGCGCGCCCGTCCCGAGTGACGGGGGGCGCTCTTGGCAGGGCGATGATTTCCCTGCTATAATCGCAGTCTTTGCTGCTTCCGGCCCCGGCTTCGTGGGCCGGAAGTCCAGTTTGTGAGCCCGGGATTCGCACCCCGGGGGCCGCCCGGCCGCCAGCCGAAGCCAGCACGACCAAACGCCCGGGCCCCAAAGCGATCGTTTCGACGGTCCTCCTTGAACGGTCTCTCCCCGAGAGACGGGTAAAAGGACACCACTAGCCCAGTCTTCGCGGCCCGGTCACGGGAAGCGGGGACGGAAGACGGATCCAAGACTGGCCGGACGGGAGACCGCCGGGTCAAGTTGGAGAGGGAATCATGATTCAGATGCAATCCATTCTGGACGTCGCCGACAACACCGGCGCGCGTTCGGTGATGTGTATCAAGGTCCTCGGCGGCTCCAAGCGCCGCTATGCGGGCATTGGCGACATCATCAAGGTGTCGATCAAGAGCGCGGCCCCGCGCGGCCGCGTGAAGAAGGGCGAGGTCTATAGCGCGGTCGTCGTGCGCACCGCCCATGGAGTCCGCCGCCCCGACGGCTCGGTGATCAAGTTCGACACCAATGCCGCGGTGCTGCTGAACCCCAAGCTCGAGCCGATCGGCACGCGCATCTTCGGCCCGGTGACGCGCGAGCTGCGCACCGAGCGCTTCATGAAGATCGTGTCGCTGGCGCCTGAAGTCCTGTAGGGAGCGCAAAGATGAAGATTCGCAAGGGCGACAACGTCGTCGTGACGACGGGTCGCGACAAGGGCAAGACCGGCACCGTGCTGCGCGTGCTCGCGTCCGGCAAGCTGGTGGTCGAGGGCGTGAACCGCGTGAAGAAGCACCAGCGGCCGAACCCGATGAAGGGCCAGACCGGCGGCATCATCGAGCGCGAGATGCCCATCGACGTCTCCAACGTGATGCTCGTGAACCCGGCCACGGGCAAGGGCGATCGCGTCGGATTCAAGTTCCTGGAAGCGCAGGGTGCGAACCCCGCCCGCAAGGTGCGCTTCTTCAAGTCCAACGGCGAAGTCGTGGACGCTTGAGGTAGAACATGGCCAAGGAAGACAGCAAGGAACAGAAGGGCAAGAAGCCCGCCGGCAAGCCGGCGCAGGACGCGAAGCCCGCCGACAAGCCGAAGAAGGCCGGCAAGGCCGCGAAGGAGGCCGCGCCGAGCGGTCCCGAGGCCGCGCCGACGCAGCCGCCGCGCCTGCAGGTGCAGTACCGCGAGCAGATCGTCCCCGCGCTCATGAAGCAGTTCGGGTACAAGACCGTCATGCAGGTGCCGCGCGTCACCAAGATCACGCTGAACATGGGCGTGGGCGAGGCCGTCGCCGACAAGAAGATCCTCGAGAACGCCCAGGGCGACCTGCAGAAGATCGCCGGACAGAAGCCGGTCGTCACCAAGTCGAAGAAGTCGATCGCGGGATTCAAGATCCGCACCGGCTATCCCGTCGGCACGATGGTGACGCTGCGCAACCGCCGCATGTACGAGTTCCTCGACCGCCTGGTCACGATCGCGCTGCCGCGCGTGCGCGACTTCCGCGGCGTGTCGGGCCGGGCGTTCGACGGCCGCGGCAGCTACAACATGGGCGTGAAAGAACAGATCATTTTCCCGGAGATCGAGTACGACAAGGTCGACGCGATCCGGGGCTTGAACATCTCCATCACCACGACCGCGAAGACCGACGAGGAAGCGAAAGCCCTTCTCGCCGCGTTCCGGTTCCCGTTCAGGACTGAGAGGGTTTAATGGCCAAGCTTGCCGTCATCAACCGCCAGGCGAAGCGCGAAGCCACGGTGAAGAAGTACGCCGAGAAGCGCCGCGCGCTGCTGTCGATCATCCAGGATCCGAAGGCGACGGACGACGCCCGCGACGAGGCGCGCGCCAAGCTGCAGGCGCTGCCGCGCAATGCGTCTCCCGTGCGCCTGCGCAACCGGTGCGCGATGACGGGCCGCCCCCGCGGCACGTTCCGCAAGTTCGGGCTCGCGCGCAACAAGATCCGCGAGATCGCCATGCGCGGCGAGATCCCCGGAATGATCAAGGCGAGCTGGTAGGAGCCGAACCATGAGCATGAGTGATCCCATCGCCGACATGCTGACCCGCATCCGCAATGCGCAGGCCACCGAGAAGGTGACTGTGGCGGTGCCGGCATCGAAGGTGAAGAAGGCCATCGCCCAGGTCCTGAAGGACGAGGGCTACATCGAGGACTTCGCGGTCCGCGACAACGAGGGCAAGCCCTTCATCGAGATCGGCCTCAAGTACTACGCCGGCAAGCCGGTGATCGAGAAGATCGAGCGCGTCTCGCGCCCCGGCCTTCGCATCTACAAGGGCCGCGACGACATCCCGCGCGTGATGAACGGGCTGGGTGTCGCCATCGTCTCCACCTCGCGCGGCGTCATGACCGACCGCCGTGCCCGCGACACGGGCGTGGGTGGGGAAGTGCTCTGCATCGTGGTGTAAGAGGAAGCCATGTCCCGAATCGCGAAATACCCGGTGACCCTGCCCGAGAAGGTCGAGGTCAACATCGCAGCCTCCGAGCTCACCGTGAAGGGCCCGCTCGGCACGCTGAAGGCGGCCATCGCGCGCGGCGTGGTGGTGAAGAAGGACGGCAACACCATCACCTTCGCCGCCGCCGACGAGAGCAAGGAAGCCAATGCGCTCTCCGGCACCACGCGCGCCAACGTGGCGAACATGGTGAACGGAGTCAAGAACGGCTTCGAGAAGCGCCTTTCGCTGGTGGGCGTGGGATACCGCGCCCAGGCGCAGGGCAACAAGCTCAACCTGACGCTCGGCTTCTCGCACCCCATCGTTCACGCCCTGCCCGACGGCGTGAAGGCGGAGACGCCGACGCAGACCGAAATCATCATCAAGGGCGTCGATCGCCAGAAGGTCGGCCAGGTGGCCGCCGAGATCCGCGCGTACAAGCCGCCGGAGCCCTACAAGGGCAAGGGCGTGCGCTACACGGGCGAGCAGGTGACGCTCAAGGAAACGAAGAAGAAGTGAGGCGATGAGCATGGACAAGAAAGCATCTCGTACCCGGCGCTCGGCCAAGACCCGCGTGCGCATCGCGCGCCAGGGCGCGGCGCGTCTCACCGTGCATCGCACCAACCTCCACATCTACGCCCAGGTGATCGACGGCAGCGGCGGCAAGGTGCTCGCCTCGGCCTCGACGCTCGAGAAGGACGTGCGCACCTCGCATCCGAAGGGATCGGGCAAGGACGCCGCGGCCGAAGTCGGCAAGCGCATCGCCGAGAAGGCGAAGGCGGCCGGCGTGACCGAAGTGGCGTTCGACCGCTCCGGCTTCAGCTACCACGGCCGAGTGAAGGCGCTCGCCGATGCCGCCCGCGAGGGCGGTCTCAAGTTCTAAGGACGACACATGGCAAGGAACGACCAGCGTAACCAGGGCCAGGACGAGCGCAGCGACGGCCTCCGGGAGAAGATGATCTCGGTCAACCGCGTCACCAAGGTGGTGAAGGGCGGGCGCATCCTGGGCTTCGCCGCGTTGACCGTGGTCGGCGACGGCGACGGCTCGATCGGCATGGGCAAGGGCAAGGCGCGCGAGGTTCCCGTCGCGGTGCAGAAGGCGATGGAGCAGGCCCGCCGCAACATGGTGAAGATCCCGCTGAAGAGCGGCACCATCCACCACGACGTGCTGGGACAGCACGGAGCGACGAGGGTGATGATGAAGCCGGCGGCCGAAGGCAACGGCATCAAGGCGGGCGGCGCCATGCGCGCGGTGTTCGAGGTGATGGGTGTCACGAACATCTCGGCCAAGTGCCATGGCTCGACCAACCCGTACAACGTCGTGCGCGCGACGCTCGACGGCCTCGCGCAGCAGCGCCGTCCTTCGGAGATCGCGGCCAAGCGCGGCAAGAAGGTCGAAGAGATCGGCGCCTAAGGGGACGACATGGCAGCGAAAGGCAAGCCGGAATCCGGCAAGAAGATCAGGGTGACGCTCGTGAAGGGCATCACCGCCACCAAGCACAAGCACCGCGAGTCGGTGAAGGGCCTGGGCTTGAAGCACCGCAGCCATACGGTGGAAGTGGCCGACACGCCCTCCATCCGCGGAATGATCAACCGGGTGAGCTACCTGGTGAAGGTCGAGGAATAAGGACCATGGAACTCAATACCATCAAGCCCGCGGCGGGCTCCAAGAAACCGCGCCGGCGCGTCGCGCGTGGCGGGGGCTCGGGCCTGGGCAAGACCGCGGGCCGCGGCCACAAGGGCCAGAAGTCCCGCGCCGGCGGCTTCCACAAGGTGGGCTTCGAGGGCGGCCAGATGCCGCTGCAGCGGCGCCTGCCGAAGCGCGGCTTCCTCGCCACCACGATCGACAAGGCGGCGGAAGTGCGCTCGGGCGACCTGGCGAAGGTCGGGGCCAACGCGATCGACCTCGACGGGCTGAAGAAGGCGGGGCTCGTTCCCGGCCCGGCGCGGCGCGCGAAGATCATCCTGGCGGGCGAAGTGTCGGGCAAGTTCGCGGTCTCGGGCGTCGCGGCCTCGAAGGGGGCGCGCGCGGCGATCGAGAAGGCCGGCGGCTCCGTCGCCGAAATCGTCACGGCCGAGAAGCCGAGGAAGCTGCCCAAGAAGCAGCCCGCGGCGCAGGCCTCGAAGTAACCGGAGCGCAGCGCATTGTCGGCTAACCCGTTCGCAACCCTGGGCAAGATGGGCGACCTCAAGAGGCGCCTCTGGTTCCTGCTGGGCGCGCTGGTCGTCTACCGGGTCGGGACCTTCATCCCGGTGCCGGGCATCGACCCCGCGGAGCTCTCGAAGCTCTTCCACCAGAACCAGGGCGGCATCCTGGACATGTTCAACATGTTCTCGGGCGGGGCGCTGTCGCGCTTCTCGATCTTCGCGCTCGGCATCATGCCGTACATCTCGGCCTCCATCATCATGCAGCTCCTCACCGTCGTCTCGCCTTCGCTCGAGGCGATGAAGAAGGAGGGCGAGGCGGGGCGGCGCAAGATCACCCAGTACACGCGCTACGGCACCGTGGTGCTCGCCGCGTTCCAGGCGCTCGGCATCTCGGTGGCGCTCGAGTCGCAGCCGGGACTCGTGATCGACCCGGGCTTCGCGTTCCGCATCGTCACCGTGATCACGCTCCTCACCGGCACCATGTTCATCATGTGGCTGGGCGAGCAGATCACCGAGCGCGGCATCGGCAACGGCATCTCGATGATCATCTTCGCGGGGATCGTGGCGAACCTGCCCCATGCCATCGGCGGCACGCTCGAGCTCACGCGCACGGGCGCCATGTCGTACTTCGGTGCCATTGTCGTATTCGCGCTGGTCGTGATCGTGACCGCCGTCGTGGTGTTCGTCGAGAAGGGGCAGCGGCGCATCCTCGTGAACTACGCCAAGCGCCAGGTCGGCAACAAGCTCTACGGCGGCCAGAGCTCGTTCCTGCCGCTCAAGCTCAACATGTCGGGCGTGATCCCGCCGATCTTCGCCTCGTCGATCATCCTCGTCCCGGCGACGCTCGCCAGCTGGTTCGGCTCCAACGAGCACTTCATCTGGCTGAAGGACGTGGCGGGCTGGCTCGCGCCGGGCCAGGTGCTGTACCTGCTGCTGTACGCCGCGGCGATCATCTTCTTCTGCTTCTTCTATACGGCGCTCGTCTTCAACTCGAAGGAGACGGCGGACAACCTCAAGAAGAGCGGCGCCTTCGTGCCGGGGATCCGGCCGGGCGAGCAGACGGCGCGCTACATCGACCGCATCATCACCCGGCTCACCCTCGTCGGGGCGATCTACATCACGCTCGTGTGCCTGCTGCCGCAGTTCCTGCAGAGCGAGTGGAACGTGCCGTTCTACTTCGGCGGGACGTCGCTCTTGATCGTGGTGGTGGTGACGATGGATTTCATGGCGCAGCTGCAGGCCTACCTCATGTCGCACCAGTACGAGAGCCTGCTCAAGAAGGCGAACTTCAAGGGCGGCGGCGGGTTCCCGGTGCGCTAGGGCGATGGCGAAGGAAGAGACGATCCAGATGCAGGGGGAGATTCTCGAGACTCTCCCGAACGCGATGTTCCGCGTGAAGCTCGAGAACGGGCACGTCGTGCTCGGCCACATCTCCGGGAAGATGCGCATGCACTACATCCGCATCCTCCCCGGCGACAAGGTGACGGTCGAGATGACGCCCTACGATTTGACCAAGGCCCGGATCACTTTCCGCGCCAAGTAAGGAGAACCAAGATGCGAGTTCAGGCTTCCGTCAAGAAAATCTGCCGCAAATGCAAGGTCGTGCGGCGCAAGGGCGTCGTGCGCATCATCTGCAGCGACCCGCGGCACAAGCAGCGCCAGGGCTAAGGGCCGGCGCGCTTCCCTAGCGTAACGAGGACAAACATGGCACGTATTGCAGGCATCAACATCCCGAACCAGCAGCACGCTTCGATCGCGCTCACCGCGATCTACGGCATCGGCCGTTCGCGCGCCCGCCTCGTCTGCGACGCGGCGGGCGTGCGCCAGTCCGCCAAGATCAAGGACCTGACCGACGGCGAGATGGACAAGCTGCGCGAGCAGGTCGGCAAGTTCACGGTGGAGGGCGACCTGCGCCGCGAGACGTCGATGAACATCAAGCGGCTGATGGACCTCGGCTGCTACCGCGGGGTGCGCCACAAGAAGGGCCTGCCCGTCCGCGGCCAACGCACCCGCACCAACGCGCGCACCCGCAAGGGCCCGCGCAAGGCCGTCCGCCTGTCCAAGGCGGCCGCCTGATCCACACCGCTTAAGGAACATACGAAATGGCCAAGGCACCCGCCGCATCGCGCGCCCGCAAGAAGGCGAAGAAGGTCGTCTCCGAGGGCATCGCCCACGTGCACGCGTCCTTCAACAACACGATCATCACCATCACCGACCGCCAGGGCAATGCGCTCTCGTGGGCGACCTCCGGCGGCGCGGGCTTCAAGGGCTCGCGCAAGTCGACGCCCTTCGCGGCCCAGGTGGCCGCGGAGGCCGCCGGCCGCGCGGCCCAGGAGCACGGGGTCAAGAACCTCGAGGTGCGCATCAAGGGTCCCGGCCCGGGCCGCGAGTCGGCCGTGCGCGCCCTGAACGCGCTCGGCCTGAAGATCGTGTCGATCGCCGACGTGACGCCGGTGCCCCACAACGGCTGCCGGCCGCCGAAACGCCGGCGCATGTAGCAGAGAGCGGGATTGCCCCAGGCCGGGCAGCCCCCATGTAAAGAGACCAGGAGAACACCGTGGCACGTTATATCGGACCCAAGTGCAAGCTTTCGCGCCGGGAAGGGACTGACCTCTTCCTGAAGAGCGCACGCCGCTCGCTCGACACGAAATGCAAGCTCGACTCGCGGCCCGGCCAGCACGGCGCCAAGTCGACCCGCATCTCGGAGTACGGCACGCAACTGCGCGAGAAGCAGAAGATCCGCCGCATGTACGGCGTGCTCGAGCGCCAGTTCCGCACGTACTTCGACAAGGCGATCACGAAGCGCGGCGCCACGGGCGAGGTGCTGCTCCAGATGCTGGAGAGCCGCCTGGACAACGTCGTCTACCGCATGGGCTTCGCGTCCACGCGCGCGGAGGCCCGCCAGCTCGTCTCGCACAAGGCGATCGAGGTGAACGGCAAGCCCGTGAACATCCCCTCCTACCTGCTGCGCGCCACCGACGTGGTGGGCGTGCGCGAGAAGTCGCGGGCCCAGCTTCGCATCAAGGCGTCGCTGGATCTCGCCGAGCAGAACGGATTCCCAAGCTGGGTCGAGGTCGATCCGAAGAACTTCAAGGGCACCTTCAAGCAACTGCCCGACCGCGCGGAGTTCGCCTCCGACGTGAACGAACAGCTGGTGGTGGAGCTTTACTCGAAGTGATCCCGCGGCGCCGCGCGCCGCGGCGCAAAGGTAAGGCTCGATCTCAAACGCACCTGTTCAGAGGTACCCCCGAATGCAAAGCAACGCCACGACTTTCCTGAAACCCCGCATCATCGACGTCCAGAACCTGTCGCCCACCCACGCGAAGGTCGTCATGGAGCCGTTCGAGCGCGGGTACGGGCACACGCTGGGCAACGCCCTGCGCCGCATCCTGCTCTCCTCGATGCCCGGTTATGCCGCGACCGAGGTCAAGATCGCGGGCGTGCTGCACGAATACTCCACGATCGAGGGTGTGCAGGAGGACGTCGTGGACGTCATCCTGAACCTCAAGGGCGTGGTGATGAAGCTGCACAACCGCAACGAGTCCACGTTGAAGCTCAAGAAGGCGGCGGCGGGCCCCGTCACCGCGGCGGACATCGAGCAGACGCACGACGTCGAGATCATCAATCCCGACCACGTGATCGCGCACCTCACCCAGGGCGGCAAGATCGACATGACGATCAAGGTCGAGAAGGGCCGCGGCTACGTGCCGGCCACCTCGCGCCGCCAGGACGACTCGCGCTCGATCGGCTCGATCCTGCTCGACGCGTCGTTCTCGCCGGTGCGCCGGGTGAGCTACCAGGTGGAGAGCGCCCGCGTCGAGCAGCGCACGGACCTCGACCGCCTCGTGATCGACATCGAGACCAACGGCGTGATCGAGCCGGAGGAAGCGGTGCGCTACGCCGCGAGCGTGCTCGTGGACCAGCTCTCCGTCTTCGCGTCGCTGCAGTCGACGTCGGAAGAGCGCCCGGAAACGGCGCAGCCTCAGGTGGACCCGATCCTCCTGCAGCCGGTGGACGACCTCGAGCTCACGGTGCGCTCGGCCAACTGCCTCAAGGCCGAGAACATCTACTACATCGGGGACCTCATCCAGCGCACCGAGAACGAGCTGCTGAAGACGCCGAACCTCGGGCGCAAGTCGCTGAACGAGATCAAGGAAGTGCTCGCCTCGAAGGGCCTCACCCTCGGCATGAAGCTCGAGAACTGGCCCGTCGCGGGGCTCACGAAGTAATTCAAACGTCGGGGACAGACCCCAATTTCGCTACCCGCCGCGGCTACGTCAAAAGCCGGCGCGCTTGAATCGGGGTCTGTCCCCGCACAATACCAACAAGGCTGCACAAGCCAAGAGAGTGAAAGGACACTGAAATGCGTCACCGCCACGGCCTGCGGAAGCTGAACCGCACCAGCAGCCATCGCCTCGCGATGCTGCGCAACATGACCGTCTCGCTGCTGAAGCACGAGGCCATCAAGACGACGCTCCCGAAGGCCAAGGAGCTGCGCCGCGTGGCCGAGCCCATCATCACGCTGGGCAAGACCGAGACGCTCGCCAACAAGCGCCTCGCGTTCGACCGCCTGCGCGACCGCGACATGGTGGTCAAGCTCTTCGCCGAGCTGGGTCCGCGCTACAAGGCGCGCAACGGCGGCTACCTGCGCATCCTCAAGTACGGCTTCCGCCAGGGCGACAACGCGCCCATGGCGCTGGTCGAGCTGGTCGACCGGCCGCAGGACGAGGAGGCACGCGACACGGGCGACTCGAAGGTGAAGGCTTAAGCCGCATTCGAGTACACTCGCGCGGGTGAACCCAGATCCCGCACCGAAAAGGCCGACCCCCAGTCGGCCTTTTTCCTTTCGCGGCCGCTTCGACCCCGTCCTCGTGGCACTCGTGGTCCTGGCGCTTCCCGTCTTCGCGGCGTTCTCGTGGCACGACGGGCTCGCCACCGTGAGCGACGACAGCGTGAGCTACCTGGTGCAGGCGCGAGCCTATGCGGGCGCTGCCACGCCGGCGGTGCGCGAGTGGCTCGGCAACGCGGCCCATTTCCCGCCGCTCTTCCCGCTGCTGCTGGCCGCGACCGGCGGCGCCGCCGACTTCATTCGCGCCCACCTCGTGGTCGCGGTGTGCGCGGCGCTGGCGCTGGTGCCTCTGCATGCGTTCGCGTCGCGCGTGACGGGCCCTCGCGCTGCCACCGTCCTCGTGGTGCTCTTCCTCCTCACGCCGACCGCCTGGATCAGCGAGCTCGGCATCCTGAGCGAGCCGCTTTTCCTCCTGGTCACGTTCTGGGCGCTCGCATGGCACGCCGCGTCCACGGCGCGGGACGCCCCGTCGATGCGCGCGCGCCTGGGCCTGGGCGTGGTCCTCGCCGCGGCGCTCCTCACGCGCAGCGCGGGCGTGGCGCTTCTCGCCGCATACGGCGCATGGGCGCTCATGCACGCATTTCGCGAACGCGACCCCGCGCCCGCCTTGTTGCTGCCGCTGCTGCCCGTGGCCATCCTCGTCGGCGCGTGGCTTGCGGCACGCCCGCCCCTGCAGGGCGAGAACTACGCGCAGGTGCTGCACAACGCGTGGGGCCTGCTCGTCGCCGCCCCGGCATTCTTCGCCGCCAAGAGCGCGGAGTACGTGAGCAGCGCCTGGGTCGGCAGCTTCACCTCGGAGTCCCACGTCTACGGCGGCACGCGCCTCGTGCTGCTCGCCGCCGGAGCACTGGCGCTCGCCGGCGCGGCGCGCGCCGCGCTCGCGAACCGCCTGGACGGCTGGTACGCGCTCGCATACGTCGCGATGCTGGGCGTCTGGCTCTTTCCGGAGGAGACCACGCGCCGTCTGCTCTATCCGGTCGTGCCGCTCGGGCTGCTGCATGCGGGCGAGGCCGTGCATGCGATCGGCCGCCGCCTGGTTCCGCAACGCGCGGGCTGGATCGCAGCGGCGGCGGCGGTGATCGTGGCGGCCTTCTCGTTCCCGGCGGTGGCGCTCATCGCTTCCAAGGCCGCCGACCGAGCCCCCGCGATGTCGATCTCGCCGCTTTCGTACGCGGGCATCACCGAGTACTACACGACGATCCCGGTGAAGCCGGCGCGCGAGATCGCCGGCCGCCAGCTCGCCGTGCTCGCGGGGCTGGCCCAAGTCGAGCGCTTCACGCCCCCCGCGGCGCGCGTGATGTGGATGCGGCCGGACTACGTCGCCGTGCTCTCCCATCGCGCCGGCGTGCCCTCGTATTACCGCGACGGCATGGCGGGCGTGGTGCGCCAGCTCCTCGACTCCGGCGCCGAATACATCGTGGTCTCCAGCCTCTACAAGGCCGATATCCGCGGCGACGCATGGGATCCGCTCGTGACGCCGGCGTCGGTGGCGCCCTTCGCGCGCTTCCTCTTCGTCGTGCGCAACCCGGCCGCCGCGACCGACGAGTTCGGCCTGCTGCAGGTGGATCGCGCGGCGCTCGAGCGCTACGCGGCCACGCTGGGCGTCGCGGTTCCGCGCGCGAGATGAAGCCCGCGCGCGCGGCGGGCGTCCTGCGCGCGCACGCGGCGATCTTCGGGCTCCTCGCGCTCGCCGCGCCGCTCCTGGTCGCATTCGCCTGGCAGCCGGGGCTCGCGACGTTCAACGACGACAGCTTCAGCTACCTCACGCTCGCGCGCTGGATCGAGGGCAGCCGCACGTTCGTCGAGCCCTGGGCGTGGCAGCACGCGCATTTCCCGCCCCTCTTCCCGCTCGTGCTGGTGGCGACCCGGGGCAGCCAGTCGCTCGCCGCGGCGCACGTGACCGTGGCCCTGCTCGCCGCGCTCGCGCTGGCGGCCCTCTATCGATATGCGCTCCTCGAGACGCGCAGCCGCGCCGCGGCCTGCCTCCTCGCGGCCGCATTCCTGCTCACGCCGACCGCGTGGCTGAGCATCCTGGGCGTGCTGAGCGAGCCGCTTTTCCTCGCCATCACGCTCATGGCGCTGGCTTGCCACGCGCGGCATCTCGCGCAGTCCGACGCGCCGCCGCGGCGCTGGATCGTCTTCGGCCTGTGGCTCGCGGCGGCACAGCAGACGCGATCGGCCGCCGTCACGCTCATCGCGGCGTACGCGGTGCACGCGGCGCTGCGTTTCGCGCGAACGCCGCGGACGCTGCGCATCCGGCTGCTCCTGCCGTTCCTCCCGGTGCTCCTGCTGGCCCCGTTGTGGCCATGGCTGCGTCCGGGCGCGGGCGGCGACTACCAGGACCAGCTCGCGACGCTCGCCGCCGCGTGGGCCGCGCACCCGGCGCAGGCATTGCGGCAGGGTGTCGACGTCCTCGTGCGCGCATGGCTCGCCTCCCTGCAGGGGGAAGGCACGACCGGCGGGACCGCCAGCCTCCCCTTCCTGGCGCTGGGCGCGATCGCGCTGGCCGGCACCGTGCGCCGCGCCGCGCGCAATGCGCTGGACGGCTGGTACGTGCTCCTCACGCTGCCCCTCCTGGTTTTCTGGAACTACGGCGAGGAGACGTCGCGGCGGCTCCTCTATCCGCTCCTGCCGCTCCTGTTGCTGCATGCCGGCGAGGCGCTCGCGGCCCTGGCGGCGCGCCTCGATCTCGCACACCGCGCGCGCTTCGCCGTGGCGGCGTGCTGCGCGCTGGTCATCGCGCTGTGCCTGCCCGCCATGGCGCTGCTCGCCCTGCGCGCCCTGGACCGCACGCCGCTGCCGGGCACGTCGATGGCGTACTCCAACGTGCTCGAGTACTACCGGTCCAGGAACGAAGTGGCGGCACGCCAGGCGGCGAATCCGCAGCTCGCCGCACTCATCGGCCTGCAGGCCCTGCGGCAGGTGACCGAGCCCGATGCGCGCGTGATGTGGATGCGGCCCGAGTACGTGGGATTGCTCGGGCAGCGCCGCGGCGTGCCATACGAGTACGGCTGGGACAAGCTCACGTTCGCGCGCGCGCTCGAGGCCACCGGCACCCGCTACCTCGTGCTCTCCGAGATCTACAAGCTCGACGTGGATTTCGCGCTCTCGAATCCGGGCCCGATGTTCGCGGACCTCGCGCGCTTCTCCGAGCCGTACTACAGCGTCACGTTGCCCCTCGCCGGACGCGCGCAGTTCGTCCTGCAGCGCGTGGATCCGGTGCGGCTGCGCGAGTACCTGCGCGAGAACGGCTTCGCCCGCGCCCCCTAGCGCAGCGCCCCGAAGATGAGGACGCGACGGGCGAAATAATTCCAGAAGAACACGACGCCGGTCGCCGCGAGCTTCGCGACCATGAGGCCGAGATGGCCGAGCTCCACGCAGAGCCACAGGATCCCGGAATTGAAGGCGAGCCCCACCGCGCTCACCGCGAACACCATGGCGAGCTCCCAGCGCCGGCGGAAGCGCTGCCCGCTCACGAACACGAAGCGGATGCCGAGCCAGTAGTTCACGAGCGTGGCGAGCACGAAGCTCGCGCTGGCGACCCTCAGGTACGGCAGGCCCAGGGCCTTGGCGAAGAGCGCGAAGAGGCCGATGTCCACGCAGGCCGCCGCGCCGCCCACGAGGAAATAGCGGCCGAGGCCGCGCAGCCGCGCGCGCGCGCGGCGCCGCTCAACGGAAGAGGTTGTACTTGAGGATGCAGTAGATGGCACGGAAGCCGTCCTTGTAGTTGATCTTCTTGCCTTCCGCATACGTGCGCCCGTAGTACGAGATGCCCACCTCGTAGATGCGGCAGCCCATCCGCGCGACCTTCGCCGTCACCTCGGGCTCGAAGCCGAAGCGGTCCTCCTCGATCTCGATCGACTGGATGATCTCGCGGCGGAAGACCTTGTAGCAGGTCTCCATGTCCGTGAGGTTCAGGTTCGTGAACATGTTGGAGAGGAGCGTCAGCACGGAGTTGCCCACGCTGTGCCAGTAGTAGAGCACCCGGTGCGGCTGCCCGCCCATGAAGCGCGAGCCGAAGACCACGTCGGCCATGTCGTCCAGGATCGGCTTGAGGAGGCGCGGGTACTCGTTCGGGTCGTACTCGAGGTCGGCATCCTGGATGATGACCCAGTCGCCGGTCGCGGCCTTGATGCCGCTCCTCAGCGCCGCGCCCTTGCCCTGGTTCACCTCGTGCAGGACCAGCTGGTCGACCTGGCCGCGCAGCTCGCCCTGCAGCAGGTCGCGCGTGCCGTCGCGCGAGCAGTCGTCGACCACGATGATCTCCTTGTCCGGCCACGGCGCCTCGCGCACGCGCTTCAGGATCATCGCGATGGTCTTCTTCTCGTTGTAGCAGGGGATGACGACCGATAGCTTCATGGGGTTCGCTCGGGGTGGGTGATCTTGTTCTTGTCGACCTTCAGCAGCATCGCACGGATGTCGCCGCGAGGGCCGCCGCGCGCCCATTCGATGCGCGCCATGCCGCGGGCCAGGTAAGCGGGGAAGAGCGGGGAGCCGTCGTGCCAGAGGCTGTCGCGCGGCTGCACTTCCGAGAGATAGATGTAGTCCGCGCCCGTCGCGCGCAGCTGCTGCGCCAGGTCCGCCGGGTTGCCGGGGCGGCGCAGCGGAACGCCGCGGCGGTGGCCGAGGAGCGCCACATAGTCCGGCGTGTACCACATGATCCGTGCATCGGGCGGCGTGGTGTCGGCGAGGTGGCGCAGGTCCTGCATCACGTCGATCTGCCGCCACGCGTTCTCCTGCGCGGCGGGCCCCGACGGGATGCGGTAGAACTCGGCGATGCTGGTCTTGGGCATCGGCCGCGAGGGCTCGTCGGGCATCTGCGCGCGTGCTCCCACGTAGAACAGCACCGCGGGCATGCAGGCGGCGAGCGGCAACGCCACGGCGCCCGCCGCCCAGCGCTCGCTCGTCGCGGCGGGAAGCCGCTGCGCGAGGCCCGCCCGCAGCGCCCAGAACGCGTGGACCAGCACGAGCGGGAACACGGGAAAGGCGAGGCGATACATCTGCCCGGGGTACGGCCAGAGCAACAGCATGCCGAGGTAGACGGCGACGTAGAGGCCGTCCAGGTGTCCGTCGGAGGCACGATAGACGCTGGCGCCCAGGCCCGCGAGGCCGATCGCGGCCACGATGATGAAGCGCGGGTTGGAGGGCTCGCCCCAGAAGATCATGAGCGCGTGCAGCCAGCCGGCGGCGATCGCTCCCGCGTTGGCGGCGATCGATCCGGCGAGCCATCCGACCATGTCCATGCCAGCGCCTTCGCGCATCACCTCGAGGCTCTGCGCGTACTGGTCCGGGCCTCCCGCGGGCCGCACCAGGTACCAGGCGAGTGCCAGCGCGATCGCGGCGCCGATGGCCGCGGCCATGCGTTTCGCGCGCACGGCGTCGTGTCTGCGCCGGAAGGCGAAGGTTTCGGCCGCGGCAAGGGCGATCGCGAGCGACACGCCGATCGTGCGCGTGAGCATTGTCGCGGCGAGGAGCGCGCACAGGATCGCGGCATCGCGGCGCGTGGGCGGCGCGTCCTCGCCGCGGCCGTGCCAGAGCAGCACGCCCAGCGACAGCACCATGTAGGGATACTCGCTCAAGATGCCCTTGGCGATGAGCCATGCGCCGGGCATGAGCGCGAACGCGACGGCGCAGGCGATGCCCAATGCGCGCGAGCGCGAGATGCGCGAGGCGTGAAGCGCGAGCAGCACCACGCTGAGCGCGAAGCACAGCGCGACGACGAGGTGCGCGATGCGCCAGTCGTAGGCGCCCCCCGTGAGTGCCAGCAGCAGCGGGAAGACGGGCGGATATTTCTCCAGAGGCGCCGCCGCCGCCACCGCCGCGGACGCGGCATGCCATGGCGAGAGCCATTGCGCGAGCACGAGGTAGCTCACGCTGTCGTCGTAGAGCGAGTCGAGCCCGGGCTGCCACAGGAAGGCGGTGGCGGCCACGGCCACGCCGAGCCCGAGCAGCACGAGCACGATCGCGGACGGCCTCATCGCACGAGGATCGCGCGGTAGTCGTTCACGTTGGTGCGCGTGGGCCCGGTCACGACGAGGTCCCCCAGGGACTCGAAGAAGCCGTAGCCATCGTTGTCGTCGAGCCGCGCGCGGGCCGACACGCCCCGGGACTTCGCGCGGCAAAGGGCATCGGCGGTGAGCACCGCGCCGGCGTTGTCCTCGCTGCCATCGATGCCGTCGGTATCGCACGCGATGGCCCACGTCTCGTCCAGCCCGTCGAGCGCCACGGCGAGCGCGAGCAGGAACTCGCTGCAGCGGCCGCCGCGGCCGTGCCCGCGCAGCGTGACCGTGGTCTCCCCGCCCGAGATGAGCGCCACGGGCGAGGCGGCGGGCGCGCCATGCAGGCGCACCTCGCGCGCGAGCGCGGCATACACCTTCGCCACCTCGCGCGCCTCGCCCGTGACGGAGTCGCCCAGCACGAGCGCGCGCACGCCGCGCGCTTCGAAGTGGGCCGCCGCGGCCATGAGGCTCGCGTGGGCGGTGGCGATGATGCGGTTCTCGGTGCGCTCGAACGCCGGGTCGCCGGCCTTCGGCGTCTCGGGCATGCGGCCCGCCGCTCCGTCCTCGAGGCGGCGGCGCACCGCGGCGGGCGGTTCGACGCCGTAGCGCGCGAGGATCGCGATCGCGTCGGCGTACATCGTCGGATCGGGCGCGCAAGGGCCCGAGGCGATGTGCGTCGGGTCGTCCCCCGTCACGTCGGAAATGACGAGGGCGAGCACCGGCGCGCGCGTCGCCGCCGCGAGCCGGCCGCCCTGGATCGCGGACAGATGCTTGCGCACCGTGTTCATCTCCTCGATCGGCGCGCCGCACGCGAGCAGCTGCCGCGTGACGGCCTTGAGGTCCGCCATGGAGACGCCCGGCGCGGGCAGCGACAGCAGCGCCGATCCGCCGCCCGAAACGAGGACCAGCAGCAGGTCGTCGGCGCCGAGGGACTGGGCGAGGGCGAGGATCTCGCGGGCGGCGTCCTCGCCGTGCTCGTCGGGAACGGGGTGCCCGGCCTCCAGGACGCGAATGCGGCGCGTGGGGAGGCCGTGGCCGTAGCGCGTGATCACGACGCCTTCCAGGGGCGCCTGCGCGGGCCAGTGCGCCTCGACGGCGCTCGCCATGGCCCCGGCTGCCTTGCCGGCGCCCACGACGACCGTGCGGCCGCGTGGAGGCGGCGGGAGGTGCGGGGGAACGATCTGGAGCGGGTCGGCTGCCGCCAGGGCGGCCCGGAAGCTGCCCACGAGGAGTTCGCGCGGTTCCACGCGCGCATCTTACAGGCGCGACCCCGGGCGCCGCGAGCCGTCCGTCAGGCCGACGCGGCCTTTCGGCGCGAGGGGGAGAGGATGGGCTTGAGGAAGCGTCCGGTGAAGCTCTCGCCCGTCGCCGCGATCTCCTCCGGCGGACCCTGCGCGATGACGCGCCCGCCGCCGTCGCCGCCCTCGGGACCCAGGTCGATCACCCAGTCGGCGGTCTTGATGACGTCCAGGTTGTGCTCGATCACGACGAGGGTGTTGCCGTGGTCGCGCAGGCGGTTCAGCACCGTGAGCAGCAGGTCGATGTCGGCGAAGTGCAGGCCCGTCGTCGGCTCGTCGAGGATGAAGAGCGTGCGGCCGGTGTCGCGCTTCGAGAGCTCGAGCGCCAGCTTCACGCGTTGCGCCTCGCCGCCGGAAAGCGTGGTGGCGCTCTGGCCCAGCTTCACGTACCCCAGGCCCACCTCCATCAGGGTGGCCAGCTTGCGCGCGATCGAGGGCACCGAGGCGAAGAACTCGCGCGCGGCCTCCACCGTCATGTCGAGCACCTGGTCGATCGGGCGTCCCTTGTAGAGGATCTCGAGCGTCTCGCGGTTGTAGCGCTTGCCGTGGCACACGTCGCACGGCACGTACACGTCGGGCAGGAAGTGCATCTCGACCTTGATGAGTCCGTCGCCCTGGCACGCCTCGCAGCGGCCGCCCTTCACGTTGAACGAGAAGCGGCCGGGACCATAGCCGCGCGCCCGCGACTCCGGCACGCCGGCGAAGAGGTCGCGGATCGGCGTGAAGAGCCCCGTGTACGTCGCCGGGTTGGAGCGCGGCGTGCGCCCGATCGGGCTCTGGTCGACGTTGATCACCTTGTCGAAGAAGTCGAGGCCCTCGATCGCGTCGTGGGGCGCCGGCTCGGCGGCGGAGCCGTAGAGGTGGTGCGCGACCGCGTGATAGAGCGTGTCGTTGATGAGGGTCGACTTGCCGGAGCCCGAGACGCCGGTCACGGCGACGAAGAGGCCCACGGGAATGTCGACGGTCACGTCCTTCAGGTTGTTGCCGCGCGCCCCCGCGATGCGCAGCTTCTTCTGCGCGTCGGGCTTGTGGCGCCGCGCGGGGATCGGGATCGCCTTGCGGCCGGAAAGGTACTGCCCGGTGAGCGATCCCGCGGCCTTCAGGATGTCGGCCGGCGTGCCCTGCGCCACGACCTCCCCGCCGTGCACCCCGGCGCCGGGGCCCATGTCCACGACGTGGTCCGCGGCGAGGATCGCTTCCTCGTCGTGCTCGACGACGATCACGGAGTTGCCCAGGTCGCGCAGGTGCTTGAGCGTCTCGATGAGCCGCTCGTTGTCGCGCTGGTGCAGGCCGATCGAGGGCTCGTCGAGCACGTACATGACGCCGGTCAAGCCCGATCCGATCTGGCTCGCAAGGCGGATGCGCTGCGCCTCGCCGCCGGAGAGCGTGTCCGCCGAGCGCGTGAGCGAGAGGTAGTCGAGGCCCACGTTGTTCAGGAACTTCACGCGGTTGGCGATCTCGTGGACGATCTTGTCCGCCACGAGCTTCTTCGCGCCCGGCAGCTCGAGCTTCTCGAAGAACGGCTGCGCTTGCCTGAGCGGCATCGACGAGAGCTCGTGGATGGTGCGGTCCGCCACCTTCACGTGGCGCGCCTCGCGCCGCAACCGCGTGCCCTCGCACTCGGGGCAGGCGCGCTGGTTCAGGTATTTCGCGAGCTCTTCCTTCACCGTCGCGGAATCGGTCTCGCGGTAGCGCCGCTCGAGGTTGGGCAGGATGCCCTCGAAGGCGTGCTCCTTCACGGCGCTGCGCCCCTTCTCGCCGGGATAGCGGAACGCCACCTTCTCGACGCCCGAGCCGTTGAGGACGATGTCCTGGGCTCTCTCGGGCAGCGACTCGAACGCAGCGTCGACGTCGAAGTGGAAGTGCTGCGCCAGGGACTGCAGCATCGAGAAGTAGAACTGGTTGCGCCGGTCCCAGCCGCGGATGGCGCCGCCCGCGAGGGACAGGTGCGGGAAGGCCACGACGCGCCGCGGATCGAAGAACGTGATCTCGCCCAATCCGTCGCAGCGCGGGCAGGCGCCCATCGGGTTGTTGAACGAGAAGAGCCGCGGCTCGAGCTCGGGGATCGAGTAGCTGCAGATGGGGCACGCGAATTTCGACGAGAAAAGGTGCTCGCGCCCGGCGTCCGCCGTCCCTTCGGATGACCCCATCTCGGCCGCGATGGCGCGCCCGTCCGCATGGCGCAGCGCCGTCTCGAACGACTCGGCGAGCCGCTGCTTCATGCCGGGTGCGCCCGCGCCCTCGCGCTCGACCTTCACCCGGTCGACCACGATCTCGATCGTGTGCTTGCGGTTGCGGTCGAGCTTGGGCAGGCGGTCGATCTCGTGCACCTCGCCGTCGATGCGCAGGCGCACGAAGCCCTGGGACCTCAGCTCGTCGATCATCTCGGCCTGCTCGCCGCGCCGCCCGACGACCAGCGGGGCGAGGATCATCACGCGCAGCCCGTCCTCCAGGGCCATCACGTGGTCCACCATCTGCGCCACGCTCTGCGCCTCGAGCTTCACGTGGTGCTCGGGGCAATACGGGTCGCCCGCGCGGGCGAAGAGCAGCCGCAGGTAGTCGTGGATCTCGGTCACGGTGCCGACGGTGGAGCGCGGGTTGTGCGACGTCGCCTTCTGCTCGATCGCGATCGCGGGCGAGAGGCCCTCGATCAGGTCCACGTCGGGCTTCTCCATGAGCTCCAGGAACTGCCGCGCGTAGGCCGAGAGCGACTCGACGTAGCGACGCTGCCCTTCGGCATAGAGGGTGTCGAAGGCGAGGGACGATTTGCCGGATCCGGAGAGTCCCGTGATCACGACGAGGCGGTCGCGCGGAATGTCGAGCTGGACATTCCTCAGGTTGTGCGTGCGCGCGCCTCTGATGCGGATCGATTCCATGGGGCGATCTGCTAATATACCTGAGCCTCCTTTCCTCGCTCCACGCCCCCATTCCGGTGAATTCCCCGGCCCGCATGAGCTCCCGGGAGCTGCAAGCGAGCCTGTCGCTTGCCGCCATCTTCGGGCTGCGCCTCTTCGGCATGTTCATCATCCTGCCGGTCTTCACGCTGTGGACGCAGGGGCGTCCCGGCTGGGACCTGCAGCTGGCGGGCGTGGCGCTGGGCGCCTACGGGCTCACCCAGGCGCTGCTGCAGATTCCCCTGGGCACGCTTTCCGACCGCCACGGCCGCAAGCCCATCATGTACATCGGCCTCGCCTTCTTCGCCGCCGGCTCCTTCCTCTGCGCCGCGAGCGACTCGCCGCTCTGGATCATCGCCGGGCGCATCGTGCAGGGGGGCGGCGCCATCTCCTCGGTCGCCCTCGCGGCCGCGGCGGACCTGACCAGCGAGGCGAACCGCACCAAGGCCATGGCGATCATCGGGTCCACCATCGGCGCCGTCTTCGCCGTGTCGTTCGTGGCGGCCCCCTTCCTCACCGCGCTCATCGGCCTGCACGGCATCTTCGCGCTCACCGGTGGCCTCGCCATCACCGCGATGGGCGTCGTGCGCTGGCTCGTGCCGGAGGGCGAGCAGCTGCCGCCGCGCTCACGCACCGAGGGCATGGCGCGCGTGCTGCTCGACCCGGAGCTCCTGCGGCTCAATGTCGGCATTTTCTCGCTGCATGCGGTCCTCATGGGCACCTTCGTCGTGGTGCCCCTGGCGCTGCGGCAAGCGGGCGTCGAGCCCGCGCACCAGTGGATCGTCTACCTCGGGGCCCTTGTCGCGGGCGTGCTGCTCATGCTGCCCGGCGTGGTGGGCCGCGCCGCGACGCACGAGAAGAGCGTCTTCCTCGTGGCGATCGCGACCGTGGGCGTCTCCCTCGCGGTGCTGGCCGTGGGCCTGGGACACCTCGCGGGCATCGTGGCGGCGCTCGTCATCTTCTTTGCCGGATTCAACGTTCTTGAGGCCAAGCTGCCGGCCCTGGTGTCGCGCGCCGCCCCGCGCGAGGCACGCGGAACCGCCACGGGCCTCTATTCGAGCGTGCAGTTCCTCGGTACCTTCGTGGGTGGGGCGGTGGGGGGCACGCTGGCGCAGCACATGGGCGCCATCGCGGTGCTGCTGGCGGGATTGGCGGCCATGGCGTTGTGGTTCGCCGTGGCCTGGGGCATGGGCGAGTTCGCCGCGACGGCCGCGCGCCGTTGATGAGTTCGACGCATTCAAGAAAGGACGAAACATGGCATCGGTCAACAAGGTCATCCTGGTCGGCAACCTGGGCCGCGATCCGGAAACGCGCTACATGCCCGATGGCGGGGCGGTCACCAACGTGTCCATCGCCACCACCGAGGCCTGGAAGGACAAGAACGGCGACAAGCAGGAGAAGACCGAGTGGCACCGCGTGGCCTTCTTCGGCAAGTTGGCCGAGATCGCGGGCGAGTACCTGAAGAAGGGCAGCCAGGTCTACGTCGAGGGACGCCTGCAGACGCGCAAGTGGCAGGACAAGGACGGCGCCGACAAGTACACCACCGAGATCGTCGCGGACCGCATGCAGATGCTGGGCTCGCGCCAGGGCGGCGGCGGCCGCGACACGGGCGAGGGCGAGAACGCCGCGGCGCGCGCGCCGGCCGGCGCGGGGGCCTCCAAGCCGACCGCGAAGAGCGGTGGCAAGTTCGACGATTTCGAGGACGACATTCCCTTCTGATCTCCCTCTCCGTCGGGAGAGGGCCGGGGCGAGGGTCCACTGCCATGAAGCGCATCGTTCTTTTCCTCGTGACCAACATCGCCGTGATGCTGGTGATGTCGATCACGCTGTCGATCCTCGGCGTCAACCGGTGGCTCGCCTACAACGGCCTGAACCTCGGGCAGCTCCTGGTGTTCTCGCTCGTGGTGGGCTTCACCGGCGCGATCATCTCGCTGCTGATGTCGAAGACGATCGCGAAGTTCTCGACCGGCATGCAGGTGATCGGCGCGCCGCAGACGCCCGACGAGCAGTGGCTCGTGTCCACGGTCGGGCGCATCGCCGGGAAGGCCGGCATCGCCATGCCCGAGGTCGGCATCTACGAGGGCGCGCCGAATGCCTTCGCCACCGGCGCCTTCCGCGACTCGGCGCTCGTCGCGGTGTCGACGGGACTGCTCGAGTCGATGACGCGCGACGAGGTCGAGGCCGTGCTGGGCCACGAGGTCTCCCACGTGGCCAACGGCGACATGGTGACGCTCACGCTGATCCAGGGCGTGGTCAACACGTTCGTGGTCTTCCTCGCGCGCATCGTGGGCTATTTCGTCGACCGCCAGATCTTCCGCACGGAGCGCGGCGTGGGACCCGGCTACTACATCACGGTCCTGATCTGCCAGGTCCTCTTCGGCATCCTCGCCGCCCTCGTGGTCGCCTGGTTCTCGCGCCGGCGGGAGTTCCGCGCGGATGCGGGAAGCGCGGCCCTCCTCGGCAGCCCCCGTCCCATGATCGGCGCGCTGCGCCGGCTCGGCGGGCTGGAGCCAGGCGCGCTGCCCCAGGCCCTGCAGGCCTTCGGCATCGCCGAGGGCAATCGCTACATGGCGCTCTTCTCGAGCCACCCGCCCATCGAGGAGCGCATCGCCGCCCTCGAGTCGCGGGGCGCCGCGTAGCCGTTGTCCGCGCCGCAGTCGGCCACGGGGCGCGTCGCCGAGGACATCGCGACGGCCGAGGCGCAGCGCGCCTCTCCCGGCCCGCGCGCGGAAATCCCGCTGCGGCTCATCATCGGGGTCACGGTGCTCACCCACGCGGCATTCAACGGCACGCGCCTCGCCATGTCGCTCGACGCGCTCTCGCTGGGCGCCACACCCCTCGCGGTCGGCGCGATCATGTCGATCCTTGCGGCCCTGCCGATGCTGCTCGCGGTGGCGGCGGGACGGATGGTGGATCGCATCGGCGTGAGGCGCCCGATGATCTGGGGCATCGCGGGGGTGGCGGCCTCGGTCTCGCTGCCCGCGCTGTTCCCGGGACTGCCGACGCTCTACGTCGCGGCGGCCGGCGCGGGCTCGTCCTTCATGCTGTTCCACATCTGCGTGCAGCACGCGATCGGCGAGGGCAGCGACGCCGCCACGCGCAAGGCGAACTTCGGCTGGCTGGCGCTCGGCTTCTCCATCTCGAACTTCCTCGGCCCGACCATCGCCGGCGTGGTGATCGACTGGGCGGGCCATCGGGTGGCCTTCGCCGTCGCCACGGCGTTCGCGCTCGCGAGCCTCACGCTGGTGAGCCTGCGGCGGCGCAGCCTCGCGCACCGCACCCATGCGCCCGAGGGGCACGGCGGGCGCAGCGCGCTCGAGCTGCTGCGCCAGGCGAGCTTGAGGCGCGTCTTCATCGTGACGGGCATCCTCGCGAGCGCGTGGGACGTTTTCGTCTTCGTGGTGCCGATCTACGGCCACTCCATCGGCCTCACCGGCTCGCGCATCGGCATGATCCTCGGATCGTTCGCGTTCGCCACGTTCGTCGTGCGCCTGGCCCTGCCCTGGCTCTCGCGCCACCTGCGCGACTGGGCCATCATCACCGGCACCATGTGCGTCGCCGGCACGGCCTATGCGACGTTCCCGCTCTTCGAGACCGTGCCGATGCTGGCGGCGATCGCCTTCGTGCTCGGCCTGGGCCTCGGCGCCACGCAACCCTCCACCATGTCGCTCATCTATGCCACGGCGCCGGCGGGGCGCGCCGCGGAGGCCGTGGGCTTGCGCAGCGTCGTGCTCAACGCGAGCAGCACGGTGCTGCCGCTCGCCTTCGGCGGTGTCGCCTCGATCGGCATGCTGCCCGTCTTCTGGAGCATGGCGGGGCTGGTCGCGGGCGGCGGCTGGTTCGCCGAGCGGCAGCGCCGCGCGACGCGATGAGTCACCAGAAGTAGATCTGCAGGGACGGCTCGCGCGACTTCGCCGGGATGTCGGCGAGCACCTCGCGGTGGTCGCGGAAGTTGGCGGCGCTGCGCTCGAGCAGGTTGTCGATCTCCGCCATGTCGTAGCGGGCGCCGCCGGCACGCGGCTTGCGCAGGCGCTCCGCGGCGGGAAAGATCCCCATGCCGGCGAGGATCGAGTACCACGAGAAGATGGGATAGCCCTTGCCGAGCCGCTGCGCGCCCACGTCGGGCGCGATGCCGCGCCCCGACATCCACAGCGCGTAGAGCTCCTGCAGCGCGGGGGAGATGTGCGGGTTCGCCGCGTTGGCGCGCCAGTACTCCGTGTCCGTGCGCGAGTTGGTCTTGTAGTGCGTCACGATGTAGTCGCGCGTGCCCTCGAAGTGCTGGTTCACCTGCGCGTTGAAGCGCGCCCGTGCCGCCTCGCCCACGTCGCCGCGCTCCACGCACTCGACGAACTCCTGCACCGTGCGCTGGATGAAGAGGAGGGCCGTCGCCTCGAGGGGCTCGATGAAACCCTGGGAGAGCCCGACCGCCAGGCAGTTGCGGTTCCAGTGCTGCTCGACGCGGCCGATGCGCATCTTCAAGTGGCGCGCCTCGACGGACGCGTCGGCGAGCCCGAGCTTGTCGCGCAGCTCGCGCTCGGCCTCGTCCGCGGAGCAGAAGGCCGAGCTGTACACGTAGCCGTTGCCATGCCGGTTGGTGAGGGGGATCTCCCAGCACCAGCCGTGCTTCATCGCGGTCGACACCGTCTGCGAGCCGATCCGGGCGCCCATGGGCGTCGGCATCGCGACGGCCGCGTCGTTGAAGAGGTTGTCCGAGAAGCTCACGAACGGCGTGCCGAGCGCCTTCTGGATGAGCAGCCCGCCGAAGCCGGTGCAATCGATGAAGAAATCCGCCTCGACCTCGCCGGCCTCCTGCGTCGTGACCGAGCGGATGTCGCCGCGTTCATCGAGGTTCGTCGCGACGACGTGGCAGGAGACGTACTTCACGCCGCGCTCGACCGCCTTCTCGTGGAGGAATTGCCCGAGCAGCACCGCGTCGAAGTGATAGCCGTACCAGATGTCGAACGGGAAGCTGCGCGCCGGCCTGGGCGCCATGGAGCGCTGCGCGAGGTGCCACGCGATGAAGAACCGGTCCGGATGCGCGTGCACATCCTCGCCGTTCACGCGCGCCTGCGCGTTGTGGACGAACTGGGTGAGGGTCAGGTTGTCGAGCATCGAGGCGAAGGGGTGGAAGTAGCGCTCGAAGCCCGGCCGCGTGGACCAGCCCTCGAACGCGATGCCGCACTTGTACGTCGCGTTGCAGCGCGGCATCCACTCCGACTCCTCGATGCCCAGCAGGTCGAAGAAGCCGCGCAGCCAGGGCGTCGATCCTTCCCCCACGCCGATGATCGGCACCGCCGGCGACTCGAGCACCGAGATCGCGACGCCGCGCGGCCCCAGCCGGTGGGCCAGCATCATCGCCGCCATCCACCCGGCGGTCCCGCCTCCCACGATGGCGATGCGCGCGAGCGGCAGGGCCCGCGCCGATGGCGCCGCGGGCGGCGTGGACGAGTACGTGTAGTTGAAGACGGTCGCGGTCGGCGCGGCGGTCGCGGTCATCGCTTCCCTCCCGGGCAGGAATCCCACTTTCGGCGCCATCGCACCACGCCGCGCGGCCGTCGCGCAAGTCCCTCTGTTAAAATTGCTTTTTTCAAGCGAGACGCGGGAGAAGACCCATGCCGATCTACGAATACCGGTGCACGGCGTGCGGCCACCAGCAGGAATTCCTGCAGAAGGCTTCGGACGCGCCGTACACCGTCTGCACCCAGTGCGGGAAGGAGACCTTCTCGAAGATGCTCTCCGCCGCCGGCTTCCAGCTGAAGGGCAGCGGCTGGTACGCCACGGACTTCAAGAACAAGGGCTCGGCGCCGAAGGGCGACGCCAAGGCCGGCGCGGGCGGCGATTCCAAGCCAGGCTCGGGCGGCGATTCCAAGGCCAGCGGCTCCGCGGAAGGCGGGGGCGACGGCGGCAAGAAGGCCGCACCCGCCGGCTGCGGCTGCCACTGAGCATCCGCTTGCGCCGCTATCTCGTCGCCGGGCTGCTCGTCTGGATTCCGCTCGGCATCACGCTGTGGGTGCTGAAGCTGATCGTCGACGTGATGGACCAGTCGCTGCTCCTGCTGCCGACCGCGTGGCAGACCGAGGCGCTCCTCGGCCGCCATATCCCGGGCCTGGGGATCTTCCTCACGCTCGGGATCGTCTTCATCACGGGAATGCTCGCGGCCAACTTCTTCGGCCGCAAGCTGCTGCTCCTGGGCCATGGCGTGCTCGTGCGCGTGCCGGTGGTGCGCTCGATCTACGGCGGCGTGAAGCAGATCAGCGACACGCTCTTCTCGCCCGAGGGCAAGGCCTTTCGCCGCGCCGTGCTGGTGCGCTATCCCCACACCCAGGCGTGGACCGTGGCGCTCGTCACGGGCACGCCGGAGCATGAGGTGGCCGACATCCTCGGACGCGACCAGATCTCGGTGTTCGTGCCGACCACGCCCAACATCACCGCCGGCTTCTTCCTCATCGTCCCGCGCGCGGACACGATCCCGCTCGAGATGACGGTGGATGCGGCCCTCAAGTACATCATCTCGATGGGCGTGGCCGAGCCCGACCATCGCCTGCCGCGGCCCGAGAGGAACCCCTCCGGGACCGACCCCAATCGGCGGCCGTCGCCGACAACGTAGGCGACGGCCGAAGAATCCAGACGCAGGACCCCCGACAGGGCCGTCGTCCCCGTGCCGACGGGCACCCATTCCGCTTCGCTCATCGCGCCGGCCGATCCGCCGGCGAACCGGATTCCATGCGCACCGACTATTGCGGCAACATCGACGCCCGTTTCCTCGGGCAAACCGTCACCCTCTTCGGCTGGGCCCATCGCCGCCGTGACCACGGGGGCGTCATCTTCATCGACCTGCGCGACCGCGAGGGCCTGGTCCAGGTCGTCTGCGATCCCGACCGGGAAGCGACCTTCGCCACCGCGGACCGCGTGCGCAACGAGTTCGTCCTGCGCGTGCAGGGAATCGTGCGCTGTCGTCCCGAGGGGACCGTCAACCCGCAGCTCAAGAGCGGCGAGATCGAGGTTCTCGCCCACGAGCTGGAGATCCTCAATCCGTCGGCGACGCCGCCGTTCATGATGGACGAGGAGAACCTGAACGAGGAGGTGCGCCTCAAGTACCGCTACCTCGACCTGCGCCGCGAGCCGATGCAGAAGGCGCTGCGCTCGCGCCACGCGGCCTCGCGCGCGGTGCGCGAGTACCTCGACGGCGCGGGCTTCATCGACGTCGAGACGCCGGTGCTCTACAAGTCCACGCCGGAGGGCGCGCGCGAGTTCCTCGTGCCGTCCCGCCTGCACGACGGCCAGTTCTACGCGCTGCCGCAATCGCCCCAGCTCTTCAAGCAGCTGCTCATGGTCGCGGGCTTCGACCGCTATTACCAGATCGTGAAGTGCTTCCGCGACGAGGACCTGCGGGCCGACCGCCAGCCCGAATTCACGCAGATCGACATCGAGACCTCGTTCCTCTCCGAGCGCGAGATCCAGGACCTCATGGAAGGGCTCGTGCGCCACGTGTTCAAGCGCGTGATCGACGTGGACCTGCCCGCGTTCCCGCGGCTCACCTACGCCGAGGCGACCTCGCGCTACGGCAGCGACAAGCCGGACCTGCGCGTGAAGCTCGAGCTGACCGAGCTCACGGACGTGGTCCGCGACGCCGGCTTCAAGGTGTTCAAGTCCGCGGCCGAGCTCAAGGACGGGCGCGTTGCGGCGCTGCGCATCCCCGGCGGCAACGAGAAATTCACGCGCAAGGAGCTGGACGACCTCGCACCGTTCGTCGCCATCTACGGCGCCAAGGGCCTCGCCTACATCCGCGTGAACGACCCCTCGAAGCCCAGCGAGGAAGGGCTGCAGTCCCCGATCGTGAAGTTCCTGTCGCCCGAGATCCTCGCGAAGATCCTCGAGCGCACCGGTGCGAAGGCGGGCGACGTGATCTTCTTCGGCGCGGACCGCCGCAAGGTGGTGAACGACGCGCTGGGAGCGCTGCGCAACAAGGTCGGGCACGAGAAGGGCCACTTCGAGCCCGGCTGGCGTCCGGTGTGGGTGCTCGATTTCCCCGCCTACGAATACGACGAGGAAAACCAGCGCTGGGCCGCGGCGCACCATCCGTTCACGAGCCCCAAGGACGAGCACGTGCAGTACATGGA
>DASRRY010000036.1:0-239989 GCA_035656735.1 Usitatibacter sp. | reverse complement strand
AAGAGCAGCCGCACGGCGCGCCGGATCATGACCGCGTGCGCGGTGTCGATGGTCTCCTCGGGCCGCGTGGTCGCCGCCGATACCTCGCGCAGGTCGGTCATCACCGAGAACGCGGGATCGTCCAGGGTCACGCGTCCCGGGGTCATGGGTTCGGCCACGCGCGCTCCGTGCTCGAGTCGCGTGAGGTTGAGCGGGGCGTATTCGCGCATTGTCTGTTCCCTTCGTTGTCAGCCCGCCAGCTCGGCGCTGCGGCGGAAATGCTGGACTGCTTCCTGGTGCCTGCCGATGCGTTCCATGAGCGCGGCGAGCATCATGTGCCCGTCGTGCGTCGGCTCAAGGGCGAGGCTCGCCTCGAGGTAGCTCTGCGCCTTGCCCCAGAGCTCCTGGCGCATGCACAGCTTGCCCAGGGCGAGCAGCAGCGCCGGATCGCGCGCGTGCTCGCGCAGCCATCTTTCCGCGCGCTCGATCTGCGGCAGCGCATCGTCGCCGGCGGCGTCGGCATAGAGCGCGACCAGCGTCGGGCTCCAGTCGCGCTCGAGGGCCTGCTCGACGATCTCCTGCGCCTCGGGCTTGAGGCCGAGCGCGAGGTAGTAGCGGGCGGTGGTCGCGGCGATCGCGGCATCCAGGCGCATTTCCGCCGGGAGCTGCTTCCAGTACGCCGTGAGCGCTGCGCCGTCCTGCGCCTTGCGCTTGAGGTTGCCGAGATGCGCGGTGCGCCGCGCGGCGGCTGCCTCGTCCGCGCCGAGCCCGCCCAGCTTGACGAGCGCGCCCACGGTCGCCAGCACCTCGTCCCAGTTGCGCAGCGCATGCTCCGCCTGGAGCTTCAACCGCAGCAGCCGCAGGTTGCGCGAGTCCCGTGCGGACAGGTCCTTCAGCACCGCGAGCGCCTCCTCGAAGCGGCCCTGGGAGACCAGCAGGTCGGCGAGCGTCGTGAGGCGCGCCTGGTCGAGGCCCGGCTCCTCGCCTTTCGCCTGGTCCAGGAACTGCTCACGCTCGTTGAAGCGGCCGAGCTCGTGCGCGCTGCGCGCGGCGATGATGGCGGCCACTCCCTTGGTCTCCTCGCCCGCGAGCGCCATGGCGGCGCTCTTCTCCGCGGATGCATAGCGGCCCTGGAAGAACGCGATCAGCGCGTCGTTGAGCGCCTGGCGCATGCGCAGGCGCAGGCGTTGCGTGCGATACGCCTGGACCCGGGCGGGGATGGCGACGAGGGTCGAGACGAGCCTCACGGCCATGTAGAACCCGAAGTAGCCCAGCACCACCAGGAAGACCAGCATGTTGAGCGACAGCTCGATGCGCCACGGCGCCGAGACGATCACGACATAGCCCGTCGAGTGGCGACCGAAGAGCGCGACGGCCACGGCGACGGCGGCGAGGACGAGGGACCAGAGCGCGAAGCGCACCGCCTACCTCCGCTCGCGCGCGGACCGGGCGGTATGCACCGCCGCGAGGCTCGCATTGATATCGGGAACCGCGATGTTCACGGGACTCTCCGCCAGCTGCTTGAGCGTGCCGAGGGCGAGCACGGCGGGCTTCGCCTTGGTGTCGAAGTACTTGGACATCCAGACCTGGCACGCGTGCACATCCTCGCGGAACGAGCCCTCGTCCCGCGCGAGCAGGGCCACGCGCGCCGAGAGCAGCCGCAGTTTCAGGTTCTCGCGCAGGAAATACGCCTGCTCCGGTGCCAGCAGCGCGATGTCCGGCATCTCCATGTCGCGCACGCGCACCAGGCCCTTCATCTCGTCCCAGAAGTCGCGCGCGGCGCGCCCGATCGCGCTGTCGGCGGGCTCGCGCCAGCGCGCCGCCGCGCGTTGCGGCCCGGTCTCGGAGATGACCAGGGGAAGCGCGTCCACCTGCGACATGAGCCCGTCGAGCTTGACGGCGATGCCGACCGTGTCCGGCTGGGGCACCGCCTTGAGGCGCTCGATGTCGCCCGAGATCGCGCGGCGCAGCGGCGCCGCGGCGAGCTTCTCGGCATGGGCCAGGCGCTGGTCGGCAGTCTGCAGCGCGGCGAGCGCGCCACGCACGTTGCCGGCGAGCTGGAGCTGCTGGCTCGCGAGCACCAGCATCTGCTCGACCTCGGAGAGCACGCGGTCGTCGGCGCTGCGCGCGAGGTCGCGGTACATCTCTTCCAGCGCCACGCGCTGCTCCTGCGTCTCGGCGACACGGCCCTCCAGCTCCGAGAGGCGTCCCTGGGATTCGCGCAGCGCCGCCTGCGCTTGCGTGAGCGCCGCCCGCGACTGCGCCGATTCCTGGCCGAGCTCCGCGATGCGCGCGCCCGCGGAAGCCTCGACCGCATGGGAGCTGGATCGCACCTCCCATGCGAGCCAGGCGGTCACGAGGGCGAGCGCGAGTGCCACGACGCCGAGCACGCGCGCGGTGGAATCGATCGCACCGCGCCGGGAGACGGGCGCGGCCGGGGGAACGGCGGGGAGGTTCGAGTCGGTCATGGCGTGACGTGGACGGATTGCAGCGCGCGGATGAGGCCCGGGGCGCCCGGGGAGGACACCACGGCTCGCGCGAAGCGGCGCGCATCGGGGTGGGCCGCGATGGCCTCGTGGGGTACGACGAGCGCGGCGGACGCGAAGAGGCTCGCCGCGTCCTCGCCCATCATCGCGATGAAATTCTCGAGCGTCTCGGCGCTCAGGGCGCTCACGGCATTCACCTCGCCGCGCCGCCACGCCTCGCGCAGCGGACGCGGATCGGCCTGGGGCCGCGTGCGCCGGTAGCATTCGACGTAGCGCACGATGGCGCCGCGCGAGGCGAGCACGGCGCGCAGGTGCTCGCGGCCGCCCTCGCCCCGGAAGATGAGGACGTCCTCGCCGCGCAGGGAGGCGAGTGCGGGCATCGCGAGCAGGGCCTCGCTGTCATGGCGCTCGCGCGGCGAGATGACGTCGGCGAAGCCCGCCTCGCGCAGCGCCCGCGCCGTCGCCTCGCCGATGCCCGCGACGCGCGCGCCCTCCGGCCAGGGACCGGCGCGGCGTGCGGCCGCAAGCCCGGCCTCCACCGCGTTGGCGCTCACGAAGATGGCGAGGGTGCAGCCGGCGAGATTCGCCAGGGCCTGGGCACTCTCCCCGGTCGGCTCCATCGGCTCGATCGCCAGCGCGGGAAAGATGAACGTGCGCGCGCCCTCGCGTTCGAGGGCCGCGGCCAGCGGCAGCGCGGCGGCGCGCGGACGCGTGATCACCACGCCCATGCCCTGGAGCGCGCCGGCGCTCATGCGCTTCGCCTCTCGAGCGTCGCGAGGATCTGCCGGCCGCCCTGGGCCAGCAGGCGTTCGCCCAGGGCGACGCCGAGCGCCTCGGCCTCATCGGCACGGCCCTCGATGCGATCGCGCACGATGCGCGACCCGTCCGGCATCCCGATGAAGCCTTCCAGCCGCAGCGCATCGCCGTCGACGAGCGCCATGCCGCCCACGGGCACCTCGCAGCTTCCCTCGACGACCCGCCCCAGCGCGCGCTCGGCGCGGGCGGCATGGGAGGTCGCGCGGTCCTCGAACGCCGCGAGCATCGCGGCGAGGTCGGCGCGGCTGCGCACGTACTCGATGCCGAGGATGCCCTGGCCGATCGCGGGAAGCGACACCTCCACCGGCAGCAGCGCGCGGATGCGCGATTCCAGTCCCAGCCGGCGCAGGCCCGCGGCGGCGAGGATGATCGCGTCGTAGTCGCCCGCATCCAGCTTCGCGAGGCGCGTGTTCACGTTGCCGCGCAGCGCGCTGAAGCGAAGCCTCGGGAAGCGGTGGCGCAGCTGGCATTCGCGCCGCAGGCTCGACGTGCCCACGATCGAGCCTGCGGGCAGCGCCTCGAGCGAATCGGCGCGGGCGCTCACGAAGGCGTCGCGCGCATCCTCGCGCGGCCCGAAGGTCGCGAGGGCGAACTGCTCGGGCAGCATCATGGGGACGTCCTTGAGCGAGTGCACGGCGATGTCCGCCCGTGCCTCGTCCAGGGCGACCTCGAGCTCCTTCACGAAGAGGCCCTTGCCGCCGACCTGCGCGAGCGGCCGGTCCAGCACGCGGTCGCCGCGGGTGGTCATGCCGAGGGTCTCCACGGCGAGGCCGGCATGCCGCTCGCGCAGGGCCGCCGCGACCATGTGCGTTTGCGCCAGCGCGAGACGGCTCTCGCGCGTGGCGATGCGCAGGATTTCTCGGGTCGTCATGGAGACATGAAGCCTACACCACTGGCAACACACCGATGGAGCCGCCCGCCCGGGACGAGGCGATGCTGCGCTGCGGTAAAATAGACGGTTCCGCCGCGATTTTCCGCAAGATTCGCGGTCGAAAAGCCGATGACCCGCCTGCGCGAAATCCCCTACAACTACACGTCCTACTCGGATCGCGAGATCGTGATCCGGCTGCTGGGCGACGAGGCGTGGCACGCCCTGGACGAGCTGCGCGCCCAGCGCGTGACGGGCCGCTCGGCGCGCATGCTCTACGAGGTCCTGGGCGACATCTGGGTGGTCCAGCGTAACCCCTACCTGCAGGACGACCTGCTCGACAGCCCGAAGCGCCTGCGCCTCCTCGTCGAGGCGATGCGCCACCGGCTGAACGAGATCGCCAAGCGCCGGGGCGACAAGATGAACGGCGAGGATCGCGTGGCCGTGCTGCTCGAGCGGGCGCGTGCCGCCGTCGACGCGTTCGAGCGCGACTTCACGACGACGCGCGAGCTGCGCCGGCGCATCGTGAGGCGCCTCGCGCCCATCACGCGCCGCGACAACATCCAGTTCGACGGCATGGCGCGCGTCTCCCACGTGACCGATGCGACCGACTGGCGCGTCGAGTATCCCTTCGTCGTGGTGAATCCGGACACGGAAGAGGAATGCGCGCCGCTGGTGAAGGCCCTCGCCGAGCTGGGACTCACCATCATCCCGCGTGGCGGCGGCACGGGCTACACCGGCGGCGCCATCCCGCTCGAGCGCATGTCGGCCGTGGTCAACACGGAGAAGCTCGACCGCTACGACGCGATCGAGATGCGCGTGCTGCCGGGGCATGCGGAGGCCACGCCGGTGATCCGCTGCGGCGCCGGCGTGGTCACCAAGCGCGTGATGGAGGCGGCCGAGGAGCGGGGCCTCGTCTTCGCGGTCGACCCCACGTCCGCGGACGCCTCGTGCATCGGCGGCAACGTCGCGATGAACGCGGGCGGCAAGAAGGCGGTCCTCTGGGGCACGGCGCTCGACAACCTCGCCTCGTGGCGCATGGTGACGCCCGAGGCCGACTGGCTCGAGGTCGAGCGCCTGGACCACAACCGCGGCCGCATCCACGATGCGCCGGTCGTGCGCTTCCGGCTCACCCGCTACGAGGCCGACGGCACGAAGGTGAGGTCGCAGGAGGTGCTCGAGGTGGAGGGCCGGCGCCTGCGCAAGGAGGGCCTCGGCAAGGACGTGACCGACAAGTTCCTCGGCGGCCTGCCGGGCGTGCAGAAGGAGGGCTGCGACGGCCTCATCACGTCCGCCACCTTCATCCTGCACCGCATGCCGAAGCACACGCGCACCGTCTGCCTGGAATTCTTCGGCGACGTGAAGCGCGCGGTGCCTTCCATCGTCGAGGTGAAGCGCTACGTGGACGCGCATCCCAGGGCGATCCTGGCGGGACTCGAGCACCTCGACGAGCGCTACGTGAAGGCCGTGGGCTACGCCACGAAGGCGAAGAGCCGCGGGCGCCCGCGCATGATCCTGCTCGCCGACATCGTGAGCGACGACGAGGACGCCGCGCAGGAGGCGGCCTCGCACGTGGTGCGCATCGCGAACGCGCGCGACGGCGAGGGCTTCATCGCGGTCACCGCCGAGCAGCGCAAGCGCTTCTGGCTCGATCGCGCGCGCACGGCCGCCATCTCGAAGCACACCAACGCCTTCAAGATCAACGAGGACGTGGTGATCCCGCTCGAGCGGCTGGGCGACTACACCGACGGCATCGAGCGCATCAACATCGAATTCTCCATCGCCAACAAGCTCAAGCTCGTCGCGCGCCTGGCGCAGTTCCTCGCGGGCGAGCTGCCGGCGCACGAGGATGCGAAGGCGAGCCGCGAGGAGCTCTTCGGCGACCGTCCGCAGCGCGCCCTCGAGCTCCTCGAGCGCGTGGCGCGGCGCTGGAAGTTCGTGGTCGCGAACATGGACCGCATGGCGCGCGACGTCCGCACGGATCTCGAGGGCCTCGGCATGGATCCCGACCGGATCGGCCACGACGACGAGTCCACCGTCTTCAGCCGCATCCAGCTGCACCAGATGCCGATCTCGTGGAAGCGCGAGGTGCGCGCCCCGCTCGCCGAGATCTTCGACGGCCGCGACTTCGAGCCCGTGCGCGCCGCGATCGAGAAGATCCATGCCGACGTGCTGCGCGGGCGCGTCTTCGTGGCGCTGCACATGCACGCGGGCGACGGCAACGTGCACACCAACATCCCGGTCAACTCCGACGACTACGAGATGCTGCGCGAGGCCAACGAGGCCGTCGCGCGCATCATGAAGTTCGCGCGCTCGCTGGGCGGCGTGATCTCGGGCGAGCACGGCATCGGGCTCACCAAGCTCGAGTTCCTCGAGCCCGACGAGATCCAGGCCTTCGTCGACTACAAGAAACGCGTCGACCCGGAGGGCCGCTTCAATCGCGGCAAGCTCATGCCGGGCGCCGACCTGCGCATGGCGTACACGCCGTCCTTCGCGCTCATCGGGCACGAGTCGCTCATCCTCGAGCGGAACGACATCGGCGCCATCGCCGACATGTTCAAGGACTGCCTGCGCTGCGGCAAGTGCAAGCCCGTGTGCAACACCCACGTGCCGCGCGCGAACCTGCTCTACAGCCCGAGGAACAAGATCCTCGCGACCTCGCTCCTCACCGAGGCCTTCCTCTACGAGGAGCAGACGCGCCGCGGCGTCTCCATCCGCCACTGGGACGAATACGGCGACGTGGCGGACCACTGCACGATCTGCCACAAGTGCGAATCGCCGTGTCCCGTGGACATCGACTTCGGCGACGTCTCCGTGGCCATGAAGAACCTGCTCTCGAAGCAGCGGCGCCGGCGCCCGAATCCCGGCACCTGGATCGCGCTGCAGTTCCTCAACGCGCAGGACCCGCGCAAGATCAAGGCGCTCAAGGCGGCCATGATCGACGTGGGCTATCGCGCCCAGCGCCTCGCCAACAAGCTCTGGGGCCGCACGCCGTTCGTGCAGAAGCAGGTCAAGGCGCCGCCGCAGACGCACGGCAAGCCGCGGCTCACGACGCAGGTGATCCACTTCATCAACAAGCCGATGCCCGGCGGGTTGCCGAAGAAGACCGCGCGCGCGCTGCTCGACATCGAGGATCCGGCCGTGGTGCCGATCATCCGCGACCCCGCCAAGGCGAGCGAGGACTCGGAGGCGGTCTTCTATTTTCCCGGCTGCGGCAGCGAGCGCCTCTTCGGCCAGGTCGGGCTCGCGACCCAGGCCATGCTCTATCACGTGGGCAGCCAGTGCGTCCTGCCGCCCGGCTATCTCTGCTGCGGTTATCCGCAGACCGCCGCCGGCCGCGCCGACAAGGGCGAGCAGATCACCGTCGGCAACCGGGTGCTCTTCCATCGCGTGGCGAACACGCTCAACTACCTCGACATCAAGACGGTGGTGGTCTCGTGCGGCACCTGCATGGACCAGCTGCAGCAATACGAGTTCGACAAGATCTTCCCCGGCTGCCGGCTGCTCGACATCCACGAGTACCTGCTGGAGAAAGGCGTGAAGCTCGACGGCGTGCAGGGCGTGCGCTACATGTACCACGATCCCTGCCACACGCCGATCAAGACCTACGACGCGAAGAAGCTGGTGAACGAGCTCATGGGACGGACCGACATCGCGGTGAATGACCGCTGCTGCGGCGAGGCCGGCACCTTCGCCGCATCCCGCCCGGACATCGCGACGCAAGTGCGCTTCCGCAAGGAAGAGGAGATGCGCAAGGGCGCTGTCCGCGTGCGCGCGGACGGCTACGAAGGGCCGGTGAAGGTGCTCACCGCGTGCCCGTCGTGCCTGCAGGGGCTGTCGCGCTACGACGACGACGCGGGCACGAGCGCCGATTACATCGTGGTCGAGATCGCGCGCCACCTGCTGGGCGAGAACTGGATGCGCGAATTCGTCGATCGCGCCAACCGCGGCGGCATCGAGCGCGTCCTGCTCTGACGTTGGATTCGGCGCTCGCGCGATGTAGCATGGTCGCGGAGGTGCCCCGGTGGACGAGTCCTGCGAATTCTGTCGGCAAGCTGGCGGGCGCGTGCTGTGGCAGGACGCGCTCTGCCGCGTCGTGGAAGCGGGCGAGCCGGCCTATCCCGGCTTCCTGCGCGTGATCCTGCAGCGCCACGTCCGCGAGATGACCGACCTGCCGCGCGCCGAGCGCGAGCGCCTGATGGCCGTGGTCTTCGCGGTGGAGGAGGCCGTGCGCGAGGCGATGATGCCGGACAAGATGAACGTCGCGAGCCTGGGCAACGTGACGCCGCATGTCCATTGGCACGTGATCCCCCGGTTCGCCGACGACAGCCACTTTCCCTCGCCCGTCTGGTGCGAATCGCGCCGCGCGTCGCCCCATCGGCCCGAGCGCAGCGCCCGCGCGCGCACCCTCGAGGAGTCGCTTCGCCAGAGGCTCGACGAGGCGGTGCGCGCATGAGCGCCGGCCCGGACAACGCGCCGTCCCTGCCCTTCCAGGACGCGCGCTCCTGCAAGGAGTGGCTCAACGCGCTGCCCCTCGGCAACATCCCGCAGGCCCAGGCATTGGTGCTCGACGGCCTGCGCGGGCTCGAGGCCGCGGACTTCGCGCCGCTCGAGCGGCTGAAGGCGCTGGAGCTCATGCGCGACAAGATCGCCTTCCTCCAGGGCGAGCAGCGCTCGCGTTATTTCGGCAAGTCCCTTCCCTTGGCCACCACCGACACGGCGGCATGGACCACCGGCTGCGCGCTGCTCGCGCAGATGGAGCAGGGATACCGGACCTGCCTCGAGCGCGCAGGCGCGGAGCTGGCGCCGCATCGCGCGTTGATGATGCAGCGCGCCGCGCGCTATCTCGGTGCGCAGATGCTCTTCCATGCGACGGTCTACCGCCGCTTCGATCCCGCGCTCTGGACGCGGCTGCATGCCCTCTACCGCGAGGCCGAGGGCGCCGGCATCGCGACCGAGACGCTCAAGGATTCCCTCGAGGGACCGGACGGCACGTCCAGCCTCGCCGAGGCTTACGCGACCGCGGTGCTCATGCAGGCGTGCTATCTCTCGGAGATGACGGCGCACCAGATGGAGTTCGCCGAGGGCCTGCTGCGGCTCTGGGTGCGCAAGGTCCCCGTCCTGCGCGCGGCCGACGCCACCGCATATGCGCTCGCGGTGGACCTCGACAAGCCCATTGGCGCCCGTCCGCTGGCCCCGCAGGGGGCGCGCGGCGACGTGCGCGCGTTCGACCTGGAGGCCCTCTCGCGCAGCATGCGCAAGCGCATCCACGGGCTCGCCAACGACGAGGACCCGACGACGATGGGATTGCCCCACGTCCCCGGCGTCGATCCGGCGAGCCAGCTGCAACGGCTGCACCGCCTGTGGTGCGAGGGCGCGCCGCCGCGGCCGCCCGCCAAGCTCTCGGACGTGAAGAACGTGGGCATCGTGCTCGGCCTGCCGGAGATCCACTTCTTCGTGAGCGGCGGCAAGGTGTTCGAGCAGCCCGATCGCAAGCGCGAGCTCACGCGCCAGGAAAAGCAGGACCTCGAGGTCTTCGGGCGCGTGACCGAGCGCACGGCGAGCCGCATGGTGGCCGAGCACAACTACCTGGTGGAGGCCTGGCCGGTGGTCGACGAGATGCGCGGTGCCTGGCGCGTGGAACGCCCGCGCACCTCGGCCAAGAGCATCACGATCGGCCGCCTCGTGGCCATCCGCCTGGGCGACGCGGGGGCCTTCTTCCTCGGCATGGTGAGCGCCCTCTCGCAGGAAACCGACGGCCGCATCGTCGCCACGATCACGCTCTTTCCCGGCCGCCCCGAGCCCGTGCCGGTGCGCGCGGCCGATGCGCGCAATCGCGCCAACGCGAAGTGGAGCGAGGGCTTCCGCCTGCCGCCGCTCGAGAAGGCGCAGATCGCTGGCTCGCTGGTGGTCCCGAGCGGTGTCGGCTCGCGCGGCCGGGGCGTCGAGGTGTGGCAGGACGGGCCGAAGGAGTCGACCGTCTACGAGGTGCTGGAGCGCGGCACCGACTTCGACCGCATCACGGTTTTTTGAGGGGCGCGGGAAGGATCCGCCGCCGCGGCGTTCAGAGCGCCAGCGCGTCCATCAGCGCCACCGCCGCGTTCCTGCCCGTCTGCTCCGCGATCTCGACGATGCAGGTCGGGCTCGTCACGTTGACCTCGGTGAGATAGTCGCCGATCACGTCGAGACCGGCGAACACGATGCCCGCCTGCACGAGCTCGCGCCCGACCGCCTCGCCGATCTCCCGATCGCGCGCGGAGATGGGCTGGGCCACGCCGCGCCCGCCCGCGGCCAGGTTGCCGCGCGTCTCGCCCGCCTTGGGAATGCGGGCCAGGCAATCGGCAAACGGCTTGCCCGCGATGACCAGCACGCGCTTGTCGCCCTTCGCGATCTCCGGCACGAATTTCTGCGCCATCACCGTGCGGTTGCCCATGTCCGTGATCGCCTCGACGATGACGTTGCGGTTCACGTCGGCCGCCGAGACGCGGAAGATCATGGTGCCGCCCATGCCGTCGAGCTTCTTCACGACGACATCCCCATGCTCGGCGATGAAGGCGTGGATGCGCTGCATGTCCCGCGCCACCAGGGTCGCCGGGGTGAACTGCGGGAATCGCAGGATCGCCAGCTTCTCGTTCCAGTCGCGCAACGCCGCCGGATCGTTCACGACGCGCGCGCCCTCGCGCTTCGCGCGCTCGAGCAGCAGCGTCGCGTAGTAGTACTCCTGGTCGAAGGGCGGGTCCTTGCGCATGAACACCGCGTCGAAGGCGCCGAGCGGCTCGTCGCGCGCCTCGCCCGCGCGATGCCACGGGTGGTCCGAGGGCTCGAGCTCGATCGCGCGGGTGGAGGCCATCACCCGGCCGTCCCGCACGAAGATCTCGCGCGGCTCCAGCAGGTGGATCGCGTGGCCGCGGCGCGACGCCTCGCGCATCATCGCGATCGAGGAGTCCTTGTAGGCCTTCAGCTGCTCCGGCGGATCGACGACGAAGGCGAGCCTCATGCGTTGGCCGCCTGCACCTCCGGGGCGCGCGCGCGGGCGACCAGCTCCTCGATCTCGATGGCGGCGGCGAGGTTCGCCAGGCGCGCGACGACGCCGTAGGTATAGAACCGGTTGGGCGGGTCGCCCGGCTTGCCCGAGCAGTCGGGCGTGTGGCAATTGGTCTCGAAGGCGAGGGGCACGTACTTGGCGCCGGGCGAGTTCAGGTTCTCGTCGATGCCGCGCTCGGTGTGGACGCGGTAGAAGCCGCCCACGACGAACTGGTCCACCATGTAGATCACGGGCTCCGCCACCGCGCCCTCGACGCTCTCGAACGTGTAGACGCCCTCCTGGATGATGACCTCGTGGACGGGCTGCCCTTCCTTGATGGTCGCCATCTTGTTGCGCGTCTTGCGGTTCAGGTTCCTCACGTCGTCGGGGCTCTTCACCGTCATGATGCCCATGCCGTAGGTGCCGGCATCGGCCTTCACGATGACGAAGGGCTCGTCGGTGATGCCGTAATGCGCATACTTCTCGCGGATCTCGTTCAGCACGAACTCGACGTTCGTGGCGAGGCACTCCTCGCCTTCCTTCTCGGAGAAGTTCACCTTGCCGCACTGGCTGAAGAACGGGTTGATGACCCACGGGTCGATGCCCACGATCTGCGCGAAACCCTCGGCCACGCGGTCGTACGCATGGAAATGGTGCGACTTGCGGCGCGTGCTCCAGCCCGCCTCCAGCGGCGGCACCACCGGCTGCTCGATGCCGCGCAGGATCGCCGGGATGCCCGCCGAGAGGTCGTTGTTGAGCAGCACCGCGCAGGGATCGAATCCCTCGAGGCCGACCCGGTTGCCGCGGCGCTGGATCGGCTCGAGCAGCAGCTTCTCGCCGGTCGACGCTTCGACCTCCATGGGCCGCTCGAGGTCGGGCAGCAGGCTGCCGATGCGCACCGTGAGCCCCGCGCCTTCGAGGATGCGTCGCAACATGGCGACATTGGAGAGGTAGTTCAGGTTGCGCGTGTGGTTCTCCGGCACCAGCAGGAAGCGGCTCGTATCCGGGCAGATCTTCTGGATCGCCCCCATCGCCGCGTGCACGCACAGCGGCAGGAACTCCGGATTCAGGTTGTTGAAGCCGCCGGGGAACAGGTTCGTGTCGACCGGCGCCAGCTTGAAGCCGCTGTTGCGCAGGTCGACCGACGCGTAGAACGGCACGTCGTGCTGCAGCCACTGCGTGCGGAACCAGCGCTCGATCTCCGGACGCTGGTCGAGGACCACGCGCTCCAGCTCGTGCAGGGGCCCGGTGAGGGACGTGGTGAGATGCGGAACCATGGGGACTTGGACCGGGAGGCGGAGGGTCAGTTTAGCAGGTCGCAATGCTAGAATTTCCCGCTTCTCCCGAGGCGACCGCGCCCCCTGCCATGTTCTCCGCGTCCACGCTGGCCGCCACCGTCGGATTGCTCGTCTGCTCGAACCTCTTCATGACGTTCGCGTGGTACGGGCACCTGCGCACCCTCGAGGACCGGCCGTGGTACCTGGCCGCCCTGGTGAGCTGGGGCATCGCGCTCTTCGAGTACCTGCTGCAGGTGCCGGCCAACCGCATCGGGTTCAACGGGGGTGTCACGCTCGCCCAGCTCAAGATCACCCAGGAGATGGTGACCCTCGCGGTCTTCGTCCCGTTCTCCATGCTCTACATGGGCCAGCCGTTCAGGCTCAATTACGTGTGGGCGGGCCTTTGCATCCTCGGCGCGGCGTACTTCATCTTCTTCGACTGAAACGGATCCGGTTCCAATGCACCTGCACATCCTCGGCATCTGCGGCACCTTCATGGGCGGGCTCGCCAAGATCGCGCTCGCGCGCGGCCACGTGGTCACCGGCTGCGACGCCCAGGTCTATCCGCCGATGAGCGACCAGCTGCGCGACCTCGGCATCCGGCTGCACGAGGGTTACGACGCCCGGCAGCTCGACCAGTACCACGCGGACCTGTACGTGGTCGGCAACGCGATGACGCGCGGCAAGCCCGTGATCGAGGCGATCCTCGACCGCGGGCTGCCCTATGTCTCGGGACCCCAGTGGCTCTGCGAGAACGTGCTGATGGACAAGTGGGTGCTGGCCGTCGCGGGCACCCACGGCAAGAGCACGACCGCGTCGATGCTGGCGTGGCTCCTCGAGGATGGCGGGCTGGCCCCGGGCTTCCTGATCGGCGGCGTCGCGCGCAACTTCGGCATCACGGCGCGCTGGACCGACTCGCCCTTCTTCGTGATCGAGGCCGACGAGTACGACACGGCCTTCTTCGACAAGCGCTCCAAGTTCGTGTGGTATCGCCCGCGCACCGCGGTGCTGGGCAACCTCGAGTACGACCATGCCGACATCTTCCCGGACCTGGCGGCGATCGAGACGCAATTCCACCACCTCGTGCGGATCGTGCCGTCGCAGGGCCTGCTCGTCGTGAACGGCCGCGAGGCGGCGCTCGAGCGCGTGCTGGCGCGGGGAACCTGGACGCCCGTCGAGCGCTTCGGCGCGGGACAGGCGTGGAGCGTCGGCACGATCCATCCCGACGACTCGTTCGACGTGATGCTGGACGGCGCCCGGCAGGGTACCGTGCGCTGGTCGCTCATGGGCGAGCACAACCGCGAGAACGCGCTCGCGGCGCTTGCCGCCGCGCGGCATGCCGGCGTGCCGGTCGCGCGCGCGATCGATTCGCTCGCCCGCTTCGAGGGCGTGAAGCGGCGCATGGAGCTGCGCGGCGTCGCGCGCGGCATCGCGGTGTACGACGACTTCGCGCACCATCCGACGGCCTTCGCCACGACCATCGCGGGCCTGCGCCGGCGCGTGGGCCCCGGCGCCCGCATCATCGCCGTGTTCGAGCCGCGCTCCAACACCATGAAGCTGGGCGCGATGCAGGATCGCCTCGCCGCGAGCCTCGACGATGCCGACCAGGTGCATTGCTTCGCCCACGACCTGGGCTGGGATCCGGTGCATGCGCTGGCCCCGCTCGGCACGCGCGCGAGCGTGCATCACGATCTCGAGGCGATGCTCGACGCGCTCGCGCGGTCCCTCGAGGCCGGCGACCATGTCCTGGTCATGTCGAACGGCGGCTTCGGCGGCGTCCACGAAAAGCTGCTGGCGCGCCTGGGCCATGCCGGTGCCACGCAGGCAGCCGAGTAACCATGGCCTCGTACCCGTTCCGCATCCTCAACGTCTTCGCGCGCGAAGGGCGGCTGACCGGCAACCCGCTTTGCGTCTTCGAGGACGGTAGCGCACTGGACGACGCGGCGATGCAGGCGCTGGCACGGCAGTTCAACCTCTCGGAGACCACGTTCATCCTGCCGTCGCAAACCGCGAGCGCACGCGTGCGCATCTTCACGCCGTCGTACGAGATGCCTTTCGCCGGCCATCCGACGCTCGGCACCGCCCACGTGGTGCGCGAGGTGCGCGGCGCGGGCGACGCCCTCACGCTCGAGATGATCGCCGGCGTGATCCCGGTGAATGCGAGCGGCAGCCGCTGGACCCTCGCCGCGAAGGCGCACCGCTGGCGCGAGGTCGCGCAGGACCGCGCGGAGCTCGCAACGGTGCTGGGCCTCGACGCTTCGGATATCGCCGAGCGTCCGCTCTGGGTGAACGCGGGCAAGGAGCAGCTCGTGGTACCGCTCGCGAGCGAGGATGCGGTACGCCGCGCGCGTCCCCGCGCCGACGCGTTCGCCACGCTCAAGAGCGAGGACGGCCAGAGCATGGCCTATGTCTTCCACGACGCGGGCGATGCTTCACGCACGGTGCTCTCGCGTTTCTTCTTCCCCAGCGGTCCGGCGATCCTGGAGGACCCGGCGACGGGCTCGGCGTGCGCCAACCTGGGCGGCTGGTTCCGCGTGATGCGCCCGGGACAGGGCGTGGAGCGCGTGGTCTCGCAGGGCGAAGCGGTGCAGCGCCCATCGACGCTCTACCTCTCCGTCGCCCCCGCGTCCGGCATGGGCGAGGGCGGACGCATCTTCGTCGGCGGACGCGTGCTCGAGCTCGGCCGGGGCCGCCTCGAGCTTTGAAGACCGTCATCTACCTCCACGGCTTCGTGAGCTCCCCGTCGTCGAAGAAAGCCGTGATGCTGGGCGACTACGTGCGCAACATCGCGGGCGACCTGCGCTACGAGGTGCCGCGACTGCACCACCGTCCGGCGCTGGCACTCTCCGCCGTGGAGGCGCTCTGCGCGGACATTCCCGCGCGTGAGCTCACGATCATCGGCAGCTCCCTCGGCGGCTTCTACGCCACGGTGGTCGCCGAGCGCCTGGGATGCCGCGCGGCGCTGCTCAATCCGGCGGTGCATCCGCATCGCGACTTCACGCGCTATCTCGGGACGCAGCGCAACATGTACACGGGCGAGGTTTTCGAGCTCACGATGGAGCACGTGCGGGAGCTCGCGCAGGCCGACCTGGACCGCATCACGCGGCCGGAGCGCTACTGGCTCGTAGTCGAGACGGGCGACGAGGTGCTCGACTACCGCGAGGCCACGGCGTTCTACGCCGGCGCGCTGCAGACCGTCGTGCAGGGCGGCGACCACGCGCTGTCGAGCTTTGCCGAGCACGTGCCGGAGCTGGTCGAATGGGCGCGCTCGTGATGCCGCGCGGACGCCCATGACGAAGCAGGTGCTCTTCGAGGAGGACGGCGCGTTCCGCGTCGGCACCATCCTCTCGGAAGCGGGCAACGCCTTCCAGGTCGAGGCGGCGCACGGCAAGCGCTCGAAGATCAAGGCGAACGCCATCCTGTTGCGGTTCGATGGCCAGCCCCTGGCGAGCTTCATGGCGAGCGCCCAGGAGCTGGCCGCGCCGATCGACCCGGCGTTCCTCTGGGAGGTGTGCGCGCCCGGCACCGAGTTCGGCTTCGAGGACCTGGCGCGCGAGTATTTCGGCCGCGCTCCGCATCCGCAGGAGTCCGCCGCCGTCGCCCTCGCCCTGCATGCCCATCCGATGTACTTCTACCGGCGCGGCAAGGGACGCTACCAGGCGGCGCCCGGGGAGAGCCTCAAGGCCGCGCTCGCCGGCCAGGACAAGAAGCGGCGCCAGCAGGAGCAGGTCGACGCGTGGGCGGCCGAGCTCGGGCAGGGCCGTGTGCCGGAGCCGATCGGCGCCCGCATCGACACGCTGCTCTTCAAGCCGGACAAGATGTCGCTCGAGTGGCGCGCGCTCGACCAGGCCGCGACGGCGCGCGGCATGACGCCCCAGCGCGTGCTCGCGGCCGCGGGAGCGCTGAGCGGGCCCGAGGACTACCTCCTGCGCCGCTTCGCCTTCGAGCTCTTCCCCCGCGGCATCGGGTTTCCCGAGGTCGCTCCCGTCACGATGCCGGACGCTCCCGGCGAGGCGAGCGCGCGGGCCTTCTCGATCGACGACATCGAGACGACGGAGATCGACGACGCCTTCTCGGTCGAGCGGCTCGACGCCGCGACGCTGCGCGTGGGCGTGCACATCGCGGCCCCGAGCCTCTTCTTCGGGCGCGACCATGGGCTCGAGGCGATCGCGCGGGAACGCCTCTCCACCGTCTACTTCCCGGGCGGAAAGATCACGATGCTGCCCGCCGAGGCGGTGCGCGCGGCGAGCCTGGCCGAGGGCCAGCGGGTGCCCGCGGCGTCGCTGTACCTCACGGTCGACGCCACGAGCCACGAGGTGCGCGACGCGCAGTCGCGCCTGGAATGGGTGCACATCGCGGACAACCTGCGGCTGGAAGCGCTCGACACGCGGCTCAACGCCGAAAGCGTCGCGGCCGGCCGCATCGAGGGCGCGCACGGCGCGGACCTGCTCGACCTGTACAAGCTCGCGCGCGCGCTCAAGGTGCTGCGCGGCGCCGGGGACGAGAAGTCCGACCGCCTCGATTACACGATTCGCGTGACCGAGGGGCGCGTCTCGATCGTGCCGCGCGCGCGCGGCACGCCGGTCGACATGCTGGTCTCCGAGCTGATGATCCACGTGAACTCGACGTGGGGAAAACAGCTCGCGACCGCCGGCTATCCGGCCATCTACCGCAACCAGCGCGGCGGCAAGACGCGCATGGACGTGGAGCCCGGGGCGCACGAGTGGCTCGGCGTCACGCACTACGCCTGGTCCAGCTCGCCCCTGCGGCGCTTTTCCGACCTCGCCAACCAGCGCCAGCTGGCGGCACTGCTGCGCGGCGACCCGCCGGCCTATACCCGGGACGAGCTCGCCACGGCCGCGCGCGAGTTCGAGGCGGCCTACGACGCGTATGCGGAGCACCAGCGCCTCCTCGAGCGCTACTGGTGCCTGCGCTACCTGCTGCAGGAGGACATCCGCGAGGCGGATGCGACGGTCGTGCGCGACGAGCTGGTGCGCATCGAGGGCCTGCCCATGGTGTGCCGCGTGATCGGCATGCCCGGCCTGGCGCCCGGAGAGCGGGTGCGCGTGGCCTTCGGGGAGGTGGACCTGTGGGAGGTCGCGGTGCTGTGTCGCTTTGCCGGAAAATCACCTATAATTCAGGACCATGTCGCGGAAACCTGAACCAAGGGCTTAACTTGGCGATCCAGATGAGGCAGCCGCCGTCCGAGACGTTCGTGTCGCTCTCGGATTTCCTGCTCGAGCGTTTCGGCCTCGTGGCGTCCATGCAGGTGGCGCTCGTGGCGTCGATCGCCCTCCACGCGTTCATCGTGCTCGGCCTCGGCATCAAGCTGCTGCGCGGGCCGTCGCTCGATGCGCCGCACAACACGCTCGACGTCGTGCTGGTGAACTCGAAGAGCGCCCACCGCCCGGACAAGGCGGACGCCATCGCCCAGAACAACCTCGACGGCGGCGGCAACACGGACCGGAAGCTGCGCGCCTCGACGCCGTTGCCGCTCACCGCGGAGCGCGAGATGCAGCAGGAGCTGCGCGCGATGGAGCAGCGCCGCCGCGACCTCGAGCGCGAGGCGCAGGAGCTGCTCACGCGCATGAAATCGAAGGCCACCGTCACGCAGGCGGACATCTCGCCCCAGGCGGTCGCGAAGCCCGATGGGGAGGCGCGCGACCTGGTCGACCGCAGCATGGAGATCGCACGCCTCGAGGCCGCGATCCGCCAGCAGCAGCAGGCGTACCAGGAGCGGCCGAAGAAGCGCTTCGTGGGCGCGCGCACGCAGGAATCGCGCGTCGCCTTCTACGTCGACAACTGGCGCCGCAAGATCGAGCGCATCGGCAACCTCAACTACCCGGCCGGGGCGCGCGCGCCGAAATTCATGGGCGTGCTGCGCATCACCGTGGGCATCAAGGCCAACGGCGAGGTGGACTCGGTCGAGATCAACCGCTCGTCGGGCCACCGCTTCCTCGACCAGGCCGCCGTGCGCATCGTGAACCTCGCCGCGCCGTTCGACCGCTTCCCCGACAACCTGCGCGTCGATACCGACATCCTCTACATCACGCGCACCTGGACCTTCTCGCGCGGCGACTCGACGCTCGCCGCCGCGGACTAGCGCCCGGGGCGACAACGCGAGGAACCTCGGTGCATCATTGGAGCCAAACCGGCCGTGGGTTAAAATACTCGACCGGTGGCCAATGCACACGATCAACCTCACCAGCCACTTCCTCATCGCCATGCCGGCGATGTCGGATCCCAATTTCTCGCGCACGCTCACGTTCGTGTGCGAGCACAACGAGCGGGGCGCGCTGGGAATCGTGGTGAACCGTCCCATCGACGTGACGCTCGAGGCGCTCTTCCGCCAGGTGGAGATCCCGCTGGACGACGCGCGGCTCGCGGTGCAGCCGGTGTTCTTCGGCGGCCCGGTGCAGTTCGACCACGGCTTCGTGCTGCATCGCCCGGTGGGCTCGTGGAAGTCCACGCTCCCCGTGGGCGAGATCGGCCTCACCACCTCGCGCGACATCCTCGAGGCGATGGCGGCGGGGCAGGGTCCGCGCCAGCAGATGGTGGCGCTGGGTTATGCCGGGTGGGCGCCGGGACAGCTCGAGGACGAGATCCAGCGCAATGGCTGGCTCACCGTGCGCGCGAACACGGACCTGCTGTTCAACGTCCCGCCCGAGGCGCGCTACGACGCGGCGATGCACGCGCTCGGCGTGAACGCGGCGAACCTCTCCGAGGAGGCGGGGCACGCGTGATCCTGCGCGGGACGCTCATCGGCTTCGATTACGGTGAGCGGCGCATTGGCGTTGCGGTGGGCGAGACTTCCGTGCGCATCGCCAATCCCGTGGGCCACATCGACGCAGCCGCCAACGAGGCGCGCTTCGAGGCCATCGCCAGGCTGGTGGCGGAATGGCGGCCCGCCGGGTTCGTGGTCGGGCGGCCGCGCCACTCCGACGGCTCGCCCCACGCGGTCGCTCGGCTCGCCGAGAAGTTCGGCCGGCGGCTCCTCGCGCGCCATGGGCTGCCCGTCGTCTTCGTCGACGAGACGCTCACTTCCGCGACGGCGGAGGCGCAGCTGCGCGAAACGCGCACGCGCGGGCGCAAGGCGGGCGACGTGGACGCGCTGGCCGCATCGCTGATCCTGCAAAGCTATCTCGACGCCCCGGAGGCCCATGGCGAGCAAGCTGCCTGATCCGGAGGCGCTCGTGCGCGAGCTGGCCGCGAAGATGCGCGCGCCGCTGTCGCGCGACGCGGGCATCGTCGGGATCTACACGGGCGGGGTCTGGGTCGCCGAGCGCCTGCATCGCGACCTCGGCATCGCCGCTCCCCTGGGGACGCTCGCCGTGACGCTGCACCGCGACGACTTCTCGCGCATCGGCCTGCACCGCGAGGCGCGCGCGAGCCAGATTCCCTTCGACGTCGACGGCCGCGAGGTCGTGCTGGTGGACGACGTGCTGCATACCGGCCGCACGGTGCGAGCCGCCCTGAACGAGCTCTTCGACTTCGGCCGCCCGCGCGCGGTGCGCCTCGCCGTGCTCGCCGACCGCGGGGGCCGCGAGCTGCCCGTCGCCGCCGACTTCCTCGGCGCCCGCGTCGAGCTCGCCGAGGGCGAGGAGCTCGTGCTCTCCAACGAAGGCGGCCGCCTCGCTTTCGAAGCGAGGACGCGCAAGTGAATACCGCCGCCTCCATCCAGCTGACGCCCGACGGGCGCCTGCGCCACCTGCTCACGACCGAGGGCCTGCCCGCGGAGATGATCCGCCACATCCTCGACACGGCGGACCAGTTCGTCTCGGTCTCCGAGCGCGAGGTGAAGAAGGTGCCGCTCCTGCGCGGCAAGTCGATCTTCAACGTGTTCTTCGAGAACTCGACGCGCACGCGCACCACGTTCGAGATCGCCGCCAAGCGCCTGTCGGCCGACGTGATCAACCTCAACGTGGGCGCGTCCTCGACCTCGAAAGGCGAGACGCTGCTCGACACGGTGTGGAACCTGCAGGCGATGGACGCGGACATGTTCATCGTGCGCCATTCGCAGTCCGGCGCCCCGAACCTCATCGCGCGGCACGTGAAGCCCGGCGTCGCGGTGGTCAACGCCGGCGACGGCCGGCATGCGCACCCGACGCAGGGGCTGCTCGACATGTACACGATCCGCCACTACAAGCGCGACTTCTCCGCGCTCACGGTCGCGATCGTGGGCGACGTCATGCACTCGCGCGTGGCGCGCTCGCAGATCCACGCGCTCAAGATCCTCGGCGTGCCGGACCTGCGCGTGATCGCTCCGCGCACGCTGGTGCCGACCGACGTGGAAGCCATGGGCGTGCGCGTCTTCAACGACATGCGCGAGGGCCTGCGCGGATGCGACGTGGTCATCATGCTGCGGCTGCAGAACGAGCGCATGAACGGCGCGCTGCTGCCCTCGGCCGGCGAGTTCTTCAAGTGCTACGGCCTCACGGCGGAGAAGCTCGCCCTCGCGCGGCCCGACGCCATCGTGATGCACCCGGGGCCGATGAATCGCGGGGTCGAGATCGATTCGCCGGTCGCCGACGGCCGCCAGAGCGTGATCCTGCCGCAGGTCACCTTCGGCATCGCGGTGCGCATGGCGGTCATGTCGATGCTGGGAAGCGTCCCCGCATGAGGACCGAGATCCGCGGCGCGCGCGTGATCGATCCGGCCTCGGGCCGCGACCGCGAGGGCAGCCTCTTCATCGCCGATGGCGTCGTGGCGGCGCTGGACACCGCGCCCGAGGGCTTCCGGGCCGACGAGACGATCGACGCGCGCGGGCTCGTTGCCGCACCGGGCCTGGTCGACCTCTCGGCGCGCCTGCGCGAGCCGGGGTTCGAGTACAAGGCGACGCTGGAATCGGAGATGCACGCCGCGGTCGCGGGCGGCGTCACGACGCTCGCCTGTCCGCCGGACACGGATCCGCCGCTCGACGAGCCGGGTCTCGTCGAGATGCTCACGCGGCGTGCGCGCAGCCTGCAGTCGGCGCGCGTGCAGCCGCTGGGAGCGCTCACCGTGGGGCTCGCCGGGCTGCGCCTGGCCGAGATGGCGCAGCTCGCGGAGGCCGGATGCGTCGGCTTCTTCCAGGGACGTGCCAAGCTGCCCGATACGGCGACACTCCTGCAGGCCCTGCGTTATGCGGCGACCTTCGGCTTCACCGTGTGGCTGCGGCCCGAGGAGCCGCTGCTCGCGCAAGGGGTCGCGCACGATGGCGAGGTCGCGACGCGGCTGGGCCTGGCCCCCATTCCGGTGATTGCCGAAACCCTCGCGCTGCGCACCATCCTCGACCTGGTCGAGGAGACCGGGGCGCGCGTGCACCTCGCGCGCCTGTCGAGCGCAAAGGGTGCGGCGATCGTCGCCGACGCCAAGTCGCGCGGCGTGCCGATCACCTGCGACGTGGCCGTGAATCACCTGCACCTGAGCGACCGGGACATCGGCGACTTCGACGCGATGTGCAACCTGGCGCCCCCGTTGCGCAGCGCGGCCGACCGCGATGCCCTGCGCGCCGCCGTGGCGGCCGGCACCATCGATGCGATCTGCTCCGACCATACGCCCGTCGACGAGGATGCGAAGCAGGTCCCGTTCGCCGAAGCCGAGCCCGGCGCCACGGGCCTCGAGCTGCTGCTGCCGCTCACGCTGGAGTGGGGCCGCGCAAGCGGCGTCGCGCTGCCCGGCACGCTGGCGCGCATCACCTGCCACGCCGCGCGCGTGCTGGGCGTCGATGCCGGGCGTCTCGCCCCGGGTGCGGCGGCCGACGTGTGCCTGTTCGACCCCGCGCGCCGCTGGACCGTCCAGCCCCAGGCCCTCGCGAGCCAGGGCAAGAACACCCCTTTCCTCGGCGTCGAGCTCACCGGCCGCGTCGTGCGCACGCTGGTCGGCGGACGCACCGTCTACGGCGCGTGAAGCGCGGCTTCGCAACCGGAGAAACCATGGACAATCCGCTGCTCGATTTCTCGTCGCTGCCGCGCTTCGGCGAGACCCACCCCGCGCACATCAATCCCGCGGTCGACGAGCTCGTGGCCCAGGGGCGCGCCACCATCGAGCGCCTGGCCCACCTCGAGCTCCCGGTCACGTGGGAGCGTTTCGTCGAGCCGCTCGACGACGCCAACGAGAAGCTCTCGCGGGTCTGGGCCCAGGTGAGCCACCTGAACGCGGTGGTGAACACGCCCGAGCTGCGCGACGCGTACAACGCGGCGCTGCCGAAGGTCACGCAGTATTTCGCCGAGCAGGGCCAGGACCAGCGGCTGCACGCCGGATTCAAGGCGCTGCGCGCGGGTCCGGGATTCGAGCGCTTCCCGCGCTCGCGCCAGCGCCACATCGACAACGAGCTGCGCGACTTCCGCCTGGGCGGCGCGGAGCTGCCGCCGCCGCAGAAAGCGCGCTTCCTCGAGATCCAGGAGGAGCTCGCGCGCCTGGCGTCCCGTTTCCAGGACAACCTGCTCGATGCGACCAACGATTTCGGCCTGTACGTGACCGACCCCGCGGAATTGTCCGGCATTCCCGAGGACGTCCTCGCGACCGCGCGCGCCGCGGCGCAGAAGGAGGGCCGCGACGGCTGGAAGCTCACGCTGCACATGCCGTGCTACTTGCCGGTCATGCAGTACGCCGACCATGGCGGCCTGCGCGAGCGCCTGTACCACGCGTACACCACGCGCGCCTCGGAGTTCGGCGAGCCGGCCTGGGACAACGGGCCGAACATCGCGCGCATCCTCGAGCTGCGCGCGGAAGCCGCGCGGCTGCTGGGCTACGGCACGTACGCCGAGGTCTCCCTCGCGAGCAAGATGGCGCGCTCGCCGCGCGAGGTCCTCGAATTTCTCGCGGACCTCGCGGCGCGGGCGCGGCCCTTCGCCGAACGCGACATGGAGGAGGTGCGCGACTTCGGGCGCGCGGAGCTCGGGCTCGCGGAGGTGCGCGCCGCGGACGTCGCCTACGTGAGCGAGAAGCTGCGCCAGAAGCGCTACGCGTTCTCCGACCAGGAGGTGAAGCAGTACTTCCAGGAGGAGGTCGTCATCGGCGGCATGTTCGGTCTCGTGGACACGCTCTACGGCATGCGCATCCGTCCTGCCGACGCGGAGGTTTACCACCCCTCGGTGCGCTTCTTCGAGCTGCTCGACCGCGCCGGCAACCGCGTGGGCCAGTTCTACCTGGATCTCTACGCGCGCGACGGCAAGCGCGGCGGCGCATGGATGGACGACGCGATCAACCGGCGGCGCCTGGGCAACCGCGTGCAGACGCCGGTCGCATTCCTCACCTGCAACTTCTCCGCGCCCGTGGGGGGCAAGCCCGCGCTCTTCACGCATTCCGAGGTGAACACGCTGTTCCACGAGTTCGGCCATGGCCTGCACCTGCTGCTCACGCAGGTCGACGAGCTCGGCGTCGCCGGCATCAACGGCGTCGAGTGGGACGCCGTCGAGCTGCCGAGCCAGTTCATGGAGAACTTCTGCTGGGAGTGGGACGTCGTGGCACACATGACGCGGCACGTGGACACCGGCGAGCGCATCCCGCGCGCGCTCTTCGACCGCATGCTCGCGGCGAAGAACTTCCAGAGCGGCATGCAGTTCGTGCGCCAGCTCGAGTTCGCGCTCTTCGACATGCACCTGCACTACGACTTCGACCCGGGCCGCTCGACGCCGATGGGGCTGCTCGAGCAGGTGCGACAGCGCGTCGCGGTGTACCCGGTGCCCGGATACAACCGCTTCCCCTACCAGTTCTCCCACGTCTTCGCCGGAGGGTATGCGGCGGGGTATTACAGCTACAAGTGGGCCGAGGTGCTGTCCGCCGATGCGTACGGAGCGTTCGAGGAGGGCGGGGTGCTCAATCCGCAGGTGGGCGAGCGCTTCCGGCGCGAGGTGCTCGCGGCGGGCGGCAGCCGGCCGGCGCTGGAGTCCTTCGTGGCCTTCCGCGGCCGCGCGCCCCGGATCGACGCCCTTCTGCGTCATAATGGGATGGCCGCCACCCAGGACGGCTAAAGGGGGAGGGGACGATGGGTCGCAGGACCATGATCACGCTCGGCGCGATCGGCCTCGTGCTCGCGTGGCAGGCCGGCGCGCAGGGCAACGTCTATCGCTGGACCGACCGGGAGGGCAAGGTCCATTTCAGCGACACGCCGCCCACCGAGGAGGCGAAGGACCTCACGCAGAAGCGCATGGGCGGCTCGTCGGTCGATGCCGCGGCGCTTCCCTACGAGACGCAAGCCGCGATGAAGCGCAATCCGGTCGCGTTGTATGTCGCCGACAAGTGTGCCCCGTGCGACAGCGGCCGCGCGTTCCTCTCGGGACGCGGAATTCCCTATACCGAGCACAACGCACAGGGCAACGCCGGGGAGATCGAGGCGGTGAAGAAGCTCACCGGCTCCGCGGAAGTGCCATTGCTGCTCGTGGGCGATCGCACGGTGAAGGGATATGACGCGGGTGCCTGGAGCGCGGCGCTGGATGCCGCGGGCTATCCGCGCAGCCTCCTGCCGGGGCGGCGCGCCCCGGAGCCTGGCCGCGTCGGTGGGCCGCCGCCGCCGCAGCCCGCGGCGGGCGGCACGCCGCCCGAGACGCCGGCCCGCTGACCGAGGTGACCATCGCCACCTGGAACGTGAACTCGCTCCGGGGGCGGCCTCCCGCGCCGAACCCGCGCCCGGTGGCCGCGGGGTGGCGCTCCCGGTGAGCGCGGTCTTCCCTCCCGGCGTGGCGCTCGCCGAGCGCCGCGCGGAGCGTCTCGGCTCGTGGGGCGTGCTGCAGGGCGCGCGCGCCTCGGCGGCGCTGGACGAGCTGGTGCGCCGCGCGCGCGACGTGGGCCGCTTTCCCTTTGCCTGGATCTCCATCTTCGATGCCGAGCGCGAGCACGTGCGCGCCGCGAGCGGCCTGCCGCTCATCTCGCTGCCGCGCGAATCCTCCTTTGCCTTCGCGGCGGCGGATGGCGCGCCCGCCCTGCTCATCGAGGACGCCACGCAAGGCGAGTGGGCGGCGCATCCCTGGGTCGCCGCGCCGCCGCACATGCGCTTCGTGGCCGCGTTGCCGTTGCGTTGTGCGGATGGCCTCGTGGTGGGAACGATGGCCGTGGCCGACCGCGTGGCGCGCGTGCTGAAGCCCGCCGAGAGGACGGCCCTCGAGAACCTCGCGACGCTGGCCCTGGCGCGCCTGCAGGCGGGCGAAAGCGCCGCGCGAGCCGTGTCCGAGCCGCCCGGGGATCACGCGGCCCGGAGCGCGCCCGCGGAAGAGCTCGAGATCGAGCGGCGCTTCCTCGATGCCGTGCTCGACACGCTGGCGAGCGCGTTTTTCCTCGTCGACGCCCAAGGCCGGTTCGCACGCTGGAATGCGAGCCTCGCGAGCGCCGTCGGCTACGACGAGCTCCAGCTCGCCGGCATGCATTGCACGGAGGTCGTCTCGCCGCGCGACCGCGACAGCGTCATGGCGGCGCTGCGCGAGGTGCTCGAGCACGGTCGCGACGTGTCGCTCGAGGCCGAGATCGTGGACCGAGCGGGGAACGTGCGGCCCTACTCGATCACCGGGAAGGCGCTGCGCCACGGCGGGCGGGCCTACATGGTGGGCGTAGCGAGCGACATCACGCTGCGCAAGCGCGCGGAGCGCCAGATGGCCCGGGCCAAGGAGCGCCTCGACCTCGCGCTCTCGGGCTCGCGCCTCGCGCTCTGGGACTGGGACCTGGCGGCGGATCGCGTGTACTTCAACGAGAGCTGGAGCGCGATGCTGGGCGGCGCGCCGCGCGAGCTGACGTTCGCGGGCGACGAGGTGCGCGGCTGGGTCCATGAGGCCGATCGCAGCGTGTTCGAGGCGGCCATGGGCAACGCCACGAAAGGCGTGAGCGACGGGTTGGACTGCGAGTACCGCGTGGCGAACGCCGACGGCCAATGGGTGTGGATCCACGGCCGGGGCAAGGTGACGCAGCGCGACGGCGAGGGGCGCGCCACGCGCATGACCGGCACCTCGACCAACGTGAGCAAGCGCAAGGCCGCCGAGGAGCGCGCCGACTTCCTCGCGACCCGCGACCCGCTCACGCACCTGCCCAACCGCATGCTGCTGCACGACCGCCTCGAGCAGGCGCTGCTCAACGCGGCGCGCAACCGCGTGGGCTTCGCCTTCATGTTCATCGACCTGGACCGCTTCAAGACCATCAACGACTCGCTCGGCCACGGCGTGGGCGACGAGCTGCTGAAGGGCGTCGCCGCGCGCCTCACGGCGTGCGTGCGCGCGACCGATACCGTGGCGCGCCTGGGCGGCGACGAGTTCGCCGTGATCCTGGAGAACCTCGGCGCCGACGACGACGAGGGCGCCCAGCATGTGGCGCAGAAGATGGTCGAGGCCATGACCGTGCCGATGCTCATCGGCGGGCAGCCGCTCGCCACCTCATGCTCGATCGGCCTGTCGCTCTATCCCGCGGACGGCCGCGACAGCGCGACCCTCATGAAGAACGCCGACGTGGCGATGTACTACGCCAAGGAAAGGGGCCGCAACAATTTCCAGTTCTTCTCCGCCGACATGAACGCTCGAGCCCAGGAGCGGCTCTCCGTCGAGAGCTACCTGCGCCTCGCCCTGAAGCGCAACGAGCTCGTGCTGCACTACCAGCCGCGCATGCGCCTCGCGACGCGCAGCCTGGTCGGCGTCGAGGCCCTGGTGCGCTGGCAGCATCCGCGGCGCGGCCTGCTGCCGCCGTCGAAGTTCATCGATGTCGCCGAGGATTCGGGGCTCATCGTGCCGATCGGCGAATGGGCGCTCGCCGAGGCCTGCCGGCAGGTGGGCGCGTGGCGCCGCCAGCTCGATCCCCAGCTGCGCCTCGCGGTGAACATCTCCGCGGGGCAGCTGCGCGACGGCGAGCGGCTCTACCGGGCGGTCGCCGAAGCGCTCGCGCAGCCCGGCATGGAGCCCGCCGCGCTCGAGCTCGAGATCACGGAGAGCCACCTCATGCGGGACATCGACGACAAGGCCGCGCTCTTCAACCGCCTGGCCGAGCTCGGCGTGCGCATCGCGATCGACGACTTCGGCACGGGCTACTCGTCGCTCTCGTACCTCAAGAAGCTGCCGGTGGACGCGATCAAGATCGATCGCTCGTTCGTGCGCGACATCGAGGAGGACCCGAACGACGAGGCGATCATCCGCGCGATCCTCGCGATGGCCCACTCGCTCAAGCTCGCCGTCGTGGCCGAGGGCGTGGAGCGCCCGGCGCAGTTCCTGGCGCTCAAGGCGCTGGGATGCGACGAGTACCAGGGCTACTTCGAGTCGCCGCCGATTCCGGCCGAGGAGTTCGTGCGCCGCTACGCCGCCGCACGCCGCGCGGCCGGCTAGCCCTTGTCCTCGATCTTGAGCTCCTGGACCTTGCGGGTGAGGGTGTTGCGCCCGATACCCAGGAGTCCCGCCGCCTCGATGCGGCGCCCGCCCGTGTGCTGCAGCGCCTTCGCGATGAGCACCGTCTCGAAATCGCGCGTGAGGCGGTCGGCGATCCCGGACTCGCCGCGCGCGAGCCGGCCCGTGACCTCGCGCTCGAGCGCGCGCTTCCAGTCGTCGTCGCCCGCGGCATGGGAGCCCGCTTCCGTGCGCAGGTCCGGCGGCAGGTCCTTCGCGTCGACGACCTGCCCGGGCGCCATCACGGTCACCCAATGGCAGACGTTTTCCAGCTGCCGCACGTTGCCCGGCCAGTCCTGCGCGGCGATGAACGCCATCGCGCCCTCGGTGAGGCGCTTCATCTCCACGCCCAGCGCGCGCGCGCTCTTCGCGAGGAAGTGACGCGCGAGCATCGGGATGTCCTCGCGCCGCTCGCGCAGCGCGGGCAGGCGCAGCCGGATCACGTTGAGCCGATGGTAGAGGTCCTCGCGGAATTGCCGCTGGCGGACCGCCGTCTCGAGGTCCTGGTGCGTGGCGGCGATCACGCGCACGTTGGCGGTGAGCGGCGTGTGGCCGCCCACGCGATAGAAATGGCCGTCGGAGAGCACGCGCAGCAGCCGCGTCTGCAGGTCCGCGGGCATGTCGCCGATCTCGTCCAGGAAGAGCGTGCCGCCCTCGGCCTGCTCGAAGCGGCCGCGGCGCATGGCCTGCGCGCCGGTGAAGGCGCCGCGCTCGTGGCCGAAGAGCTCGCTCTCGAGGAGATCCTTCGGAATGGCCGCCGTATTGATGGCGACGAACGGCTTGGCGCCGCGCGGGCTGTGGCGGTGCAGCGCACGCGCGACGAGCTCCTTGCCGGAACCCGACTCGCCGGTGATGAGCACGGTGGCCTGCGATTGCGCGAGACGGCCGATGGCGCGGAAGACTTCCTGCATGGCGGGCGCCTGCCCCAGGATCTCGGGGGATTCCTCGACCTCGGCGGCCACCGGCTCGCGGCGCTCGCCCTCGGCCATCGCCCTGCGCACCAGCTCCACCGCGTGGTCCACGTCGAAGGGCTTGGGCAGGTACTCGAAGGCGCCGCCCTGGAAGGCCGACACGGCGCTCTCGAGATCGGAATATGCCGTCATGATGATGATGGGCGTGGCCGGGATGCGCTCCTTCAATCGCTGCATGAGCTCGAGCCCCGACGTGCCCGGCATGCGGATGTCGCTCACCACGACCTGCGGCGTCTCACTCGCCAGGCGGTCGAGCGCCTCGTGGGCGGCGCCGAAGGAGCGGTGCGGGATGCCTTCCCGGGTCAGCGCCTTCTCGAACACCCAGCGGATGGAGCGGTCGTCATCGATGATCCAGACCGGATTCATTCTGTCCTTTCGCGCACGGGCAGCAGGATGGTGAAGCGCGTGCGCCCGGGGACGCTTTCGAACTCGATGAGCCCGTGGTGCTGCGACACGAAGCTCTGCGCGAGGGACAGGCCCAGTCCGGTGCCGCCATCGCGGCCGCTCACGAGCGGGTAGAAGATGCGGTCGGAGAGCTCCCGCGGCACGCCCGGACCGTTGTCCTGGACGGTGACGGCGATCGCGTGCCGGTAGCGGTTGCGCGCGATGGTGACCTGCCGCGCGATCCGGGTCACCAGGCGGATCTCGCCGTGGCCGCCCGTCGCCTGCGCCGCGTTGCGCGCCACGTTGAGGATGGCCTGGATCAGCTGCTCCTTGTCGCCGCGGATCTCGGGCAGGCTGGTGTCGTAGTCGCGCTGGACCACGAGGCCCTCGGGAAACTCGGCGAGGAGCAGCGTGCGCACGCGCTCGGTCACCTCGTGCACGTTGAGCATCTCGACGCGCGGCTGGCGGTGCGGCGTGAGCAGCCGGTTCATGAGCGACTGCAGCCGGTCGGCTTCCTTCACGATGACCTGCGTGAACTCCGCGAGCTCCGCATCGGGCAGCTCGCGCTCCAGCAGCTGCGCGGCGCCGCGGATGCCGCCCAGCGGATTCTTGATCTCGTGGGCGAGGTTGCGGATGAGCTCGCGGTTCGCCGCGTGCTGCTCGAGCAGCCGGTTCTCGCGCGCGATCCTGATCTGCTGCTCGAGCTCGCGGAACTCCAGGATCAGGCGCGCCTCGCCGCTCTCGACGGGCGTGATCACGCAGTGCAGGTGCACCGGATAGCCTTCCACCGCGAGCAGGAGGTCGTTGTCGTTGAACCCCGCGTCGGCGTCGAGGGACTGGTGCAGCCGGTCCAGGAAGTCCTCGTTGCCCGGCAGCGCCTCGCCGAGCGCGCGGCCGACGAGATGGCTGCGCCCCTGGGCGAAGAGCGTCTCCGCCGCGGGATTGGCGTAGGTCACGCAAAGCTGTTCATCGAGCAGGAGCACGGCGGTCGCGAGGAGGTCCAGCCCGGTGCCGGGAGCGTTCACGGGCCCACGCCGCGAACAAGCAAGGCGCGCGCCAGCACGCGGCGCAGGCGCTTGCACGCGGCCGCATCGAGGCGGCCGCGGACTACTTGAGGGCCGCGAGCTCCTTGCGCAGCGCCTCGACGTTCTGCTCGTGCTCGGAGGCCGTGGCCTGCAGCCCGCGAATGCGCCCGGAGACGCGATCCAGGTCGTTGCGCAGTTGCACCATCTGCGACGGCGGCGCATCGCTCGCCTGCTGCAGCGCGCGCACGGCGGCCACGAGCTCGGGATTCTGCTGCTCCTCGCGGATCGAGGCGCGCACGCGATCGAGCGATTGCTGCTCGACGCCCAGCTCCTGCTCGAGGATGCGGCGGCGGTCGTCGTCGCGCTTCCTCTGGGTCTGCACGTCGACGGACAGCATCGCCGTGGGACCGATCGGCGTCACCTGCGCGACCGGCTTCGCCTTGGCCGGCTTGTCGAGCGTGAGCGAGGCCTTCTCGATGCGCGGCGGCGAGCCGTTCGCATCGGACAGCGTGAAGTTGGACTTCGCGGCGAGCACCGCGGGGGGCGTGGGTATCGTCGTGAGCGGCTCGAGCTCCACGACGGTCCCGCCCTTCATCGGCTTGTTCGAATACGTCACGCGGCCGCTCTCGTCCACGTGCTTGTAGATGGTCGACTCCGCGCATGCGGACGCCGACATCCACGCCGCGATCGCCACGATGGCCACCGCTCCGGTCTTCATGCCGTACTCCCTTCGGTGAAACGGGAGGCCAAGGATAGGAAGGGGTCACGGAAAAAGCAATGAAGTCAAACACATAGCGCGCAACCGAGCCCCATATGTTGTGGTTTGCTCGCGGTTGCGGCACAAGCGTGCGTCGTTCGCGCAACACGGCAAGGGGCGGGAAGGGCGCCGGCCCCTCCCGCCCGCGGGCCATCAGGCCGAGAAGTACATGTCGAACTCGACGGGGTGCGTCGTCATGCGGAAGCGCTGCACCTCCTCGTACTTGAGCGCGATGTACGCGTCGATCATGTCGTTGGTGAAGACGCCTCCGCGCGTGAGGAACTCGCGGTCGCCGTCGATGCTCTCGAGCGCCTCGTCGAGCGATGCGCAGGGGTGCGGCACCTTGGCGGCTTCTTCGGGCTCGAGGTCGTAGAGGTTCTTGTCGAGCGGGTCGCCGGGATGGATCTTGTTCTGCACGCCATCGAGTCCCGCCATCAGCATCGCGGCGAAGGCGAGGTACGGGTTCGCCGTCGGATCCGGGAAGCGCACCTCGACGCGCCTTCCCTTCTCGCTCGCGACGTACGGAATGCGGCAGGAGGCCGAGCGGTTGCGCGCGGAGTACGCGAGGTTGATCGGCGCCTCGAAGCCGGGGACCAGGCGCTTGTACGAGTTGGTGCCGGGGTTGGTGATCGCGTTGAGCGCCTTCGCGTGCTTGATGATGCCGCCGATGTAGTACAGCGCGAACTCCGAGAGGCCCGCGTAGCCGTCGCCGGCGAAGAGGTTCTTGCCGCCCTTCCACACCGACTGGTGCACGTGCATGCCCGAGCCGTTGTCGCCGACGACGGGCTTCGGCATGAAGGTCGCCGTCTTGCCATAGGAGCGCGCGACATTCCATACGGTGTACTTGAGGATCTGCAGCCAGTCGGCGCGCTTCACGAGCGTGTTGAACTTGGTGCCGATCTCGCACTGCCCGGGGGCCGCCACCTCGTGGTGGTGCACCTCGACCTCCACGCCCTGCTCCTCGAGCGCCAGGCACATCGCGGAACGGATGTCCTGCAGCGAGTCCACCGGCGGCACGGGGAAGTAGCCGCCCTTCACCGGCGGGCGATGGCCCAGGTTGCCGCCCTCGAACTTCATGTCGGTGGACCACGGCGCTTCCTCCGAGTAGATCTTCACGAAGGAGCCGGACATGTCGACCTTCCACTCGACCGCGTCGAAGACGAAGAACTCGGGCTCGGGCCCGAAGTACGCCGTGTCGCCCAGGCCGCTCGACTTGAGGTACGCCTCCGCGCGCCTGGCGATGGTGCGGGGATCGCGCTCGTAGCCCTTGCCCGTCGAGGGCTCGAGCACGTCGCACGTGATGGCGAGCGTGGGCTCGTCGAAGAACGGGTCCATGCGCGCGGAATCGGGATCGGGCATGAGCAGCATGTCCGAGGCCTCGATGCCTTTCCAGCCGCCGATGGACGACCCGTCGAACGCGTGGCCATCCTTGAACTTCGATTCGTCGAACATCTTCGAGGGCACGGTGACGTGCTGCTCCTTGCCCTTCGTGTCGGTAAAGCGAAGGTCCACGAACTTGACCTCGTTTTCCTTGATTGTTTTGAAGACGTCGCCGGCTGCCATATGAAGAATCTCCTGGATGAAAGGGTTGCGCCCAAGGTGGGGAACAGGTCCGCGGCGGTGCGCGGGCCGAGGCGATGCAAGAGCAGGTTCCATGCCACGGCGGTGCAAGCTGAACGGCAATGGAATCAGGAGCTTGTGCCCGCGCGGCCGAAGCGGATGCACCATCGTAGTGCGATGGTGCACGCAACGCACCATCCTAGAGCAAGTCGCGTCACTTCGCGAGACACCTTTTAGAATGGAATCCCCGGATCGCGGGGTGGCATATCATGGCGGGCTCGCCCGAGCCCATCGTCCCGCCATGGACCGCTACGCCGTGATCGGCCACCCGATCTCGCACAGCCTCTCCCCGCATATCCACGCACGCTTCGCGCAGCAGAGCGGCGAGCAGCTCGCGTACGAGGCGCTCGAGGCGCCGGCCGACGGCTTTCGCACGACGCTCGAGCGCTTCTTCAGCGCGGGCGGCCGCGGAGCCAACGTGACGCTGCCCTTCAAGGTGGAGGCGTTCGCGCTCGCCCACGAGACCACGCCGCGCGCGCGCCTGGCTGGCGCGGCCAACTTCCTCGCGCGCGAGGGCGGGCGCATCCGCGCGGACAACACCGATGGCGCGGGCCTCGTGCGCGACCTCGCGCACAACCTCGCCCTGGCGCTCGAGGGCGCGCGCGTGCTGCTCGTGGGCGCGGGCGGCGCCGCGCGCGGTGTCGTCGCACCCCTGCTCGAGGCGGGCGTCGCGCGCATCGTCATCGCCAACCGAACGCCGGCCCGCGCCGGGGACCTCGCGCGGCAGTTCGCGCACCTGGGCGAAGTTCGCGCGTGCGCCCTCGATGCCATTCCGGAATCTCGCTACGATCTCGTCGTGAACGCGACTTCCACCTCGACGCGCGGCGAGCCGCTCGAAGTGCCCGCGACGCTTTTCGGCGCCGGCATGGTCGCGTACGACATGGCGTACGGCGAAGGGGCGCGTGCGTTCGTGCAACGGGCCCGTGCGCTCGGGGCGCGCGCCTGCGACGGGCTGGGGATGCTGGTGGAGCAGGCGGCCGAATCGTTCGAGCTGTGGCGCGGGGTGCGTCCGCTCACCGCGCCGGTCCTCGCGGAGCTGCGCGCGCGGTTCCCATGAGCCGGCTCGCGCGCCTCGCGGGCTGGCTCGCGCTCGCGGCCGCGGGGCTCTTCCTGGCGGTGCAACTCTCGTTCCTCGCGCGCGTCTGGTGGTGGAGGGACCACGACCCGCAGTCCACCGCCTTCATGAAGCACCGCCTGGCCGAGCTCCGCGAGAAGAACCCGCAAGCGCGCCTGCAGCACGCCTGGGTGCCGTACGCGCGCATCTCGCCCTCGCTCAAGCGCGCCATCGTGGCCGCCGAGGACGCGCGTTTCGTGGACCACGAGGGGTTCGACTGGGAGGCGATCGAGAAGGCCGTGGAGAAGAACCGGCAGCGCAAGCGCGTTGTCGCGGGCGGCTCCACCATCTCGCAGCAGCTCGCCAAGAACCTGTTCCTCTCCGGCGCGCGCACGCCCTGGCGCAAGGGCCAGGAGGCGATCATCACGGTCATGATCGAGCACCTCATGGACAAGCGCCGCATCCTCGAGATCTACCTGAACGTGATCGAATGGGGCAACGGCGTCTTCGGCGCCGAGGCGGCGGCACGCCACTACTACGGCGTGAGCGCCGCGGGGCTGGGCACGGAGGCGGCCGCGCGCCTCGCGGCCATGGTGCCGAACCCGCGCTTCTACGATGCCCACCGCAGCACGGCGTGGTTGTCGCGCAAGACGCACATCATCCTCGCGCGCATGCCGGCAGCGGAGGTGCCATGACGACCGCCGCGCCGCAGCGCGAGGCCGAGCGCTCGCCGCAGGATCACCTGCGTGCGGTGCAGGAGCTGCTGGCGCGCCGCCGTGCCGTGCAGGCGGCGGCGCAGATGGAGGGCGCCGCCAGCCCGCCGGCGCAGCCGGGCCTGCTCCAGGAGCTGCAACGGCGCATCGAGGCCCTGCATCCGGCCGACGTCGCATTCGTGCTCGAGAACCTGCCGCGCGATGAGCGCAGGCTGGTGTGGGACCTGGTGCGCGATGACCGCGGCGACGTGCTGCTCGAGGTCTCCGATGCCGTGCGCGACACGCTGCTCGCCGACATGGGCAGCGACGAGATCGTCGCGGCGACCCAGGACCTGGAAGCCGACGAGATCGCCGACCTCGCCCCGGACCTGCCCGAGGACGTGGTGCAGGACATCATCGAGGCGCAGGACGTCGAGGACCGCGCCGAGCTCCAGGCCGCGCTCTCGTATCCGGAGGGCACCGTCGGCGCGCTCATGGACTTCGACGTGGTGAGCATTCGCGACGACGTGTCGTGCGAGGTGGCCTTGCGCTACCTGCGCCGCTTCGACGAGCTGCCGCGGCAGACCGACGCGCTCTTCGTGGTCGATCGCGACAAGCGCCTGAAGGGCGCGCTCGCGCTGAACCGGCTCCTGGTGACGGATCCGGACGTGGAGGTGGTCCGCGTCTACGAGCCGCAGGTCGTGTCCTTCCGCCCCGACGACGACGCCGATGAAGCGGCCGACGCGTTCAATCGCTACGACCTCGTGAGCGCACCCGTGGTCGACGCGCAGGGCCGTCTCGTCGCGCGCCTGCCGGTGGAGACGGTGCTCGACTACGTGCGCGAGCGCCAGGAGCAGCAGGCCCTGGCCCAGGCCGGCTTGCGCGAGGAGGAGGACATGTTCGCGAGCGTCTGGGCGAGTGCCCGCAACCGCGGACCCTGGCTGGCGCTCAACCTCTGCACCGCGTTCATCTCCTCGCGCGTGGTCGGACTCTTCGAGGGCTCCATCGCGCAGCTCGCCGCGCTCGCCGCCCTCATGCCGATCGTGGCCGGCATCGGCGGCAACGCGGGCAACCAGACGTCGACGCTCATCGTGCGCGCCATCGCGCTGGGCGAGGTGTCCAACGCACGGCGCCTGCTGCTGAAGGAGCTGGGAACGAGCGCGCTCAACGGCGCGCTCTGGGGCTCGGTGCTCGGCCTGGCCGCCTGGGCGCTCTACCGCAACGTGGCGCTGGGGGGCGTGATGGCGCTCGCGATGCTGCTCAACCTGCTGGTCGCGGCCCTGGCGGGCTACTTCATCCCGTTCGCCATGGAGCGCTTCGGGCGCGATCCCGCCGTGGGCACCAGCGTCTTCCTCACGTTCGTGACGGACAGCATGGGATTCTTCATCTTCCTCGGCCTCGCGACGGTCTTCCTGGTCTAGCGATGGCGCGGCTCTTCTTCGCGATCTGGCCGGCCGCGCCGGCGCGTGACGCGCTCGCACGCCTGGCTGCGGACGTGGCGCGGGTCACCCAGGGGCGGGCGGTGGAAGGAGCGAAGATCCATCTCACGCTCGCGTTCCTGGGCGAGGTCGCGCAGCCGCGCATGGCCGAAGTGCGCGCGGCGGCGTCGGGCCTGCGCGCGCGACGCTTCGACCTGTCCCTCGACCGGCTGGGAAGCTTCCGCCGCTCCCGCGTCGCCTGGGCCACGGCATCGGTCCTGCCGCCGGAGCTGACCGCGCTGCAGGTGCCGCTGGAGGAGGCGCTCACGGCGCGCGGCTTCGAGCTGGAGGCGCGACCCTACCGGCCGCACATCACGCTCGCGCGCAGGACGGTGGAGCGGCTGCCGGCCGCATCCATCGCGCCGGTCGCGTGGCCGTGCGAGGAGCTCGCGCTGGTCGTGTCGGACCTGGCGACGGGGCAGTACAGGACGCTGGAGTCGTGGGCGCTGGGCTGAAGGCCCGGCCCCGGAGGGATCCCGCTTGCGAGGCGCTACCCGGCCGTGCTTCCGGCCGCCTGCGCGGCCACCGGTCGGGTCGCGCCTCGTATTCGGGTCTTGCCGAAGGGTTGCCGGTTTCCCGGACTAGCTCATCGGCTTGATCAGCGGCGTGATCACCGGAGTGACCGCCGGCGCTGTCGGCTTCATCGGGGAGGAGGAGCTTTCGCCCATTCCGCCGCCGGAGGCCGCAGGCCTGCGCTTCGCCGCCTTCTTCTTCGCGGTTTTCTTCTTTGCCGCCTTGCGGGCCGGCTTCTTCTTCGCCGCTTTTTTCGAAGACTTCTTCTTTGACGCTTTCTTCTTTGACGTCTTCTTCTTCGCTACGCGCTTCTTGGAAGACTTCTTCTTGGCAGTCTTCTTTTTCGCGGCGGGCTTCTTCTTCGCAGCTTTTTTCTTCGCAGCCATGGTCAAGCTCCTTTCAATGTTGGACAGGTTGTATTCCGTGCCCGGCCTTCCGGCCCGGCACTACCAAGCGTCCGCATTACTCATCGAACGAGATTGGTGATCGGATTCTATGCGCAACGATGTGAAATCCGGTCGTGTCAAGGCTGACTATTTGATTCGACTCGAAGCTAATTGGTATCGAGTCGATACTTAAACGGTCCCGCCGTGCTTTCCTTGCACGGTGTGACGCACGTCACGCCGCGGGAAGCCGCTTCTCGAGCGCGTGGAGCGACTCCACCGACTCCCGCTCGCGCGCGAGATGGGCGAGCGCGCCATCGACCACGACTTCCGCGGGGCGCGGGCGCGAGTTGTAGTTCGACGCCATCGCCATGCCGTAGGCGCCGGCGGAGAGGATGGCGAGCAGGTCGCCGGGCGCGAGGGCGAGCGTGCGATCGTGGGCGAGCACGTCGGAGGATTCGCACACGGGCCCCACGACGTCATAGCGCGCCGGCTCTCGCGGAGCGCCCTCCTCGCGCACCGGCACGATGTCGTGCCACGCCTCGTAGAGCGCGGGGCGGATGAGCTCGCTCATCGAGGCGTCCACCACCGCGAAGCGCTTCGCCTTGTCGGTCTTCAGGTACTCCACGCGCGTGAGGAGCACGCCGGCGTTGCCCACGATGGCGCGGCCCGGCTCGAGCAGCACCTGGCAGCCGCGCCCGCGCAGGCGTTGCGCGAGGCGCCGGCAGTAGGCGCCGATGTCCGGAGGCGTCTCGTCGCGGTAGCGAATGCCGAAGCCGCCGCCCAGGTCCACGTGCCCGAGCGCGATGCCCTCGGCGGCGAGCGCATCGACCAGCTCGAGCACGCGCTCGAGCGCTTGGTCGAGGGGGTCGGTATCGAGGATCTGGGAGCCGATGTGGCAATCGATGCCGGTCACGCGCAGCGCGCCCAGGCGCGCGGCATGCCGGTAGGCCTCGAGCGCCCGGCCGTGGGGGATGCCGAACTTGTTGCCCGCCATGCCGGTGGAGATGTACGGATGGGTGCGCGCGTCGACGTCGGGATTGATGCGCAGCGACACCGGCGCCCGCTTGCCCGCTCGCGCGGCCACCGCGGCGATGCGCTCGAGCTCCGGCTCGCTCTCCACGTTGAAGCAGCGGATCCCGCTCGCGAGCGCATACGCGATCTCCGCTTCCGACTTGCCGACGCCCGAGAAGATCACGCGGTCGGCGCGTCCGCCCGCGGCCAGCACGCGCGCGAGCTCGCCGCCGGAGACGATGTCGAAGCCCGCGCCCAGGCGCTGCAGCATGTCCAGGATCGCCAGGTTGGAGTTCGCCTTCACCGCGTAGCAGACGAGATGGTCGACGCCCGCGAGGCCCGCGTCGAAGGCGCGGAAGGCCGACTCGATGGCGGCGCGCGAGTACACGTAGCACGGCGTGCCGAAGTCGCGTGCGATGTCCGACAGGCGCACGTCCTCGAGGCGAAGCTCGCCTCCGGCGCGTTGGAGGAAGCTCATTTCGGGGAGGCGGGTGCGGGAGTGGAGGGCGCGGGTGCGGCGGCCGCGGGCGCCGCCTGCGGCTGCGCGGGCTGCGTCTTCGCGGCCGGCAGGCGCAGGTCGCCTTTCTGGCCGCAGCCAGCGAGGGCGAGTCCCAGCGCGATGAGGACGAGGCGGGCGCGTATCATGGCCGTCGATTATGACGGAATCGGATTTCCACCGGGCGGTCGAGGCGATCCTCGCGCGCATCGAGCGCTCGCTCGAGGACGCGGATGCGCTCGACGTCGACGTGGAGGCGGGCGTGCTCACCGTCACCTGCGGCGACGGCAGCCGCATCATCGTGAACCGGCAGACGCCGAACCGCGAGATCTGGGTCGCGGCGCGCTCGGGCGGCTTCCACTTCACGCTGCGCGAGGGCGAGTGGCGCGACACGCGCTCGGGCGACGAGCTCTTCGCCTCGCTCGCGCGCCTCCTCGCCTCGCAAGCGGGCGTCGAGGCGCGCTGGAAGTAGCATCGCGCCGCCCAAAAGGGTCGCAAAACGCCCGGAATGCGCGCTCCCGCCGAGATCGTATCGAGTCGATACGATAAATCGGTGGCGTAAATCCTTGACTTTTTCGTGTCGACCCGATACTAATTCACGGCAGCGGTCGTTTCCGCGAAGGAGGGCCTCCTGGACAAGAACCCGCAGGTGCTGCTGGAGCTGGTCGAAAGGCTCGGCAACCTCATGCGAACGGAGCTGCGCAAGGCGGGGGCGGACGAGGCGCTGCAGCCCGTGCACCTGCAGGCGCTCATCTACCTCGCGCGCGCCAACCGCTATTCCAACACGCCGCAGGCGCTGGCGGAATACCTCGGGCTCACCAAGGGCACGGTTTCCCAGACGCTGCTGCTGCTCGACCGGCGCGGCCTGATCGAGCGTTTCGAGGACGACGTGGACCGGCGCGTCGTGCGCCTGCGCCTCTCGTCCGCGGGCGAGCAGTTCCTCGCCGAGTCGCAGCCCGCGCTTGCCTGGCAGAACGCCACCCGCAACATCAGCCCCAACCGCATCCGCAACGCCACTTCGGCGCTGCGCGAGGCGCTCGCCACGCTGCAGGAGGACAACGAAGGGACGGTCTTCGGCTTCTGCACCAGCTGCACGTGGTGCCAGAAGCTCTCCCAGCGCATCTACCGCTGCGGCCGCATGGGCGACCGGCTCTCGGGCCCCGAGACGCGCAAGCTTTGCCGGATCTACGAGGCGAAGGTCGACGAGGTCGCCTGAAGCGCGGCCGCTAGAGCCGCGCGCGGGCCTGCGCGATCGCCGCCCTCACGGCTTCCGGCGCCGTGCCGCCCACGTGGCTTCGCGCCGCGACGGAGCCTTCCGGCGTGAGGACCGCATGCACGTCGGGCTCGATGAGGGGCGAGAACGCACGCAGCTCGCCCAGGTCCAGCTGCTCCAGGCCGCGCCCGGACTCTTCCGCCGCGCGCACCGCGCGGGCCACGACCTCGTGGGCATCGCGGAACGGCAGCCCCTTGCGCACCAGGTAATCCGCGAGGTCCGTGGCCGTGGCGAACCCCTCGCGCAGCGCTTCTCGCATGCGCTCCGGCCGCGGCTCGACACCCTGCAGCAGCTCGCCCAGGATCGAGAGCACGTCGCGCAGCGTGTCGGCGGCGTCGAAGAGCGGCTCCTTGTCCTCCTGGTTGTCCTTGTTGTAGGCGAGCGGCTGGCCCTTCACGAGCGTGAGCAGCGCCACGAGCGAGCCGTACACGCGCCCCGTCTTGCCGCGCATGAGCTCCGGCACGTCGGGATTCTTCTTCTGCGGCATGATCGAGGAGCCGGTGCAGAAGCGGTCGGGGATGCGCACGAAGCCGAAGCGCGGGTTCATCCAGAGGACGAACTCCTCCGAGAGCCGCGACACGTGCGCCATGACGAGCGCCGCCGCCGCGAGGAATTCGATGGCGAAATCCCGGTCCGAGACCGCGTCCAGCGAGTTGCGCGCCACGCCGTCGAAGCCCAACTCGGCCGCGACCCACTCCCGGTCGATCGGAAACGAGGTCCCGGCCAGCGCCGAGGCGCCCAGCGGAAGCCGGTTCATGCGGCGCCGCGCATCGGCGAGCCGCTCCGCGTCGCGCGTGAACATCTCGAAGTAGGCCATGAGGTGGTGGCCGAAAGTCACGGGCTGCGCGACCTGCAGGTGGGTGAAGCCGGGCATCAGGGTGTCCGCGTGGCGCTCGGCTTTGTCGAGCAGCCGCTCGCGCACGCGCTGGAGCAGGTGCTGGATCTCGTCGATCGCGTCGCGCAGCCAGAGCCGGATGTCGGTGGCCACCTGGTCGTTGCGGGAGCGCGCCGTATGCAGGCGCTTGCCGGCGTCGCCCACCAGCTCCGTCAGCCGGTATTCGATGTTGAAGTGCACGTCCTCCCGCTCGAGCTTCCAGTCGAAGCGGCCGGAGCGGATCTCCTCCAGGACCTGGGCCATGCCGCGCTCGATGTCGGCCAGGTCGCTCGCGGAAAGGATGCCGCAACGCGTGAGCATCCGGGCATGGGCGAGGGAGCCCTGGATGTCGAACTCGGCGAGCCGCTGGTCGAAATCGACCGAGGCGTTGAAGCGTTGGGTGAGGGAGTCGACGGCCTCGGCGAAGCGGCCGGACCAGGCCTTGCCCGCGCCGGGCTTCTCGTCTTGTTGCATGGAATCGGCGGCAATGGCCAAATGGGGACCCGTGGCGAGTATAAATCAGACGGGTGCGGGCATCCGGTTGCCGAACTTCTGCAACCTCGGCGTGATGCTTCGTTCACTCGTCGTGGCCAACCTGCTGGTCGCCGCCGGCGCCGTGCTCCATGCGCCGGACCTCGCGTCGATCGGGACGACCTTCATGACGCTCGCGGCGTGCGCCGAGCCGATGCTGCTCGCGAGCCTCGCGGTGCTGTGCGCGGCGCGTCCGTGGCTGCATGGACTGGGCTACGCGCGCTCCATCGCGGCCGTGGTCGCCTTCGAGCTGGTCCTTTCGTGGGCTGTCGCGCGCATGCTGGGCCTGGCGCTGCCCCAGGGATCGACGCTGCCGTGGCCGCAGCTGGCACTCCTCGCCCTGTTCGCGACCGGGTTCACGCTCGCCTACTTCGACCTGCGCTCGCGCGCCCTCTCGCCCGCGATCGCCGAGGCGCGCATCCAGGCGCTGCAGGCCCGCATCCGCCCGCACTTCCTGTACAACAGCATCAACGCCGTGCTCTCGCTCATCCGCTCGGAGCCGCGCCGTGCCGAGCGTGCGCTGGAGGACCTGGCGGACCTCTTCCGCGTGCTCATGGCGGACAACCGCACGCTGGCGCCCATCGGCAACGAGCTCGAGCTGGTGCGCCAGTACCTGGCACTCGAGGCGCTGCGGCTGGGCGAGCGCCTGCGCGTGCGCTGGCGGCTCGACGCCATGCGCCCAGACGCCCTGGTGCCGCCGCTCGTGCTGCAGCCGCTCGTGGAGAATGCGGTCTACCACGGCATCGAGCCGTCGGAGAGTGGCGGCGAGATCGAGATCGACGTGGCCGTCGCCGACGGGCAGCTCCTCATGTCGCTCTCGAACCCGTTTCCCGGCGGCGGGCGCCATTCCGCCGGCAACCGCATGGCGATCGTGAACATCCGCGAGCGCCTGCAGCTGCATTTCGATGCCGAGGCCACGATGCGCTCCGAGGTGAAGGACGGCATGTACAAGGTGACGATCCGCATGCCCTACATCAGCGCGCCCGCATGAGCCTCGCCGACCAGGAAGTGCCACGCGTGCTGATCGCGGACGACGAGGCGCCGGCCCGCTCGCGGCTGCGCGACCTGCTCGACGACTGCCGCGAGGCATTCCCGCTGGTCCTGGTGGACGAGGCGCGCAACGGCCGCGAGGTGCTCGACGTGCTGAACCGCGAGCCGGTCGACATCGTCCTCCTCGACATCCGGATGCCCGACATGGACGGGCTCGAGGCCGCGCGCCACATCGCCGGCATGGCCGAGCCTCCCGGCATCATCTTCACCACGGCGTTCGACAGCTACGCGATCAAGGCCTTCGAGGTGAACGCGATCGACTACCTGCTCAAGCCGATCCGGCTCGAGCGGCTGCTGACCGCCCTGCGCAAGACCCGCGCGGGTGCGCCCGTCTCCCGCGAAGCCCTCGACGCGGCCGCGAACCAGCCGCGGCGCCACCTGTCGGTCCACGAGCGCGGCAAGATCCACCTGGTCCCCCTGGCGGAGATCCTCTACCTGCGCGCGGAGCTCAAGTACGTGACCGTGCGCACGGCGCAGCGCGAGTACCTGGTCGAGGAGTCGCTCACCCACCTCGAGGAGGAATTCGGCGAGGTGTTCGTGCGCGTGCACCGCAACTGCCTCGTCGCGCGCCAGGCGATCGGCGGCTTCGAGCGCAACGCGGACGAGAGCGAGTCGGGCTGGGCGGTGCTGGTGAAGGCCACCGGCGAGAAGCTCGCGGTGAGCCGGCGGCAGCAGCACGTGGTCAAGCAGTTCCGGTAAAGCCCCGGTCCTAATCCCAATACGGCGGGTCGCCGAAGGTCTTCTTCAGGAACTCGATGAAGAGCCTCACCTTGGCGGGCAGCAGGCGCCGCTCGGGGTAGACGGCGTAGACGTTGTTGCCCGGAACGGCGAACTCGTCCAGGACCGTCACGAGCCGCCCCCGCTTCACCTCCTCGCTCACTTCCCAGGCGCTGCGCCACGCGAGGCCCTCGCCGGCGATGGCCCAGCGCGTGAGCACCTCGCCGTCGTTGCATTGCAGGCTGCCGCCCACCTTCGCCGCGACCGGCTTGCCCTTCACCTGGAAGGTCCAGCCGTCGGCCACGCCATCCTCGGTGGAAGTCACCATGCAGTTGTGCCGCGCGAGGTCCTCGAGGGTGCGCGGCTTGCCCGCGCGTTTCAGGTAGGCCGGCGAGCCGCAGACCACGCGGTGGTTGCGCGCGAGCTTCGCGGCGACCAGGTCCACGCTCTTCAGGTCCGCGATGCGGATCGCGAGATCGAAGCGCTCGTTCTTGAGGTCCACCAGGCGCTCCGAGAGATGCAGCGTGATGGCGAGATTGGGGTGCCGCGCGAGGAATGCGGGCAGGTGCGGGGCGATGTGCTTGCGCCCGAAGGCCGTCGGGGCGGTCACTATGAGGTGGCCCGAGGCGCTGCGCGCGCCCACCGAGAGCGCGTCCTCGGCGCCGCGCAGCTCGCCCAGCAGGCGGTGGCAATCCTCGAAGAACGTCGCGCCCTCGGGCGTGAGGGTCACCTGGCGCGTGGAGCGCTTGAAGAGCTTGACGCCGAGGCGGTCCTCGAGCTGGTCGATGCGCCGGCCCACCATCGCCGGCGTGATGCCCTCATCGCGCGCGGCGGCGGACAGGCTGCCGCGCTGGGCGACCTCGACGAAGGTGGTGAGCTCCTTGAATCGGTCCATCGCCCCGGCCCTTCATTGGAAGTATGAAAAGGCTGGCGGCCAGCCCTCCATTCATCCTATGGGAGTCGGGGAATCCGGCGCAAGTCACCTCAGCGGAACGGGGCGCGGCCGCGCATTGCCGCGCTCATGGGCGTTCGCGTGATGCCGCGCGTACGCCCGGGGCATCGCGATCGGGTAGTAGAGCGGATAGACGTCGTTCACCGCCGGCTCGGCCGCCGCGGCGGGGGCGGAGGCGAGGCGTACGCTCTCTTCGCGCGCTTCACGCTCGCGCCGCGCCTCGAGCCGCCGCTCCAGGTCCGCCTCGCGCTGCAGGATGCGTGCGCGCTCCGCTTCGTTGGGCGGCGGATAATCCGTCGGGATGTTCGTGGGATGGGTGGACGCGTTGCCGTCGCACGCGGAATCCTGGTACGTGATGCGGCCCGCGGCATCGGTGCAGCGAAAAACCGCGGCACCCGCGGTGGCGCTGGCCGCGCACAGCGCAAGGGCGGCGATGCAGGCGAGGGCCCTCATGGGAGCCCCGCTTCCGCCGCCTGGCGGTCGGCGTGGTAGCTCGAGCGCACCATCGGCCCGCATGCGGCGTGCACGAAACCCATCGCCTGCGCCTGCGACCCGAACATCGCGAACTCGTCGGGATGCACGTAGCGCGTCACCGGCAAATGATGTTTCGAGGGCTGGAGATACTGGCCGATGGTGAGCATGTCGACGCCATGCTCGCGCAGGTCGCGCATAACCGCAAGGATTTCGTCGTTGGTCTCGCCCAGGCCCACCATGAGGCCCGACTTCGTCGGCACCCCCGCGTGGGCCGCCTTGAAGCGCGAGAGAAGCGCCAGCGAATGCGCGTAATCGGAGCCGGGGCGGGCCTGGCGGTATAGGCGTGGCACCGTCTCGAGGTTGTGGTTCATCACGTCGGGCGGCGCGGCATCGAGGATTTCGAGCGCGCGGTCGAGGCGCCCGCGGAAGTCCGGCGTGAGGATCTCGATGCGGGTCGCGGGCGAGGCCGCGCGCACCGCGCGGATGCACTCGACGAAGTGGCCCGCGCCTCCGTCCCGCAGGTCGTCCCGGTCCACGCTCGTGATCACCACGTAGCGCAGCTTCATCAACGCGATCGTCTCGGCGAGGTGGCGCGGCTCGTCGGCATCGAGGGGTTGCGGGCGGCCGTGGGCCACGTCGCAGAAGGGACAGCGCCGCGTGCAGAGGTCGCCCATGATCATGAAGGTCGCCGTGCCGTGGCCGAAGCACTCGCCGATGTTCGGGCACGAGGCCTCCTCGCACACGGTGTGCAGCCTGGCCTCGCGCAGCACGCGCTTGAGCTCCGTGAACCGCTCGCCGCCGCCGGCGCGCACGCGAATCCAGTCCGGCTTGCGCAGCGTCTCGGCCGGCACGATCCTGATCGGGATGCGATCGGTCTTGAGGGCGCCCTTGGCGCGGGACTTCACGTCCGGATCAGGCATGCTTCGAGGCTTTCGAGGAGGCGCGGCCCGACCCGGTCCACGTCGTCGTGGATGCCGAGGTCGGCGAGCCGCGTGGTGGCGAGGCCCGGATAGCCGCAGGCGTCGATCCGCGCGTAGGGTGCGAGATCGAGGTCCACGTTGAGCGACACGCCGTGGTAGCTGCAGCCGTTGGCGATGCGCAGGCCGACGGCCGCGATCTTGGCACGGTCCACGTACACGCCCGGCATGCCCGGGCGCCGCTCGCCGCGCACGCCGTAGGACTGCAGCAGGCCGATCAACGATTGCTCGAGGCGGCGCACCAGCTCCTTCACCCCGAGGTTGCGGCGGCGCAGGTCGAGCATGAGATAGGCCACGAGCTGGCCGGGGCCGTGGTAGGTGACCTGCCCGCCGCGGTCGCAGTGGACCACCGGGATGTCGCCCGCGTCGAGCACGTGCTCGTGGCGGCCGGCGAGGCCCAGGGTGAACACCGGCTCGTGCTCGAGGAGCCAGATCTCGTCCGGCGTCTGCGGGCCGCGCGCCTGGTTGAAGAAGCGCATCGTTTCCCAGGTCGGCTCGTAGCGCACGCGGCCCAGCCGGCGCACGACGGGCCGCGCGATCGCCGGAGCGGCCGCGGCGAGGCTCATCAGAGCACCATCATCACGAGGGGATGGGACGAGAGCTCGCGATAGAGCGCATCGAGCTGCTCGCGCGAGCGGGCGGTGAACGTGGCGGTGATCGACAGGAAGCGTGCGTTGCGCGACGCACGCATCTCGAGCGTCGAGGGCGAGAAGTCCGCGACGTGGCGCTGCACGATGCCGCTCACCGCCTGCGCGAAGCCATCCTCGCGGCGGCCCACGACCTTGATCGGGAACGCGCAGGGAAACTCGAGGAGGGAAGGCTCGGCGGCGATGTCGGGCGTCGGGGTGCTCATCTTGAGGGAGATGGGGGCGCCGGCGGGCAACGTCAAGCCGCGAGCGGCCGCGAGGCCGCGAGGCGCTTCTTGTATTCCTGGTAGAGCGCGTGCATGCGGCGGAAGACGGGACCCGGCTTGCCCGATCCCACGGCCTCGCCGTCGAGCTTCGTCACGGCGAGCACTTCCTTGGTCGAGGAGGAGAGCCAGATCTCGTCGGCGTTCCTCAGCTCGGCCTCGGGGACGGGGCGGACCTGCAGCTTCACCGTGCCCTCCCGCGCCAGGCGGGTGACCAGCTCGTACGTGATGCCGAGCAGGATGAGGTTGTCCTGCGGCGGCGCCGCGACGACGTCGCCCTTCACGACGAAGACGTTGGAGGAGGAGGCCTCGGTCACGAGGCCGTCGCGCAGGAGGATCGTCTCGGTCGCGCCCACGTCCGCGGAGACCTGGCGGGCCATGACGTTGCCCAGGAGCGACGTGGACTTGATGTGGCAGCGCGTCCAGCGGAAATCCTCGTGGGTCACGCAGGCGACGCCATTCTCGATCGCTTCCCGCGAGGGCGTGGCGAGCGGCTGCACCATCATGAAAACCGTGGGCACCAGGCCCTTGGGCATCACGTGGTCCCGCTTCGGCGGCACCCCGCGCGTGACCTGGATGTACACCGAGACGTTGCCCGGGTGGTGCGCGAGCAGCTCGCGCGTGATGCCGAGCCATTCGTCCACCGAATGGGGATTGGCCAGGCGGATCGCGTCCATCGAGCGCTGCAGGCGCTGGAAATGCTCGCGCCCGTGCAGCATGACGCCGTCGTAGACGGGAATGACCTCGTAGACGCCGTCGCCGAAGATGAAGCCGCGGTCGAGCGGCGAGATCGTGATGTCCTCGAGCGGCACGAGCCGCCCGTTGAAGTGCGCGATGTTCGTCATGGCTTGTCGCCCCGGATCATGAGCCGCACCGTGTCCCAGCCGCGGGACAGGAAACCGGCGACCGGGACGTCGTCGAGCGCGGTGACGGGAAGCTCCGCCACGAGTGTGGAATCGCGCATGATCTTCATTATCCCCGCTTTCTCGCCCGCGGCAAGCGGTGCCACGAAGGGCTGCCGGGTCTGGAGCACGGCCTTCAGGCGGTCGAAGCGGTCGCGCGGCAGCGTGAGCCAGACGTCATGGTCGAACCCCAACCGCGCCGTGCGGCGGGTGCCCTTGAAGACCTCGGCCTCGCCGACGGATTGGCCCTTCGCGTAGAGCCTGCGCGTCTCGTAGGCCTGGAAGCCGAAGTTCAGCAGCTTCTGGCTTTCGGTCACGCGCAGCGATTCCGACTCCGCGCCCATGACGACCGACACCAGCCGGCGTTCGCCGCGCTTCGCCGATGCGATGAGGCAGTAGCCCGCGGCTTCGGTGAAGCCCGTCTTCAGGCCATCGACCGTGGCATCGATCCACAGGAGGCGGTTGCGGTTGGTCTGGCGCACGTGGTTGTAGACGAATTCCTTCTGCGCGTAGCGCGCGTACTCGTCCGGGAAATCGCGGATGAGCGCCATCGCGAGCGCCGCCATGTCGCGCGCGCTCGAGTAATGGTTGTCCGCCGGCTCGCCGCTGGCGTTGGAGAAGTGGGTGTTGGCGAGGCCCATCTTCGCGGCCTGGCGATTCATGAGCTCGACGAAGGCCTGCTCCGTGCCGGCGGCCGCCTCGGCCAGGGCCACGGCGGCATCGTTGGCCGACTGCACGACGAGCCCCTTCAGCAGCTCGTCGATCGACGCGGTGGTGCCCGCCTCGATGAACATGCGCGAGCCGTGCGCCTGCGCCGCGTGCGGGGATACCACGACCTTCTGCGCGGCATCGAGCTTGTGGTCGCGCAGCATCCCGAACACGAGGTACGCGGTCATGAGCTTCGTGAGGGACGCGGGCTCGAACCGGTCGTTCTCCGCCGCGGCGGCGAGCGTGGCGCCGCTCTGCGCGTCGACGAGGAGGTAGGCGCGCGCGGCGATGGGGGGCGGTGTCACCGGCGCCTGGGCGTGGGCCGGCGCGGGGATGGCAAGCCATGCCAGGACGACGGCGAGGAGCTTCTTCATGGAGACCTTCTATCGGTTGGTGCTGACGGCGGGGGTGATGCCGAGCGAGCGCTCGACCTTGTCGGCGATGGCGGTGGCTTCGTCCTTTGTGCGATAGGGGCCCAGCCGCACGCGGTGCAGCCCATCGCGGTACGACACCTGCACCGGCTCGTACAGCCAGGGCAGGCTGCGCGTCACGTGGTCGCGGAAACTTTGCGCGCCCTCGGCGCTCGCGAATGCGCCCAGCTGGATCCACAGCCCCGCCGGCTCCTCGGCCACCACGGGGGTCACGATCGCCGTGGGGACCGGCGGTGACGCATAGGCGGCGTTGTCGGGGACCGCCTTCCCGGGCGCCGCCTGCGGCGCGGGCGCGGTCGTGGCGGCGTGCCGCGCGGCGTCTTCCGGCTCGAACACGCGTTCGACCTCGACCATGGCGCTGCCACGCCCGACGATGCCGATGCGCTTCGCCGCGGCGTACGACAGGTCGATGATGCGGCCCTTGTGGAACGGCCCGCGATCGTTGATGCGCACCACCACCGACTTGCCGTTCGCGAGGTTGGTGACGCGCGCGTAGCTCGGGATCGGCAGGGTCTTGTGGGCGGCCGTCATCGCGAACATGTCGTAGGTTTCGCCCGACGACGTCTTCTGGCCGTGGAATTTGCGCCCGTACCACGAGGCGAGCCCGCGCTGCTTGTACGGCTCCTCGTCCACGACCGGCACGTAGGTCTCGCCGAACACCGCGTAGGGCCGGTTCGCGAACTTGTGGAAGGGCTCCTTCCTCGGCACGGCGTCGGGCACCTGGTCGAGGCCGTCCGGCACCGCGTCCGGGGGGCCGTCGTCCTGGTAGTACTTCCCCGGCGTGGGCTGGCTCGACGCCGTCTTCTTGCCCGTCGTGCCGCAGGCCGCGAGGAATGTCAGCGTGAATGCGAGCAGGAATATCCGCAGACCCATCGCCTTTTGCCTCAACTGGCGACGAGCTGCTTGTGCGTCGAGATCGACATGAGGATCCCGAAGCCCGCGAGCATCGACAGGAGCGCCGTGCCGCCGTAGCTCACCATGGGCAGCGGCACTCCCACCACCGGCAGGATGCCGCTCACCATGCCCATGTTGACCACGGCGTAAGTGAAGAAGGTGAGCGTGATGGCGCCCGCGGCGAGGCGCGAGAAGACGGTCGACGCGTTCGCGGTGATCATCATGCCGCGCGCGATGATGAGCAGGTAGAGCACCATGAGGATGACATTGCCCACGAGGCCGAATTCCTCGCCGAAGACCGCGAGGATGAAGTCGGTCGAGCGCTCGGGCACGAAATCGAGCTGGGCCTGGGTGCCGTTGAGCCAGCCCTTGCCGAGGATGCCGCCGGAGCCGATGGCGATGGTGGACTGGATGATGTGGTAGCCGGCGCCGAGCGGGTCCTGCGACGGGTCGAGCAGGGTGAGGATGCGTTGGCGCTGGTAGTCGTGCATGACCGACCACACGAAGGGCAGCGCAGCGCCGCCGAGCGCCACCAGCGTTCCCAGCACCTTCCACGACAGGCCCGCGAGGAAGATCACGAAGAAGCCCGAGGCGAAGATCAGGAGCGCGGTGCCGAGGTCGGGCTGGCGCGCGATGAGGCCGACCGGGATCACGAGCAGCACCGCCGCGAGCAGGAAGTCGCGCAGCCTCAGGCCCTCCTCGCGGCGGTGGAAATACCACGCGAGCACGAGCGGCACGGCGATCTTCATGACTTCCGACGGCTGGATCGTCGTGAAGCCCAGGTTGAGCCAGCGCCGGGCGCCGTTGCGGATCTCGCCGAAGAGCGCCACGCCGACGAGCAGCGCGAGGCCCGCGAGATACGTCGGTAGCGCCACCTGCATGAGCACGCGCGGATGGATCTGCGCGAAGATCCAGAGCGCCACGGCAGCGATGGCGAGATTGCGCACCTGGCCGAAGGTGCGATCCATGGAGCCCGCGGAAGCCGAATACACGACGGCGAGGCCGAGCGAAATGGTGAGCGCGAGCGCCGCCGCGAGGGGGCCGTCGATGCGCCGCGACAGGAAGTCGAACGCGCGGCTAATCATGTTCCTCTTCCGCGGTATCGGGCGGAGTCGATTCGTCCGGCTTGGGCGCGGCCTTCTTCGGCGCGGGCTCCTTGCCGAGCAGGTAGTAGTCGAACATCTGGCGTGCGATCGGCGCCGCGGTCGAGCCGCCGTGCTGCCCGTTCTCGACCATGATGCCCACGGCGATCTTCGGGTCATCGGCCGGTGCGAAGGCGATGAAGAGTGCGTTGTCCCAGTGCTCCTTCTTCATGCGGCGCTCATCGTACTTCTCGCCCTGCTTCATGCCGACGACCTGGGCCGAGCCCGTCTTCGCGGCGACCGCGTACGGCGCGTTGCTGAACGCGACTACCGCGGTGCCACCCGGCTTCGTCACGTCGATCATGGCCGCGCGGATGAAGTCGAGGTTCTCCCGCTTCACGACGGGTTGCGCATCGTCCTGCGGCATCTGCACCGGATGCATTTCCCGGGTCTTCGCGTCCTGCACGGCCTCCAGCAGGTGTGGGTGCACGGGCCGGCCGCCGTTGGCGAGGATCGCCGTCGCGGTCGCGAGCTGCAGCGGCGTGGCGAGCATGTAGCCCTGGCCGATCCCGACGCTCACCGTGTCGCCCGCGTACCACTTCTGGTGGAAGCGCTGCATTTTCCACTCCTGGGAGGGGGCCAGGCCCGGCAGCTCGCCGTCGATGTCGATGCCGGTACGGGAGCCGAAGCCGAAGCGCGTCATGTAGTTGTGGATCAGGTCGATCCCCATCTCGTTGGCGAGGCCGTAGAAGTAGGTGTCGCACGAGACCTCGATCGCCTTGTGCATGTTCACCATGCCGTGGCCGCCCTTCTTCCAGTCGCCGTAGCGATGCGCCACGCCGGCGAGCGTGAAGTAGCCGGGGTCGGAGATGGCGTACTCGGGATTGCGTTTCTTGCTCTCGAGGGCCGCGAGCGCCATGAACGGCTTGATCGTGGATCCCGGCGGGTACTGCCCGCGCAACGCGCGGTTGTTGAGCGGCTTGTCCGGCGAATTGTTGAGCGCATCCCAGCTCTGGGGGTCGATGCCGTCGACGAAGAGGTTCGGATCGAAGCCCGGTTGCGAGACGAGTGCCAGCACCTCGCCGTTGCGGGGGTCGATGGCGACGAGCGCGCCCTTGTAGTCGCCGAAAGCCTGCTCGGCGATCTTCTGCAGCTTGAGGTCCAGCGTCATCACGAGGTTGTTGCCGGACACGGGCTCGTTGCGCGAGAGCGAGCGGATGGCGCGCCCGCCGGCGTCGATCTCGACCTGCTCGCTGCCGGTGATGCCGTGCAGCTCCTTCTCGTAGGCGCCCTCGATGCCGAGCTTGCCGATGTGGTCGGTGCCCTTGTAGTTCGTGGTCAGCCCCGCCGCGTCGATGCGCTTCACGTCCGCGTCGTTGATGCGGCCGATGTAGCCGATGGCGTGCGACGCCACCTCGCCCTGCGGGTAGGAGCGGAACGGGCGGGCCTTGATCTCGAATCCGGGGAAGCGATAGCGGTTCACGGCGAAGCGCGCCACCTCCTCTTCGGTGAGGCGCGTGCGGATGGGCAGGCTCTCGAAGTTCTTGCTCTCCTCCGCGAGCTTGCGGAAGCGGCGCCGGTCGCGCGCGCTCACGTCGATCACGCGCGCGAGCTCGTCGATCGCGCGCTCGACGCTCGCGACCTTGGAGGGCGTCACCTCCAGCGTATACGCGGAATAGTTCGCCGCGAGCACGAGGCCGTTGCGATCCAGGATGAGGCCGCGGTTCGGCACCACGGGCACGACCGAGATGCGGTTCTGCTCGGCGAGCGTGTGGTAGTAGCTCTGCTGCACGACCTGCAGCCACGTGAAGCGCGCGAGCAGCACGCCGAACGCGACGAGGATCGCGAGGCCGAGGAGCATCAACCGGTTGCGGAAGACCGTGAGCTCCCGTTGCTGGTCGCGCATGGCCTGGCCGATCATCACGAGGCGACGTCCCTTCGCCGCCGGCGCACGGCGGGCGAGTAGAGGATCCAGTGGGCCGGCGCCCACAGCAGCGCCGTGAGCAGCGGCGAGAGCAGGAAGATGCCGCTCGGCGCATCGGCCCCGAGCGCCAGGTTGAGCAACAGGAGGGCCAGGCTCGCGACGAGCGTGAGCCCCAGCACATGCAGCGCCTGCTCCGGCAACGGGAAGGAGAGGATGCGGTGGCGCAGCACCTGCGCGCCGAAGACCGCGACCACGTAGGCGAGCGCGTGCTGGCCCAGCAGCATGGAGTCGCTCACGTCCATGAGCAGGCCCATGAAGAACGCCATGCCCTGGCCGATGGTGCGCGGCTCGTTCACGGTCCAGAAGAGGAGCACCAGCAGCACGAGGTCGGGACGCGCGAGCAGCCAGCGGCCGCTCCACGGCAGCGCGGAGAAGAGGAACGCCCCCAGGAGCGAGAAGAACAGCAGCCCCACGCTCGCCGGGATCTTCGCGACGTCGCGTGCGACCGGAGTGAGGTCCGCGGACCTCATCGGCGCCCCTTGGCGCCGCCGCGCTCGCGCGCGGGCTTCTTCGCCTCGTCCGGCTTGGCCTCGGGGCGGGCCACCGCGGGCGGCGGCGAGGGCAGGATCAGCACGAAGCGATGGTTCTCCACGCCGGCGAGGGGCCGCGCGGCGATGCGCGTGAACGCGAGCGCCGAGTTCTTCTCCACGCTCGTCACCTGGGCCACCACGAGCCCCGGCGGATAGGTGCCGTCGATGCCCGAGGTGACGAAGACGTCGCCGGACTGCACGTCCGCGGAAACCGGCACGAAGGGCACGTCGATCGCGCCATCCTTGCCGGAGCCCACGGCGATGGCGCGCTGACCGTTGCGCAGGATCATGACGGGCACCGACTGGTCCTTCTCGGTCACCAGCGTGACCTCGCTCGTGAACGTGCCCACGCTCGTCACCTGGCCCACCACGCCGGTGCCGTCGATCACCGGCATGCCCGCCTTGATGCCCTGCTGCAGGCCCTTGTCGACGACGATCTTGCGGGTGAACGGATTGCGCGCGGTATAGACCACCTCCGCGATCGTCCCGCCCTCGGCGTAGCGGCTCTTGCCGGCGGCGAGCCCGAGCAGGTATTCATGCTCGGCGCGCAGCAGGCGCGCCTCCTGCGAGAGCGCCGCCTGCTCGAGGATCCTCGCCTTGAGCTCCTGGTTCTCGCGCAGCAGCCGTTGCTGGCTCGTGAAGTAGTCGGTGAAGCGCGCGATCACCTGGGCGGGAAAGGACGCCACCTCCTGGACCGGCTGCGCGAGCGCCGACAGCGACAGGCGCACCGTGGCGAGCGCATGGAAGCGGTGGTCGGCGATCATCAGGCCCACGGCGAACAGCATGAAGAACGTGAGCCGCGCGAGCGGGCTCGGGCCGCGGTGGAAGAAGGGTGGAGGCTCTCGGATCATGGGCTGCGGCCGAAACGAAGAAGCCCGCCGCTCAGTGCATCAGGAGGGGCGGGCTTCGCGGTTCCCACGTCTTCAGTCGTTGGTGAAGACTGTGCCGAGCTTGTCCATTTCTTCGAGGGCGCGCCCGCTGCCGCGCACCACGCAGGTGAGGGGATCGTCGGCCACGATCACCGGCAGTCCCGTCTCCTCCATGAGCAGGCGGTCGAGCTCGCGCAGGAGCGCACCGCCCCCGGTGAGGACCATGCCCTTTTCCGCGATGTCGGCGCCGAGCTCGGGCGGCGTCTGCTCGAGGGCGCTCTTCACCGCGCTCACGATGGAGTTGAGCGGGTCGGTCAGCGCCTCCAGGATCTCGTTGGACGAGATGGTGAAGGAGCGCGGGATGCCCTCGGCCAGGTTGCGTCCCTTCACTTCCATCTCGCGCACCTCGCTGCCCGGGAATGCGGAGCCGATCTGCTTCTTGATCGTCTCCGCGGTGGACTCGCCGATCAGCATGCCGTAGTTGCGGCGGATGTAGTTGATGATCGCCTCGTCGAACTTGTCGCCGCCGACGCGCACGGAAGCCGAGTAGACGATGCCGCCCAGCGAGATCACGCCGACCTCGGTCGTGCCGCCGCCGATGTCCACGACCATGGAGCCCGTCGCATCGGCGATGGGCAGGTCCGCCCCGATCGCCGCCGCCATCGGCTCCTCGATCAGGAACACCTGCGAGGCGCCGGCGCCGATCGCGCTCTCCTTGATCGCGCGGCGCTCGACCTGGGTCGAGCCGTAGGGCACGCAGATCACGATGCGCGGGCTCGGCCGGAACCACTGGTTGTCGTGGATCTTCTTGATGAAGTACTTGAGCATCTGCTCGGTGATCGTGAAGTCCGCGATCACCCCGTCCTTCATCGGACGGATCGCCGTGATGTTGCCCGGCGTGCGCCCGAGCATCTGCTTGGCCGCGAGTCCGACCGCCTGGATCGTCTTCTTCCCGTTGGGACCGCCCTCCTGCCGGATCGCGACCACGGACGGCTCGTCGAGGACGATGCCCTTGCCGCGGACGTAGATGAGGGTGTTGGCGGTGCCGAGGTCGATCGCGAGATCGGTGGAGAAATACTTCGAAACGAAGGAGAACATCTCGATTCCGGAGGGTGCTTCCGCTCTCGGGCGGACCCCGTCTGTGGCGGTGCAATATAATAGCCCGAAACCGCAGCACATTTAGGTCCCCGCGGCAGCCTTTTTCGCATGCTTTCCCCCGCAGAAATCCGCCGCATCGCGCGCCTCGCCCGCATCGAGGTCGACGATGCCCAGGTAGCCGGCCTCGGCCCCGAGCTGAACGCGATCCTCGAGATGGTGGAGCGCATGCAGGGGGCCGACGTCGCCGGCGTCGAGCCCATGTCCCATCCGCAGGCCTTCGCGCAGCGCCTGCGCGAGGACGTGGTGACCGAGGGCGACCGCCGCGTGGCCTACCAGTCCGTGGCGCCGCAGGTCGAGGACGGCCTCTACCTGGTGCCCAGGGTCATCGACTAGGCGAGCGGCACCACTGCCTCCCGATTCCGTGAACGACAATCCGCCCGTCGCCGAGCTCGCGCGGCGCCTGCGCTCGAAGCAGGTGTCGAGCGTCGAGGTCACGCGCCACTACCTCGACCGCATCGCGCGCCTGGGCGAAGCGCTCAACGCGTTCATCAGCGTCGACGAGGAGAAGAGCCTCGCGCAGGCGCGGGCCGCCGACGAGCGCATCGCCCGCGGCGAGGGCGCGGCACTCACCGGCGTGCCCGTCGCCCACAAGGACCTTTTCTGCGCCGAGGGCTGGCGCACCACGTGCGGCTCGCGAATGCTCGCGGACTTCGTGGCGCCCTACGACGCGCACGTGATCGAGCAGTTCGACCGCGCCGGGGCCGTGCTGCTCGGCAAGACGAACATGGACGAGTTCGCCATGGGCTCGTCCAACGAGAACTCGTTCTTCGGCCCGGTGCGCAATCCCTGGGACCTGAAGGCGGTCCCCGGCGGCAGCTCGGGAGGATCGGCGGCCGCGGTCGCCGCGCGCCTCGCCCCGGCCGCGACCGGGACCGACACCGGCGGATCCATTCGCCAGCCCGCTTCGTTCAGCGGTGTGAGCGGGCTCAAGCCGACCTACGGACGGGTCTCGCGCTTCGGCATGGTGGCGTTCGCCTCGTCGCTCGACCAGGGCGGGCCCCTCGCGCAGACGGCCGAGGACCTGGCGCTCCTGCTCGACACGATGGCGGGTTACGACGCGCGGGACTCCACCAGCGTGGACCGGCCGAAGGACGATTACCTCGGCGTGCTGGGCTCCGGCGTGAAGGGGCTGAGGCTCGGCGTGCCGCGCGAATACTTCTCGCAGGACCTCGCGCACGACGTCGCCGCGCCGATCCGCGAGGCCATCGCGCAGCTGGAGAAAATGGGCGCCCGCGCGGTGGAGGTGAGCCTGCCGAACCAGCATCTCGCGGTGCCGGCGTACTACGTGATCGCGCCGGCGGAGGCTTCCTCCAACCTCTCGCGCTACGACGGCGTGCGCTACGGCTTCCGCGCCGAGGGCTACGCGGACCTCGCGGACATGTACGCGAAGACGCGCGGGCAGGGCTTCGGCGCGGAGGTGAAGCGGCGCATCCTCATCGGCACCTACGTGCTTTCCCACGGCTATTACGACGCGTACTACCTGCAGGCCCAGCGCGTGCGCCGGCTCATCGCGCAGGACTTCGCGACGGCCTTCCGCTTGTGCGACCTGATCGTGGGCCCCGCCGCGCCCTCGGCGGCATTCGACCTGGGTGCCCGGACCCAGGATCCGGTGCAGATGTACCTCGACGACCTCTACACCATCCCGATCAACCTCGCGGGGTTGCCCGGGCTGTCCATCCCGTGCGGCTTCGCGCGGCGCGGCCGGCCCGTCGGACTGCAGGTGGTGGGCAACTACTGGGACGAGGGCCGCATGCTCGCCGCGGCGCATGCCTTCCAGCGGGCGACGGACTGGCACATGCGGATGCCGCAGGGGTTCGAATGAGCTGGGAAATCGTCATCGGGCTGGAGACCCACGCGCAGCTCACCACGGCGTCGAAGATCTTCTCGGGCGCGTCGACCTCGTTCGGCGCGCCGCCCAACATGCACGCTTCCGCGGTCGACCTGGCGCTCCCGGGCACGTTGCCCGTGCTCAATCGCGGCGCGGTCGAGCGGGCGATCCGCTTCGGGCTCGCCGTGGGCGGCGCCATCGCGCCGGTGAGCGTCTTCGCGCGCAAGAATTATTTCTACCCCGACCTCCCGAAGGGATACCAGATCAGCCAGTACGAGCTGCCCGTGGTGATCGGGGGCTCGGTCGCGTTCGTCCTGGGCGAGGAGGAGCGGCGCGTGCGGCTCACCCGCGCGCATCTCGAGGAGGACGCCGGCAAGTCGCTGCACGAGGACTTCCACGGCATGAGCGGCATCGACCTCAACCGCGCGGGCACGCCGCTGCTCGAGATCGTGTCCGAGCCGGACATGCGCTCCGCCGCGGAGGCGATCGCCTATGCCCGCTCGCTTCATGCGCTGGTGCGCTGGATCGGCATCTGCGACGGCAACATGCAGGAGGGCTCCTTCCGTTGCGACGCGAACGTCTCCGTTCGGCGTCGAGGTGAAGCGCTCGGGACACGCTGCGAGATCAAGAACCTGAACTCCTTCCGGTTCATGGAGCGCGCCATCGAGTTCGAGGCGCGCCGGCAGATCGAGCTCATCGAGGACGGCGGCCGGGTGGTGCAGGAGACACGGCTCTTCGACCCCGATCGCGGCGAGACGCGGCCCATGCGCTCGAAGGAGGATGCGCAGGACTATCGCTATTTCCCCGATCCGGACCTCCTGCCCCTCGAGATCCCGCGCGCGTGGATCGACGAGGTGGCGCGCGCGATGCCGTCGCTGCCGGAGGAACGGCGCCAGCGCTATCGCGAGGCGATGGCGCTCCCGGCCTACGATGCGGCCCTGCTCGCCGAGAGCCGCGAGAAATCGGATTTCTTCGAGGCGGTGCTCGCGGCGGCGGCCCATCCCGAACGCTTGCGCCGCCTCGCCGCGAACTGGGTGAACGGCGAGATCCCGGCGCTGCTCAACGAGCGCAACCTCGACTTCGCGCGCTGCCCGGTCGCGCCCGCGACGCTCGCGCGGCTCCTCGAGCGCATCGACGACGGCACCCTTTCCGCCAAGGCGGCGAAGGAGCTGCTGGGCGAGCTGGGGGACGACCCCGCCCGGGTCGATGCGCTCATCGAAGCGCGCGGCCTGCGCCAGATCTCCGATGCCGGCGCCCTCGAGGCGGCGGTCGACCAGGTGATCGCGGCGCAGCCGCGCTTCGTCGAGGACTATCGCTCGGGCAAGGAAAAGGCGTTCAACGCGCTGGTGGGCCAGGTGATGAAGGTCACGCAGGGCAAGGCCAATCCGCAGGAGGTGAGCCGGCTGCTGCGCGCGCGGCTCGACGCCTGAGCCGCGCGGTCAGCGTACCGGGACGTGCTCCGCCGCGGGCCGCAGTACGCCGTCGCCCTTGAGCTGCGCGAAGCGGCGCTTGTCCGCTTCGTAGCGATCGCGGACCTGCTGGATTTCGCGCTCGGCCTCGACGACGCTCTTCTCGAGGCTCACCTTCTCCTTGAGCGCCCGCTCCTGCTCGGCGACGAGACCGATCGGGGGCCGGGCGCGCTCGCCGTGGGCGCCTTTCTTCCCGGCCTGGTAGAACTCCATCTCGTCGCCGATCTCCCGCAACCGCTTGTCGACGGCGACCATGCGCTCCTGCGCGCCCTTGATGCGGCTGCGGATGGGCTCGATGTTGCGGTCGCGCGCGACGTCGATTTCCTTGTCGGTGCTGTATGTGTTGAGGAGCGCCACGTCCTTGCGCTTCTGCTCGAAGGCGATGCGGTCGGCCTCCTTGCGCTTCTGTTGCTCCTCCATGCGCGCCTTGACCTGCTCGGGAGTCGGCGTGGGATCGATCTTGCGCAGCACCTGGCCGCTGGTGGTGACCTCGTACATCATCACGGTGGCGCAGCCGGGAGGCGGCACGTCGCCGATGAGCGTGATGCCGCGCTCGTCGACGCACTTGTAGGCCGCCTGCGCGAACGGCACGTAGAGAAGGGCCAGGACCACACAGAGCTTCTTCATTGTTGTCGCTCCCTTGTCGACTTGCGCATCAGATGCCGTACTGCCGGCGATACTCGTCGATCCTCCCCAGCACGGCGCGCTCATTCTGCCGCGACTCCAGCGTGGCGACGATATCGGCGAGTGTTGCAATTGCAGTCACCGGGACACCGAAGGCCCGGCCCATTTCCTGCGCGGCCGAGAGCTCGCCCTGGCCCCGTTCCTGCCGGTCGAGAGCAATTAGCACGCCAGCGGGCGTGGCGCCCGCGCGGCGGATGATCTCGATCGCCTCGCGCTTGGCGGCCCCCTCCGTGATCACGTCGTCGATGATCAGGGCCCGGCCCTGGAGGGGCGCGCCGACCAGCGTGCCGCCCTCTCCGTGGTCCTTGGCTTCCTTCCGGTTGTAGCAAAACGGCACATTGTGACCGAGACCGGCAAGTCCGATGGCGGTCGCGGCGGCGAGCGTGATGCCCTTGTAGGCCGGCCCGAACAGCATGTCGAACGGGATCGCCGAGGCGAGCGCCGCCTGCGCGTAGAAGCGCCCGAGCGCGGCGAGCTTGGCGCCGTCGTCGAAGAGCCCGGCATTGAAGAAATACGGCGAGAGGCGTCCGGACTTGGTCCGGAACTCGCCGAAGCGCAGGACGCCCGAGGCGATGGCGAACTCGACGAACTCGCGGCGGAAGCCGGCGGCCGCCGGGGCCGTGGCGCGCTCTGGGACGGGGGCTGCGGCGGTCATGGGTTCCCGGGAGGTTAGGATATCGGGCTATTTTCCACCAATCCCCGACTACGAGCTGTGAGGAGTTGAGTTGCTACGCCTGGCCGACGTGACGCTGCGCCGCGGCGCGCGTGTCCTCCTCGAGGGCGCGTCGATGAACGTGCATCCGTCGCAGAAGGTGGGGCTGGTGGGCCCGAACGGCGCCGGCAAGTCGAGCCTCTTCGCCCTCGTGCGCGGGGAGCTGCATGCCGATGGGGGCGAGGTGAGCCTGCCGCCGCGCTGGATCCTGTCCCACGTGGCGCAGGAAACGGAGCCCACGCCGCGCCCCGCGCTCGATTTCGCGCTCGATGGAGATGCGGAGCTGCGGCAGATCGAGCGCGAGATTGCCGAGCTGGAAAGCCACGACCCTCACCCCGGCGCTCTCCCGGCGGAGAGGGAGAAGAGCGCGGGCGAGCGCCTGGCGGAACTGCATGCACGGTATGGGGAAATAGGCGGCTACCAGGCGCGCTCGCGCGCCCAGGCCATGCTCGATGGCCTGGGCTTCGACGAGGCGGCCCAGTCGCGTCCGGTCGCGGAGTTCTCGGGCGGATGGCGCATGCGGCTCAACCTGGCGCGCGCGCTCATGTGCCGCGCCGACCTGCTGCTGCTGGACGAGCCGACGAACCACCTCGACCTGGACGCCGTGCTCTGGCTCGAGGACTGGCTCAGGCAATATCCCGGGGCGGTGATGCTCATCACCCACGACCGCGAGTTCCTCGACGCGATCGCGCAGTCGATCGTGCATTTCGTCGACCGCCGCCTCGACACCTACGCCGGCGACTACAGCGCCTTCGAGGTGCAGCGCGCCTCGCGCCTGGCGCTGCAGCAGTCGGCCTTCGAGAAGCAGCAGCGCACCGTCGCGCACCTCGAGGCCTTCATCACCCGCTTTCGCGCCAAGGCGACCAAGGCCCGGCAGGCGCAGAGCCGCCTGCGCGCGCTGGAGAAGCTCGAGCGCATCGCGCCCGCGCACGTCGACACGCCGTTCTCCTTCACCTTCCGGCCGCCCGCGGAGAAGCCGCGCCAGCTCTTCAGCCTCGACGAGGCAGCCGTGGGCTACGGCGATCGCGCGGTCCTCTCGGGCCTGGAGTGGAGCGTGCTGCCCGGCGAGGCGATCGGCCTGCTCGGGCCGAACGGCGCGGGCAAGTCGACCTTGCTCAAGTCGATCGTGGGCGAGCTGCCCCTCGTGGCCGGCGCCATCCATCGCGCCCAGGGGCTTCGCATCGGCTACTTCGCGCAGCACCAGGTCGAGCAGCTGCGGCCCGACGAGAGCGCGCTCTGGCACGTCGGCCGCCTCGCCGCCGGGGAGCGCGAGCAGGTCCTGCGCGACTTCCTCGGCGGCTTCGATTTTCGCGGCGAGCAGGTCACGCAGAAGGTCGCGAGCTTCTCCGGCGGCGAGAAGGCGCGCCTCGCCCTCGCCCTCATCGTGTGGCAGCGGCCCAATCTCCTCGTGCTCGACGAGCCCACCAACCACCTCGACATCGACATGCGCGAGGCCCTCGCGCAGGCGCTCGTCGATTTCGAGGGCGCGCTCATCGTGGTGGCCCATGACCGGCACCTGCTCGCCGCCGCGACGGACCAATGGATGCTCGTGGCCGATGGCCGGCTCGCCCCCTTCGAGGGCGACCTCGACGACTACAAGCGCTGGGTGAAGGATCACGCGGCGCGCAGCGGCGGCGAGGCGACCGGGCCCGAAAACCCGACTGCGTCCCGGGTTTCCGGCCCCGGGTCCCGTCGCGACGAGCGCCGGGCCGAGGCCCGCGACCGGCAGCGCGAGGCGCAGGCGCGCAAGCCCTTCGAGAAGCGCCTCGCCGCGATCGAGGCGGAGCTCGCCACGCTCACCCGGGAGTCGCAGGAGACCGAGGACTGGCTCGCGTCGTCGGAGGCGTACGCGGACATCGCGCGCGAAAAGCTCCAGCAGGTGCTGCGGCGGCGCGGCGAGGTCGCGGCGCGCATCGGCGCGCTCGAGGACGAATGGCTCCGTGCGCACGCGGAGATGGAACGGGCCGTCGAGGCGTCGCGCGCGCGCCCGGCGTGAGCTACGTCGTGGTGAGCACGGCGACGGGGGCCCACGCCAGCACGTCGCCCAACGCGAGGCCGCCCTGCGTCACGCGCAGCTCGCGACCCGTGATCGCGTCGCGCACCGCGTCGCCTTCCTCCAGGAACGGCAGGTCCACGCGAGCGTCGTCCCAGATCCCGCCGCACGGCAGGGTGCCGGGCTCGACGCCGAGCCCGGACATGAGCCGCGGCACCACCGTGATCGCCGCCTCCTTGCCGCGCCGGCGTGCGAACGCCACGGCGTGGCGCGCCTTCTCCCCGGTCACTCGCAGCGCCGCGTAGCCGCCCTCGCGGAAGAGCGGCTCGCGCGCGCGGCGCAGCTGCAGCAGGCGCCACGTGACGTAGAGCTTCGCGCGCCCGTCGTGCAGCCGGTGGAAGAGCTGGGAGAGCACGGCCTCGGGCGCGGCCTCGCCGAAACGCTCCATCTCCCCCAGCAGGTCGGAGCGGCGCCCGTAGTCCACCGGGCGGCGATTGTCCGGATCCACGAGCGAGAAGTCCCACGTCTCGTTGCCCTGGTAGCAGTCGGGCACGCCGGGCGAGGTGTACTTCACCGCGGTCGTCGAGAGCGAGTTGAGGAAGCCCAGCCACGTCACCGGGATGCACGCGTGGCGGAAGTCCTCGAGGAAGTCGTTGCCGGGGCGCTCCGTGAGGATCGCGCGGATGAACGCCTCGGTCGCGCGCTCGTACGGTTCGTTCACGCGCGCCCAGCTGGTGCGCACCTTCGCCTCGCGCGTGGCCTTGCGCATGTAGGCCACGATGCGCTCGCAATACTGCTCGAGATCGGCGCCGCGCGGCTGCCCCGGCGGGAAGCTGCCGAGGAGGACCTGGTAGAGCAGGTATTCGTCGTTGCGCGAGGGTGCGTGCACCTCGTCCACGACCGCCCGGTGCGCCTCGTTCATGCGGCTCCACTTGCGCAGCTGCAGGCGCCATCCCGCCGGCATCTCGGAGAGCACGTTGATGCGCGCGCGCACGTCCTCGCTGCGCTTGTTGTCGTGGGTCGACGTGGCGAGCATGGTGTGCGGCCAGTGGCGCGCGCGGTTGGCGCTCGCGCGATGGAACCGGCCCGGCGGAAAGCCGAACTCGCCCGGATCGCCGCCCACGTCGTTCAACGAGGCGAGCCGGTTGAAGCGGTAGAACGCCGTGTCCTCGACGCCCTTGGCCATCACGGGCGCGGAGACCTGCTGGAACTTGCGCGCGAAGTGGCGCACCTCTTCGGCGAGGGTGGGCGAGCGCGCTGGCAGGTCGCAGGTGAGCACGTCGTGGATGAAGTCGAAGACGCTCGCGTCGGCGGCGCGGCTCTCGTTGCGCGCGGCGGTGACGGCCCAGTCGATGTACCTGCGGTCGTCCGGGCGGACCTGCTCGTCGATGTACGTGCGGTATACCGGGAAGTTGGCCAGCACTTCCGTGAGTCCCGCGCGCAGGGTGTTGAAGGTGAAGTCGCGCGTGGAGCGTTCGGCGCGGGCGATGCGCGCGAGGCGGCTCGCGAGCGTGGTGAGCTCGGAGGCGAGCGAGGTCTGCAGGATCAGCCGCCGCGCCCTGCGCACGATCTCCTCGTAGGGCGTCGCGTCCTCGATGAAGGCGTGGTAGATGCGCGAGAAGCGCGCCTCGGCCGCGGGATCCACGAAGAGGCCGTTCACCACGTTCGCGAAGCGGTAGCCCGTGGTGCCGTGCACCGTCCATTCCACCGGCATGTTCTCGTACGGCGCCACGATCTTCTCGATGGCGACGTAGGGCGGCTTGCCGCAGGCCTCGACCAGCGAGCGGAAGTAGGCGCGCGGATCGTAGAGGCCGTCGGGGTGGTCGATGCGCAGGCCGTGCACCTTGCCCTCGTTCACGAGGCCGATCACGAAGCGGTGGGTGGCTTCGAAGACCGCGGGGTTCTCCTGGCGGATGGCGGCCAGGTCGTTGATGTCGAAGAAGCGCCGGTAGTTGATCTCGTCGGAGGCCACGCGCCAGAACGCGACGCGGAAGGCCTGCGCTTCGAGCAGCTCGTGCAGCGCGTCGAAGCTCGACGGCTCGTCGGGCCGCCCGTTGAGTCCGCTCACCGCCTCCTCGATCGCGCGCGCCACCGCCGCGTTCGAGCGCGCGAGCGCGGCGAGACGCCGCTTGGCGACCTCCTTGTCGAGGTTGCGCTCGTCGATGCGCGCGCGTGACGCCTCCTCGCGCCGCGGCAGCCGCGAGAACGCCTCCTGGATCGAGCGCAGGGCCTGCGCATGGTGCGCGAGGGCCTCGCCCTGGAGCTCGAGCGCCTTCACCGCCGGGGCCAGGATGCGCGGATATTCGCGCGGGTCGATCGGCAGGCGGTGGACGTAGTAGTGCACCGCGAAGGCGCCGCGCTCCGGCTCGAACTGGAGCACGAGCTTGCCCGCGGCGAGCTCGACGCCATAGTGGTCGCCCAGCACGGGCAGCAGCACGCGGTTGGCGAGCCCATCGCTCGGCGGATGCCAGTCGATGTCGAAGAAGCTCGCCGCCACGGAGGCCGGGCCGTTCTCGAGCAGGTCCTGCCAGCGCGCGTTGTCCGCGCCGAGCACGCCCATGTGGTTGGGCACGATGTCCGCGAGCTGCATCATGCCGTGCCGCTCGAGCTCGGCCACGAACGCCTCGAATTCCTCGCGCGTGCCGATCTCCGGATTGAGGGAGTCGTGGTCGACGATGTCGTAGCCGTGCTTGCTGCCGGGGCGGGCGCGCAGGTAGGGCGAGCAGTAGACGTGGCTCACGCCGAGGCGCGCGAGGTAGGGCACGAGCGCGGTCGCATCGCGGAACCGGAACTCGCCGTGAAGCTGCAGCCGGTACGTGGCGCGCGGGATGATCGCGCGGTCGAGCTGTTCCGGTCCGCCGCGGGCGCTGCGCCGGCCGCCGCGGATCGCGGAGAGCGCGCGCGTCATGCGCTTGAAGCGGGCATCCTTGCCCCAGCCCTCGATCGGCACCGGGAGCCTGCGGCGCCAGTTGGGGTGCTCCGTCACGGTGCCGGGCAGGTTCGATTGCTCGGGCACGCCCAGCACGTCCTCCATCTGCACGACCATGACGGCGCAAGCGCTGCGCGCGGCGAACGACTGCACGGCGGCCGCCAGCTCCTCGGTCACCGGGCCCCCGGGATCCACGCTGCCGTGGGGGACGAGTCCTTCCTCCACCAGGCGCTCGACGAGCCGCCAGCGCGCCTCGCGGCGCTCCTCGCGCTGCCGCCCGGCTTCACCCTCGTCGTACTGCCCGAGGGCCACGCGCGTGCGCACGTCTTCTTCGGTCCACCACCCGGCAAAGGTGGGCAGGTCGTGGGTGGACCATGCCACCAGCGCCTGGCGCGGGTAGCTCGACGACGCACGGAAGCCGCGGCCCTCGCGCTCGAAGAGCAGGACCTTGTACGAGAGGATGCGCGACGCGGCGAGCTTCCGGCGGAACTCGTCGGAGACGGTGCCCAGGTCCTCGCCGACCACGAGGCAGCGGTTGCGGTGGCTCTCGAGCGCCACGATGCCGAGCATGTCGTCGACCGGGTAGCGCACGTACGCCCCGGCGTCGGCGGCAGCGCCGTGCGGCACCCACCACAGGCGCGAGAGCCCCATCACGTGGTCGATGCGAAGGGCGCCCGCGCGATGCATGTTCGCGCGCAGGGTCGCGATGAAGGGGCCGTACGCCGCGGCCTGCAGGCGCTGCGGCACCAGTGGCGGCAGGCCCCAGTCCTGCCCGCGGGTGTTGAACTCGTCCGGAGGCGCGCCGACGCAGGCGCCGAGCGCGTAGAGCTTCTGGTTCGCCCACGCTTCGCTGCCGTCGGGCCCGATGGAGATCGCGAGGTCGGCGTAGAGGCCGATGGGCATGCCGAGGTCGCGGCAGCGTCCCTGGGCCGCGCCCAGCTGCAGGTCCGCCTGCCATTGCAGGTATTCCTGGAAGCCCACCTCGGCCGCGTGCTCCGTGGCGAAAGCGCGCACCGACTCGCTCGCCGGGTCGCGGTGCTCCTCGGGCCACGCGTGCCACGGCTTGCCATGGAAGCGATGCAGCGCCTCGTGCACCGCGTGCCGGCGCAAGGCCGCGCCCTGCGCCTCGCGAAACTGCGCGAACTGCCGCGCGCGCGAGGTGGTGCCGGGTGGATTGCGGGCGACGAAGTGGGCGTAGAGACGCTCGAGCATGCGTTGCTTCGCGGCTCCGACGCGGTCGTAGTCGACGATATCGCCCGCGCGCAGCTCGCGCATCTCGGCATTCCACGCGGGCTCGAGCTCGGGATGGGCCTGCATGAGGTCGGCGTAATCCTCGACCCCCTCGATGTCGATGTAGATCGGGTTGAAGAAGAGGCGGCTCGACGGGCTGTAGGGGCTCGCGACGCCGGGCGCGTGCAGCGAGATCGCGTGCAGCGGGTTGGTCCCGACGATGGCGGCCCCGCGGCCGCCCCAGATCTCGGCGCAACGCCGGAGGTCGCCGAAGTCGCCGATCCCGGCATTGCGCTCGCTCGTGACGCCATAGAGCTGCACCGTCGGGCCCCACACCCGGCCGCCTTCGGCGAGCCGCGCGGGGAGGTAGCAATGGTCCGGTGCCACGACGAGCATGCCCTCGCCGAGCACGGTGCTGCCATCGAGGATCGCGATACGGTGGTATCCCTCGGGCAGGTCCACCGGCAGGGGAAGCGCCAGGGCGCGTGCGCGCAGGCCTTCGTGCTCGTAGTCCTCGAGGGGCTTCAGCGTCGCGGGGTTGAAGCGTTCCTCGTGGCGCTCGCCGCCTTCCTCGATCACGCGCCACGCGAGGCGCGGCGCCAGCACGCTCTCCGGCATGTGGATGCGCAGGCCGCGCTCGAGATCGCGACGGCGCATGACGCACACGCCCGGCACCACCGTGGTCCAGCGCATGCGCTCGTGCTCGCGCAGCGCCGCCTCCACGGCCGCGGCATCGCCCACCTCGACGCCCATGGCGCCGAGGATCGCGCGGTGCGTTTCGCCCGGAATCTCCTTCCAGTTTCCCCAGACGTCGTGGTAGCCGGATTCGATTCCGTGGTGCGCCGCGAGGCGGGCGAGGCGTTCGTCCATCAAGCGCCCTCGAGCGTCCAGATGCCGCTCCAGGGGCCGAGCTGGTTGTGGGCGGCATCCCCCTCGATGTGGATGACCCGGCCGGTGGGCGGTGCCAGCGCCTCGAGCGGCTCGTCGCCGAAGTTGGCGGCGAGCTTCAGGCGCGCGCCACCGGCGAGCGGCCACTCGACCACGAGGCCGCGCTCGCCGTGCGCGCGAAACGTCCCCGACCGGGCGCCCACGAGTCGCGGCGCGATCTCGCGTTGCCTCACGGCGAGCAGCACGCGCGTGCGCTCGAGCGCGTTGGCGTGGCCCGGGTCCTTCACGTCGCCCCAGCGCAGCTTGGAAGCCTCGAAGGTTTCCCGCGCGTTCGGATCGGGAATCCTCTCGCGCGTGGCGGGATCGCGGAAGCGCTCGAACGCGGCGAACTCGCGGCGCCGCCCTTCCCGCACCGCGGTGGCGAGCTCGCCGTGGAAATCGCAGAAGAAGAGGAACGGCGTGCGCGAGGCGAACTCCTCGCCCTGGAAGAGCATCGGGATCGCGGGCGCCAGGAGCAGCACCGCAACGCCCAGGCGCACCGCCTCGGGCTTCGCGAGCACGGTGAGGCGCTCTCCCATGGCGCGGTTGCCGATCTGGTCGTGGTTCTGCAGGAAATCGATCATCGCGGTGGGCGGCAGGTCGCGCGAGGGCTCGCCGCGGATCGCGCCCTTGCGCAACGGCGACGGATCGGCCTGGTACGCGTAGCCCTCGGCCAGCGTGCGCCCCAGGAACCAGGACCCCTTGCCCGCGTAGTCGGCGTAGTAGCCGTCGGCCTCCCCGGCGATGAGCACGTGCGCGGCGTGATGCCAGTCGTCGTTCCATTGCGCGCTGGCGTGGGGTTGCGGCCGCGGCGCCAGGAAATGCGCGTGGTTGCCGTCGTTCTCGAGGATCAGGTGCACGAAGCGCGCGCCGTGCGCCGCGCGCTCGATCGCGCGCGCGATGTCGTCCACGACGTGCTCCTCCGAGTCGTCCATGATCGCGTGCACGGCGTCCAGGCGCAGGCCGTCGAGGTGATACTCCTCCACCCAGTAGGCGGCGTTGTGCACGAAGAAGTCGCGCACCGGCGCGTTCATCTCCCCGTCGAAATTGATGGCCGCGCCCCACGGCGTCTGGTGCTTGGGGTTGAAGAACTGCGGCGCGTAGAGCGAGAGATGGTTGCCCTCGGGGCCGAAGTGGTTGTACACCGCGTCCAGGACCACCATGAGGCCGCGCGCATGGGCCGCGGCGACGAAGCGCTTGAAGTCTTCCGGCCGGCCGTAGGCGGCGTCGGGAGCGAACGGCAGCACGCCGTCGTATCCCCAGTTGCGCTCGCCCGCGAAATCGGCCACGGGCATCACCTCGATCGCCGTGATGCCGACGTCGCGCAGGTGGTCGAGGCGGCCGATCGCGGCGGCGAAGGTGCCCTCGGGCGTGAACGTCCCCACGTGCATCTCGTAGATCACCGCCTCGTTCCAGGGCCGGCCGCGCCAGCCGTCATCGGGCCAGTCGAAGGCGCGCGGGTCGACCACGACGCTGGGACCATTCACGTCCTGCGGGTTGTAGCGCGAGGCGGGATCGGGCACGCGCGTGCCGGCCTTCACCTGGAACGCGTAGGGCGTTCCCGCCGCGACGTCGTCCACGGTGAGCTCGTGGAAGCCGTCCGCCTCGCGGCGCATCGTGAGCGCCCGGTCGCTCCCGCGGGCGCCGAGCTGCAGCACGACCTCCTCGCACGCGGGCGCCCACAGGCGGAAGCGCACGCTTGCGTCGTCGCGCGGCTCCGCGCCGAAGGGCATCGAATGCATGCGCCTCATGCCGCGGCTCCCTCGGCCCCGGCCTGGCGCAGCACGACGAGCGAGCGGCCCTGCAGCGGGTAGGTGCCGGAGGGCCGGCGCTGCGCGGGCGGCGGCTCGCCCTCGTCACCGGTCGTGTCGATCTCCGTGTACCAGCAGGCGCCGTCGGCGAGCGCCGGCAGCTTGAAGCGGATCACGTCGTCGTGGGCGTTGAAGAGCACGAGGAAGCTCGCGTCGTGCAGCGGGCGCCCGCGCTCGTCGCTCTCCGGCAGCTCCTCGCCGTTGAGCCACATGCCGAGGCAGCGCGCGAAATCCTTCTCCCACTCCTCGGTCGTCATCTCGTGCCCGTCGGGCATGAGCCAGGCCACGTCCTTGCGCCCGGAGTCGCCCACCGGCACGCCCTGGAAGAACTCGCGCCGCCGGAAGATCGGGTGGTCGCGCCGGAAGCGGATCATCTTCTTGCTGAAGTTGAGCAGGTGCCACTTGGCGTCGTCCCAGCTCCACTCGTGCCAGCTCACGTCGTTGTCCTGGCAGTAGGCGTTGTTGTTGCCGAGCTGGGTATGGCTCACCTCGTCCCCGGCGAGGAGCATCGGCACGCCCTGCGACAGCAGCAGGGTGGCGAGCAGGTTGCGCTTCTGGCGCTCGCGCAGCTCGATCACGTCCTTGTGCTGCGTGGGGCCCTCGACGCCGTAGTTGCAGGAGAGGTTGTTGTCGTTCCCGTCGCGGTTGTCCTCGCCGTTCGCCTCGTTGTGCTTCTCGTTGTAGGAGACGAGGTCCGCGAGCGTGAAGCCATCGTGCGCCGTCACGAAGTTGATGCTCGCCATGGGCCCGCGCTGGTTGCGCCCGAAGAGGTCGGAGCTGCCGGTGAGGCGCCGCGCGAAGTCGCCGATCAGGCCGCCGTCTCCCTTCCAGTATGCGCGCATGGTGTCGCGGTACTGGTCGTTCCACTCGCCCCAGCCCGGCGGGAAGCCGCCCACCTGGTAGCCCGTGGCGCCCAGGTCCCACGGCTCCGCGACGAGCAGCCGCGGCGACAGCACCGGATCCTGGCGCAGCACGGCGAAGAAGTTCGCGAGCGGGTTGAAGTCGTGGCTGCCGCGCGCGAGCGCGGACGCGAGGTCGAAGCGGAAGCCGTCGACGTGCATCTCCGTGACCCAGTAGCGCAGCGAGTCGACCACCATCTGCAGCACGCGCGGGCTGCGCAGGTCGAGCGTATTGCCGCAGCCGGTGAAGTCGGCGAGGTAGCGCTTGTCTTCGGCCATGCGGTAGTACGTCGCGTTGTCGAGGCCGCGGAAGGAGAGGGTCGGCCCGAGATGGTTGCCCTCGCCGGTGTGGTTGTAGACCACGTCGAGGATCACCTCGAGGCCGGCGGAGTGCAGCGTCTTCACCATCGTCTTGAATTCGTTCACCGGGTTGCCCACGCCGTAGCGCGGCTCCGGGGCGAAGAAGCCGATGGTGTTGTAGCCCCAGTAGTTCACCAGGCAGCGCTGCACGATCGGGCGGTCGTCGATGAAGGCCTGCACGGGCAGCAGCTCCACCGTCGTGACGCCCAGCGACTTGAGGTGGTCGATCACCTGCGGCGTGCAGAGCCCGGCGAACGTGCCCTTCAGGTGGTCCGGCACGTCGGGGTGGCGCCTGGTATAGCCGCGCACGTGCATCTCGTAGATCACGCGCTCGTTGGCATGGATATGGGGATGGCGGTCTTCGCCCCAGCTGAACGCGCCGTCGATCACCGCGCACTTGGGCATGCCGTGGGCGCTGTCGCGGCGGTCGAACGAGAGGTCCTCCTTGCGCTGGCCGATGGTGTAGCCGTACTGGACGTCGCTCCATTTGATGGAGCCGACGAGGCTGCGCGCGTAGGGGTCGATGAGGAGCTTGTGGGGATTGAAGCGATGGCCCTGCTCGGGACGGTAGGGACCGTGCGCGCGGTAGCCGTAGAGCTGCCCGGGCCGCGCCTGGGGCAGGTAGCCGTGCCACACGAAGTCCGTTCGCTCGCGCAGGGGAATGCGCTGCACCTCCTTCTTCCCCTCGTCGTCGAAAAGGCAGAGCTCGATCTTCTCCGCATGGCGCGAGAACACCGCGAAGTTGACGCCTTCGCCGTCCCACGTGGCGCCCAGCGGATACGGCGAGCCGGGCCAGACCTCGGTCATCGTTTGCGCGATCGCCGTTCTTGTCGTTGTCATGATGCCCTTCTACTTTTCGGCCAGCTCGAGGAGCCCCCGCAGCGGAATGCCCACCCAGTCCGGGCGGTTGGCGATCTCGTACCTCAGCTCGTAGAGCGCCTTCTCGAGCAGGAAGAGGCCGAGCAGCGCATCGAAGGACGCCCGATCGTCGGGGACCGAGGCGACTTCGGCCGTCGCCTTGAAATAGCCCTCGAGGAAGTGGCGGATCGCGTCGTTTTCCCACGCACGGAGCATCTGCTCCGACGCGGGAGTGAGGCTCGATCCCGGCTCGGGCTTCACCGCCGCGGCATAGGCGGCATAGCTGAACGAGCGCAGCATGCCCGCCACGTCGCGCAGCACGCAGGACTTCGCGCGCCGCTCCGCGAGCGAACGGCCGGGCTCGCCCTCGAAGTCGACGATGACGAAGTCGTCCTGGGAGGCGAGCACCTGCCCCAGGTGCAGGTCGCCGTGGAAGCGCGTCTTCACGAGCCCGTCGAGGTCGCACGTGACGCAGCGGATGCGCTCGAAGATGCGCTCGCGCCGGTCGACGAGCGGCTGCACCGCGTCGCGTGCCGTCGCGGGCATGCCCGGCATCGACGCGTGGACCAGCTTGAGCGTCTCCTCCGCCTCGCGGACGATGTTCTGCTTCCACGCCTCGAGGTCGTGCTGCGTCACCGGCTCCGGGTCGAAGCGCGGGTCGCCGGTCGTCGCGCAGAGCGCCTTGTGCATCTCGCCCACGCGCCGCCCGAGGAGCGCCATGCGGCCCAGGTGGAAGTCCGCGGCGGCGGATTCGACCGCGGAGGCGACTCCCACGCCCACGCCCGTCGTGACCCCGGCCGGCACCGCCACCATGCGGCCCAGGTGCTGCAGGATGAGCGTCCAGAGGTCGCCCTGGTTCTCGACGAACTTCTGCAGCACGACCAGCGTGATGGGCTCCTCCTGCCCCGCCTCGCAATACTCGATCGCGCCCAGGATCGGCGGGATGTTCGGGAAGTGCGAGACGTCGGTCAGGAACCGCCCCAGCTCGAGCTCCGGGTTGGTGCCCACGCGCATGCGCCGGTAGCCCTTCAGGAAGAGTCGATTGTCGAAGAAGACCGCGGTGTTGCTCTGCTCGAGCGCGGGCACGCGCACCTCGTCGTCGATCGCCGCGGCGTTCTCCGCGAAGCGATGGGTCGAGCTGCAGATGAGGCGCCCGTGTCCGAGGGGCACCTCGAGGTTGGCGCCCATGGCGCGCACCATGTCGCGCGCGAAGCGCGGGTCGGCGAACGCGGCGTACACCAGGCCCACGCGGTCGCGGTGGCGCACCTTCGCGATGCCGAACGCGTTGAAGGCCTCCGAGGGATCGTGGTCGCGGCTCTCCCAGTCGAGGGCGAGCGGCAGGAAGTAGCGCTGCACGCCGCCGTTCTCGAGCCTCGCCTCGACGAACGTGATGCGCCACGTCCCCGACTCGGTCTTCCAGGAGCCCGCCACGTCGATGCGCACGTCCGCGAGCTTCTCGTTCTTGGCGCCGAACCAGCGCCGGCCCCTGAGGTAGGGCAGCAGCACCTCGTCGCGCAGCTTCTCGCGCGACTGGTGCATGATCGCCCGCGGCACGTCGAGCACGCCCGGGGTGTCGAACGCCTTCTCCCACGATGCGTCGAGCACCAGGACCGGAAGGCGCCGCGTGACGAGCCGCTCCTCGTGCCACGCCGGCGGCTTCACGTCGGCGGCGAGGCGGAACACGAGGTAGCCATACGCGGGCAGGGTGATGAAGTACGGCAGCTTGCCCACGGGCGGGAAGGGCTCCTGCCCGAACAGCTCGACCGGCGTGCGGCCCTCGAAGCGGCCGAGCTCGAGCTCGGCGGCCTGCGGATCGCGCGAGAGGTTCGCCACGCAGAGCATCGCCTCGCCCTCGTGCTCGCGCAGGAAGGCGAGCACCTTGCGGTTGCCCGGCTCGAGGAAGCACAGGTCGCCGCGCCCGAAGGCGGGGTAGCGCGCGCGGGTCGCGATGAGGCGGCGCGTCCAGTGCAGCAGCGACGACGGATTCCTCAGCTGCGACTCCACGTTCACCACCTGGTAGCCGTAGACGGCATCCATGATCGGCGGCAGGTACAGGCGCTGCGGATCGGCGTGGGAGAAGCCGGCGTTGCGGTCGGGCGTCCACTGCATCGGAGTCCGCACGCCGTTGCGGTCGCCGAGGTAGATGTTGTCGCCCATGCCGATCTCGTCGCCGTAGTAGAGGATGGGCGCGCCGCGCATCGTCATGAGGAGGAACGTGATGAGCTCGATCTTGCGCCGGTCGTTCTCCATCAGGGGAGCCAGCCGCCGGCGGATGCCCACGTTCACGCGCATGCGCGGGTCGTGGGCGAAGATGCGGTACATGTAGTCGCGCTCGCGGTCCGTCACCATCTCGAGCGTGAGCTCGTCGTGGTTGCGCAGGAAGATCGCCCACTGGCAGTTGGACGGGATCGACGGCGTCTGCGCCATGATCTCCACCAGCGGGTAGCGGTCCTGCATCGCGATGGACATGTAGAGGCGCGGCATCATCGGGAAGTGGTACGCCATGTGGCATTCGTCGCCGTCGCCGAAATACTGGCGCACGTCCTCGGGCCACTGGTTGGCTTCCGCGAGCAGCATCTTTCCGGGATAGAGGCGATCGAGTTCCGCGCGGATGTGCTTGATCACCGCGTGGGTCTCCGGCAGGTTCTCGTTGTTGGTGCCTTCGCGCTCGACGAGGTACGGGATCGCGTCGAGGCGGAAGCCGTCCACCCCCATGTCGAGCCAGAACTTCATCGTCGACACCATCGCCTGGAAGACCTCGGGGTTGTCGTAGTTCAAGTCCGGCTGGTGGCTGAAGAAGCGGTGCCAGTAGTGCTGCTGCGCCACCGGGTCCCAGGCCCAGTTCGAGGTCTCGGTGTCGGTGAAGATGATGCGCGTGCCCGCGTAGCGGTTCGGGTCGTCGCTCCACACGTAGAACGCGCGCTCGGGCGAGCCCTTGGGGGCCCTGCGCGCGCGCTGGAACCAGGGATGCTGGTCCGACGTGTGGTTCATGATGAGCTCGGTGATCACGCGCAGGCCCAGCTCGTGCGCGCGGTCGAGGAAGCGCTTGAAGTCGGCGAGCGTGCCGTAATCGGGATGGACGTCCTCGTAGTCGGAGACGTCGTAGCCGTCGTCCTTGAGCGGGCTGGGATAGAACGGCATCACCCAGACCGTGTTCACCCCCAGGTCGCGGATGTACTCGAGCTTGCCGGTGAGTCCCGCGAAATCGCCGAAGCCGTTCTCGTTCGAGTCGTGGAACGCCTTCACGTGCAGCTGGTAGATGATCGCGTCCATGTACCACAGCGGGTCCCCGGGCCGGGCGGTCGGGGGTTGCGCCGCGGCCTGCGAGGCGAGGGCTCGGGTGTCCATGGAGCTAGCGCCGGACGGTGAAGATGTGGGCGGGCTGTCGGTACGGGTCCAGCATCACGAAATTGGAGGCGCCCCGCCACGGGAAGGCGTCTCCCCCGAGGTGGTCCTCGACGCGGAAGTTCACGTCGCTCGCGAGGCCGAGGCGTGCCAGGTCGAGGTGGATCCAGCCGCTCTGCACGTGGTGCGGGTCGAGGTTCACCACGACCAGCACGCAATCGTCGCCCGCGCGCTTCGAGTAGGCGACCAGGGCCGGGTTGTCCGTCGGGTGGAAGGCGAGGCTCCAGTCGGACTGCAGCGCCGGGTGCTCGCGGCGCAACCGGTTCACGGTGGTGATGAGCGGCACCAGGTTGCCAGGCCGATCGAAGTCCCACTGCTTCAATTCATACTTCTCGCTCGCGAAGTATTCCTCGCTCCCCGCGCGGTAAGGATGGTTCTCGCCCAGCTCGAAGGCGGGCCCGTACACGCCGTAGTTGGCCGCGAGCGTGGCGGCGAGCACGAGGCGCACGCGGAACATCGGCAGGCCGGCGTTCTGCAGGTGGTACGGCAGGATGTCCGGCGTGTTGGGCCAGCAGTTCGGGCGGAAGTACTCGCGCGTATCGCCCGTCGCGAGCTCGGTGAAGTAGTCCTGGATCTCCTCGCGCGTGGTGCGCCACGTGAAGTACGTGTACGACTGCGTGAAGCCCACCTTGGCCAGGCGATGCATGACGCGCGGCCGGGTGAACGCCTCGGAGAGGAAGATCACCTCGGGGTTGTCGCGCCGGATCTCCGCGATCATCCACTCCCAGAACACGAAGGGCTTGGTGTGGGGGTTGTCCACGCGGAAGATCGCGACACCCTGGCGCACCCAGAACAGGAACACGTCGCGCAGTGCGACCCAGAGCGCCTTCCAGTCCGCCGTCTCGAAGTCGATCGGGTAGATGTCCTGGTACTTCTTGGGCGGGTTCTCGGCGTACTGGATGGTGCCGTCGGGACGCCGCCGGAACCATGCGGGATGCTCGCTGACCCACGGGTGGTCGGGGGTGGCCTGGAAGGCGATGTCGAGGGCGATCTCCATGCCGTGCGCCTTCGTCGCGCCGACCAGGTGGTGGAAATCGTCCAGCGTTCCCAGCTGCGGATGGATCGCGGTGTGGCCGCCCTCGTCGTTGCCGATGCCCCAGGGACTGCCGACGTCGCCGGCCTCGGCCTCGGGCGCGTTGTTGCGGCCCTTGCGCTTCGTATGCCCGATGGGATGGATCGGCGGCAGGTAGAGCACGTCGAACCCCATCGCCGCGATGCGCTCGAGGTGCCGCTCCACGTCCTTGAAGGTCCCGTGCCGTCCCTGCGCCCCGAGCGAGCGCGGGAAGGTCTCGTACCAGGTGCTGAAGCGCGCACGCTCGCGGTCGACCCACACGGGGTACGCGGCGCTCTGCGTCGCGCCATGCCGGGGAGCATGCAGGCGCGCGAGCTCGAGCAGGGAGTCGTCCAGCGCGAGGCCGCGCAGCTCCTGCGGCTCCGTCTCCTCGCGCAGCCGGCGCGCCCAGTGGATCAGCTGCTCGCGCGCCGGGCCGCTGGAGTTCGCGGCGCTCGCGGCCACGAGCTCCGCGCCCACGAGCCCGGCCACGCGCATGTCCTGCGGGTCCACGCGGCGCTCGAATTCCTCGCGCCAGACCGCGAGGTGGTCCACCCAGCAGCTCACGCCGTATTGCCACGGCCCCATGCGGTCCACGCCAAAGCGCGCGCGATAGCGGTCGTTGCCGAGGGGCTCCATCGCCACCTCGCGCCAGGCGTCCTCGCCGGGCCCGCGGAAGCGCACGCAGCAGGCGACTTTCTCGTGGCCATGGGCGAAGCACGCCGCCTCGACGACGACCTCCTCGCCCACGCAGCGCTTGATGGCGAAGCGGCCGCCGTCGACGGCGGGACCCACGTCCTCGATCACCGCGAAGGGCGCGAGGGCGTTGCGCACGTGGGAGCGGGCGGCGTCGTTCATCGTGCGCTCCCGGGGGCGAGGACGATCACGCCGAGCGGCGGCAGCGTGAGCGAGAGCGCGTGCGGCCGGCCGTGGCGGCCGGAGTCCGACGCCACCACCTGCCCCATGTTGCCCACGCCGCTGCCGCCGTAGAAGGGCGCATCGCTGTTGAGGAGCTCACGCCACGTGCCGCCGCACGGCACGCCGATGCGATAGCCCTGCCGCACGATGGGCGTGAAGTTGCAGACGACGGCGACCGGCGCGTGCTCGCCGTCCTTGCGCAGGTAGCTCACGACGCTCGAGTCGCTGTCGAGGGAATCGATCCATTCGAAACCGTCCTGCGTGAAGTCGAAGCGGTGGAGCTGGGGGTACTCGCGATAGACCCGGTTCAGGTCCTTCAGCCAGTGTTGCAGTCCCGCATGGTCGCCATCGTACGTGAGGTCCCAGTCGAGGCTGCGCTCGTGGTGCCACTCGCGCCACTGGCCGATCTCCCCGCCCATGAAGAGCAGCTTCTTGCCGGGGTGCGTCCACATGTAGCCGTAGAGCGCGCGCAGGTTGGCGAATTTCTGCCAGCGGTCGCCGGGCATCTTGTCGAGCAGGGACTTCTTGCCGTACACCACCTCGTCGTGGGAAAGGGGCAGCACGAAGTTCTCCGTGAACGCGTACCAGAGCGAGAACGTGAGCTCGCCGTGGTGGTAGCGCCGGTAGACCGGGTCGTGCGCCATGTAGTCGAGCGTGTCGTGCATCCATCCCATGTTCCACTTCATGTGGAAGCCCAGGCCGCCGGTGAACGTCGGGCGCGAGACCTGGGGCCAGGCCGTGGACTCCTCGGCGATCGTCTTGCAGTCGGGGAAGTCGCGTCCCACCGTGACATTCAGGTGCTTCAGGAACTCGATCGCCTCGAGGTTCTCGTGCCCGCCGTGGACGTTCGGGATCCACTCGCCGTGCTTGCGCCCGTAGTCCAGGTACAGCATCGAGGCCACCGCGTCCACGCGCAGGCCATCGATATGGTAGTGCGTGAGCCAGAAATGCGCGCTGGAGGTGAGGAAGGCGCGCACCTCGTGGCGCCCGTAGTTGAAGATGTTGCTCTTCCACTCGGGATGGAAGCCCTTGCGCGGATCGGCGTGCTCGTAGAGGTGCGTGCCGTCGAAGCGCGCGAGGGCGAACGGGTCGTCGGGGAAGTGCGAGGGCACCCAGTCGAGGATGACCCCGATGCCCGCCTGGTGCAGCGTGTCGACCAGGTGCATGAAATCCTGGGGCGTGCCGTAGCGCGCGGTGGGCGCGAAGTAGCCCGTGGTCTGGTAGCCCCAGGAGCCGTAGAACGGGTGCTCGGTGATCGGCATCAGCTCCACGTGCGTGAAGCCCAGCCAGTTCATGTACTCGGCCAGCGGCTGCGCGATGTCGCGGTAGCTCGGCAGCTCGTTCGCCGCGTTGCGGCGCCACGAGCCGATGTGCAGCTCGTAGATCGCGAAGGGCGCGTCCATCGCGTTGCGCGTCTTGCGGCTGTCCATCCATTGCGCGTCGCTCCACTCGTAGTCCAGGCGCCAGGCACGCGAGGCGGTCGAGGGCGGCACCTCGGAGAAGAACGCCATGGGGTCGGCCCGGTCCTCGTGGGCCCCGTGGACGTTCGTGATGGCGTACTTGTATCCATGTCCGTGGCGCACCTGCGGCACGTCGCATTCCCAGATGCCGGACGAATCCCAGCGCGGCTTCATCACGTCGACGCCCGGTTGCCAGCCGTTCCAGTCGCCGATCACCGAGATGCCGCGCGCGTTGGGCGCCCACACGGCGAAGTGCGCGCCGCCGGCCGGCGCCAGGTGGCAGCCGAGCCCGTTGTACAGCGTCGCGTGGGTCCCCTCGCGAAAGAGGTAGATGTCCTGCTCGGTCAGCAGAGGCATGGGCGACCGCAACCCTTCTTCAGTGGAGGTGGCGCAGGCGTTGCCCGAGCATGGCGGGCGTGATGAGCGTCACGCCCTTCTCGCTCACGTGGAAGCGCTTGCGATCCTCGTCGGCATCGATGCCCGCGCGCAAGCCCGGCGGGATCTTGCAGCCCTGGTCCACCACGACGCGCGAGAGGATCGCGCCGCGGCCCACCTCCACGTCGGGCAGGATCACCGCCTCGTTGATCGTGCAGAAGCTGTGCACGCGCACGCTCGAGAAGAGCAGCGAGTTGCGCACCGTCGAGCCGCTGATGATGCAGCCGCCCGAGACCATCGAGTCGATCGCGGCGCCGCGCCGCCCGTCGAGGTCGAAGACGAACTTCGCGGGCGGGAGCTGCTCCTGGTAGGTCCAGATCGGCCACGATTGGTCGTAGAGGTTGAGGGCGGGGGAGACGCGGGTGAGCTCGAGGTTCGCTTCCCAGAAGGCATCGATGGTACCTACGTCGCGCCAGTAGCAGCGGCCGTCGTTCACCTGGGTGGCGCTGTCCTGCAGGCGGTGCGCGAAGATGCTGGCGCCCGCCTTCATCATGCGCGGGATGATGTCGTGGCCGAAATCGTGGCTCGAGCCGGCGTCGATCGAGTCCTCGAGCAGCTCGTCGTAGAGGAACTCCGCGTCGAAGACGTAGATCCCCATGCTGCCCAGCGCGTGCCCCGGCCGCCCCGGGATCGGCTTCGGATCGTCGGGCTTTTCCTGGAAGCCGATGATGCGATAGCGCTCGTCCACCTCCATCACGCCCAGCTGGCCCGCCGCCTCGGCGCGCGCGACTTCCACGCAGCCCACCGTCATGTCGGCGCCGCGCTCGACGTGCTCGAAGAGCATGCGCGTGTAGTCCTGCTTGTAGATGTGGTCGCCCGCGAGCACGAGCACGAACCGGGGCTCGTGGCGGCGCAGCAGCTCCAGGTTCTGGTACACGGCGTCCGCGGTGCCCTTGTACCAGTCGCACGTGTTGCTCTGCTGCGCGGGCAGGAGCTCCACGAACTCGTTGAAGCGCCCGTCGAGGAACGACCAGCCCTTCTGCACGTGGTTGATGAGGCCGTGGGACTGGTATTGCGTCGCGACGCCGATGCGCCGGATGCCGGAGTTGATGCAGTTGGAGAGCGCGAAGTCGATGATCTTGAACTTGCCGCCGAACGGCACCGCGGGCTTCGCGCGCCACTCGGTGAGCGGGCCCAGGCGCGTGCCGCGGCCGCCGGCGAGCACCACGGCGAGCGTCTGCCGCGCGAGCTGCGACATCGTCGAGCGGTCGGGCGCGGGGCGCGGGACGCCGTAACGCTGCGGCAGCAGCGAGTGGAGCTCGGGGCTGGTACCTCCCATCGTGCGCGACTCTCCGGCTTTATTGTGGGAACGAAAGGCCTGAATAATTCGCAGGTTCGACCGGGGGCGTGGTGGAAAGATCCACCGGCGAATTCCCTTTTTCGTGCGCAGCTCGCGGCGTCGAAGGGCCCTCAGGCACGCCGTAGGAGGCGTCCTACCTGCTCGTTTTCGCGCGTTTTCATCGCGTCGCGCCGCGGCAGCTGCACGAGGAGCGGCGCGCCGCGCGCGCGGCGGAACCATACGAGCGCCTCGCCCTCGCGCGGCGCATGCTCGGGCTCCGCGGGAGGCGTGAGCTCCATGCGCGCGGCGACCGTGGCGAGCATCTCGTGGGCCGCCGGGCCGCGCCCCACGACGACGTCCGCCTCCGCCAGCATGTCGATGGCGAGCCGCCCGGGATCGGAGGTGACGTGGATCAGGTTCTCCGCCGGCTCGTCGGCGAGCTGGCTGCGAACGCTGCGGCCCTCCGGCACTTCCTGCGCCTCGTCCAGCACGATCCAGTGCGGGCGTCCGGTCTCCTCGCGCAGCGCCACCAGGCGGCGCATGAGGTCCGCGACGAAGGCCGTGCGGCGGGCGCGCTCGATCGCCACGAGGCAAACCACGGCGTGCACGCCGGGCTTCTGCAGGGCGGTCAGCACCTCGGTCGCGTCGGGCGCATGCTCGGCCGTGCCGAAGACGACCGCGGGATTGAACTGCAGGTACTCGCCGCGCGTGTCGATCACGCAGTACTGGTAGCCGCATGCTGCGAGGCGCTCGAGCTGCCGGATCACGAAGGTGCTCTTGCCGCTGCGCGGCCCGCCGGTGACCAGCATCGAGACGCCCGCGGCCGGCACGCTCACGTTGTCGCCGGCGGCGTCCCGGCCGACCACAACCACGCGCCGTGGCCGCGCGGGCTGGGCACGGGCGAGGTCGTTCTCGATCAGGTCCGCGATCACCTCGAGCACCCCATCGCCGCGCTTCTCCGCCGTCACGCGATCGGCGCGCTCCTTGAGCGACTGGATGGCGTTGGCGACCGCGACCGAGTACTCGGACGAATCGAGCAGCGCGTGGTCGTTCTCGCCGTCGCCGCACGCCACCACGTTGCGCGCGGAAAGCGACAGCTCCGCGAGCGCGGTCGCGAGCCCGCTCGCCTTGTTGACGCCGGCCGGCAGCACCATCACCGCGCCCTTGTTGAAGATGACCTGGCGCTCGAGGCCGAGCTCGCGGATCACGTCGAGGACCACGGCCTCGTGCGGCGTGACCGTCGCCACGATCGAACGGCCGACCGAGAGCGGCACTCCGCGCGCGCGCAGCATCTCGATGAAGCCCCGCGGCGGCGGATCGCCCAGCTCTTCCTCCTCTGCGCTGGCGGGCCGGTAGAGCAGCGCGCCGTTTTCCGCCACGACGCGATCGAAGAGGCCCACCTCGGGGAAGACCGTCTTCAGCTCCGGCAGCTCGCGCCCCGTGACCAGGAGCAGCCGCCGGCCGGTCGCCTTCAGGCGCTCGAGTCCGTCGATCACGTGGGGCGGCACGACGCCGTCGTGCGCGATGGTGCCGTCGTAGTCGACGGCGAGGGCGGTGTATCGCATGGGAACGGTTGGCCTCGGCGGCAGTCTTTCGCTACGGGTTCACCACTACGGCGCGTGCCATGACAAGAACGAACGACGAGCGGCAGGCGGCCATCCTCGGGCTCGACATCGGGGGAACCAAGACCCTGTGCGCGTTGTTCGACGCCCGTTTCGAGGTGCTGCGCGAGCAGAAGTTTCGGACGGTACCCGAAAAGGGCGGGCTCCCGGCGTTCGAGCGCCAACTGCGCACGGCCGTCCGCGACCTGCTCGGCGAGGCGGCTCGCAGGGGCCTCGCCGTGCACTTCGTGGGCGTGGGATGCGCGGGCCAGGTCGACATGCGCGAGGGCATGCTCAAGCGCTCGCCCAATCTGCTCTTCCTCGAGGGCTATCCGTTCCGCGCCAAGCTCGAGCGCATGGCGCGGGCGCGCGTCTTCGTCGCGAACGACGTGCAGTGCGCGCTCTACGGCGAGCACCGGCTGGGCGCGGCGCGCAAGGGGCGCCACATGATCGCGGTCTGGATCGGCACCGGCGTGGGCGGCGCGCTCATCATCGACCGCAAGCTCTACCTGGGCGCCACGAACCAAGCGGGCGATATCGGCAATTACCTGCTCCATGCCCACGAGGATCCCGAGTCGCCGCGCAAGCAGGTGCTGGACAACGTCGCGAGCCGCACCGCCATCGCGGGCGAGGCGGCGACGCTCGCCGCGAAGCGCTGGGCGCCGCGCCTGCGCGAGAGCGCCGGCACCGACGTGAGCGCGATCCGCTCGGCCGACATCGCGAAGGCGATCCGCGACGGCGACAAGGCGCTCGAGAAGCTGGTGCGCAGCCGCGCCGCCGTGGTCGGCGCCGCGATCTCGAACCTCGTCGATTTCATGAACCCCGACACCGTCGTGCTGGGCGGCGGCCTGGTCGAGGCGCTGCCCAGCCTCTTCCGGCGCGAGGTGAGGAAGGCGGTGCAGGCCCACGCCTCGACGCAATCGGCCCGCGCCGCGCGGATCGTGGTGTCGCAGCTGCACAGCCACGCCGGGACCGCCGGGGCGGCACGGCTGGCGCTCGACATGTTCACGGGTGCCAAGCCCATCGACCTGCGCGGCATGTGAGGTCAACGCGGCGCGCGATGCGCCGTTGTTCGGAGGTCCCGCCGTTCGGGCGCGCGCGGGAGAACCCAATTTCCACGGAGACCTCGATGCAACTCGATGCCGCACTGCCCATCGTCCGCGCGCTCGCCGACGGCGTGAATCCCTTTACCGGAGAGGCGTACCCCGACCAGAGCCCCTACGCCGAGCCGCGGGCCCTGCGCGCGCTCTACACGGCGATCGACCTCATGTCGCGCGAGGTCGACCGCGCGAAGCGCCGCGAGCGCCTGCCCGCCAACTTCGGCAAGCCCTGGAGCGAGGGCGAGGACCTGGCGCTCACCGGCGGTTTCGACGCGGGAATGCCGATGGTCGAGCTCGCGCGCAAGCACGCGCGCACCGCGAGCTCGATCCGGCTGCGGCTGGAGAAGCTGGGGAAGATCGCGCCGTTGACCCGTTGAATGGATCGCCCTCGACGGCCGTGCGCTATCCTTGGCGCACCTTGAAGCCGGCGCACGACTATTCGGCGGTGTTTCGCGACCGCAACCTCGCGGTCATCGTGTTCCTCGCCTTCTCGTCGGGGCTTCCGCTCGCGCTCACGTCGGGCACGCTGCAGGCCTGGATGACGGTCGAGGGGGTCGACCTCTCGACCATCGGCCTGGTGACGCTCGCCGGGATTCCCTACACGTGGAAGTTCCTGTGGGCGCCGGCGATGGACCGCTACGTGCCGCCGTTCCTCGGGCGGCGGCGCGGCTGGCTGCTCATCACGCAACTGGTGCTCGCGGCGTCGATCGCCGCCATGGCGACCTTCTCGCCGCGCAGCGACATGGTGCTCCTGGGGGCGGTGGCGCTCTTCACGGCCTTCGCCTCCGCCTCCCAGGACATCGTCTTCGACGCGTACCGCACGGATATCGCACGGCCCGAGGAGCGCGGCCTCGCCGGTGCGCTCACCGTGGCCGGCTATCGCGTCGGGATGCTGGTCTCGGGCACGCTGGCACTCGTCTTCGCCGCCGGCTCGGGCTGGATCCCGTCGCTGGGCTGGCGCGGCACCTACCTGCTCATGGCGGCGCTCATGGGCGTGGGCATCCTGGCCACTCTTGCGGCGCGCGAGCCGGCGTTCGCCGCGGCGGCGCCGAAATCGCTCGCCCAGGCGTACGGCGAGCCCTTGCGTGAATTCCTCTCCCGCCACGACGCCCTCTGGATGCTGCTGCTGCTGGTGCTCTACAAGCTGGGCGATGCGTTCACGTTCTCGCTCAGCACCTCGTTCCTGCTGCGCGGCGCGGGCTTCTCCCTCGCCGAGGTGGCCGTGGTCAACAAGGGCATGGCGATCGCCGCCACGATCGCGGGTGCACTCCTCGGCGGCGCGCTCATGGTGCGCTTGAGGCTCTACCGCGCGCTGCTCTTCTTCGGCATCCTGCAGGCCGTGGCGACCCTCGCGTTCACGGCGCTGGCGCTGGCCGGCAAGAGCTATCCGCTCATGGTGCTCGCCGTGGGGCTGGAGAACTTCACCAGCGGCATGGGGACGGCGGCCTTCGTGGCGCTTCTCATGGCACTGTGCGACCATCGCTTCACCGCCGCGCAGTACGCGCTGCTGTCGGCGTTGTCGGCGTTCGGAAGGGTCTACGTGGGACCGCTGGCCGGATATGCCACCGACCCGCGCTACCTGGGACTGTCGTGGCCCGTGTTCTTTTTCGTGACGTTCCTCCTCGCCCTGCCGGGCCTGGCGCTGCTCGCGTGGAAGCGCCCGGCGATCGAGGCCCTCGATACGAGACAGGAGCAATGATGCCCAAGAAGAAGCTCATGACCTTCAACGCGGCCCTCGAGCCGCTCGGCGGCGACCTGCCGGAGGCCTTCGCGGCCGAGGTCGGCGGCACCGTCGCGCGCCACACGTACCTCCACTGGGTGCTGGGGCAGGTGATGTACGACCTCATGGAGATCTCGATCAAGCAGGGACGCGTCATCATGAAGATGCCGCGCCCGAAGGTCTTCATCGCCGCGGTGAAGGAGCTGTTCGAGTTCCACAACCTGGAGGCGAAGTACGACTTCGACGGCCTCGGGCAGAAGCTCGCCGCCGCCGATTACGCGCTGCGCGAGCTCACGTGCTCGGTGTACATGCGCGACACGAGCAGCCGCAAGATGGCGATCCAGCTCGTGAGGAGCCCATGGGATCCGGGCCCGGGCGGCGACGTGCAGCCCGAGGCGCAGGTGGTCGACGCGAAGTTCCTCGACGCCCGGCGCCGCGCCGTGGACGAGGCGGTGAAGTCCGCCGAGAAGCTGCGCACGCTCACCGACAAGCTGCTGCGCGAGTCGCACGCGCGCCGCGCCCGCCGGGCCGGATTCGACCGCCGCAGCCGCTAGGGCTTCCTGCGAAAGCGGAAGATCGCGAGGCTTCCGCGCACGTTCGGCAGGAAACCGATGGCGCGGCCCTCGTGGATCACGCGCTCCTCGAGGATCTCCGCGCCGACCTTCACGCACAGGTCCTCGAAGTCCTTCACCGTGCAGAGGTGGATGTTGGGCGTGTCCCACCAGCTGTAGGGAAGCGTCTTCGACACCGGCATGTGCCCGCGCAGGATGTCGATGCGGTGGCGCCAGTAGCCGAAGTTGGGGAACGTGACGATGCCCTCGCGCCCCACGCGCAGCATCTCCAGCAGCACGCTCTCGGCGTTGCGCATGGCCTGCAGCGTCTGCGAGAGGATCACGAAGTCGAAAGTGCCGGCGTCGAACTGCGCGAGGCCGCTCTCGATGTCGGTCTGCACGACGTTCACGCCGTTCCTCACGCTCGCGAGCACGTTGGCGTCGTCGATCTCGATGCCGTAGCCGTCCACGCCGTGGGTCGCCGCGAGGCCGGCGAGGAGCACGCCGTCGCCGCAGCCCAGGTCCAGCACGCGGGCGCGCTCCGGGATCCAGCGCGCGATCAGCTCGAAGTCATAGCGCTGCATCACGCCTTCTTCCCCCCGCCGCCGTAGCCGCGCATCTCCTCGAGCTCGCTCGTGCCCGCGGCCAGGGGCTCGCGCCGCGATCCGGCGCCGACCTCGGCCGCCACGTTGTCCATGTAGGCGGCGACGAGCTGGTGGTAATGCGGGTTGTCGAGGAGGAAGGCGTCGTGGCCGTGGGGCGCGTCGATCTCGGCGTAGGTCACGCGCTTGCGCGTGGCGGTGAGCGCCTTCACGATCTCGCGGCTCCTCTCCGGCGGGAAGCGCCAGTCGCTCTTGAAGGACGCCACGAAGAAGCCGGCCTTCGCTTGCGAGAGCGCGCCGGCGAGGTCGCCGTTCGCCTCCTTGGCCGGGTCGAAATAGTCGAGGGCCTTGGTCATCAGCAAGTAGGTGTTGGCGTCGAACACCTGCGCGAACTTGTCGCCCTGGTAGCGCAGGTACGACTCGATCTCGAACTCGACCTCGTAGTTGAAGCCGTACTCTTCGCGCTTGAGCACCCGCCCGAACTTCTCCATGAGCAGGTCCTCGGACAGGTACGTGATGTGGCCCAGCATGCGCGCGAGCTTGAGCCCCCGCGCGGGGATGGCGTTGTGGGCGTAGAAGTTGCCGCCGTGGAAATCGGGATCCGACACGATCGCCGTGCGCGCCACGTCGTTGAAGGCGATGTTCTGGGTGGAGAGGCGGGGTGCCGCCGCGACCACCAGCGCATGGGCGATGCGCTCGGGATACGAGAGGGTCCATTGCAGCGCCTGCATGCCGCCCAGGGACCCGCCGATCGCCGCGGCGAGCCGCTCGATGCCGAGGCGATCCATGAGGCGCGCCTGGGAGGCGACCCAGTCCTCGACGGTGACCACCGGGAAGGAGGCGCCGTACGGCCGGCTCGTCGCGCGGTCGACGGAGCCCGGCCCCGTCGATCCGTGGCAACCGCCGATGTTGTTCACGCCGATCACGAAGAACCGGTCCGTGTCGAGCGGCTTGCCGGGTCCCACCAGGTTGTCCCACCAGCCGACCTTCTTCGGATCGTCGGCGTAGTAGCCGGCCACGTGGTGGCTGCCGGAGAGCGCATGGCACACCAGCACGGCGTTGGAGCGCTGCGCGTTGAGCGTGCCGTACGTCTCGTAGACGAGCTCGTAGGAGGCGAGCGTCTTGCCCGCCTTGAGGATCAGCGGCTCGAGGAAGCCCGCGCGCTGTGCGACGGCGACGCCGACGGAATGGGGATCTGGCAGGTCCATGAATGAAAAAACCCGGCCGGCCATGGGCGCGTGTCGGGTTCGGGTCTCCGCCACTCGCTTTAGCCGTATTTATCAAGCGCCCGCAAGCTGAGGTCAAATCGGCGCGTTGCGCAGATTCTACACCGGGGTGGGGGCCTTGCAACCCGCGATTTCCCCGCGCGCATCCGTGACATTCCGCCATGCGGCGTTCGCCCCGGCCATGCAATGCTGGCGCCTTCGAGAACGCACAACGGAGGCAACCATGGTCCGTGTCCTGCTCGCCCTGGCACTCCTCGCCGCCGGAGCGGCCGCCGCCGCCGAGCCGCGCTACGCCGTGCTGTCGCTGCTCTCGGACCGGCTCACCATCGTCACCCGCGACATGGCCACCGGCAGCCACATCGACCGCAACCACCATGACTTCCTGGCGGTCCCGGGCAACCTCCTCGACCGCAACATGGTGCTCGCGCTCGACGACGCGCTGCACGCGGCGGGCGCGCAGGGCAGGACCGTGCTGCTCTTCTCGGGCGACCCGGCGATCTTCGCGCGCCAGGCGCAGGGGCTCGATGCCGGCGCGGGCACGGCGGCGCTGCTGGACGCGGTGCGGCCCGTGCTGCGCGGCGTGGATGCGACGCATCTCGTGCTCGCGACCAAGTATCGCCACGACGCGCGCCTGCAAGTCGAGGACGGCTATGTCGGCAGCGGCATGCTGGAGGGGCTCGGCTTCTACGTGGACCGCACCTACGAGCCGCGCCGCATCGGCACGATCGGCGTGGCGCCGGGCTATCTCGCCGCATACACCTACTACAAGCTCTCGCTCGTCGAGCTTGCGAGCGGGCGCGTGGTGCGCGAGGTGCCGGTCTTCGCCTCGGAGACGCGGCTGGGCAGCGCGGCGGTGAGCGGCCATCCGTGGGACGCCATGTCCTCCGCGGACAAGGTGGCGGCGCTCGACCGGCTGCTGCGCGCGGAGACGCCGCAGGCGACCGCGCGGCTCCTCGCGCCCTGAGGCTCAGCCGTTCAGCCGCTCCATCAGCGCCTGCAGCTTCTCGGGATCGTCGGCCTTCAGCACGCGCGCGATGATGGGCGCGATGTCCGGCAGGCTCGTCATGAGCACGCGCTGCTTGACGGCGAGGATGTGGGCGGGATGCATCGAGAAGTGGCGCAGGCCGAAGCCCAGCAGCAGCCGCGTGAGCTCGACGTCGCCCGCCATCTCGCCGCAGACGGCGATGGGCTTCTCGTGCTGCTGCGCGGTGCGGATCACGCCGGCGAGCAGGTTCAGCACCGCGGGGTGCAGCGGGTCATAGAGGTGCGCCACCTTGTCGTCGGCGCGGTCGATGGCGAGCGTGTACTGGATGAGGTCGTTGGTGCCGACGGAGAGGAAGTCGAGGCGGCGGATGAACATCGGCAGCGCGATCGCCGCCGCGGGCACCTCGATCATGCCGCCCACGGCGACATGCTCGTCGAACTTCTCCTTCTCGTCGCGCAGCTGCTCCTTCGCCATCTCGATCGCGGCGAGCGCCTGCGTGAGCTCGTGCCACGTGGTGAGCATGGGGATGAGGATCATCACCTTGCCGTGCCGTGACGCCCGCAGGATCGCGCGCAGCTGCGTATTGAACACGTCCGGCTCGGCCAGGCAGTAGCGGATCGCCCGCAGGCCGAGCGCCGGGTTCACCGCCATGTTCTCCTCGCCGTCGAGGGTCTTGTCGGCGCCGATGTCGAGCGTGCGGATGGTCACGGGCAGGCCACGCATGCCTTCGACCACCGCGCGATAGGCCTCGTACTGCTCGTCCTCTTCGGGCAGGTCGCGCCGGTTCATGAAGACGAACTCGCTCCTGAAGAGCCCGATGCCGCCGGCGCCGCTCGCCTTGGCGAGCTCGACGTCCGCGGGCAGCTCGATGTTGGCGTAGAGCTGGACGAGCGTTCCGTCCAGGGTGGCCGCCGGCGCCGTGCGGATGCGCTTCAACTTGTCGCGCTCGATCCGCGCCTGGTTCTGCTTCAGGCGGTACTCGGCGAGGACGTGGCGGTCGGGATTGACGATCACCACGCCCTGGGTGCCGTCCACGATGATGAGCTCGTCCTCGCGAATGAGGTGGCGCGCGTGGTGCAGCGCCACGATGGCCGGTATGTTGAGCGAGCGCGCGACGATCGCGGTGTGCGACGTGGCGCCGCCCAGGTCGGTCACGAACGCGGCGAAGGGATGGGTGCGGAAGAGGATCACGTCCGCGGGAGAGAGGTCGCGCGCGACGAGGATCGACGCATCCTCGCGCACCGGCTTCATCGCGATGCGCTGCTTGGTTCCCGCCAGCGCCGCCAGCACGCGCTCGGCGACCTGGCGCACGTCGTCCTCGCGCTCGCGCAGGTAGGTGTCCTCGATGTCGCGGAACTGCTGCACGAGGATGTCGAGCTGCGTGCGCAGCGCGTACTCCGCGTTGCAATGCTCCTGGCGGATGATCTCGCGCGGCGCCTCGGTGAAGGCGGCGTCCTCGAGCAGCATCTCGTGCACCTTCACGAACGGCGCCAGCTCCGAGGCCGCGCTGTGGCGCACGCTCTCGGCGAGGGTCTTCAACTCGTCGCGCACTTCCTTCACCGCGCGGTCGTACCGGCGCTGCTCGCGCAGCACGTCCGCCGCGGAGATCTGGTAGTGGTCCACCTCGGCCGACATGCCCGCGAAGAGGTGCGCATGGCCGATGGCGATGCCGCCGGACACGCCAATGCCGTGCATCGTGAAGCACACGCTGGCCACGTTCGCCTTCGCGGCCTCGAGGTTCATGGTCTCATTCGCCCTCGCCGAACTTGTCGGCGAAGAGCTTCTCCAGCGCCGCCATCGCATCGCCCTCGTCGGGACCGTCGGTCTCGAGCTCGACCGTGGAGCCGATGCCCGCCGCCAGCATCATGACGCCCATGATGCTCTTCGCGTTCACGCGGCGCGGCCCGCGGGCGATCCAGACCGCGCTCTGGAAGCGCGAGGCCGCCTGGGTGAGCTTGGCCGAGGCCCGCGCGTGGAGGCCCAGCTTGTTGGAGATCGTGATCGCCTTCCTGATCATCCGTCGTTGGAGCAGCGCTGCGGGATGAGGCAGATGCCCTCCGCGCCGCCCGCCATGGCCTTGGCGAGGCACGCCGTCAGCGGCTGCTCGCGGTAGGAGAGGGCCTTGATGAGCATGGGCAGGTTCACGCCGGAGACGCCCTCGACGCGCCCGGGCTTGAGCAGCCTGGCCGCGATGTTGGAGGGCGTGGCGCCATAGATGTCGCTCATGACGAGCACGCCCTCGCCCTGGTCGAGGAAGCGGATGAGGTCTTCGCCCACGGCCACGATGGCGTCCGGGTCGTCGTGCACGGTGATGCCGAGCTGGCGCAGGTAGAGCGGGCGCTTGCCCAGGACGTGGCTCGCCGAATGGATGAGCGATTCCCCGAACGCGCCGTGGGAGACGATGAGGATGCCGATCATGGGCGCCATCTTATCCGGACTCGCCGCGTCCGCGCCGCGGGGGAGGGCTTGGGAGATAATGCCGGCATGGACCGCAAGAGCCCCCGCCCGGTCGAGATCGAACTGCACCAGGTCTCGAGCATGCTCGACATCTCGTTCGACGACGGCCGCTCGTTCTCGATGCCCTGCGAATACCTGCGCGTCTTCTCGCCCTCCGCCGAAGTGCGCGGCCACGGTCCCGGCCAGGAAGTGCTGCAGGTGGGCAAGCGCGACGTGGGCATCACGGCGATCGAGCCCGTCGGCATGTACGGCGTGAAGCTCGTCTTCACCGACGGGCACGACACGGGCATCTACTCGTGGGACTACCTCTACGACCTGGGCCAGAGGTTCGACGCCAACTGGCACACCTACCTGAAGCGCCTGGAGCAGGCGGGCAAGTCGCGCGAGCCATGAGCGACGAGCGCACGACCCACTTCGGCTACCGGCAGGTGCCCGAGGAAGAGAAGGCGCGGCGCGTGGGCGACGTCTTCCGCTCCGTGGCCCCCAGCTACGACCTGATGAACGACCTCATGTCGCTGGGATTGCATCGCGCGTGGAAGCGTTTCGCGATCGAGCTCTCCGGCGTGCGCGCGGGCTCGCGGGTGCTCGACGTGGCCTCCGGCAGCGGCGACCTCGCGCGCGGCTTCGCGCAACGCGCGGGACCCACCGGCCAGGTCTGGATGACGGACATCAACGCGGCGATGCTCGCCGTGGGCCGCGACCGCCTGCTCGATGCCGGGCTCTTCGCCCCCATGGCGCTCTGCGACGCGGAGAGGCTGCCGTTCGCCGACGCGAGCTTCGATTGCGTGAGTGTTGCCTTCGGCTTGCGCAACATGACGCACAAGGACCGCGCGCTGGCGGAGATGGCGCGCGTGACCCGTCCCGGCGGGCGCGTGCTGGTGCTCGAGTTCTCGCGCGTATGGAAGCCGCTCGAGCGCGCGTACGACGCCTATTCGTTCGGGATCCTGCCGCGCATCGGGCGCTACGTCGCGCGCGACGAGGAAGCCTATCGCTACCTCGCGGAGTCGATCCGCATGCATCCCGACCAGGAGACGCTCAAGGGCATGATGGAGCAGGCGGGCCTCGCGCGGGTCGAGTACTTCAACCTCAGCGCGGGCGTCGTGGCGCTGCACCGCGGCTTTCGCACATGAGCGGGCCCGTGCACGCCACGGCCGCGCGCGCGGCCAACCACGTGCTGCGTGCCACGCCCGTGGCGCTCGACCGCCTGCGGCGCCACGCCGGACGCAGCGTGTCCTTCGCCCTGGGGCCCGTCGACCTCGCGTTCACCGTGCAGACCACGGGCGAGCTGGTGCCGGCGCTCCCCGGCGCTTCGCGCGACCTGGAGGTGCGCGTTTCGCCTTTCCTGCTGCCGCGGCTGGCGGCGGGCGACGAGGCCGCGTTCCGCGACATCGACATGCGCGGCGACATGGAGCTCGCGCAGGAGATTTCCTTCCTCCTGCGCAACCTGCGCTGGGACGCCGAGGAGGACCTGGCCCGCGTCGTGGGCGACGTCGCCGCGCACCGGATCGCGGGATTCGCGCGCGCGTTCGCCAGCGGCACGCGCGAGGCGGGACTGCGCACGGCGCAGGCGGCCGCCGAGTACTGGACCGAGGAATCGCCCGTCATCGCCTCGCGCGTCAAGGTGCAGGGCTTCGTCGAGGACGTGGCGCGCCTGCGCGAGGACCTGGAGCGGCTGGAAAAGCGCATCGCCCGCCTCGGGCCGCACGCGCCCTAGATGGGCTGGATCGCCCTCTCCGCCGCCGCGTTCGGCGCGATGGCGATCCTGGCGCGCTTCGCCTACGCCGCGGGCGTGGACGTCCACGGATTGTTGCTGTTGCGCTTCGCGATCGCGACGGCGGTGCTGTGCGCGGTCATGGTCCTGCGCGGCCGGTCGTGGCCGCGCGGGCGCACCCTCGTGGCGGCGGTCCTCATGGGCGCCATCGGCTACGTCGGACAGGCGTTCTGCTTCTTCAGCGCGCTCGAGTTCGCCTCGGCGGGCCTCGTGGCCTTGCTGCTGTACGTCTATCCCACGCTCGTCTGCCTGCTCTGCGCGGCCTTCCCGGGCGAGCGCATCACGGCCGCTCGCGCCGCGGTGCTCGCCGCGAGCTTCGCGGGCGTGGCCCTGACCCTGGGCGGCGGCCGCGGCAGCGGCACGGGCATCCTTCTCGGGCTCGCCGCGGCGGTCTTCTACGCGGTGTACATCGTGGTCGGGGCGCGCGAGCTGCGGCACGTGGACGCCCTCGCCGCGACGACGGTGGTGTGCCTGTCCGCGGCGGTGGTGCTCGGCGCGGCCACCGCATTCCACGCGCCGCGCTGGCCGGGGAGCGCCGCCGGATGGAGCGCGGTCATCGCCATTGGGCTCGCGTGCACCGTGCTGCCGATCCTCGCCTTCTTCGCGGGGCTCAAGCGCGTCGGCCCTTCGCGCGCCTCGATCGTGTCCACGCTGGAGCCGGTCGTCACGGTGCTGCTCGCGTGGATCGTGCTCGGCGAGACGTTATCCTTCGTGCAGCTCGGCGGCGGCGCGCTCGTGCTGGCCTCGGCCGCGCGCCTGTCTTCCCGATAGGGCGCCGTGCAAGGGACGCCGCATCGCGACGGAGTACCTTCTGCCTGCACGATCGCGAGCGTGATGCCGCACCGGCGCTTGCGGGAACCACCCATGGGGCGTCACGTCGAAGAGTGGCTCGCCGGCCGGGAGGATGCCCCGGGCAAGGACTTCAAAATGCGCTGGTCGAAGGGCTCACGAGCTGCCACGCCGGGCGCACGCGCCAGGGCGCTCGCCGCGATCGTCCTCGCGTGCGCCATTCCCGCCTTCGCCCCGGCCCAGGGCACCGGGCGGCAGCCGGGCGTGGAGGACGCACCGCCGCAGACGCGCAACGCCGATACGGCCCCCAAGCCGGCGGACACCGAAGAGGAGCGCGATACCCGGACGGCGCCGGGCGTGACTCCCGGCGAGGCGCGTCCGCTCACCGTGACGTGGCAGGCGCCGCAGCCGTTGCGCGGCATGTTCGAGCAGTTCCTCAAGCCCCCCAGCGCCGAGCGCGGCGAGCGCCGCGCGGCGTCCCTGCGCCCGTGGGTGCGCGAGGTTCGCAAGCGGGTCCCGGAGATCGCGGCCTCCGAAGGCTACTTCTCCGCCACCGTCGAGGTCGAGTTCGACAGCCCCGCGCGCGAGCACGCGACCGTCACGGTGACGCCGGGCCCGCGCACCACGGTCGGGGCCGTCGACATCGAGTTCCGCGGCGATCTCGCGACGCCCACTCCGGAGCACGAGCAACGGCGGCGCGAGCTGGTCAGCGCCTTTTCCCTCGGCAAGGGCCAGCCCATGCGCAGCCCCGACTGGGAAGCCGCGAAGACGAAGCTCGTGGAGAGCCTGCGCGATCTCGACTACGCCGCCGGAGCGATGGTCGAGTCGCAGGCGGTCGTGGATGCGGAGCAGGCGACGGCACGCTTGCACGTGGTGCTCGACAGCGGGCCGCCGTTCACCGTGGGCGATGTCGAGATCCATGGCCTCGACAAGTACTCCGAGTCCACGGTGCGCCGCCTGGTGGACCTGCAGCGCGGCGAGCGCTTCAGCATGGAACGCCTCACGAACCTGCAGCGGCTGGTGCAGACGGGCCCCTGGTTCTCGAGCGTCATCGTCGACGTGCCGCGCGATCCGCAGCATCCCCGGCTTGTTCCGGTCGTGCTCACGGTCGTGGAGCGGCCCCGGCGCGAGGTCGGGCTCGCGCTCGGCTATGGCACCGACGACGGTGCCCGCGCCGAGGCGGCGTTCCGCGACCGCAACGTGCTCGACCGCTTCGACATGCAAAGCTCGCTCAAGCTCGCCCAGAAGGAGCAGATCGGCTATGCGGACTTCTACGCGAGCCCGGGGCTCGCCCATCTTCCGCGCTACGGGGACGTGCCGTTCACCGACAGCTTCGGCGTTCTTCTCGAGCACAGCGACATCTCGAACCTCGTCTCGCGCCGCGTCGCCGTCGCGGGGTACCGCCACTTCCGCCTGGAGAAGTTCGAGACGCAGGCCGGCCTCTCCTACCAGATCGAGCGCACGCAGCCGCAAGGCGGCGACGAGACGATCCGGCGTGCGCTGGCGCCGGTGCTGCAGTTCACCTGGCGCTTCGTGGACAACATCTTCGACCCGCGCCACGGGGGCGTGCTCAACGTGCAGCTCGCCACGGGCTTCAAGTCGTTCTTTTCCGGCGACGATTTCCTGAAGACCTACCTGCAGTACCAGCACTGGATCTCCCTCGGCGCGATGGACCAGGTGATCCTGCGCACCGAATGGGGCCGCACGTACGCGGCGAGCCGCCAGCACATTCCCGAGGACTTCCTCTTCCGCGCGGGCGGATCCCGCTCCAATCGGGGCTATGCGTACCAGAGCCTGGGCGTGCAGGAAGGCGACGCGATCGTCGGCGGGCGCTATCTCGCCACCGGCACCGCCGAGTACGTGCACTGGCTGAACGACAAATGGGGTGCGGCGCTCTTCACCGACATCGGCGATGCGGCGGACTCCATCGCCGCGTGGGAGCCGCTCAAGAGCTACGGCGTGGGCGCCCGCTTTCGCACGCCCGCGGGACCCTTCGCGCTCGACCTGGCCTACGCGGACCGCGACCACAAGTTCCGCCTCGCCTTCTCGGTGAACGTCGCCTTCTGAGCCCATGGCCGTCGCGCCCGATCCCGTGACGACACCGCTGCCGCGCCCACCCCGGCGCGGGCGCGCGCTGCTGCGTGCGCTGCTGCTCACCGTGCTCGTGCTTCTCGCGGTGATCGTGGCGGGCGCCTGGTGGCTGCTCGGCACCTCGAGCGGCACGCAGGTCGTGATGGGGCAGCTCGCCCGGCGTCTCGGTCCGGGGCTGCAGATCGAGGGCGCGCGCGGACGCCTCGGCGGCGCCATGCACGTCGATCGCATCGTGCTCGATCGGCCGGACCTGCAGCTGCGCCTGGAAGACGTCGACCTCGATTCCACGCCGCCGCTGGCGGGACGCTTCGTCGTGCACAAGCTGCATGCGCGCGAGGTGAGCGTCCATACCGCGCCGTCCGGCAAGAAGCCGCAGGGCTTGCCAGCGTCGTTCGCGCTGCCCCTGGGGGTGGCCATCGAGGACGCCCGCATCGACACGTTGCGCGCCGGAAAGATCGGCGGCGAGGCCGCGGCCGACCTCGTCTTGCACGACATCGTGCTCCAGGGCGAGGCGGACGCGCGCCGCATCCGCATCGACCAGGCCGCGGTCACGACCGCGTACGGGCGTGCGAGCGCGACCGGGACGCTGGGCGCCGTGAAGCCCTTCGACGTGCACCTCGACGTGAAGGCCGCAGGCAGCGCCCAGGGCAAGCCCTACGACGTCGCGGGCGAGCTGCGCGGCACGCTCGAATCGCTGCAGGCCCGGGCGCGGGGGACCGTCGCGGCGTCGCCCGCGAGCGCCGAGGCGACGCTCACGCCCTTCACGCAGCCGCTCGTGCGGGCGCTCTCGCTGGACGCGGCCCACGTGGATCTGGCCCGCTTCGCCGCGAGCCTGCCGCCGACGGACCTCGCGGTGCACGCGAAGCTCGAGCCGCAGGGCGATGGTTTCGCGGGCCCGGTGCGCCTGGAGAATGGCAAGCCCGGACCGTGGGATCGCGGCCAGTTGCCGTTCCGCGCCGCCGCGGCGCGCGTGACCGCCGACGCGCAACGCGTGCACCTGGCCGGGCTCGACGTGGCGCTCGCCGCGGGCGGCCGCGTGCAGGGGGAAGCCACCTATGCGAGCGGCCGCGCGCAGGCGCGGCTCACGCTCGCCAACGTCGATCTCTCCGCGCTGCAGACGACCCTGCAGAAGACGGACATCAGCGGGACCGCTTCCGTCTCGGGCGACACGCAGGCGCAGCGTTTCGAGGTTGCGCTCAAGGATCCGCGCTTTGGCGTCGAGGGCCGCGGCGCGCTCGCCTCGAGCGTGCTCACGGTGGAGGCGGCGCGCGTCACGACCGGCGGCGGCGTGCTCACCGCGCAGGGCGATGCGCATCTGCAGGGCGACCGCGCTTTCCACTTCACCGGTCACGCCGACCACTTCGATCCGTCCGCCTTCGTGAAGACCGCGCGCGGCGACCTCAACTTCGGCTTCGACGTCACGGGCAAGGCCGCGGGCGGCATCGCGGGCGAGGCGAAGCTCGACATCGCGCCGAGCACGTATTCGGGGCTGGCCGCGCGCGGGCGGGTGCACGTCGCGGGCGATGCGCAGCGCATCGCGCTCGCCGATGTCGACCTCGCCGTCGCCGATGCGCACTTGCAGGCGAAGGGCAGCTTTGGCGGCCCGCGCGACGGCCTCGACCTCGCCTTCGACGTGCCCGACATCGCCGCGCTCGCGCGCCCGTTCGGCGTGGACGCCGCCGGCCATGCGCGCGGCACGGCGCATCTCGACGGCACGTTCCGCGCACCGGCGGGCCGCGTGCAGGTGACGGGCGGCGACCTCTCGCTGCCCTCGCAGACCCGCGTCGCGCAGCTCGTCCTCGATGCGCAGGCGGGCGTCGATCCCGCGAGCGCGATCCATGGGACGCTGCAGGCGCAGGGCATCGTGCGCGGGACGGCAGCCGCCTCGAATACCCTGGCGCAATCGGTGCATGCGAAGCTCGACGGCACGCGCGCGCACCACCGGCTCGATCTCGACGTGGCCATCACGCGCGACTCGACCTTCCATGCGACGCTCGAAGGCGGCGAGCAACGCGCCGGCGTGAAGGAGGCATGGGCGGGCCAGCTCACCGCATTCGGCATCACGGGACCGGGTTCCTTCTCGTTGCAGTCGCCCGCGCCGCTCTATCTCGGCGCGCAACGGGTCGAGCTGGGCGAGGCCCCGTTGAAGGGCGAGTGGGGCGAGGCGCGCCTCACGCTCACGCGCTGGACGCCGCGCGGCATCGAGCTGCGCGGCAGCTCCCCGGGCATCGTGGTGCGCACGGTGGCGCGCACCCTCAAGCTCTGGAACGTCACCCGTTCCGACCTGGTGATCGCGGGCGATTGGGACATCCGTGCCCTCGAGACCTTCGACGGCACGCTCGACGTGCACCGCGTGAGCGGCGACCTGCGCGTGGGCCAGCCGCCGCTGCCCCTGGGGCTGGAGGCGCTCGCGCTGCGCCTGGATTCCACGCGCGGGCGCGCCCGCGCCACCGTGTCGCTCGTCGCCGCGAACCTCGGGCGCATCGAGGGCGACGGCACCGGCCTCATCGTGCGCGGTTCCACGGGCTGGAGCTTCGCGCGCGAGGCGCCGATCCAGGCGCGCCTGCAGGGAGACGTGCCCGACCTGTCGGTGCTCGCTCCGTGGCTCGGCATCGATGCGAAGCTGGGCGGGCGCGTCGACCTCGACCTCGCGGTCACGGGCACCGGCGCCGATCCGCGCGTCGACGGGTCGGTCACCGCCGCCAGCCTCGCGGTGCGCGAGCCGCAATCGGGCTTCGAGATCTCGGACGCGGACGTGGCCCTGCGCCTCGCCGGCCACTCGCTCACCATCGAGCGCTTCGCCGCGCGCACGCCGTGGCGGCTGCCGAAGCCAGCGCAGGAGCGCTTCCGCAACGCGAAGGAGCCCGCGGGCGGCGGCGCCCTCAGCGCGCAGGGCTCCATCGACCTCGCCGCGCGCACGGGCACGCTCACGATCCATGCGCAGGACGCCGCGGTGTCGCAGCTCGCGACGCGTTTCGTGGCGGTCACCGGCGACGCGCATCTCGCCGCCGCCGCCGATGGCCTCGCGATCACCGGCGCGTTCACCGCCGATCCGGTCTGGGTCGGCGCGCCGCCGACGGCGCCGCCTTCGCCTTCCGACGACATCGTGGTGGTGCGCCCGCAGCAGCCGGCGCAGGAGGAGCCCGCGAAGGGCGCGCAGCCGGTGACGCTCGACCTGCGCGTGGCCCTCGGCCGCAATGTCTACTTCGAGGGCCGCGGGCTGGACACGCGGCTGGCCGGCGACATCCGGCTCACCGGGCAGGTCGGCGGAGCGCTGAGGGCCGCGGGCTCCATCCGCACCGTGGGCGGGACCTACGAGGGCTACGGCCAGAAGCTCGCGATCGAGCGCGGCGTGATCGTCTTCAATGGCGCCCTCGACAATCCGCAGCTCAACGTGCTCGCGCTGCGCAAGGGGCTTCCCGTCGAGGCCGGCGTGGAGGTGCTGGGCACGGTCGCGCGCCCGCATGTGCGCCTGGTGTCCACTCCCGACGTGCCGGAGCCGGAGAAGCTCTCCTGGCTCGTGCTGGGCCGCTCGGCGTCGGACGCGACCCTGGGCGATTCGGCCGTGCTCATGGCCGCGGCGCGGGCGCTGCTGGGGAACAACAACACGGGCTCGGACCTCACCAAGCGGCTGGGCTTCGACGAGTTCAAGATCGGCCGCGCCGACACCAACAGCGTGCTGGGGGTGCTGCCCGAGAACACGGTCGCCGGGCGCACCGGCCAGCCGTCCGCCGCCGAGGTGGTGAGCGTGGGCAAGCGCATCAACAACCGGATCCAGCTCACCTATGAGCAGGGGATCGCCGCGGCCGAGGGCACGCTCAAGCTCACCTACCGTATCTCCCGGCCCTTCCAGGTCCTGGTGCGCGTGGGCTACCTCCCGGGGCTGGACGCGGTCTGGCGCTGGACCTTCCGCTAGCCCGGGGCGGCTCCCGGCCCTGTTTCAAACGTCGCATTTCCCCCTTGCCGGTGTGGCTGCCGCGCTAAAATACCGGTCGAGCCCCAATGCCGACGAAAGCAGGGGCCGCTTCAGGGAGATTCCAGATGTACGCGTGCCCTTGGTGCGAGCGCAAGACCTTCTCGTTCTACCAGAAACAGACCCTCGGCCCGTCCCGCTCGATCAAGTGCGGGCACTGCTCGCGCCACGTGAGCGTGCCCTGGAACCGCGCCCACATCGCAGCGATTCCCGTCATCGTGCTCGGCACCCTCGGCCTCGTCCTCGGCAAGGCGTTCTTCGCGACCCTCTCGGCCATCCTGCTCGGCGGCTGGGTCGGCATCACGCTCGGCATGCTCATCACCGCGCCCCTGTACCACGTCTGGGTGCCGCTGGTGAAGCCCGACAAGCAGTAGGTCCGGCAGCGCTTCAGGGCGCGGCGACGCGCCAGCCGGGCAGCACCTCGGTAAATGCGCGGCGCTCGTGCCCGCGGAAGCCGCGCACGCGGCTCGCCGAGAAGAGCGCGTTCACGATCGCCTGCTCCGTCGCATCCGCTGCCGCCTCGAAGAGCGGGTCCAGGCGCCCATCGTGCAGCAGGGCCAGCGCCGGCATCGGCGTCGCGGCGGAATGCGGGATGCGATAGGCGGTGGAGAAGGCGAGCACCACGTCGCCGCTGCCATGCCCGAAGAAGGAGCCGGTTCGCGCGAGGCCTGCGCCCGCGCGCAGCGCCACGCGGCGCAGCTGCCGCGCGTCAAGCGGCGCATCGGTCGCGAGCACCATGATGATGGAGCCGGACTCCGCGGCGGGCGCGGGGCGCGCGAGCGCTTCGTGCAAGCGCGCGCCCACGCGCTCGCCGTCGACGACGAGATTCGCCGCGCGGCCGAAATTCGCCAGCACCAGCGCGCCCACCATGAAGCGGTCGTCATTCGTGGCGGCCACCCGCGACGCGCTTCCCACGCCGCCCTTCACGCCGAACATCGTCATGCCGCGCCCGGCGCCCACGCTGCCCTGCGCGAAGTCCCGGCTCGCGCCCGCCAGCGCCTCCTCGTAGTGCGCCTCGCCCACGGCCTGCGCCTGGATGTCGTTGAGATACCCGTCGTTGCACTCGAGGGCCACCGCATTGACCGTGGGCAGGCTGCGCCCGATCTCCGGGTTCGCGCGGCAGGCGGCGCGCTCCTGCGCGCGCACGAGGGCGCCCACGGCGAACGTGTTGCCGAGCGCGACCGGCGTCTCGATCACGCCGAGCTCCTCCACCTGCATCAGGCCCGCGCTCTTGCCGAAGCCGTTGAGCACGACCGCGGCGGCGGGCGGCCTCTCGCGGTACGGATCGCCCGCGTGCGGCACGATCACCGTGGCGCCCGTCTGCGTGTCGCCCCGGGCGAGCGTGCAATGACCCACCGTCACGCCGTCCACGTCCGTGATGGCGTTGCGCGGGCCGGGGGCGAGCGGCCCGATGCGCGGGGGATCGTTCGACGCCATCAACGGCGCCTCGCCGCCAGGATCTTCTCGAGCAGCGCGCCGAATTCGAGACCCTCGACCTTGCCCTCGGGCGCATCGGTATCCGCCCGATGCACGACCACGAGATCGAGCGCCGGAATCACGACCACGTAGTGCCCCCCGGCACCGCGCGCCGTGTACGTGCCGTGCGGCACCGACATCTGCGGGAAGTGCACGTCGTTCACCGCGACCCACCACATGTAGCCGTAGCCGCCGCGCTCGCCGGCCGGCGAATAGGACCGCACGCTCATGCGCACCCATTTCTCCGGGACGACCTGCTCGTCCTTCCAGCGGCCGCCGCGCAGGTACAACAAGCCGAAGCGCGCGAGGTCGCGCGCGGACATGCGCAACGGATACGCGGGATGGACCGAGGTCTCGAAGCGGACGTACTCCCCGTCCTTGCGCTCGTCGTCGTAGCGGAAGTCCTGCATCCCCAGGGGGACCGCGATGCGGTCGCGGAATTCGTCGAAGATGCCGCGGCCGGCGGCGCGCTCGAAGATCGTGCCCAGCGCGTTGAAGTCCCAGTTGTTGTAGCACCACCAGGTGCCCGGACCGTGCGCGTGGCGCGCCGGCTTGAGGTTGCGCATGTACTCCGTCTCGTAGCCGGTCGGGTGGTACACGCCCGAGCGCGCCATGACCAGGTCCAGGACCTTCGCGGCCTTCTCGCGCGGGGAGAGGCCCTCGCGATCGTCGATGCCGAGCTCGCCCAGCGTCTTGCCGAGGTCCAGGCGGCCCGCCTCGACCTGCAGCCCGAGGAGCGCGGAGAGCAGGCTCTTGCGGATCGAATGGCACTTGTAGCGCTTTTCGACCTGGCCCCATTGCGCCACGACCTGGCCGTTCTCGACGACCATGAGCGCCGCGGTGCCGACGCTCTGCGAGTACCGGCGCGCCGCGTCGAGCTTTTCCTGCGACCAGCGGGAGCGCGCGGCGAACCCGGCCTCGGCCCATTCCCGTTCCGGCCACGCCTCGAACAGGTGCCGCGCCGCATAGGGCGCGATGTCGCCCACGGAGTGCGCGACGCCGGGCGCGGTCGCGACCCGCCAGGCGAGCGGCACGCCCAGGCGTTGCGCCTCGCGCCGCGCGACCTCCATGTAGTGGTGTCCCCGTGCGAACCGGTGCGGCCCCTGGCGCATCGCTGCGGGTTCGCGCGGCAGCTGGTAGTGGTTGGGGTCGTTGTCCTCCTCGCCCAGCAGGATCAGCAGCGGGCGCGAGAAGAACGCGCGCAGCTCCTCGTCCGTGAGCTCCATCCCGCCCAGGCCGAAGGGGAACGCCTCGTCGCGCACGGGCAGGGTATAGCTCCCGGCGTTGGCACTCACCGCGCGCTCGATGCGCGGCGACCACGCGAAAGTCGCCAGCCGGTGCACGACCTGGCCCCCGGCGGAGTGGCCGAAGAGGAAATAGCGCTCGCGGCGCGACCCGGCGCGCGCGCGCAAGTCCTCGAACACCGCATCCACCACGGGGAAGAGCCACTCGCCCCGCGGCTTGAGGCTTCCATCGGCACGCTTCATGTCGCCGTGGTTGTACTCGTGCGGATGCGCGTAGTCCGCCTCGGAAAACTCCGGCACGGCCACGAGGAAGCCGTGGCGATTCGCCTCGGCGATCCAGCGGTCGCGGTAGTTGCGCCCGTTGCGGTTGCGCCCGTGCAGGACGATGAGCACCGGGCTCTCGGGCGTGAAGGACGCCGGGCGATAGGCATGGACGGTGACCGCGCGCGGTCGCCCCGGGCGCGGATCGTCGAACGAGTACGCGCTCGCGCCGACGGGAAGCTCGGTGCTCATGCGGCCTCCCCTTGCGGCCAGCGCGCATCCGCATCGAGCGGAAACATCGGGCGCGGGATGTTGCGATACGGCAGGTGCGCGAGCCCCTGCGTCGTGAGTCCGGGCGCGTCCACCTCGAGGATCTGCGCGTCGCCGAAGAACTCGTCGAACCCGGCGCGGAAGTGGCCGCGCGACTTCACGACGAGGCCGCGCAGCCTTCCGATGTCGATGCCGAAATGCTCGAGGATCGCGGGATCGGCGCATTGCTGGCGGATCGTGATGGCCACGATGTCGATGCCGCCTTCGCCGCCGATGCGGACGCGGGCACTGGGGCCGAGGTTCAGCGTGCGGCCCGCGCTTGCGCCGCGCCGGCCGACGAGCTGCCCGTCGGAGAGCTTCACCACCTCGACCTCGGCTTCGAAGCGCTTCGAGAGCGGGTGGGATTCGTCGCGGTTGAAGCTCGCGCGGAACCTCGCGCCCTCGCCGCGGCGCCGCGCCTCGGCCACGAGCGCCGGGTCGTTGAAGATGCCCAGCGCCACGCCACGCACGCCCGCCTGGATGAAGGCCTGCAACAGGTCCGTGGTGTTGCCGCGCCCCCCGCCGCCGGGGTTGTCCGCCACGTCGGCACAGCAGAGCGCGGCGAGGCTCGCATCGCGCGACGTCTCGACCATGCGCCGCGTCGCTTCCCCGAGCGAGACCAGGTGCGGGACGTAGCGGTGGCGATCGTTCCACGCGCGCGCCGCGAGCTCGTCGGCCAGGCGCCGCGCCGCCGCCGCGTCGCCGCGCGTCGTCACCACGATGGACATGCCGCCTTTGGGAGAGTCGGAGAGGTAGAAGCCGGCGCAGGCCGAGACGTTCAGCACCGTCGCGTCGATCCGCGCCTGGCCGTAGCGGATGAGGTCCCCGTAAGGCCGTTCCGCGCCCGCGCCGGTGAGGAGCGTGACCGAGGGCGGCATCAGCGGGATCCTGGCGAGCGCCTTCGCGGTGCGCATGCCGCCGAGCAGCTCGCGCATCGCCCGGGCGGCTTCGGCGCCGCGTGCGCGCTGGTCCACGTGCGGGTTGGTGAGGAACGAGATCAGGAGGTCGGTCTTCTCCACCATGCGCGGCGAGACGTTCGCGTGGAGGTCGAGCGTGGCGACGACCGGCACCGCCGCGCCCACGACCTCGCGCACCATCGCGAACAGCACGCCGTCCGGGTCGTGCTCCCCGGTCGCGACGGCGGCGCCGTGCTCGGCGATGTACACGCCGTCGAGCGGCAGCGCGGCGGCGAGGCGCTCGCGCATGTCGGCCAGGAGGAGGTCGAAGAAGCCCTGGTCGACGGGGCCGCTCGGGCTCGTCGCCGCGACCACGATCGGCACCAGCTCCCACGGTCCCGCGGCGTCCATCGCGGCGCGGAACCCGGTGAGCGTGCCGGCGGCGCGCGGATGCTCGCCCGAGAGGTCGGCCTCGAGCTCCTTTCCGGCGAGAAGGTAGGACTCCTCGAAATCGGCTCGCGTCGCGACGGGCGCGAAGCCGTTGCTCTCGAGGCTGAAGCCGAGGATGGCGATGCGGGGTTTCTGGCGGGACATGGTCAGGTCGGGTTCTCCATTTGGGGGTCGCGCGCGGCCCAGGCATGGACCATGGCGCGATCGTATCCCGCGCTCGCCTCGATGAAGCGGCGCGTGTATTCGTGGGCGACGGCGCCGGCGCGCAGCGCGTCGACGCGGGTCTCCTTCAGCAGCCGGCCCGAGCGCATCACGCCCACGCGCTCGCACATGTGGGCGACGACCCCGAGGTCGTGGCTCACCAGGAGGCAGGTGAGGCCGCGCTCGCGGCGCAGGTCGGCCAGCAGGTTGAGCACTTCGGCCTGGATCGAGACGTCGAGCGCGGAGGTCGGCTCGTCGAGCAGCAGGATGCGCGGCTCCAGGATGATCGCGCGCGCGATCGCGACGCGCTGGCGCTGGCCGCCGGAAAGCTGGTGCGGGAAGCGGAAGCGGAACGCGCGCCCCAGGCCCACCTGGTCGAGGGCGTCGTTGATGCGCCGGTTGACGTCTCCCAGCCGGTGGATCGCGAGGGGCTCGTGCAGGATCGTGTCCACGGTATGCCGCGGGTGGAGCGATGCGTAGGGATCCTGGAACACCATCTGCACCTTGCGGTGCAGCGCGAGCGAGCGGCGCGGGGCGAGCTTCTCGCCCGCCACGAAGATCGCGCCATCCCAGCGCGCGTTGAGCCCGCAGATCGCGCGCAGGATGGTGGACTTGCCGCAGCCCGATTCGCCCACCAGTCCATGGGATTCGCCCGGCATGACCTCGAAGCTCACGTCATCCACCGCGGCGACGCGCGCCTCGCCCGCGCCGAACGACACGCGCAGGTTGCGCACCGCGATCTCGGGCGTGGCGCTCATGCCGTGAGCCACGCGGGGTCGCGCTGCAGCACCGCGAGGCGTTCGCGCGGCGCGTCCAGCCGGGGCATCGCCGCGAGCAGGCCGCGGGTGTACGGATGGGCCGCCCGCGCCAGGTCGGCGGCGCGGCATTCCTCGACGATCCGGCCGGCGTACATCACCAGCACGCGGTCGCAGAAGGTGGCGACGAGGTTGAGGTCATGGCTCACGAACACCAGCCCGAGCCCGCGCTGCGTGACCAGGTCGTCGAGGATGGCGAGCACCTGCGTGCGCACGGTCACGTCGAGGGCGGACGTGGGCTCGTCGGCGATGAGCACCTCCGGCTCCGGCACCAGCATCATCGCGATCATGATGCGCTGCCCCATGCCGCCGGAGACCTCGTGCGGGTAGAGATCGTACACGCGCTTCGGCTCGCGGATGCGCACCTGCGACAGCATGTCGAGCGCGCGGTCGCGGGCCTGCGCGCGCCTTCCCGGGTGGTGCACGCGGAAGGACTCCGCGACCTGGTCGCCCACGCGCATCACGGGGTTGAGCGAGAAGCGCGGATCCTGCAGGATCATCGAGATGCGGCGCCCGCGAATGGCGCGCATGCGCTTCTCGCTGGCAGCCAGCAGGTCCTCGCCGTGGAATGCGATCCGCGTCGCCCGCACCTCGGCCGTGCGCGGCGCAATGCGCAGGATCGAGCGCCCCGTCATCGACTTGCCCGAGCCCGATTCGCCCACGATGCCGACCCGCTCGCGGCCGAGCGTGAAGCTCACCCCGCGCACCGCCGCGACCGGCCCGTGCGGGCCCGGGAAGCGCACCGTGAGGTTCTCGACCGCGAGGATCGGATCGCTCATTCGCTGCGCGGATCGAGCACGTCGCGCAATCCGTCCCCCAGCAGGTTGAAGGCGAGGCTCACCAGCATGATGGCGAGTCCGGGAAACGTCGGCATCCACCAGTAGTCGATGAGGAAGCGCCGTCCCGACGCGAGCATCGCGCCCCACTCCGGCGAGGGCGGCTGCGCGCCCAGGCCGAGGAAGCCCAGCCCCGCGGCGGTGAGGATCACGCCCGCCATGCTGAGCGAGGTGCGCACGATGACCGACGGCACGCACATGGGCATGACGTGGCGCACGACGATGCGCAGGGCCGAGGCGCCCTGGATGCGGCTCGCGCTGATGTAGTCGCTCGAGCGCACGACGAGGGTCTCGGCGCGCGCGAGCCGCGCGAACCCGGGCCAGTGCGTGAGCGCGATGGCGATCACGGCGTTGGTGAGCCCGGGGCCCAGCGCCGCGACGAAGGCGAGCGCCAGCACCAGGCCGGGAAACGCGAGGAAGATGTCGGTGAGCCGCATCAGCAGCGCGTCCACCTTGCCGCCGGCGTATCCCGCGACGCTGCCGATGGCGAGGCCGAGGGGTGCCACGAGGATCGCGACGAGGAACACGATGTAGAGCGTGATGCGCGCGCCGTAGACCACGCGGCTCAGGATGTCGCGGCCGACCTGGTCGGTGCCGAGCAGGTGGGCGTGACCCGGCGGCAGCAGGCGGATCGCGAGGTCCTGCGCGTTGGGGTCGTACGGCGCGATCCACGGTGCGAACGCGGCGACGAGGACCAGGGCCACGATGACGGCGAGGCCTGCGACGGCGAGCGGATTGCGCAGCAAGCGCAGCCAGCCGAACCAGAGCCTCTGCGCCGTCGCCTGCAGCGCGGTGGCGGCCGTCTGCGAGGTGAGCCAGCCCGCGGGCCGCGGTCGCGCCATCGGCCGGCTCATCGCGTGCGCGGATCGAGCGTGCGGTAGAGCACGTCGCTCAGCAGGTTCAGGGCGAGGAAGATGATGCCCACCAGGAGCGTGCAGGTGAGCACCACGTTCATGTCGCCGGCGAGGAGGCCGGAGGTCAGGTACTGGCCGAAGCCGGGCCAGCCGAACACGGTCTCGGTGAGCACGGCGCCGTCGAGAAGGCCGCCGTACGCGAGCACGATCACCGTGACGAGCGGCACGGCGATGTTGCGGAAGGCGTGGCGCGTGACTCCCCAGCCCGAGAGGCCCTTGATGCGCGCAGTCGTCACGTATTCCTGGCCCAGCTGCTCGAGCATGAAGCTGCGCGTCATGCGGCTGAGATAGGCCATCGACGTCGTCGCGAGGATCAGCGCCGGCATGACGATGTGGCGCAGCGCGTCGCGGAAGACGTCCCAGTTCCCGTCGAGCGCGGAATCGACCAGGATCATGCCGGTCACGCCCGGGACGATGTCGACGTTGCCGATGGAGACGCGGCCGGAGCCGCCGATCCAGTGCAGCTTCGCGTAGAAGACCACGAGTGCCACGAGTCCCAGCCAGAAATGGGGCACCGAGTAGCCGGCGAGCCCGAAGAGGCGCACGGCATGGTCCGCCGGCCGGCCGCGCCAGACCGCGGCGGCGACGCCCAGCGGCACGCCGAGCAGGACGCCGGTGAGGAGCGCCAGGGTCGCGAGCTCGACGGTCGCGGGAAATACGCGCCGGATGTCCTCGATCACCGGATGGCCGGTCGCGATCGCGGTGCCGAACTCGCCCGTCGCGATGTCGCGCAGGTAGTAGGCGAATTGCACCACGAGCGGCTTGTCGAGGCCCAGCTGCGCGTAGACGGCGCGGTACGTCTCGCGGTCCGCCTGGTCGCCCACGATCGCGGTCACCGGGTCGACCGGCATCACGCGGCCGATGAAGAACGTGAGCGCGGCGAGGCCGAGCAACGTGACCAGCGCCGTCGCCGCGAGCCGCGCCGCGGCGACGCCCCGCCGCCGCCCCTCAGCGCTTCTCGATGCTCGAGTAGTCGTCACCGGTCAGGTTGTGCTTGAAGACGGCGACGTTCTTGCCGACGGCGTTGACCGAAAGGCGCTGGAAGAGCGGGATGATCGGCGCGGCGGCGTTGAAGCGCTTCTGCAGCTCCTCGTACATCGCGCGGCGCCGGGCCTGGTCGCGCTCGACCTGCGCGGCGCGGATCGTGTCGTTGACCCCGGGACCCGGGTCCCAGCCCGCGCGCCACGCGACCGAGATCGTGTCCTTCGAGGTCTCGCCGTTGTCCGGGTTGTACGCGAAACGCAGCATGACGTTGTTGGCGTCGGGGTAGTTGAACCCGTAGCCCGCCATGTAGAGCTCGAACTTGCGCGCCCGCGCCCGCTGGTACAGCTGCGCCCCGATCATCTGCGTGATCCTGAGGTTCACGCCCACCTTGCGCGCGTTCTCCTGCAGGTGCTGCGCGAGATCCGGGTAGGGGAACGAGTTGAGCACGATGATCTCGGCGGAGAAGCCGTCCGGGTATCCCGCCTCGGCGAGCAGCCTCTTCGCGCGCTCGAGGTCGAGCTTGTAGGGCTTGTAGCTCGCGGGCAGCGCGCCGAAGACGCCATCGGGCACGACGCTCTGCCGCGCGATGGAGTGGTTCCTGAGGAGCGTGGACTCGAGGCCCTGGTAATCGAAGAGGTAGCGGAACGCCTCGAAGAGCTTCGGGTTCCTGAAGCGCGCATCTCCCATGTTGAACATCATGTAGCTCACGCCGAGGCTCGGGCTGTGGTCCATGCGCACGGCGGGGTTCTGCTCGAGCGCCTTGAAATCCGCGGGATCGATGTCGGCCGCATGGTCGACGTCGCCCTGTTCCAGCAGCAGGCGCTGCGCGCCGGCCTCGGGCACGTGGCGCATCACGATGCGCTTCATCGCGAGCTTGCGCCGCCAGTACCCGTCGTTGCGCTCGAGGGTGAGGACCTCCTGCGGCCTCCACGCCGTGACGCGGAAGGGCCCGACGCAGGCCGAGTGCGTGGCGAGCCACTTGTTGCCGAGGTCGCCGCCGGCCTCGTTCTTCAGGATCTCCTGGCGGTCGAGCGTGGGCGCCACGCGGAAATCGGTGAACGCGAAGAGGAAGAGGTCGGGCGACCAGGGGCGCGTGGGCTTGATGCGCAGCGTATGCGCGTCCACGACCTGCACCACGGCGTCGACGTTGTCCTTCGAGATGTCCCATTCGCGCAGGCGCTGCGCGTTGGCGAGGTTGAGCCTCAGGTTGCGCTTCATCGACCAGGCGATGTCCTCGGCGCTCACCGGGTTGCCCGAGGGGAAGCGCAGGCCCTCACGGATCCTGAGGGTGTACGTCGAGGAGTCCGGCGCGACCGTCCAGCTCTGCGCGACGCCGGGGGCGAGCTTCGAGGGATCGTTCGGGTCGACGCCGATCAATGCGTCGCACACGTTGCGCATGACGCCCGCCGTGAAGCTCTCGTTGATGGCGGCCGGGTCGAGCGTGATCATCTGGCTCAGGTTGGCGGCCACCACGAAGGTGTCGGCAGGGGTCTTCGCGTGCGCCGCGTGAAGCGGCAGCAGGCACGCCGCCGCCGCGAGCCAGTCTCGAATTCGCATCGGTCTCCTCCGGAGGGAGTCGCATCATAACCCGCGCGAGGAGCGCGGTCGCACCCGCGCGGCGGCGCCGCAAGCGTCAGCCGCAGGTCCCGACCCAGCCGCATGCGCTGCAGAAGTCGCAACCGTCCTTGCGGATCACCGTGTCGTTGCCGCACTCGCGGCAGCGGGCGCCGCGCATGGGTTGCGGCTCGTCGGCGGCCCGCGGCGACTCGAGGACGCCCATCTCCCGCGTGGGATAGCCGCGCTCGTCGAGGAGCCCCAACATCGCGTAGCGGTGGATCACGAGGCGCGCGAGGTAGGCCACGGTGGAGGGCCAGTTCTGCTGGCGCCGCTCGCCCGGCACGAAGGCCATGAAGTCGCCCAGCGGCTCGGAGTAGTCGAGGAGCTTGCGCAGCTTCATGCCGATCCAGGCGGGATCGAGCACGCGCATGTCCTGCGACAGGATGCGCGTGAGCCCGTCGAGCGCGCGTGGGTAGTGTCCCGAGAGCCAGATCGAGTAGGGGCGGGTGGTGCCGTCGGGCAGCTGGATCTCCTTCAATCCCAGCACGAACTCGTCGCCCGAAGCGGGGTTCGTCACGTCCACCGTCCACGAGAGCGTGCCATCGGTGCCGGTGCGCGGCTCGTCCACGCTGAACATGTGGTCCATCACCGGCGTGGTGCCGCCAGCCTCGAAGGCGTGCAGCTCCTCGCAGCGGAAGCGCACGATCTGCGCCACCGCGGAGACCACGCCGGGCACGCGCCGTTTCTCGCCCAGCGGGGGGAAGCGCATCTCGAACGCGTCGTCGCCGACGGTCGAGGCGAGCGTGTCGAGCTTCATGCGCAGCCACGCGCGATCGTCGGCGCGCATGTCCATGGAGAGCGTCTTCGCGACCGCGCCCAGCCCGCGCGGCTGCTCGGCGCCGTTGACCCACACCTCGAACGGGAAGGCGCGCCCGGCGTCCTCGATCTGTCCCACGAAGAGCGCGAAGCGGCCGAAGGGCGAGTCGATCATGTACGTCCACGCGAGGTTGCCCTGCGGCAGCTCCGGGCGCCCGGGCCAGCGCAGGCTGGTGAGCACCGGCTGCGGCAGCGTGTTGATCGCGAGCCGCTGGTTGGGCCCCGCGAGCGCCATGGGCTCCTTTGCCGCCGACGCCTGGTCGGGGGTCAGCACGGCGCCCAGCACCTTGTTCGGCCGGTAGGTCGCGAGTCCCTTGAGCCCCGATTTCCACGCCTTGAGGTAGAGGCCCTCGAAGTCGGCGTACGGATAGTCCTCGGGCACGTTCACCGTCTTGGAAATGCTCGTGTCGATGAAGGGCGCGACCGCCGCGACCATGGCCTCGTGCGCATCGGCGCCGATCTCGAGCGCGGTCACGAAGTAGGGCGGCAGCTTCGCCTCCGCGCCGTGGAGGTGGCGGAAGAGACGCCACGCGTGATCCTCGACGCGGAACTCCTGGTGCGTGCCGTCGGCCATGCGCTTCTTGCGCGTATACGTCCACGAGAACGGCGGCTCGATGCCGTTGGAGGCGTTGTCGGCGAACGCGAGGCTGATGGTGCCGGTGGGTGCGATGGCGAGCAGGTGCGAGTTGCGGATGCCGTGCTTGCGGATCGCGTCCTTGATCGGCTGCGGCAGGCGCGAGGCGAAATTGCCGCCGGACAGGAAGAGGTCCCGGTTGAACATCGGGAAGCCGCCGCGCTCGCGCGCGAGATCGATCGAGGCCAGGTACGCCTTGTCGCGCATGAACTCGGTCAGCTTCGCGGCCGTGCCGCGCGCGGCCTCCGTGTCGTATCGCAGGCGCAGCATCACGAGCGCGTCACCGAGGCCGGTATAGCCCAGGCCCACGCGGCGCTTCGCCTTCGATTCGGCATCCTGCTGCGGCAACGGCCACGGCGTCGCCTCGAGGACGTTGTCCAGCATGCGCACCGCGACGGTGACCACGGACTCGAACGCGTCGTAGTCGAAGCGGGCCGCCTCGGTGAACGGATCGTGCACGAAGCGGGTCAGGTCGATCGACCCGAGGCAGCAGCAACCGTAGGCGGGCAGGAATTCCTCGGCGCACGGGTTGCTGGCTTCGAGGGTCTCGCAATAGTGCAGGTTGTTGTCGCGATTCACGCGGTCGAGGAACAGCACGCCCGGCTCCGCGTGGTCGTACGTGGACCGCATCACCTGGTCCCAGAGCTCGCGCGCCCGCACCTTGCGGTAGACCCAAAGCCCGTCCTCGCGCGGATAGGCGCCGGCGTCCTTCACCTCCTTCGACGGCTCCGCCTTGTGCACGAGCTCGAAGTCGGCGTCCGCCTCGACGGCCTTCATGAAGGCATCGGTCACGCCCACCGAGATGTTGAAGTTGGTGAGGTCGCCCGTGTCCTTGGCGTGGATGAAGCGCTCGATGTCGGGATGGTCGCAGCGCAGCACCCCCATCTGGGCGCCGCGGCGGGCTCCTGCCGACTCCACCGTCTCGCACGAGCGGTCGAAGACGCGCATGTACGAGACCGGCCCGCTCGCGCGCGAGTTGGTGCCCTTGACCCAGGCGCCTTCGGGCCGGATCGAGGAGAAGTCGTACCCCACGCCGCCGCCGCGGCGCATCGTCTCCGCCGCCTCCGCCAGCGCCGTGTAGATGCCCGGCTTGCCATCGACGATCTCGGTGATGGAATCGCCCACCGGCTGCACGAAGCAGTTGATGAGGGTCGCGGTGAGCGAGGTGCCGGCGGCGGAATCGATGCGGCCCGCCGGGATGAATCCGCGCTCCTGCGCCTCCAGGAAACGGGCTTCCCAATGGGCGCGCCGCGCCTCGGGCTCGACCGCGGCGAGCGCATGGGCCACGCGGGAGCGCATCTGGCGCGCCGTGGATTCGCCATCCTTGGCGTATTTCTCGAGCAGCACCTCGCGCGAGATCTCCTGCTGCGGGAGGGTGTCGAGGGTCGGAGGGTTGCGGGTCGTTCGTGCCATGTGCAGGGTCCGGGGCTGGTGGTCGGGGCTACAGGCTCATTGTGATCTTGCGGCCCCGGGAGCGCCACGAGGAAGGTTGGGATGAATCAAGCCAGCCCATTGGCCGGGCCGCGTCCGCTCGCGGGCAGGTCATCCAGGAAATGGTGGCGCGGGCGGCGAAGGACAAGGTGCCGGATCGACGGCCGCGGAGCCCGCCGGCGCTCGCATCGATCGCGCTTCGCCGGTAGACTCGGGGGCTCGCCCCGTCCACGGCGGGCGCGGTATTGGGAGATACGATGGGAATCAAGGACTGGTTCGCCGGCGACCGGAAGAAGGCCGCCTTCCGCGAGAAGGTGCGCGAGGCGGTCGCCGACGGCAAGCTCGATACGGAAGACCTGAAGCGCCTGGACGACCTGCGGCGCGAGCTCGACGTGACGCCGGCCGCCGACGACAAGACGGTGATGCGGCGCGAGCTCTACAACCAGGCCGTGGGCGCGGTGCGCGATCGCGGCGCGTTGTCGAACACCGGCGTGCACGATCTCGCCCGCATCCAGAAATTCCTCGCCCTGCGCGATGACCAGGTCGAGAAGACCAAATGGGACCTGCAGCGGCTGCGGACGCTCACCGAGATCCGCAAGGGCGTCCTGCCCACGGTCTCCGCCAACAACGTCTCGCTGCGCGGCGTATCGCTCGAGCCGGAGGAGATCCCGCATTACACGCTGCAGGTGGACCTGCTCGACCAGCCCTCGACTCGGCAGGCCGACGGGCACCTCATGATGTGGGGCGCGAGATACGAATCCGGCACGGCCGGCGCCCACGTGCTGCCCGAGGCGGGCGCCCGCGCCATCGGCGAGGCGGCCATGATCCTCACCAACCGGCGCCTCATCCTGCGCACCAACGGCAAGACCGCCGCCGTGCGCTTCTCGCGCGAAGCGCAGATCTTCCTCTACTCCGACGGCGTGCGCCTCGCGCGCACGGTGGGCAACACGCTGCTCAAGTTCCGTTCCAAGAGCGAGGACACCGCGGAGATCGTGGGCGAGTTGCTCGCCGCGCTGATGCGGTAACGAAATCGGGGTCAGAGGTGGATTATCGGAACGTGACACACGCTACCGTGCGCATCACCTTCCGATAATCCACCTCTGACCCCGATTTCGTTACTGCGGCGCCTGCGCTGTCGTCTCGGGCTTCGGGACGATGAGCTCCGCGTAGTTGAACATCGGGAGCGGCGGCGGGAGCTTGAGCTGCTCGGCGACGTCCATGCGCACCTGCAGCGAGAAGCGGGTCAGGGTCTCCACCGGGATGCGCGAGGGCGGGACCTTGTTGATCAGGATCTGCTCGGCCTTGTATGCCGTGAACTGGCCGATGGCGTGGTAGCGGCTGATGAGGCCGGCGAGCGCGCCGCTCTCCATCAGCTGCTCGGTCGAGGCGAACGTCGGCAGGCCCACGGACATGGCGGCGGGAATGATCACGCTCTTCGCCTGCGTGCCGAGGTAGGAGTCCGGCGGCAGGTAGAGCCAGTCGACCTTCTGCTGCTTGAGCTCGCGGATCATCTCCGGCGCGCCCTCGGCCGTCACCTTCTTGTTCGCGTCCAGGCGCAGCGGCTTGGCCACCACCTGGAAGCCCAGGCGCTTGGAGACGTCGCGCACCTCGTCGACCACCACCACGGAGTTCTGCTCCGTCGGCGTATAGAGGATTCCGATCGACTTGATCGGCCGGTACGACGCCATCGCGCGGATCTGCGCCTCGGTCGGCGCCACGTGGTAGACGCCCGTCACGTTGCGCCGGGAGCTCTTGAGGTCCGGCACGATCTTGGCGAGCACCGGGGCGGCTACCAGCGTGAAGACGACCGGGATGTCGGTGATGTTCTGCGCCGGGTCGATGGAGTCGTACGCGCCGACCACGCCCAGGGTGACCGAGGTGCCCCACGTGTATACGAGGTCGGGGCGCGTGCGCCGGATCTCGTCGATGAAGGCCGGCATGCGCGACGCGTCGCGATTCAAGTCGCGGAAGGTGATCTGCACCGGGATGCGGCGGGCGGCGAAGTAATCCTGGAAGCCGCGTTCCACGTCCGTCATGCCGCGGAACGTGATGGCGTAGATGCGCAGCGGCCGCGCCGCCGATTGCGCGGCTGCGTCGCGATCGCCCGCGACGAGGGTGGCGATGAGCGCCACCGCGACGAGAAGGCGCGTGATCATGTGTGTGCCGGGACCTCTTCCATCGCCATGCCGCGCGTGGCGATCGTGAACACGATGCCGCAGAGCAGCACCAGCGCGCTGATCGCGACGAAGGCCCCCTGGTAGCCCCAGAAGACGACGAGCACGCTCGCGATGAGCGGGCCCATCGCGTTGCCCAGCCGCTCGAGCAGGCGGTACACGCCGTACACGGCGTCATGCCCGAAGATGCGGATCTCGTCGGAGCAGTGGTCGGCCACCAGCGCGCTCTGCGCGGCGATCGAGAGCGCCTGGCCGAGGCCCAGGAGGAAGACCACGCCGAAGAGCACGAGGAAGCTGTCGGAGAAGAGCAGCAGCAGGCCGCTCACGCCCGAGATCACGAGCCCGATCGACACCCAGCGGTCGCGCCGCATGCTGGCGTCCGAGAGGCGCGCCGAGAGCGGGACGATCACGACCATCATCACGGCATAGACCATCAGCATCCGGCCCGCCATCGCGGACGTGTTGCCGAGGGACACGATGTAGAGCGGCACGAGGTAGAAGCACACGCCCGTGAGGATGATCTTGGCCGGCACGGCCGCGAGGCCCGTGAGCGTCATGAAGCGCTTGTTCAGGACCAGCGCCGTGATCTCGCGCATGCGCGGCGCCCGCGACGGGCGCTGCGACGGCGTCTTCACCTCGATCGCGGGCAGCCTCAGGATCGCGAGGATCGAGAGGAACGACATGATCGCGGAGACGCCGAACGACATGCGGAAGCCGATGTTGTCCGCGAGGATCCCGCCGATGGACGGGCCGCACACCGTCGCGACCATGATGGCGCCGATGAAGAGCGCGAATCCCTGCGCCCGGTTCTGCTGTCCGGTGCGGTCGAGCACGTAGCCCTGGGCCGCGACGAACACCATCGCGTAGCCCAGCGCGCAGAGCGAGCGCCAGAGCAGCAGGTCGTAGAGGTTGTAGGCGAGAGCCGTGGCGAGGAAGCCGACGGTCGCGATGGTGGCGCCGATCAGCATCGCGCGCCGGCGTCCGACGCGCTCGCTCCAGCCTCCGAGGTACGGCTGGCCCAGCGCCACGATGAGCATGAACACCATGATCGGCAATCCGATCACCACCTGGGGCGACACGCCCGGCACGTTCACGAGCAGCTGGTTCACGTAGCTCGGCAGGTAGGAGCGGGTGAGCTCCTCGGCGAGGATGAACGCGAAGAGCGGCGCGCGGATGCGGTTCAGGTTCATCTCGTCGCCCTCGGCGCCCTTGGGCGCGGAGCCGAACCGGAAGCGCTTGTTGATCGCCTCGAGCATCGCCATCGCGGGCTTGAGCGCATCGCGGCGCGCGCCCGCGGCGGTGCGCAGCTTGTCCTGCAGCTCGCCGGCGAGGAACTCGTAGCGGACGTTCAAGTGGTCGACCGCCGCGTCGATGCGGCGCAGCAGCCGGCCGATCTCGTCGTTGGCGCGGATGCGCGCCGTGGCGGTGAAGTCGCCCGCGCGCATGCGCTCGACCTGGCGTGCGAACTCGCCCAGCCCCGAGGCGAGGCGCGCCCCCGCCATGAAGTTCAGGAGCTCGAGCGTGAAGAAGAGGGAGACCACCAGCACCACGACCACGTCGAGCATCACCTCGAGCAGCACGCGGTCCACGAAGACCGAGTCGATGCCGATGTGCAGCACCCCGAGAGCCACGCCCTCGCGGATGATCGGCATGGACACCACGTATTGCGGGCCGACGTGCGCGACCTGCCACGGCACGGTGGCATCGCGCATCGCGGCGAGCAGGGCGGGGCTGTGGAAATGCACCAGCGCTCCCGGGGGCTCCTTGCCGTACGAGTACAGCATCCGCCCTTCGGTGTTGGTGATGGCGGCGAACGAGAACTCCGGGTTCTCGGAGAAGATCTCCTCGAACGTCTTGTCCACGCCGTAGAGCGAGTCGAACGGAATGCCGTAGCTCGACGCCTTGAGCACGAGCGAGCGCACCGACGAGCCTTCCGTCGCGGCCTTCTTCTCCGTCTCCGGGACGAGCTCGCGCTCGAACACGCGGTGCGAGAAATAGGACACCGCGGCGAGCCCGATCACCACGCAGAGCATGATGACGCCGGCGAGCTGCCAGTAGATCCGCCAGAGATAGTTCTTTTCCAGCATCAGGCGGCCGCATCCAGCTTGGCGCGCAGCTCGTCGAGCGCGCCGTTGGCGTCGCGCAGCGAATCGCGCAGGTGGTTGATCGCGACGTCGAAGGCCGAGCCGGTGATGGCGGGCCCCTGCGTGCGGTCCTCGAGGTGGCTCGCGGCGATCTCGAGCGTGGTGAGGTCCTGCTCGAAGCGCCGGATCACCACGATCAGCGCCAGCGGCGCCACGACCGCGATGGCGGCGAAAGCCACGAGCGCGATCAGGAGGATCTCGCGCGCCGTCTTCTCGGCGGCCCGGTCCACGTAGTCGCGCGAATAGCGCAGCGCGAGGTAGCCGACGGTCAGGTCGAAGTTGTTCTTGAGCGAGATGCCGGCGACGTACTCATCCGGCGCTTCGCTCACCCACTCGGTGCTCTTCGAGCGGTTGGCCGATTCGGTCCACGCACGCATCACGCGCTGGCCCACGCGCGCGGGCTCGGTGCTGTAGATGATCTGGCCGGTGTCGTCGAAGACGTCGATGCCGCGGATGAGGCGGTCGGCCGACTTCTCGCGCTCCATGAGCGAGGTGAGCGTGGAGAGCTCCGTGAATTGCATGCCGAGGGAGAGCGAGGCCTGCACGCTGTTCTCGATCGAGCGCCCCACCACGAGCACGCGCGACTTGATCATGCCGCCGATGGTGCTCTTGTACTTGAAGTAATTGAGGAACGCGGCCATCCCGACGGCGAAGAAGCTCACCACCAGGGCGACCATGATGAAACGGACCCGAATCGTGCCCATGCCCGAAACGCGCTCCTCCCATTACACAGCGGGCATGGTACATCATGTTTGCGTAAATGCTCACATTACCGTTGTAAGTCTCTGTCCGTCCTAGCGTTTCCCTGTCATGGCGAGCAGGGTATGCTAGCGCGTCAGATCCGGCGATCCGGGGGAGGCCCGCGCGTGGCGGAACAACGTACGGCAGGGGTCCTGCCGGAGGTGAGCCTGGACGAATTCGCGGTGGAGGTCGATCGCACGATCTCGCAATCGCCGTCCACCGGGTCGCGGACCGGCGGGGCCGCCGCCCGTCCGGGTCGTCCCGAGGCGGGCGGGCCCGGCCCGGCGCTGACCGCGGCCGCCAGCCTCGCCCTCGCGCCGGGCTTCCGGCTTCATGAATACCGCATCGACGCCATCCTGGGGCAGGGCGGCTTCGGCATCGCCTATGCCGCCACGGACGTGAACCTCAACACGCGCGTCGTGGTGAAGGAGTACCTGCCGGAAGACTTCGCCTATCGAGCCGTGGACGGCACGATCCGCGTGCGCGATGGCGCCGATCGCGACCTCTACCATGCGGGCCTCGAGCGCTTCCTGGTGGAGGCACGCACGCTCGCGTCGTTCCGCCATCGCCACATCGTGCGCGTCGCGCGCTTCTTCGAGGCGAACCGCACCGGCTACATGGTCCTCGAGTACGAGCGCGGCCAGTCGCTCAAGTCGTGGCGCAAGAACCGGGATTCGATTCCCGAGAGCACGCTCGTGGCCCTGGTCGGGCCGCTGCTGGACGGGCTCGCGACCGTGCACCGGGCCGGATTCCTGCACCGGGACATCAAGCCGGACAATATCTACATTCGCGACGAGGACGGCAGCCTCGTGCTGCTCGACTTCGGCTCCGCGCGCCGGGCCTCGATCGAGTTCGCCGAGGTCGGCACGATCGTGACGCCGGGCTATTCGGCCATCGAGCAGTACGCCGGCGGCGAGCGCCAGGGGCCGTGGACCGACATCTACTCGATGGGCGCCACGCTCTACTGGCTGGTGACCGGGCAGAAGCCGCTCGAGGCCGCCCAGCGCCTCGCCTTGCCGGACCCGCTGCCCCGCGCCGAGACGCTGGGCGAAGGGCGCCATTCGCCCGAATTCCTCTGCGCCATCGATTGGGCGCTGCGCATGCATCCGGATGACCGGCCGGCCGACATCGCGACCTGGCGCGCGCTCCTCTTCGCGGCGCACCCGGGGGCGCTCGGGCTCGAGCAGGCGCTGCGCGCGCAGGATACCGGCGCGACCGAATCCTGGGCCGCCACGCTGCGATCGCCCCGCCGCGCCGTCGCGCGCGCCTGGCGCGGGCTGCGCTCGGCGCGCCGGCCCGGCTCCTGGCCGATCGCGCTCAAGATGACGCTCGCCATGGTGGCGACGGCGCTGGTGCCGCTGGCCATCGCCGCCTGGTACACGTTCAGCGCGGCTTCGGAGCACCTCACGCGGGTGGAGCTCACGAACCTCGAGCAGCTCGCGCAGAGCACCTCCGGGCGGGTCTCCCAGCTGGTCGCCGACACGCGCAACCTCGCCGATTACGTCGGCACCGACGACGACTTCGTGGGCTACCTCACCCATCCCACGACAGCGGGACACGACGCCATCCTGGCGAAGCTCGACGGGCTGGGCATCGCCAATGCCGACCTCCAGTTCGCGATGGTGATGGACACGGCGGGCAACGCGCTGGTGGCGAGCGATCGCGAGGTGATGGGCCGCAACTTCGCCTTCCGCGACTATTTCAAGCAGGCCATGGAAGGCCACGCCTACATGACCGGCATCACGGTGGGCTCGGTCGCCGGCCGTGCGGGCGTGTTCTACTCGCGCCCGGTCTTCGCGTCGGACGGCCACACGGTCATCGGCACGGTCGTGCTGCGCATCCGCGCCGAGCCGATCGAGCGCATCCTCGACGCCTCGCGCCTGGGCAACGACCGCCGCCCGATGCTGGTCGACGCCGAGGGCGTGATCCTGTGGCACCCCGACGAGCGGCTGATGTACCGCAGCCTGCGTCCGCTCGCCCCCGAAGTGATCCGCGAGATCGTGGCGGACCAGCGCTATCGGCGCCCGACCGTGGACTCGGCCAACGAGGCGCGGCTCGCCGCGGCGGTGCTCGGCAACCACGAGCCGGGGCACGTCGCGTACTACTCGATGTCGAGCGCACGCGACGAGATCGCGGGCTATGCGCCGGTGCCCGGCACCGACTGGACCGTCGTGGTCTCGGAGTCGCGGGTCTACTTCGGCGCCGCCCTGGAGCGCCTGCTGCAGAACGTCCTTTACGGTGTCGCGTTCGTGGGCGCGGTGTCGCTGCTCTTCGCGATGCTCTTCGCGCGCTCGATCGTGCGCCCCATCGAGCGCCTGACCTCGGCCGCGCACGCGCTCAAGAGCGGCGACTATGCGAGCGCGCACGTCGAGGTGCACGCCAACGACGAGGTGGGACAGCTTGCGCGCACCTTCAACGTGATGATCGACGTCCTGCGCCAGCGCGAGCGCGAGCGCGAGCCCGGCGTGCACGGCCCGGACGACTGAGGCGATTCAGGCCGGAATCGCGTCCCGCAAGTTCACGAGGTGCGGCGTGTGCACCTCGTCGCGCGTGCGCGCATGCAGCACGCACCATTCGGGCGCGCAATGGCGCCCCACGAGCCACTCGTGGATGAACCAGTTCTGGTTGCGGTCCGAGAGCACGGGCGTATGCCCCGTGTCGGGCACGTGCATGACGCTCACCTCGTGGTCCTCGCGCATGCGCTTGATGGTCGGCGGCAGCAGCGCGTCGGAGAGCAGCCCGTGGATCAGCAGCACCGGGCAGCGCACCTTGCGCCAGAGGTCCCACTGGTCGAGATTGTGCTGCGCTTCGACCCTGTAGGCCTGGAGCGCGCGCACGTCGTGGCGATAGACGCGGCCGCCTTCCTCGTCGGACCACTTGGTCTGGTGGAAAGTCACGTTGAAGCGGATGTCGTCGCTGATCGGCCCGTCGTTCTTCTGCGAGGCGCCGATCTTGCGCAGCAGGTCGGACGGGTCGTGGAAGACGTAGTGGCGCGCGAGCGTGGCCGCGCGGCGCTTGCGCCGGCCCTTCGGCATGAAGGGGCCGATGTCGTTCAGGATCAGGCGGCCCACGAGCTTCGGATGCCGCGACGCGAGCTCGATCGCGGCGCTGCCGCCGAGCGAGGAGCCGAGCAGGATCACCGGCCCGCAGTCGAGATGCTCGATCATCTGGCGCAGCTGCTCGACGTAGGTCCTGAGCGTGTAGTCGGACTCGTCGCGCATCCAGCCGGAGCGCCCGCGGCCCACCCAATCCATGCAGACGACGCGGAAGTGGCTCTCCAGGTCGGAGGCGAGATAGTTGAAGCGCATCGCGGTGTTCGCGACACCGCCCACGCAGACCACCGTCGGGTTCGCCGGATCGCCCCAGTCCGTGTACGCGACCTTCACCGCATAGGGCTTGCGGAAGCGCGCCTCGGATCGCTGCAGGCGCATCGGGTGCATGTATTCGAAGTGCTTGAGGTCGAACTGGTGGTCGAAGCGCGCGATGATGCGCTTGGCCATCGCCATGTATTGGTCCCACGTCTTGAGGACGCGGCGCCGGCCCGGGATCGGCGGCTCCCAGTCGGGGTCGTGCAGCGCGTGATCGTCGTGGCCGTGACGGGGCAGGGCGGCCACGGTCAGGCCTGCGCGGGACGCGAGACGCGCAGGCCCGCCTGGCCCGCGCCCGGTACGGCGGAGAATTCGACGATCTCGCCGTTGCCCACCTGCATGCGCCCCTGGCCGCCGAGGAGCGCGTTCAGGACACGCCCCACGCCCTTGCTGCTCACGAGGAGCGGGCGGCGCTCGAGGTAGGGGCGCAGGTGGTCGAGGGCGGTCGCGATGCGCTGCGTGAATTCTTCCTCCGACTCGCCGCCCGGCGGCGTCACGCGGCGCGTGAGCAGCTCCTCGGTCTCGGCGATCGGGCGGTTGTTCCATTCGCCGAGGCGGCGCTCGTTGATGAGCGGCTCGACGACGATCGGCACCTCGCCCAGCACGCCGCTGATGATCGAGGCGGTCTGGCGCGTGCGCAGCAGGGAACCGGCAATGATGACGCCCACCCGCAGGCTCATGCGCTCGATCTGCTTGGCGAGGAGATAAGCCTGGTCGCACCCGATATCCATCATCGGGATGTCGAGGTCGCCGCCGCACCGGAAGCCCCGGAAATTGGGCTCGGTGACGCCGTGGCGCACGAAATAGAGCGTGAAGGCTCGATCGACCGGGTATCCCATGGACGCGTGCTTGAAGGTTGTTGTTGCTGTTGCGCGGGTTCTCCGACCTGCTGCCGCGCAGATTAACCCCCCGCTCCGCCGGACAGAAGGGGGTGGGGCACTACACCCGTAATGGGTGAACTGCGTCACATGCGGTTCACCCGTTAGAATCGCCGGTTCCATGCGAGTCCTGCGTTTCCTGCGCATCGTCCACACCATCGGCCGCTACCGGCTGGACGAGTTCGCCCCGGCCCGTGGTGCCGCGTGGCTGCGCGCTTTGCTGAGCGTGCTCTATTCCGGCGCGGACCGCTCGGTGCCGCGCGCGGTGCGCCTGCGCCTCGCCCTCGAGTCGCTCGGCCCGATCTTCGTGAAGTTCGGCCAGCTCCTGTCCGTGCGCCCCGACCTCGTGCCCGAGGACCTGGCGCTGGAGCTGGCACGGCTGCAGGACAACGTGCCCCCTTTCCCCTGGGAGGCGGTGGCGGCGACCCTCGACCGCGCCTACGGGATGCCGCACGCGACGCGCTTCGCGTCGATCGAAACCGTTCCCATCGCGAGCGCGTCGGTCGCGCAAGTGCACTTCGCCGTGCTGCCCGACGGGCGCGAGGCCGCGGTGAAGGTCCTGCGACCGGGCATCGCGCGCGTGATCGACCACGACGTGGCGCTCCTGCGCGCGCTGGCGGGATTGCTCGAGCGCGTGCTGCCCGAGGGCCGCCGGTTGAGGCCGCGCGAGGTGGTGGCGGAGTTCGAGAAGACGATCGTGGACGAGCTCGACTTGCTGCGCGAGGCCGCGAACGCGAGCCAGCTCAGGCGCAACTTCGCCGACGGGCGCCTGCTCATCGTGCCCGAGGTCTATTGGGACTGGTGCGCGCGCGAGGTCATGGTGATGCAGCGCATCCACGGCACGCCCGTGAACGCCGTGCAGCGCCTGCGCGACGCGGGCATCGACATCGCGAAGCTCGCGCGCGACGGCGTCGAGATCTTCTTCACGCAGGTCTTCCGCGACGGCTTCTTCCACGCCGACATGCATCCCGGGAACATCTTCGTGGCCCCCGACGGGCGTTACTGCGGCGTGGACTTCGGCATCATGGGCACGCTCTCCCCCGAGGACAAGGACTACCTCGCGGTGAACTTCATGGCGTTCTTCCGCCGCGATTACCGCCGCGTGGCGCTCGCGCACATCGAGGCGGGCTGGGTGCCGCCCGAGACGCGCGCGGACGAATTCGAGGGCGCCATCCGTTCGGTGTGCGAGCCGATCTTCGACCGGCCGCTCAAGGACATCTACTTCGGCAAGCTGCTGCTGCGGCTCTTCGAGGTCTCCAGCCGCTTCCGCATGGAGATCCAGCCGCAGCTGGCGCTCCTGCAGAAGACGCTGCTGCAGGTGGAGGGACTGGGACGGCAGCTCGATCCCGACCTCGACGTGCGCCGCGCCGCGCAGCCGATCCTCGAGCGCTGGATTCACGAGCAGGTGGGATGGCGCGCGCTCGTGCGCTCGTTGCGCGAGGAGGCGCCGTTCTGGGCGCGCACGCTGCCGCAGCTGCCGCGCCTTGTCCATCGCAGCCTCGCCCGCGACGACGCGAAGCGCATCGAGGCGGCGCTGGATCGGCTGCAGGCGGCGCAGCGACGCGAGGCGCGCATCCTGGGCTGGATGGCGGTGCTCCTTGCGGTGCTGGTGGTCGCCTATCTGCTGGGAGGGTGATGCCCGCGCGGCCCGCGCCGCGGGGAAGAGGGCAGTCTATCGCTTGCGCGCGAGCGTCACGCCGTCGCCCACGGTGAGCATCGCGAGGTCGATGCGCTCGTCGCCCTGCAGCGCGTCGTTGAATGCGCGCAGCGCACGGGTGTCGCGGCCCTGCTTGCCCGCATCGGCGACCTCGCCCGACCAGAGCGTGTTGTCGACGGCGATGAGCCCGCCGGGGCGCAGCAGCGCCAGGCACTTCTCGTAGTACGCGGCATACGACGTCTTGTCCGCGTCGATGAAGGCGAAGTCGTGCGTGCCGGCTTCACCGGCGCCCAGCATCGCATCGAGCGTGCCGGCGGCCGGCCCCAGCCTCAAGTCGATGCGATCGGCGACGCCCGCCTTGCGCCAGTAGCGGCGTGCCACGGCCGTCCACTCCTCGCTCACGTCGCACGCGACGATGCGCCCGTCCTCCGGCAGGGCGAGCGCCACCGCAAGCGAGCTGTATCCGGTGAAGACGCCGACCTCGATGCAGCGCCGCGCGCCGAGGAGCCGCGCCAGGAGCGCGAGGAGGCTGCCCTGGTCGGGACCGATCTGCATGCCGGCGTGGGCCATGGCGGCGGTTTCCTCGCGCAGCTCGCGCAGCACCGGCGCCTCGCGCACCCCATGCTGCAGCACATACCCGTAGAGCCGGTCGTCGAGGGGAAGGAATCGCGCCATGCTCAGCGGTCGTCCAGCTCGAGCAGCACCGGCTGGTGGTCGGAGGCCCGCGTCTCGACGTCCACCTCGATGGAGCGCACGCGCGGCAACAGGTCCTCGCTCACGAACACGAAGTCGCAGCAGTAAGGCGTTTCCCCGGCGTCGTGCTCGTGGAGGCGGAACGTCGGCGGGTGCGGCTCGTTCGGATGCCCGCCGCGCGTCCACGCGTCGACGTAGCGCGGGCCTCCGCTGCCGAGCCGGTGCTGCAGCTCCGCGCAGGCCGCGTTCTCCGGCGGAAAGTTGAAATCGCCGCAGAGGATCGCCGCGGGCGTCTGGGGCGCCGGACGGAAGAGGGGTGAATCGTCGCCCCCGGCGGGCGGGCCCGCGAGCGCGCGGGCACAGGCCTCGTCGTGGAGGTTGCGCAGCCGCAGCGCCTGCGCGCGGCGCTGCGGGTCGGAGTAGTACTCGAGGTGCGTCGTCGTCACGCGCAGCGCCCCCATGGGCGTGCGCAGCGTCGCCTCGACCGCGACCCGCGGCATGGTGGGCTTCGATGGATCCGGCGGCCAGGGCAGCGCATGGCGGCGCGCGCCGTGGACCCCGTAGCGTGTGAAGATGGCGTTGCCGAACCGCTGGCGCGAGCCGCCTGCGCCCTCGACGTCGAGCGCGTAAGCCTCGAGCCGCGTGTAGCCCGGCAGCAGCCGCGCGAGCTCGGCGAACCCGTCGCGGTCGTCATTGCCCTCGAGGCCCGGGAAATGATCGGCCACCTCCTGCACGCAGAGCACGTCGAAATCCGCGATGGCGCGCGCCGTGCGCACGATGCGCTCGAGGTCGACGCGGCCGTCGACGCCGCGCCCCCACTGGATGTTCCAGGTGATGAGCCTCATGCCTGCGCCGCCCGGGGATCGACTGGAATGTCGCCACAATTTTGCCAGATTCGCCGTGCATCCTGCGTCGCATGGACCGCCTCTCCACTTCGCTCGTCGCGCTCTTTGCCGGCTTCTCTCCGGGTGCCGCGCCGACTGTCGAGCGCACCGGGTGGCAGGCGGCCTTCGCGGCACAGGGCGTGAAGGGCACGTTCGTGCTGTACCGCCCCGCGCTCGACCGGTTCGACGTCCTGGATGCCGAGCGCGCACGCACGCGCTACCTGCCGGCCTCGACATTCAAGGTCGCCAATGCCCTCATCGCCCTGGACGCGGGAACGCTGCGCGACCAGCACGAGGCCTTTCGCTGGGACGGCAAGCCCAAGATGCGCCGCGCCTGGGAGCGCGACCACGCGCTCGACAGCGGCATGCGCGAGAGCGTGGTGTGGATGTTCCAGGAGATCGCCCGGCGCACCGGCAAGGCGCGCATGAAGCAGGGCCTCGACCGCCTGGGCTACGGCAACGGCGACATCGGCGGCGGCATCGACCTCTTCTGGCTCCAGGGAAGCCTCCGGATCAGCGCGATGGAGCAGGCCGATTTCCTGCGCCGCCTGCGCGAGGGGCGCCTCGCCGCGAGCGCGCGCTCCACCCGCCTCGTTCGCAACGCGCTCGTCGTGGAACGCACGAACCGCTACACGCTCTACGGCAAGACCGGCACCACCGGCGCCCTGCGCGAGGGCATCGCCTGGTGGGTCGGATGGGTCGAGCAGGACGGCGCGCCCACGGCCTACTTCGCGATGAACTACACCGCCGCGGCGCGCACGCCGTACGCCGCGCGCTTCGCGATCGCACGCGAGGTGCTGCGCGGGGAGCGGCTGCTGCCCTAGGCGATGCGGGGTTTTTGCGCCGGCAGCGGGCGGCACCCGGGGATTTTCTCCTAGAATGGCGCCATCACTGGCGCCGCACGCGAGTCCCTTCATGCTCCTCTGGTTCGTCATCATCTACTGGGTCATCTCGGTGGCGATCGGCCTGTACGCCGCGAAGTTCGTGCACAACACGAAGGATTACGCGGTCGCCGGCCGGCGCATGCCGATGTACATCGTGACGGCGACCGTGTTCGCGACATGGTTCGGCTCCGAGACGGTTCTCGGGATCCCGGCCACGTTCATCAAGGAAGGCTTCCACGGCGTCATCGCCGATCCCTTCGGGTCGTCGCTCTGCCTGATCCTCGTGGGCCTCTTCTTCGCCCGTCCGCTGTACCGGATGAACCTGCTCACGATCGGCGACTACTACCGCAAGCGCTTCGGGCGGCCGGTGGAGATGCTGACCACCCTGTGCATCGTGATCTCGTACCTCGGCTGGGTCGGCGCGCAGATCAAGGCGCTGGGCCTGGTCTTCAACGTCGTGTCCGAAGGCGGCATCTCGCAGCAGTCGGGCATGATCATCGGCGCCTCCACCGTGCTCGTGTACACGATGCTGGGCGGCATGTTCTCCGTGGCGATCACCGACTTCATCCAGATGATCATCATCGTGCTCGGCATGCTCTACATCGGCTGGGAAGTGAGCGGCCTCGCGGGCGGCGTCGGCACCGTGGTCTCCCATGCGGCCGCGAGCGGCAAGTTCAACCTGCTGCCGCCGCTCACCTTCGTGGACGTCGTGGGCTTCTTCACGGCATGGATCACCATGATGCTCGGCTCGATCCCGCAGCAGGACGTGTTCCAGCGCGTGCAGTCGGCGAAGGACGAGAACACGGCCGCGCGCTCCTCGATCCTGGGCGGCGTGCTGTACTTCTGCTTCGCGTTCATCCCGATGTTCCTCGCGTACTCCGCGAGCCTGATCGACCCGAAGATGGTCGCCGCGAACCTCGAGCGCGACAGCCAGCTCATCCTGCCCGACCTGATCCTCTCGCCCATCGTGCCGATCTTCGCGCAGATCATGTTCTTCGGCGCCCTGCTCTCCGCGATCAAGAGCTGCGCGTCGGCCACGCTCCTGGCGCCGTCGGTGAGCTTCAGCGAGAACATCATGAAGCCGTTCTTCCCGCGCCTGAGCGACCGCAACTTCCTGCGCCTGAACCGCCTGGTGCTCTTCGGCTTCACGTGCCTCGTCACCTTCTTCGCGCTCAATTCCCATTCGAGCATCTACCAGATGGTCGAGAACGCGTACAAGGTCACGCTGGTCGGCGCCTTCGTGCCGCTCGCGATGGGCCTCTACTGGAAGCGCGCGACGAGCATCGGCGGCCTCCTCTCGGTGGTGCTGGGCCTCGTCGTCTGGATCGCCTCCGAGATGTTCAACGCGGACGCCGCCGTGCCGCCGCAGCTCGCGGGGCTCGCCGCCAGCTTCTTCGGCATGGTGTTCGGCTCCCTCGGCTTCTCGAGCTACCAGCGTCCCGCCACGCGCCACACCTGAGTTGCGACAGGGTGCGACAGGGGACAGACCACTGTTGTCATCATGCGTAACTGAACCGCATGAGTTCCATATCGTGACAACAGTGGTCTGTCCCCTGTCGTCACGGCCCATCGCCTGACCGGGCCCGGCGCTCCGTTCAGCCCGCCTTTTCCGCATTTCGTCGCTTTCCGCTGTCGGGCTCCTTTTGGCCGCCCTAAGGTGGCGTCCATGCCGCGACGCACACCGCGCCGCGCCAGCGAAAAAGGAGAAGACCATGAACCACTATCGCTTCGTGTCCCTGCCCAGCAACGACTCCGTCGCGACCGGCATCACGCTCGCGGTGTGCACCTGGTTCACCGTGGCGGCCGGCTACATGCTCACCGATCGCGCCGACACGCGCGCCGTCGACAACGTGCAGCATGCCGTGCTCATGGAAGAGGCGGCGCCCAGCTCCCCCACGCCGCTGCCCGTGGCCGCCGCACCCGACGTGACGGAGAAGATCGTGGTCGAGGCGCGCCGCGTCCGCGTGTCCTGAGTCCGGGCGCGGGCGGGCGCGGCCGGGCCCCGCCTTTGCGCGTTTCGTCGCACGGGTTTTGATTTGCGGGGAGGCATTCGGTAAGTTGGCGGCGTGATCGCCCAATCCCACCTCCTCGAGGGGCTGACCGTCCGGCGCGTGCTGTACGTCACGGCCATCTGTGCCGCCGCCGTGGGCGCGGTCTTCTGGATCTTCCTCAACACCTACCTCGACCTGCTGGTGACCGCGCTCTGCGTGGGCTATACCAGCATGGTCCTCTTCACCATCGCCGGGAATGTGCGCCAGTCGCGCGTGCCGCGCGAGGCGATGCAGATGTTCGCCGTCATCGCCGGCTCCATCCTCGGCACGGTGTTCGCGGGCCTCGTGAAGGGCCGCAGCATCCCGGCGATGTTCACCGAGCGGCTGTCGGGAGTGGCGATCAGCATGGGGCTCGGCATCGGCTTCGGCTGCGTGGCGGTGGCGGCGGTGATCCTGCGCGAGAAGAGCGCGCGGGACCAGGCACGCATCTCGCGCGCGGAATCGGCGCGCCACCAGCTGGAGAAGAACGTGCTCGAAGCGAGGCTGCAGCTCATGCAGGCCCAGGTCGAGCCGCACTTCCTCTTCAACACCCTCGCCAACGTGCAGCACCTGGTCGAGACCGATCCGCCGGCGGCCTCGCGCATGCTGGAAAGCGTGATCCAGTACCTGCGCGCGGCCCTCCCCCAGATGCGCGAGGGGGCCACGAACCTGGGCCGCGAGATCGACATGGCGCAAGCGTTCCTGGAGATCCACCGCGTGCGCATGGGCTCGCGCATGGACTTCGCGATCGAGGTGCCCGAGGCGCTGCGCGCGCGGCCGTTCCCGCCCATGATGCTCATCTCGCTGGTGGAGAACGCGGTCAAGCACGGCGTGGACCCGTGCTGCGATTGCGGCAGCATCACGATCCGGGCGGACGAGGGCGCGGGCCGGCTGCGCGTGGCGGTCGCCGACACCGGAGAAGGCGTCGTGGCGAAGAAGGGCGGGGGCGTGGGACTGTCCAACATCCGCGAGCGGCTGCAGGCGCTCTACGGCGGCGAGGCCCGCCTGACCCTCGAGGAGAACGCGCCCCACGGCGTCGTGGCCTCGATCGAGGTGCCGGTGGAAGGAGCCGCCGCATGACGGCCGCGAAGGCGGTCATCGCGGACGACGAGCCGCTGCTGCGCGCGCAGCTGCGCACGCGGCTCGCCCGCACCTGGCCCGAGCTCGCGATCGTCCACGAGATGGCGGACGGCCGCGACGTGGAGCATGTCCTCGAGGCTTTCCGGCCGGACCTCTTCTTCCTCGACATCCACATGCCGAAGGTCGGCGGACTCGAGGCGGCCCAGGCCATCGGCTCCCGGGCCCACGTGGTATTCGTGACGGCGTACGACGACTACGCCGTCGAGGCCTTCGAGCGCGGCGCGGTCGACTACGTGCTCAAGCCCTTCAACGAGGAGCGGCTGGTGAAGACCGTGCAGCGCCTGCGCGAGCGCATGGGATCGCGGCCCGCCGAGCTGCAGTCGCTGGTCGAGTCGCTCGCCGCGCGCCTGGCGCCGTCCCGCGACGAGCACCTGCGCTGGATCAAGGCCTCCGTGGGCTCCAACGTGCGTCTCATCCCCGTGGAAGAGGTGCTCTTCTTCCAGTCCGACGAGAAGTACACGCGGGTCGTCACGCACGAAGCGGAGTCCCTGATCCGCAAGCCCATCCGCGAGCTGCTGGACGAGCTCGACCCGGCCAAGTTCTGGCAGGTCCATCGCGCGACCATCGTGAACGTGGACCACATCGCCTCGGTCAAGCGCGGCCTCAAGGACCAGGCCGAGATCGCCCTGCGCGGCCACGACGAGACCCTGGTCGTTTCCCGGGCCTTCACCCACCTCTTCAAGCAGATGTAGGAGCGGCCACCCGGCGCACCCCAACCCGGGACGCAGTCGGGTTTCGGAAAACCCGGCTGCGTCCCGGGTTTTCGGCCCTCCGGCCCCGGATTTCTGCACTTCGGCCCGCGGCCGCTCGCCCGCGCCGGGGGCTTCCGCCACAATCCCGTCATGAAGCCCCGCTTCTCCAATTTCCTGCACGGGCTGCCGTGGTGGGTGGTGTTCGCCAGCGGCCTGGCGGTCACGATCGCCCTGGCGATCTTCGTGACGCCGTTCCACACCCTCAAGCTGGAGAAGAGCGGCTCCACCGCGGCCGAGAACCGGGCCATCAAGCGCGAGATCGACGTGGCGTTCTCGGAGGGGGCGATCGAGATCGCGCAGGGCATCGTGAGCGAGATGCGCGAGCACGCGAAGGACCCGGCGCGGCGCGAGGAGCTGGACCGGGCGCTGGAGGAGATCGAGCGCGCTCGCTCGACCCTGCGAGAGGCCGGCGCCGAGGCGCTGCTCGCGAAGCGCCAGGCCGCCGATGAGGTCTCGCAGGCGGTGAAGGAGGCGCACGATGCGTTGGTCCAGGCCCAGAAGGAGGCCGCGGGCGCGGTGAAGGACTCGGGGCCCGAGGGCGAGCGCCTGCGCCAATCGCTGGAAGACTCGCTCAAGGCCGCGCAGGCCGCGCAGGAGCAGGCGCGGCGCATCGGCGAAGAGCCGAAGACGGGGAAGGACGGCGGTCCCGTCGTGATCCTGCCGCACGGCCGCTCCAGGCTCCTGCAGGTCGATCCCGCGCCGCCGGGCAGCGTCCCGGCGCCGCCGCTGCCCCCCGAGGTGCGCGCGCAGATTCGCCGCAAGCTCTCCACGGACCTCTGGCGCATCGGCATCGGCAGCGGCCTGCTGCTCATCTTCCTGCCGCTCTTCATCCTCACCGTCGTCGCCAAGTTCTTCATCGACCGCTCGCGGGCCGCGCAACGCATGGCCGAAGCGAAGAAGCGCGAGGCCGAGTACCACAGCATGCGCAGGCAGGTCACCGAGGCCAAGCTCTCGGCGTTGCAGGCGCAGGTCGAGCCGCACTTCCTCTACAACACCCTCGCGAGCGTGCAGGCGTTGACCGAGGTGGATCCGCAGAGGGCGAGCGAGATGACGGGCCACCTGATCCACTACCTGCGCAACGCCCTGCCGAAGATGCGCGAAGCGGTTTCGACCGTCGGCCAGGAGGTCGAGCTCGTTCGCGCCTACCTCAACATCCTGCAGATGCGGATGGGCAAGCGGCTCGCGTTCGAGATCGACGTGCCGCCCGAATTGCTGGGGGCTCCGTTCCCGCCGCTCATGCTCCCCTCGCTCGTGGAGAACGCGATCAAGCACGGGCTGGAGCCGTTGCGCGAGGGCGGCATGGTGCGCATCACCGCCGAGGCTCTCGATCATCGCCTGCGGCTGCGCGTGGCGGACACCGGCCGCGGCTTCTCCGACGCGCCGGGCACGGGCGTGGGACTCGCCAACATCCGCGAGCGGCTGGCGGCGCTCTACGGCGACGCCGCGCACTTCACCCTCGAGGCCAACGCACCGCAGGGCGTGGTCGCGACGATCGACATCCCGCGCGCTCCGCCCGCGGCCGAAGCCGTCGCCGCAGCTTCGGCGCCCGGTGCCAGCACGAGATCCGCGCCCGATTTCCAGGACGAGGCGACGCTCGCCGCCGCGGCGACGCCCAACCCATCGGGCGCCGCTCCGCAGCCGCCCGCCGCTCCCACGCGCACCGCCCGTTTCGTCGCCGGCGTCGCGGTCGCCGAGCGCGCGTGGCGAAAGGGCCTGACCTACGTGTTCATGGTGCTCGCCGCGGTGGCCGCAATCCTCGCGGCCCTGGCGGCGGTGGGCGTGGTGACCGGCGTCCTTCCCGTGCACTTCGGGACCCAGATCATGGGCGGTGCGGCCGGAGCCTTCCTCGGCACCGCAGGCGTGGCCATCGGCTTCATCGTCGTGGTGCTGGCGCTCGCCATCGTGCTGGCGCTCGTGTACGGGCTGGGTTTCCTGCTCGCGGGCATCTTCATCGTCGTGGCGGCGGTGGTCGCGATCGCGCTCTTCCCGGTGCTCGCGCCATTCATCCTGCTCGGGCTCGGCATCGCCTGGCTCGTGCGGCGCCTGCAGCGGACGAACGCGACAGCGGCCACGCTAGAATCCGCCCATGCCGACCGCAATCCTGGCTGAGGACGAGCCCATCCTGCGCGCGCAGCTCGAGACCAAGCTGCGCAAGCTCTGGCCGGAGCTCGACATCCTCGCGAGCGTCGAGGACGGCGCCGCCGCCCTCGAGGCGCTCGAGGAGCGCACGCCCGACTTCATGTTCCTCGACATCCAGATGCCGGAGATGAACGGCGTGGAGGTCGCGCGCCACGTCGCGGGCCGCAGCCACGTCGTCTTCGTGACCGCCTACGACCAGTACGCGATCCAGGCCTTCGAGACGGGCGCGGTCGATTACCTCCTCAAGCCCGCCACGGACGAGCGCCTGGCGGTCACGCTCGAGCGCCTGAAGGCCAAGCTCGCCACGCCGCCCGCCGACCTGAACGCGGTGCTCTCGCGCATCTCGGAGCAGATCACCGGCAAGCGCGAGCGGCTGCAGTGGATCAAGGCCACCATCGGCCAGAACCTGCGCCTCATTCCCGTGGGCGACGTGCTCTTCTTCCAGTCCGACGAGAAGTACACGCGCGTCGTCACCGCGGATTCCGAGGCGCTCATCAAGACGCCGATCCGCGAGCTCCTCGACGGCCTCGATCCGGAGCGCTTCTGGCAGGTCCATCGCTCGACCATCGTCAACGCCGGCGCGATCGACACCGTCACGCGCGATTTCCGCGGCCAGGCGCACGTCAAGGTCAGGGGCCGCGACGAGTCGCTCGTGGTCTCGCGCATCTACTCGCACCTCTTCAAGCAGATGTAAGCGTCGTCCTGAGATAATGCGGGGAGCTCTTTCCGGGGAGGCCCCGTTGATCTACCAGCTGGACGACCGCAAGCCGGTCCTCAAGGGCGGCAACTTCGTCGCCGACAACGCCGCCGTCATCGGCTCCGTGGTGCTCGAGCGCAACGCGAGCGTGTGGTGGAACGTCACCATCCGCGGCGACAACGACGTGATCACGCTGGGCGAGAGCGTGAACATCCAGGACGGCTCGGTGATCCATACCGACGCCGGCGTGCCCGTGGTGCTCGAGCGCAACGTGAGCGTGGGCCACCTCGTGATGCTGCACGGCTGCACCATCGGCGAGAACTCCCTCATCGGGATCGGCGCGATCATCCTCAACAAGGCGGTGATCGGGCGCAACTGCCTGATCGGCGCCGGGGCCATGGTGACCGAAGGCAAGGTCATTCCCGAGGGCTCGCTCGTGCTGGGCGTGCCGGGCAAGGTGGTGCGCAGCCTCACGCCCGAGGAGATCGCGACCAACACCTGGATCGCCGAGCACTACGTCGAGCGCGCCGGGCGCTACAACCAGGGGTTGAAGCCGCTCAAATGAGCGACGCGCCGGCGCGCGGACCGGGGCGCTACCGCGGCACCCTCGGCGTGTGGCTGGTGCTCATCGCTTACGCGAGCCTGTATCCGTTCTGGCCGCTGCGTCCCACCTCGCTCGAGGCGGCCGCATCCATGTTCGCGCGGCCGCGCTATTCCGTGCTCTACGACGTGGTCTGGAACGTCCTCGCGTACATGCCGCTCGGGTTCTTCCTGCGGCTTCATTTCGGCGAGTGGAAGGATGCGCACCCGAACGTGCGCGCGGTCGCGATCGCGGCGGCGTGGAGCCTGCTGATGGAGACCTGCCAGATCTTCCTCCCCAATCGCGTCGCCTCGATCTACGACGTGGCCACGAACGCCGCCGGTGCCGCGATCGGGGCGGCGGTCTTCTTCGAGCCGTTCCATTCGACGGTGACGCGGCCCCTCGCCCAGGCGCGTGGCGAGGCGGTCATCGGCGGCGCCCGCGGCGACGCGGGCCTCATGCTGGTGCTGCTGTGGCTCCTCGCGCAGCTCAATCCCGGGCTGCCATTCTCCGGCGCGGGAAACCTCGTGGAGAGCGGCGCCACGGCCGCCGCCGCGAGCGGCGCGGCCGCGCTGGTGCCGTGGATCGCGGTCGCGCTCTCGATCTGCGGCTTCGGGCTCTTCATCTCGACGCTGCTGCGCGCGCGCGAGGGCAGCTTGCGCGCGACGCTCGCGCTGCTTTCGGTGGCGCTCTGGCTCAAGTTCCTCGGCGCGTCGCTCGCCTTGCAGCCGCACTTCTCCGAGGAATGGGTCAGCGGCGGGCGCGTGCTGGGACTCGTGGCCGGGCTGCTGCTGTTCATCCCGCTCAGGCGCCTGCCGCGCGCGGGCCGCATCTACCTCGCGATCGTGATGCTCATGGCGGGAGACCTGCTCTCGAAGATCTTCGGCGCCTACAGCAGCCTCGACGATTTCCTGCGCCTCTTCCGCTGGCCCCACGGTCAGCTCGCGAGCTTCGCCACGCTCACGCGCTTCATCCACGAACTTTGGCCGCTCGCGGCACTCGTATTCCTGATCGCGCTCTTCCTGCACGAGCGCCGCACGGTGGCGAGGGCTAGAATGGCCGCCTTCCCCGCGGAACCGGGTCCATGAGCTTCTACAAGCACCACGTCTTCTTCTGCCTCAACAAGCGCGACGCGCCCGAGAACTGCTGCGCGTGCCACGGCTCCGAGAAGATGCAGGAATACGCCAAGAAGCGCATCAAGGAGCTCAAGCTCAACGGCGCGGGCAAGGTCCGCATCAACAAGGCGGGATGCCTCGACCGCTGCGACGAGGGCCCGGTGATCGTCGTCTATCCGGAGGAGGTCTGGTACACCTACGTGGACCAGGCGGACATCGACGAGATCATCGAGGAGCACCTGGTGCACGGCCGGCCGGTCGAGCGCCTGCGCATCTGATGGCCGGGCCGTCCTCGCGCGGCACGATCGCCGGCGCCGCCGGCGCGATCGAGGTCGCGGCATCGATCCCGGCCGCACCGCGCGCCGCGGGCGTCATCGCGCATCCCCATCCGCTCTTCGGCGGCACGCTCGACAACAAGGTCGTGACGACGCTCGCGCGTGCCTTCGGCGAGGCGGGCGCGGCGACCTACCGCTTCAACTTCCGCGGCGTGGGCGGCACGGCGGGCACGCACGACGAGGGGCGCGGCGAGACCGACGACATGCTGCGCGTGATCGAGCATGCGCGCGCGCAGCATCCGGGCCTGCCGTTGTGGCTCGCGGGTTTCTCCTTCGGCGGCGCCGTGGCCACGCGCGCCTCGGCGAGCGCCGATTTCACGCAGCTCGTGCTGGTGGCGCCGGGCTTCCGCCGCCTCACCGGCGAGGGTCACGGCGTGGCGCCCGATCCCGGCGATCCGCAGCTGGGCGCGCCGGGGCGGCACAGCGCCGCCAACACGGTCGTCGTGCACGGCGACCTCGATGAGACGGTGCCGCTCGCGGATTCGATCGCGTGGGCCACGCCGCGCGAGGTGCCCGTCGCCGTCGTCCCCGGCGGCGAGCATTTCTTCCACCGCAAGCTGCACGTGCTGCGCGAGATCGTCGCCCGCTGGCTGCGCTGACCGTGGTCGCCGCGGCGCTCGCCGCTTCGCGCTGAACCGCGAAGCGCCCGTTACGCGGGCAGCTTCCCCGCCGCCTTGGCCTTCGCGACCGCGTCGGCCAGCTCCTTGCCGCTCTTGTAGTGGGGCACGCGGAAGATGAGCCGCTTCGTGCGCTGCACGAGCGCATTGGAGCCGTTCACCTCGGAGTCCCAGTAGTGGTGCGCGAGCTGGAGGTTGCGCGGCACGTCGAGCATGAACGCATCCTTCGAGCCTTGGCCGCCGAAGATGTAGAGCTTGCCGTCGAAGATCTTCCATTTGTCGGCATCGCCACCCCAGGGGATCGCGTACACGAGCCCGTCGGAGCAGTAGCCGCCGAACTGGGGGATGTACTTGTCCGGCTCGCGGTCGAACATTGCCTTGTGCTCGGCGCTCGCGAAGCGGAACGTCACGTCGTCGTGGACGCTCTTGATGGCCGGATCGCCCTTGCGCGGCGCGCCGTCGGTGAAATAGCCCACCACGTCGTAGCCGAAGAGCATGAGGTGCTTGTCCTCGCCGTCGGCGATCGCGTTCACGGGCGAGAGACCCTTGCCGGGGCTTTGCGTGACCAGCGGCGCGCAGCCGGGCAGCACGCAGGAGACGGCGAGGGCGAGCGAGAGCAGGTGCGACGGTTTCACCGGTTGTCCGCGGCCCTTCAGCGCTGGGTGAGCGCGGTGCCGCCCAGCACGGGAAGCTGGGACACTTCACCCAGCACGATCGAGGGCGTCAAGACTTCGGGCAGCAGGTGCGGCGCGGCTTGCCCGGGCACGTACAGCGCGTAGACCGGCACCGCATTGCGTCCCAGCCCGGCCAGCGTGCGCGTGATGCGCGGATCCTGCCGCGTCCAGTCGGCGCGCAGCGTCACGATGCCGCGATCCGCGAACGCCTTGGCGACATCGGCGCTGCCGAGCGCCACGCGCTTGTTCACCTGGCACGTGACGCACCAGGCGGCGGTGAAGTCGACGAAGACCGGTGTGCCGCGCGCGGTGAGCTCGCCCACCTTCTCCGGCGACCATGCCTGCCATGCGATCTCGCCGTGGACGCCGTCGCGCGGCGCGCTGGAGGGCCATGCGACCGCGACGCCCACCGCGGCGAGGAGGATGGCGAGCGCCGGCTGCCAGCGGCTGCCCGCATGCGCCCAGCGGCCGTAGAACCATGCGGCCATCGCGACCAGCACGAGGCCCGCGAGGAGCGCGAAGACGGCGTCGTTGGAGGCCTGGGCGCCGAGCACCCAGGCGAGCCAGGCGACCGTCGCGTAGAGCGGGAAGGCGAGCACCTGCTTGAACGTTTCCATCCAGGCGCCCGGGCGCGGCAGCCGCCTCATCGCCGCGGGGAAGAACGACAGCGCCAGCACCGGCAGGGCCATGCCCGCGCCCACCATCATGAAGACCCAGAGCGCGATGGCGGCGTCCTGCGACAGCGTGAAGCCCACCGCGGCCCCCATGAAGGGCGCGGTGCAGGGTGTGGCGACGACGGTGGCGAGAACCCCCGACAGGAACGCATCGGCGTAGCGCCCGCGCGCGGTGATGTTGGCGGTGAGCGATTGCGCGAAGGCACCCCACTCGAAGACGCCCGAGAGGTTCAGCGCCAGCACGAAGAAGAGCGCGGCGAGCAGGCTCACGAACGCCGGCGACTGGAGCTGGAAGCCCCAGCCCAGCTGCGTGCCACCCGCGCGCAACGCCAGCATCACGCCGGCCAGCACGAGGAAGGAGGCCATCACGCCCACCGCGTACGCGAGGCCCTGCATGCGCATCGCGCGCGCCTCGCCGTGCGCGTGCTGCACGAAGCCCATGACCTTGATGCCGAGCACGGGGAAGACGCAGGGCATCAGGTTCAGCAGGATGCCGCCGATGAAGGCGAATGCGAGCGCGGCCCACATGCCTCCCCGGATCGCGCCGCCCACGGCGTCGGACGTCGGCGCCACCTGGCCCGCGAGCGCCACGCGGCTGCCGACGGGCGCCTCGACGTCGAGCGCCTTGCGCCCCTCGAGGCCGGGCCATCCGGCGTCCGCCACCGCGACGCCGCTCACGTTCGTCACGTCCCCGAGCGGCGGATCGGCGAGCTTCATCTCGATCCGCAGCGCATTGCCCTCGCGCGTGATCTTCTGCGGGGCGGCCGGGTCCACCAGGTTCTCGCGCTCGGGGAAGAACGCGATGGCCGACGGCGGGGCGATGCCCGCGGGCGCGTCGAGGCGCACCACGAGCTTGCCGTCTCCCATGGCGGCATCGGCCTTCCAGCCCGTCGCGGCCACGGGCAGCATGTTGCGCGCGCGCCCGATGTGCGCCTGCCAGCGGGGCTCGGGCGCGGGCGGCGCTTTCGACACCGGCAGGGTGAAGTCGAGCTCGCCCTTCTCCGGAATGCAGATGTCCTTGCACACGAGCCACTCGACATGGGCCTTCACGTCCGCGCGGCCCAGCGGCGCATCCGCGGGCGGCGTCACCGGCACGAGCAGCACCACCTCGTCTTCGTAGCCGTAGTTCATGAGCGGGCCCACGGGCAGCTTCTGCGGGTAGGGCCATTCGATCGCGCCGGCCTTCCAGCCCGGCGGCAGCTGCCACTGGATGCGCGTGGGCAATCCGGAGTCGCCCGGATTCTTCCAGTACGTGTGCCACCCGGGCTCCATGCGCAGCTTGAGGCCCATCGTGAGCGGCTTGCCGGGCTGCGCGCTCGCGCTGTCCGCGACGAGCTCCGCCTCGACGTGCTGCGTCTTCACCAGCGGCGCCGCGCCGGCCGCACAGGCGAGCGCCGCCAGCGCGGCGCAGGCCGCGCGCCGCATCCCGTAGAATGACCAGCCCATGCTGTGGATCAAGTCCCTGCACCTCATCTTCGTGGTGTCCTGGTTCGCGGGTCTATTCTATCTTCCGCGGCTCTTCGTCTATCACGCCGGTGCCACCGACGCCGTCTCCCTCGAGCGCTTCAAGGTGATGGAGCGCCGTCTCTATCGCGGCATCATGATGCCCGCGATGCTGCTGACGGTGGCCTCCGGCCTCTGGCTCTGGCTGGGCTTCGGCTTCCGCGGCGGCTGGATCCATGCCAAGGTCCTCCTGGTCGTGCTGCTGGTGGCCTACCACTTCTGGCTGCGCAGGATGCTGGGCGACTTCGCCCGTGACGCGAACACGCGCTCCGAGCGCTTCTACCGCATCGTGAACGAACTGCCCACGGTCCTCCTCGTGGCGATCGTGATCCTCGTCGTCGTGAAGCCGTTTTGAGCGCCGCACCCGGCAAACCCGCCCCCCGCATCCTGGTGAAACAGGACACGGGCACGCATTATTTCTTCGCCCCCTGTCCGCGCGGGCTGGCCGGGGTGCTGGCCGAGGAGCTGGCGGGCCTCGGCGCGAAGGATTGCGCGGCCGCGCCCGCCGGCGTTTCGTTCTCCGGCCCCTTCGACCTGGTCTACAGGGCGAACCTGCATTCGCGCATCGCGAGCCGCATCCTGTGGCGCGTCGGGTCCTTCCCGTACGGGAACGAGGATGACATCTACGCGGGCGCGCAGGCCGTGCGCTGGAATACGTACTTCAACCCGGATCGGACGTTCAAGGTCGAGACGAACGCGCACAAGAGCCCGGTGAAGAGCCTGGACTTCGTGACGCTGCGCGTGAAGGACGCGATCGCCGACCATTTCCGCAGCGCGAGCGGGCGGCGTCCCTCGGTCGAGTCGCGCGAGCCGGACCTGCGCGTGCACGTGTTCCTCGACGCGAAGCAGTGCGTGCTCTACGTCGATACCAGCGGCGAGTCGCTCTTCAAGCGCGGCAAGCGCGACTACGTCGGCGAAGCGCCGCTCAAGAAGAACCTCGCGGCGGGCATCTTGAGGCTCGCGCGCTGGCAGCCGGGTATCCCGCTGCTCGATCCCATGTGCGGCGGCGGCACCTTCCTCACGGAGGCGGCCGAGATGGCGCTCGCGCGCGCACCGGGCCGTGCGCGCGAATTCGCGTTCGCGAAGCTCGCCCGCTTCAACGCGCAGGCGTGGGAGCGGGAGCGCGAGGCCGCGCGCCGCGCCGAGAAACCGCTCGAGCCCCTCCCCATCCACGGCTCCGACCTCTACGGCCGCGAGCTCGGCCATGCGGTGCTCAACGTGCGCGACGCGGACCTCGAGGGCGCGGTGCAGTTGAAGCAGGCGAACCTGCTCGAGATCTCGCCGCCCGCGCGCCACGGGATGATCGTGACGAACCCGCCGTACGGCGTGCGCCTGGGCGAGAAGGAAGAGCTGGCCGCGTTCTACCCGCAGCTGGGCGACGTGCTCAAGAAGAGATTCGCGGGCTGGACGGCTTTCATCTTCTCGGGCGATCCGGAGCTGGCGCGCCTCATCCGCCTGCAGCCCGCGCGCAAGACCGTGCTCTACAACGGCGCGCTCGAATGCCGCCTCTACGAGTACCGCATGGTGGAGGGCGGCAACCGAGCGCCGAAAGGCGCGAGCGCCGCGCCCGCGGGGTGAGTCCCGAGCTCCTGCTGCGGCTGGCGCTGGTGCCCGCGGCCGTGTGGCTCGCGAGCCTCGCCGCACGGCGCTGGGGGCATCGCGTCTCCGGTTATCTCGGCGGCATGCCGCTCATCGGCGGGCCCATCACCTTCTTCCTGGCGCTCGACCATGGCGCCGCGTTCGCCGCACGCTCCGCGACCCTCACGCTGGCGGCCATCAGCGGCCAGGCCCTGCACCTGCTCATCTTCACGTACGTGGGTCGGGTGGCGCCGTGGCCCGTGGCCCTCGCCGCCGGATGGAGCGGCTTCGTGGCCGCGAGCCTCCTCGTGGCATGGGCCGATCCGCGCCCGCTCGTGGCGCTCGCCGTCGCCGTGGCGAGCCTTGCGACCGCACGCGTCCTGCTGCCCGCGGAGACCGCCTCCAGCACGCGCCCGAGCGTGCCGTCGATCGAGATGCGCATGCGGCTCATCGCGGCCCTGGTGCTCGCCGCGTTGATCCTCTGGAGCGCGGCGCGCTTTGGTCCCGTCGTGAGCGGCCTGCTGCTTTCGCTGCCGGTCACCGGATCCATCATGCCGCCCTTCACGCTGAGCCTTTACGGCCCCGATGCGGTGGCACGCCTGGCCCGCGGCTTCCTCGCGGGGCTCACGGGCTTCACGGCGTTCTTCTTCGTGGTCTCCATGGCGGCGGTGCCCTGGGGCGCCGGGCCGGCCTTCCTGGCGGCCATCGCGGCCGCGCTGGCCGGCGTCGCCCTTGCCGTGCGCGTCCCTGCGCCTTGCAGGAAACCGTAGGAGGCAGCCGACAGGCGCGAGGGGGGTTGCCTGATTTTCCCCGAAGCCGCCGTGCGCGACGATGGTCCCTGCATCGAAACCAGCGGGGCGACGGTATGCGTGCCCCTCCTTACAGACCCGTCCCCCTGGGGGACAAACGGAGGCAACAATGAAAGCAATCATCGCGATGGTCCTCGCCGGGTTCGGCCTGAGCATGCTGGCCGCCTGCAACACGATGGAAGGCGCCGGCCAGGACGTGAAGGCCGCGGGCCAGAAGGTGGAAAACTCGGCCGCCGAGCATAAGCACTACTAAGGCAAAGCCCGCCTTGGAATCGACGCAACGGTTGTCCGGGGAGGGGCCCGTCCCCGCCCCGGGCGACGTGCGCGACGTGCTCCGCCTCGACCACGAGGCGGTGCTCTCCGAGCTCGAGGCGCTGCGCTCCGCGGCCGAGGGTCGCGAAGCGCAATCGCGCTTGCGCCTGCTCAGGCGGCGCTGGGTGATCCATGCCCTGGCCGAGGAGACCGTCGTCTACAACGCCCTCGAGGGATTGCAGGGTGCCGCCTCGACGCGCGCCGACGAGCGCTTCGTCGAGCACGAGCTGGTCGAGGGCCTCTTCGACAAGCTCTCGCGCGGCCGGCCCGGCACCCTGGAGTGGGACGCGCGCCTGAACGTGGCGCGCAGCCTCATCCTGCGCCACATCGAAGCCGAGCACGAGGATCTCTTCGCGCGGCTCGCCACGCGCTTCGACACCGCACGCCTCGTGGAGCTCGGACAGCGCTTCCAGCTCGCACGCGAGAAGCTCAACCTGCTCGAGGAAGCGAAGGCGGCCTAGCGGCCCAGCCGCGCGCCCCGTACCAGCGCGGCGTGGTCGAACTGCGCCCCGAGCGTCCCGAACGAATGCGAACCCGGAGCTTCCAGCCTTGAAGCCGAAAATGCCTCCGCTGCCTGCGTCGCCGCGTGTTGCCGCATCAGCGACGCCTGCAGGGCCAGCGCCAGCCGCTCGACCGCGGCTCGCGCGTTCGTTTCGGCCGTGGCGGGATCCGCGAGCATCGTTGCGGCCTGCTCCAGGAGCCGAGCGGCCCGGGGATCCCGGCCGCGCGCGATTTCTGCCGCCAGCGCTTCGAATGCCGCGGGCGAACGCCTGAGCGCGCGCAGCGCATCCAGGCAGATCACGTTCGGGCTTCCTTCCCAGATGCCGTTCAGCGGCGCCTCGCGATAGAGGCGTGCCAGCGGCGCTTCCTCGACGTAGCCGTTGCCCCCGAGGCACTCCATCGCCTCGACCGCGACCGCGGTCATGCGCTTGCAAAGCCAGTACTTCGCGATCGGCGTCATGATGCGCTGCAGCTCGTTGTCGGCATCGTCGCCGTCGCGTGCATCGAACGCCTGGGCGAGGCGGAACGCGAGGAGTGTCGCCGCCTGCACTTCCAGCGCCATATCCGCGAGCACGTTGCCCATCAACGGATGGTCGACCAGCATGCGGCCGAACGCGCTGCGATGGCTCGCGTGGTGCAGGGCCTGGTGGAGCGCGGCGCGCATCATGCCGGCCACGCCGACCACGATGTCGAAACGCGTGTGGTGCGCCATCTCGATGAGCGTCGCGATGCCGCGTCCCGGCGCGCCGACGAGCGTGGCCCACGTGCGCTCGTATTCGACCTCCGAGGAGGCGTTCGAGCGGTTGCCGCACTTGTCCTTGAGCCGCTGGAGGCGGAAGGCGTTGCGGGTGCCGTCGGGCAGCGAGCGCGGCACGAAGAAGCACGTGACGCCTGCGTCCGTGCGTGCGAGCGTGAAGAAGGCGTCGCTCATCGGCGCCGAGCAGAACCACTTGTGCCCGTCGAGCCGCCACGCCTCGCCGTCCGCGGTCGCGACGCTCGCCACGGCGCGCAGGTCTGAGCCGCCCTGCTTCTCCGTCATCGCCATGCCGACGGTCGCGCCGCGCTTCTCGCCCACCGGCAGCGGGCGCGGATCGTAGGCGTCGTGCAGCACGCGCGGCTTCCACGCCGCGGCGACGCCGGGCGCGTGCTCCATGACGGGAATCGACGCGAAGGTCATCGTCACGGGACATGCCGTGCCCTGCTCGAGCTGGTTCCAGAGGTAGAAGAGCAGGGCGTGCGCACGGAAGCCGGACTGCCCATCCTTCCACGCGACGGAATGGACGCCCGCGCCGAGCGCTTCGCCCATGAGCGCGTGATACGCGGGGTGGTAATCGACCTCGTCGATGCGATGGCCGAAGCGATCGTGCGTGCGCAGCACCGGCGCGTTGCGGTTCGCCGCCGCCGCGTCCGCCTGCGCGGGCGCGCTCCCGACGTAGCGGCCCAGCGCCGATGCGCGTTGCGTGTAGGGCCCGAGTCCCAGGCGTTGCGCCAGGGCGACCAGCCACGGATCGTCGGCGAAGGCGTCGTATCCCTCGAGGGGCGGCGGCTGGTTGGTGACCGCGTGGCTCATCGCGGCCGTCCCGAAGCGACCCAGTCGATGAGCGCGTCGACGGCGGCGCCCGCGGCATTGGCGTTCGCATGGTTCATGAGCATCACGACGATCCACCGGTGCCCGGCACGGTCGAGCACGTAGCCGGCCGCGCTCTGCACGCCGGTGAGGGTGCCGCCCTTCAGGTGCGCGCCGCCCTGCGCGGCGCGCGGATGGGACTTGAGCGTGCCGTCGACACCCACGAGCGGGAACGACGCGGCGAGCTCCGGCATGACGGGCGAATGCCACGCGGCGGCGAGGACGCGCGCGAGGAGCAGGGCGCTTGCCCGCTCGTCGCGCGAGAGGCCCGATCCGTTCTCCAGTACCAGCGCGGCGTCGTCGATGTGCTGCTCGTGCAGCCACTCGCGCACGATGCGCTCGCTCGCCCGCGGCTCCCCGGGGCCGCCCTGCTCCGCGGAGAGCGCGAGGAAGAGGTGGCGCGCCATCACGTTGTTCGAGTACTTGTTCATGTCGCGCACGAGCAGCGCGAGCGGCTCCGATTCGTGGCGGTAGAGCAGCCACGCCGACGCCGGCGTGGGCGCCATGCGAAAGCCGCCCGTGAGCTTGCCGCCCGCCTCGCCCCACACCCAGCGGAAGGCCGACTCGAAATAGCGCTCGGGATCGAAGAGCGCGAGCGGCAAGGTGCGTTCGCCGCACTCGGCCGGATAGGTGCCGCTGAAGGCCACGCTCGACGCGGCACCCTGGTCCTCGACGTCGTAGAGCACGTCGCGGCGCCAGGACGTGCACGGGGCGCTCACGACCTTGAGCCGGCTCGCCACCTGCAGGTTGGGAAAGTCCGGCTCGGCAATGACGCGCACGCGATCGCCATCGGGCACGAAGCGGAAGTCCACGGCCTGGTAATTCACCAGCAGGGCATCGGGCGCCACGTTGTACGCGCGCCGCGGCTCGCCGTCGAAACGGCCCGCGTCCGCCGGCACGGGCGCGAAGTAGGACCGGTCGAGGATCACGTCGCCGCGGATCTCGCGCAGCCCGCGCGCGCGCAGCTGGTGCGCGAGCTTCCAGAGCGCGTCGTACGTGAGCTTGGGGTCGCCCCCGCCGCGGATCACGAGGTCGCCCCGCAGCACGCCATCGTGCAGCTCGCCGTTGGCGAAGATGTCGGTGTGGAAGCGGAACGCGGGGCCCAGGAGGTCGAGCGCGGCGAGGCTCGTCACGACCTTCATGACCGAGGCCGGATTCATCGGCGCCGCCGCGCGGTGGGCCACCACGGGGTGCGGCGCATCGACCTCCTGCACGACGACGGCGACGGCATCCGCCGGCACGTGCGCCGCGCGCAGGGCATCGCGCACCGGGCGCGGAAGCCCCTGCGCCACGGCGAGGCCCGGCAGGAGCAACAGCAAGGCGAGCCAGCGCCTCATCGGCTCGCGAGCTGCTCGACGATCGCCACGCCGGCATCCACCAGGTGCGCGAAGTCCTCGTCGTCCACCACGTAGGGCGGCATGAAATAGACGGTGTTGCCGATGGGGCGCAGCAGCACGCCGCGCCCGAGGGCGATCTCGAAGGCGCGCTGCGCGAAGGCGGGCTCGGCCGACGGCACCTCGAAGGCCCAGATCATCCCCAGGTGGCGGAAATCGCGCACGCGCGCATCGTTCGCGAGCGGCGCCGCGGCGCGGATGAAGCGCGCCGCCTTGGCCTCGTTGGCGGCGATCACGTTGCCGCGCTCGAAGAGGTCGAGCACGGCGAGCGCCGCGCGGCATGCGAGGGGGTTGCCGCTGTACGAGTGGGAATGCAGGAAGCCGCGTGCGAAGCGCTCGTCGTAGAACGACGCGTACACCTCGTCCGTCGCGAGCACGCACGAGAGCGGCAGGTATCCGCCGGTGATGCCTTTCGAGAGGCAGAGGATGTCCGGGGCCACGCCCGCCTGCTCGCACGCGAAGAGCGTCCCCGTGCGGCCGAAGCCCGTCATGATCTCGTCGGCGATGAGCAGCACGTCATGCTCGTCGCAGAGCTCGCGCGCCCGGCGCAGGTACTCGGGATGGTAGAAGCGCATGCCAGCGGCGCCCTGCACGAGCGGCTCGACGATGACGGCCGCGATCTCGTCGCCATGCTGGTCGAGGAGCGCGGCGAGGTGGCCCGCGGCGTCGAGCGCGGAGCGCAGGCCGCCGAAGCGATGGTCGCCCTCCTCGCGCGCGGGAAAGGGGGCGGTCAGGCCGCCGCGCAGGAGCGGTGCGTAGGCGTCGCGGAACACCGCCACGTCGGTCACGCCGAGGGCGCCCAGCGTCTCGCCGTGGTAGCCGCCCTCCAGGGCCACGAAGCGGGTCTTGCGCGGCCGGCCGCGATTGGCCGCGTGGTGGAACGCCATCTTGAGCGCGATCTCGGTGGCGGAGGCGCCGTCGGATGCGAAGAAGGCATGCCCCAGCCCCGCGGGCGCGGCGGCCGCCAGGCGCTCGGCCAAGCGCACGGCGGGCTCGTGCGTGAAGCCCGCGAGCATCACGTGCTCGAGGGTGTCGAGCTGCTCGCGCAGCGCCGCGTTGATCGCGGGGTGCGCATGGCCGAAGAGGTTGACCCACCACGAGCTCACGCCGTCGAGGATGCGCTTGCCCTCGAAGTCCTCGAGCCACGCGCCGCGCGCACGCGCCACGGGCACGAGCGGGAAGCGCTCGTGGTGCTTCATCTGCGTGCACGGGTGCCACACCGCCGCGAGGCTGCGTGCGACGACGTCCGCGTTGCCCATGCTTATCCCTTGGCGATGCGATTGACCTGGGCGGCGGCCGCACTGGTCGCCTCGGTCGCGAGCGATCCGAGCGCGTCGCGCGGCAGCGCCAACGTGCCGCCGGTCACGTAGCAGAGCGCGGTGAAGAGCGAGCGGATCTCGACGGCGGCCAGGGGACGCACGGTCTCGCCGGAATCGATGCTGACGCCGGACCCGTTCACCACCACGCGCAGTCCCTCCGCGAGAAGAGCGCTCGCCCCGTTGCGGTCGTAGTGCTCGATGAGCTTGGCAAGGATGAGCTGCTCCAGCTCGGCTTTCTCGGCGTTTCCCAGAAGCGGCACGGGGGCGGCTCTCCGTTGCGGTGCCGCCATTCTAAGTGAACGAAGCGGCCCCGTCGGACGTTAACCCGGCACGGGGTGGGACAAAGTGACGCATTGGCAACCGTTGCCCCCGAGTGCTAGCAACATGGAGTCTTGATTTCATGAGAAAAGCGAACCGCGCACGCAAGTTGCTTCGCTTGGAGGAGGGCAAAGAACTTCCCCGGCGGAAATGACTTCTCACTTCCGGAGGCCATTGAATGCACCTGCTCGACCGCATCGAAACGCAGCTCATCGCCAATCGCCTGCCGCTCATCGGGATCACGGTGGCGGCGGTTCCCTACGCCAACACGCCGTTCGTGCTCATGCTGCACTGGCACGGCTTCGTGGAGGCGCGCCTCGCCGACGTGACCGATGCCAATGTCGTCGCCTACCAGCCGGTTCCGAGCTCCGCGTTGCAGATCAACGATCGCTGGGACCGCCTCGACGAGCTCGAGAACGAGGTGCTCGACGTCGCGTGGGAGCTGGGCGCGTGGGACTTGTCGCGGACGGAAGCGGTGCCTTTCGTGCGCCCCGGCGCCTCGGAGCAGGAGTCGCTCGAGTGCATGACGGCGTTCGGCTCGCTGCCCATCGCGATCGACGGCCAGCCGCCGGTCGTGGCGGAGGTGCCCGACGCGCGGGACCTGATCGAGGCCGCCGCGCGCTCGGGCTACGTGAACTGGCTCTTCCGTCCGGTGCGGGGCGGCGTCTGGAACGAGGTCGCGGACGATGCCACGCTCGAGGAGGGCGGCTATCGCAACCCGCCGTGTCCCTATCTCGCGGCGCCGACGCGGTTGCCGCGCGCGCAACGCCCGCGCCGCGTGGTGTACCAGTTCGGGCGGGGACTTGCCCTCCAGCAGTGACGACGGCGCGCTGACGGCGCTCGCGCGCCGCTTCGTGCACCTCCTGCGCCTCCCGTTCGAGGCACTGCTGCTCGCCCTCGCCCTCGCGCTCGGCGGCTGCGCCAGCGTCCCGGATCTCGACCGCTACATCCTCGACACCCAGTCGGTTCGCCTCGAGGGCGCCAAGGGCACGCTCTCGCGCGAGCAGTCCGCGAAGATCCTCGCGCAGCTGCGCCAGCGCTCGCCCGACACCGGCATCCTCGATCGCCACGTCGCCATCGAGGAGGCGCTCTCCGGCCATCCGCTCAGCATCGGCAACAAGGCGGCCATTCTCGAGGATGGCAAGGAGACGTACGCGCAGATGCTCGCGGCGATCCATGGCGCCCGCACCAGCGTGCACATGGAGATGTACATCTTCGAGGACGACGAGGTGGGGCAGGCTTTCGCGGCGGCGCTGGAAGAGCGTGCTCACGCGGGGCTCCAGGTGCGCCTGCTCTACGACAGCGTGGGCTCGCACAAGACGGACAAGGCCTTCTTCAAGGCGATGTCGGAGCAGGGCGTGCACGTCGCCGAGTACAACCCCGTCTCCCCCGAGGACTTCCTCAAGAAGGGATTCGCCCTGCAGCGGCGCGATCACCGCAAGGTGCTCGTGGTGGACGGCCGCCTCGCGTTCATCGGCGGCATCAACGTGAGCGGCGTTTACGGATCGGCCGGCGCGGGCTCGGGCAGGAAGCCCACGTCCGATTCCGCCGCTCCCGGCTCGGGCAGCGGCAGCTCGGGGGGCTCGGGCGCATTGGCCAGCTCGAGCGGCTCGTCCAAGCCCGTCGCGCGCGAAGGCCGTGACGTGCCCTTCGACCAGCGGCCCTGGCGCGATCTCCAGGTGCGTCTCGAGGGACCCGTCGTGGCCGACGTGCAGCAGGCCTTCATCCACCAATGGGCGAAGGCGACGAAGGAGACGCTCGCGGACCCGAGGCTCATGCCGCGGCTCTCGCCCCAGGGCCACGAGATCGTGCGGCTGCTCGAGAGCGCGGCGGGCGAGGAGCCGAACCGCCTCTACGTGGCGCTGGTGTCCGCGATCGAGAACGCGGAAACCGAGGTCGTGGTGATGAACGCCTACTTCGTGCCGCACCCGGACCTGTCGGAGGCCCTGCAGGCCGCCGCGCGGCGGGGCGTGAACGTGAGGCTCATCCTGCCCAGCAAATCCGACAATGCGCTCGTGTTCCAGGCGGGTCGCTCGTACTACGAGGACCTGCTCGAGGCGGGGGTGAAGATCTACGAGCGCCAGGCCCGTTTCCTCCATGCCAAGAGCGCGTTGGTCGACGGCGTCTGGTCCACCATCGGCTCGACCAACCTCGACTGGCGCAGCCTCGTCTACAACGACGAGCTCAACGCCGTGGTGCTGAGCCCGGACTTCGCGCAGCAGATGCGCCACGTCTTCGACGAGGATTTGGCGGCCTCCCACGAGATCACGAAGGAGGCGTGGGCCCATCGGCCCGTGGCCGACCGGCTCAGGGAGGCCGCCGCCCGGCTTTGGGCGCACCTGCTCTAGAAGCCCTTCGAATCAGCGTCTTGCAGCTGCGCGCTACGTAAGCGGGCACTCACCCAAAGCTAATTTCCCCACGTCTGGCGCTTGATATTCCGCGGCCGCGTGCCTATTATTAGCACTCGTCACGGGTGAGTGCTAAAACCCGCCCGTTACCCAATCCCAGCGGCGCCCGGCCCGAAGTCGAGGGCCGGCGCCAGTTCCACACCACTCAGGAGTGAGCCCATGAAACTGCGTCCCCTGCACGATCGCGTGATCATCAAGCGCCTCGAGGAAGAGCGTAAGACCGCCTCCGGCATCGTCATCCCCGACACCGCCGCCGAGAAGCCCGACCAGGGCGAAGTGATGGCCGTCGGTCCCGGCAAGAAGAACGACGACGGGAAAATCACCCCGGTCGACCTCAAGGTCGGCGACAAGGTCCTCTTCGGCAAGTACTCGGGCACGACCGTCAAGGTCGAAGGCGACGAGCTCCTCGTGATGCGCGAGGAAGACATCATGGCCGTCGTGAACTGACCGCATTTTCAAATTCGATAGAAGGGAACCACCATGGCAGCCAAAGACGTCAAATTCCGCGAGGCCGCGCGCTCGCGCATGATCCAGGGCGTGAACATCCTGGCCGATGCGGTCAAGGTCACGCTGGGCCCGAAGGGCCGCAATGTCGTCCTCGAGCGCTCGTTCGGCGCTCCCACCGTCACCAAGGACGGTGTCTCGGTCGCGAAGGAGATCGAGCTCAAGGACAAGTTCGAGAACATGGGCGCCCAGCTCGTGAAGGAAGTCGCCTCCAAGACCAGCGACGTGGCCGGTGACGGCACGACGACCGCGACGGTCCTGGCCCAGGCCATCGTGACCGAAGGCATGAAGTTCGTCGCCGCCGGCATGAACCCGATGGACTTGAAGCGCGGCATCGACAAGGCGGTCACGACCGCCGTCGAGGAGCTGAAGAAGATCAGCAAGCCCTGCACCACGTCGAAGGAGATCGCGCAGGTCGGCTCGATCTCGGCCAACGCGGATTCCGCGATCGGCCAGACCATCGCCGAGGCGATGGACAAGGTGGGCAAGGAAGGCGTCATCACCGTGGAAGACGGCAAGGGCCTCGAGAACGAGCTCGATCTCGTCGAGGGCATGCAGTTCGACCGCGGCTACATCTCGCCCTACTTCATCAACAACCCGGACAAGCAGGTCGCCATCCTGGAAGACCCGTACATCCTCCTGCACGACAAGAAGATCTCGAACATCCGCGACCTTCTGCCGGTGCTCGAGCAGGTCGCCAAGGCCGGACGTCCGCTCCTCATCGTCGCGGAAGACGTCGACGGTGAAGCGCTCGCGACGCTCGTCGTGAACAACCTGCGCGGGATCCTCAAGACCTGCGCCGTCAAGGCGCCGGGCTTCGGCGACCGCCGCAAGGCCATGCTCGAGGACATCGCGATCCTCACCGGCGGCACCGTGATCGCCGAGGAGCTGGGACTCAAGATCGAGAACGCGCAGCTGAAGGACCTGGGCCGCGCCAAGCGCGTCGAGATCGGCAAGGAGAACACGACGATCATCGACGGCGCCGGCAAGGAAGACGCCATCAAGGCGCGCGTCGAGGCGATCCGCAAGCAGATCGACGAAGCCACCAGCGACTACGACCGCGAGAAGCTCCAGGAGCGCGTCGCCAAGCTCGCCGGCGGTGTCGCGGTGATCAAGGTCGGTGCCGCGACGGAAGTCGAGATGAAGGAGAAGAAGGCCCGTGTCGAGGACGCGCTGCATGCGACCCGCGCCGCGGTGGAAGAAGGCATCGTCCCCGGCGGTGGCGTGGCACTCCTGCGCGCCCGCGAAGCCGTGGCGAAGATCAAGACCGAGAACGAAGACCAGGCCGCCGGCGTGAAGATCGTGCTGCGCGCGCTCGAGCAGCCGCTGCGCGAGATCGCCCGCAACGCGGGTGAGGAGCCCAGCGTGGTCATCAACAAGGTCCTCGAGGGCAAGGGCAACAACGGCTTCAACGCCCAGACCGGCGAGTACGGCGACATGGTGGCGATGGGCGTGCTGGACCCCACGAAGGTCACGCGCACCGCGCTGCAGAACGCCGCTTCCGTCGCTTCGCTCATCCTCACGACCGATGCGATGGTGGCCGAGCTGCCGAAGGACGAGAAGCAAAGCGCCGGGATGCCCGGCGGCGGCATGGGCGGCATGGGCGACATGGACATGTAAGGTCGCGCCTGGGGAGAGGGTCATCGCTCCCCGATGCTGCAAACGAAAGGCCCCGTCTCGAAAGAGGCGGGGCTTTTCTTTTCATGTTGGCGGCGGTACGCTGGGCCGCTGACACCCCGCAACATTTAGCGTGATTACTGCCGCATATGCCGGCTGAGTGCACTCGCGAAATCAACAATCTCTACAGCGTGCGCCTTGGGCTGATTCACCGCGGTTGAATGCGTGCTAATCGCTATTGTGTTTGACGTCATTTCCGACAATGTCTAGAGCGAAACTCTCGTCGATCACCCTGGCAGCCTTTAAAAGCCACGCCAAGCCATCCCGTATTCCGCTTGCTCCTTTGACCGTTGTTGTCGGTCGCAACAATAGTGGTAAGAGCAGCGTGATTCAGGCACTTTTGCTCCTGAAGCAGACGCTTCAATCTCCTCGAAGTGACATACCCCTGCACATTGAAGGCTATGTCGACGCGCTGTCCTTGCGTGAATTGACTTATGGTTGGCCCAGCCCCTCGGACTATGTGGAAGGTCCGACATTTTCGGTTCAGTGGGAGTCGATCGTCGATATCGACGGCGCACTCGAAAGAGCTCTGAGGCCGGACCTCGACACGCTTATAAACACAGCCAATCTTCGATCCATCGAGAGCCAGATTAGAGGTGGTGGCTCTATGCGAGTCGTCACGGAGCTAAAGCTTGAATTCGCAGAGGTTCAAGGCCGGACGGTATTGGAGCGGGCCACGGTTGAGTCTTCAACCGCACCCGACGCGTTGATAGTGACTGCGAGTTACTTAGTTGAGAGAAATAGCGATGGGCTTTATCAATGTCGGTGGAATGACGACCTGGCAGACCGGATTACCGTCGAGCTCGAGCACTTTTTGCCATATCTGGAGATTGACCGGCGGAATCTGGGCCCGCGGCATGGCCATCGATCTCTCCACAATGCGTTTGTGCTGCTCTTTGCTGAGCCGCTTGATGACTTGAAGAGTCTCTTGACCCGATTTTCTTACTTGGGTCCGATGCGAGATTTGCCTCCTACGCTCTATCGCCCAGCAAACGCCCCTTCCGACGACCTTGGTGTGAGTGGCCAGTATGCCGCGCAGATTTTGCGCGCGCATCGCAGCGATTTTGTTCATTACTTTGCACCAGTCGAGCTAGATTCATCGGGGAATTGGACTCCTAGCCTCAGAAGCAAGTCTCTGGTCGCGGCAGTTAATGACGTCTTCTCGAGTCTTGGAATAGAAAGCGACCTGAAAATCGACGACGTCATGGACGTCGGCTTTCGCCTCTTATTCGGGAAGGCGACGTTGCAGCACGTAGGCCGCGGGCTGAGCTATTTGCTTCCGGTTGTACAGCTAGGACTTATGGCCGACCCGTTTCGCTTCGAGCAACTACCACAAGCGGCTTCATCTCAGGATTACATCAGGATGGCAGGCTTTTGGCCATGCGCGTTTGAAGAGCCCGAAGCGCACTTGCATCCGAAGGTCCAGAGTCGACTGGCGCACTGGCTTGTAGCGCTAGGAATGGCGAATCGACAACAAATTGTAGAAACTCACAGCGACCATTTGGTTCGACGCTTACGAGGGTTGGCGGCAGGTTCGATGGAGGGTAGTTTCGTCGAGCAGTGGTTAACCACAAACGTCCAGATAGTCCAAACTGAACAAATTAATGGTGTAACCAGAGTCTCCTGCTCGCGCCTCACAAAGGACGGCGGAATAGAAAGCTGGCCTAGCGATTTTATGGATGAGTCATCCAATCAAGAGCAGGCAATCTACTACGCGTCCTTGAGGAAGAGCGAGCCGGGATCGCCACCCGAGTCCTTCGAGGCCAAGATAGTTCACGCGGACAGCGGAAGCCAAAGCAAATGACGTTGATTGTCGTTGACCCGGCCGTGTTTATTCCGAGCACGCCGGGCGGGCAATTAATTGAGCAGGACGAGATTCGCTTGCAATCTGCGATTGACCACATCTTGGCTATTTGCGAAGCGCATGGCGCCCGGATTCCGACGGACGCAGACTATTGGCGTCGCGTCGAGACTCGGCTCGTACAGCCATTATTGGTAAGGACAAACAACCGACGCATTAAGCAAGGCCTTGTGGGATTGCGAAATCGAACGCAAATCCTAGGTCACCATACCAATCCTTCGCCCGGCGAGGTGTTTAGGGTTTGGGGTCTTTGGGACTTGTTCCGCCACCCTGCGTTGTCGGCAGAATGGTTGGAAATTATGGAGCGGGTAGTTGTTCGCGCGGCAATCGATGGGCGTCCCTTGTTTTTGGCGACCGCACGTTTATTGACGAGAAATGTGAGGCGACACGCCAGTGACGGCGTTGCCCTTGAAGAAGTCACGCGTTGGCGAGTGGCTGTTCAGTTACCTAACGCTGCCGGCCATAAGATAAAGATCCCTTGTGTGCAGACGAAACGCCAGATTGATTGTCCCTGGACTACTCGCTTTGATCAGCGGTTGCCTCATGCATCGCCGCAGTCACTGCTACCGTTTTGCCCTCCGGCCCGCTGGTGGGATTATAAAGTTGCGGCGGTTCAGACCATTCGCGCCAAGCCATGCTTTGTGGATTGTTATGGGAATGGGTGGACGCGGCCTCGGACCGGCGGCGGCTACCATTGGGATGTGTTCTTGCGCCAGCAGCATACGGAGCACTTCGGCCTCGATCACCTGAACATCTGCGAGCATGGTCTTCCGGCGAATCAGGGAGTGGCCGGAAGAATTCATCATGTTCCGCCGGATAAGGCGCCTCATCTAAAGGCGAACCCCGCGCGTGTTCATTGCCCCTAGTCGCCTCTTCCATAGCTACCTTTTTGCGTCGTCCACGGCAGGGTTGACGGGGCCAAGCGCATCGAGATCGGCAAGGAGATCACGACGATACCCCAGAGCGCGCTTCCCTGGCGTCGTTCATCATCACCACCGATGCGATGGTCGCGAAGATGCCGAAGGACGGCAAGGCGCTGGCGAGGCCCGGCGGCGGCATGAGTGACATAAACGTGTAACGTCCTTCACATTCGGCCCTTTCGCGGGGGGCCGGTGAGGATGGTCGAGTCGCTTTGGCTGCAACACGAAAACCCCAGTTCCGAACGGGGGTTCCTTTATCTTCGACGAACCGGCGCTAAACGAGGGAGTACGAATACCGGTCTTTGATGTGCTCGTGAAAAAACTCTCCCTTAGAAACCGTGCTCATAAGTTCTTCATACACACACGGAGGGACATCGTGATAGCGATAGACTAAACCTTTGGCGAACTCAATCTCTAGTATTGCGCTCTCTACGTCGTAGCCAATTGAACGAATTGACGTGGAAATGACGCTCTGCCGATTCATCATGAATACTGTCGAGGCGAGATCAGTAGAATACGGCAGTTAACGTTCCTGAAGGATGGGTGAGATGCCTTCTCCATATGACGGAGTGGCGGAGCACGATTGGCCGAAGAGGACTCAAGAGCTGATCGAGGCACACCCCCTTTCATTGCACGAGATCCTTCGCGCCGCGGAGAATTCATGGAGCCTGCTTTGGCAGACAACTATTGGCGAGGGTCAGACTGCGTTTAGCCTTTCCGACCTGGATCCGCCCGCGACCGTCGTCGGGTATCTCTTCGAAAAGCTGTTTGCTAGAGAACTTGCCTCCCAGCATCCCAAGGTCTGGGCGGGAGGTATTGGATCTCAAAAGGATCTTCATCATCTCACTGACGAGTCCAAGTCAATCGAGATGAAATCGTCAGGCCAACTCGGCTACAAAATCTTCGGCAATCGAAGTTATGGACAGCAGGTCGAGGGCGAGGGAGGCAAGAAGGACAAATCCGGCTACTACATTGCGATCAATTTCTTTAAGCGCGACTTAAGCCTGCTCAGATTCGGGTGGATTGACGCTGCTGACTGGCAGGCGCAAAAGTCACAGACCGGCCAAATGGCTGGTCTTCCCGCGACCGTGTACACGGGGAAACTTGTCAGGATTCCTGGCAAATACGAACTCCGGGCACCCGTCCAGATTCTCGATGGAATCGGGAACAAGGCAAGCTCCGAGCTTAGAGCGGCGGGAATTCTCACAATTGAGGACTTGGTCGCTGCGTCGAACGACAAGTGTCCGCCTCAGCACCGCGCAAAGCGCGACTCGGCGCGGAAGCGGTACGCCGATGTACTACAGCGCGAGCTTTAGCTGGGCTTGCGTCGCCCTGATGCGTTTCTCGGCAAGATCGCAATAGTCCCGGCGAAGCTCGAACCCGATTCCGAAGCGGCCAAATCTTTCGGTAGCGTCCAAGGTTGATCCTGAGCCGAGAAACGGGTCGACTACGAAATCGCCGGAATTTGAGAATCCTTTAAGGACGCGCTCACAAAGGTCCAACGGAAATTGTGCTGGGTGGCTCGTACGCTCGGGCGAGGAGCGACCGGCTCCTGAAGTTACCTTGGCAATCTGCCAAACGTCGGACGGATTCTTGCCGAGGGTGTTGCACCGCAACTTTCCATTCTTCTTTTGATTTGGATATGCAACGTCAGGATCACGAATCTCGTCGAGATTGAACGTGTACTGCTCTGCATCCCTGACATACCAAAGCAGCTTCTCATTTCGAGGCGATAATGCCTTTCGAGCCGCGACTCCGGCTCCGTAGTTCCACACGATCTCCTGCTGCAGAAACATCGGGAATTTGTTCCAGAGCAAATAGGGAATGGGGACGGATCTACCCTTTTCAGGGACTGCCAAATACCCGACGTTCAGAAGAAATGACCCGTGCCGGCGGGTTATCCGCGCTATCTCCGCGCACCACTCTACGCACCAGTCGACGTACTGATCGAGGGAGAGAACAGATTCGTATTCCTTGCCAATATTGTAGGGCGGGCTCGTGAAGGTTAGGTCAATGGACGAGTCCGGAAGCGATGTCAGAAATTCGAGGCAATCACCGTGGTAGATCGCATACCGATCACCTCGGTGGATAGGTGTGCCTAGTGAAGATAACAGGGCTTCGAACCCATCTTGCTTGATAGCCGCGGTAGGGGGCGCGACAGCCGCATCAACAACGACCTCAATGTCGGTATTCATAGTGGATCTCCAGTAGGGGATTATCCGAGGCCACTGGGCCCACATTTTTGACCGCTCCGGCGATCAATGCAGCGAACGTTTCCATCAATCGAGTATCGAGTCGCTCCAGCAAACTATACCGAACGGATGCCTTCCAATCCACTATTCCCGGTGCGTGAGCGCGATCAGCCACTGGGCGGGATCTGCCGCAACGCGGGTGAGGAGCCCAGCGTTGTCATCAAAAGGTCCTCGAGGGCAAGGGCAACAACGGCTTCAACGCCCAGACCGGCGAGTACGGCGACATGGTGGCGATGGGCGTGCTGGACCCGACCAAGGTCACGCGCACCGCGCTGCAGAACGCCGCTTCCGTCGCCTCGCTGATCCTCACGACCGATGCCATGGTCGCGGAGCTGCCGAAGGACGAGAAGCAGACCGCCGGCATGCCCGGCGGCATGGGCGGCATGGGCGACATGGACATGTAAGGTCGCGCCTGGGGAGAGGGTCATCGCTCCCCGATGCTGCACAGGAAAAGCCCGGCTTCGTCCGGGCTTTTTCGTTGCCGAGGCGCGCGGCGGCTTTCGGAAGTCCCGGGCCGCAATGAATGGGAGATCACATGATCTACAAAAGAGATCATATGATCTCCTTGGGAGTTGAGTACGCGCGCCCGATCCGCAACAATGGGCGCATGCTCGAAAATCTCCTCGGGAACAGGACAGCCGAACGGGTGCTGCTCTATCTGGCCAATTACGGTCAAGGCTATCCCCGGGAGATCGCCGCCACGTTTGGCAGCTCGGTCAGTGTCGTGCTCAAACAGCTCGCTCGACTCGAGAGCGGGGGTATCCTGGTCAGTCGCATGCTCGGACGCACGCGTCTTTATGAATTGGATCCGCGCTGGTTCTTCCATAAGGAGCTGAAGGCACTCCTCGAGAAGGCGCTCGCGGCGTTGCCCGCCGAAGAAGTGAAGCGGCACTACCGCGAACGCCAACGCCCCCGCCGCGCGGGCAAGCCGCTATGGAGCGAATAGGCACGTCGCCCACCATCGAAGAGTGGCCGCGCTCGTTTCCACGGCGCTCGAAGCAGCCGGCATCAGCGCGGTGCTGAGTGGTGGCGCGGTCGTCTCGATCTACACTCACAATGAGTACGAGTCGGCCGACCTCGATCCCCGCGAGTCCGCTCTTCGTCGAGTTCCCGCCCGGACCGCTCGCCATTGGCGACGAGATGATTCGCGCGACGGAAGTCGCCTGGCAGCTTACTTCCACTGAACGACTGCAGTCGCCCGCACGCCGGCGTGAGCGTCAGTCGCGCGTAAAGCTTCTCAAGCGCTCGTCCACGCGCTCCCACGCCGCGCGCACGGGTGGCCGGGCCTCCTCCCACGTCATGTCCTGGCCCGGCAGAACCTCGAATTCCGCGCGAATCTCGGGCTCGGCGTCATCGAAGACGAGCCCGTGGTACTTCACGCGCGCTTCCCAGCCGAGGCGATAGAGCGGCGCGTAGAGCGTGTCGTAGCTCGAGCCCTCGACGTAGTACGGCTCCTCGCGATGTTGCGCGCGCCAGTAGCGATCCTCTTCCTCGGGATTCACGAGCTCGGCGATGCCATCGGCCGCGAGGGTACCGGCCACCGCCCCCGCGATGGTGCCCGCTGCCGGCATGCCCACGAGGGTACCGGCCGCCGCGCCCACGATGGCGCCGCTCACCTCGCCGATCGTGTCCGCGACCGGATGGGCCGGATCACGCTTGCCGTCCCGGCGTTCGTCGCTCATGGCGTCCTCCTCGCAATGCCGTCTCCTGCTTCGAGCACGCCACGCGCGCGATAGTTGCAGCCGCTGGAGCCGGGGATGGGCTCCGGACGCCTGTAGTTTGTGGAATTTTCCCTTCTCGCGTGGGGCGCCACGGCGTAGGTTGGCAGCATGAGGGCGCTCGCCGTCATTGCTCTGCTCGCCGTTTCCGGCGCCGCCGGCGCCCAGGCTTTGCTCGAATTCCCCGATGACTACGCATTCCGCCGCGAGGCCGTGGAGGCCTTCGCCGAGCGCGCCTACCGCAAGAACATCGAGGCGCTGGCAACGGGCGATCGCCTGGACCGCGACCCGGCGCTGCTGGCCGAAGCGCGTGCGCTCCTCGACCGCCTCGTCGACTCGGCGACCGTCGAGCGCCCCGACGCGCACGCGATCCAATGGGAGGTGCACACGTGCCGCCAGTGCGGGGAAGAGGCGAGCGCTATGGCGGGTGGCAAGCTCCTCCTGGGCGAGGAGTTCGTCGCCACGATGCGGCTCACCGAAGACGAGCTGGGGTTCGTCCTCGCCCACGAGGCGGGCCACGTGCTCGCCGAGCACACGCGCGAGTTCGCCGGCGTCGCGCGCTACTTCCTCGACAACGGCCTGCACCGCGAATATTGGGACATCCAGCGCGAGCTGGACAACAGCTTCAGCGTCCAGCTGCGCATGTCCTTCCTGAGCGCCCGCCAGGAAGACGACGCCGACTACATCGGTTTCGTCGTGGGCTCCCGTGCGGGCCTCGAGCCGGACGCGATGCTCTCCCTCCTCGCCAAGCTGCAGGACGCGGCGCCCGCGGAGACGTTCGGAACGCACCCCACCCGCGCCCACCGCCTGGAACAGGCCCGCGCCATGCTGGAGACCGCCCGCGCGCTCCACGACCGCAGCCGAGCCCGATAGCGCTTTCGAAATACGCATCACAAATCGTTACTGACGCATGCCGCGCGAGCGCCGACCCTGTCGCGCATGCGCCTCGCGCTCGCTGCCCTCGTAGCACTCTCCGGCCTCGCCCAGGCAGCGCCCGAAAGCACGCCTGCCTATCCGTTCGCCTTCGAGGAGGTCGACGCCGGCGCCGGCGTGCACGTTTTCATCGACACGCCCGGGCACGCGATCGTGAGCGGCAACTCCGTCGTGATCGAGGGCGCCCGCGGCTTGGTCGTCGTCGATACGGGGCAGCATCCGCGGCTCACGCGAATGATGATCGAGCGCATCCGCGCGATCACCGCGAAGCCCGTGCTCTATGTCGTCAACACGCACTGGCACAACGATCACGTCGCCGGCAACGCGCTGTACGCCGGCGCCTATCCGGGCGCGAGGTTCGTGGCCCATTCGTTCACCGCCGCGATGCTCGAGCAGGAGATCGCCCCCTACGCTCACGGAGGTTGCACGCGCTTTCTCGAGCGCGAGTCGGCGCCCTTGCGTGCCATGGTCGACTCCGGCAAGTCCGCGGATGGCAAGGCCATCCCCGCCGCACGGCTCGCGCGGCTGGGGGAAGTGGTCGTCGACGCCGACGCCGGCGGCGCCGAATGCCGCGAGTTCGACTTCCGCGGAGCCGACATCGCGTTCGACGAGCGGGTGACGCTCAAGCTCGGCGATCGCGACGTGCAGGTGCTCTTCCTCGGCCGCGCCAACACCGCGGGGGACGCGATCGTCTACCTGCCCGAAGCCAGGATGGTCATCACGGGCGACGTGCTCGTGCATCCATTCCCGTTCGCGACCCAGTCGTACATCCACGAGTGGGCAGCCGTGCTGCGGCGGATCGAGGCGATGGACGCGGACGTCATCATCCCGGGACACGGCCCGGTCATGCGCGACAAGCAGTACCTGCACCTCGTCGGCGACCTGATGGAATCGATCGATGCGCAAGCGCGCAAAGCGTGGCGGCCGGGCATGGCGCTCGAGGACCTGCGCGCGCATGTCGATCTCGCGGGCTACCGGGCGCGCTTCGCGGGCGACAGCGCATTCATCGGGGCGAACTTCGATGCGATGGCGCACTCCGCGGTCGACCGCGCGTGGCAGGAGTTGGCGGGGCGCCTCGAGGCGGAGGGCTTGCCGCGCGGCTAAGGCGCGCGCCGACCTTAAGCTCCGGCCTCCACTAGCTGGTGGAGGTGCCTTGCACTGTTTCGCAGGCTGGTGTCACATGGCCGGCCGGATCCGGGATCAGCAGGCAGGGGAGGCCCTAAAGGTGCACGAGATCATATCGGGAGGCCCGCCCATGAGCGTCGCCGCCCTGGACGGGGATTCCTCGGCTCTTCACGCGCAATGCGCCCGCGAGCTCGGAGCGGGGCTGCTCACCCTGCCCGACAAGCCGGATGAAGGACCGGAGGCGACCCTGCAGGCGTTGTGGCGCGCGGCCGCCGGCAAGCCGGTCCCGGTGCGGCGCGCGCTCGAAGGCGCGCTCCCGAACCTGGATCGTGAAGGCCGCCAAAGGCTGCGCGGGCTGGTGCGCGCTCGCCTCGGCGGCACGCCCCTCGCTCATCTCGTCGGGCTCGAGGATTTCATGGGCGTCGAGTTCCTCGCCTCGGCCGAGGCCCTCATTCCGCGCCGGGAGACCGAGCTGCTCGGCTTTGCCGCGCTCGCGCGGCTGCGCACGATCCTCGAGCGGCGGACCGAAGCGCTCGTCGTGGACGTCTGCACGGGATGCGGAAACCTCGCGCTCGCGCTCGCCGCCCATGAGCCGCGCTGCCGCGTCTACGGCAGCGACCTGGACGCCGCTGCGGTCGCGCTCGCGCGGCGCAATGCGCAACACCTCGCGCTCGAGGACCGTGTCTCCTTTCGCGAGGGCGACCTGCTGCAGCCGTTCGACGAGCCCGCCATCCGCGGACGCACGGACCTGCTCCTCTGCAACCCGCCGTACATCTCGAGCGCCAAGGTCGACACGATGCCCGGCGAGATCTCGGGGCACGAGCCGCGCCTCGCCTTCGACGGCGGCCCGTTCGGCATTCGCATCCTCCACCGCATCGTGAACGAGGCACCGGGTTTCCTCGTGCCGGGCGGATGGCTCGGCATCGAGGTCGGCCTGGGCCAGGGCCCGGCGACGGCGCGGCGCATGCAGAGCCGCGGCTACACCGAAGTGATCCCCGTCTGCGACGGGAACGGCGCGATTCGCGCGCTTCTCGCATGCGCGGGCACGAACGCGACGCCCGCGCCCGGCACGGACTAGCCTTACCCAGGAGAGAAAATCCATGCGCATGCACTTTACGGCCGGCACGCTCGCCGGTATCGCGTTGCTGGGCCTGTCGCTCGCCACCGGGAGCCTCGCCGCACCCGCGGGACCGCCGAAGACCGTCGTGCTGGTGGGTGCCTCCATCGGCGCGGGCTGGAAGATCGACCGGTTGCCCGATCGCACGGGCGTCACGGGCTACGACTTCCGGTATGTCGGGGTCTACGATTTCGACAAGACGGCCGCGATCGACGCGATCGTGCGCGGCCCAAGCAAGCCCGAGGTCGTGATGATCAAGGAATGCTCCACGTACTTCCCCGGGAACCTCGCGGATTACGAGCGGAAGATGCAGGGCTGGGTCCGCATGTTGCGCGAGGCGGGGATTGCGCCGGTGCTGGTGACCACGCCGCCGCTCGACGTGCCCGAAGGCACGATGCAGCGCGGGAAGGAGGAGATCAAGCACCTGCTCGGGCGCGGAACCGCGAGCGAGGGAATCGCGAAGTTCAACGACTGGATGAAGGCTTACGCGGCGCGCGAGCACATCCCGGTGTTCGACCTGGAGGCGGTGCTCAGGCGCGCGCCGGACAACCGCTGGATGAAGGCCGAATACGACTCGGGCGACCGCGTGCACCTCAACGCGACGGGGTATCAGGCGATGGATCGCGCGTTCACGCAGTTCCTGTCGGGCGAGCCTGCGCTGCGCGCCGAGCGATGACCGCGGTTCCGCAATTCGACGCCCCGGCGACCGGCACCATGTTCCCTTGCGTGCGCCGCGACATGCAGAGGTATTTCGAGCTCGACAGCCGCACGGGCAGCCCCTCCGCGCTCGAGAAGCTCGCGATCTGCGCCCTCTCGCCGGGCCTGCACTCGGTGCTCGCCTACCGCTTCGCATCGTGGCTCAACCGGAACATCCGCTTCGCCCCGCTGCGCATCGTGCCCAAGGTCGTGTACTTCGTGCTCGAGAGGATCGTGGTCATCCTCTGGGGCACCCATATCGACAAGGACGCGCGCATCGGTCCGGGCCTCTACATCGGGCACTTCGGCGGTGTGCTCATCGGGCCCGTCAACATGGGGCGCGACTGCAACGTGGGCCACAACGTCACGATCGGCCGCCGCGCCGGGGGCGATCCCAGCGTGCCCACCATCGGTGACCGGGTGTGGATCGGCACGGGCTGCGTGCTCTTCGGCGGCATCCGCGTGGGCGACGGCACGACGATCGGGCCTCTCACGGTCGTCGGCCGCAACGTGCCCGCCCGCGTCCTCGTGATGGGCAATCCGATGCGGTTGCTGCGGCGCGAGCACGACAACACGACGGACATCTACGGGCCGCGCGCCATGGCCGCGCGGGATACCGGCCGCTAGACCCGCCGGCCACGAAGGCGCCGATGCGCGGGGAGTGGCGAGGGGCGTGCGGAAAACGCTATAATTTCATGCTTTACCGCCCGCAGCTCCTCGTGCGCGGGACGTTCCGGTTTCCGGCCTGGTAGCTCAGTCGGTAGAGCAGAGGATTGAAAATCCTTGTGTCGGTGGTTCGATTCCGCCCCAGGCCACCAGATTAGTTGCGCGGCTGACTGAAGAGTCGTTTCAGCGCCGCGCGCGGCGCCTGCGCAGCCGCTTGATTCCCCGCTCCGCCACGTGGGCCGCCTCCAGCCGCGGCTCGTGCGCCGCGAGCAGGTCGCTGCGCGAGATGATGCCCACGACCGTGCGTGGTGCATCGCGCTCCACCACCGGCAGGCGTCCCACGCGCTCGCGCACCATGTGGTCCGCCGCCTCGCGCAGCGTGTTGTCGGCGAACGCGACCGCGGGTGAGCGCCGGATCGCTTGCCGCACCGTGTACGTGCCGGGATGCTCCGCGGAGAAGATGTCGCGCCGGGTGATCACGCCCATCAGCATCCCGCGCGCGTCGACCACCGGGAATCCCTTGGGCATCACGCCCCCCGTGTCGGCCTCGAGCCGTTCCCGCACCGCGACGAGCGGCTCGTCGGGCGCCAGTGTCGTGACCTCGCGCACCATGCTGTCGCCCACGCGCACCTGGGAGAGAAAATCCACGGAGTACTCCGTGCGCACGGCGGTGCCGCGGCGCGCGAGCTTCTCCGTCATGATCGAGTGGCGCATCAGCAGGTGCGAGGCGAGGTAGGCCGCGCTGCATCCCCCGAGCAGCGGCAGGAGCCCCAGCGGTTGGCGCGTCGTCTCGAAAGCGAAGACGACCGACGCCAGCAGCGCATGCGAGGCGCCGGCGAAGATCGACGCCATGCCGACGAGCGCGGCGACGTGCAGGTCCACGCCGATCGCGGGCACGAGCGACGCCGCCCCCGCGCCGAGCAGCGAGCCCAGGCCGCCGCCGATGGTGAAGAGCGGGGCGAGCGTGCCGCCCGACGTGCCGCTGCCGAGATAGATCGACCAGGAGACGAACTTGAGCGCGATGAGCACCAGCAGCGCGCGGCCGACGATGCCTCCGGTGAGGATCGCATCGATGTTGGTGTAGCCGACGCCCAGCGTGCGCGGCTCGAGCAGTCCCACGACCCCCACCACGATGGCGCCCAGCGCGGGCCACCACATCCAGTGGATGGGCAGGCGGTCGAAGAGGTCTTCCACGCCGTAGACGAAGCGCGTGATCGCGACCGCCGTCATGCCGATGAATGCGCCCAGCACGACGTAGAACCCGAGTGCCGCGCCACCGGGTTGTGCCACGTCCGGCAGCGAGAAGACGGGGCCCGCTCCGACGAGCGCGATGCGTGCGGCCGTTGCCGCGGCCGAGGCGAGGGCCACCGGCACGAGAGAGCGTGCACGGTATTCGAAGAGCAGCAGCTCGACCGCGAGCAGCACCGCCGACACCGGCGTGCCGAAGGTGGCCGTCATGCCCGCCGCGGCGCCCGCCGCGAGCAGCGTCTTGCGTTCGTCGGCGGTGACGTGGAAGACCTGGCCTACGATGGAGCCCAACGCGCCGCCCGTGGCGATGATCGGTCCCTCCGCCCCGAAGGGCCCGCCCGTGCCGATCGCGATGGCGGCGGAAAGCGGCTTCAGGAACATCACGCGCGGCGAGATGCGGCTCTTGCCGTGAAGGACGCGCTCCATCACTTCCGGAATGCCATGGCCGCGGATGGCGGCCGATCCGTACCGCGCCATGACGCCCACGACGAGCGCACCGGCGACGGGCACGAGCACGGACCAGGCGCCCAGCCACTCGATGGAGGGCGCGGAGAACCCGGTCGAGAAACGCCCGTAATAGGCGAGGTTCGTGACCAGCCCGATGAGGCGGGTGAGGGCCACGGCGATGACGGCCGCTGCGAGCGCGATCGCCACCGCGACGGCGGAGATGAGCACGACGCGCGGCCCGACGGCCACCGATTCGCGCGGCGCCTGCACCGACGCCAGCGCGGCTCCCATGCTGGGCGCGACCGGCAGTCCCTCGGTGGTCGAGGCGTCCTCGACCGGGCGCTCGTGGGGCTCATGCACGGGCACGGGATCTCCACGGGCGATTCGCGTCCGCGCTTTCCTCGAACAGCAGCGGCGGCCGGCCGGCCTCGACCTTCGCCGCCCGCAGCCAGGCGTGAAGGCCCTGCGCCAGCGCGGCCAGGCGATGCGCGGGCAGCTTGCGCAGGCCCTCGATCAGCCGCGCCTGCACCGTGACGGGCGCGCCGCGCAGCAACGCCCGACCCTTCGGCGTGAGGGCGATCTCCAGGCGCCGCCGGTCCGCGCTCGAGGGCGAGCGGACGATGAGCCCGCGCTCGGCAAGCCGGCTCGCCACGACCGAGACCGAGCTCTGGTGCGTGTGGGTGCGCTGGGCGAGCTCGTTCATGGAGCGCGCCGGGCCGCGGGCGAGCTGCTGCAGCACGAAGAGCTGCGCGCCGCCGATGCCGGCCTGCCGCTCGATGGCGTGGGCGTTCACGCGCAGCGCCCGCACGATGGAGCGCACCGCGTCGAGGGCCGCCGCGAGATCGTCGCGGCGCGCGCGGGCGATTCCATGGGATGCCATACATTTGCATTTTACCATCGCGGCACGCGAACCCGCCGCGCCGGACGGCGCGCGTTTCGGTTAACCTCGCAGGCAACCAAACAGGAGGAACGCCATGGCCGTCGACTCGCGGCCCGTGATCGTCGCCGGCGGCGGCATCGGCGGCATGGCCGCCGCCCTCGCCCTCTCGCGCCAGGGCTTCGCCGTGAAGGTGCTCGAGCAGTCCTCGCAGATCGGCGAGATCGGCGCGGGCATCCAGCTCGGTCCCAATGCATTCTCGGCATTCGACGCGCTCGGCGTCGGCGAGCGCGCCCGCTCGCTCGCGGTCTATACCGAGCGGCTGGTGCTGATGGACGCGGTCGACGAGAGCGAGATCGCCTCGGTGCCCGTCGCGGAAGCGTTCCGCCGGCGCTTCGGCAATCCTTACGCCGTGTCGCATCGCGCGGACCTGCACCAGTCTCTCCACGACGGGGTGCGCCACAACCCGAGGATCGAGGTCCTGACCTCGACCCGCGTCGACCGGGTCGAGCAGGACGATCACGGCGTGCGCGCCATCGACCGGCAGGGCGGGGTGCACGAGGGCGCCGCCATCATCGGCTGCGACGGCGTCAAGTCCGCGGTGCGCCAGCAGTTCGTGGGCGACCCCGTCCGTGTCTCCGGGCACGTGGTCTACCGCGCGGTCGTCGATACGAAGGACTTTCCGCGCAACCTGCAGTGGAACGCGCCGTGCGTCTGGGCCGGGCCCAATTGCCACCTCGTGCACTACCCGCTGCGCGGCGGGGACCAGTACAACGTCGTCGTCACCTTCCACAGCCGCAAGCGCGAGGAGTGGGGCGTGACCGAGGGCAGCCGCGACGAGGTGCTCTCGTATTTCCACGGCATCGGCGACCGGCCCCGGCAGCTGCTCGACCTGCCCAAGAGCTGGAAGCGCTGGGCCACCGCGGACCGTGAGCCGATCGGACGGTGGTCCTTCGGGCGCGCGACGCTCCTGGGCGACGCGGCGCACCCGATGCTCCAGTACCTCGCCCAGGGCGCTTGCATGGCCCTCGAGGATGCGGTGACACTGGGGGAGGCCGTGCGCGCCGGGAAGGGCGACCTGCCGCGCGCGTTCCAGCGCTACGAGCAGGCGCGGGTCGCGCGCACCGCGCGCGTGGTGCTGCTCACGCGCGAGATGGGCCGCATCTACCATGCGCACGGCGTCGAGCGGCTCGTGCGCAACGACCTCTGGCGCGGCCGCACGCCGGAACGCTTTTACGACGCGCTGGAGTGGCTGTACGGCTGGCGCGTGGAGAACTGCCTGTGAACGACCTCACCGCGCAACGCGAAGCCTTCTACCGGCGCATCGACCCGCACCACATGGCGCCGCTCTGGACGCGCCTGAAGGCCCTCGTGCCGAAGGAGCCGGCGCCCATCGGCGCGGTGCACCACTGGAAGTACGACGAGGTCCGGCCCTACGTGCTCGAGAGCGCGCAGCACATCTCGGCGAAGGAGGCCGAGCGCCGCGTGCTGATCCTCGAGAACCCCGCGTTGCGCGGCACGTCGCAGGTGACCAACGTGCTCTACGCCGGGTTGCAGCTCATCATGCCGGGCGAGGTCGCGCCCGCGCATCGCCACACGCAGTCGGCGCTGCGCTTCATCCTCGAGGGACGCGGCGCGTATACCGCCGTCGAGGGCGAGAAGACCACGATGATGCCGGGGGACTTCGTGATCACGCCGGCGTGGACCTGGCACCACCATGGCAACGAGAGCGCGGAGCCGATGGTGTGGCTGGATGGCCTCGACATCCCGCTCGCGATGCAGATGGGCTCGACCTTTCGCGAGGACCATGCCGCGTCCGAGGCGCCCCTCGCGCGTCCCGAGGGCGATGCGCTCGCGCGCTACGGCAGCGGCCTGCTGCCGGTGGCCTATCGCGCGCCGAGCGCCAACTCGCCGGTCTTCAACTATCCCTACGAGCGCACGCGCGCGGCGCTGCACGCCATCGCCCGCGGCGCCGGGCCCGACGCGCATGCCGGCCACCTGCTGCGTTTCGTGAATCCCAACGACGGCGGCTGGGCGATGCCCACGATGGCCACGATGATCCGCCTGCTGCCGCGCGGCTTCGCGACGAAGCCGTATCGCGCCACGGACAGCGCGGTTTTCGTGGCCGTGGAAGGGCGCGGCACGGTGCGCGCCGGCGGGCTGGCCTTCGATGTTTCGCCCCGCGATGTCTTCGTCATTCCCGGGTGGATCCCGTACGAGCTGGAAGCGCGCGAGGACCTCGTCCTGTTCTCGTTCTCGGACCGGGTGATCCACGAGAAGCTCGGCTTCTTCCGCGAAGAGCGGCTGTGACAGAATAGGGGCGACTTGCCGCCCCTTCCACCAACGAGAACGATGAACGTCTCCAGCCGCCGCTACAGCTCGGCCGCCGTGCTGCACGTGACCGGTCGCCTCGACCAGGACACATGCGATGCATTCCGCGCCGAGCTCATGAAGGAAGTCGAGGCGGCCTCGCGCGCCGGCGGCGGCGTGGTGCTCGACCTCTCGTCGCTGGAATACGTCTCGAGCGCGGGGCTGCGCTGCTTCATGCTCGCCTCGCGCCAGGCGAAGCAGCACCAGATGAAGATCTTCGTCGCGGCGCTGCAGCCGATGGTGCGCGAGATCTTCGAGATCAGCCACTTCAACCTGATCTTCCAGGTGTTCCCGACGGTGCGCGAGGCGGTCGGCGCGGTCTCCGCCGAATCCGCCGCCGCGTACGAGAAGGGATAGGCGCGATGCGCGTGCGCTTCTGGGGAACCCGCGGCTCGATCCCCGTGGCGCTCACGTCGGCGGACGTCCGCGACAAGCTGGCGCAGGCGCTCGTCGCCGCCTCCGGCCGCACCTTCGCGAGCTACGAGGAGGCGCACGCGTTCGCCGCGTCCGAGCTGGACCCGTCGATCACGCACACCTTCGGCGGCCACACGCCGTGCGTGGAGCTCGAGGTGCCGGGCGACGACTACTACGTCTGCGACATGGGCAGCGGCGCGCGTCCCTTCGGGGTGCACGTGCTGGCGCGCCAGGCGAAGCGCCCGGCGACCGTGAACGTGTTCATGTCGCACGTGCACTGGGACCACATCATGGGCTTTCCCTTCTTCGGGCCGGCCTATGTTCCCGGAACGCGCATCCGCATCCACGGCTGCCACGACGTGCTCGAGGAAGCGTTCCGCCTGCAGCAGCGCGAGCCCTGCTTCCCGGTGGACTTCTCGCAGCTCGGAGCCGAAATCGAGTTCGTGAAGCTGGAGGCGGGCCGCGCCCAGCGCGTGGGCGCGCTCTCGGTCACGCCGCACCTGCAGCTGCACTCCGGCGATTCCTACGGCTACCGCTTCGAGCACGAGGGCCGCAGCGTCGTCTACTCCACGGACTCCGAGCACAAGCTCGAGAACCGCGAGGAGGCCGAGAGCTTCGCCGCGTTCTTCCGCGACGCGGACCTCGTGGTCTTCGATGCGATGTACGCGCTCGCCGACGCCATCAGCGTGAAGGCGGACTGGGGACATTCCAGCAACATCGTGGGCGTGGAGCTGTGCCAGATGGCCCGCGCCCGCCACCTCATGCTCTTCCACCACGAGCCCGCGAACAACGACGCGACCCTCGAGGGATTGTTGCGCGAGGCGAGGCGCTTCGAGGAGCTCACGCGCGCCGAGCAGCCGCTGCGCATCTCCGCGGCCTACGACGGCCTCGAGGTCGACCTCTGAGGTCCCACGCCGGCGTCCGCCTCCTCGCGGGGCTGCTCGCCGTCGCGGTCGTGCTGCTTCTCGTCGCATCTCCCGCCCCGGTGCGCGCGTTGCGCAACGGCGTCTTCGATACCTACCAGCGCCTGGTACCGCTCGAGCGGACCAGCGCCCCCGCCGTCATCGTGGCGATCGACGAGAGCGCTCTGCAGCGGGTGGGGCAGTGGCCGTGGCCGCGCACGCGCATGGCGCAGCTCATCGACGCGCTCGGGCGCTACGAGCCCGCATCCATCGGCCTGGACATCTTCTACCCGGAGCCGGACCGCTTCTCGCCGCGCCGGCTCGTGGACGACCTGCCCGGCCTCTCGCCACAGGCCTCCGGGGAGCTTTCCGCACGTCCCTCGAACGACCGGGTGCTCGCCACGAGCCTCGCGCGGCAGCGCATCGTGCTGGGCATCGCCGGCTCGCCGGAGCCCGACCCGCGCTTCCGCCGGCCGCCGCGCAATCCGCCCGTGGTCGTGCCGGCGGGCGGGCTGCCGCTCGACGGGTTTCCCGGCTACATCGGCGACGTGCCGGAGATCGACGCGGCCGCGACCAGCCATGGCCTCATCACCTCGGGGCAGGAAGCCGATCTCGTGCGCGTGATCCCGCTGGTCGCGCGCGTGGGCGGCGTCATCGTGCCCTCGCTCGGCGTGGAGTCGCTGCGCGTGGCGCTCGATGCCGGCCTCAGGCTTTCACGCGCGCCGGGTGGTCTCGCCCGCCTCGAGTTCGGCGAGGTCGCGGCGCGCATGCACGACGACGGCACCACGTGGCTGCGCATGGGACACCACGACGACGCCCGCTTCGTCTCCGCCGCCGACGTGATCGAGGGGCGCGTCGATCCGGAGGCGATCAAGGGCAAGGTGGTCCTGCTCGGCATCACCGGCCTCGGCATGCTCGACTTCAAGACGACCCCGATGGGCGAGCAGGTTCCCGGGGTCGAGATCCACGCCCAGGTGGTGGAGAACCTCTACAACGGCGTGTCGCTCGTGCGCCCGCCCTACGCATTGGGCATCGAGGCGCTGGCCCTCGTCGCGGGGGCGCTGCTCGTGATCTTCGTCGTTCCGCGCCTGGGCGCGCTCGCGGGCATGAACCTCGTCGCGGCCATCGCCATCGCGATCGCCGCCGCCGGTTTCGCGCTTTTCCGCCTGTCGAGCCTGCTCTTCGATCCGGCATGGCCGGTGATCGGGACGGTCGCGGTCTACCTCGCCGTGGTGGTCGGCACGCTGCGCCTCGCCGAGAGGCAGCGGCGGGTCTTGCGCGAGCAGGCCGCGCGCATGGCGGGCGAGGTCGACGCCGCTCGCCGCATCCAGATGGGCCTGCTGCCCGATCCGCGGCTCGCCCAGGCGGGAGACGCGCGCTTCGAGCTCGCCGCGATGCTCGAGCCCGCGCGCACCGTGGGAGGCGATTTCTACGATTGCTTCCGCCTCGAGGACGGGCGCCTCTTCTTCGCGGTCGCCGACGTGTCCGGCAAGGGCCTGCCGGCCGCGCTCTTCATGGCCGCCTCCAAGTCGCACATCCAGAGCGCGGCGCTGGGCGCGGGGACGGTCGGGGAGATGCTCACGCGTGCCCAGCAGCGCATGGCCCGCGAGAACCCGGAGAGCCTTTTCGTGACGGTGTTCGCGGCCGTGCTCGATCCGGCAAGCGGGCTCCTCGAGTACTCCAACGCGGGCCACGAGCCCCCCTTCGCCCGTCGCCCGGAAGGCGCGCCGGAGCGCCTGGATCCGCCCCAGGGGCCGGCGCTGTGCGTGATCGAGGACTTCGAGTACCGGACCTCGCGCCGGGTGCTCGTGCCCGGCGAGTGGCTCTGCGTGGTGACCGATGGCGCGACCGAGGCGATAAATCCCGCGGGCGGGTTCTTCGGCATCGACCGGCTGCGCGCGGCGCTTGCATTGGCGTCCCGCGACGTGCGCGCGCAGGAGCTGCTCGACGGCGTGCGCGCCGAGGTGAGCCGCTTCACCGATGGCGCCGACCCGGCCGACGACCTGACCCTGCTCGTGCTGCGATGGGAAGGCGATGCGGCGATCCACCGCGCACGTCGCGCGCAGCCCGCCGCGCTCGACGACGAGCCGGCCTAGCGCACGCTGATCTCGACGCGCCGGTTGCGCGGCTCGTCGACGTTGTCCTCGGTGTGGACGAGCAGCTCGCGCTTGCCGCGGCCCGCGGTCTGGATGCGGTTGGCGGGAAGGCCATGCTGCACGAGGAGCTCGCGCATGCGCTCGGCGCGGGCCTTGGAGAGCTCGTCGTTGTGGGTGAGGCCGCCCTGCGTATCGGTATGCCCGATGACCAGGATCTCGGGGGCGGGACGGCGCTTGAGCTCGGCCAGGATGGCCTGCACCTGCGCCTCGGACTCGGGCGTGAGCTCGTCGCTGTCGTGCAGGAAGTACAGCGTGAAAGTGGCGGGCCTCACGGGAAGCGCCGCCAGCGTGGGGCCGAAATCGGCCTTCACCTTCCGTGCGTCGAGCTGGTCCGGCGCGAGGGTGCCGTCCGCACGCACGCGCTGGGCGGCGTAGGGCGCGTGGATCACGCGCTTCTCGCCATCGGCCTCGACGACGATCGTGCCGATATGGCCGTCGGCCTGGTCGGGAATCACCGCGAAGAGCGCCGGCCGCGGCGCCGCGCAGCCGAATACGGCCGCCGCGACCGCGAGCAGCGGGACCAGGCGCAAGGAACGCCCCTCAGTTCGAGGCCGGCTCGTCCACCTGCACGACGAACTCGGTGCCGCGCACGCCCATCACCGCCGACGGCGTGCGAATGCGCATCGACTCGGGCGACTGCTTCACCATCTTGCCGGAGACCGCGGCGAGCTTGCCCTGCCGCAGGTTGCCCTCGAACTGGCCGGCGTAGGTCGTCGTGTCGAACCGGTACTTGTCGATCGCGAAGACGCTCTTCGGGCCGAGGGACACGAGGCTGTTGTCGGTGAAGGTGATGCCGGCGGAGCCGTCGGCCCCGGTCATGATCACGTCGGCGGGCCGCACGGCGGTGCCGACAGGGGCCGGCATCATGATGCCGGCGCGCTGCAGCTGCACCGAACCCTTGGAGACCTTGATCAGGCCCGCGTCGGCCGCGATGGCGGGGACCGCGGCGAGCAGCACGGCGGCGAAGACGGCGTTGCGCATGAGCCTCTCCTTGCGTGTTCGGGATTTTTAAGTCCCAATGATGCCAAAAACCCGGGGGAAGCAATGTGAACGCCGTCACAACCCGCATGGCGATGTTTCCCTCGCGCGTGCCGGAATGGAAGCGGGCCCGGGCCTTCATCGAGGAGTTCTGCGCCGCCGCGGCCCTGCCGCGCCAGGCGTGCCTGCGCATGAACCTGGTCATCGAGGAGCTCTTCATGAACACCGTGAAGCACGGCCAGGGCGGCGGCTCCGACGCCCCGGTCTGGATCACGCTCGTCGCCCAGGATGGCCGCATGGAGCTCACCTACGAGGACTTCGCCCCGCCCTTCAACCCCTTCGCGCCGGATCGCCGCGAGATGCTGGAAGCCCTCGCGCAGACGCATCGGGAGGGCGGCCTGGGCGTGATGCTCGCCCACGGGCTCACGGCCAGGTCCGACTATGCCTACATTTTCGGCCGCAACCGCATTCGCGTGACACTCTCCTAGCGCCGCAGCGCCCGGGCGAGGGTCTTGAGCACCTCGACGCGCGCGAGCTTCTTGTCGTCCGCCGCCACCACATGCCACCGCGCCATGTCGGTCGACGTGCGCTCGATCATGTCGCTCACCGCCTCTTCGTACGCGGGCCACTTGCGCCGGTTGCGCCAGTCCTCGGGCGTGATCTTGTAGCGCTTGTACGGCGTGCGCTCGCGCGCGCGGAAGCGGCGCAGCTGCTCGGCGGGCGTGATGGCGAGCCAGAACTTGACCACGATCGCGTCGGCCTCGACGAGCTGCTCCTCGAAGTCGTTGATCTCGTGGTACGCCCGCATCCAGTCGGCCGGGGGAGCCAGGCCCTCGACGCGCTCGACGAGGACGCGCCCGTACCAGGAGCGGTCGAAGATCGCCATGCGGCCGGGCCCCGGCAGGTGGCGCCAGAAGCGCCACAGGTACGGCTGCGCACGCTCCTCGTCGGTCGGTGCCGCGACCGGGATCACGCTGTACTGCCGCGCATCGAGCGCCGCCGTGATGCGGCGAATCGTGCTGCCCTTGCCGGCGGCGTCCATGCCCTCGAAGACCACGACCACGGCACGCTTGCGGATCGCGTGCGAGCGCATGCGGCGGTTGACCTGGCCCTGGTGCTTCGCGAGCTTCGCCTGGTAGTCGTCCTCGTCGATGCGGCGCGAATAGTCGAGGCTCGCGAGCAGCGTGCGGCGGTCGATCGGCGCGGCCGGCGGCGGTGGGGCGGGCGAAATGCGCCGGCGCTTGCCGGCGAGCCGTGCCGCCAGCGCATCCCCCACGATCGCCGCCGCCGCGAGGTTGCGATATTCCTCGTCGCTGCCGTCGATGATTTCCCACGGCGCTTCCGCGGTCGAGGTCTCGCGCAGCACCGCTTCGCCGGCGGCGCGGTAGCGATCGTAGTGCTTCTGCTGGTACCACTGCTCGCGGGTCACGCGCCACGACGTCGCGGGGTCCGATGCGAGCGCCTCGAGGCGCTTCTCCTGCGCGGAGCGCGACAGGTGGAACCACAGCTTCACGATGAGCGCGCCCTCGGCGGCGAGCATGCGCTCGAAGTGGCGGATGCGCTCGAGCCGCAGCTCGAGCGCCGCGTCGTCCAGGTGCCGGTAGGCGCGCGCCTCGAGGGGCTCGCCGTACCAGGACCCGAAGAAGATGCCGATGCGCCCCCGGGGCGGCAAGGCGAGCCAGTACGGCCACATCGCCGGGCGGCCCCGGGGAGCGGCGTCGTCCGGCCCGAACGCGTGCGTGCGGATGTGGCGCGGATCCATCCACGCGTTGAGCAGGTTCATCGTCTCGCTGCGGCCCGCGCCCTCGACGCCGTGCATCAGCACGAGGACCGCGCAGGAGCGCTTGCGCAGCAGCTCGTACTGCAGCGCGAGCAGGCGCTCCCGCGCCTTGGGCGCCCGGCGCTTGTACACCGAGGCGCGCAGCTTGTGGCCGGTTTCGGCGACCTCGAACATTCAGCGCTTGCCCCAGGGGGCGGCGGTTCGAAGCAGCCTCTCGAGGGCGAGGGAAGCGCGGTGGCGGGCCTCGTTCTCCTGCTGCACGAGGCAGGCCGCGCCCGCGGTAGCGAGGGCGCGTGGCGCGCGCAGCCGTTGGAGCAGGCCCGCGCCCACGCGCGCATCGTTCGCGTCGCCCAGCGCATCCTGCAGCCGCGCGAGCACCGCGCCATATTCCTTCACGCGCTTGCGCGGGAAGAGCCCGGCGCAGGCGTCGAGCGCGTAGCGCAGCCGCTTGGCGTCGATGCGCACGCGATGCCGCGCGGCGGCATCCAGCGTCTCGAACGACGCCGACACGCGGCGCAAGGCGCGCTCCGCCTTGCGCAAGCGCGCGGCCATGTAATCGCGCAGTCCGCGCGCGTCCGTCGCGGCGGGGGCGGCGTGGAGCATGCGCGCGACCTCCAGCACCGCGCGCGCGAACCCACGCGATGCGAGGGCGCGGCCGAGATCGCGCGCGCGCCCCGCCTGGCGCGTGATGCCGCGCAGCGGTGCGCGCAGCTCGCGCACGCGAAACTTCCCGAGCGGCCGCCTGAACACGCGCAGTGCCGAGCGCAAGCGCCGCAGCGCCACGCGCAGCTGGTGCACGAACTCGGGATCGGCGCCGGTCGCGATGCCCTCCGCGTTCGCGAGAAGCTGCGCCAGCGCGGCCGCGAGCACGGCCGAGGCGCCTTCGCCCACGCTCATGTCCGGTTCCACCGTGGCGGGCTGCGCGTGAGCCGGCTGCACCTGCTCCCCATGGACCAGGCGGTAGCCGCGCTGCGCCTTCGTGACGGCGCTCGGCACGAGCGGCACCTGTGCCAGGAGGCGGCCGGCGAACTCGAAGGCCGCGTCGTCGGGGCCGGCCTTGCACTCGATCTCCACCTCGGATACCGCGTCGCTCGCGTCCGCATGGCGCACCGCTCCCACGTCGAGGGCGACCTCGAGCTTCACGCCGCGCGCCGGGCGCGCGAGCCAGGTCGTGCGCTCGACCTCGACCTGGAAGAGCACCGACAGGCGCTCGTGCAGCCGCTCGGCACCGGGCAGCCCGGCGAGCGGCGTGTGGCGCAGGCGCGCGAGGTCGAGGGAGCCGTCCGCGCTCCGGGCTTCCCACTCGTCGCGGGCGTGCAACGCTCCGCCGCTGCGGCCTCCGCCCTTGAGCGCCTGCACCCAGCGCTGTCCCTCGCGCCTCACGCGCAGCGCCATTCCGTGCGCGGCGAGGAGCTCGTCGGGCGTGTCGAAATAGAGCGCGAGCATCGACCGCCGGCGCGGCCGGATGCCGCGAAGCGCCGGGCATCGGCGCAACCTTTCGATATCGCGCGGCGCGATGCGGAACTTGAGCTCGACCTCCATTTCGCTCAAAGCTCCGTACGGGCGCGCCACAGCTCGGGAAAGAGCTCCACCTCCAGGAGCTTGCGCAGGTAGCCCACGCCGGAGGTGCCGCCGGTGCCCCGCTTCAGGCCGATCACGCGCTCGACCGTGGTGGCGTGGCGGAAACGCCATTGCCGGAACGCGTCCTCCAGGTCGACCAGCTTCTCGGCGAGCTCGTAGAGGTCCCAGTGCGCCGAGGGATCGCGATAGACCGCGACCCACGCCGCGCAAACCTCGTCGTCGGACGCGCGCTCGGCGCTCCAATCGCGCTCGGCGTGGCGCGCCTCGAGAAGGCCGCGGCGCACGAGCACCCGGATCGCCTCGTCGTAGAGGGACGGCTCGGCGAGGAGCTGGTCCAGGCGCGCGGCGATCTCGCCGCGGTGGCGGTGCGGCTCGACGAGCACGCGGTTCTTGTGGCCCAGGAGGAACTCGATCGTGCGGTACTGGTACGACTGGAAGCCCGACGAGCTGCCCAGTTGCTGGCGGAACGCGGAGTACTCCGCGGGAGTGAGGGTCGAGAGCACGTCCCAGGACTGGTTCAACTGCGCCATGATGCGCGCCACCCGGGCCAGCATCTTGAAGGCGGGCGGCAGGTCGTCGTGCTTCACGTGCTCGCGTGCCGCCATCATCTCGTGGATCGCGAGCTTCATCCACAGTTCCGTGGCCTGGTGCTGCACGATGAAAAGCATCTCGTTGTGGTCCGCCGAACGCGGCACCTGCGCCGCGAGGAGGGCGTCGAGCTGCAGGTAGTCGCCGTAGCTCATGGCTGCGGCGAAATCGAGCCGTGCGCCCTCCGGACCGGTCGGGATCGTCATGGCGCAAGCATACCGCCCGTTGGTAAGATGGCTCATCCGCCGCGGTGCCTCGCGCGTAACTGGACGGACCGCCCCGAAACAGCGACCCCGCATGCACGCGACCCTCCCGCTCCTCGCACGCACCGATTTCCCGCCTCTCGCCCGCCGCACGCTCGACACCGTCCAGGTGAACGTGGGCTATGTGTGCAACCAGAGCTGCGTCCATTGCCATGTGAACGCCGGCCCCACGCGCACCGAGTCGATGCAGGCCGGGACCGCCGCCGACGTGGCCGCGTATCTCGCGGTGAGCGCTGCGCGCACGCTGGACCTGACGGGGGGCGCGCCCGAGCTCAACCCGCATTTCCGCGAGCTCGTGCGTGGCGCCCGCGCGCTCGGCATGGAAGTCATCGATCGCTGCAACCTCACGGTGATGTCCGAGCCGGGGCAGGCGGGCCTCGCCGCGTTCCTCGCGGCGGAGCGCGTCCGCGTCGTGGCGTCCCTTCCGTGCTATACGCCGGAGCTCGTCGAGCGCCAGCGCGGCAAGGGCGTCTACGAGCGCAGCATCGAGGCGATCCTGCAATTGAACACCCACGGCTACGGCGACGAGTCGAGCGGCCTCGAGCTGGACCTGGTCTACAACCCGCAGGGACCGAGCCTGCCGCCGCCGCAGGCCGCGCTCGAGAGCGATTACAAGCGCATCCTGGGCGAGCGCTTCGGGATCCGCTTCAACCGGCTGCTCACGCTCGCCAACATGCCGATCCAGCGCTTCGGCTCGATGCTCGTCTCCACGGGGCAGTTCGTGCCGTACATGGCGCTCTTGCGTTCGGCCCATCGCGCGGAGAACCTCGACGGCGTGATGTGCCGCTCCCTCGTCTCCGTGGACTGGCAGGGCTACGTCTACGATTGCGACTTCAACCAGATGCTGGGACTGCCGCTGCGCCTGGCGGGCCGCCCGCGCACGCACGTCACGCAGCTCACCGCCCGCGCGCTCGACGGCAACGCCATCGTCGTGCGCGACCACTGCTACGGATGCACCGCGGGCCAGGGCTCGAGCTGCGGCGGGGCGCTCGCTTGAGCGCGGTGCCGGGCGCGCGGCCGCTGGCGGCGGCCGACCCGCGTCCGGGGCGCGCATGCCCCGTCTCCTATTGCTATGCGCCCAGCGTCTTCGATCGCGCGCCGGACCTCACGGCGCGCACGCTCTACGTCGTGGGCGGGCTCTATGGAAACGTCGAGGCGCTCGACGCCATCGCGGCGCTCGCGGCGGCGGAGGGCGACGTGAGCGTCGTCTTCAACGGCGACTTCCACTGGTTCGACGTGGATGCGGCGGATTTCGCGGCGATCGGGCGCGGTGTCGCGCGCCACGCGAGGCTGCGCGGCAACGTCGAGACGGAGCTCGCGCAGGAGGCGTCGGATGCGGGCTGCGGCTGCGCCTATCCCGCCGACGTGAGCGATGCGGAGGTGAGCCGCTCGAACGCGATCCTCGAGCGGCTGCGCGAGACGGCGCGCGCGGATGAGGCCGGCCGCGTCGCGTTGGGCGGCCTCGCCATGCACCTCGTCGCCGGCGTGGACGGCGCGCGCATCGGCATCGTGCACGGCGATGCGTCGTCGCTCGCGGGCTGGGGCTTCGCCGCTGCGCGGCTCGATGCACCCGGCCATCGCCGCTGGATCGACAACGCCTTCCGCGCGGCGCGCGTGGACGCATTCGCCTGCTCGCATACCTGCCTGCCGGCGATGAGGCGCTTCGCGGTCGACGGGCGCGAGGCCGTCGTCGCCAACAACGGCGCGGCGGGGATGCCGAATTTCAGCGGCACGCGCTTCGGTCTCATCACGCGCATCTCGGGCCGGCCCTACCGGGGCGCCGCGCGGCTCCATGGCACGTCGGTCGCCGGGGTGTTCGTGGAGGCGCTGCGCGTGGACTACGACGACGCGCGCTGGATGAAGCGCTTCCTCGCGAGCTGGCCCGAGGGCTCGAGCGCGCACGCCTCCTACCACGCGCGCCTGCGCGCCGGACCGCGCCACGCGGTCGCGGACGCCGCGCCGCGCGCGGGATCCTGACCCCGCTCTTCCAGGCCGAACCTTTCCGGGAGGCTCCATGAACAAGGGCAAGCTCGCCGTCGTCGCGATCCTCGCGGCGGTCGTGGTCGCCTTCTTCGCGTTCGACCTCGAGCATTACCTCACGCTCGAGTCCTTCCAGGCGCAGCGCGCGACGCTCGACGCGATGCTGCACGCGCATCCCGTGGCGGCGACGGCGGGCTTCTTCCTGTTTTACGTGCTCGTGACCGGCGCGTCGCTTCCCGGCGCGGGCATCCTCACGGTGGTCGCCGGGGCGCTCTTCGGCCTCGCGTGGGGCACGCTCGTGGTGTCCTTCGCCTCGAGCCTCGGCGCCACGATCGCATTCCTCTCGTCGCGCTACGTCCTGCGCGATTGGGTGCAGGCGCGCTACGGCGAGCGACTCAAGGCGCTCAACGAGGGCGTCGAGCGGGAGGGCGCGTTCTATCTCTTCGCGCTGCGGCTGGTGCCCGCGTTCCCGTTCTTCCTCATCAACATCGCGATGGGGCTCACCCCGATGCGCACCGCGACCTTCTACGGCGTGAGCCAGCTCGGCATGCTGCCCGGCACCCTCGTCTTCGTGTACGCCGGCACGCAGCTGGCCGCCTTCCGGCTCTCTCCCGGGCTCCTCGCCGCGTTCGTCCTGCTCGGGCTCTTCCCGCTCGTCGCCAAGCGCGGGCTCGAGGCGATGAAGGCGCGCAGGCTCTATGCGCAATGGCCGCGCCCCGCGCGCTTCGACCGCAACCTCGTCGTGATCGGCGCCGGCTCCGCCGGGCTCGTGAGCGCGTACATCGCCGCCGCGGTCAAGGCGAAGGTGACGCTCATCGAGCGCGACCGCATGGGCGGCGATTGCCTCAATACCGGCTGCGTGCCGTCCAAGGCGCTCATCCGCACCGCGCGCCTCGCAGCCGATATCCGCCGCGCCCGGGAGCTGGGACTCGGCGACGCCCATGCGCAAATCGACTTCGGCCTCGCGATGGAGCGCGTGCAACGCGTGGTGCGGGCGGTCGAGCCGCACGATTCGGCCGAGCGCTACACGAAGCTCGGCGTCGAGTGCGTGAAGGGCCACGCGCGCATCGTCTCGCCGTGGACGGTGGAAGCCACGCTTCCCGACGGGAGCAAGCGCACGTTCCACACGAAGAACATCGTGATCGCCGCGGGAGCGCGCGCCTTCGTGCCGCCCATTCCGGGCCTCGCCGAATCGCGCCCGCTCACGAGCGACAACATCTGGGAGTTGCGCGAGCGCCCGCGCCGGCTCCTCGTGCTCGGAGGCGGCCCCATCGGCTGCGAGCTCGCGCAATGCTTCGCGCGCCTGGGCTGCGCAGTCACGCAGGTCGAGATGGGCCCGCGGCTGCTCCCGAAGGAAGACCCGGAATTCTCCGGCCTCGTCGCGCAACGCTTTCGCGACGAGGGAATCCAGGTCCTCACGGGACACGAGGCGAAATCGGTTCGCGTCGAGGGTGACACGCGCATCGTGGTGGTCGGGCACGAGGGCGGGGAGAAGGCGCTCGAGTGCGACGCCATCCTCTGCGCCGTGGGCCGCATGGCGAACACGGCGGGCTACGGGCTCGAGGAGCTCGCAATCGAGGTCACGAAGCAGAAGACCGTGCACGTGAACGAGTTCCTCGCCACGCGCTTCCCGAACATCTTCGCGGCGGGCGACGTGGCGGGCCCCTACCAGTTCACCCATACCGCCTCCCACATGGCCTGGTACTGCGCGGTCAACGCGCTCTTCGGCCGCTTCAAGCGCTACCGCGTGGACTACTCGGTGGTGCCGTGGGTCACGTTCACCGATCCCGAGGTCGCCCACGTCGGCCTCAACGAGACCGAAGCGAGGCAGAAGGGCATCGCGCACGACGTCACCGTATACGGACTGGACGAGCTCGACCGCGCCATCGCCGATGGCGCGGCGGAAGGCCGGGTGAAGGTGCTCACGCGCCCCGGCAGCGACCGCATCCTGGGCGTCACGATCGCGGGCGAGCACGCGGGCGACATCCTGGCGGAGTTCGTGGCGGCCATGAAGCACGGGATCGGGCTCAACGGCATCCTCGGCACGATCCACGCATATCCGACCGTGGCCGAGGCGAACAAGGCCGCGGCGGGGGTGTGGCGCCGCGCGCGCGTGACGCGCGGCCAGATGGCGCTCGCGGAGGCCTACAACCGCTGGATGCGCGGCGATGCGGGCGTGGGAAGCGTGCTCGCCAAGGTTTTCGCGCTGAGGGACAAGCGGCCCTATTTCACGGATGAGGCGGCCCCGGGCCATGGCGATGATTGAAGCGATGCGCGGCGGGCTCCTGGCCGCCGCGGCGGTGCTGTGCCGCGCGATGCCGGCGCCGGCGTTCGAGGGCTGGAGCAAGCCGGAGCAGGAGGCTTTCCTCATCAACGCGTGCCTGGACGACATCGAGCAGGGCATGTTGCGCGAGGAAGGCGCCTATGACGAGCCGCGCGTCCATTTCGCCGTGGTATGCGCCTCCATCGGCTGCCCGATGCTGCGCGACGAGGCATTCACCGCGGCGCGCCTCGACGGCCAGCTCGAGGACGGCATGCGCGTGCGCGAGCAGAAGGCCAAGGTCGACTTCCTGGAATACGACTGGACGCTGAACGACGTTATGCTGTCGAAGTGAGTGCACCACCCCGCGTTTCGATCGTGATGCCGGCGCTGGACGAGCAGGACGGGATCGTCCGGGCGCTCGAGGCGCTGGCCCCGGCGCGCTGCGCCGCCGCCGAGGTGATCGTGGTCGACGGCGGCAGCGGCGATGGCACGCGCGAGCGGGCGTTGCCCCTCGCCGACCGCGTCGTGGAAGCGTCGCGCGGCCGTGCCCGGCAGATGAACGCGGGAGCCGCGCTCGCCCGCGCGCCGGTGCTTCTCTTCCTGCACGCGGACACACGGCTTCCCGCGCAGGGGCTGGAGCGGGTCGTCGATGCGCTCGCAGGCGAGCGCTGCTGGGGCCGGTTCGACGTGCGCATCGAGGGAGGCAACGCGCTGTTGCCGATCGTCGCGGCGGGCATGAACCTGCGTTCGCGGCTCACGGGGATCGCGACGGGCGACCAGGCGATGTTCGTGCGGCGCGATGCGTTCGAGCGCGCCGGCGGCTTTCCCGACATTCCCCTGATGGAGGACGTGGCGCTGTCGCGCATCCTGCGGCGATTCTCGCGCCCGGCGTGCCTGCGCGAGCGCGTCGCGACCTCGGCCCGGCGCTGGGAGCGCGCGGGCACGCTGCGCACGATCGTGCTCATGTGGCGCCTGCGCCTGGCGTTCGCGCTGGGCGCGGACCCGCGCGGCCTCGCAAGGCGCTATGGCGTCGAACGCACTTCGTCCTGAGGGCGTGGCGGTGGCCGTGTTCGCGAAGGCGCCGTGGCCCGGGCACGTGAAGACGCGGCTCGCGCCCGCCCTGTCGCCGAACGCGGCGGCGGCGTTGCACGAATCGCTGGTCGAGCGGGCGCTGGAGACCGCCGTCGCCTCCGCGCTCGATCCCGTGGAGCTGTGGTGCGCGCCGGATGCGGGACACCCGTTCTTCGCGCGCTGCGCGCAGCGCTTCGGCGCGCGGCTGCATGTGCAGGAGGGAGGCGACCTCGGTGCGCGCATGGCGCACGCTTTCGAAGCGTCGTATCGCGCGGGCCGCGCCCTCGTCCTCATCGGGAGCGACTGCCCCGCCCTCGAGCCGGGCGACTTGCGCGACGCGGCGGCCGCGCTCGCATCGCACGACGCGGTGTTCGTCCCGGCCGAGGATGGAGGCTACGTGCTCGTGGCCCTCGCGGCGCCCGCGGCGGCGCTCTTCGAAGGCATGCGTTGGGGCGATGCGGGCGTGATGCAGCGCACGCGCGAGCGGGCCGCGGCCGCGAACCTGCGGCTGAAGGAGCTGCGCACGCTCTGGGACGTGGACCGCCCGGAGGACTGGCACCGCCTGCGGCGCGAGGCCCCGCGGTGAGGGGCATCGCGATCGGGGTGCTCCTCGCGGCCGGCTGCGCGCTCGCCGCCGACGCCATCGCGCCTTTCTCCGCGATGGGACCGGGCGCGCGCCTGCCCGCCGGATGGCGCCTCGTCACGTTGCCGCGCGTGCCTGCCGCACGCATCTCGCTCGCGAGCGACGGCGGTGCCACGGTCCTGCACGTGCAGTCGGAGGCTGCCGCGGGAACGGCAGCGCATGCGCTCACGCTCGACGCGCGCGCGCAGCCGTGGCTTGCGTGGCGCTGGAAGGTGGACCGCGTCGTGGAGCACGCCGATCTCGCCCGACGCGAAGGCGACGATTTCGCGGCCCGGGTCTACGTGTTCTTCGACGTGCCCGCGTCGGAGCTGCCCTGGGCCGAGCGCGCGAAGGTGGCGCTCGCGCGGCTCGTGCACGGCGCGGAGGTGCCGGCGGCCGGTCTCTGCTACGTCTGGGACAATCGCCACGCCGTGGGCACCATCGCGCCGAATCCCTATGCGCCGCACATCCGCACTTTCGTGCTGGAGAGCGGTGCCGCGCAGGCCGGCCGCTGGGTCGCCGAGCGGCGCGACCTCGACGCCGATTTCCGTGCCGCGTTTCCCGGGCGCCCCGGGCCGGTCCCGCGCATCACCGGAATCGCGGCCGGCAACGACACGGACCAGACGGGCGAGAGCGCGAGCGCGTGGTTCGGCGACTTCCGCGTGGAGGCCGGCCCGTGAGACGCCTGGTGCTCGCCGGCGCCGGGCATGCGCACCTCGAGGTGCTCCTGCGCATGGCCGCGGCGCGCGACGCGAGCATCGAGGCAACGCTGGTCTCCCCATATCCCTGGTTCACCTATTCCGCCATGCTGCCCGGGTTCATCGCAGGCCATTACGAGATCGACGACATCACGCTCGAGCTGTCGCCGCTGTGCAACGCGGCCGGAGTCACGTTCGTGCAGACGGCGGTGGCGCGCCTGGATACGGCGGCCCGCGAGGTGCATTGCGCCAATGGCGCCGTGCTCGGCTACGACGCGCTCTCGCTCGATGTCGGCGTCGAGCCCGCGGTGGACGGCGCACGCGGGGTTTCGCGCCACGCCGTCGTGGTGCGTCCGCTCGAGCGCGTGGTGAAGGGATGGACCGACCTCCTCGTGCGTGCACGCGAGGGCCAGGTCGGCGCGGTCACGATCGTCGGCGGCGGCGCCGCGGGCGTGGAGATCGCCTTCGCGATGGAGTATCGCCTGCGCCAGGAGCTCGGCCTCGCGTCCGCGCACGTGCGCCTGGTGTCCGACGCCCCGCAGATCGTGCCGGCGTATCCCCCATCGGCACGGCGCAGCCTGCTGCGCAAGTTCGCGCGCCGCAACATCGGCCTGCACGCGGGCGCCGCCGTCACCGAGGTCGGGCCGGACTACGTGCGCCTCGAGCAGGGGCTCGAGTTCGCGACCGATGGGGTGTTCTGGGCCACGGGCGGTGTGGCGCCCGCCTGGGCGCGGGAATCGGGACTCGCGACGGACGAGGCGGGCTTCGTGCTGACCGATCCGATGTTGCGCTCGGTGTCCCACGCGGAGGTTTTCGCGGTGGGCGATTGCCAGACGTCGCGCGACAGGCCGCGGCCGCGCGCCGGCGTCTTCGCCGTTCGCGCGGGTCCGGTGCTCGCCGCCAACCTGCACGCCGCGTTGGTGGGCGAGCCGCTGCGGGCCTTCGCCACGTCGCCGCGCTACCTGGCGCTGCTCTCGACGGGATCGCGCCACGCCGTCGGCGTGTGGGACCGCATCGCGTTCGAAGGCGGCTGGGCGTGGCGCTGGAAGGACCGCATCGACCGGCACTTCCTCGGGCGCTATCGCGCGATCGCCGGCCCGCGCTAGCCGCGCGATCGCGCGGGCGTCACGCCGCCTGCGCCTCGGGCGGCTCGGACTTCACGCGCGGGAGGATGCGCACGACCTTCACCATGCGGTCCTCCACCTGCAGGATCTCGACCGGATAGTCCGCGACGGTGATGCGCGTGCCGCTGTCGGGAATGTCCTCGAGCATCTCGAGCAGCAGGCCGTTGATGGTCTTCGGGCCCTCGAGCGGAAACTCGAACCCCGCCTTGCGGTTCAGCACGCGCAGGGAGCAGGTGCCATCGGCGATCACGCTGCCGTCGGGCTCCCGGTGGAAATGGGCGGCGCTCCCGATCGCCTGGCTCGTGAACTCCCCCACGATCTCCTCCAGGATGTCCTTCATCGTGACGAGCCCGAGGAGATCGCCGTACTCGTCGACGACGAGCGCCATGTGGCGCTGGTTCTCCTGGAAGTTCGTGAGCTGGGTGAGGAGCGGCGTGCCCTCGGGGACGAAGTACGCCTCGCGCACGATCGCACGCAGGCGCGGGATGTCGACTTCCTCTCCGCCGCGCATGGCGTTGAGCACCTTGCGCACGTGGACGATGCCGAGCGTGTTGTCGAGCCCGCCCTCGCACACGACGAGGCGCGTGTGGTGCGACGTCGCGAGCGCCTGGCGCACGTCCTCGAGGTCGTCGCGCAGGTCGATGTACTCGATCTGCCCGCGCGGCGTCATGGTGTCGTCGATCGTGAGGTCCTCGAGCTCGAAGAGGTTGAGCAGGATCGACTGGTGCTTCTTGGGGATGAACTTGCCGCCCTCGAGCACGAGGGTGCGCAGCTCCTCCATGCTGAGCGGCTGCGCCTGCTCGCTCGGCCGGCGCACGCGCAACCCCCGCAGCAGGAGGCGCACGAAGACGTTCACGATCCACATCACCGGCCGGGTCACGCGGACGAGCGGCGTGAGCACGTACGACGCGGCGAGCGCGATCGGCTCGGAGAACGTCGCACCGAAGATCTTGGGCAGGATCTCCGCGAAGATGAGGATCACGAAGCTCGCACCCACGGTGGCGATCGCGAGCACGAACTCGCCCTCGCCCAGGAGCCGGCGGCAGATCTCGGCCACCAGGATCGTGGTCGCCGCGTTGAACACGGTGTTGCCGGCGAGGATGAAGGAGAGCAGCTCGTCCGTCTTGGCGAGGAGCGCCGAGGCGAGCTGGGCGCCGCGGTTGCCCTCGCGCACGAGGTGCTTCAGCCGGTAGCGGTTGAGCGCCATCATGCAGGTCTCGGACATCGAGAAGAAGCCCGAGAACGCGAGGAGGGCGGCGAGGGCGCCGAAGAGCCACGCGAGCGGAACGGAATCGGTCACGGGCGCGCGGTCCTCGCGTTCAGCCGCGCTTGAGGACCAGCTCGAGCACGGCCTTGCTGCCGACGTACGCGAGCATGAGCGCCGTGAAGCCGGCGAGCGTCCAGTACACCGCGGTGCGCCCGCGCCAGCCCCGCAGGTAGTGGCCCGCCAGCAGGCCGCCGAAGATGAACCACGAGATGATCGCGAAGACCGTCTTGTGGTTGAACTCGAAGGGCTTGCCGAAGAGCTGCTCGGAGAAGAAGACGCCGCTCACGACCGTGAGCGTGAGGAGCGCGAAGGCGGCGAGCAGGATGCGGAAGAGCAGCGCCTCCATCACCAGGAGCGGCGGAAGCTGGCGCAGGAAGGGCGGCATCACGCCGCGATGGAGCCACTTCTCCTCGGCGAGCATGACGAGCGCGTGAACCGTCGCCACGATGAAGAGGCTGTACGCCAGCATCGCCACGCCGAAGTGCAGGACGAAGAACGGGTCGCCGCCGTAGTTCACGTAGTGGTGGATCGGCATCGCGGCCATGAGGCCCACGGCGACGAACGCGACGGGTGCGGCCATGCCGAGCATGCCGGAGAGACCCTCGAAGGCGAGGCTCGCGAGCCAGTAGATGAGCACCGTGAGCCAGACCAGCATCGAGACGGCATTGGCGACGTTGAGGTCGAGGCCCTCGGCGCTCAGCACGCGCCGGTAGAGCAGCGCCGCATGCAGCACGAGCGCCACGGGCACGAGCACGATCTCCAGGCGCGGGTCGGGACGCGATGCGGGCAGCGTGCCGGCGCCGGCGGGAGCCAGGCGCGAGCCCCTCAGTGCCACCGCGGAAAGCAGGAGCCAGGCCGCAGCGGTGCTAAAATACAAAAGCAAATCAGGCATTTCGGTGCCGTTCCCTCCCGATTCTCCCAGTTTACCAATTCCCCATGCTCGACGCCCTGACGCAACGCCTCTCCAACGTCGTGAAGACCCTGCGCGGCCACTCCCGCATCACCGAGGAGAACGTGCAAGAGATGCTGCGCGAGGTGCGCCTGGCGCTCCTCGACGCCGATGCCGGACTCCCCGTGGTGCGCGACTTCATCCCGAGGGTGAAGGAGAAGGCGCTGGGCCAGGAGGTCGTGGGCAGCCTCACGCCGGGCCAGGCGCTCGTGGGCGTGGTCTACGGGGAGCTCGTGACGCTCATGGGCGGCGCGAGCTCCGGGCTCGACCTCGCGACCCAGCCGCCGGCCGTGGTCCTGCTGGCGGGCCTGCAGGGCTCGGGCAAGACGACCTCCGCCGGCAAGCTCGCGCGCCTGCTGAAGGGCCAGAAGAGGAAGGTGCTGCTCGTCTCCGCCGACGTGTACCGGCCCGCGGCGATCGAGCAGCTCGCGACCCTCGGCAGGAACCTCGAGGTCGAGGTGTTCCCGTCGGACGCGTCGCAGAAGCCGGTGGACATCGCGCGCGCGGCCCTCGACTGGGCGAAGCGGCATTTCCACGACGTGCTCATCGTCGATACGGCGGGACGCCTCGCGATCGACGAGGCGATGATGAACGAGGTGCGTGAGCTGCATGCCGCCGTGAACCCGATCGAGACGCTTTTCGTGGTCGACTCGATGCAGGGCCAGGACGCGGTGAACGTCGCGAAGGCGTTCGCGGAGGCGTTGCCGCTCACGGGCATCGTCCTCACCAAGCTCGACGGCGACGCGCGCGGCGGCGCCGCGCTCTCGGTGCGCCACGTGACCGGCAAGCCGATCAAGTTCGTGGGCGTCTCCGAGAAGATGGATGGCCTCGAGCCCTTCCATCCGGACCGCATGGCTTCGCGCATCCTCGGCATGGGCGACATCCTCTCGCTGGTCGAGGAGGCGCGCAGCAAGGTCGACGAGAAGGAAGCGCAGCGCATCGCGGAGAAGTTCAAGAAGGGCAAGGAGTTCGACCTCGACGACTTTCGCAGCCAGCTGCAGCAGATGAAGAAGATGGGCGGCATCTCGTCGCTCGCCGACAAGCTGCCCGCGCAGCTCACCCAGATGGCGCAGGCGTCGCCCGAGCTGCAGGAGAAGACGTTGAGGCGCACCGAGGCGATCATCAACTCCATGACGCCGCTCGAGCGCCGCAAGCCCGAGCTGCTCAAGGCGTCGCGCAAGCGCCGCATCGCGGCGGGCGCGGGCGTGCAGGTGCAGGAGGTGAACCGCCTCCTCACGCAGTTCGAGCAGATGCAGAAGATGATGAAGATGATGCGCTCCGGCGGGCTCGCCAAGATGATGCGCAACATGAAGGGCATGCTCCCCGGCATGCGCTAGGCGCGTACGGTCTGCCGCGAGGCGCGGGCGGGCGCACGCCGTTCGTCGGCCGGGTGCGACCGGCGGACGTCTTTCAGGTGTAACGCGGCGCGGTGGAATGGCACACTGCAACGATTGTTATAGTGCCCCCACGCTGCCCACTTCACGCATCCCACGCACGCCATGAAACACATGATCGGGCTCGGCGCCGCCCTCCTCACGGCGCTTCCGCTTTCGCTGCACGCCGCGGACAGGATCCTCGTCGGCCAGTCGGCCCCGCTCACCGGCTCGAACGCCGAAATCGGCAAGGACATCCGCGACGGCGCCGTCGCGTACTTCAAGCGCGTGAACGAGGCCGGCGGCGTGAACGGGAGGCAGGTCGAGCTCGTCTCCCTCGACGACCGGAACGATCGCAAGACGGCCGGCCAGAATGCCGTGAAGCTCGTGAACAACGACAACGTCGTGGCGCTCTTCGGCTTCGCTTCCACCACGCTCTCCCTCGATGCGATGCCGATCGTGAAGGAGAAGCACGTACCCTTCTTCGCGCCGTTCACCGGTGCGGATGCGATCCACAAGCAGGGGCCCTACGTCTTCGTGATGCGCGCCTCCTACGAGGACGAGCTGGGCAAGATCCTGCAGCACTGGGAGGGCCTCGGCGCCGACCGCGTGACCGTCCTGCATTACGACGACGAGATCGGCAACCAGAACTACGCGACCGTCGAGCGCATCATGGCCCGCGCCGGCAAGAAGGCCGTGAGCGTGAAGATCGAGCGCAACAAGCCGGTGGGCGCGGCGGACGTCCAGCGGATCGTCGCCGCGGATCCGCAGGTCCTGATCGTCACGACCCTCTACGGTCCGACGGCGAAGCTCATCAAGATGCTGCACGAGGAGAACCATCCGTACAACGTGACGGCCCTCTCGTTCGTCGGCCCGAGCCAGCTCGCGAAGGCGGCGGGCTCCGACGCCGCGGGCGTGTCGGTGGCGGGCGTCGTGCCGCCCCCCGGCAAGACCCTGCTGCCGGTCGTGCGCGAGTGCTCGGACGCCATGAAGAAGGCCGGCATCCCCGAGCTCAACTACACCAACCTCGAGTCGTGCATCGCGGCCAAGGTCCTGGTCGAGGCCATGCGCCGCGCGGGGCACGAGCTCACGCGCGAGACGCTGTACCGGGCGTTCAACAACATGGGCCAGTACGACACGGGCGGCTACGTCGTCCACTTCGGGCCCAACGAGCGGCATGGCAGCAGCTACGTGGAGCTCGCGGTCATCTCGAAGAACGGCCAGTTCCGCTTCTGATATAATGCCGGGCTAAGGTTTTTTCCCGAATTCACGTTGCCGGTTGTCAACCGGGCAGGAGATCGAATGGTCGTCATCAGGATGGCGCGCGGCGGTGCCAAGAACCGCCCGTTCTACAACATCGTCGTTGCCGACTCGCGCATGCCGCGCGACGGGCGCTTCATCGAGCGCATCGGCTACTACAACCCCATGTCCCCGAACGAGGAGCAGAAGTTCCGGCTCTCCCTCGATCGCGTGGCCCACTGGGTCGGCCAGGGCGCGCAGCCCTCGGACGCCGTGAAGAAGCTGATCCGCCGTGGCAAGGCTCAAGCGGCCGGCGGCGTGCCCGCGCCCGCGAAGTAATCCCGTGCAGCGTCGCGCCGGCCGTCCCTTCGGGGGCGATCCGTCGCGACTCGTCGTCATGGGCCGCGTCGTGGGCTCGTTCGGCGTGAAGGGATGGATCAAGGTGAAGCCCTTTTCCGGGCGGCCCGACGCGCTCGCGCGCCACGACGTCTGGGCCGTGCACGTCGGCGGCGAGTGGCGCGAGATCGGCCTCGAGGAATTCGAGCTGCATTCGAAGGGGCCAGTGGCGAGGCTCGCGGGCTGCGACGCGCGCGAAGACTCGGAGGCGCTGCGCGGAGCGCAGGTCGCCGTCCCCCGCGAGGCGCTCGCCGAGGCGGGCGAGGATTCGTTCTACCAGGTCGACCTGGTCGGCCTGGAGGTGGTGGAAGAGGATGGCTCGGTGCTGGGCCGCATCGAAGGGTTCTTCGAGGCGGGCGACTCGAGCGTGATGGTGGTGGCGGGAAGCGGCCGCGAGCGGCTCATTCCCTTCGTGCCCGACTTCGTGAAGTCGGTCGATCGCGACGCCCGGCGCGTCCTGGTGGACTGGAAGGCGGACTACGACGCGTGAAGCGCTACGACGTCATCACGATCTTTCCCGGCATGCTCGACGCGCTGCTCGATTTCGGCATCACGCGGCGCGCGCTCGACGACGGCCTCTTCGACCTGAAGGCGTGGGATCCGCGCGATTTCACGGAGGATGCGTACCGGCGCGTCGACGATCGTCCGTACGGCGGCGGGCCGGGGATGGTGATGATGGCGGAGCCGCTGCAGCGCGCGATCGACGCGGCGCGGGTCCGGCAGCAGCAAGCCAGCGTGGCGCGGCCGAAGGTCGTGCTGCTGTCGCCGCAGGGTGAGCGATTGTCGGAGCCGCTCGTGCGCGAGCTCGCGGCCGAGGAGGGGCTCATCCTCGTCGCGGGACGCTACGAGGGCATCGACGAGCGCGTGGTGCAGAGAAGCGTCGACCGGGAGATCTCGATCGGCGATTACGTCACCTCGGGGGGAGAGCTCCCCGCGATGGTGCTGATCGATTGCGTGGTGAGGCGGCTTCCGGGCAGCCTCAACGATGCCGAGAGCGCATCGCAGGACTCGTTCTCCGCGGGGCTCCTCGACTGGCCGCACTACACCCGGCCGGAGGAGTGGAAGGCAGGCGCCGTGCCGCAGGTGTTGCTCTCGGGCAACCATGCGGCGATCGCGCGCTGGCGTCGCAAGCAGGCTTTGGGCCGCACGTACGCGCGGCGTCCGGAGCTCGTGGAAGCCGCGGCCCTGTCGCGCGAGGACCGGCAGTTGCTGGACGAGTATCGCAGGGAGCAGCAGGAGCAACAGCAGCAGTGATGCCCTCCCCTTCGCGGGGTGAGGATGACAAATAAACCTCGTGCACCCGTCCCGACGGCTCTGCGCGAAAGGCCGGACGGCCGGAAAGGAAGTGCCATGAACCTGATCCAGAAGCTCGAGCAGGAAGAGATCGCGCGGCTCGCGCGCAAGATTCCCGCATTCGCGCCCGGCGACACCGTCATCGTGAAGGTGCAGGTCGTCGAAGGCGACAAGAAGCGCGAGCAGGCCTACGAGGGCGTGGTGATCGCGAAGCGCAACCGCGGCCTCAACTCGTCGTTCATCGTGCGCAAGATCTCCAGCGGCGAGGGCGTCGAGCGGACGTTCCAGATGTACTCGCCGTCGGTCGCCTCGATCGAGGTGAAGCGCAAGGGCGACGTGCGGCGCTCGAAGCTCTACTACCTGCGCGGCCTCACCGGCAAGGCGGCCCGCATCCGCGAGAAGCTCACCTCGATCGACCAGCGCGAGGTGCTGCCGCCGGAAGAGGAGGGCGTCGAGGCCGCCCCGGCCGCGACCGCGCCGGAGCCGGGCGCCCAGCCGCCGGCGGAGAAGGCGACCGCCGAGAAGCAGGCCGGGAAGAAAAAGGGCAAGGCGTAATCGTCACCACCGGCGCGTGTCCGGCGCCGGTTGCCCCGACCCCGACCCCGCCCTCGCGCAACGCGAGAGGAGAAGCGCCCCGCATCGCGGGGCGTTTTCATGTCTAGAGCGGGGAGGCCGAGAACGTGTCGCAGTTGCCCGGGTCTCCGGCCTCGATGCCGCGCTTGAACCAGCGCACGCGCTGCGCCGAGGTGCCGTGCGTGAACGAGTCCGGCGCGACGTAGCCCTGCGACTCGCGCTGCAGGCGGTCGTCGCCGATCGCCGCGGTGGCATCCAGGCCCTGCTCGATGTCCTGGTCGCTGATGCGCGCCATGCCCTCGCCCGCATGGTGCGCCCACACGCCCGCATAGCAGTCGGCCTGCAGCTCCATGCGCACCGACGTGCTGCTCGCGCCATGCGCACCCGCGCGGCCCGCGCCCTGCGCGCGCTCGAACGTGCCGGTCAGCTTCTGCACGTGGTGGCCCACCTCGTGGGCGACGACATAGGCCTCGGGGAAGTTGCCGGGAACGTGGAATCGCGTCTGCAGGTCGCGGAAGAACGAGACGTCGAGGTACACCTTCTCGTCGTTCGGGCAGTAGAACGGTCCCATCGCCGCGCGGCCCATGCCGCAGGCGGACGGCGTGGCGTTGTCGTAGAGCACGAGCGTGGGCGGCCGGTACTGGCTGCCCGACTGCTGGAAGATCTGGCCCCAGACGCGCTCGGTGCTGCGCAGCACCTGGCCGGCGAAGTGGCCGGGCGCATCCTGCGGCGCTCCCTCGTGCGACTGCACCTGGGCCTGCGGTGGCGGCTGCGTCTGCTCCACCGCGTTGAGGAGCGATGCCGGATCCACGCCGAGCAGCGCCCCGATGATGAGGATCGCGATGCCGCCCAGGCCCAGCCCGCCCACGCCCATGCCGACGGGACCGAAACCGCGGCGGTCCTCGATGTTGCTGCTCACGTCGTTGTCGTTGAATTCCATGGCCGCTCCTTGGTTCACCTGAAGACCCGGGCGCGCGGCCCAAGTTGCATGGGAACGCGCCTACAACGCCATCCAGATGGGGAGGGTCGCCATGGATGCAAGGGTGCCCCAGGTCACCTGCAGCGCCGCCACGCGTCCCTCGCCCGCCATGCGGACCGCGAGGATATACGCATTGGTCGCCGTCGGCAGCGCCGCGCAAAGCAGCAGGACATGGGCCTGCAGGCCCTGGAAGCCGAACGCGTGCACCAACGCGAGTGCCATGAGCGGCACGACCGCCAGCTTGAGCAGGAGCCAGTAGCCGTGCACCGCGAGGCTTCCGCTGCCCGAGCGCTCCAGCCGCATCGCCGCACCCACGCAGAGCAGCCCCGCGGGCAGCGACGCCTGGCCCAGCAATCCGAGCGTCTGGTCGACGAAGCCCGGAACGGGAATGCCGCTCGCGTTCCAGGCGAAGCCCGCGAGCGTCGAGACGAGCAGCGGATTGGAAGCGAGCTCGGCGGCGAGGCCGCGCCCGCCTTGCGAGGCGAGCATCGCCACGGCCGTGAAGTTCACGACCGGGATCATCGCGCCCAGCAGCAGCGCGGTGAGCGCCACGCCCGGGTTGCCGAAGAGGCTCCCCGCGACGGCGAGGCCGATGTACGTGTTGAAGCGATACGCGCATTGCGATCCCGCCGCGACGGTGCGCGCATCGACTCCGAAGAGCCGCGGCACGAGCGCGAGCGCGAAGCCCGCGAGAGTAAAGCCGAGCGCGCACGCGATGAGCAGGCCCGTGGACGCGAGATCGATCCGCGCCAGGGCGAGCGAGCGCAGCAGGAGCGCCGGGAAGAGCACGTAGTAGACGAGCCTTTCCAGGCCCTCCCAGAACGCCCGCGCGTAGGCGAAGCGGCGCGACAGCACGAGTCCCAGCAGGATCAGCACGAAGTTGGGCAGGACGAGCGCCGCGGTCGCGATCATGCGAGCGCCTTGCCCAGGGTGTTGTGGTAGTCGTGGCGCGCCGTGTCCACGCGGGAGAGCCGCAGCTCCACCGGCCGGTCGCGGAAGGTGAGGGCCACGCGCCGGATCTCGAGGAGCGGGGACGAGGGCGCGATGCCGAGCTCGAGCGCCACGTCGCGCGGCGCCAGCACCGCGCGCAGCCGCTCGTCGGTGCGCAGCACGTTGATGCCGTAGCGGCTCTGGTACAGGTGGTAGATGGTGTTGTCCCGCGCGAGGAAGATCTTCTCCGTGAGCCCGGGGAACAACGACGCCGGCAGGGTGATGTCGTCGACCATCACGCGTGCCCCGTCCAGCGCGAGGACATTGCGGATGCGGATGACCTTGTCCGCGGGGGCGAGGGCGAGCGACAGCGCCTCCTGCGGGCCCGCGCGATCGCGGCGGAAGCCGACGGTGGTCACGTCCGGATGGGTCTTGCGCCCGTCGCGCGAGACGATGTGGAAGAAGTGGAAGAGGAGCCGGCTGCCATCGTGCTCGGTGACGAAGGTGCCCTTGCCCTGCCTGCGCACCAGCGCGCGCTCGGCCACCAGGCTGTCCACCGCCTTGCGCACCGTGCCGATGGCGACCCCGAAGGCCGACGCGAGCTCGCGCTCCGGGGGCAGCGGCTCGCCGGCGCCCCAATGGCCCGCGGCGATCGCCTCGGTGAGGCGCGCGCGGATCTCCTCGTAGAGCGGCAGTCCGGACTGGCCGAGATCGGGGGCGGGGCGCAGGGGCATGGAGCGCACCATAGCATGGCCCCCGCCAAGTCATGCAACTCATCTAGTTGACTTCATGCCCGCCTCGCGCCTAGCATCGAAGTTCCCCGCGTGAGGGTTTCACCAGGAGAGGCGAGATGATCCATTTCGTGGTCCACGACGAGAACGACTCGGTCGGCGTCGTGGTGGTCGAGGGCGTGAAGGCCGGGCAGAAGCTCAACGGCTGGATCATGGACCAGGACAAGTCGATCGAGATGACCGCGAAGTCGGACATCCCCATCGGCCACAAGCTGGCGATCCGGGCGCTCAAGAGCGGCGACACGGTGATCAAGTACGGCGTGGACATCGGCAAGACGGTCGCCGCGATCCAGGTCGGCGAGCACACCCACGTGCAGAACCTGCGCACCAAGCGCTGGTAATGAATGCCGTCCGCGGATAAACGCGGATAAACGCAGATAGAACGGAGTTATCCATGGATCTGGCGAAAGCGGGTTTCTGGGGCTACAAGCGCGAGAACGGCCGCGTGGGCGTGCGCAACCACGTCCTCATCCTGCCGGTCGACGACCTTTCCAATGCCGCGGCTGAGGCCGTCGCGAACAACATCAAGGGCACGCTCGCCATCCCGCATCCGTATGGCCGGCTGCAGTTCGGCGCCGACCTGGACCTGCACTTCCGCACCCTCATCGGCGCGGGTTGCAACCCGAACGTCGCGGCGGTCGTCGTGATCTGCATCGAGGACGGCTGGGCGAAGAAGGTGGCCGACGGCATCGCCTCGACCGGCAAGCCGGTGGCGTACTTCGGCATCGAGCAGCACGGCGACCACGACACCATCCTGCGCGCCTCGAAGAAGGCCAAGGAATTCGTGCAGTGGGCGAGCGAGCTCAGGCGCGAGGAGCGTCCGCTCAAGGACCTGTGGGTCTCGACCAAGTGCGGCGAGTCGGACACGACCTCCGGCTGCGGGGCCAATCCGACGGTCGGCGACGCCTTCGACAAGCTGTATCCGCACGGCGTCACGCTCGCCTTCGGCGAGACCACCGAGCTCACCGGCGGCGAGCACCTGGTCGCCGCGCGCTGCCGGAACGACGACGTGCGCAAGAAGTTCCAGTTCATGTTCGACCGCTACCAGAAGGTGGTCGAGGCGCACAAGACGAGCGACCTGCGCGACTCGCAGCCCACCAAGGGCAACATCGAGGGCGGCCTCACGACGATCGAGGAGAAGGCCCTCGGCAACATCCAGAAGATCGGCCGCAAGTGCGTGATCGACGGCATCCTCGACAAGGCCGAGGCGCCCACCGGCCCGGGTCTCTGGTTCATGGACTCCTCGTCCGCCGCCGCGGAGATGGTGACGCTCGTGGCCGCGGCCGGGTACACGGTGCACTTCTTCCCGACGGGCCAGGGCAACGTCATCGGCAACCCGATCCTGCCGGTGATCAAGCTCTGCGCGAACCCGCGCACCGTGCGCACGATGAGCGAGCACATCGACGTGGACGTGTCGGGGCTGCTGCGCCGCGAGATGACGCCCGACCAGGCCGGGGACGCGCTCCTCGAGTGCATGTTCCGCACGGCGAACGGCCGGCTCACGGCGGCCGAGGCCCTCGGCCATCGCGAGTTCGTCCTCACGCGACTGTACGAGAGCGCGTGAAGCGCCGCGCCGGGCGCGCCCTGCGCCCGGCGCGATTCCTGCAGGGCGCGGCGCGAACGCGCCCGCGCGGGCCCTGTCCAAACCGCGCCGTCGCCGCCCGATGCAGCATGTCCGGGGGCGGCCGCCCGTCCAACGGGCGCCGGGAATAGGGTAAACTCGCGCGTTTTGCAAGGCTGGCCGGCGGGCGGATCCCGCCACGGCCGGCCGTTACACCGGGCGACTCCCACAAGGAATCGCGACCGCGGCGAGGCCTTCCACGAGGCCGCGACCGCAGCAAGAGGAGGCCTCAAAGAGTGGATTACGCGCAGCAGCAGAGGAGCTGGGGACGGCACATGCCCAGCATCCTCGCGGTCGCCGCCTTGCACCTGCTGCTCGGCTGGGCCCTCGTGAACGGGCTCGCGCGCCGGGTGGTCGAGGTGATCAAGGCCCCGATCGAGACGAAGATCATCGAGGAGGTGAAGAAGCCTCCGCCGGATCTTCCGCCCCCGCCCCCGCCGCCCAAGCTCCAGGCGCCGCCGCCGCCGTTCATCCCGCCGCCGGAGATCCAGATCCAGCAGCCGCCCCCGCCGCCGCAGCAGACGATCACGACCGTGACGACCACGCCGCCGCCGCCGGGTCCGCCGCCGAAGGTGTACACCCCGCCCGTGCAGGCCCCGCAGCCCGTGGTGCGCAAGGAGTACAAGGCGACGTATTGCCCGAAGCCGCAGTTCCCGCGGCAGGCGATCCAGCAGGGACTCACGGGCTCCGTCACCGCCTGGGTGCACGTGACGCCGCAGGGCTCGGTCTCCGACGTGGAGATCAAGCGCTCGACGAACCGCATCTTCGACCGCGAGGTGATCCGCGCGATGTCGCAGTGCAAGTACGCGCCGGAGCCCGTCGGCTTCATCGGCGAGTACGAGATCGAATTCAACCTCAAGGACTGAGAAGTCCTTTACTTCCAGCTGTCTTGTCCAGGAGAACTCTTACAATGAACATCATCCAACGGCTGCCCGCGCTGCTCGCCGCCCTCGTGCTGGGCTGCGTGCCGCTCGCGGGGCTCATGCCCGCCATGGCGCATGCGCAGGCGCCCGCCCCTGCGGCCCAGGACGCGCAACCGGCCAACCCGCCGGCCACGCCCGGCGCGCCGGCCGATGCCGCGAAAGCGAACGCGGCGCCGACGCCGCCCGCCGGGGCCGGCGTGGACACCGGCGCGCAGAAGGAGGTCGTCGAGAACCCCTACGGCCTCGAGGCCCTGTGGAAGGGCGGCGACTTCGTCTCCCGCGGCACCCTGATCATCCTGGTCATCATGTCGATGGGCTCGTGGTACATCATGTTCGTCAAGGTGTACGAGCAGTCGAAGCTCTTCCGCCAGGCGCGCCTGGTGCAGGCCGAGTTCTGGAAGGCGGGCAGCATCCAGGAAGGCATCCAGAAACTGAAGCAGGGAACGGCCTTCCGCTACATCGCGGAAAGCGGCCTCAACGCGACGACGCACCACGAGGGCAAGCTGCTCGAGCAGATCGACCTCAACACGTGGATCACGATGTCGATCCAGCGCGCCGTGGACAACGTGTCCTCGCGCCTGCAGGACGGCCTCGCGTTCCTCGCGACGGTGGGCTCGACGGCCCCGTTCGTGGGCCTCTTCGGCACGGTCTGGGGCATCTACCACGCGCTCACCGCCATCGGCATCGCCGGCCAGGCCTCGATCGACAAGGTCGCCGGTCCCGTGGGCGAGGCGCTCATCATGACGGCCTTCGGCCTCGCGGTCGCGGTTCCCGCGGTGCTCGGCTACAACTGGCTCGTGCGCCGCAACAAGAGCGCGCTCGAGCAACTGCGCAACTTCGGCGCCGACCTGCACATGGTGCTCATGAGCGGCGGCAACGTGCGCCGCCCGGCGGCCGCGGCGAGGTAATCCCATGGCCATGTCGGTCGGCCCCGGCGACGGCGGCGGCGAAGACGAGGTGATGGCGGCCATCAACACCACGCCGCTGGTCGACGTGATGCTGGTGCTCCTCATCATCTTCCTCATCACGATCCCGGTCGTGGTGCAGCAGGTCCCGCTCACCCTGCCGAAGGAGCGCAACGTCCCCACGCAGACCAAGCCCGAGAACATCGTCATCGCCATCAACAAGGACGGCGACGTGTTCTGGAACCGGGAGTACGTGAAGGATTCGAAGGCGCTCTTCGAGAGGCTGAAGAAGGTGGCGGTGCTGCATCCGCAGCCGGAGATCCACATCCGCGCGGACCAGGACACGCGCTACGAGTCGGTAGGGCGCGTGGTGGCGACCGCACAGCGCGCGGCGATCCTCAAGATCGGCTTCATCACCGAGCCGCCGGCGCGCGCGCTCGCGGGCGGCTAGGGACGCGGGCCCCGGCCCGGGCGACAAAGGAAACGACACATGGCAATGACCGTAGGCCAGGGAAGCGGCGGCGATCCCGACGTGATGGTGGACATCAACACCACGCCGCTCATCGACGTGATGCTGGTGCTGCTCATCATGCTGATCATCACCATCCCGATCCAGACGCACGCGGTGAAGCTCAACATGCCGGTGGGCAACCCGCCCCCGCCGCTGGAGCCGCCGGTGGTGGTGACGATCGAGATCGATTTCGACGGCACGGTGCTGTGGAACGGCGACCAGATCGACGATGCGACGCTCAATTCCAAGTTCCGCCAGGCGGCCGCGCAGCCGGTGCAGCCCGAGTTCCACATCCGGCCCAACAAGCTCGTCACGTACAAGTACGTCGCGCACGTGATGGCGGCGGCCCAGCGCGACGGCGTGACGAAGATCGGCCTGATCGGGGCCGAGCAGTTCCTGGACTAGCGGAGATCGAGCGATGAATGGCGTGTCTTCCCTGCGTGCCCTCCTGTGTGCGACGGCCCTGGTCGTGGCGAGCGCGGGCCTGCCCGCCCGCGCCGAGGCGGTCTCCCCCGCCGTGGGCAAGCCGCTGCAGGAGGCCGAGCGCCTGATCAAGTCGGGCCGTGGGCGGGAAGCGCTCGCCAAGGTGAACGAGGCCGAAGCCGCGGCCAAGACGCCCAACGAGAAGAACCTCGTGATGCGCATGCGCGGGAGCGCCGCTTCGGCGGCGGGCGACAGCGAGACCGCGATCAAGTCGTATGAGGCGGTGCTCAACTCCGGCTCCGTCTCCGGGCACGAAGCGGTCGTGATGGTGCAGGCGATCGCGGTCGACTACTACAAGAAGAAGGACTACGCCAACGCGGCGAAATGGACGCAGCGCTATTTCAAGGAGGGCGGCACCGACGGCCAGATGCGCCAGATGCTGCTGCAGAGCTATTACCTGCAGGGCGATTGCAGCGCGGTCGACAAGTCGGTGAACGAGAACCACGCGAGCGAGACCGACCTGCAGATGCTCGAGGACTGCTATCGCCGCAAGGGCGACACGGCGGGTTACGTGAAGGCGATGGAAGCGCTCGTCGTCAACTACCCGAAGAAGGAGTACTGGACGATCCTGCTCACGAACGTCCAGAAGAAGCCGGGCTTCTCCGACCGGCTGGCGCTCGACGTCTATTTGCTGAGGATGGCGACCAACAACCTCGCGAGCGCCAGCGATTACATGGAAGCGGCGCAGCTCGCGGTGCAGGCCGGGCTTCCCGCGCTGGGCAAGGTGATCATGGATCGCGGCTACTCGAGCAAGGTGCTGGGCACGGGCGCCGAGGCGGCGCGCCAGGGGCGGCTGCGCGATCTCGTCGACAAGACGCTCGCCGACTCCCGCAAGAACCGCGCGCAGGACGAGCAGGAAGCCGGGGCCGCCCGGGACGGCAACGCGCTCGTGACGCTCGGCCTCAACTACGTCTACGAGGGCAAGCCCGAGAAGGGCGTGCCGCTCGTGCAGCAGGGCATCAGGAAGGGCGGCCTCAAGCGGCCCGAGGACGCCAAGCTGCGCCTGGGCGAGGCCCAGATCCACGCGGGACACAGGAACCAGGGCGTGTCCACGCTCAAGTCCGTCCAGGGCAATGACGGTGCCGCGGACCTGGCGCGCTTGTGGGCGCTCTACGCGCGCGCGTAGCGATCGCGCGCACGGCTCCGCGACGAAAGGGCCGCTCTCCCTCATAATGAGGGCATGAGCGCGATTCGATTGGAGGTCGGCGAGCTCGAGCGCCTCATGCGGCGCGCGCTCGAAGCCTCCGGAGCCACGCGCGCGATGGCCGAGGCGACGGCGCGGGCGCTCGTCGCCGCCGACATGGAAGGCATCGCCTCCCACGGCGCGTCGCGCATTCCCCAGTACTGCGGCCACCTGCGCAACGGGCGCGCGCGCGGCGACTCCGTGCCCGTGATCGCGCACGAGCGCCACGGCGCGTGCCTGGTCGATGCGGGCCAGGGCCTCGCCTTCGAGGCATGCGCGCTCGCCGTGCACGAGTGCCTGCGGCGCGCGAAGGAGTTCGGCGTCGCGTGGTCCGCGGTCGCCAACAGCAATCATTTCGGCGTCGCGGCCTATCACCTCCAGCCGGTCGCCCAGGCGGGCCTCGTGGGACTCGCCATGGGCAACTCGCCCGCGGCCATGCCGGCCTGGGGCGGGCGCCGCGCGCTCTTCGGCACGAATCCCATCGCGGCCGTCTTTCCGCGGCGCGACGCGACGCCGCTCGTGATCGACCTCTCGCTCTCGGCGGTGGCGCGCGGCAAGATCATGGTCGCCGCGCGCGACGGCCAGCCGATCCCCGAGGGTTGGGCGCTCGACGCGAACGGCAAGTCGACCACGGATGCGCGCGCGGCCCTCGAGGGCAGCATGCTGCCCGCGGGCGGCGTGAAGGGCGCGATGCTGGCACTCACCGTGGAGCTCCTCGTCTGCGCGCTCTCGGGCTCCGCATACGGCTTCGAGTCGGACAGCTTCTTCGCGGCGGAGGGAAAGCCCACGCGCATCGGCCAGGCGTTCCTCGCGATCGATCCCGGCGCGCTCGCCGGAACCTCCACCTACTTCGACCGCGTCGACGCATTGGTGACGGTGATGCTCGAGGACGCGGACGTGCGCCTGCCCGGCCAGCGCCGGCTCGAGCAGCGCGAGCGCGCGCATGCCGAGGGCGTGTCCCTGCCCGGCGAGCTGCACGCGAAGATCGTGGCGCTTGCCGAGGCGCCGCGCGCGCGCTAGCGATGGGCGCCCCGGCCTTCCAGGCGTGCGTGCGCACGCCCTTTGCGGCGCTCGGCATCACGGCCAGCGCCACGCACGTCACGGGCATCCGCTTCCTCGCGCCCGGCACCCCGGCGCTGGCACCGGCCCGCGGAAGCATCGCGCATCTGGCATGCGTCCAGATCCAGGCCTACCTCGACGACGCGACCTTCCGGTTCGACCTGCCGCTGCATCTCGCCGGAACGCGCCATCGCATGGAAGTCTGGGAGGCGATGCAGCGCATCCCCGCGGGCGAGACGCGAAGCTACGGCGACGTTGCCGCGGAGCTGCGCTCCTCGCCCCGCGCGGTGGGCGGCGCATGCGGGGCGAATCCCATTCCGCTCGTGGTTCCGTGCCATCGCATCGTCGCGGCCCACGGCCGCCTCGGCGGGTTCATGGGCGCGCAGTCCGACGGGTTCGAGCTGGGCATCAAGCGCTGGCTCCTCGCGCATGAAGGCGCGCTCTGACGTGGACGAGCCGCTCCTCGAGCGCTTCACCGACGCGCTCTGGCTGAACGACGGGCTCGCGCGCAACACGCTCGAGAGCTATCGGCGCGACCTCGCCGCGTTCGCGGCCTGGCTCGAGCAGTCCAGCGGCAAGCGCCTGCTCGATGCCGCCGCCGCGGACCTGCAACGCCACCTTGCATGGCAGGTCGACCGCAAGGCCAAGCCGCGCACGACCAGCCGCCTGGTCTCCTCGCTCAAGCGGTTCTACCAGTTCGCGCTGCGCGAGGGACTGCGGCGCGACGATCCCGCCGCCCGGCTCGAGTCGCCGAAGCTGCCGCGCTCGCTGCCCAAGTCACTCTCGGAGGCGGAAGTCGAGCTGCTCCTGGCAGCACCCGATGTCGCGACGGCCCAGGGCCTGCGCGATCGCGCGATGCTGGAGACCCTCTACGCGAGCGGCCTGCGCGTGTCGGAGCTGGTGGGGCTCAAGACCCTGCAGGTGGGCCTCGACATGGGCGTGGTGCGCGTGCTGGGCAAGGGCTCGAAGGAGCGCCTCACGCCCCTGGGGCAGGAGGCCGTCGCCTGGATCGAGCGCTACCAGCGCGAGGCGAGGGGCGAGCTGCTGCGCGGGCGCAAGTCGGATGCCCTCTTCGTGACGCCCCGCGGCGGGCCCATGACGCGCCAGGCCTTCTGGGCGCTCATCAAGCGTTACGCGGCCCGGGCGCAGATACGCCACGCGATCTCGCCCCACACGCTGCGGCATGCGTTCGCCACGCACCTCATCAACCACGGTGCGGATCTTCGCGTGGTGCAGATGCTGCTCGGCCATGCCGACATCTCCACCACGCAGATCTACACGCACGTCGCGCGCGAGCGCCTGAAGGCGTTGCACCGCAAGCACCACCCGCGCGGATGATCGACTGGCATTCGCTTTCGCCCTGGCTCCTGCTGCTGGCGCCGCTCGCGGTCGTGCTCGGCTACACCGTGTTCGGCCTGAGCGGCTTCGGCTCGACCATCATCTCGGTGCCGATCCTCGCGCACTTCCTGCCGGTGTCCTACCTCGTGCCGCTCATGGCGATCCTCGACCTCGTGTCGTCGGTGTTCGTGGGCACCACCGGGCGCAAGCACCTCTCGAAACGGGAGCTCCTGCGCCTGTTGCCTCTCATGTTCGTGGGCTTCGGCATCGGCGCCACGCTCCTCGTCACCGTGCCGGATGCATACCTGCGCGCGGCACTCGGTTTCTTCGCGGTCGCCATCGGCGCGAACGCCATCCTGAATCCGGCGCTCCATCGCAGCATCTCGGTGTGGTGGTGCGTGCCCGCGGGCCTCATCGGCGGCGCGGTCTCCACGTTGTTCGGCGCGGGCGGCCCGATCTATGCGACCTACCTGTCCGGCAGGCTGCACGACAAGAGCGAGGTGCGCGCGACCACTTCGACCGTGATCTCGATCTCGGCCTTCTCGCGCGCGGCCGTCTACATCGTGAGCGGCCTGCTGCTGAATCTCGCCGTCCTCGCCGGCTTGGTCTTCCTCGCGCCTTTCGTCTGGCTCGGCCTGCGCACCGGCCACCGGATCCACGTGAACCTTTCCCAGCAGCAGATGCGCCGCGTGGTGGGCGGCATCGTCCTCGTCACCGGCACGTCGCTCCTCGCACGCGTCTTCTTCGGGCTCTAGCGCGATGAAGCACTCCGCGACGCCGGCCACGACCTTCCTCGACCAGCAGGGCGTGCGCTATACCGGGCACGCCTTCGAATACAAGGAGCATGGAGGCACCAGCCACTCCTCCGGCATGCTGGGCGTGCCCGAGCACGAGGTGGTCAAGACCCTGATCATGGAGAACGAGCGCGCCGAGCCGCTCGTGGTGCTGATGCACGGAGACCGCAAGGTGTCCACCAAGGAGCTCGCGCGCCAGGCGGGCATGAAGCGCATCGCCCCGTGCAAGCCGGAGATCGCGCAGCGCCATTCCGGCTACCTCGTGGGCGGCACGTCCCCGTTCGCCACGCGCAAGCGCATGCCGGTCTTCCTCGAGCGCAGCGTGCTGGACCTGCCGCGCATCTTCATCAACGGCGGGCGCCGCGGCTTCCTGCTGCAGATGGATTCCTCCGAGCTGGTGCGCGTGCTCTCGCCCGTCCTTGTTGACGTGGCGCTCGTGGAGTAATCTCGCGCGAGCCTTGAGGGAGGTCCCGATGAGCACCACGACGACCGAAGCACCCGCGCCATCCGCCGATCCGTTCCCGCTGGTATTGCCGGGCCGGATCCGCCCGGTCGGCGACGGATGGAAGTGGATCGCGCAGGGCTGGCGCCTTTTCGCGCGCTCGCCCGTGATGTGGATCGTGGCGCTGCTCCTCTTCCTGGTGATCGCCTTCGCACTGATGCTCGTGCCGTTCGTCGGCCACATCGCGCTGCATCTCCTGAGCCCCGTGTTCGGCGCGGGCCTCATGCTCGCGTGCGCGGCCCTCGAGACGCGCGGCGATTTCGAGCTGGGCGAGCTCTTCGGCGGGTTTCGCAACCGGCTGGGCTCGCTGGTGGTGGTCGGGATCCTGTTGTTCCTGGGCGAGATCGCGATCTTCCTGGTCTTCATGGCGATCGTGGGCTTCGGGCTCCTCGCCTCGATCCTGGGCGCCATGGTGAGCGGCGAGACGACCCAGGCATTGCACGCGCTCATCGCGGCGTCCACCAGCATCCTCCTCGCGAGCCTCGTGGCGCTCGCGCTCTTCGTCCCGCTCATCGCGGCCTACTGGTTCGCGCCGGCCCTCGTGGCCATGCACGGCATGGGTCCGGGAGCCGCGATGATGGCGAGCCTCTCGGCCAGCTTGCGCAACTTCCTGCCGTTCCTGCTCTACGGATTCGTCATGATGATCCTGGCGATCCTGGCGGCGATTCCGTTCGGGCTGGGATACCTGGTGTTCATCCCGCTCACGATCACTTCGACCTACGCGTCGTATCGCGCGATCTTCACGCAGGGCGAGATCGAGCTCGCGCGCTAGAGCAGGCGGAGCAGGAGCGTGAGCGCCGCGGAGAGCAGCACCGTGGTCGTGATGGGCAGGTAGAGCACGCGGCCCTTCCAGCGCACGGTGATGTCGCCGGGCAGCCGGCCCAAGCCGCGCCTGGCGAGCCACGGGCCGGCCGACGACAGGACGATCACGCCGAGCGCCACCACCAGCAGCCACTTGAGGAGCGCGCTCATTCCCCGGCGTCGCGACGGCGCTCGAGGGTGACGCCGACCTTGCGCACGTTGCGCACGTGGCCCAGCTTGGCGACGGAAAGCCGCACCCACGGCGCCTTGAATTCCTGCGTGATCACGCCGCAGACGTATTCCGCGAGCGCCTCGAGCAGCCTGAACTTGCGCTCGGCGAGGTCGCGCTTGATGCGCTCGACGACGTCGCCGTAATGCACCGTGTCGTGGATGTGGTCGGTGCGTCCGACGGCATTGCCGGGAATGCCGATCTCGATGTCCATCTCGAGGGTCTGCGCGCGCTGCTTTTCCCACTCGTAGATGCCCACCCACGCGTCGACGCGGAACTCGCGGATGAAGATCGTATCCATGGCGCTACGGGCTCGGCGTGTCTCTTGGGTGGGGCGGGCAGTTGCGCATGGCCGAGGCGCATGTGTGCACGCTTGCCGGGACGGTGATCGAGGCCATGCGCTATTGTAAAGTACGCCCCATGACGGGCTTGTGGTGGGCTTTGGGCGGTTACCTCGCCGGGTCGATTCCCTTCGCAGTGGTGGTGAGCCACGCGATGCGGCTGCCGGACCCGCGCTCCTATGGGTCGGGCAACATCGGGGCGACCAACGTCCTGCGCTCCGGAAACCGGCGCGCGGCGCTCCTCACGCTGCTGGGCGACGCGATGAAGGGCTGGATCGTCGTGCTGGCGGCGCGTGCGTGCGAGCAGCCCGACGACATCGTGGCGCTCGCCGGCGCGGCGGCGTTCGCCGGTCACGTCTTCCCGATGTGGCTGCGATTCCGTGGCGGCAAGGGCGTCGCGACGGCGGCGGGCGTGCTGATCGCCTTCGACTGGCGGCTCGGATGCGCCGCGCTGGGCGTCTGGATCGCGGTCGCGGCGATCACGCGCTACTCCTCGCTCGCGGCGCTCGTGGCGGCGGTGGCGGCGCCGATCGCCGCGTGGTACCTGCACGGGCCGGATCCCTTTTTCGCCGCCACCGCTGGCATGGCGCTCGTGCTCGCGGCGCGGCACCACGCCAACATCCGCAAGCTCGTGCGCGGGGAGGAGAGCCGCATCGGCGCCCGCCGGAAGGAAGCCGGTGAGCCGCCCACCTAAGGGCCGTGCAGTTGCAATCGCGGCGCGCTTGAAGCAATGTGCGTGCAAGCGCACGCACCGGCAGACTCTATGAGCGTCGAAGACGACGACCTGGATTTCACCAGGCCGGCGAAACCCACGCCGCCGCCGCCGCCCGAGCGGATGGCCAAGGCCCGCCAGGAGGCCGCGGCCGGCCGGCCGGAGCTCGCGCGCACGGGCTTCTACGTCGCCATGGCCAAGCGCCCGCCGAGCGCGCTCGTGCCGCGCAACGGCAGCCGCCACTCGGTCTTCGTGGTCGAGGACGATCCGCACCTGCTCAAGCTCGTGGGCGAGGTGCTCTCGGGCGAGGGTTTCCTCACCCGCTTCGCCCGCAACCGCAACGAGATCAACGCGGAATTCAACAAGCAACCGTTGCCCGACCTCGTGCTGCTCGACGTGTCGCTGCCGGACACCGACGGCTTCGCGATCCTCGAGCGCATGCGCAACAACCAGAAGCTCGCGAAGATGCCCGTCGTCATGATGACCGGGAAGTCCGAGGTGACCGACATCGCCAAGGGGCTTTCCCTCGGCGCCGACGGCTACGTGACGAAGCCCTTCAAGATCTCGGGCCTCGTCTCGGCGGTGAAGACCGTCCTGGGGCTCGACACCTAAAGGAATGCGGCTGGCCCGGGCGCCCGGCGCTAGGGCTTGAGCACCGAGCGGGCGAACTCGACGATCGCGAGGAAGAGGTACTCCGCGTTGGCCTTCCTCACGAACCCGTGTCCCTCGTCGCGCGCGGCGAGATACCACACGGGCGTGCCCTGCTTGCGCAGCGCCGCGACGAGCTCCTCCGATTGCGTGCTCGGCACGCGCGCATCGTTCACGCCTTGCGCGACCAGCACGGGATGGCGCAGGCGGTCGACGTGCGCGAGCGGCGAGATCGATGCGAGCCATGCACGCGTGGCGGGATCGCGCTCGTCGCCATACTCGGCGCGCCGCTGCTGGCGGCGCCAGGCGGGCGTGCGCTCGAGGAAGCTCACGAAATCGGAGATGCCCATCTCGACGATGGTGCCGGCGACGCGATCGGGATGGGCGGCGGTCGCCGCGAGCGCGAGATAACCGCCGTAGCTGGCACCCGCCACGATGACGCGCTTCGCGTCGAGGTCGCCACGCCCGGCGATCCAGTCGAGGAGCGCGCCCACGTCGCGCGCCGCGTCCTCCCGATGGCGGCCGTCGTCGAGCGCGAGGAACGTCTTGCCGAATCCCGACGAGCCCCGCACGTTCGGATAGACGAGCGCCACGCCGAGCTCGTTCACCAGGTAGTTGTAGCGTCCGATGAACTCGGGACGTGCCTCAAGCGAGGGACCGCCGTGCAGCATGACCATGACGGGGCGCGGACCGGTGAAGCGCGCGGGCGGCGCGTAAAGGTAGCCCGTGATCTCGCGCCCGTCGAAACTCTTCCAGCGCACGAGCTGCGGCTCGGCCAGCTCGCGCGTATTCACCTCGGCATTGTTGCCGTTGGTCCAGCGCGTGAGCCGGTTCGCCGCGAGCTGGTACGTGAAGACGTCGCCCGCGGTCCGGGCGGAGCTCACGTGGAAGGCGACCTCGTCGGAGCCCGGCCGCCATTGCAGTCCGTCGATCACGGCGTCGAAGAGCGGCGGGCGCGGCAGCTCGGTGAACGTGCCCGCGTCCATGAAGCGCAGCACGTCGGTGCCCGCCTCGTTGGTGGTGAAGGCGATGCGGTTGGGATCCCACGCGAGCTCGAAGGCGTCCACGTCGTAGTCGTGGGCGGCTGCAAGGGGCTTCTCGCGCCCCGGCCCCAGCGGAAGGAAGGCGAGGTGCCGGAACTGCGAGTCGCGGTCGCTCAACACGAAAAGGCCGCGCCCGTCGCGCGAGAACTGGGGCGAAGCATAGGACACCGGGTTGCCCGAAGTGACCGGCGTCACGCGCCCTCGAGCGCCGCTCGCCGTGTCGATCACCCAGACGTGGCTTTCGGCGGGCGAGACGCGTTCGACGAACGCGAGCCTGCGTCCGTCGCGCGAGAAACGGAAATCGCTCCAGTGCCCATGGCCGAACGTCGCCAGCACGCGCACCGCCTGGGCATGCAGCGGATCGACGAGCGAGAGAACCGTGCGCGCATCGTCACCGGCGCCGCGTTGCGTCGCGTACAACAGGCGGTCGCCGCGCGGGCTCCACGCGAAGGCTGCCACGCGCTCGCCGGCCGGCGTGATCGGCGTCGCGGCTCCCGTGCCGGGACCCTGGCGATAGAGCCGGTAGATCTCGTCGCCGGCGCTCGCGCGGGTGAAGACGAAATAATCGCCCTTGCCCGGCTGGTATTCCGCGTGCACGACGGGATCGTCGAAGGCGGTGAGCGGCTGGGGTGTGGCGCCCGGCGCCGCCACGAGGTGCACCTGGCCCGTCGCGCCGTGGCGGCGCCGCACGAGCATCTCGCGCCGCTGCGGATGCCACGAGAGCATCGCGTGCACGGTGAACTCGCCGTACGGATGCGCCTGCCGCGCCGTCTCCACGGGGATCGGCGGCACGCCCTCGACCCGGAGCGAGGAAGGCGGCGCGAGGCCTTCGGCGCCGGCAAGCGTCGCCGCGAAGGCGCACGCCGCGGCGAGCATTCCCCTCAACGTCATCACGGTCCCGAAAAGGACCGATTATAGGGCGCGCCCCGCGTCCCGGCCGGCTCGTTGCAGGTCCTGCGCGACGCGCCCGGACTGCAGCACGATCACGCGTTCGGCGGAGGCGATCGTCTCCGGCCGGTGCGCGATGATGATCCGCGTGAGGTGCAACGACCGGACGGCCTCGTTCACCGCGCGCTCCTTGCCGACGTCGAGCGCGCTCGTCGCCTCGTCGAGGAACAGGATGCGCGGTTCCTTGTAGAGGGCACGGGCGAGGAGGATGCGCTGGCGCTGACCGCCGGAGAGCGCGGTGCCCATGTCGCCGATGAGCGTGTTGTATCCCATGGGCATGGCGCCGATCTCCTCGTGCACCGCGGCGAGCCGGGCGACGCGCTCGATGGCCTCGGGCCGGGCGCCGGGATCGAAGAAGCTGATGTTGTCGCCGATCGAGCCGGCGAAGAGCTGGTCGTCCTGCATGACGGTGCCCACGAGCTTGCGATAGCGCTCGATGCCCATCTTCTGGATGTCCACGCCGCCTGCGAGCACCTTGCCGTCGGTGGGCGCGAGAAGGCCCAGCATCAGCTTGACCAGCGTGGTCTTGCCGCCGCCGGAGGGTCCGACCACGGCGACGCATTCGCCGGCGGACACGTGGAAGGAGCAGTCGAGCAGCACGAACGGCTCGGTGTCGGAGTAGCGGAAGGAAACGTTGCGCAGCTCGATCGAGGGCACGATGCCGTCGATCACGACGGCGGGCGCGTCGACCTCGGGCGGCGTGAGGACGATGTCGGCGAGGCGCTCGGCCTGCAGGCCGAGCATGCGCAGGTCGATCATCTTGTCGATGAGTCCCGCGACGCGCGAGGAGAACTGCTCCTTGTACGAGACGAAGGCGAAGAGCATGCCCACGGAGAAGGCGCTGTCCAGCACGGCGAGGGAGCCGATCCAGATGATCGCCACGCGCTCCACGCCGAAGACGAGCCCGTTCGCGGAGCGGAATGCCAGGGCCAGCTTCTGCACCACCAGGTCCTGGTTCACGCCGTCGACCACGAGGTTCAGGAAGCGGCCGCGCCGCTCCTCCTGCCGCCCGAAGAGCTTGATCGACTGCACGCCGCGTACCGTCTCGAGGAAATGGCTCTGCTGCTTCGCGGTGTGGACGATGTGCTCCTCGGTCGCGCGGCGCAGCGGCTGGTAGAACCAGCCACGCAGCACGCCGTAGATCGCCACGGCCGCGAGCGCCACGGTGGTGAGGGCCACGCTGTAGACCAGCATCATCGCGAGGGTCGCGATCGCCATCACGCCGTCGATTAGGGCCTCGACGAAGCTCGACGTGAGGGCGCGCTGGATGTTGCTCACGGCGCCGAAGCGCGACACGATGTCGCCCAGGTGGCGCTTCTCGAAGAAGCTCACCGGCAGCCGCAGCAGGTGCGTGAAGACGTTCGCGAGCCATTGCAGGTTGAGCGTCGTGCCGAGGTAGAGCACGACCCATGAACGCAGCGCCGAGAGCAGCACCTGCAATACCGCGAGCATGAGGAATCCCAATCCCAGCACGGTGAGCAGGTCCCGATCGGCGGACACCACCGCGCCGTCGACGCACCATTGCAGGTAGAAGGGGCTCACCAGCGCCATCGCCTGGAGTGCCAGCGCCAGGCCGAAGACCTGCGCCATCGAGCGCTTGAGGCCGGTGACCGGCCCCATCAGGTCGCGCAGCTTCACGTGCCGCCGCTCGTCCTCGCGGCGAAACTCGGTGGTCGGCGTGAGCTCCAGGGCGATGCCGGTGAAGTGCGCGGAGAGGTCGGCGATGCCGAGCTTGCGGATGCCCCACGCGGGATCGTGGATCACGGCGCCGCGCGCATCCGCGGACTTGAGCACGACGAAGTGGTTGAGGTCCCAGTGCAGGATGCACGGCGTGCGCAGCAACGGCAGCTCCCCCAGCTCGAGCCGCAATGGCCGCGGCGCCAGGTGCAACCGGCCCGCCGCCTGCATGAGGTAGGCGAGCGTCGCCCCCTTGAGCGACACGGTGAAGCGCCGGCGCAAGGCGGCGAGGTCCACGCGGTGCCCATGGAAGCACGCGACCATGCCGAGCGCCGCGACGCCGCACTCCGCCGCTTCGGTTTGCAGCAGCAGCGGCAGCCGCCTGCGCGCGCCGAAGCGCACGCCTTGCAGGAGCTCCATCGTTCAGGCCCTGCCGGCGAGGCTCAAGAGCGGCTCGAAGACCCACTCGATGAGGCGGCGGCGGTCGAGCATGACGTCGGCTTCCACCTGCATGCCCGACTGCAACGGCTCGCGGCGCCCGTAGGCATCGATCGACTGCTGCAGCACCGTGGCGCGGATCCGGTAGAGCGGCTCGCGGCCGCCGTCGGCCGCAACGATGCCCAGCTCCGCCGCGTTCATCGCGGTGGCGGAGATGGCGCGCACGACGGCGCGGTGGCTTCCGAACTTCTGGTGCGGGTACGCGAGGTAGCGCAGGAGCACTTCCTGGCCGACCTTCACGAAGCCCATCGAGCGCGATGGCGAGTAGAGCAGCGCCTCCAGCGTCGCGTCGGACGGCAGCACCGTGAGGAGCGTGGTTCCGGGCAGCACCATCTGGCCCGGCTCGACCAGGACCGCGCCGATGCGTCCCGCGCCGGGCGCCGAGACGCTGGCGCGATATTGCAGCGAGCGCTCGAGCGCCTCCTGCTCCATCGCGGCACGCTGCACGTCGATCGCGGCGAGCTGCGCCTGCAAGCGTGCGGCGGCGAGCACCGCTTCGGCTTGCTGGTCGGTCCGCTCCCGCCTGAGGGACAATGCGGTGCGTCGCAGGGCCTCGAGTCGGGAGCGCTGCTCGAGCTCGTTCTCGCCCTCGCGATCGAGCGCGGCGCTGGAGAGGAATCCGATGTCGTGCAGGCGCGCCACGCGGTCGTAATTGCGACGCGCCGTCTCCAGGCGTTCTTCCTGCGCCTCGACTTCCCGGCTCACCTGGGCGCCCTCGCGCGCGAGGCCCTCGACGCGATGCCCGGCCGCCTCGACCTCGATGCGTGCCGCGGCGATCGTGGTCGTGCGCTGCCCGAGGAGCGACCGTCGCCGTTCGGCGAAGCGCGCGCGCAGCGCGTGCTCGGCGCTTTCGTGCGCGGCCGGCGCGCGGGGATCGACGATCACGAGCAGCAGCGCATTGCGCTCGATCGCATCGCCTTCGCGCACGGCGATGCTCGCGATCATCCCGGACTGCTGTGCCACGATGCGCGTGATGCCCTCGACGGGCGCGAGCATGCCGGTGAGGCGTGCCTTGCGCGTGTAGTGCGCCGAGAAGAAGTACGAGCCGAGCAGCGCCGAGGTGAGCAGCGCGCACAGCGTGAGCACCGTGAACGAAGCAGGTCGGATGAGGACGATGCCGCCGAGCCAGGAGGCGGCGCGTGCTTCCTCGGTCTCGCGGCGGAAGAGGGAGGTGGTCACGGGGAGGTCGCGGCAAACGCGACAGGCGCGGACGTGAGCCTGGCCGAGCGCGCCGCGAAGAACGCATAAATCACGATGAAGGGCGGCAGGACCGCGAGGCAAGTGAGCTGGAACCACCAGCTACCGATTCCCCCGTTGTGCAGCGGGATCAGGAACTGGCCGCAAAGCGGGTACCAAAGCACGATGTTGGCGCAGAAGTGCACGAGGATCGAGCCGCGCAGCGCGCCGGTGCGGACGTAGACGGCACAGAGGAGAAGACCGACCAGGAATGGTAGCGTGAACGACAGGTGGCAAGCAGCAAAGACCGCGGATGAGAAGAGCATGGCCACCGACGCCGGACGCGTTTTCGCCCATGCCTCGAAGAGGAATCCGCGGAAAACCATTTCCTCCATGAGCGGCGCGAGAAGGCATGTGATCGCCAGGTGGCGAAGCGTGGATGCGGCGAACGCCGTGTCGGCACCGCGGGCCGTCTCGAGGGTCATCTGTACCACCGCGCTGTCGCCGCCGCGGGACCACACCACGAGTGCGTAGAAGCCGAAAAGCGCGAACTGCGCAAGCATTGCCACGGCCGCGAGCGCCGCGAGTTCCCCGAACTGCCGCCGCCGCACGCGGGCGCGAAGAAGGGCCGCGGCGCGATCTCTCAGCGTCGGGACGCTGGCGATGACCGCCGCCTCGGTGCCCATCGTGATGATCTGCGAAAGATAGGCGCCGTCGTCTGGCGGCAGGCCCAGCCAATGGACGACGCCCTTTGAGGCCGGAACGCCCAGGTAGGTCGCGACGAGTAACAGGACCGCGAGCTGCGGTCCTGTCCAGGGAATCGGCTTCACCGATCCTGCCTCGTTCATCGTGGGCGCATGGAGCTACAGCGCCTTCGCTGCCGTGATGACGCGCTCGATGAGCGTGGACGCTGCATCGACCAATGCGTCGTAGGAGGCAGTCATGGAGCATGCGCCAAGATCCGCCGGCAGCGCATCGGCACCGCCAGCAACGTCCTGGCATTGCGCACCGTCGAGCTGCAGCCCCGGATCAATCATCGCAGGTTTGGCAAGTTCTCTCATGTCGTCCCCCCGATCAGGCTTCGACGTGCTTCGCGGGCAGGACCGGCAACGTCGCCGTGCCATCCGGCAGGATTGCCGCGGGAGGCGCGGGATTCGGCGCGATGTCGGTGGAGATCGCCGGCTCGTCCGCGCCCCCGCCCACGAGAGGAAGGTCCTTCGTCGTCAGTGTCTTCATTTGTGCTCCTTGCGTGATGCGAGCCATGCCGGAGGCCGCGAGAGCCTCCGCCAGACCCGTCAGAACGACTTCGTCGCCGACGCGACGCGATCCATGATGTACGAGGCGGTGTCGATGAGGTTCTCGTACGCCTGGGTGAGCTGCGCGGTGAGATCGGCCACGTTGCACACGTCGGTGCCGCCTCCCACGGATTCGACTTTCGCGGCATCCAATTCGGTGCCGGCGGCGGGTGCCGTGTCCTTCGCGATGTCTTGTGTCATCTTCGTCTTCCTCTCGCCATCAGTACTTCATGTGGTCCACGATCGGCGTCACCGGCACCGGCACCATCGGCTCGGGCGGATACTCGGGCACCTCCGGGAACGGCGGGTACGAAGGCCCGATGTCGCCGGTCACCACGGGCTGGATCGTGTAGCCGCCGGGCACCGAGGTGAGGTCCTTGTTTTCCACTTCCTTCATGCTTTCTGCTCCTTGGCTGCGGGATTCGGCAGGCGCGCGAGCGGCGCAGCATCCATCGCGCGCGGGGCCGGCGAAGCACGGCCCGACGTCGAACGTCACGTGGGCTCGGGTCCGGGAAGGTCCTTGCCGGGGAGGCGCGCGTAGTCGACGGGCTGCGGCAACTCCTTCGGCGCGCGATAGGTCACCTCATCGAGCGCCGCGGTGCTCGGCACGCCGCCCGCGATGCGCAGCACTTCCTCCAGCGTGAGTTCCTTCATCGGATCCTCCTTCCATGCCAGTGGCCTTGGACGCGGGCTTGGGGCCGCGCTTCGACCGGTAGGGCCATGCTAGGCGGGAGGGTCCGGCGAGGCTGCCGAGAATCGGCTTTCGGCGAAACGGGTTTTCGCCGCGGCGCGCTGGCGCGGGCCGCTATGCTCGCGATCCATGGAAGCCTCGCCTCTCGCACACCGCTACCGCGTCTCGCTGCACCGGGCGCGCGGCATGTGGTTCGCGAGCGTGCTCGAGCTGCCGGGTTGCGTCGGCCGCGGAGCGACCGAGGTCGAGGCCGTGGAGAGCGCGCGGGGCGTGATCCGCACGTACATGCAAATCGCGCGCATGCTCTCCCTCGACCCCGCGCGCATCGTCCTCGAGATCAGCGCCTAGTCCCGCTCCGCGCCGCGGCGCGCGGGTGTAACCTAGGTGCAACCCCAGTTCCTTCGCATCGGTCTTGCTGCTCACGCAGAGAGGAGACATTTCCATGCCGAAGTATTCGACGGAGAACATTCATGCCGTGGCTCTAGTGGGCCACGGCGGGGCCGGAAAGACGACGCTGGCCGAGGCCCTGCTGTGGAAAGCCGGAGTGATCGGCGCGATGGGAAGCACGGAGCGCGGCAGCACCGTGTGCGACAACGATCCCCTCGAGAAGACATACGGCCACTCGCTCGCTTCCGCGCTCGTAAATTTTCCCTACAAGGGCATCCACGTCCACCTGGTCGACACACCCGGCATGCCGGACTTCGCCGGGCAGTCGATCGCGGCCCTCGCGGCGGTCGAGACCGCCGTCGTCGTGGTGAACGCGCAGAACGGCATCGAGCTCAACACCACGCGAATGATGCGGTCCGCGGCGCGGCGCAAGCTCTGCCGCATGATCCTCGTGAACAAGATCGACGCGGACAACGTGGACCTCGAGGGATTGCTGCGCCGGATCCAGGAGGTCTACGGCAAGGAGTGCCTGCCGATCAACCTGCCCGCCCACGGCCGCAAGGACGTGGTGGACTGCTTCTTCAATCCCGACGGCGAGGCGGATTTCTCCTCGGTGCGGGAAGCGCACGGCGCGCTGGTCGACCAGGTGGTCGAGGTCGACGAGGACCTCATGGCCCTCTATCTCGAGCAGGGCCAGGAGATCGCGCCCGAGCAGTTGCACGCGCCTTTCGAGAAGGCGCTGCGCGATGGGCACCTCATCCCGGTGTGCTTCGCCTCGGCGCGCACGGGCGCGGGCGTGATGGAATTCCTCGACGTGCTCGCGCGGCTCGCGCCCAATGCGACGGAGGGCAATGCTCCGCCCTTCATTCGCGTCGAAGCGGCCGGGGAGGAGGAGTTCCTCGCGGAGCCCGATCCGGGCAAGCACATCCTGGCCCACGTCTTCAAGATCGTGGTCGATCCGTACGTCGGCAAGGTCGCGATCTTCCGCATGCACCAGGGCACGATGACCCGCGACACGCAGCTCTACATCGGCGACGGCAAGAAGGCCTTCAAGGTGGGACACATCTACCAGCTGCAGGGAAAGGAGCTGGTCGAGGTGGACTCGCTCGTCCCCGGCGACATCGGGGCGGTGGCCAAGATCGACGACATCGAGTTCAACGCCGTGCTGCACGACTCGCACGACGAGGATCACATCCGCCTGCGCTCGCTCGACTTCCCGACGCCGATGCATTCGATCGCGGTGGAGACGAAGAAGAAGGGCGACGAGCAGCGCCTCTTCGACGTGCTGCACAAGCTCGAGGTCGAGGATCCCTGCCTCTGGATCGAGCGCCATCCGACGACGCACGAGACCGTGATGCGCGGGCTGGGCGACCTGCACATGCGCACGAAGCTCGAGAAGATGCAGCAGCAGTACAAAATGGACGTGAGCGTCAAGCCGCCGAAGATTCCCTATCGCGAGACCATCACGCGCCGCTCCGAGGGCCACTGCCGGCACAAGAAGCAGACGGGCGGCGCCGGGCAGTTCGGCGAGGTGTTCCTCAAGGTCGAGCCGCTCGCACGGGGCAGCGGCTTCGAGTTCGTGGACCAGGTGAAGGGCGGCGTCATTCCGACGGTCTTCATCCCGGCGGTGGAGAAGGGCGTGCGCCAGGCGCTGGACCATGGCGTCATCGCGGGCTATCCGGTCGAGGACATCCGCGTGACCGTCTACGACGGCAAGAGCCACCCGGTGGACTCGAAGGAGATCGCGTTCGTGACCGCCGGGCGCAAGGCCACGATCGACGCCATCCTCAAGGCGACGCCGATCCTGCTCGAGCCCATCGTGAACATCGAGATCACGGCGCCCGACCGCTTCGTGGGCGATCTCACTTCGGACCTTTCGAGCAAGCGCGGACAGGTCACGGGCACGGAATCGTCGGGCGGCGGGCTCATGGCGATCCAGGGCATGGTGCCGCTCTCCGAAGTGTCCGAGTACCAGTCGCGGCTGCGCTCGGTGACGGGGGGGCAGGGCGCGTATACCGTTGAATTCAGCCACTACGCCGCCGTGCCGCCGACGCAGCAGCAGACGCTCACCTCGCAATTCAAGCTCGAGATGGAGGAAGCGTAGCCGGCGAGCCTTTTGCGAAGGGCGAAAAAATGTTAATTGCCAGTTGACAGCGCCCATTGCGGGGCGCAATTTCGCCTCGCGGGAGGGCGCCGCGCACGGCAGCTTCGAGGGACAAGAAGAGCAGGGGGTCCGATGTTCGTCATCCGCGACCAGCAGCTTCGTCTTTTGGTCCTGGCCCATCTCATCCGCGAGCTGGGGCAGAAGTCCGAGGAGAAGGCGCCGCCACCTCCCGGCTTGAGCGTGGCGCAGATCGAAGAGCTGCGCACGCTCACCTCGGAGGAGCTGGTGCAGCTCTCCGAGATGACCGATCCGCGCGTCGCGATCGAGATCGACGCCGGATCCCTCGAGCACGGCCTGCGGCAGGTCGACTACCTCAACAAGCGCTCACGCCAGCTCGAGTTCTTCATCCGCCACGGCGCGACATCGAACATGCTCACCAAGCTCTTCCGCATCTCGTCGGCCGACGTGACGCTCAAGCGGCGGCTCTTCGCCGGCACGAGCTCGGCGCTGCGCCGCCCCGCGATGCCGCCGCACCCCGTGCGCGAGCGCATCCAGCATCGCTGGTACGAGATCCGCAAGGGCAAGCAGGAAGAGCCGGTCCGGGCCGAGGACTACGAGGAGTTGCATCGGGACTTCAGCTCGCATACATTTGCGACGCTGTGGGCGGTCGTGCACGAGTTCGACGAGTAGCCCGCGCGGATTCACGGAGGAGGAGCTGGAAGCGAGACGGGGCGGCCATCGGGCCGCCCCGTTTTGTTCAGGTGTGCTGTGCGAGCTCGCGCCGGATGAACTCGTGGAAGTGCACCATGCCGTCCTCCATCGGGGACTGGTAGGGCCCGTGCTCCTCGCGCCCGTCGGCGATGAGCGCGCGCCGCCCCTCGGTCATGCGCACGCAGATCTCCTCGTCCTCGTGCGCCGTCTCGTGGTACGCGTTCTGCTGCGCCTCGGTGAATTCGGGCTCGAAGAGCGCGATCTCCTCCGGGTAGTAGAACTCGACCACGTTCATGCATTTCCCGGGCCCGCGCGGATGCAGCGTCGAGATCACGAGCACGTGCGGATACCACTCGACCATCACGTTCGGGTAGTACGTGAGCCAGATCGCGCCGTGCGGGGGCGGATCGCCGTTGCGGTACTTGAGCACCTGCTCGTGCCACATCCTGTAGACATCGGAGCCGGGCTTGCCGAGCGCCTGGTGCACGCCCACCGTCTGCACGTTGTACCAGTCACCGAACTCCCAGCGCAGGTCGTCGCAGGATACGAACCGGCCGAGGCCGGGATGGAACGGACCGACGTGGTAGTCCTCGAGGTAGACCTCGATGAAGGTCTTCCAGTTGAAGTCGTACTCGACGACATCGACCTTGTTCAGGACATAGCCCTCGAAGTCCAGCTCCCTCGCGACGCCGAGGTTGGCGAAGTCGCGTGCGACGTCGCGCTTGCCGTTGAAGAGCAGGCCGTTCCATTTCGCGAGGGACTGGCGCGGCAGGTCGAGGCAGGGCTGCTCGCTGAACGCGGGCGCGCCCAGCAGCTTGCCGCGGCTGTCGTAGCTCCAGCGATGCAGGGGGCACGTGATCGTCCCGCCGGGCAGCGAGCCCGTGCCCTTCAGCATGAGCGCCTGGCGATGGCGGCACACGTTCGACACGAGGTCGTGGCGCCCGTCGTTGTTCACGAGCGACCACGCGCCGTGCGCCTTCCAGTCGAGCACGCGATAGTCGCCGGGGTTCGGCGCCATCTGCTCGTGGCCCACGTAGCCGGGGCCGCGCGCGAAGAGCCGCTTCTGCTCGAGGTCAGCCACCTTCGGGTCGAAATACCACGAGAGCGGCAAATGCGGAGCCGGGCGCGTGAGCGCCCTCTGACTCGCGAGGTCCGTCATGTCCAGTCCCCCAGGAGAAAATGGAAGATGAAAACAACGCGGGCTAATCGAGTCAGCTAGCTTTTAACTCTGCAGCTCCGTCCCGGTCAGTGATCGATCAAGGATCAGTTGATCAGACTGCTATTTTGAGGCGAGTTCCCTTGGTTTTCAAGACCTTGGTGTAGAATCTCTTACTGCCGCAATCCTGCTTCATTCCCCATGTCCGATTCGCAGCCGGCGCCGCCGGCCGGCCTCACTTTCGAGAAGGCGCTCGAGGAGCTCGAGAGCCTGGTCGCACGCATGGAGGAAGGCAAGCTGCCCCTCGAGGAATCGCTCGCAGCGTACCAGCGCGGCGCCCAGCTCATCCGGTTCTGCGAGTCGAAGCTCGCCGACGCACAGGCCCGCATCGCGGTCCTCGACGGCGATACGCTGCGCGACCTCGAGCCGCAGTGAGCGCGCGCGACTTCGACACCTGGTCGCGCCAGGTGGCCGGGCGCGTCGAGGGCTCGCTCGCACGCTTCCTGCCGGCACGCGAGATCGCTCCCGCGCGCCTGCATGACGCCATGCGTTATTCGACATTGGGCGGCGGCAAGCGCGTGCGCTCCATGCTCGTGTTCGCGGCGGGCGAGCTCGCCGGCGCGCCCGAAGAGCGTCTCGACATCGCCGCCAGCGCGGTGGAGCTGATCCATGCGTACTCCCTGATCCACGACGACCTGCCCTGCATGGACGATGACGTGCTGCGCCGCGGCAAGCCCACGTGCCACGTCGAGTTCGACGAGGCCACGGCGCTCCTCGCGGGCGACGCGCTGCAGAGCCTCGCATTCCAGCTGCTTGCGCAGGAGCGCCTGGCCGAAGATGCGCAGACCCAGCTCGCCATGGTCCAGCTCTTCGCATCGGCTTGCGGCTCGCGCGGGATGGCCGGCGGGCAGGCGATCGACCTCGAGGCCGTGGGGCGCACGTTGACCCTGCCCGAGCTCGAGTACATGCACATCCTCAAGACCGGCGCCCTGATTCGCGCCTCCGTGCTCCTGGGCGGCCATTGCGGCGGCGGGCTCTCCGGCACGGAGCTGGATCGCCTCGACCGCTACGGCAAATGCGTCGGGCTCGCCTTCCAGGTCGTGGACGACGTGCTCGACGAGGAGGGGGACGCCGCGACCCTCGGCAAGACCGTGGGCAAGGACAGGGCGGCGGGAAAGCCCACCTACACCACCCTCCTCGGGTTGCCCCAGGCGAAGCAGCTGGCCGATGACCTGCTCGCGCAGGCCCTCGAGGTGCTCGAGCCCTTCGGCGAGCGCGCCGCGCGCCTGCGGGGGCTCGCCGAATTCATCGTGCGGCGGAGCCGCTAGAATGGGTGCCTCGCCCATGGGCCGTTATCCCCTCCTCGAGAAGATCGGCGATCCGGCCGACCTGCGCCGCCTCGACCGCAAGCAGCTCGCGACGCTCGCCGACGAGCTGAGGCGCTTCATCGTCGATTCGGTCGCCTCCACGGGCGGCCACCTCTCCTCCAACCTCGGCACGGTCGAGCTCACGATCGCGCTGCACTACGTGATGCGCACGCCGCAGGATCGCGTCATCTGGGACGTGGGCCACCAGACGTATGGCCACAAGATCCTCACGGGACGTCGCGAGCGCATGCACACCCTGCGCCAGAAGGACGGCCTCGGCGGTTTCCCGCGGCGGGAGGAAAGCGTCTACGACGCCTTCGGCACCGCGCACTCCTCGACCTCCATCTCGGCCGCGATCGGCATGGCGGTCGCCGCCCGCCTCGAGGGCCGTGCCGATCGCGCCGTCGCCGTGATCGGCGACGGCGCCCTCACCGGGGGCATGGCGTTCGAGGCGCTCAACAACGCGGAGCAGGCGCGCGCGAACGTGATCGTGATCCTGAACGACAACGACATGTCGATCTCGGAGAACGTCGGCGCGCTCAACAACTACCTCGCGAAGCTCATGTCGGGCCGCTTCTATGCGGCCACCCGCAGGACGGCGGAGAAGGTGCTGTCGGTCACGCCCGCGGTGAAGGAGCTCGCCAAGCGCTTCGAGGAGCACGCCAAGGGCATGCTCACGCCCTCGACGCTCTTCGAGGAATTCGGCTTCAACTACACCGGGCCCATCGACGGCCACAACCTCGACGTGCTCATCGACACGCTGCAGAATGTGACGCGGCTCGAGGGGCCGCAGTTCCTGCACGTCGTGACGCGCAAGGGGCAGGGCTACAAGCTCGCCGAGGACGACCCGATCGCGTATCACGGCCCGGGCAAGTTCGATCCCGGCGTGGGCATCGTGAAGCCCGCGCCATCGCCCGATGTCACGAAGCCCCGGCCCACGTACACGCAGGTGTTCTCCGACTGGCTCTGCGACATGGCGCGGCGCGACCCGCGCCTCGTCGGCATCACGCCGGCGATGCGCGAGGGCTCGGGGCTCGTGCGCTTTTCCCAGGAGTTTCCGCAGCGCTACTTCGACGTGGGCATCGCGGAGCAGCACGCGGTCACGTTCGCCGCGGGCCTCGCGGTGGAGGGATTGAAGCCGGTCGTCGCGATCTACTCGACCTTCCTGCAGCGCGGCTACGACCAGCTCATCCACGACGTGGCGCTGCAGAACCTGCCCGTGGTGTTCGCGCTCGACCGCGGCGGCCTCGTGGGCGCCGACGGGCCGACGCACCACGGCGCGTTCGACCTCTCGTACCTGCGCTGCATCCCGAACATGACCGTGATGGCCCCGGCGGACGAGAACGAGTGCCGCCAGATGCTCTACACCGCCTTCACGCTCGAGACGCCGAGTGCCGTGCGCTATCCGCGCGGGGCGGGCGTGGGTGCCGAGGTGCAGGCCGAGATGGCGGCACTCCCGGTGGGTCGCGGCGAGGTGCGCCGCGACGGCAAGCGCGTGGCGATCCTCGCCTTCGGCTCCATGCTCAAGCCGGCGCTCGAGGCGGGGCAGGAGCTCAACGCGACCGTCGCCAACATGCGGTTCGTGAAGCCGCTCGACCGCGAGCTCGTCTTCCGCCTGGCCACCACGCACGAGGTCCTCGTGACCGTCGAGGAAAACGCGGCCATGGGCGGGGCGGGCAGCGGCGTGCTCGAGATGCTGGCCGAGGACGGCATCGCCGCGCCGGTCCTCGTGCTGGGGCTCCCGGACCGCTTCGTCGAGCACGGCGACCACGGGCAGTTGCTGGCAGAATGCGGCCTGGATGCCGCCGGCATCGTTCGCTCCATCCGCGAGCGCCTCAACCGGGCGGGGCGCCGCCCCGGGATGGCCGCCTGAGGAGACGCCCATGCGCTACGCAGCCCTCGTCGTTGCAGGCTTCATCGTCGCAACCGGCGCGTGGGGCGCCGACCGCGCATGCTCGAAGGCGGACGCCGCCAACGCACAGAAGGCGATCGACCGCGTGATGACGTGGCCGCAGCTGCGCAAGGCCTACCAGGACTTCGGCCAATGCGACTCCGGGGACGCGGCCGAGGGCTTTTCCGATGCGCTCCTGCGCCTGCTGGTCGACTGGCAGGACGTGCCCGCGCTCGCCTCTTCCATGTCCGATCCCGCGTTCAAGCAGTTCGTGCTGGGCCACCTGCGCGGCGCGAGCAAGGAGGACCGCGACGCGGTGTACTCGCGCGCGAAGGCCAGTTGTCCCCCCGCCCAGCAAGCCTTCTGCGGCGAGATCGCGGACGCGGCGAAGGCCAAGTGACGCCATGAAGCTCGCGGGACGCACGGCCGTCGTCACCGGCGCGGCGCAGGGCATCGGGCTCGCGTGCGCGAGGGCGCTGGCGGCCGAGGGCGCCGCGGTGCTGCTCGCGGACGTCAACGAATCGGCCGGCCGCGAGGCGGCGCGCGCTCTCGCGGCCACGGGCGCGCGGACCGCCTTCGCGGTATGCGACGTGAGCCGCAAGCGCTCGGTGGACGACGCGATCGCCGCGGCGGTCGCCGGTCTCGGCGGTGTCGACATCCTGGTGGCCAATGCGGGCGTCGTGCACGCCGCCGAGTTCCTCGACCTCGACGAAGCGGACTTCGATCGCGTGCTCGGCGTGAACCTGAAGGGCGTCTTCCTCGCCGGCCAGGCGGCGGCGCGCCAGATGGTGCGGCAGGGCCGTGGAGGAGCCATCGTCAACATGTCGAGCGTGAATGCCGTGCTCGCGATCCCGAACCAGGTGCCGTACGTGGTTTCCAAGGGCGGCATCAACCAGCTCACGCGCGTGATGGCGCTTTCCCTGGCCCCGCACGGCATTCGCGTGAACGCGGTCGGCCCGGGCACGATCCTGACCGAGCTCGCGAAGACGGCGGTGCTCGGCAACCGGGAGGCGGAGCGCAAGATCCTCTCGCGCACGCCGCTCGGACGCATGGGCGAACCGGAGGAGGTCGCGCGCGTGGTGGCCTTCCTCGCGAGCGACGACGCCTCGTACGTGACGGGGCAGACGATCTATCCGGACGGCGGGCGCCTCGCGTTGAACTACACGGTCGCGGTCGCGGACTGATACGGTAAGCTAGCGACCCTCGAAATCCTGCAGAAAGGCCCGTCCATGAAACGCATCCTGATCGCGGCCGCCGTCCTGGGCGCCGCCTCCGTCCATGCCCAGGGCACGCCCAGCGACCTGCCGAAGCCCAAGTGCGAGAAGCCGCAGATGCCCGGCGAGATGATGCGCAGCGAGCCCAGCGTGACCAAGCGCTTCAACCAGGATGTCGACCGTTGGGAAAAGTGCATGAAGGCGTACATCGACGAGCGCCAGGCCGCGATGAAGGCGAACGAGGAAGCCGCCAACGCCGCGATCAAGGACTACAACGACACGATCAAGGCGCTGAACGAGGCCGGCAAGGGCCGGTAGCGCGCGGCGCACGCAAGGGAAAGGGGGCGCCGCGCAGCGCCCCCTATTTTTCGCACCCGCCCGATGGCGGGCACGCGCTCGCGCTTCAGTCCGGAATCGTGAGCGTGGTCCCGCTGATGGTGATCTGGGTCGCCGCGGCGGGCGTCGCCGAGATCGGCGGCACGTTCGCCGCGGTGATCGCGGGGGCGGCTCCCGCCGTGCCTCCGCGCGGCGTGGTGTGCACGACCTGCGACGGCGGAAGCGCGGCGCCGTTCTTGAGCTTCGCCCACATCAGGTCCATCGCCTGCAGGAAGTAGCGGTGCAGGGGCACCAGGCGCGAGTCGTATCCGGGCGCCGCGGCGTTGTCGATGAACGCATCGAAGTGCTGGGCGTTCGTGATCTCGTAGAGCTGCAGCTGGCTCGACGAGTCGACGCTCTTGTTGAGCGCGTAGTAAGGACGCGAGGTGTGGTTCATCGGGATCAGCGTGTCGGAGCGGCCCTGCACGATGATCGCGGGCTTGCCGTGCAGGTTGCCCGTCGCCTTGAGCTGCTCGATGCTCGCGCGCAGCGTGGTGCCGGCGGCCGAGCTCGAGGTGAGCAGGTCGCGCAGGCAGAGCGCGCCATCGAAGTTCAGGTCCGCCTTGCCCGTCGAGGGCGAGATCGACGCCGCGTCGACCGCGGCCCCGCCCACCGAGTTGTTGTTGACGATGTTGATGCCGCTCGTGGGCGGCACGCCGTTGCCCGTGGCGAAGAGCTGCGCCGCCGCGGCCGCGGAGAGCGGCGGCGGCACGCCGTTGACCGGCGTGGCGGCGAAGCTGTAGCCGCACAGGTTGTCCTTCACGCTCGCCTTGGCGTAGGCATCGGCGTAGGTGAGCGTGACGGAGAGCGTCGCGAGCGAGTAGTGCGAGGCCATGAACGGGATCGAGTCCTGCTCCCAGCCGTAGGCCAGCATCCTGCCCAACGCGTCGTTCGCGCGCTCGGTCGTGGTCCCGCCCGTGACGAGGCCCTTGTTCGCGAGCGCCTCGCAGCGGTTCGCCGCCGCCGTGGCATTGGGCGTCGTCACACCCGGGATGCCGGCGGAATTGCCGCCCGCTGCCGCCGTGGCAAGCGACGCGCACGGCTCGTACAGGTTCGCGAACGTGAAGTAGTCGTAGAGCGTCCTGCCGAACGTGGTGACGCTCGAGGCTCCGCGCTTGATCACGAGGCCCGTGGGCGGGTTCACCTGGATCTGCGGCTCGCCCACGGCCACGCCGTCGATGAGGCCCGTCGTATCCTGCTCGGCGGCGAGCAATGCCGCACCGGCGCCATTCGACACGCTCGAGGCGATCACGATCGTGTTCCCGGGGCGGATGTTCTGGTACTTCGTCCCGTTCACGTTCTCGCCGTACTTCTGGTTGAGCATGTAGAACGCGAATTCGATCGAGCGCAGCGTGTCGCGGCCCCAGGTCGCCTCGGGGTTCTGCTGCGAGTGCGCGTGCTTGAACGCGTAGCGGTTCGGGTACGCGCTGTTGTAGGCGGCGAGGTCCGCGGCGGAGAGGTTCGCATTGAACTCGGCGCCCGTGCCCGCGCTCGCGGCGGAGACGCGCTGGCCCTGGATCAGGTCCACGGCGTCGGCGGCGAGGTCGTGGTAGCCGTTGCCCGATCCCTTGTCGGTGTAGGCCACGGCGCACCCGCGCTTGAGCCCCCATTCGCCCGCCGTGCCGATCGCGCCGTACACGCCGCGCGATCCGCTCGAGGTCGCGGTCACGACGCACGGATTGTTCGGGTCGAACGCGGCCGGGATCTGCACCATGAGCGTCACGTTCTGCCTGCCGCTGCCGTCGTCGGCGTAGACGATGTCCTCCTCGCCGGCGATCTTGCCCTCGCTCGTCGTCACGTTGCCGTTGGCATCGACGTTCGGCCCGTACAGCGTGCCGAAGCCGCCGTTGGCGGCGACGTCCACGAGCGCGCGATAGTTGTTGCAGATGGCGATGGTGCGCAGCTCGGCGGTCGTGGGCGATGCCGGGTTCGCCGGCGCGGGACACGCTCCGGTGCCGAGGCCCGTCTTGCCGAGCCCGCCGGTCAGCAGGTCGTTGGTGGTGCCGTCGTACGTCGTGGTGATGATGTTGCCCTTGAGGTACGGGGGAGCCGCGTTGACGGGAAGGTCATCGTGGCCGCCGCCGCCGCAGCCTGCGACGGTGAGCGCCAATGAAGCGCCCAGCGTCGCGCGCAGGAAAGCCGACATGTGTGTTCTCCGGAGCGAGTGGAATCGTTATGGTCGTGGGCCGCGAGCGTCGAGCGTTCCGGACGCCCCGGCCGGTGCACCGCACGCTACTCCGGACCGCAAGCCCTGGAAAGCGAATTCCGGCGCGCCGGACGCGATTCCGGCATTCCGGACACAGCGGTGCAAAACCGCGCCGTGCAGGACTCAGCCGTCCACGCGTGCCGTCGCGAGGATGGAGAGCTTCTGGTAGAGCGTGGCGCGGGAGATGCCGAGGAGCTCCGCGGCGAGCACCTTCTTGCCTTCCGCCGCCGCGAGCGCGGAGCGGATGGCGCTCCTCTCCGCGTCGGCCACCACGTCCGCAAGCCTGAGCGTGGGGCGCTCGCCGGCCCGTGCGGGGCGCGGCAGGCGCGGCAGGATGAGGCTGAACTCCTCCGCCGAGAGCCGCGGGCTGTCCGAGTGCATCGTCGCCTGCTCGAGCACGTTGCGCAGCTCGCGGATGTTGCCGGGCCACGCATAGGATGCGAGCACCGCCAGCGCCGTCGGCGTGAGCTCGCGCTGGGGGCGTCCCGAGCGGCGCGCGATGTCCTCCAGGACGTGGTCGCAAAGCGACTCCAGGTCGTCCACCCGCTCGCGCAGCGGCGGCAGCTCGATCGGCAGCACGCAAAGGCGATAGTAGAGATCCGACCTGAAGCGCCCGGTCGACACCATCTGGCGCAGGTCCACGCTGCTCGCGGTGATCACGCGCACGTCGACTTTCGCCACGCGGCTGCCGCCGAGCGGCTCGACTTCCTTCTCCTGCAGCGCGCGCAGCAGCTTGCCCTGAACGCCAAGCGGCATGTCGCCGACCTCGTCGAGGAAGAGCGTGCCACCGTGCGCGAGCTCGAAGCGGCCGACGTGAGGCGCGCCGGCGCCGAAGCCCGGAGCGGTGCCGAAGAACTCCGCTTCGAGCATCGACTCGGGAATGGCGGCGACGTTCACGCCGATGAAGGGGCCGTGCGCGCGCGGGCTCGCGGCATGGATCGCCTGGGCGAGCACTTCCTTGCCGGTGCCGGTCTCGCCCAGCAGCAGCACGGTCGTATCCGCCTGCGCCGCGCGCCGCGCCTGGCGCTTCGTGTCCATCGCGGCCGTCGAGGCGCCGATGAAGCTCGAGAAGGTGTAGCGCGTCCGGCGCTCCTCGGCGAGCGACTTGCGCGCATCGGCGAGCTGCGTCTCCAGGCGCTGGAACTTGGAGACCATCGGCTCGAGGGAGCGCAGCTCGTCGAAGAGCATGAAGCCGGCGCCGCCCACGACCCGCCCGCGCTCGTCCTTCAGCGGCACGCGCATGACGACGAACGACTCGTCGCCGAACTGCATGATGTCGAGCAGCATCGGCTCGCCGGTGCGCACGACCTCGCGCATGAGGCTGTTCGGGATGACGTCCTCGACCACGCGCCCGATCGCCTGCGCGGCGCTGGCGAGCTTGAGGCGGGCGGCGTACTTGTCGGAGAGCCACACGATGCGCGCCTCGCGATCGACGATGATCGCGCCCTCGCAGATCTGGTCCAGCCCCTCGACAGCGACTTCTTGGCGATGCGGCGAATGGCCAGCGGATCGTTGAGCCGACTCATGGGGTCCTCCACGGGAGCGGGCAGGCCCGTTCTCGTGGAAGGCCCATCCCGAGGCGCTACTTTACGACGGAGCGGTCCTGCCCGAACAGGATGCGCTTTTCCTCCTCGGTGCGAATGCCCGCGGCGCCCGGATTCACCTCCTTCGCCCGCGCATAGGCGCGCTGCGTCGCGGGGCGAGCGCGGATGGCCGCGTGCCAGCGCCTGAGGTTCGGGAAATCGTCCATGTCCTGCCCCTGGCGCTCCGGGATGATCCACGGGTAGGCCGCCATGTCCGCGATCGTGTACTCGCGCCCGACGATGAAGTCGCGTCCCTGCAGCCGCTTGTCGAGCACCGCGTAGAGGCGGCTGGTTTCCTTCACGTAGCGCTCGATGGCGTAGGGAATCTTCTCCGGCGCGTAGTGCGCGAAGTGGTGGTTCTGGCCCGCCATGGGGCCCAGCCCGCCCATCTGCCAGTTGAGCCATTCGATGGTCACGACCTGTCCGCGCAGGTCGGCCGGAATGAAGCGGCGCGTCTGGCCCGCGAGGTAGAGCAGGATCGCGCCGGATTCGAACACGCTGATCGGCTTGCCGCCGTCGGCGGGTGCGTGGTCCACGATCGCGGGGATCTTGTTGTTGGGCGAGATCGCGAGGAAGGCCCGGTCGAACTGCTCGCCCTTGCCGATGTTGACCGGCTTCAGGCGATATTCGAGGCCCGTTTCCTCGAGGAACAGGGTGATCTTGTGGCCGTTCGGGGTGGTCCAGTAGTAGAGATCGATCATGGGTTTCGCTCCTCGTCAGCTCCTGCGGTCCACCTTGAAGGCGTTGAAGGCCTGCGCCACCGGCATCAGCTCCAGCGCGTTGATGTTGATGTGCGCGGGCCGCGACGTCACCCAGCAGACGGTGTCGGCGATGTCCTCGGCGGTAAGCGGCCCCGGAACGCCTTCGTACACCTTCGCGGCGCGCGCGTCGTCGCCGCGGAAGCGCACGCTGGAGAACTCGGTGCCCGCGCACATGCCGGGCTGGATGTCGGTCACGCGCACCGCGGTGCCGAGCAGGTCGGCCCGCAGGTTGAGGCTGAACTGGTGCACGAACGCCTTGCTCGCGCCGTACACGTTGCCCCCGGGATACGGATACATCGCGGCGACGGAGCCGAGGTTCACGACGTGGCCGCGGTTGCGCGCGACCATGCCCGGGAGTGCCGCGCGCGTGCAGTACATGAGCCCCTTCACGTTGGTGTCGACCATGGTGTCCCAATCGTCGAGGTTGGCCGCTTGCGCGGGCTCGAGCCCCATGGCGAGACCGGCGTTGTTGACCAGGACATCGACGTCGCGAAAGGCCGCGGGCAAGGCGGCGAACGCCTGCTGCACCGCGGTGCGGTCCCGCACGTCGAGCTCGACGATGTGGCACGCCGCTCCGAGCTCGCCCCGCAGCGCCTCGAGGCGGTCGAGACGCCGGCCGGTCGCGACGACCTCGTGACCCTCGCGCACGTATCGCCGTGCGATGGCGGCCCCGAATCCGGCGGTGGCCCCGGTGATGAACGCGATCATGTCGGCCAATTATGGCGCAAGCGCGTCAGCGGCCCAGCGGCCCCACGTCGCAGCGCTTGTACTGATCGGGCCACTCGAGGTCCACCCTGAGCTCCTTCGCGGCGTGCCGGGCCCAGTAGGGATCGCGCAGCAGCGCACGCGCGAGGCACACGGCGTCGGCCTGGCCGAGCTCCAGGATCTGCTCGGCCTGGACGGCGTCGGAGATGAGTCCCACGGCGAGCGTAGGGATGCCCGCCTCGCGGCGGATCGCCTCGGCGAAGGGCACCTGGTAGCCGGGGCCGAGCGGAATCTTCGCGTCGTGCACGTTTCCGCCGCTGGAGGCGTCGATCATGTCGATGCCCGCGGCCTTGAGGCGCCGCGCGAGCTCGACGGTCTGCGCGAGGTCCCAGCCGCCCTCGGCCCAGTCCGTCGCGGAGACGCGATAGAGCACCGGCTTGTCCGCGGGCCACGCGCGGCGTACGGCGGCCGCGACCTCGAGCGCGAAGCGGATGCGATTGTCGAAGGCACCACCGTACTCGTCGCTGCGCCGGTTCGAGAGCGGCGAGCAGAAGCTGTGCAGCAGGTAGCCGTGGGCGCCGTGGATCTCCACCACGTCGAAGCCCGCGGCGAGCGCATGGCGGGCGGCGTCGGCAAAGGCAGCCGTGACGCGGGCGATCTGCTCGCGGCTCATCGCGCGCGGCGTGAGGTAATGGCCGAACGCGACGTCGCTGGGACCGTCGATGGGCCAGCCGCCCGCCTCGGGGGCGATCGGCTTGCCGCCCTTCCACGGCTTGTCCACCGAGGCCTTGCGCCCCGCATGCGCGAGCTGGATTCCCGGCACGCTGCCGCGCGCGCGGATGAAATCGACGATCGGCTTCCAGGCCTTGCCGTGCGCGGCGGACCAGATGCCGGCATCCCAGGGCGTGATGCGGCCTTCCGGCACGACGGCGCTCGCCTCGGCGCACACGAAGCCGGCGCCGCCGACGGCGCGGCTGCCGAGGTGCACGAGGTGCCAGTCGTTCGGCATGCCGTCCTCGCACGAGTACTGGCACATCGGCGAGACGAAGACGCGGTTGGGAAAGGTGAGCGAGCGCAGCGTGAGCGGGGAGAAGAGCAGGGAGGACACGGCGGCGGAGCGGGCGCGAAAGCCCGGATTGTAGCGAGGACGGCCGCCGAGTTTGGCATACTCGCGGGCCACATCGTTGTGACCCCATGAAGCCGGAATCCGTTCTCGTCGTGCGCGCGGGTCCGCGCGCCGCCGCGCGCATCGCCGCGGCCGGACTGCGGGCCGCCGATATCGACATCGTGCCGGGTGCGGCCGGCGGCCCCAAGGGCCTCGCCCTCGCGGCCGTCGATCGCGAGATCCTCGCGCGCTGGCTGCCGCAGGCGCCGCGCCTGCGCCATCTCGTGGGCGCCTCCATCGGCGCGTGGCGCTTCGCCGCCGCCTGCACGGGCGATGCCGCCCGCTCCATGGACGAATTCACCCGGCGCTATGTCGAGCAGAGCTATCCCGTGCGACCGAGCCGCCGGTTCGTCTCGGATTGGGCGCGCGCCGCACTGGCCGCACTCTTCGAGGGACGTGAAGCGGAGATCCTCGCCAATCCGCGCTATGCGCTCGACGTGCTCACCGTCCGCGGGCGCTGGCCGCTCACGCGGGAGGGACGCCGCGTGGCCCTGGGCTTCGGCGCCGCCGCGTGTGCCAACGCGTTCGGCCGGCGCCATCTCGCGCGCTTCATCGACCGCGTGGTGTTCCACGATGCGCGCGCGAGGCTGCCCTTTCCGCCCTGCTTCGATGCGTTCGCCACGCGCGAGGTGGCGCTCACCCCGCACAACCTGCGGCCCGCATTGCTCGCCTCGGCGTCCATTCCCCTGGTGCTCGAGGGCGTGGGCGGCATACCCGATGCGCCCGAAGGGCTCTACTGGGACGGCGGCATCATCGACTACCACCTGCACCTGCCCTACGCGTCATCGCCGGGCCTGGTGCTCTATCCGCATTTCACCGACCGCATCGTGCCCGGCTGGCTCGACAAGGCGCTGCCGTGGCGGCGCGCGCGCGGCCCGTGGCTGGACAACGTGGTGCTGCTCGCCCCGTCGCGCGAGTTCCTCGCCACGCTGCCGAACGGCAAGGTGCCCGACCGCGGCGATTTCCACCGCTACGTCGGCGACGACGCCGCCCGCATGCGCGACTGGCGCCGCGCGATGGCCGAATGCGAGCGCCTGGCGGAGGCGTTCTACGCGTTCGTCGAGCGGCCGGGCGCGTTTGAGGTCCTTTCGATCTGAGCTTCCGGGCGCGCGTGAAACGGGGCCGCTGCGGTGAACAGCAAGGCCGTCCGGCGCCATCCCGGCCGCACCGCAACAAACGTAACTTCAAGGGGATGCGGGAAGTGACCCACGTCACATCCGCGGGCAGGGCCACCTGTTAGGTTGTCCCGCTGGAAAGAACAACACCAGGGAGATGACCATGCCGCAAATGCCCGGATTGAAGCGCATCGCCCTGGCCAGCGCCGTGCTGGCGGCCATGGGCGCCACCGCGGTGCACGCACAGCTTGCGGAAGACACCGCTCGCCAGGCCGCGCAGGAAGTGAAGCTGCTCGTGACCGAGGGCACCGCGGTGATCGGTGACCTGCAGCCGGCCATCAACGGCCGCAAGGTCGCCCAGGACCAGGTGACGCCGGATGCCCTCGTGAGCCAGTTCAAGGCGCGCTACCAGAAGGCGGCCGGCTCCGCGCTCGATACCCGCGCCACGGGCGCCATCGGCGATGCCCGCCGCGCCTATCTTCACGCCTACACGTCGGTCGTCACGCGCTACCAGGGCACGCTCACCCACGGCGGCCAGGACGCCTTCGTGCCCGCCTTCTTCCGCGCGCAGGTGCTCAAGGAATTCAACCAGCTGATGGAAGGCCGCATCCAGGCGTACGCGACCAACCGCGACGCCGAGCTCATCAACAGCGACTGGGCCGTGAGCAAGGTGATGAAGGCCTCGCCGCTCGCGGGCGAGGTGGAGCGCCTCATGGCGACGGGCGGCCTCGAGCCCGTCGTGAAGCGCAGCGGCTCCGCGGTGATGGGCTACTACCCGATGAGGCTCGGCACCGCGTGCGTCGCCTGCCATGCGCAGAACGGCCTCAAGCAGGTCGAGGGCGGATTCGGCGGCGCGTTCGTCGCCGAGATTCCCGTCAAGTAACCCCCCATGAGCCTGCGGCGCCTCCTCTGGCTGCTGCCGGTGGGGCTGGTGGTGCTGGTGGGATTCAACATGGCGCTGCTGGTGCTGCAGGAGCGCCAGAGCCGCGCCGTGTTCGACCAGACGCGCGAGGCGCAGGCCCAGCGCGACGCGCTCGGCCGCATCCGCACCGATTGCGAGGCGATCACCTTCAAGGCGGTCGCGTGGACGCTCACGCGCCGCACCTCGCAGGGACGGCAATACCAGGAAGGCAAGCGGGCGTGCTTCGACGCGGTCGCCCTGGCCGCCATCGCCATGCCGCGCGAGCGCGAGGCCATCGCGCAGCTCGAGGGACAGATGCGGCAGCTCGCCTCGCTCCTCGAGGCGATCCAGGCCGAGCACACGGACGAGAACAAGATGGTGACCGTCGGGCGCCTGGAGCGCGAGGTGCAGCCGCTCAACGCGGCGCTGCGCAAGCGGTTGGACGAGTTCGCGCGCACGGTCGATGGAGAATCGGCGGCGCTCACGGCGGCGGCGCTGCAGCAGCAGGAGCGCACGCTGTGGTACGGCGCTCTCATGGGGCTGCTCGCGATCCTCGTGGGCGCATTGCTGGCGCGTGTCGTGACGCGGCGGATCCTGCGCTCGGTGAGCGAGGCCGTGACCGTTGCCAATGCGCTCGCGGCGGGCGACCTCGCCGTGGCACCGCCGGTGCACCGTGCGGACGAGATCGGCCAGCTCCTCGCGGGCATGGACCAGGCGCGCAGGGCCTGGATCGCGGCCATCGGCGAGATCCACGCGGTCACGCGCTATATCGCGGAGGCGGCGGAGGAGATCGCGCGCGACGCCGAGACGCTGAACGACCGCAGCCTCGATGCCGCGGGCAACCTGCGGCGAACCGCCGCCTCGATGACGGAGCTGCTCTCGATGGTCGAGGCTTCGACCGCTTCGGCGCGGCGCGCGGCGGAGCTCGCGGGCGCGGCCACCGGCTCGGCGCACGAGGGTGAGGCGGCGATGGGCGATGTCGTGAAGACGATGGACGACTTGAGCGCCGCCTCCTCGCGCATCGGCGAGATCGTCGCCGTGATCGATTCGATCGCGTTCCAGACCAACCTGCTCGCGCTCAACGCGGCGGTGGAGGCGGCACGCGCGGGCGAGGAGGGCCGCGGCTTCGCCGTGGTCGCGGGCGAGGTGCGCGCGCTGGCCCAGCGTTCCTCCCACGCGGCCGGCGAGATCCGCGGCCTGATCAACACCTCGGTCGCGGGCGTCGAGACCGGTGCGCGCAGCGCGGCGGGTGCCAGCGACAAGATCCTGCACGTCGGCGAGTCCATCGAGCAGGTCTCCACGATGATCGCCGACGTCTCGAAGGCGGCGAGCCGCCAGAGCCAGGAGATCGACCAGCTCTCCCGCAGCATCGGCGAGCTCGACCGCCTGACCGAGCACAACACGCGCATGGTGGGCTCCTGGACCGATCGCGCGGGCCACCTCCGGGAAGAGCTGCAGCGCCTCTCCGGCCTGCTGCAACGCTTCCGCCTGCCGCAAGGCCATGGAGCCGGCCTGGCCGACGGATCGATCGCCGTGCGCGAAGGCCGGTCGGCCGGATTGACCCCCGTGCGCGCGGGCCCGCCGCCCCGCGCCTTGCGCGGCGCGAAGCGTCCGGCGGGCATCCCGGACTGACTCCTTCCGCCTAGTAGTTCAGCACCGGCGCGAGCCAGCGCTCGGCGTGGGCCAGGTCCATTCCCTTGCGGTGCGCATAGTCCGCGACCTGGTCGCGCTCGATCTTGCCGACGGCGAAGTAGCGCGCCTGCGGGTGCGCGATGTAGAAGCCGCTCACCGCGGCGGCGGGCTGCATCGCGAAGGTATCCGTGAGCTCGATGCCGGCATTGCGCTTCGCGTCGAGCAGGCGGAAGAGCTCGCCCTTCTCGGTGTGGTCCGGGCATGCGGGATAACCCGGCGCCGGACGGATGCCGCGATACTTCTCCGCGACGAGGTCCGCGTTCGCGAGCGCTTCGCCGCGCGCGTATCCCCAGTATTCCGTGCGCACCCGATGGTGCAGGTGCTCGGCGAACGCTTCCGCGAGCCGGTCGGCGATCGCCTTCAGCATGATCGCGCTGTAGTCGTCGTTCTTCGCGCGGAATTCCTCGAGCTTCGCCTCGATCCCGAGGCCCGCCGTCACGGCGAACGCGCCGATGTAGTCGATGCGGCCGCCGTCGAGCGGGGCCACGAAATCCGACAGGCACAGGTTCGGGTTGCCGGCCGGCTTCAGGTTCTGCTGCCGCAGGTTGTGCCACGTGCCCACGATGCCGGTGCGGGCTTCATCGGTGTAGATCTCGACGTCGTCGCCCACGCCGTTGGCGGGCCAGAGGCCGAAGACACCGCTCGCGGTGAGCCAACGGCCCTTGACCACGCGGTCCAGCATCTCCTGGCCTTCGGCGAAGACGTTGCGCGCGGCCTCGCCCACGACGGCGTCCTGCAGGATGTCCGGGAAACGCCCCGCGAGGTCCCATGTCTGGAAGAAGGGGGCCCAGTCGATGTACGGCACGAGCTTGTCGAGCGGGTAATTGCGCAGCGCGGTCACGCCGCGCGTGCGCGGCGCCTGCGGCACGTACGCCGCCCAATCCACCTTCTCGCGGTTCGCGCGCGCGGCTTCCAGCGGCACGCTCTTCTGGCCGCTTTTCCTCGCGTGCTGCTCGCGAATCTTCACGTAATCGGCGCGCGTCTGCCGCATGTACTCCTCGCGGTTCTCGGCGCTCGCGAGAAGCGAGGCCACGCCCACCGCGCGGGACGCGTCCGGGACCCAGACCGTGGGTCCGGAGTAATTGGGCTCGATCTTGACCGCGGTATGGGTGCGCGAGGTCGTGGCGCCTCCGATGAGCAGCGGGATCGTGAAGCCCAGGCGCTCCATCTCGTGCGCGACGTGCGCCATCTCCTCGAGCGACGGCGTGATGAGCCCGGAGAGCCCGACCATGTCGGCGTTCTCGGCGCGCGCGGTCTCGAGGATCTTCTCCGAGGGCACCATCACGCCCAGGTCGACGACGTCGTAGTTGTTGCACTGGAGGACGACACCCACGATGTTCTTGCCGATGTCGTGCACGTCGCCCTTGACGGTCGCCATGACGACCTTGCCCTTGGCCTTCGCGTTCACCGTGCCGAGGCGCCCCTTTTCCTCCTCGATGAAGGGAATGAGGTGCGCCACCGCCTGCTTCATGACGCGCGCGCTCTTCACGACCTGCGGCAGGAACATCTTGCCCGAGCCGAAGAGGTCGCCCACGACGTTCATGCCGTCCATGAGCGGGCCCTCGATCACGTGCAGCGGCCGCTCGTACTGGCGCCGCGCCTCCTCGGTGTCCTCGACGATGTGCTTCGTGATGCCCTTCACCAGCGCGTGCGAGAGGCGCTCCTGCACGGTGCCGTTGCGCCACGCCTCGTCTTCCGCGGCGTCCTTCGCCTTGCCCTTGAAGCTCTCGGCGAACTCCACCAGGCGCTCGGTCGAATCGGCGCGGCGGTTGAGGAGCACGTCCTCGATGCGCTCGAGGAGCGGCGGCGGGATCTCCGCGTACACGCCGAGCTGGCCCGCGTTCACGATGCCCATGGTCATGCCCGCCTTGGTGGCGTGGTAGAGGAACGCGGTGTGCATCGCCTCGCGCACCGCGTCGTTGCCGCGGAAGGAGAACGAGAAATTGGAGACGCCACCCGAGGTCTTCGCGTGGGCGAGGTTGCGGTGGATCCAGCCCACCGCCTCGAGGTAGTCGCGTCCGTAGTTGTTGTGCTCCTCGATGCCCGTCGCGACCGCGAAGATGTTCGGGTCGAAGATGATGTCCTCGGCGGGGAAGCCGACTTCCTCCGTGAGGATGCGGTAGCAGCGCGCGCAGATGTCGATCTTGCGCTGGTACGAGTCGGCTTGCCCTTTCTCGTCGAAGGCCATCACCACGACCGCGGCCCCGTAGCGCCGGGCGAGCTTCGCCTGGCGCGTGAACTCGCGCTCGCCTTCCTTGAGCGAGATGGAATTCACGATCGACTTGCCCTGGACGCACTTGAGGCCGGCCTCGATGACGCTCCACTTGGAGCTGTCGATCATCACGGGCACCCGCGCGATGTCGGGCTCGACCGCCACCAGCTGCAGGAAACGCGTCATCGCGGCGACCGAATCGAGCATCGCCTCGTCCATGTTGACGTCGATCACCTGGGCGCCGCTCTCCACCTGCTGGCGCGCGACGCTGAGCGCCTCGGGGTAGTCGCCCGCGAGGATGAGCCGCGCGAAGGCCTTGGATCCGGTGACGTTGGTGCGCTCGCCCACGTTCACGAAGAGCGAATCCTCGCCGACATTGAGCGGCTCGAGCCCCGAGAGGCGCAGCTTGTGCTCGACCTGCGGCACCTCGCGCGGCTTGAAGGGTGCCACCTGCTCCACGATCGCGCGGATGTGGTCGGGCGTGGTGCCGCAGCAGCCGCCCGTGATGTTGAGCCACCCGGCCTGCGCCCACTCGCGGATCATGCCCGCCGTCTCGTCCGGCTGCTCGTCGTACTCCGCCATCGCGTTGGGCAGGCCCGCGTTGGGGTGGGCGGACACGCGCACGTCGGCGAGGCGCGCGAGCTCCTCGATGTGCGGGCGCAGCTGGCGCGCGCCGAGGGCGCAGTTGAAGCCGACCGAGAGCGGCCGCGCGTGCCGCACGGAATTCCAGAACGCCTCGACCGTCTGGCCGGAGAGCGTGCGGCCCGATGCGTCGGTGATGGTGCCCGAGATCATGATCGGGAGCCTGAGGCCCATCTCCTCGAAGCACTCCTCGATCGCGAAGAGCGCCGCCTTGGCGTTCAGCGTGTCGAAGATGGTCTCGACCATGAGGAGGTCCACGCCGCCCTCGATGAGCGCCGACGCCGCCTCGCGATAGGCGTCGCGCACCTGGTCGAAGGTGACGGCGCGATAGCCCGGGTCGTTCACGTCGGGCGAAAGCGAGAGGGTGCGGTTCATCGGGCCCAGGACGCCCGCCACGAAGCGCGGCTTGCCGGGGCTCGAGGCGCTCGCGGCGTCCGCCGCTTCGCGGGCGATGCGCGCTCCGGCGAGGTTCAACTCGGCCACGATGGACTCGAGGCCGTAGTCCGCCTGCGCGATCGAGGTCGAGTTGAAGGTATTGGTCTCGAGGATATCCGCGCCGGCCTCGAGGTACTCGCGATGGATCTCGCGGATCACATCGGGCGCGGTGAGGTTCAGCAGGTCGTTGTTGCCGCGCAGGTCCTTCGAGTGCGCGCGAAAGCGCTCGCCCCGATACCGCTCCTCGGAGAGGCGATGGCGCTGGATCATCGTGCCCATGGCGCCGTCGAGCACGAGGATGCGCTGCTGGAGCGCCTCCTCGAGCGCTTTCAGTCGGGCGGGACGGAGGGCGACGGGCTGGTCCATGTCGATTCCTGGCTGCGAAACAAAAAACCCCTGCCGCATGGCGACCGGGGTTTCAGGGACCGACCGCTTTAGCTGCACTTGTAGAGCGCCCGCAAGCAGGAGCAAATCGGCGCTGGATGGAGTCCATTCTACGCCTGCAGTTCCCCCGCGGCAAACCGTCGGGACGCGTCCCGGGCGAGCTCCAGCAGCAGCTCGTCGAACGCGCGTGCATGGGACAGCGCATCGAAGAGCGGCGAGCCGGCGGCCGTCGCGGCGTGCGCGCGAGCCGCGGCGAGCATCGGGCGCGATCGCGCGAGCGCCAGGGTCGCCTCGAATGCCGCATCGGGGTCGTCGAAGATCCACTGCCCGCACCCGGCCGCGCGCAGCACGCTCGCCGCGACCCGCGAGGCGAACGTCTCGCCGCGCACGGTGACGAGCGGCACGCCCGCCCACAACACGTCGCTCGCCGTGGTGTGCGAGGTGTAGGGGAATGTGTCCAGGGCGATGTCGGCGTGGCGCAGGCGGGCGAGATGCACGGCCGTGCCGGCCCGCGGGGCGAAGACCAGGCGTGCCGGATCGATCGCGCGGCGCGCCGCCTCGCGGCGCAGGTTCGCCTCGGCGCGCAGGTCGAGGGCCGTGAGCCACAGGACGGATCCGTGGACCGCGTCGAGCAGGTCGCACCAGCGCGAGAACACGCCCTCCGTGATCTTGACCGGCTGGTTGAACGAGCAGAAAACGATTCCCCCGGCGGGAAGCCCGTGCGCGGCGCGCGTCCCGGACGCGCCCGCGGGTCGCGCGCGATCGTTCGGCTGGTAGCAGCCGCGCACGCGCACCACGGTCTCGCTGAAGCCGTGCTCGAGCGCGGCGGGCACGGTCTCGCCGTCGGCCACGAAGAAATCCACGAAGGGCGCGCCGGTCGTGCCGGGATAGCCGAGAAAATGCCCCTGCACGGCCGCGGGGCGATGGGCGAGCACGCCCAGGCGTCCGCTGCGGGTGTGGCCGCCGAGATCGACCAGGATGTCGATGCCGTCGTCGCGAATGCGCCGGGCCGCCGCCGCATCGTCCAGTGCGCCCACCTCGACGAAACGGTCGAACGACCGGCGCAGGCGCTCGCGGATTTCCGTGCGATCGTCGCCGGCGTACGAATACGCGGCGAACTCGAGACGCTCGCGATCGTGCGCCTCGATCAGGCCCGCGATGAGCCAGGCGACGGCGTGCGCATGGAAGTCGCCGGAGAGAAAGCCCACGCGCAGGCGCCCCGACCGCGCGTGCCACGGTGGGCGCGGCGCCAGCACCTTCCAGCGTGAAGCCGCCCAGCGCGAAGCCCAGCTGCGCTGCTCCTGCGCGCCGATGGATGCGTGGTAGAGCGCGTCCTGCGGATAGGCCGGGCGTGAATCGTCCCGCGCATTGCGCTCGCGCAGGCGCTCGACCAGGGGCGCCAGGCCGCGCCAGTCGCATTCCATCGCCTTGTAGGTGACGAGGGCGCCGAGCATCTCCGCATCGTCGTGGCCGTCGGCGATCGCGCGCTCGAGCACGCGCAGCGCCTCGTCGCGCTCGCCCGCCTCGTGCAGCGCCACCGCGAGGTTCTGGGCGCTCGCCCGCGCACGCGGCTCGAGCGCCAGGATGCGGCGGTAGAGCTCGATCGCCTCGGCGCCATCGCCGCCACCCTGGGTCGCGGCGGCCAGCTTCTCGAGCGTCGCCACGTCGCGCGGACGCACGGCGGCGATGGCGGCATAGTGCGTGCGCGCCTCGGGGACACGCCCGCAAGCGGCCAGCACATCGGCCGCGCGTCCGCGCAGCTCCGGCTGATCCGGCGCCAGGCTCGCGGCGCGCGAGGCGAGCACCGCGGCTTCGTCCCGGTCGCCCAGTGCCGCGCGCGCGGAGGCCGCCGCCAGCAGCAAGCGCGCGTCGTTCGGCGCCTGCGCAAGGAGCGCGGAGAGCGCGTCCCATGCGGCCGCCGCCTCCCCGGACCGCAGGAGCACGAGGGAGCGTTCGAGCCGGGCCGGGAGGTGGTCGGGCCGTTCGCGCGCGAGATGCTCCAGCTCACGCAGGGCGCCCGGCATGTCGCCGCGGCGCTCGAGCAGCAGGGCATGGTTGAAGCGCGCTTCGGCGTCCGCCGCGTCGAGGCGCAACGCCTCTTCGAGTGCGCTGCGCGCGCCGTCAAGGTCGTCCAGGGCCATGAGCGCTGCGCCGAGCGTGTTGCGCACACGCGCATCGGCGGGGGCCGCGCGTGCTGCCGCCTCGAGCGTGGCCGCGGCTTCGCCGTGGCGCCCCGCGAGGTGCTGCGCCGCGCCCAGCAGGTGCAGCCATTCGGGCTGCGACGGCTCGCGCCGCGTCATGTCGCGCGCGAGCGCCTCCGCTTCGGCGACGCGGCCCGTGGCGAGGAGGCTCCGCGCGCGCGCGAGCGGCGCGGCCGTCGTGTCCGTGACGGGCGCTTCCCCGCTGCCGTCGAGGGTACGGCGCAACTCCTGGGCCACGCGCGTCATCACGCTCGCCCAGTCGCCCGGACGCGGCTGCCGAAAGAGCCGCACCGACGGATACCAGGGGCTGTCCTCGCGGCCCACGAGCCAACGCCAATCGGCGGCGAACGGCAGCAGGACCCACGTGGGCTTTCCCATCGCGCCCGCGAGGTGCGCCACCGCGGTATCGATGGTCACGACCAGGTCCGCCTGCTCGAGGAGCGCCGCCGTGTCGCGGAAATCGGCGAGCTCGGCGTCGTATCGATGCACGGGCGGGGCGGCCGCGATCCGCGCCCCATCCGCGGCATCGATTTGCTTCTGCACGGAGATGAATGTCGCCGGCACCTCGCGCAGCCGCTGCCACAGCGGGAGGGGGATGGACCGCGGATCGCCGGTCCCATGGCCCAGGCCGCCGGACCACGCGATCGCGACGCGGGGGCGCGGCAGGCCGGACACGCGCTCGCTCCATCGCTGGACGAGTTCCGGCGGCGCGCGCAGCGGCGGTTCCTGCGGCGCGATGTCCTCGAGCCGCGTGCCGAGAAGCGCCGGCAGGCTCGCGAGGGGGCAGTAGTAATCGAAGGGCGGCGCTGTCTCGCCGGTTGCGATGGCGCGCTCCACATGCGGCAGCGTCGCGAGGAGCGCAGCCACCGGCGACGGCGCTTCCAGGATGACCCGGGCGCCGCGCTTCGCGAGCACGCTCGCGAAACGCGAGAACATGAGCGCGTCGCCGAACCCCTGCTCGGCGAGGAGCAGCAGCGTGCGGCCCTCGAGCGGCTCGCGTCCCGTCCACGGCGTCCCCATGACGTCACGCGTCGTGGAGCGCGCGTCGCCCAGGGCACGGCGCGCCTCGTAATCCGCGAACCCTTCGGGGAAACGCCCGAGGGCCAGCAGGGACATCCCGCGGTTCCAGCGGGCGCGCGCGTGGCTCGGGTCCAGCATGAGCGCGCGCGTGGCGGCCTGCACCGCTTCCTCATGGCGATTGAGCGCGGCTAGGGAGACGCCGAGGTTGTAGAACGCGTCGGTGTAGCCGGGCGCCGCCTGCAACGCGCGGAGGTATTCGCCGATCGCCTCGTCGTGCCGCTCCAGCGCCGCGAGAGCCACGCCGCGGTTGTTGCGCGCGTCGGCAGCCGCGGGATGGACCGCGAGCACGGCGTCGTAATCGGCGAGCGCCTCGGCCGCGCGCCCCAGCCGGCGCAGCGCGGCTCCCCGGTTGGCGCGCACCTCCGCGTTTCCGGGACGCGCGGCGAGGGCCCGCGTGGCGAGATCCAGCGCGTCGTGCCATCGCGCCTCGCGCAATGCGATGACCGAGGACAGGTGCAGCGCATAGAAATGCGCCGGCTCCTCGTGCAGGATCGCCGCGCAGAGCGCGGCCGCCTCGTCCAGCCGTCCCGCGGAAAACGCCGCGGCGGCGCGATCCATCGCCTGCGCCGCGCCCTGCCCCGGGGCCATCAGCGCGCGCTGCCGAACGCGAGCCGCAACCCCAGGCCGACCAGGATGGCGCCGCCGGCGCGCTGTGCCCAGGCGAGCGCCCGCCCCGCCGGGTTCGCGCGGCGCGCGAGACTCGCGGTGATCCACGCGACCATGGCCTTGACCGGGAAAGCCATGGCGGCATAGAGCGCCCCCAGCATCACCAGGTCGCGCGTCGGATGGGCGCTCGCGCGATCGACGAACTGCGGAAGGAAGGCGATGAAGAAGACGACGATCTTGGGGTTGCCCACGTTGGAGAGCATGCCCTGGCCGATGAGCGACAGCGGCGAGAGCGGCCGCGCGGCGGCGAGCTGCGTGGGCGGCGCGGCCCGGGAGAGTAGCAGCCGCACGCCGAGGAACACGAGGTAGAGCGCACCGGCCAGCTTGAGCGCGACGAACAGCGTCTCGCTCGCGCGGAGCAGCGCTCCCACGCCGAGCGCGGCAAGCGCGGTGTGCACGAGGATCCCGAGGCTCACGCCGAGCGCGGAGCAGAGCCCCGCCGCGCGTCCCTGCGCGATCGAGCGCGCCATCACGTAGAGCATGTCCTGCCCGGGCGTCGCGATGAGTGCCAGCGAGGCCGCGATGTAGAGCGCCAACGACGGCATCGGGCGCTTCAGCGCGTGGCGAGCCAGTCCAGGGCGAGCGACGCCAGCGCCTTCACGCCCAGATTGAGGCACGCCTCGTCGAGGTAGAAGCGCGGGCTGTGGTTGGGCGCCGCGGTCCCGAGGTCGCGGTCGGGCGGCGTGCAGCCGACGAAGAAGAAGAACCCGGGCACCTCCTTCTGGTAGAACGAGAAATCCTCCGCGCCGCAGATCTTGTCGATGACCTGGACCTGGTCAGCGCCGCCGACGCGCTCGAGCGTGGGGACGGACCACTCCGTGAGCGCCGGGTCGTTCACCGTCACGTCGTACCACCGGTGGATGTGCACGTTCGCCTGCGCGCCGCCGGACAGCGCGATCATCTCCGAGATGCGCTTCACGTGCGCGTGGATCTCCTCGCGCTGGCGCTCGTCGAAGGTGCGGATCGTGCCTTCGAGCTTCACCTCGTCGGGAACGATGTTGTGGCGCACGCCGCCCTGGAAGACCCCGACCGTGACGACGGACGGCTCCTTCGTGATGTCCATGCGCCGCGACACGATGGTCTGCAGTCCCAGCACGATCTGCGAGCCCACCACGATCGGGTCGATGCCGAGCCATGGCAGGGCGGCATGGGTCTGGTTGCCGCGCACGAAGACGCGGAAATCGTCGGCCGAGGCCATGAGCGGGCCCGACCGGTAGCCGAGCGTCCCGGTCCGCAGCACCGACGTCACGTGCAGCCCGAAGATGGCGCCCACATCCGGATCGCGCAGGCAGCCTTCCTCGATCATCATCTTCGCACCGCCGTTCTCGCCGATGGGCGGCGTCTCCTCGGCCGGCTGGAAGATGAACTTCACGCTGCCGGGGATGCGCGCGCGCATGCCGGCGAGCACTTCGGCCACGCCCATGAGGATCCCCACGTGGGCATCGTGGCCGCACGCGTGCATCACGCCGCAGTCCTGGCCGTTCCACTGCGCGCGCACGCGGCTCTTGAACGGCACGTCGACCTGCTCCTCGACGGGAAGCGCATCCATGTCGGCGCGAAGGGCCACGACCGGACCGGGAAGGCCGCCCTTCAGCAGGCCGACCACGCCGGTGTGGGCCACGTTCTCGCGCACGTCGTCGAAGCCGAGCGCGCGCAGGTGGTCCGCCACGATGCGCGCGGTGCGCTTCTCGCGGTTCCCGAGCTCGGGATTCCGGTGCACGTCGCGGCGCCAGGCGACGACGCGGGATTCCACGCGACCGGCGGCCTCGGCGATCGCGGCTTGCTGCTGCAGCAGGGTGTCGGGAGCGTTCATGGAGAAGATTCTACGCCGCGCCCTATAATCGTCGCCTGCCATGGAACACCTCGATCCCAAGCAGGCATTCGCCTTCCTGAAGGACCATCCCGATGCGGTCTTCATCGATTGCCGCAGCGAGATGGAGTACATGTTCGTGGGCCACCCGGTGGGCGCGATGATGGTCCCGTGGGTGGACGGCGCCGAGTGGGAGCAGAACCCGCATTTCGTGGCGCAGGTGCGCAAGCTCGCGGGCGCCAACTTCGAGAAGCGGCCCATCGTGCTCATCTGCCGCAGCGGCAACCGCACCGTGGAAGCGGGAGAAGCGCTCGAGCGCGCGGGCTTCCGGCACGTCTTCAACGTGCTGCACGGCTTCGAGGGCGAGCTGGACGACGAGCACCACCGCAACTCGCGCAACGGCTGGCGTGTGGACGGCCTGCCGTGGGAGCAGTACTGACGCTGAAAATGTACCTGGTACTTTTTCGGCGGGTTAAGCGATCGGCGGCGGCATGACCGGCTTGCGCCGCGCCAGCGCGAGATAACCGCGCCAGAAGCCGAAGCCCAGCAGCATCATCGCCAGCATGCCCGCAGCGAGGCGGTGCGGATCGTCCCACAGCAGGGGCGAGATCACGCCGGCGGTGAGCACGTTCACCATCCCCGAGACGAAGCCCTGCAGCGACGCCGCCATGCCGCGCCGCGTGGGAAAGAGGTCCAGGTTGATGAGCGTGATCGAGGGCATCGCCATGGCGAAGCCGATGGCGAAGACGAAGATCGGCACCATGGCCCAGGGAATCGACGGCGGAACGATCAGCGCGTAAGC
>DASRRY010000035.1:0-77524 GCA_035656735.1 Usitatibacter sp. | reverse complement strand
GCCAAGACGTCTTTAACTACATCGAGCTGTTCTACAACCCCCACCGCCGCCATGGCTACAACAACGGCCTGTCGCCAGTAAACTATGAGAAGCAACACTTCGAACGACTCACAAGTGTCGGCTGAACCGGGGGCGATTCATACCATCTCCGTCCGGTGACCTTCAATCGTCTGAGTATCGCAAATGCTACCGTCAATGCATGGGAAACCTTTGATATGGAGAAAGCACTCGGGCAGTTCATTCGGGATAACGGCTTGGACGCGGTGAAGTCGTTGTCCGCGATTCTTGAGCGTGCTCGAGATGGCTGCTCCCCCGAGCAATATGAGCTGTTACGTAAAGGGATTGGGCTCGCGATCGGAAAGATCCAGATGGAAGTTCTGGAGGTTGTTTATAGAGAGCATCCCGATTTGGATGATCTTAAGTAGCCTACAGACTGCCCTTCCCCGACCAGTATTACGACGCGGAGATCGGGACGCACTACAACTACTTCCGCGACTATAACCCCCAGCATCGGAAGGTATCTGCAGAGCGATCCGCTTGGCCTGCGAGCGGGTTTAAACACCTTCGCCTATGCCTTCGCGCGACCATTGATGTGGTCTGATTCATTCGGACTTGATGTGAGAGTGTGCTTTTATAAGGACGCCGCGATGGGCTTTGGCCACGTTGGTTTCGGCCCGGCACTGGAGACGGCACATCCGGGTTTTATCCGGGCCATGGCGGAAGCGGTGGGCAAGTTCAACAGGACCAGCAAAAGCAAAAGTCGTGCGTCATGCTTCAGGCTGATCCTGATCAGGACGATTGCATGGAGCAATGCCGCCGCGATCGCGAAGAGAATCCCGGCATATACAGCCTGCTCACGCGCCAATGCACCGAGTTCACCCGCGATTGCTTGATGAGGTGCAAGATCATCAAGAAAGCCCATAGGGGACCATTTCCTGATCTCTTTTTCTATTCCATCGGTGGTGGAGGCCCGAATCCACCAGTCGACGTGAATGGACAGTGATTTAGTTGGTTCTACCATTTTCGGAGAACTGATGTCTCCTTTAAGCGCAAAGAATCAAGTGCTGGCGCTACTGCTGCCTTTCGCCACTCTTGGCTGTGCCGCCGTTAGCGTCCTTGGCTCAGCAAAGGCCGTCCCGGCTGAAGTCGCGGTTCCCATTTCGTCGGCAGGGCCATTGCCGCCCATAGAAGTAGTCGCGCCGGTATGCGACTACGTATCTGCAGAACTGCGGTTTCCGCGCAATGCCTTTGCCGATCAGACGGAGCGGGACGCCTTGATCGGGAAAGGCACGCCAATCTCGATCCGAGTATCAATTGCTCGGATCGAACATGGATCGTCGGCGACAGAGCAAGTCATCGACTACCAGACATGGATAGCGACAACCGACGGTATCCAAGGATGGGCGAACGATTACGTATTCCGGATCCTCGGCGGGACGACCTTGCCGCGCGGCTCATATCGAGTAAGAGCAGAGCTGCTGGAGGGGCACCCTGGATTAGAACGGACGAGACCCACCTTCTCGATCGTCTCGAACTTTAAGAACTCACCCGATAGATCGCGCTGCTAAATGATGCCGTGAGCGGAAGCGTGGAAGCTCACAGCGCAACCGTGCGGAAATCTACAACTATTTCCGCGACTACGACCCGAGCATTGGAAGTATGTGCAAGCGATCCGCGGCTAGCATCCCTTTACCCGGACGATCGGGAGGCGTATACCGAGGCCAAGGGGCCGTTCATCGAGCGCACGCTGCGGCCGGGTGTCGGCGGAAGCTAGGCCGCGAGCTTCAGCTGCAGATTCTTTCCCAGGGCATTGGCGGCCTTGCTGATCGTGGTCAGAGTGACGGAAGAATCGTTCTCGTCGAGCAGCCGGCGGATCACCGCGCGGCTGGTACGCATGCGGCGCGCCATCTCGGCTTGCGAAACGTTCGCCTTTTCCATGGCCTGCTGAATCTGCCAGGCCAGCACGCGCTTCAATGCCAGTGCGGTTGATTCCTCGAGGCGCCCCTCATCACTCAGGAAATCCTCGAAATTGCTTCCAACGCGACCGCTTGTCCGCTTTGCGCTCTTGCGCTTGGTCATATCTGCCTCCTTCTACGCCTTGCCGTTTCCAGATCGTCCTTGGGGATCTTTTGGCTCTTCTTCACGAATCCGTGCAACAGCACGGCTTCATCCTGATGAATCGTGAACAGAACCCGCGCGATACCTGAGGGAAGATCGACCCGCACTTCCCAAAGACCCGGCTCCAACTTCTCCACCAATGGCATCCCTAGCGGCCATCCGAATTGCACCGTGCGGATATCGTCGCCAATGGCCTTGCGCTGCTCATCGCTGAGTCCCTTCAGCCAGTCGCGCACGGGTTCCCGGCCTTGCGCAGAGCGGAAGAAGCGAATAGCGAGCTTTGGCTTCGACACACTCTAGTGTATCAGAATAGATACATGTTCCGGAAGACCACACGTCAGGTAACGAGTCGTCGCCGGCCACATCGCCGCAGATGCGTTCGGGAATACGCTAAGCCCGCGCAGCAGCGACTTCCGCGCGAGTCTTGACCAGCTCCAGCAGCAGCGGCGGCAATAGCGGCGCCCAGGTGAACGCCATCATCGAGGAGATGACGCCGCTCAGGTGGAATATGCCGAGGAACACGATGAACGGCTTGCATTGAGTGAGGAACGAGAGAGCGGCACACGCCATGGCGAAATGCGTGCGCTGGCCCCGGGTGGCGAGCCAGCCGATCGGGATGAGGTTGAGAAGGAAGTAGTGCGGCCACACGAGCGGTGCCGTGGCACACGTGATCACCACGGCGAGGCTCGCCACGAGCCACGGATCCTGCAGCACGCGCACCGCCGCCGGTCGCAGGAGCTCCGGACGCTGTCCGGCTTCACTCAGGCACACCACGATCGCGAGCGCCATGGCGCACACCAGGATCGCGCTGTACGTATAAGCATCGTAGCCCCCGGTCTTCTCGGCCATCAGCATGGCGACCGACTGGTTGCCGCCGTCGAGCGAGTACAGCAGCGATCCGCCATGGCCACCGACATACCGCAGCCAATCGATCCATGCGCCCGCCGCGCCGAAATACCACGCGCCCAGGGCGATGCCGGCGAGTGCCGCGACCGCCGCGATGAGCGAGCCGCGAAAGGTCGCCGCCATCCCGCGCCGCACCGCGTAGTGCGCCGCGAGGCCGCCCGCGATCCACAGGATGTTGGGCTTGATCACGACGAGCAGCGCCAGTGCCGCGAGGTAGAGGCGGTCCAGCCACGGCCGCCGCTCGAGCGCGCCGGTCGCGGAGAGGTAGATCAGCCCCGCGAACGCCGCGAGCTGCGGAGAGTTCGCGTTCGCCATCTTCACGTCCTGGATGAAGGGGTTATAGGTGAGCTCGACCACGAGCGCCACGCAGAGGGCGGGCGCGACGGTCACTCCGCGCAGTCTCAGGAGCAGCACGATGGCGAACGCAGTGCAAGCGAACTGCACGAGCGCGACCGCAAGATGCGCGCGATCGTAGTCGCGCGGCAGTATCGAGAGCAGCGCGTAATAGAGCGGGGTGCCCGTCGGCTCGATGTGCGCCGCGGTGCGGCCGCGCCAGAAATCCTCCGCGAGATGCGCCTTGGCGCTGTCGCCCTGCAAGGCGTAGGCGCGCATCGCCTCGGCATAGCGGCGCGTGCCGGCATAAGGATTCGCCGGCGCGGCGATCTCGCCATGGACCGCCGCGATGCCCCACGGGTGGTACATGTCGTAGCCGAGCTGGTCCGGGAAGAGCCGCGCGGATTCCCAGAAGAGCGCGCCGGCGAGGACGATGGCGACCCCGATCCAGGCCGCGGACGTCCGGCGCACGATCGCCATCAGGATGCGGGGCCGCCGCGCCGCAGCGCGGGAGCGAGCACGGGCTCCCCGGGCAAGGGCGATGCCTTCGCGGTGTGCGCCATCTGGATGAAGAGCGCGGCCAGCAGCGGCATCCACGAGAAGACCATGAAGATGTAGATCGCGGCGGGTGCCACGTGGAGCAGCAGCTGCAGCGGCAGGCGCGACAGCGCGACCCATGCCAGCACCGTGAGGGCCGTCGACGCGTCCCAGCGCCTGTCCCATCCGATGAAGCGCAGCATCGGGATCAGGAGCAGCACGAAGTAATGCGGCCACACCAGGGGCGATACCAGCAAGGTCGCGAGGACGCCGGCGCTCGCGACGAGCCATGGATCGGCGAGCACCGCACGGGCTCCCGGCACGAGCCGCCCGGGCGCGCGGCCCATCGCCGTGACCCCGGCCGCGGCAAGCAGCCCGAAGACCACCGCCGCGAGCATCGAATAGCCCGCGACGCCGAGGCTCATTCCGCGCTCGGAAAGCATCTTGACGAGCGACAGGTTGCCGTCGGCCGCGGAGTAGAGCAACGTGCCGCCGTTCGCGCCTTGCGTATAGCGGTACCAGTCGAGCCAGATGGAAGGATCGTGGAAGCGCCACGACGAAAGCGCCACGGCGACGAGCGCCGCGACACACGCGACCAGCGCTCCCTCCAGGAAGCGCCGGGAGCCGCGCGTCACGTGGTAGCTCGCGGCGAGCGCCGCGGCGATGAGCGCGGCATTCGGCTTGAAGAGGACCAGCATCACGAGCGCGGCGAGATAGGAGCGGTCGAGGAGCGCGCTACGCTCCAGGCGCTGGCGCTGCGCAAGCGCCACGAGAGCCGCCACGCAGGCCGTTTGAACCGAGGCGGCGTTCGCGAACTTCACGTCCTGCGTGAACGGGTTGAACGTGCACCAGGCCAATGCAGCGAGGCAAAGCGCCGGCAACCATCCCCAGCCCCTCAGGCGAGCGAGGATGAGGATGGCGGCCCCCAGCGCGGCGAACTGGAGCACCGTCATGACCGCGTGGGCGGTGTCGAAGTCCGCCGGCAGCAGCGAGAGGGCGGCGTAATAAAGCGGCGTGCCGGTGGGCTCGAAGCCTATGGCGGCATTTCGCCCGTGCCAGAACCCCGCGGTCGCGCGAAGGGCCACGCTGCCGGAGCTCGCGGCGGCAGCCACGGCGAAAGCGCCGAGCTGCGGGGTCTCGCGATAAGGGTTCGCCGGCGCCCCCGGCGTCTCAGCGGCGCGCGCGATCGCCCACGGGTGATAAAGGTCGAAAGCGTACTGGTAAGGGAAGTCGCCGCGCGCCTCGTTGAGCGCATAGCCGAGCAGCAGGACGAGGACGACGATCCAGGCGCCGGTGCGGGCGCTGCGGGCTGCGTCGAGTCGCGACGTCATGGCGCCATTGTCGCATGGCGCCGTGGCTCAATCGACCCTGGCGGCGTCCCGCTGGGGCGAGCGCGGCGGCAGGTCGAGCTCCGCCCGATAGCAGACGTGCGACTCGCCGGAGCCGCGGGCCAGCTCCTTCGCGGCATACATCGCGCGGCCGGCATCGGCCAGCAGGCCGTCGGCGCCGCTGCCGAAGCGGTACTCCGCGACGCCGCAGCTCACGTGGACATTGACGTCCACGCCGGGGGCCACTTCGCAGGGGCTCGATTCCACCGCCTTCACGATGCGCCCCATCACCATCTTGAGCGCGCGATTGCGATGGAGGCCCACGACGAACTCGTCGGCGCCCCAGCGCGCGACCCAATCCCCGCGACGCACGTTGAGGGCGAGCAGGGCGGCCACGTGCGAGATGCACGCGTCGCCCGCGCTGTGGCCGTGGCGCTCGTTGATGCGCTTGAACTCGTTGATATCGAGGAATGCGAGCTGGAAGGATTGCAGGTCCCTCTCGCCGCGGGCGACTTCCTCGCCCAGGCGCTTCTCGCCGGAACGCCGGTTGTACACCCCGGTGAGGTCGTCGATGTCCGACATGCCCTCGAGCCGCGTGATGGTCTGGTGCAGCTGGCCAAGGGTGTACTGGGTGCCTTCCATGAGCTTGCCGGCGCGGTCGGGGAAGCGGATCGGAAGGTCGGGCACCTCGCGGCTCTCGATGTAGCTGCGCAGGGCCTCGGCGGTCAGGTCGATGGGAACGAGCAGCTCGCGCAGCGCCCACAGGGTGCCCAGGAAACCCATGAAGCAGGCGAGGAGCAGCGCGGCGAGGAGGGGATACATGCGCTCGAAATCCGAGCGCGTGACGAGCAGGTAGACCACGAAGATGGCCACCGGCACCACCATCCCGACCGCCGCCGCCAGGGCGAACTTGCCGTGGTAGCTCGCGCGAACCGGGGTGAGCCGCGTGAAGAGGCGGTACACCCCGATGCGGTCGAGGACAGCGCGCCCGGGCTCGATCTTGCTGACCATGCGAGGCTCCCCCTTGGGGGCACTTTAGCAAGGCCCGGCCGCGATGTCATCCGATCGTGTTGCGCATCACGCCGATGTTCTCGATTTCCGTTTCCAGCAGGTCGCCGGGCTTGAGGAATTCGGGCGGGTTGCGCGCGAAACCCACGCCCTCGGGCGTGCCCGTGGAGATCACGTCGCCGGCTTCGAGCGTCATCCCGGCGGAAAGCTCGGCAATAAGCCTCGGAAGCTTGAAGTAAAGGTGCTTCGTGTTCGAGTCCTGCTTGGTGACGCCGTTGACGCGGCAGGTCACGCGCAGGTTGTCGGGATCGATCGAGTCCGCGGTCACGATCCACGGGCCCATGGGGCACGTGCCGTCCAGGCTCTTGCCCTTGTGCCACTGGCCGCCGTGGCGGCGCTGCAGGTCGCGCCAGGACACGTCGTTGATCACCGTGTAGCCGAAGACGTGGCGCATCGCGTCGGCTTCCGGGATGTTCTTTCCGGTCGTGCCGATGATCATGCCGAGCTCCACCTCCCAGTCGAGCGACGTCGAGATCTTCGCGTCGAACGGAACCGGGTCGAACGGACCGTTCACCGAGGTCGTCGCCTTGCTGAAGAAGACCGGGTACTTCGGCAGCTCGCGGTTGTCCTGCAGCTTCTTGGCGCCCTCGTCGAAGTGCTCGAGATAATTCCAGCCGACGCAGAAGACGTTCTTGATCGGGCGCGGGATGGGGGCGTGCAGCTTCGCGTCCGCGAGCCTCGCCATCGACGCGGGCGGGCTCTTCTCGAGGTCGCGCAGCCGGTCGAGCATCGCGGGACCGGCCTGGATGATGCCCACCATGGTGCTGGTGTCCCGGTCGGCGCCGAGCGCGGCGGGAATGTCGATGATGCGTTGGTCCTCGATGACGAGGCCGGGACGCGGTTGGCCGGAGGGAAGCGGCGAGTAGGTGGCGAGTTTCATGAGCTCAGGATTCCGGGAAGGTTGAGGTCGGTCTTCAGGGCAGGCGTGCAAATCGGGCGGCGACGCGCGCGTTCGCGCGCGAATCGCCGAGGTGGGCGAGGGGATGGCGGCCGGGCGGATCCGACAGCGCGAAGAAGCCTTCGACCGACGCGCGTGAGACCTCTTCGAGCGTCGCGGGATTCCAGCGCGGCTGGTTGTCCTTCTCGATGATTTGGGCGCGGATGCCTTCGACCAGGTCGCCGTGGGCGATCGCCGCGCGCACCAGGTCCAGCTCCATGCGCAGGCAGTCCTCCAGCGGCATGCGGGCGCCGCGGCGCAACTGCTCGAGGGTGACGGCGAGCATCGTCGGCGAGCGCTTGCCGAGCGCCTCGCGGGTGCGGACCGCCCAGTCGCGCCACGCCGGCGCCGATTCGCTTTCGAGCGATGCGGCGATCGCGGGGACGCTCGCGTGCGCGAAGTGGCGGTCGATCGCGGGGCGAAGCGCCGGCAGCGCCGGCTCCAAGGGCGCCGCTGGGCCGATATAAGCGTCGGCGAGGCCGCAGTAGATCGCGTCGGCCGCATGGATCGTGGGGCCCACGAGCCCCAGATAAGTGCCGAGCTCCCCGGGGCACCGCGAGAGGAAGTAACTGCCACCCACGTCCGGGAAGAGTCCGATGGCCGTCTCCGGCATGGCCATGCGGGTGCGCTCGCCCACGAGGCGCAGCGCCGCACCCTGGGCCAGGCCCATGCCGCCGCCCATCACGATGCCATCCATGATCGCGGCGATGGGCTTGGGATAGGTGTGGATGCGGAAGTCGAGCGCGTACTCGACCTCGAAATAATCGCGATGGACGTCGTTGCCGCGGCCCGTGATGCTCGCGTGCAGCGCACGCACGTCGCCCCCGGCGCAGAAGGCCTTCTCGCCGGCGCCGCGCAGGACGATCGTCTGCACGCGCGCGTCCGTCTCCCACGCATCGAGCCAGTCCGCGAGGCCGCGGATCATGTCGTAGGACAGGGCATTCAGGGCCGCAGGGCGGTTCAGCGTGACGGTCGCCACGCCCGCGCGGATCGTGGCGGCAAGCTCGCCGCCCGCCGCCGTCAGCGGTTCTTCCATTCGGGCTTGCGCTTCTCGAGGAAGGCGTTGACGCCCTCGGCGGTGTCGTCGAACCGGAAGAGATCCACGAAGCGCTCGCGTTCGAGCGCAAGGCCGCCGGACTTGGGCGTCCCGTTGCGCGCGTTGTGGATGAGCTGCTTGCAGGACTCCACCGCGCGCGGCGAGAGCGTGGCGACGCGATCGGCGACCTTCGTCGCGGCCGCGAGCGCCTGGCCCTTCTCGACGACCTCCTGCACCAGCCCGATGCGAAGCGCGGTCTGCGCATCGACGCGCTCGTTGGTGAGGATGATGCGCTTGGCCCAGCCCTCGCCCACGAGCCATGGCAGCATCTGCGTGCCGCCGCCCGCGGGCAGCAGGCCCACCGCCGGCTCGGGCAGCGCCATCTGCGCGTGGGCCTCGGCGACGCGGATGTCGCAGGCGAGTGTGGCTTCGAGGCCGCCGCCCATCGCGTAGCCGTTGATCGCCGCGATCGTCACGAAGCGCGCGTTCATCAAGGCTTCGAACGCGGCGCCGAAGCGCGAGATGAAATCGCGGGCCACCGCCTTGTCGCCGCTGAAGGTCTTCAGGTCGGCGCCCGCGGAGAAGAACCTGTCGCCCGCGCCGGTCACCACCGCCGCATAGACGTTGCGGTCCGCGTTGAGCGTCGCGACGAGCGTTTCCAGCTCACGCAGGCTATCCGGCGTCCAGGTATTGGCCGGCGGGTTGTCGTTGGTGATGAAGGCCGTGTGGCCGCGGATCTCGTGGCGGATCATGGACGGCACGGCTACGGCTTCAGGTACTGCAGGATCACGCTCGAGAAGTCCTTGCCGCCGTTGCCGTCCATCGAATGCTTCTGGTAAACCTGCTGCGCGATGGCGCCCATCATCACGGGGTGCTTCGCCGCCTTGGCGGCATCGGTCACCAGGGTCAGGTCCTTGAGCATCAGGTCGGCGCCGAATCCGCCGCTGTAGCCGCGGGAGGCGGGAACGTTCTCGAGCACGCCCGGATAAGGGTTGTACGTGTCCGAGCTCCAGCAGCGCCCGCTCGAGGTGTTCACGATGGACGCGAAGATCTTCGGGTCCATGCCCAGTTTCGCCGCGAGCGTCATGCCCTCGGACGTCGCGATCATCTCGATCGCGAGCATCATGTTGTTGCAGATCTTGGCGACCTGGCCGTTGCCGCTCGCGCCGCAGTGCACGATGTTCTTGCCCATCGCCTGGAGCACGGGCTTCAACCGCTCGTAGTCCTGCGCCTCGCCGCCGACCATGAAGGTGAGCGTCCCGGCCTCCGCGCCGCCCACCCCGCCGGATACAGGCGCATCCAGCATCGGGCAGCCGCGCGCCTTCGCCTCGAAGCTCACCTCGCGCGAGGTGAGCGGGTCGATCGTCGAGCAGTCGATGAGCGGCGTGCCCCCCGCGACTTCCGAGAGCACGCCGCGCGGCCCCGTGTAGACGCTGCGCACGTGAGGCGAGGAGGGCAGCATCGTGATGACGAGCTCCACGTCCTTCACGCACTCGGCGGCCGACGTCGCCGGCTCGCACCCGGGTGTGTCCTTCAGCTTCTTCACCAGCTCCGGCACGACGTCGAACACCTTGAGCGCGTGGCCGTTCTTCAGCAGGTTGCGGCACATGGGGTTACCCATGTTGCCGAGGCCGATGAAGGCGATCTTCATTTGAGCGAGATCGTCGTGTGGATCCCCGGAGAGGTCGTCGCGTCGTCGAACCAGCGCGCCGTGACGGTCTTCACCTGCGTGTAGAACTGGATCACCTGCTTGCCGTAGGGACCGAGGTCGCCCAGCTTCGAGCCGCGCGAGCCGGTGAAGCTGAAGTAGGGCACGGGCACCGGGATCGGCACGTTGATGCCCACCTGGCCCACGTCGACCTCGTTCTGGAACTTGCGCGCGGCGGCACCCGACTGCGTGAAGATGCCGGTGCCGTTGCCGTACGGGTTCGTGTTGATGATGTCGATCGCCTCGTCGAGCGTGTCCGCGTTCACGAGGCAGAGCACCGGGCCGAAGATCTCCTCGGTGTAGACCGTCATGCCGGGCTTCACGTTCGAGAAGACCGTCGGCGCGATGAAGTTGCCGTTGTCGTAGCCGGCGACCTTCGCGCCGCGCCCGTCGAGCTCGAGCTTCGCACCTTCCTTGGTACCCTGGTCGATGAAGCGCTCGATGCGCTGCCGGGCGTTCTTCGAGATCACGGGCCCCAGGTCGGCGCCGGCCTGGTCACCGGCATTGAGCTTGAGGGTCTTCGCCTTGGCCACGATGTCGGGCACCCACTTCTGGGCGTCGCCCACGAGCACCGCGACGCTCACGGCCATGCAGCGCTGCCCCGCCGCGCCGAATCCGGCGCCCACCAGCGCGTTCAACGACTGCTCCTTGTTCGCGTCGGGCATGATCACCGCGTGGTTCTTGGCGCCCATCATGCATTGGGCGCGCTTGCCATGGTCCGACGCGAGCTTGTAGACGTGCTCGCCCACGCCGCAAGAGCCCACGAAAGAGACCGCCTTGATCTCCGGATGCGTGCAGAGCGCATCGACGGCTTCCTTGCCGCCGTGCACGACGTTGAGCACGCCGGGCGGGATGCCCGCCTCGATCGCGAGCTGGGCGAGCACCATCGGCGTCATGGGATCCTGCTCCGACGGCTTGAGGACGAAGGTGTTGCCGCAGACGATCGCCATCGGGAACATCCAGAGCGGGATCATCGCGGGGAAGTTGAACGGCGTGATGCCGGCGCAGACCCCCAGCGGCTGGCGGATGAAATAAGTGTCGACGTTGCCGGCCACGTTCTCGGCGAACTCACCCAGGGTGAGCGTGCCGATGGAGCACGCGTGCTCGACCACCTCGAGTCCGCGGAAGACGTCTCCCTCGGCGTCGGGCAGCGTCTTGCCCTGCTCGGCGGTGAGCACCGCGGCGATCTTCTTCATGTCGCGGCGGATGAGCTCCTGCAGCTTGAGCATGATCCGGGCTCGCGCCGCGATCGGGGTGTTGCGCCACGTCTTGAAGGCGTCGGCGGCGGCCTTGACGGCTTCTCCCACCTCCTCGGCGCTGCACATCGGCACGCGCGCCAGGACCTCCTGCGTCGCGGGATTGACGACGTCGCGCCACTCGCGCGCCTTCGACTCCACGAACTGGCCGTTGATCAGCAGCTTGACGGTGGGAATCCCTGCCGGGCGTGCTTGCGGGTTCGCGGCCATGGTTCTCCTCCTCGGAAGGTTCTGCGGCGAATCGCGAAATTATAGCGCGCGCCGATGTCCGGCCTTCCTCCGCGGTCCCCGGTGGCGGGCACCCTCAGTGCCGCATGCCCTGCATGTTCTCGAGCGGCATGCCGGCCGCAGCGCGCCCGCCCAGCGTCGGGTCCAGCATGCCGAACACCATGGCCACGTGCGCGAGCACGAGGAACAACGCGATGGCGACGGCGTGCGCCTTGAGCTTCTCGAGAGTGCTGCGCTCGCGCATCACCATCCTGAGCTCCAGGGCCCCGACCCACACGAGCGGCAGCCCCGCGAGGAGGTACGCCGCGACGGCGACCACGTCGATCCAGCCGCGCCACTCGTCGCCGCGCGTGAGTGGAATGACGGCGGTGAGGGTGAGGTAAGGGATGATGGCGAGGAACGCGAGTCCCGCACCGAGCCCGGCGAAGCGGTTGATGGCGCGAACGCCACCTTCCCGGCGCCGCGTGAAGAGCAGGTAGAGCTCCGAGATGGCGAGAGTTTCAGCCAGCACGATGGGAATGGCCATGAACACGATGAGATTCCACGGCTGGTTCGCGGCGAGGAGCTGCATGTAATGCGTCATGCTCATTTTTCGTCTCCCTTCCGTGGTCAGGGTAGGCGCACCGCGCGCGAGCGGGTTGACGCGTGTCAAGCCCTATAATCGCCAGTTGGCATCCCGGGAGATGGCCCTTCATGGCCCGCAACACGCAAGTCGCGGCAGACCTCAACGCGCCGCCCATCACGCAGGTCCTCGCGAAATTCGTGGCGACTCACCCGTCGCGCGGGTGGAGCGACGCCGTCGATCACGAAGCGCATCGCACGTTCCTGAACTGGGTGGGCTGCGCCGTGGGCGCGGCGCGCCACGAGTCCGCGGAGGCCGCGCTGGGCGCCGTGCGCATGCTGCAGCCGGCGCCGCAGTCGAGCGTCCTGGGCCGCGCCGAAAAGGTCGACATGGCGAGCGCCGCGCTGGTGAACGGCATCACGTCGCACACCTTCGACTTCGACGACACGCACCTCAAGACGATCATCCATCCGGCCGGTCCCGTCGCATCCGCCCTGCTGGCGCTCGCCGAGGTCACCGGCGCCACGGGCCGGCAGCTCGTGGACGCCCTGGTGCTCGGCATCGACGTCGAGTGCCGCATGGGCAACGCCATCTATCCCGAGCACTACGATCGCGGCTGGCACATCACGGGCACGACGGGCACGCTCGGGGCGGCGGCCGGATGCGCGCGTCTCCTGGGGCTCGATGAGCAGGGCACCGCATGGGCGCTCGGCATCGCCGCCTCGCAGCCCATCGGCATGCGCGAGCAATTCGGCACGATGACCAAGCCGTTCCATCCGGGAGCCGCCGCACGGGCCGGGCTTACGTCGGCGCTGCTGGCCAAGAACGGCTTCACCGCGAGCCCGAAGGCCCTCGAGGCCGCGCGCGGCTACGCGCAGGTCCTGTCGACCAAGTACGACTGGAGCGAGCTCACCGACGAGCTGGGCGAGCGCTTCGAGATCTCGTTCAATACCTACAAGCCGTTCGCATGCGGCATCGTGATCCACCCGACGATCGATGCCGCGACGCAGCTGCGTGCGCAGGGCGTGAAGCCGGGCGACGTGGAGCACGTGGAGCTGAAGGTGCATCCGCTGGTCCTCGAGCTCACCGGCAAGCGCGAGCCGCAGGACGGGCTCCAGGGCAAGTTCAGCGTCTACCACGGCTTCGCCGCGGGCCTCATGTTCGGCCGCGCGGGCGAAGGCGAGTACGCCGACGAGATCGTGCGGCGCGAGGACATGGTGGCCCTGCGCCGCAAGGTCGTGGCGATCGTGGACGAGAAGATCGACGAGGCCGCCGCCGACGTGACCGCGGTGCTCAAGGACGGCAGCCGCCGCCGCGTGTTGGTCGAGCACGCGATCGGCTCGCTCGAGCGCCCCATGACCGATGCGGACCTCGAGCGCAAGTTCCACCTGCTCGCCGACGGCGTGATCGGGGAGAAGAAGGCCGGCGCGCTGATCGAGGCGTGCTGGAAGATCGGCGAGGCGCGCGATGCGAAGGCCATCGGCGAAAGGGCGCGCCCGTGACGCGGCCCCGCATCGTCGTTCTGGACGACTACGAGGATTCGCTGCGCAAGACGGCGGACTGGTCGCCGGTCGAGGCGCGGGCCGAGGTCGTCTTCCATACGCAGCGCCTGCGCGGCGATGCGCTGCTCGACGCGATCCGTGACGCGCAGGCGGTGGTCGTGGTCCGCGACCGCACTGCCTTCAAGGCGGACCTCATCGAGAAGCTGCCGAACCTGAAGCTCTTCATCTTCACGGGCGCCCGCAATACCCAGGTCGACATGGCCGCCATGGCCGCACGCGGCATTCCGGTGGGGCACACCGAGATGGGGTCGTCCAAGGAGAGCACGGCCGAGATGGCATGGGCGCTCATCCTCGCGGCCGCGAAGCGGCTCGAAGCCTACATCGGCCTCGTGCGCCACGGCCGCTGGCGCGACGGAAAGGGGCTTCCCGTGACGCTCGCCGGACAGCGCCTGGGCATCGTGGGCTTGGGCTCGATCGGCACGCGCGTGGGCGACGTGGGCCGCGCCTTCGGCATGGAGGTCGTCACGTGGAGCCCGCACATGACGCCGGAGCGCGCGCAGGCGGCCGGTGCGAAGGCGGTGACGCTGGAAGAGCTGCTCGAGACTTCGCGCGTCGTCACGCTGCACCTCGTGCCCGGGGAGGCCACGCGCAAGCTCATCAACGCGGAACGCCTGGCGCGCATGCGCGAAGACGCGATCCTGGTCAACACCGCGCGCTCGGCGTTGATCGACATGCCGGCGCTCGATGCCGCGCTGGAGCGGGGCCGCCCCGCCATCGCCGCGCTCGACGTCTACGACGACGAGCCGCTGCCGCCCGGTCATCCGCTCACGCGCCGCGAGAATGTCGTGCTGACACCGCACCTGGGCTTCGTGAACGACCCGGTGTTCTCGAAGTTCGGTCCGGGTGTCGTGGAGAACCTCCTCGCGTGGCTCGACGCCCGTCCGCTGCCGCGGCTCGCGAAAGCCTGACTTTCGCCGGCGGCAGCCGGGGGGCGCACCCATCCGCGCCTGACCGCGACCTTCATGCAGGCTTCATGGAATCCATGACCTCCATCCATCCCCTCATCGATGCGGCCTCGCTCGAGCGCCTGCGTCACTCGCGAGACGTCGTCATCGTCGACGTGCGCCACGACCTCATGAAGCCCGAGGCAGGAGGCGAGGCTTATGCGGGCGCCCACATCCCGGGAGCTTTCTTCCTGCATCTCGACCGGGACCTCTCCGGACCGCAGCGCAGGGACGACGGCGGCTTCGCCGGGCGCCACCCGCTGCCCGATCGCGCCACGCTCGCGCGGCGCTTGGCCGCGCTCGGCGTGGGTGACGACACCCTGCTCGTCGCCTATGACGAAGCCGACGGCATGTATGCGTCGCGCCTCTGGTGGATGGCGCTCTGGCTCGGGCATGCGGCCGCCGCGGTGCTCGACGGCGGCCTGCGCGCGTGGAAAGAGGCGGGGCTTCCGGTCACATCCGAGATGCCGCGCGCGATTCCGCGCGAGCTGCCGCTGCATGAGGCGCTGGTGCGCACCGTCGAGGCGGCCGACATCGAGCGCGCGTTGGGCACGTCCCGCCTTCGGGTGATCGACGCACGCGCTCCGGAACGCTATCGCGGGGACGTCGAGCCGCTCGATGCGAAAGCCGGCCACATCCCGGGGGCGGTGAACCGGCCGTTCAAGATGAATGTCGGCGCGAATGGGCTCTTCAAGCCCGCCGAAGACCTGCGGCGCGACTTTGCCCCGCTGGTCGGCGGCGTGCCGCCGGACGCCGTCGTGAGCCAATGCGGCTCGGGCGTCACGGCGTGCCACAACATCCTCGCCATGGCGGTCGCCGGCATGCCGCTGCCGCGGCTTTACGCAGGCTCGTGGAGCGAGTGGTCGTCTTCGCCGCTGAGGCCCGTGGCGACCGGCGACGCCGCGTGAGCGCGAGCGACCCGCTGGTCGAAGCGCTGCGCACGATCGCCGGACCGGCGAACGTGCTCGTATCCGCATCGGATACGGCGGCTTACGTGCGCGACTGGCGCGGCCAGTATCCGGGGCAAGCGCGAGCCGTGGTGCGGCCGGCAACGACGGGCGAGGTGAGCGCGATCGTGCGCGCCTGCGCCCAGCATCGCGCGGCGGTGGTACCCCAGGGCGGCAACACCGGTCTCACCGGGGGCTCGACGCCCGATGAGACGGGCCGGGAGGTGGTGCTGAGCCTGCGCCGCATGAACCGCGTGCGCCGCGTCGATGCCGTGGACAACACCATGACGGTCGAGGCCGGCGTGATCCTGCAGGCCGTGCAGCAGGAGGCGGCGCGCCATGGCCGGCTCTTTCCGCTCTCCCTCGCCGCCGAGGGCAGTGCCACCATCGGCGGGAATCTCGCCACCAACGCGGGCGGCGAGCACGTGCTGCGCTACGGCAACATGCGCAGCCTCACGCTCGGCATCGAGGTGGTCCTGGCCGACGGCCGCGTGCTCGACCTGCTGTCGCCGCTCTACAAGGACAACACGGGATACGACCTGCGCGACCTCTTCGTGGGTTGCGAGGGGACGCTCGGCGTCATCACCGCCGCGGCGCTCAGGCTCTTCCCCGCCCCGCGCGAGCAGGTGACGGCCTGGGCCGCCGTCGACACGCCGGGCCATGCGGTCGCCTTGCTCGGCGCGCTGCGGGAGCGGCTGGGCGAGCGCGTCACGGCCTTCGAGCTGCTCGTGCGCGAGGCGGTGGCGCAGGTCGAGCGCCATATCGACGGCGCCCGCAATCCGCTCGCCACGCCAGCGCCCTGGTTCGTCCTCGCCGAGATATCCGAGACCTCCCCGGGCACCGACCTGCGCTCGCAAGTCGAGGCGGCGCTCGCCCACGCGCACGAGCAGGCCTTGGTGCTGGACGTGGCGATCGCGGCATCGCTCGGACAGGCGGAGGCAATGTGGCATATCCGCGACCATGTCCCCGACGCGCAGACCCGCGACGGCGCTTCCATCAAGCACGACATCGCGGTGCCGCTCTCGTGCATCGCGACTTTCCTGGAGCGGGCGGCACCGGAGCTGCTCGCGGAAATTCCGGGCGTGCGCCTGGTCACGTTCGGCCACGTGGGCGATGGCAACCTGCACTACAACCTGAGCAAGCCGGTGGGGGCCGACGATGGAAGCTTCCTCGCGCGGGCCGATGCGGTGCACGACATCGTGTACCGGCACGTCGCGCGCCTGGGCGGATCGATCTCGGCGGAGCACGGCATCGGGCGCGCGAAGCAGGCGGCATTCCTTCGCTACAAGGATCCGGTCGCGATCGACATCATGCGCGCGGTGAAGGGCGTGCTCGATCCCGCGCACCTCCTGAATCCCGGCCGCTTGCTGCCGCGGGACTAGGGACCCCGTCCGAACGGAGCATGCGCCGCGGCAACGCCCGCGGATGGGCGCCCTCCAACCGGAATCCCACAACGACCGCTGGAGGCACTGCCATGAACGAGGTAGCGAACGGGGGAGGCTCCGGGCTCAAGCTGGGGGCGAGCATCATCGGCCTCGCCGTCATCGTGGGTTCCATCGCCGCGGCCGTGTACCTGGGCATGTTGTGGCTGATCGCCGTCGCGATCATGGTGGCGCTGGGATTGCTCGTGGGCTTCGTGGCGCGCAAGCAGGCCTGAAGCGCGCGCGAGGCGCGGTGGAGCATTTCCCGCGTGACCGACCTCTCGCCCGAAGGGACCGTCCGCGCGTTCTTTCATGCGCTCAACGCGCGCGACTTCGCCCGCGCGGCCGGCCCCATTGCCGAGGACTGCGAGTGGGTCAGCATGGCGACGGAGCGTGCCTTCCAGGGACCGTCCGCCATCGTGCAGGGAATGCGCGAGTTCGCGACGTCGTTTCCCGACTGGATCTGCGAGCTCGAGCGCGTGCACTGCGCCGATCATGTCGTGGTCGCGGAATGGGTCACGTACGGCACCTTTCGCCGCGACTTTCGCGGGCGCCACGCGAACGGACGCACCTTCCGCCGGCGCGGCTGCGCGGTCGCGGAGGTCGAGAGCGGCAAGATCGTGCGCTACCGCGACTACTACGACCGCGCGACGTTCCTCAGGCAGCTCGACATCCTGGACCTTCTCTGAGCGGATGGGGCCGCGTTGCGCCTCTCACTGCGGCGACTAAGTAAACCGGCCTAGCGTGCCCGTCGAACAGGCGTCCGCGCACGTTGTCGGAAGGGCATCGTTCACGGAGATGGAGCAGGCCATGAAGATCATAAGGATCGCCGCGGGTGCGCTCTTCGCCGCGCTCGCCACGGGCGCGTCGGCGCAGTACTACAGCCACGGCGGCCACTGGGTGCAGCGGGCCGGTGGCGACGAGGAATGCTGGAATCCGCACGCCGGGCATTTCGAGCAGGTCCGTCCCGGCGAGCGCCAGGACGACCTCGACTTCTCGCGCTGCCGCTACATCGGGGCCAGGACGTACGACGCGCCGGTCGTGCAACCCGCGCCGGTTTATACGGCGCCGGGCGCACCCGCGCCCGCCTATGCGCCGGGCTACGGCTACTACGAGCGCGGCAGCTACGGCGCGAACGCGGGAGACGAATGCTGGAATCCCCACGCGGGCCACTTCGAGCAGGTCCGGCCCGGCGAGCGCCAGGACGACCTGGACTTCTCGCGCTGCCGCCCGGCGGGGTACGCGTATCGCTATCGCTGATTCGCTGCGGCTTCGGCAAGCGGCGCCTGCGGGCGCCGTTTTTTTGTGCTTAGATGGCGCGAATGCCGCGGGTCCCGTCCCGTCTCGACCGCATGAGCCCTCCCATCAGCCGTTTCCCCGTTCCGGAGCTGCGCGCCCTGCCCGAGGACATGCGCAGCCGCATCCTCGCCGTGCAGGAGAAGGCCGGCTTCGTGCCGAACGTGTTCCTCGTGCTCGCGCATCGTCCCGACGAGTTTCGCGCGTTCTTCGCCTATCACGATGCATTGATGGAGAAGGCGGGCAACCTCACCAAGGCCGAGCGCGAGATGATCGTTGTCGCGACTTCGGCCGCGAACCGTTGCCAGTATTGCGTCGTGGCGCATGGGGCGATCCTGCGCGTGCGCGCGAAGGACCCGCTCATCGCCGACCAGGTCGCGGTGAATTACCTGAAGGCCGACCTCACGCCGCGGCAGAAGGCGATGCTCGACTTCGCGATGAAGGTCTCGCGCAGCGCCGACGAGATCGGCGAGGCGGATTTCGAAACGCTGAAGAGCCACGGCTTCGGCGACGAGGACGCCTGGGATATCGGCGCCATTGCCGCCTTCTTCGCGCTCTCCAACCGCATGGCCAACCTCACCGCCATGCGGCCCAACGAGGAGTTCTATTCGCTGGGCCGTTGAAAGGAAAGCCTGGCTCTATTTCCCCCACTTGTCGTGGAAGAAGCGCTGCATCTCTTCCCACGAGCGCGTCGCGGCCTTCGCGTTGTACCCCATGCCGGGGATGTGGTAGCTGTCCGCCTCGGGATTCGAGAACGCGTGAACGGCATTCGCGTAGGTCACCATGTACCAGTCGACCTTCGCGCCGTCGAGCGACTTCTTCACGGCGTCGATGGTCTCGGGCGTCGTGAAGCCGTCCTCGGCGCCGTGGAGGATCACGATCGATGTCCTGATCTGCTTCGCCTGGGTGGCGTCGGGAGGTGCCAGGGTCCCGTGGAACACCACCACGCCGTCGAGCGGCTCGCCGCTGTAGGCCAGTTGCAGCACGGCGCCGCCACCGAAGCAGAAGCCGATCGCGGCGACGTGCGACTTGTCGGTCTGCGGCTGCTGCCTGAGGATGTCGAGGCCGGCCTTGGAACGCGCGGCGAGAAGACCCGGCGCCTGCACGGCGGCGGTCATCCAGGCCTCGGCCTGCTTGGGGTCGCGGGTGACCTTGGCGCTGCCATACATGTCCGCCGCGAACGCGACATAACCCATCTTCGCCAGCTCTTCCGCACGGTGCTTCACATAGTCGTTCAAGCCCCACCATTCGTGCACCACGAGCACGCCGGGCCGCGCGCTCTTCTTCGCGTCGTCGTAGGCGAGGTATCCCCGCAGCTTCTCGCCGCCCTGCTGGTAGTCGATCGTCTTCGTCACGATCTTCGCCTGCGCGGCGCCGGCGGCGAGCAGGAACGAAAGGAATAATGCGGCGCGGCGGATGTTGCGGCTCATGACGTCTCCGGAGCAGGGAAAGGACCGAATTCTACGACAGGGGACGGACCACTGTTGTCATGCATCGGAACATTCCGATATCGCATGGCGACAACAGTGGTCTGGCCCCTGTCGTTGGGAGAAAATCGCGATCCTCGCGGTCCATTGTTGTCTTTACCCGAAAGGATATTCATGAGCGCGCCTTACCGCGTGGCGATGATCGTCGGCAGCCTGCGCCGCGGCTCTTTCAACCGTATGATGGGCAGCGCCGCGCGCGAGGTGGCGCCCGCGAACGTCGAGCTGGTCGAGGTGGCCATCGGCGAATTGCCGCTCTACAACCAGGATCTCGAGACCGACGCGCCGCCCGCCCCGTGGAAGCGCTTCCGCGACGAGATGCGCACCTGCCAGGCGGTGCTCTTCGTGACGCCCGAGTACAACCGGTCCATTCCGGGCGCCCTCAAGAACGCGATCGACGTGGGCTCGCGTCCCTACGGGCAATCGGTCTGGAGCGGCAAGCCCGCGGCGATCATCAGCGTGTCGCCCGGCGCGCTCGGTGCCTTCGGCGCGAACCAGGACCTGCGCCATTGCTTCGTGTTCCTCGACATGCCCGTCCTCCAGCAACCCGAGGCGTACATCGGAGGAGCGGCCAAGCTCTTCGACGAGCAGGGCCGCATGGCGAACGACGACACGCGGGAATTCATCCGCAAGTTCATGGCGGCGTTCGCGCAGTGGATCGAGACGACGCGCAAGCGATGAAGTTACGGTGCGTTCGCCAAGCCTTCCCGCCTTGTGGCGCAGGACGGCGCACCGGACAACTCTTCGGCGTGCTCGCGCTCTGCGCGGCGCTCGCGGCCGCGGCGCAATCGCCCCATTACCCGGGACGCGATTGGGAGCGGCACACGCCTGCCGAGGAAGGGTTCGACGCGCAGAAGCTGAAGGCTGCGATCGATTTCGCGGTGGCGAGCGAGTCGCACGCTCCGCGCGACCTTCGCGTCGCGCACGACGAGACGTTCGGCCGGGAGCCGCTCGGCGATCCCATCGGCCCGATGAAGCCGCGCGGCGACATGACCGGCGTGGTCGTGCGCCACGGCTACGTCGTCGCCGAGTGGGGCGAGCCGTCGCGCGTCGACATGGCCTTCAGCGTGACCAAGAGCTTTCTCTCCAGCGTGGCGGGCATCGCGTACCAGCGCGGCCTGATCCGCAGCCTCGACGATCCGGTCTACGCCGACCTCGCGCCGATCCAGGAGTACCGGCCGGCGGAGACGGGCGACAGGTCGGGTCGCCTCGGGGGGGCGGACTTCATCGAGCCCTTCGGAACGCCGCACAATCGCAAGATCACCTGGGATCACCTCCTGCGCCAGACCAGCCATTGGGAGGGCACGCTGTGGGGCAAGCCCGACTGGGCCGACCGCCCCGCAGCCGATCCCGCGCAATGGATGTCGCGCAAGCGGGCGGAGCCGGGCACGACGTACAAGTACAACGACGTCCGCGTCAACGCGCTGGCACTGGCGCTGCTCCAGGTGTGGCGCCGTCCGCTGCCGCAAGTGCTCAGGGACGAGCTCATGGACCCGATCGGCGCCTCGAACCGGTGGCGCTGGTACGGCTACGAGAATTCCTGGGTCGTGCTCGACGGCCAGGCCGTGCAGTCGGTCAGCGGCGGAGGACATTGGGGCGGCGGCATGTTCATCGACGCCCACGACATGGCGCGCTTCGGCTATCTCACGTTGCGCGGCGGGCGCTGGAACGAGCGCCAGCTGCTCTCCGCCGAGTGGGTGCGCCGGGCGCTCACGCCGACGCCGGTGCAGCCGGAGTACGGCTTCATGAACTGGTACAACAATCGCGACGGCAAGCTCCTGCCGAGCGCGCCGCGCAGCGCCTTCATGCACATCGGCAACGGCACCAACGCGATCTACGTCGATCCCGAGCACGACGTGGTCGTCGTGCTGCGCTGGATCGAGAATGGCGCCATCGACGGCTTCGTGCGGCGGCTGCTGGCCGCGCTCCCATAGCCCGTCCGCCGCAAGGCGGTTCCTACAGCGGCGTCGCCTCGCCAGCGTCAGGACGCTGCGCGGGTTCCCACCCCGGGTTGCGATGCCGTCCGCTTTCCTGCGGTGCCCGCCCTTGCCACGCTTAGAGGGAACAGCACAGGAGAAAGCGTCATGAAAGCGAAGGCATTCGTGGTGGCGACGTTGCTCGCGGCGCTGCCGCTGGCGGCATCCGCGATCGGCAAGAACGAGAAGGGCTGCCTGGTGGGCGGCGCCGTCGGCGGCGTGGGCGGCCATCTCATCGGTGGCCACGGCGTTCTCGGCGCGGCCGCGGGCTGCGGCGTGGGTGCGCTGGTCGCCAACGACCAGAAGAAGAAGGAAGGCGAGGCGAAGCGCCGCGAGGACGCGGCCAAGCGCCAGGCGGCCGCCGCGCGACATCGCGAGAAGCTCGCGGAAGAGCACCGCAACGGGCAGTAGGGCTTCCCCGCGGAAAGGCTCAATCGCGGAAGGTCACGAGCAACGCGTCGGCCGGCACCAGCTCGTTCTCGGCGAAAGCCACGCGCTCGATCACGCCCTCGCGCGGGCTCGTGATCGTGTGCTCCATCTTCATGGCCTCGAGGATCAGGAGCGCCTGGCCCTTGGCGACGCTGTCGCCCGGCCCCGCGAGCACCTTGACGACCCGGCCCGGCATGAGCGCGGTGAGGCGCGCATCGGGCATCGCGTCGGCGGGCTCGTAATGGAAGGGATCGACGCGCGTGAGCTCGTGGCGGCCCGAGGGCAGGATCACCGAGAGCCGCTCCCCGTCGCGCAGCACGCGGGCGAAGTACGTCTCCTCGTCGAGCGCGACCTGCAAGCGGTCGCCCTCGACGGGCCCGAGCGCCACGCGATGGGCGCGGCCATCGTGATGCACGAGCGCGTGGTCGCCCATCATCTCGGCTTCGAGCACCACGGCGTCGCCGTTCGCGGCGATGAGCTCGACCTCGCGGCGCGCGCGCTGGTTCAGGCGCCAGCCGCTGGTGTCGTTCCAGGGTGAGGACGCAAGAGCCCCCTGCGCCGCGCGCTCGTCGAGGAGGATGCGTGCGCTCGCCGCGACCAACGCCTCCAGCGGAACGCTCCCCGAGGCGCCGAGCAGGTCGCCGCGATGACGCTCGATGAAGGCGGTATCGGTGTCCCCGCGCAGGAAGGCCGGATGCCGCACCACGCGCTCGAGGAAGGCGAGGTTGGTCTTCACGCCGAGGATCGCGGTCTCCGAGAGCGCGTCCTGCAGGCGGCGCGCGGCCTCGTCGCGATCGCTGCCCCACGCGACGAGCTTCGCGATCATCGGGTCGTAGAAGACGCTGACCTCGTCGCCTTCGCGCACGCCCGTGTCGAGCCGGACGTCGTCGCGCTCCCGCGGCGCGCGCAGCACGGCGATGCGTCCCGTCTCGGGCAGGAAGTCGTTGCCCGGGTTCTCCGCGCAGAGCCGCACTTCGATCGCGTGGCCCGCGGAATGGATCTCGCCTTGCATCATGGGGAGCGGCTCACCCGCGGCGACGCGCAGCTGCCACTCGACCAGGTCCTCGCCCGTGATCATCTCCGTCACCGGATGCTCGACCTGCAGGCGGGTGTTCATCTCCATGAAGAAGAAACGGCGGTCGGAGCCCATGATGAACTCCACCGTCCCGGCCCCGCGATAGCCGATGGCGCGCGCGGCCGCCACCGCCGCCTCGCCCATCTCATGACGCATGACGTCATCCAGGAAAGGCGCGGGTGTCTCCTCGAGCACCTTCTGGTGCCGCCGCTGGATCGAGCATTCACGCTCGAAGAGATGGACGTAGTGCCCGTGCGAGTCGCCGAACACCTGGAACTCGATGTGGTGGGGTCCCTGCACGAAGCGCTCGAGCAGCACGGCGTCTTCGCCGAAGGCGTTCTTCGCCTCGCGCCGCGCGGCCGCGAGCTGGGCCTCGAACTCGGCCTCCTTCGTGACGAGGCGCATGCCCTTGCCGCCCCCGCCCGCGACCGCCTTGATGAGCAGCGGGAATCCCACCTTCTTCGCCTGCGCGCGCAGGAAGGATTCGTCCTGGTTCTCGCCGTGGTACCCCGGGACCACGGGCACCCCGGCCTGCTCCATGATCGCCTTCGCGCGGTCCTTGAGGCCCATCTTCTCGATGGCCTCGGGAGTGGGGCCGATGAAGACGAGCCCGGCCGCCTCGACCTCGCGCGCGAAGTCCTCGTTCTCCGAGAGGAAGCCGTATCCCGGATGGATCGCCTCGGCACCGCTCGCGCGCGCGGCCTCGATGATGCGGTCGCCCTTCAGGTACGAATCGGCGGGCCTGGGGCCGCCGATGAGATACGCCTCGCCCGCCATCTCGACGTGCAAGGCCTGGGCATCGATGGAGGAGTGGACCGCCACGGTGCCGATGGCGAGCCGGCGGCAGGTGCGGATCACGCGGCACGCGATCTCGCCCCGGTTGGCGATGAGGATCTTCCCGAACATGGCCGCGATTCTATCGTGACGGCGCGACGGCCTCGATCCAGCCGGCGATGCGCGCGGCGAGGGCGTCCAGCACCTGCGCGTCGGTGCGGCCCGAACGCGCTGTCACGTGGAACGAATGGTCGGCCTCGTCGACGCGTTCGAGCGCGGCCCGCGGGGCGAGCGCTTCGACGGTCGGCACGATGAGCGGCCATTCGGCGAGCGCGTCGCGCGTGCCCTGCAGGAAGAGCATCGGCACGGCGACCTTCTCCAGGTGCGCCGCGCGTTCGATCGACGGACGCTTCGCCGGATGCAGCGGGAAACCCACGAAGACGAGGCCGCGCACGCCCTCGAGCGGTGCCTGCGCCTGCGCCTGGGACGTCATGCGGCCGCCGAACGACTTGCCGCCGGCGAAGAGCGGCAGCCGCGGCAGCCGGCGCGCAGCCTCCGCCACCGCGGCGCGCACCGCGGCATGCGCGACAGGCGGCGCATCGGGCCGCTTGCCGCCGTGCTCCATGTAGGGAAACTGGAATCGCAACGTGGCGATGCGCTCGCGCGCGAGGCGCGCGGCCAGGTCGGCCATGAACGCGTGCGTCATGCCGGCACCGGCACCGTGGGCCAGCACGAGGGCCGCGCGCGCGCCGTGCGCGCCTTCGAGCAATGCCGAGATGCTTTCATCCCGGTCCAGCGCCACGCGCAGTGGCTCGGCCTCGCCGCTCATGAGATAGTGTCCGCCATGGAAATCGCCCGGGGCCTCGCCATCCTAGCCTGCGCGGCCATCGGCGCGCACGCGCAGGAATTCCGTCCCCATGCCCAGGCGCGCATCACGCCCGCGCAATGGCAGGCCTATCTCGACGAGGTGAAGTCGAAGCACGGCGGCACGGAGCAGCAGTTCCGCGAGGAGCACCTCGTGCTCTACAACGACGCGAAATCCCTCATGAGCTGGGCGTTCACCACGCCCGGCCATCCCGCGCACCCGGCGTGGGTCACGCGCCAGCCGGTGACCGACGGCAACACCGTGAAGATCCGCCAGATCGGCTTCTACGCGGGCAACGAGGACGCTTTCCGGAAGCTCTTCGCGACGTACCTCCTGATGACCTCGAAGATGCAGGAAGGAAAGCCATGACGCGCGTGCTCGCCTTTGCGTCCCCGTGCGCGGTGACGAGGGGCGCCGCGTGCTAGCCTACGCGGCAGCGCCCGCGCCGGCCTTGCGCCGCAGGTCCTGCGTGACGCTCGCGAACTCCAGCACCTCCTGCTCGTGCGCCTCGTCCCGGTGCGGCTCCGCGATGCCGGCGGCATACCAGTCGGCCATGCCGGGGAGGGCGAGCAGCCGTTGCGCATAGGTCCGGGCCGCGGACGAGAGCTCGAAGCCATAGGTCTGCCAGCGGAACGCCACCGGACAGAAGAACGCGTCCACGGCCGTGAACGACCTGCCGGCCAGGAAGGGTCCGCCGAAGCGCGACAGGCCCTCGTTCCACGCGGCGTCGATGCGGGCGATGTCCGCGCGCAGCGCTTCCGGCAGCTGCCGCAGCTTCATGCGCGTGCCTACCGACATGGAGCAGTAGGTGCGCAGGGCGCCGTAGCCGCTATGCATCTCCGCCGCGGCGCTGCGCGCCCAGGCGCGCGCGCCGTCATCCTTCGGCCACACGCCCGGATGGCGCTCCGCGAGGTATTCCGCGATCGCGAGGGAGTCCCATACGACGCGATCGCCATCGTGCAGCACGGGGACGCGGCCGCTCGGGCTCTTCGCATCTCCGCCCTTGTCGAAGCCCGCGCCGAAGAGGTGCAGGCGCTCGGTGAACGGGATGGCCAGCTCGCGCATGAGGATCCACGGCCGCAGCGACCACGAGGAGTAGTTCTTGTTGCCGATGTGCAGGGTATACATACGCGGATGCTATGACAGCGCGGCGCGCGGCTCAATCGAGAAATTGTCGTGCTCGATGTGAATTCCGCTCACCTCGAAGCTCGGGGATGCTCAGATCTCGGGCACTTCCGGCGGGATTTCCGGCTGCGGCGGCGAGGGGATCCAGCCGGGCTTGCGCTTCTCGAGGAACGCCGTGACGCCCTCGCGCCCCTCGGGGGAGGCGCGCACGCGGGCGATGCGCTCGGCGGTGTCCTGGATCACCTCGCTCATGACGGGGCGATGGGCGACCGCGCGGATGAGCTCCTTCGACTCGCGCTGGGCGACGGGCCCGCAGGCGAGCAGCGCCTCCACGACCGCCGCGACCTTTTCGTCGAGGTCCGCGGGCGAGGCCGCGATCTCGTGCACCAGGCCCAGGCGCCAGGCCTCCGCGGCCGCGAAGCGTTCGGCGGTGAGGAAGTAGCGCCGCGCCGCGCGCTCGCCGATCGCCGCGATGACGTACGGCGAGATGACGGCGGGAACCAGGCCCAGCTTCGCCTCGCTGAAGGAGAACATCGCGGACTGCAGCGCGATGGCGACGTCGCAGCAGGCCACGAGTCCCACCCCGCCGCCGTAGGCCGGTCCCTGCACGCGCGCGAGCGTCGGCTTTCCGAGATGCGCGAGGGTGCGCATGAGCGCGCCCAGGGCCATGGCATCGCGCACGTTCTCCTCGCGCGAGAAGCCCGCCATGCGCTTCATCCAGTCGAGGTCGGCGCCCGCCGAGAACGAGGCGCCGGCGGCGGACAGGACGACGACCCTCACGCCGGCATCGGCCTCCATCGTGCGCAACGCATCGGTGAGCTCGGCGATGAGCGCGTCGTCGAACGCGTTGTGGCGCTCGGGACGGCTCATCGTGACGATGCCGACCGGTCCCTGGTGCTGGATGGCGAGGCCGCTCATGGAAGCTCCGTGAAATCCGGCGACGCGCCCCGAATTCGCCGGGCGAAAGCGGGGTGCGTGCCCATCACATCCTGAAGACGCCGAACTTCGTGTCCTCGACCGGCGCGTTCATCGTCGCGGCGAGAGCGAGGCCGATGACGCGGCGCGTGTCCACGGGATCGATCACGCCGTCATCCCACAGCCGCGCCGTCGCGTAGTAGGGATGGCCCTGGCGCTCGTATTGCTCGCGGATCGGCGCCTTGAAGGATTCCTCCTCCTCGCGCGACCACTGGCCGCCCCTGGCCTCGATGCCGTCGCGCCTCACGGTCGCAAGCACCGACGCCGCCTGCTCGCCGCCCATGACGGAGATGCGCGCGTTGGGCCACGTCCACAGGAAGCGCGGGTTGAACGCACGGCCGCACATCCCGTAGTTGCCCGCGCCGAAGGAGCCCCCGAGGATCACCGTGAGCTTCGGCACCTGTGCGCACGACACCGCCGTCACCATCTTGGCGCCATCCTTCGCGATGCCGCCGTGCTCGTATTTCTTGCCCACCATGAAGCCCGTGATGTTCTGCAGGAAGAGCAACGGGATTCCACGCTGGCAGCAGAGCTCGATGAAGTGCGCGCCCTTGAGCGCGGACTCCGAGAAGAGGATGCCATTGTTGGCCAGGATCCCCACGCGCATGCCGTGGATCTGCGCGAAGCCCGTGACGAGCGTCGTGCCGTAGAGCGCCTTGAACTCATGGAAGTCGCTTCCGTCCACCAGCCGCGCGATGATCTCACGCACGTCGAACGGCTGGCGCGGATCCGCCGGGATGATGCCGTACAGCTCTTCGGCGGGGTAGGCAGGGGTCAGACCACGGTCAACATCCGAAACGAGGGTTTCGGATGTTGACCGTGGTCTGACCCCAGTCGTATTCCGGATGATCTCCCGTGCGATTGCGAGCGCGTGGCGGTCGTCGTCGGCGAGATGGTCGGTGACGCCGGAGGTGCGCGAATGGACGTCGCCGCCGCCCAGCTCCTCGGCGCTCACCACTTCCCCGGTCGCGGCCTTCACCAGCGGCGGGCCGCCGAGGAAGATCGTGCCCTGGTTCTTCACGATGATCGACTCGTCGCACATCGCCGGCACGTACGCGCCGCCCGCGGTGCACGAGCCCATCACGACGGCCACTTGCGGAATGCCGCGCGCCGACAGGTTGGCCTGGTTGTAGAAGATGCGGCCGAAGTGCTCCCGGTCCGGGAAGACCTCGTCCTGGAGGGGCAGGAAGGCGCCGCCGGAATCCACGAGGTACACGCACGGCAGGCGGTTCTGCGCGGCGACCTCCTGCGCCCGCAGGTGCTTCTTCACGGTCATCGGGTAGTACGTTCCGCCCTTCACCGTGGCGTCGTTCGCGACCACCACGACCTCGCGGCCCTCGATGCGGCCGATGCCCGTCACGATGCCGGCGGCGGGCGCATCGTCGCCGTACATCCCGTGGGCGGCGAGCTGCGACAGCTCGAGGAACGGCGCCCCGGGATCGAGCAGGGCGCGCACGCGATCGCGCGGCAGCAGCTTGCCTCGGGCGGTGTGCTTCTTCTGCGCTTCGGGACCCCCGCCGCGCGTGGCGATCTCCACCTCGTGCCGCAACTCCTCGGCGAGCGCGCGGTGGTGCGAGGCGTTGGCCTGGAACGCGGGCGAGCCGGTGTCCAGCTTCGACTTGATGCGCGGCATGCGGCTAGGGCGCCTTCCTTGTCCTGGGATGCGTCTGCGGTGCGGCCTTCATTCCGCGAGGGTGCGCGCGATGAGCAGGCGCTGGATCTCGCTCGTGCCTTCGTAGATCTGCGTGATGCGCGCGTCGCGGTAGTGGCGCTCGACCGGGTAGTCGTGCAGGTAACCGTAGCCGCCGTGCACCTGGATCGCCTTCGAGCACACCCACTCGGCGAGCTCGGACGCGAAGAGCTTCGCTTGCGACGCTTCGGACAGGCAGGGCAGGCCCTCGGTGCGCATGCGCGCCGCGTGGTGGATCAGCATGCGCGCCGCGTTGATGCGCGTATGCATGTCGGCCAGCATGTTGGCGATGGACTGGTGCTCGATCAGCTTCTTCGAGAACTGGGTGCGATCCTTCGCGTAGGCGAGGGCCGCCTCGAACGCGGCACGGGCGATGCCGAGCGCCTGGGCCGCGATGCCGATGCGCCCGCCCTCGAGGTTGGAGAGCGCGATGGCGAGGCCCTTGCCGCGCGGGCCGAGCAGGCTCCCCTCCGGCACGGCGCAGTCCTGGAACACGATGGCGCAGGTGTCCGAGGCCTTGATCCCGAGCTTCTCCTCGAGCTTCTGCGGCTGGAATCCGGGCGTGTCCGCGGGCACCAGGAAGGCCGAGAGGCCCTTCTTGCCGAGATCCGGGTCCGTGACCGCGAATACGATGGCCACGGCGGCCCGCTTGCCGTTGGTGACGAACTGCTTGGAGCCCTCGATCGTCCAGCGGCCGTTCGAAAGCGATGCGCGCGTGCGCAGGTTGTTGGCCTCGCTGCCGGCCTGCGGCTCGGTGAGGCAGAAGCAGCCGATCTTGCGGCCGGCGGCCATGTCGGGAAGCCACTCGCGCTTCTGGGATTCGCTGCCCCACGCGAGGACCGGACCGCATCCGACGGAGTTGTGCACGCTCATGAGGGTGGCGGTGGCCGCGCAGCCGGCGGCGACCTCTTCCATGGCGAGGGCGTAGGCGACGTAATCCGAATACGTCCCGCCCCATTCCTCGGGGACCACCATGCCGAGCAGGCCCAGCTCGCCCAGCTTGGCGACGGTCGCATCGGGGATCCATCCCTCGGATTCCCACCTCGCCGCGTTCGGCGCGAGCTCTTCCCGCGCGAACTCCCGCGCCATGTCCCGGATCATCCGCTGCTCTTCCGAGAGGAAGTCCGTGTGCGCGCGGGTGAGCATCGCCGCTACTTCGGGTCGGCCTTCTCGAGGTTCTTCTCGGCCATGTCGTTCATCTGCGCACCCAGGGCCTTGGCCTTGTCGAGGGCCTGGACATCGGCCCCGAACGCGCCATGGCGCGAGCGCTCGAGCGCTTCTTCCTGCTCCTGCTTGGCGTCGACCTTGGGTTCCTTCGCCTGCTCGCCGCACGCGGCGAGCACGAGGCCCGCCGCGAGCAGCATGGCCAGGGCCGCGGCGCGCCTCACGTGCGCACCGCCTTCACGCGTTGCCGGATGTCGGCACGGACCTTGGGCGGCAGGTGGTTCCAGCGCACGCCCGCGACCGCGCCGGCGAGCGCGAGGCAGGCGGGCACGCCGTCGCGCTCGGGCTTCACGCGCCGCAGCTGCAGCCATGCATCCCAGAACCCGACGCGCATCAGGGCCTCGAGCGAATCGATGCCCACCATGCGCAGGTCGGCCGCGAGGTTCGCGCCGATGTTCGGAGTCGTTTCGATCGGAGTACTAGCCGTGTGCAAGCTCATTGCAGGACCTCCAGTGCGAGTGCCGTTCCCTCGCCGCCGCCAATGCAAAGCGCAGCGACGCCCCTTTTCAAGCCGCGTTTCTTGAGTGCGTAGATGAGTGTCGTGATGATCCGTGCCCCGGTGGCCCCGATCGGATGCCCGAGCGCCACCGCACCGCCGTTCACGTTGATCTTGTCGGCGGGAATGCCGACGTCCTTCATGGCGGCCATGGCCACCACGGCGAACGCCTCGTTCACCTCGAAGAGATCCACTTCGGAGGCCTTCCACCCGGCCTTCTTGAGGACTTTCTCGATGGCGCCGACCGGCGCCGTCGTGAACCATTCGGGCTCGTGGGCATTGGTCGCATAGGCGAGCACGCGCGCGAGCGGCTTCGAGCCGCGGGACTTGGCCTCCGACTCCGTCATCATCACCAGCGCCGCGGCACCGTCGGAGATCGACGACGAGGTCGCCGCCGTCACCGTGCCGTCCTTGTTGAACGCGGGACGCAGCGTGGGAATCTTCTCGAGCTTCACGTTGAAGGGTGTCTCGTCGGTCGCCACGACCTCATCGCCCGCGCGTCCCTTGACCGTGACCGGCGCGATCTCGTCGGCGAAGGCACCCGACTTCGAGGCGCTCACCGCCCGCTCGGTCGAAACCTTCGCGTAGGCGTCCATCTGCTCGCGCGTGAAGCCGTATTTCTTCGCGGTCGCGTCGGCGAAGTGGCCCATGGGCTTGCCGCAATACGCGTCCTCGAGGCCATCGAAGGCCATGCTGTCCAGGATCTGCTGGTGGCCGTAGCGGTAGCCGCCGCGTGACTTGGGCAGCAGGTGCGGGGCGTTGGTCATGGATTCCATGCCGCCCGCCACGACCACCTTCGCGTTGCCCGTGGAGAGCTCGTCGAAGGCCATCATCGCCGCCTTCATGCCCGAGCCGCACATCTTGTTCACGGTGGTCGCGGGTGTCGTGTTGGTGAGGCCGGCCTTGAGCGCCGCCTGGCGCGCCGGCGCCTGGCCCTGGCCCGCCTGCAGCACGCAACCGAAGATGACGTCGTCCACCTCCGAGGGCTTGACACCCGCCTGCTCGACCGCGGCCTTGATCGCCGTGGCGCCCAGCTCCGATGCGCTCACCGAGTTGAACTTGCCCTGCATGGAGCCGATCGGGGTGCGCTTCGCGCCGACGATGACGATGTTCTCAGCCATGGTGTCCTCCTGATGCGTCCTGCGTGATGGAACTAGACCGATTCCTCGAAGAGCTCGCGCCCGATGAGCATGCGGCGGATCTCGTTGGTGCCGGCTCCGATGTCGTAGAGCTTCGCGTCGCGCAAGAGGCGCCCCGCGGGAAATTCGTTGATGTAGCCGTTGCCGCCCAGGCACTGGATCGCCTCGAGTGCCACCTGCACGGCGTTCTCGGAAGCGAAGAGCAGGCAGGCGGCGGCGTCCTTGCGCGCGGCACGCCCACGTCCCTGGTCGAGGGCGCCGGCCACGCGGTAGCTGAACGCGCGCGCGGCCTGCAGCTTCGTGTACACGTCGGCGAGCTTGCCCTGCATGAGCTCGAAGGTGCCGATCGGCTCGCCGAACTGCTTGCGCTCGTGCACGTACGGGAGCGACACGTCCATCGCCGCCTGCATGATGCCGATGGGACCTCCCGAAAGCACGCAGCGCTCGGTGTCGAGGCCCTTCATCAGCACGCGCGAGCCGCCGTTCACCTGGCCCAGCACGTTCTCGCCCGGAATCTCGCAATCCTGGAACACGAGCTCGCAGGTGTTGGAGCCGCGCATGCCGAGCTTGTCGAGCTTCTGGGCGGTCGAGAAGCCCTTCATGCCCTTCTCGACCAGGAACGCGGTCATCGCCCTCGACCCCTGGTCCTTCGGCGCGGTGCGCATGTAGACGATCAGCACGTCCGCATCGGGACCATTCGTGATCCACATCTTGCTGCCGTTGGCGATCCAGCGATCGCCGCGCTTCTCCGCCCGGCAGGCCATCGAGCCCACCACGTCGGATCCGGCGCCGGGCTCGCTCATCGCGAGCGCGCCCACGAATTCGCCGCTGCAGAGCTTCGGCAGGTACTTGCGCCGCTGAATCTCGCTGGCATTGAGGTACAGGTTGTTCACGCAGAGGTTCGAGTGCGCGCCGTACGACAGGCCCACGGAAGCCGAGGCGCGGGAGATTTCCTCCATGGCGATCACGTGGGCGACGTAGCCCAGCCCCGTGCCGCCGTATTCCTCGGGGATGGTCATGCCGAGCAGGCCCAGCTCGCCCAGCTTTCCCCACATGTCGGCCGGGAACTCGTTGTCGCGATCGATCCGGGCGGCCCGCGGCGCAAGCTCCGCGTCGCACAGGCGCTTCACGGTGTCCCGGAGCGCGTCGAAATCCTCGGTGACGTGGGTATCGAAAAGCATCGGACCGCGAATGGCGAGGGGATGCTAATTATCGCTCATTTACTGAGCGGCCGCTGCGGGGGGCACCCGCGCGCGGATACCAACCCGCACGCGCCGTCAAGTCATTTCGGCGCCATCCGGATCGCCCCGTCGAGGCGGATCACCTCGCCGTTGAGCACCTCGTTCTCCACGATATGGCGCACGAGCGATGCATATTCGTCGGGGCGGCCGAGGCGCGACGGGAAAGGGATCTGCTGGCCGAGCGAGGTGCGCACTTCCTCGCTCATCGCCTGGAGCATGGGCGTGTCGAAGATGCCCGGCGCGATGGTGACGACGCGGATCCCGAACTTCGCGAGCTCGCGCGCGACCGGGAGCGTCATGCCGTTCACCCCTGCCTTGGAGGCGGCGTAGGCGGCCTGGCCGATCTGGCCGTCCATCGAGGCGACCGACGACGTGTTGACGATCACGCCGCGCTCGCCGCTCGGCGGGGCCGGCTGCACGCTCATCTTCGCCGCCGCGAGGCGAATGGCGTTGAACGTGCCGATCAAGTTGATCTTCACCGTGCGCTCGAAGCTCGCGAGGTCGTGGGGCCCGTTGCGGCCCACTACGCGCTCGCCGGGCGCCACGCCCGCGCAATTGACCAGTCCGTGCAGCGCTCCGAAGGCCGAGATGCAGAGGTCCACGGCGGCCTGCATGGAGCCTTCGTCCGTCACATCCGTGCGGACGTAGCGGGCGCGGGCGTCACCCAGCTCGCGCGCGAGTCCGTCGCCCGCGGGGCTCAGGTCGGCGACCACGACCTTTCCGCCCGCGTGGGCGAGCATCGCGGCGGTCGCGGCACCGAGGCCCGAGGCGCCGCCGGTGACGAGGAAGACATGGTTCTCGATCTGCATGGTCGGGGCTTCAGGAAGAGGGAACGGGAACGAGGGGAAGGTCGTGCTCGCGCGACCAGCTCGCCCAGTGCGACGAGGGCTCGCGCGCGAACGCCGCGGCGAGCATCTCGCGCGTGAGCTCCTTCATGCCGAGCGCGGCCGCGACGCGCTGCGCGAAATGGGGCTCGAGCGCCGCGAGCGCGATCCACCCGTCTTTCGTCGCATACAAATTATAGCCAGCGTACCCGCCGCCCAGCAGCGCGCCCCGGTGCGTGAGGCCGTGCTCGCGCGGCAACGCGAGCCACGCAGCGGCCTGCGACAACGCGACGGTGAGGCTCGAGCCCCGGCCCTCGCGGTCGCGCGCCCGCACGAGCGCCAGCACCGCCGAGACCAGCCGCTCGGCGCCCGCCATGTCGGCGAAGAGCGTGGGCGGCATCGCGGGGGGCGTGAGCAGCCCGCACTCGGCGAGATAGGTGAGGTCGTGACCGGGTTCTTCCGTGTCGGGCTCGGGATGTCCGGTGAGCAGCGCGTGGCAGAGGCGCGGATGGCGCGCGTGCAGCGCGGTACCGCGCAGCCCCAGGCGATCGAGCGCCGAAGGGCGTTGTGCCGTGATGAAGACGTCGGCACGCGCGAGCCAGCCATGCATGCGCTCGATGCCCTCGGCGCTCTTGAGATCGACGCGATGCACCTCCGAGCCCGCGTGAAGCTGCGAATACCAGCCGGGAGAGAAGGCCGCGAACGGATCGCCCGCGGGCGGCTCGACCTTCACGATCGCCGCACCCCATTCGCGCAGCCGCGCGCATGCCGCGGGCCCCGGCAGGTTCAATGCCATGGTCACGACGCGCATTCCGGCGAGGAGGTCCACGGTTAAGATGGTCGCATATGTCCCCCTTACCGCGGTCCGTGCGCGTGCTCGTGCGCGGCTGGCTCAACTGCAACAGCGTCGTGCTGCTCCAGCGCGCCGACAACGTGCTCGTCGACTCCGGCTATTGCACCCATCGCGAGCGCACGCTCGAGCTGCTCTCCAGCCGCTTCGGCCTCGACCGCCAGCCCCTCGAGCGCCTGGTGAACACCCATTGCCACTCCGACCACATGGGCGGCAATGCCGCGGTGGCGAGCGCCTATGGCTGCCGCATCACCATTCCGGCGGGCGAGGCGAAGCATGTCGCCCCATGGACGCCGCAGAGCGTGTGGATGCGCCAATTCGACCAGCGCGCCGATCCCTTCCACTTCGACGACACGATCGCGAGCGGCGAGACGTTCGAGGGCGGCGGATTCGAATGGGAGGCCTGGGACGCGCCGGGGCACGACATGGACGCGCTCATGTTCTTCGAGCCGGTGAACCGCATCCTCATCCCGGGCGACGCGCTGTGGCGCGACGGCATGGGGTTCGTGTGGCCCGGCGAGGGCGCCGATTCGGCCATCGCCGCCGCGTTCGGCACGCTCGCCACGATCGAGAAGCTCGATCCGGCGGTGGTGATCCCGGGGCACGGCGAGGTCTTCACCGACGTGGCGGGGGCGATCGCGACGGTCCGCTCGAAGCTCGAGGCGTTCGCGCGCGATCCGGCGAAGAATGCGCGCCACGTCGTGAAGGTGATGTTCGTGTTCGCGCTGCTGGATCGCGCGTCCATGCCGGTGTCCGGCGTGCCGGCCTATCTCGAGGACGTGCCCTGCTATCGCGAGCTCTCGCAACGCTTCCTCGGGCAAGCGCCGGGCGAGATGGCGTCGTGGCTGCTGCGCGACCTGGAAAAGGGCGGCGCGATCAGCGTGCGCGACGGGATCGCGCGGCCGGCCATGGCCGCGTAAGGGCGTCAGAACCGGCGCAAGCCCTCGAGGTCCAGGATGCGGATGCGCCCATACTCGATCTTCACCAGGCCCGCCTTCTCCAGCACCTGCAACGCCTGGTTCACGCGCTGGCGCGATACGCCCGAGAGGTAGCCCAGCTCCTCCTGGGAGAGCTGCACGGCGGTGAGCTGCTCGGGATAGAGCACCGGGTTGTAGAGGCTCGCGAGCGATCGCGCCACGCGCGCGTCGGGCTCGAGCAGCCGCTCGTGCTCCACCATCGCGATGAACTGTCCCAGCCGCTCGTTGAGCTGCATGAGCAGGAAGCGGTTGAAGCCGATGTGCGTGTCGAGGAGCCACTCGAAGGTCGCGCGCGGCATGTAGGCGATGCGGCTCTCGCGCAGGGTGACCACGTCGTACTTGCGGAACTGGTCCTTGAGCAGCGACCCCTCGCCGAACCAGCCGCCGCTCGTGACCCCGGTGAACGTGGTGGTCTTGCCCTGGGCGTTCACGCTCGCGATCTTGACCAGGCCGTCGATCACGCCGATCCAGTGCTCCACGGGCTCGCCCTTGCGGCACGCCGGGACGCCGACCGGAAGCTCGCGCATGAACGTCTCCGCCTCCACGCGCGCGAGCTGCCGGGCGTCGAGCGAGCGCGCCCAGAGCGAGGCCTGCAGCAGCTCGGTCACGGTCTCCATGGGGGGATTGTCAGCGAAAAGACACTCCCCGCGCGAGCCCTGCCGCTACACTAGCCGCAAAGCGGAGGAGGCTCCCATGCCGGTGCACGACGGAACGCCCGATACGTTCCCGAAGCTGCTGCGAGTCCACGCGCGCGTCCGCGGGGGACAACCCGCCATCCGCGAGAAGGACCTCGGCATCTGGCAGACCTGGACCTGGTCCGGGCTGCTCGAGGAGGTGGCCGCGTTAGCGACGGCGCTTTCGCACGCGGGCCTCGAGCGCGGCGCGCACATCGCCGTGATCGGCGCGAACCGCCCCCGCCTCTATGCCACGATCATCGCCGCCCAGGCGGTCGGTGCCATCCCGGTGCCCTTCTACGAGGATGCCGTCGCCAACGAGATGGTCTACGTCTTTCGCGACGCCGGGATCGCCTTCGCCGTCGTCGAGGACCAGGAGCAGGCCGACAAGCTGCTCGAGATCCTGCCGCAATGCCCCGCGTTGAAGCGCATCTGGTACGACGACGCGCGCGGGCTGCGCCACTACCAGCGGCCGGAGCTCGCGTCGTACGCGTCGCTGCGGGAGGCGGGCGCAAAGGCGGCGCAGGAAAACCCGGGCTTCCTCGAGGGCGAGATCGCGCGTGCGGCGGGCGACGATACGGCGATCATGCTCTACACCTCCGGCACCACGGGGCACCCCAAGGGCGTGGTCCTCAGCCATCGCAACCTCATCGAGGCGAGCCGGGCGTACGCGGAGCTCGAGGGGCTGCGCGACGACGAGGAGGTCCTCGCGTACCTGCCGATGGCGTGGATCGGCCAGAACCTCTTCTCGTACGCGCAGTGGATGGCCGTGGGGTTCCGCATCAACTGCGTCGAGTCGTCGCAGACGGTCCTCACGGACATGCGCGAGATCGGTCCCACGTACTACTTCGCGCCGCCGCGCGTGCTGGAAGCGCTGCTCACCGAGGTCACCATCCGCATGGAGGACGCGGGGTGGGTGAAGCGGCTTCTCTTCCGGCACTTCATGGCGCTCGCGCGGCGCGTCGGCTCGCGGCTCCTCGACGGAACCTCCGTAGGCCCCGGCGACCGCCTGCACTATGCGATCGGCAACCTGCTCATGTACGCGCCGCTGCGCAACACGCTGGGCATGTCGCGCATCCGCGTCGCCTACACCGCGGGTGAGGCGATCGGTCCGGACCTCTTCGTGTTCTATCGCTCCCTCGGCATCAACTTGAAGCAGCTCTATGGCTCGACCGAGACGTCGGTCATGGTCTGCGTCCAGCCCAACGGAGCGGTCAAGCCCGACACCGTCGGCCCGCCCATGAAGGGCGTCGAGGTGCGCGTCCTCGAGAGCGGCGAGATCGTGCTGCGCTGCCCCGGGCTCTTCCGCGAGTACTACAAGGATCCGCAGGCGACGGCGGAGGCGAAGGACGCCGAGGGCTGGTTCCACACGGGCGACGCAGGCTATTTCGACGACAGCGGGCAGCTCAAGATCATCGATCGCGCGAAGGACGTGGGGAAGCTTTCCGGCGGCACGCTGTTCGCTCCCAAGTACCTCGAGAACAAGCTCAAGTTCTTCCCGTACATCAAGGAGGCGGTCGCGTTCGGCGACGGGCACGGGGAGGCCACCGCGATGATCAACATCGACATGGCGGCGGTCGGTGACTGGGCCGAGCGCCGCGGCATCCCGTACTCCGGCTACACCGACCTGGTTGCCAAGCCGCAGGTGCGCGACCTCGTGCGCGACTGCGTGGAGAGCGTGAACGCGGATCTCGCAGCGGACCCGCGCCTCGCCGGCAGCCAGTTGCACCGCTTCGTGATCCTGCACAAGGAGCTCGACGCCGACGACGGCGAGCTCACGCGCACGCGCAAGGTGCGCCGCCGCTTCATCGCCGAGAAATACGCCGCCATCGTCGAGGCGCTCTATTCGGGCGTGCCGCGATGCACCATCGAGGCGCAGGTGCGGTTCGAGGACGGCCGCGTCGGGAGCGTGCGCGCGGACCTGGAGGTCACCGCCGCGAAGACCTTCGCGCGCGACGCGGCGAGGGCGGCCGCGTGAGCTTCGACGAGGCGCGGGTTGCCGCCGGCGCCGCGCGCAGGATCGGCGAGCCCATCCTCACGCTCGACGACATCTCGCTCGCCTTCGGCGGCGTGAAGGCGCTCTCGGGAGTCAGCTTCGACGTGTGCGAGCACGAGATCCGCGCCATCATCGGGCCCAACGGCGCGGGCAAGAGCTCGATGCTGAACGTGATCAACGGCGTGTACCGGCCGAATGCCGGAACGATCACGTTCCGCGGCGAGAAGCGGCCCCACATGGAGCCGCGGCGCTCGGCCGAGCGGGGCATCGCGCGCACGTTCCAGAGCCTGGCGCTCTTCAAGGGGATGTCGGTGCTGGACAACATCCTGGCCGGGCGCAACCTGCTCATGAAGTCGAACCTCTTCCTGCAGGCGCTGCGCGTGGGGCCGGCACTGCGCGAGGAGATCGCCCACCGCCACCGGGTGGAGGAGATCATCGATTTCCTCGAGATCCAGCACGTGCGCAAGACCCCGGTGGGCCGCCTGCCGTACGGGCTGCAGAAGCGCGTGGACCTCGGGCGCGCGCTCGCGGCCGAACCGCGCATGCTGCTGCTCGACGAGCCGATGGCGGGCATGAACGTCGAGGAGAAGCAGGACATGAGCCGCTTCATCCTCGACGTGAACGACGAGTTCGGCACCACGATCGTGCTGATCGAGCACGACATGGGCGTGGTGATGGATCTCTCCGATCGCGTCGTGGTGCTGGACTATGGCCGCAAGATCGCCGACGGCACGCCCGATGAGGTGCGCGCGAGCCAGGCGGTGATCGACGCGTACCTGGGAGTGAAGCATTGACCGCGGCCCGCACGCACGCGCTCACGCTGGCGTTCTTCATCCTGCTCGCGATCGCGGCCGTGCTGCCGATGGCGACGGGTGTCGCGAGGTTTCCGCAGTGGCTGGAGATCGTGATCGGCGGCCTCATGACCGGCGTGCTCTATTCGCTCGTGGCGTTGGGGCTGGTCCTCATCTTCAAGGCCTCCGGCGTCTTCAACTTCGCCCAGGGCGCGATGGTGCTCTTCGCGGCGCTCACGCTCGTGCGGCTCATGGAGAAGATGCCTTTCATCGCCGCGCTCGCGGTGACCCTCGCCGTCATGGTCGCGGTCGCCTGGGTCATCGAGCGCCTGGTGCTGCGCCCGCTCGTGAACCAGGAGGGCATCGTCCTCTTCATGGCCACGCTCGGCGTGGCCTACTTCCTCGACGGCTTCGGCCAGCTCGCGTGGGGAAGCGACGTCTACACGCTCGACATCGGCATGCCGAAGGAGCCGAAGATCATCCTGGGCAATGTGTTCGAGGGCGGCGTGCTGATCGACAGCGAGGACATGGTCGCCGCGCTGATCGCGGCACTGCTGGTGGCGGCGCTGACCCTTTTCTTCCAGAAGACCTCGACCGGCCGGGCGCTGCGCGCGGTGGCCGACGACCACCAGGCCGCGCAGTCCGTGGGCATTCCGCTCAACCGCATCTGGGTCATCGTCTGGAGCGTGGCGGGCCTGGTCGCGCTCGTGGCGGGGGTGGTGTGGGGCTCCAAGCTCGGCGTGCAATTCTCGCTCGCGCAGGTGGCCCTCAAGGCATTGCCGGTCGTGATCCTGGGGGGCTTCACGTCGATCCCCGGCGCGATCGTGGGCGGCCTCCTCATCGGATTGGGCGAAAAGCTCTCGGAGGTGTACCTCGGACCCTTCTTCGGCGGCGGCATCGAGAACTGGTTCGCCTACGTGCTGGCGCTCGTCTTCCTGCTCTTCCGGCCCGAAGGATTGTTCGGGGAGAAGCACATTGACCGCGTCTGAGCCATGATCTACCGCGAGACCGGCCAGTTCAAGTCGACGTACGCGTCGGACCAGCAGCTCTTCCCGATCCTGCAGGACCGCGTGTTCGTGATCGCGTTCCTCGTGTTCGCCTTCGGCATCGTGCCCTTCATCGCCAGCGAGTATCTCTTCCGCGCGATCCTGATCCCGTTCCTGATCCTCTCGCTCGCCGCCCTGGGCCTGAACATCCTCGTGGGGTACTGCGGCCAGGTCTCGCTCGGCACCGGCGGCTTCATGGCGGTGGGCGCCTATGCGGCGTACAACCTGGCCATTCGCGTGCCGGACCTGAACCTGCTGGTGGTCCTGTTGCTCGCGGGCGTCTTCGCGACGCTCATCGGCGTGTTGTTCGGCATCCCGAGCCTGCGCATCAAGGGCTTCTATCTCGCCGTGGCGACGCTCGCCGCGCAGTTCTTCCTCGACTGGGCCTTCGCGCGCATCAAGTGGCTCACCAACGACTCCTCGTCGGGCTCGGTGAGCGCGCCGCCGCTCGCCATCTTCGGCGTGCCCATCGAGACGCCGGCCGCGAAGTACCTCTTCGTCCTCGCCATCCTCGCCTTGGGCGCGCTCGTGGCGAAGAACCTCACGCGCGGGGCGATCGGCCGCGCCTGGATGGCGACGCGCGACATGGACGTCGCGGCCGAGGTGATCGGCATCCGCCCGCTCACGGCGAAGCTCTCGGCGTTCGCGGTGAGCTCCTTCTTCGTCGGCATCGCCGGAGCCCTGTGGGCGTTCGTGTACCTGGGCTCGTGGGAGCCGCTCGCCTTCGACGTGAACCGCTCGTTCCAGCTGCTCTTCATGGTGATCATCGGCGGGCTCGGATCGATCCTCGGGTCGTTCCTCGGCGCCGCCTTCATCGTGATCCTGCCGCTCGTGCTGAACCAGATGCCGGGCTGGCTCGGCGTGAGCCTCAACACCGCCACCATCTCGCACATCGAGGTGATCATCTTCGGCGGCCTGATCGTGTTCTTTCTCATCGTGGAGCCGCGCGGCCTGGCACGGCTCTGGTCCATCGGCAAGGAGAAGCTGCGGCTCTGGCCGTTCCCGCATTGAGCCGCTCCAGGGTCTCAAACATCGTCACAAGAGGAGGAGATGCGATGAAGCATGCAATCGGAACGAAGGGCGCCGCGCTCGCGATCGCCGCGGCCGCAGCGCTCGGCGCCGCGGCCGACGCCATGGCGCAATCGAACGAGATCTTCGTGCCCGCGCTGGTGTACCGCACCGGTCCCTATGCGCCGAACGGCGTGCCATGGGCCGACGGGTTCGTGGACTACCTCAAGCTCGTGAACGCGCGCGACGGCGGCGTGAACGGCGTCAAGATCGCCTACGAGGAGTGCGAGACGGGTTACGCGACGGACCGCGGCGTCGAGTGCTACGAGCGCTTCAAGAGCCGCCACCCCGTCGCGTTCAGCCCGCTCTCCACGGGCATCAGCTATGCCTTGACCGACAAGGTCGCGACCGACCATATCGTGCTGATCACCGCGGGATACGGCCGCGCCGATTCCGTGGACGGCGAGGTCTTCCGCTGGAACTTCCCGATGATGGGCACGTACTGGGATGCCGCCGACATCCTGGTGCAGCACGTGAAGAAGAAGGGCAGCCTCAAGGGCAAGAAGATCGCGCTGGTGTACCACGACTCGCCGTACGGCAAGGAACCCATCCCGGTGCTCGAGGCGCTCGCGAAGCGCGAGGGCTTCCAGCTCCTGCTGCTGCCGGTGACGCATCCGGGCGTGGAGCAGAAGGCGACGTGGCTGCAGATCCGCCAGCAGCGCCCGGACTACGTGTTCCTGTGGGGCTGGGGCGTGATGAACTCGACGGCCATCAAGGAAGCGATCTCCGTTTCCTATCCGCGCCTGCAGATGTACGGCGTGTGGTGGGCCGCGGCGGAGCCCGACGTGATCCCCGCCGAAGCCGCCGCCAAGGGCTACAACGGCCTGGCGCTCGACCATTCGGCCGAGAACAACATGCCGATCCACAAGGACATGTACAAGTACCTCTACGACAAGGGGCAGGGGACGGCGGCGAAGAAGGAAGAGGTCGGCAACGTCCTCTACAACCGCGGCATGCTCTCCGCGATGCTCACGGTCGAGTCGATCCGCACGGCGCAGGGCAAGTACGGCAAGCGGGTGGTGACGGCCGATGAGGTTCGCTGGGGCGCCGAGCACCTGAACCTCGACGCCGCCCGGCTCAAGCAGCTCGGCGTCGCCGGGATGATGGAGCCGATCAGGACCTCGTGCATGGACCACGCGGGGCTCCACGACGCGCGCATCCACACGTGGGATGGCGCGCACTGGAGCTACACCTCCGATACGTACCAGGCGGACCAGAAGCTGCTGCGGCCGATGATCCAGGCTTCGGCGCGCAAGTACGGGTCCGAGAAGGGCCTGCAGGCGGTGGACTGCTCGAAGGAGAAATAGCGTTGCTGGACGTGAACGGCATCGAGGTCATCTACAACCACGTGATCCTCGTGCTGAAGGGCGTGTCGCTGCGGGTTCCCGAGGGGGGCATCGTGGCCCTCCTCGGGGCCAACGGCGCGGGCAAGACGACGACGCTCAAGGCGATCTCGAACCTGTTGCAGGCCGAACGGGGCGAGGTGACCAAGGGCGCCATCCACTTCGACGGCGCTCGCGTCGACAAGCTCAACCCGTCGGAGCTCGTGAAGCGCGGCGTCGTGCAGGTGATGGAGGGGCGGCATTGCTTCGGCCACCTCACCGTCGAGGACAACCTGCTCACGGGCGCCTATACGCGCAGCGCCTCGCGCTCCGAGATCCGCGCGGACCTCGAGCGCGTCTACGGGTTCTTTCCCCGGCTCAAGCAGCGGCGCACCTCGATGGCCGGCTACACGTCGGGCGGCGAGCAGCAGATGACCGCCATCGGGCGCGCGCTCATGGCGCGTCCGCGCATGATCCTGCTCGACGAGCCGTCGATGGGACTCGCGCCGCAGATCGTGGAGGAGATCTTCCAGATCGTGGGAAACCTGAACCGCGCGGAGAAGGTGAGCTTCCTCCTGGCCGAGCAGAACACGATGGTGGCGCTGCGCTTCGCGGACTTCGGCTACATCCTCGAGAACGGCCGCGTGGTGCTCGAGGGAAGCGCCGCGGCGCTCTCCGCCAACGAGGACGTGAAGGAGTTCTACCTCGGGCTTTCCGCGGCGGGACGGCGCAGCTTCCGCGAGACCAAGCACTATCGCCGGCGCAAGCGGTGGCTCGCATGAGCGTGCCGGCCTTTCCCGACGCGCGCGAGACGCGCGATTGCGCGGAGCGCGAGCGTGAGCTCTTCGCGCGCCTTCCCGCGCAGGTCGCGCACGCGCGCGCGGCAAGCCCGTATTACGCGAAGCTCTTCGACAGCGTCGATCCCGGCTCCATCGTCGATCGCGCCGCGCTCGCCGGCCTTCCGCTCACGCGCAAGTCGCAGCTCGCGGAGCTGCAGCGCGCGAGCCTGCCCTTCGGCGGCCTCGCCGCGACCGCGCCCGGCGCCCTTGCGCGCATCTTCATGTCGCCCGGCCCCATCTACGACCCGGAAGGGCGCCGCCCCGATTACTGGCGCACCGCGCGGGCGCTGAACGCGGCCGGGTTCCGCGCGGGCGACGTGGTGCTCAACTGCTACTCGTATCACCTGTCGCCGGCGGGAAGCATGTTCGAGACCGGCCTGCACCACCTGGGCTGCGCCGTGATCCCGGGGGGCACGGGCAATACGGAGCAGCAGGCGAGGGCCATCGGCGACTTGCGCCCCGCGGGATACGTCGGCACGCCGTCGTTCATCAAGATCCTGCTCGAGAAGTGCGACGAGCTCGGCGTCGACAGCTCGAGCATCCAGCGCGCATCGCTCTCGGGCGAGGCCTTCCTGCCGGTCGTTCGCGAGTTCCTGCGCGGCCGCGGCGTGGACGCGTACCAGGGCTACGGCACGGCCGACCTGGGCCTCGTCGCGTACGAGACGCCGGCCCGTGAAGGCCTCGTGCTCGAGGAAGAGGTGATCCTCGAGATCGTCCGCCCGGGCACGGGCGATCCCGTCGCGACCGGCGAGGTGGGCGAGGTGGTCGTCACGTCGTTCAGCACGGACTATCCGCTGGTGCGCCTCGCGACCGGCGACCTCTCCGCCGTGCTCGAGGGTCCGAGCCCGTGCGGCCGCACCAACATGCGCATCCGCGGATGGATGGGGCGTGCCGACCAGTCCGCCAAGGTGCGCGGGCTCTTCGTGCACCCGCACCAGGTGGCCGAGGTCCTGCGCCGTCACGGTCTCGCGCGCGGCCGCCTCGTCATCGAGAACGAGCGGGGCGAGGACCGCATGACGTTCAAGGTCGCCGGGACGGTCGATGCGCCGGCGATCGAGGCATCGCTGCGCGACGTGATGAAGGTGCGCGGCAGCGTGGTGAGCATCGATGCGGCGGCGCTGCCCAACGACGGCAAGGTGATCGAGGACCGGCGCCAGTACGGTTGAGATGCGGGTTTCCCCGCGGACCGGGTCCCGCTATCATCCGGGCTCGACTTCGCACGGACCCTCCATGCAAACCCGAATCGTCATGATCCTCATCGCGGCCGCGGGCCTCGCCGCCGGCTGCGCCTCCACCGAGCTTGCCGACAACGGCGGCTCGCCGCACGCGGAGAAGCAGTACCGCACGGGCAGCAACATCCCGCGCCGATCCGACCAGATGCCCGACGGCGTGCAGACGTCCGGCGTGCAGGCCTCGGACAGCTCCATCGCCCACCCGAGCATGCCGATGCCGGGCCCCGGCGGGCACTGAGCGGGTAGCGCCCGGGCGCGCTCGCGCCATGCCCGCGATCGCGCCGCTCGTCGCATCCCTCGGCATCGCGCAAATCATTTCGTGGGGCACGCTGTTCTACGCGATCGGCGTGCTCGGCACGCCGATGCGCACCGAGCTCGGCGTGAGCGACGTGTTCCTGTTCGGCGCCTTCACCGCGGGGCTGCTGGTGTCGGGTGTCCTGGCGCCGCTTGCCGGACGGCGCATCGATCGCGATGGTGGCCGCGCGGTGCTGTGCGCGGGCTCCATCGTCGGCACGCTGGCGATGGCCGTGCTGGCATGGGCCACGTCACCGGCCCTGATGGTCGCGGGCTGGCTGCTCGCCGGCGCCGCCATGGCAGGCGTCCTCTACGATCCGGCCTTCGCCGCGCTGTCGTACCACGTGGGCGAGGGTTATCGCCGCGCCGTCACGATCCTCACGCTGTTCGGCGGATTCGCGAGCACCGTGTTCTGGCCGCTCTCGCAAGTGCTTTTCGAAGCCATCGGCTGGCGCGGCACGTTCGCGCTTTACGCGCTCATGCACCTCCTCGTGTGCCTTCCGATCCATGCCTTCATGATCCCGCGCTCCCGGGGTGCGGCCGCGCCTGTCGCGGCGCGCGGGCCTGTCGCCCCCGCGCCAGCGCCAGACCCGCCGTTGCGCGGCCTCGCCGCGGCTTTCGGCATCGCGACCTTCGTCTTCGGCATCGTCGCCGTGCACCTCATCAACCTGCTCACCGCCGCCGGCGTTCCACGATCGCAGGCAGTCGCCATGTCCATGCTGGTGGGGCCGATGCAGGTCGCCGGGCGCGTGGTCGAGCTGATGGTCGCGCGCCGCGTGCGTCCCGCCCACGTGGGAGCGGTGGCCTTCGCGCTCATGGCGCTTGCCGTCGCCGCGCTCATGGCGGTGCGCGGCCCCGGGGCGGCGGCGCTGCTCTTCGTGGCCGCCTATGGTTGCGGCAACGGCCTCCTCACCATCGCCAAGGGAACGGTGCCGGCGGAGCTCTACGGCCGGCAAGGGCTGGGCGGCCTGCTCGGATACATCGCCCGCGCGGGCATGTTCGCCAAGGCCGTGGCGCCCGCGGCGTGGCCCGCATTGCTGGCCCTGGGGCTCGCCCGGCCGGCCGCGCTCGCCGCGCTCCTGGCGGTCGCGGCGGCAGGGTGGGCCACCTACGCATGGGCCGTTCGCGCGAGGCTTCACGGGGTTCCTCCCGCCCGCGTGTAGGAATTGAGAAAGCGGCACTAAATCAAAGGACTACAAGGGAATCAGAACCCTCCCACCGAATGCTTCGAACGGGGTAGTGTCCATCGTTTGTATCCCCGGTCCGCAGTGGGCTAAACTGACAGGCTTTTGGCGAGGGGTCCCGTCGGGTACCCCAGGCGCCGGAAAGTCCAGAGCAGAGGATCAATGGCAGCCAGCAAATCCAAGACTCTCACCGAGGCGGACATCGTCAAGATGCCCAAGTCGGAGTACATGAACGCGGCCCAGCTCAAGTTCTTCCGCGACCGCCTGCTGGAGCTCCAGCGGCAGCTCCGGGAGAACGCGGGCCAGACGACCGAGCACCTCCGCGAGCTGTCGTTCGCGCCCGATCCGGCCGACCGCGCGACCCTCGAGGAAGAGCATGCGCTGGAGCTTCGCACGCGCGACCGCGAGCGCAAGCTGCTGAAGAAGATCGACCAGGCGCTCGGCCGCATCGAGGACGGCAGCTACGGCTATTGCGAGGAGACGGGCGAGCCCATCGGCATCCAGCGCCTGCTCGCGCGGCCGACCGCGACGCTCACGATCGAGGCGCAGGAGCGCCGCGAGATGAAGCAGAAGCTCTACGGCGAGTGACCGCGCCCGCCCGCAAAGAGGCGTCCCGCGGGACGCCTTTTTTTATCGGCGATTTTCGCGGACCTATAATGGCCTTCCGCGGCGATCATCCGCCCGGGGAGCGAGAGAAGACGCCGTCATGAGCCATGCAGCCACCGGATTCGCCGCCGCCGTGCAGCCCGTCGCGGCGCAGACCCAGGTTGAGACCGACACGCAAGGCCTCGCCGCGGGCGACGTGAAGATCGCCGCGAACGACCGGGAGATTCCCGGCTACTACGCGATGCCGGCCAACGGGCGCGACCTGCCGGTGATCCTCGTCGTGCAGGAAATCTTCGGCGTGCACGAGCACATCAGGGACGTCGCGCGCCGCTTCGCGAAGGAAGGCTATCTCGCGGTCGCCCCGGAGCTCTATGCGCGGCAGGGCGACGTGTCGAAGCTCGGGAGCATCGACGCGATCCGCGCAATCGTGGCGCAGGTGCCCGACGCGCAGGTGATGTCGGACCTGGACGCCGCGGCGCGCTGGGCGGCGCAGCAGGGCGGCGACCTGGACCGGCTCGGCATCACGGGATTCTGCTGGGGCGGGCGCGTCACCTGGCTCTATGCCGCGCACAACCCGCGCCTCAAGGCGGCGGTCGCCTGGTACGGGCGCGTGGAAGGGGCCGGAACCGATCTGCAACCGCGCAATCCCATGGATGTGGTGAAGGACATCCACGCGCCGGTGCTGGGGCTCTACGGCGGCGCCGACGCGGGCATCCCGGCCGAGGGCGTCGAGCGCATGCGCACGGCGCTGCGCGGCGCGGGAAAGCAAGCCGAGATCCACATCTATCCCGATGCGCCGCACGCCTTCTTCGCCGACTACCGGCCGTCCCATCGCGAGGGGCCCGCGCAGGATGGCTGGCGCCGGGCGCTCGCCTGGTTCCGCGGGCACGGCGTGGCGTAGGGAGCGACCCGAGGCGCGTGCCGGCCGCCGCGAGGGCGACCGCATCCGCAACCCCATGACGAGCGCCCTCCGCGTGAACGAGCCTGCCGCGTCGCCGCGTGACGACGCCGCGGAGCAACTCGCGCGCGTGATGGCGGAACGGCGCATCACGCCCGTGTTCCAGCCGATCTTCCGCTTCCAGGAAGGCCACATCATCGGCCACGAGGCGCTGGTGCGCGGACCGGAAGGCTCCCTCGTGCACACGCCGTCGGAGCTCTTCGCCGCGGCCGCGCACGAGGGACGTGCCGCCGAGCTGAACCTGCTCTGCATCCAGGAGACGGTGCGCGCGTTCTCCGGGCGGCAGTTCGAGGGCACGCTCTTCCTCAATGTCTCGCCGCTCATCATCATGCAGCGCGGCTTCAATCGCGAGAGCGTCGAGCGCTTCATGGAGCAGATGGGCCTGTCGCCCGAGCGCGTGGTGATCGAGCTCACGGAAGACTATCCCGCGCTCGACTTCCGCCTCGTGCACGAGTCGCTCATGCTCTACCGCTCGATGGGCTTCCGCGTCGCGATCGACGACCTCGGCGAGGGCTTCGCGAGCCTGAGGCTCTGGTCGGAGTTGAAGCCCGAGTACGTGAAGGCGGACAAGCATTTCGTGACGGGCATCGCCAACGACCCGGTGAAGATGCAGTTCCTGCGCGCGATCCAGCATATCGCCGAGAGCAGCGGCTCGCTCGTGATCGCGGAGGGGATCGAGAACGCGGCCGATTTCCGCGTGGTCAAGGACATCGGCATCGCGTGCGGCCAGGGCTGGTTCATCGGGCGGCCGGCGGAGGAGCCGACGGCGGCACTCACCCCCGAGGCCCTGAGCGCCAACGCCGACGTGCGCATCCCGGTGGTTCCCACGCCGCGCCTGCGCGCGGGGACCGAGCCGGTCGCCCACGACTTCGTGCGCGCGGTCGACGCCGCGGCGCCCGAGACGCCGCTGGGCGCCGTGCTCGACCGCTTCACCGCGCAGGCGTCGCTTACGGCGATCCCGGTGCTCTCGGCCCAGGGCGCGCTCGAAGGCGTGATCTCCCGCAGCTGGCTCGACATGGTGATGGCGAGCCCCCAGGCGAGCGCCATGCGGGCGCGCGCCTGCATCGATTTCGCCGACCGTGCCCCGATTCGCGCGGAATCGGACCTCGACCTCTCCGCGCTCACCGCGCTGCTCGTCGAGTCCGACGCGCGGCGCATGTCCGACGGCTTCGTGATCCTCGCGCGCGGCCGCTACCTCGGCATGGGCGGCACGCGCGACGTGCTGCGCTCGCTGCAAAGCTCGCGCGTGCTCGCCGCGCGCTATACCAATCCGCTCACGCTGCTGCCCGGCCAGGTGCCGATCAACGAGCACCTCGAGCGCCTGCTCCAGCGCCAGGTGCCGTTCACGGCATGGTTCGTCGAGATCGACGCGATGCGCGGCCTCAACGACACCGCCGGATTCGAGCGCGGCGATGCGCTCATCCGCGCCACCGCGGAGCTCCTGGAGGACGCGTGCGAGCCGGGGCTCGATTTCGCGGGCCACGTCTCGGGCAGCCGCTTCGTGGTCCTGGCGCAAAGCGACGATTGGCCCGCGCGCTCGCAACGGCTCATCGAGCGCTTCCCGCAGCTGCTGCCGGCATACGTGCCGCAGGACGTGCTCGAGCGCGGCTACTTCGTGGTGCGCTTCCGCGACGGCCGCGAGAGCGTGCGCCCGTTGCCCAAGCTCGCCATCGGCATCCTGCCCGTGCTGCCCGGCGTCTTCGGCTCGCGCCACGAGGTCGTGGCCGCCGCGAAGCATGCCGCGCAGATGGCGCTGGCCGCGACGCGCAGCGCCGTGTTCGTGGACGAGCAGCACGGCAACGCCTATCCGCAGTCGCTGCTCTTCGGTCCCGGCTGAAGCTCGCTACGCCGGGTGCCGGCGCCACGCCTGCCAGCGCTCGTGGCCGGCGAAGACGGCGATGGAATCGGCCACGGCTTCGTCCCCGATGCGCTCGAAGTCCCGCTGCAGCAATCCATCCAGCTCATGCGCGTCGCGCAGCGGAAACGGCGGCCCGCGCTCGCTGTCGGCGATGAAGAAATAGCCCGCGAGCAAGCCACCGGGCGCCACGATCTGCGCCATGCGCGCGGCCCACGCTGTCCACAGCCGCCGCGGCAGCGCGCAGAGGAACGCGCGCTCGTACACCACGTCGAACGGCGCCTCGGGCAGCACGCCGAAAAAGTCCGCCTGCCGCAAGCGGTCCTGGAAGGGGCCCATCACCGTGCGTGCGGCGGCGAGCGCCTCGGCGCTGAAGTCGATGCCGAGCACCTGCCAACCGGCCTCGGCGAGCGCGCGCACCTCGTAGGCGCTGCCGCAGCCGGGCACGAGCGCGCGGGCGGGCGGGACCTCGGAGATGAAGCGGCGCAGGCGCGCGGGCACCCGCCCCGCATCCCAGGGCGCGAAGCCGGCTTCGTAGCGCAGGTCCCAGAATGCGGGCTCGCCCGGGTCGCGCCTGGGAAACGCGGGTGTTTTCACGCGCGAATGTTAGCCCCGAAACGCTATACTCGGCCGGGCAACGCCCACCTTCTCGATGAGCCGCCTCTTCTCCGTGCTCGCCGTGGCCCTCGCGGCCGCCGCATGCTCTCCCGGAAATCCGCCCCAGCGTCCCGCGCTGGTCCTGGCCCCGTGCCGCCTGCCGGGCCTGGAGACCGACGCCCAGTGCGGCAGCCTCGAGGTGTGGGAGAACCGCGAGACGAAGCAGGGCCGGCGCATCTCCCTCAACGTGGCGGTGATTCCGGCACGGCTGCGCGCGCGCGAGCCGGACCCGGTCGTGCTCTTCGCCGGCGGCCCGGGCCAGAGCGCGGTGGGACTGGCCGCGCAGGTGATGCCCATCTTCGCGAAGCTCAACGACACGCGCGACATCCTGCTGGTGGACCAGCGCGGCACGGGACAATCGAACCCGCTCGATTGCGACGACGACGAGGAGCAGCCGCTGCAGTCGCTCTTCGAGGATGCGCTGCCCGAGCACCTGGTGGACAACTGCCTGCGCGGCCTGGACGCGGATCCGGCGCAGTACGCGACACCCGAGGCGGTCGAGGACATGGAGGACGTCCGCGCGGCTCTCGGCTACGGCAAGCTCAATCTCTGGGGCGGCTCCTACGGCACGCGCGTGGCGCTCGAATACCTGCGCCGGCACGGATCCCGCGTGCGCTCGGTGGTGCTCGACGGCGTGGCGCCGTCCACCATGAAGCTGCCGCTTTCCTTCGTGGCCGACGGCGAGGCGGCGCTCGAGCGGCTGGTGCGCGATTGCGACGCCGAGGTGCTGTGCCATCGCAGCTATCCGGGCCTGCGCCAGACCATCACGCAGCTGCGCGGCCAGCTCGCGCGCCGGCCGCTGCGCGCCGCGATCCAGGATCCGCGCACGGGCGAGCGCGACACCATCCGCGTGACCGAGAACGTGTTCCTCTCCGGGCTCTTCCGTCCGCTCTACGTGGCGGAGCTCGCGAGCCTGCTGCCCTATGGAGTCGCGGCCGCTTCCCGCGGCGATTTCAACCCGCTGCTGGCACAGAACCTCGAGTTCACCGACGACGTCTCCGAGAACCTCTCCCTCGGCATGCACCTTTCGGTCATCTGCACCGAGGACATCCCGCGCGTGACGCCGCAGGACCTGGCGCAGGCCGGCCATGCCTTCTTCGGCCGGGCGCTCATCGACGATTTCCTGCGCGCGTGCTCGAAGTGGCCGCGCGGGCACGTGCCCGCCGAGTTCTACGAGCCGGTCCATTCCGACGTTCCGGTGCTCATCCTCTCGGGCGGCATCGATCCGGCCACACCGCCGCGGCACGGCGACGAGGTCGCGCGAACCTTGCCGCATGCGCGCCATTTCGTGGCACCCCACCTCGGCCACGGCGTGAGCATGCATGGGTGCGCGCCGCGGCTCATCGACGCCTTCGTCCGCAAGGGGAATGCCGACGGCCTCGACGGCAAGTGCCTCGAGCGCATCCCGCGGCCGCTCTTCCTGCTGCCGCTGGGACCGCTGCCCGCGCCCGGCGTGCGCGAGGCGTCGCCGCGATGATCGAGGCGCGCACGCTCGCCAAGTCGTTCAACGCGATCGCGGCCGTGGCCGACGTCTCGTTCACCGCGCCCGACGGCCGGATCACGGGGCTCCTCGGGCCCAACGGCGCGGGCAAGACCACGACGCTGCGCATGATCTCCACGCTCGTGCAGCCTTCGCGCGGCACCGCCTGCGTCGACGGCCTCGACGTGACGCGCGAGCCGCTCGCGGTGCGTGCGCGGCTGGGCGTGCTGTCGGATGCCCGCGGGCTCTACGCACGGCTCACGGCGCGTGAAAACGTGGCCTATTACGGCGCCTTGCGCGCCATGCCGCGCGCGGCCATCGACGCGAGCATCGCGCGACTGGCGGAGCTGCTCGACATGAAGGCGCTCCTGGACCGGCGCGTGGACGGCTTCTCCCAGGGGGAGCGCATGAAGGTCGCCATCGCGCGCGCCCTCGTGCACGACCCGCCCAACGTGCTGCTCGACGAGCCGACCAACGGTCTCGACGTCATGACCACGCGCAGCCTGCGCGAGGTGCTGCGGCGGCTGCGCGAGGGGGGCAAGTGCGTTCTCTTCTCGAGCCACGTGATGCAGGAGGTCTCGCACCTCTGCGACGAGATCGTGATCGTCGCGCGCGGGCGCGTCGTGGCGCACGGCACGGCGGGCGAGCTCCTCGACCAGAGCGGGCGCGGCGACCTCGAGGACGCGTTCGTCCATCTCGCCGGCGAGGAGGTCACGCCTTGAGGCCGGCGTTCCTGACGGTCCTGCGCAAGGAATTGCGCGATGCGCTGCGCGACCGGCGCACCGCGCTCATGGTGCTCGTGGCCTCGGTGCTCTCCGGACCCCTCACGCTGATCCTGCTCGCCCAGTTCGTGTCCGGCCTCGAGGAGAAGGCGGCGACCGCCAAGGTGCGCGTGGTGGGCATCCGCAACGCGCCGGCGCTCGCGAACTTCCTGCAGCGCAACGACGTCGAGATCGAGACCGCGCCGCCGGACTACGAGAAGCGGGTCCGCGAAGGGCGCCTCGACGCGGTGATCGTGATCCCCGACGATTTCGATGCGCGCTTCGTCGCGGGCGAGGATCCGCACGTGGAGATCGTGTACGACGATTCGCGCACCGAGGCGGGACCCGCCATTCGCCAGGCCGAGCGGCTCCTGCGCGGATTCAACCGCGAGACCGGCATGCTGCGCCTCGTGGCGCGCGGCGTGAGCCCGGACCTCGCCGATCCCGTGAAGGTGGACCACGTCAACACCGCGACCCCGCGGCAGAAGGGCGCGTTCCTCCTCTTCGTGATCCCGATGTTCGCGCTGCTCTCGCCGCTCCTGGGCGGCATGGCGGTGGCGATCGACTCCACCGCCGGCGAGCGCGAGCGCGGCTCCCTCGAGCCGCTGCTCGCCAACCCGGTGCCGACGCGCCACATCGTCGCCGGCAAATGGCTCGCTGCCTGGGCGCTTGCCTGCGCCGTCGCGATGCTGACGCTGGCCGGCTTTGCGCTCGCATCCACGTTCTACGCGCAGAAGAAGCTCTCGGCGATGATGGCGTTCGGCCTGCCGGAGTGGCTGCAGTTCGTGATCCTCGTGATCCCGTTCGCCGCCATGACCTCGGCGCTGCAGATGCTGATCTGCACCTACGGCCGCTCCTACCGCGAGGCGCAGACCTACGTGAGCTACCTGGCGACCGCCGTGTCGTTCGTGCCCATCGTCGTGATCTTCTCCGGCCTCAAGGACGCCGCGTGGCAGCTCGCGGTGCCGGTCCTGGGCCAGCAGGTCGTGCTCTCGCGCATCGTGCGCGGCGACGCGCTCGGACCGGCGGACTGGCTGCTGCCCTCGGCGATCGCGCTCGGCATCGCCGCCTTGTCGGTCGCGGGCGTCGTGCGCCTGCTGCGCGAGGAACGCATCGTGTTCGGCCGCGCGTGAGCCTCGACCTCGAGCCTTATTTCGCCCCCGGCGGGCCGCTCGCGCGCGCCGAGGAGGCATTCCGCGCGCGGCCGCAACAGGTGGAATTCGCCCGCGCGGTGCAGGCGGCGATCGAGTCGAAGGGCTCGCTCATCGCGGAGGCGGGAACGGGTACCGGCAAGACGTTCGCCTACCTCGTGCCGGCGCTGCTCTCGGGCGGGCGCGTCATCGTCTCCACCGGGACCAAGACGCTGCAGGACCAGCTCTTCCACCGCGACCTTCCGCGCGTTCGCGCGGCCCTGGGCGTCTCCGTGGACGTGGCGCTCCTCAAGGGACGCGCGAACTACGTGTGCCTGCATCACCTCGAGTCGGCGCAATCGCAGGGCACGTTCGCCGTGCGCGACGAGGTCGATCACCTGCGGCGCATCGCGAGCTTCGCCACGCGCACCATGACCGGCGACCGCGCCGAATGCGCCGACGTGCCGGAGAATTCCGGCGCGTGGATGCAGGCCACGTCGACCCGCGAGAACTGCCTCGGCTCCTCGTGCCGCCACTACCAGGACTGCTTCGTCATGCGCGCGAGGAAGCGCGCGTCGGATGCCGACGTGATCGTGGTGAACCACCACCTCTTCTTCGCGGACATCGCGCTGCGCGACGAGGGCGCTGCCGACCTGCTCCCGGCGGCCAACACGGTGATCTTCGACGAGGCCCATCACCTGCCGGACCTCGCCCGGCTCTTCTTCGGCCAGGCCATTGCCACCGGCCAGCTCCTCGAGCTCTGCCGCGACGTGCGCGCGGCCGAAGCGCAGCACGCGCGCGAGAGCACGGCGCTGGGCGATGCCGCCCTGGAGGTCGAGCATGCCGCGCGCGAGTTGCGGCTGGCGCTGGGAACCGTGGCCGGCCGCGTGGCGCTCGCGCAAGTGAAGGACCGCAAGGGGTTCGACGGCGCGTTGGGCGCGCTGCGTGCCGAGCTGCGCGCGCTCGCCGAAAAGCTCGCGCTGCAGGAAGAGCGGGCCGAAGAGATCCGCCATTGCCGCGAGCGCGCCGACGCGGCGGTCGCCCTCATCGACCAATGGCAGGAGGCCGACGCGCGGCCGCGCGAGGACGCTTACGGCGAGGCCGTGGAGGGCGAGGTCGTGCGCTGGATCGAGTCCTACGCCCAGACCGCCTCGCTCTACATGACGCCGCTCGACGTGGGAAAGATCTTCGCGGGACAGGTCGGCACCGGCGACAAGGCGTGGATCTTCACCTCGGCCACGCTCTCGGTGAACGGCGACTTCAGCCATTACCAGCGCGAGATGGGCCTGGAGGGCGCCACGACCGCGAGCTGGCCCAGCCCGTACGATTTCGAGCGCCAGGCGCTGCTCTACGTGCCCGAGGGCCTACCCGATCCGAATTCCGAGCGCTACGTCGACGCCGTGGTCGACGCGGCGTGGCCGGTGGTGCGCGCGAGCGGGGGGCATGCGTTCCTGCTCTTCACGAGCCTGCGAGCGATGCAGCGCGCGCACGAGCGCGTCGGCGCGCGCCTGCGCGAGGCGGGGCTCGACTGGCCATTGCTGCTGCAGGGATCGGGTTCGAAGAACGAGCTGCTGGACCGCTTCCGCCGCTCGCCCCATGCGGTGCTGCTCGGGTCGCAATCGTTCTGGGAGGGCGTGGACGTGAAGGGCGAGCAGCTGTCGGTGGTCGTGATCGACCGGCTGCCCTTCAACCCGCCCGACGAGCCGGTGCTCGCGGCCTGCATCGAGCGCATCAACCGCGCCGGCGGCAACGCCTTCATGGATTACCAGCTGCCGCGGGCGGTGATCACGCTCAAGCAGGGAGCAGGGCGCCTCATCCGCGATGAGACGGACCGCGGGGCGCTCATGATCTGCGACCCGCGGCTCGTGGAGAAGCCCTACGGCCGGAGGATCTGGCGAGCGCTGCCGCCCTTCCGGCGCACGCGCTCGCTGGCCGAGGTGGAGGCCTTCTTTACTGCACCTGTTCCTGCGGATACGGCGACGCTGCCGGCTCGAAGCGCCAACCCTCGGGGCACGAGGTGACCTTCGGGTAGTACGCCTTGGCCGACTCGCAGTAGTTGCGGTACGCCGGCTCCTGCGTCGGGGCGCCGGGACCACCCTGGACCGTAGTCGTATCGGCCGGCGGCTCCATCGTCCCCTGCGGGTAACCGCCGCCGCCGTAGTAGCCCGGCGCGTAGGAGTTCGGCCCGTAATAGGGATAGTTGTACGGGTACCCGTAGCCGTAGCCGTAATACGGATAACCGTAATAGCCGCCCCAGTATGGCCAGCCCCAGAAGAGCGGCAGGCCGAAATAGAAGCCCACGCCGCCCCACCCCCAGCCGCCGTAGTGGCCACCGTAGTAATGGCCGCCGTAGTGACCGCCGCCGCCGTAATGGCCGCCGCTGCTGTGGCCGCTCCAGCCGCCGGCATGACCGCCACCGGAATGCCCGCCGCCGCCGTGCCCACCGCCGTGCTGCGCCTGCGCAGAGGTGGCGGCCAACGCCACCGCGGCGAGCGCCGCAACCAGCATCGCCTTCGAGATCTTCATGGTGTTTCTCCTTCCTTCGGTTCCGCCCCCAAGTGTTACCAGCGAACGCGCGAGGCCCGTTGATGGTTGACAACGGGGAGCGGGATTTTTTCCCTTCTTGCGTGCGTGATCCATTGGCATCATGCCGCTCGTTGGAGCGGCAGCACAAGGCTCGCCTCCAGTCCCCCGCCCTCGCGCGGCAGGAGCTCCAGGCGCCCGCCATGGAGGCTCGCCACGCGGTCCGCGATGGCGAGGCCGAGCCCCGCGCCCGACGCGCCGCTGCGGGCGTCATCGCGCCGGGTGAACGGCTGCTTCAGGTGCTCCACGAGCGGCGGCGGGATGCCGGGGCCGCGGTCGCGCACGGAGAGCACGGCGTGGCCGTCGCGCACCTGGGTCGCGACCTCGATGGGGCCGCCCGCGTGGCGCTGCGCGTTCACGAGGAGGTTGTCCACGAGACGACGCACGGCGACGGCCCGCAACTCCAGGGGCGGCAGCGCCGCGAGCTTGAGATCCACGCGCGCGCCGGCGCGCGTGGCGCCCTCGGCCGAGGCGCGCGCGACCTCGTTCAGGTCCACGGCCGACAGGGGCTCCGCCGCCTCGCTGCGCGTGAAGTCGATGAACTGGTCGATGATGGCGTTCATGTCGTCCAGGTCGCTCACCATCCCGCGCTGGCTCTCGGCCTCGACCTTGCCGTCGAGCATCTCGACCTCGAGCCGCAGGCGCGCGAGCGGCGTGCGCAGGTCGTGCGAGATGCCCGCGAGGAAGGTCGCGCGCTCGCGCTCGTTCTCCTGCAGGCGCTCGCCCATCTCGTTGAACGCGCGCCCGAGCGCGCGCACCTCGAGCGGGCCGCTCACGTCGACCGGGCGCGGGACGTCGCCGCGGCCGATGCGCTCGGCGGCGCCGGCGAGCGCGCGCAGCGGCCGGTTCAGGTGCCACGCGATGATGAGCGTCGCGGCGATGGCGATGGCGAGGCCCACCGCGCCCCAGAGCACGAAGGCCGTCGACGGATCGCGCTCGGCGCGCGTGCGCGGGAAGGCGATCCAGTGGCTTCCCGTGGGCGCGGGCAGCTTCACCCACAGCATCCGCGGCGGCTCGCCGTGGCGCTCCTCGCGGGCGACGACGTAGACCTCGGCGTCGGGCCCGAACGTGGCGCGCATGCGCTCGCGGAAGAGCTGCAGGCCCGGCGAGGGGCGGGCGAGCTGCATGCGCTCGTTGCCGACGACGGGCGCCACGCGGATGCCCTCCTGCTCGGCGACACGCGCGGCGAAAGTGACCTGTTGCGCCGGAGTCATCGTGTCGAGCGCCGCGCTGATCGTCTTCAGGTGGCTCACGAAGAGCCGGATGTTCTGCTCGACCCGCGGCTGCGTCACGTATTCGTGCATGAGCCACAGGGCGAACGCCTGGGACAGCACGAGGGCGGCGAGCAGCACCGCGAGCGTGCGCCACATGAGCGAGGCCGGGAGCAGCCTCATTTCGCCGGGACCCCGTCGGGGATGAACACGTAGCCGAAGCCCCAGACCGTCTGGATGAAGCGCGGCTGTTGCGGGTCCTCGCCCAGGAGCTTCCTCAGGCGCGAGACCTGCACGTCGATCGAGCGGTCGAAGCTCTCGAGCTCGCGCCCGCGCGCGAGCTCCATCAGCTTGTCGCGCGACATCGGCTCGCGGGGATGCTGCGCCAGCGCCTTCAGCAGCGCGAATTCGCCGGTCGTGAGCGGCACGGAATGGCCTTCGCGCGTGAGGGCCCGCGTGGCGAGGTGCAGCGCGAACGGACCGAACTCGATCGTGCGCGGCTCGGCCGACGGCGCGCCGGGACGCTCCTGCGGCGCCTGCCGCCGCAGCACCGCGTGGATGCGCGCGACCAGCTCGCGCGGGTTGAACGGCTTGGCGAGGTAGTCGTCGGCGCCGGTCTCCAGGCCGATGATGCGATCGACGTCGTCGCCTTTCGCGGTGAGCATGATGATCGGCATCGGGTTGCCGCCTTCGCGCAGGCGCCGGCACGCCGCGAGGCCATCCTCGCCGGGCAGCATGAGGTCGAGCACGACGAGATCGTAGCGCACGCGCGCGAGCGCCCGGTCCATCGCCTGCACGTCGGGCACCGTCTCCACCGCGAAGCCCTGCTCGGAGAGATAGCGCTTGAGGAGGTCGCGCAGGCGCAGGTCGTCATCGACCACGAGGATCTTCTGGCGCGGCGGGGCTTGCATGGAAAAATGGTAGCAGCGCGGGGGCTCCGGGCCGCCGCACCTTACAAATCGTTACCTCTATGCGTCCTCCGCCACGGCAGCGGCCGCGTTGATCCGGTTACGCTCGGGCCATCCGGCCCGGCTCGAAGACTTGGACAGAAAGGAAAAGTCATGAAGACCCTCGCACTCATCGCCGCGCTCGGCCTCGCCTCGGCCGCCACCCTGGTTTCCGCCGCACCCGAAGGCCAGGGCCCGATGGCCCGACTGCGCGCCGCCGACACGAACGGCGACGGCCTCATCAGCCGCGACGAAGCGAAGGCGCTGCCGCGCCTCGCGAAGCACTTCGACCAGATCGATACCGACCGGAATGGCCAGATCTCGCCCGAGGAGCTGAAAGCGGCGCACCAGAAGATGCGCGCCGCGATGTTCGACCGCATGGACGCGAATCACGACGGCGTGATCTCGCGGGACGAGTTCAACGCCTTCCATGCCGGCCATCATCACCACGGCAAGCAAGCGCAGCAGTAAGCGCGCGGCGGCCCGGGGCCTCGCGGGCACCGGGCCGCCGTGATACAAGTGGCAACCATGTCGCCCCTGCGTTTCTTCCTGCCGGTGCTGCTGGCCCTCGCCGCCGTCGCCGCGCGCGCGGCGCCGCTCGGCTACGCGGATGCGCGCCACCTCCTCAATCGCACCGGCTTCGGCGCGACGGATGCGGATGTGCGCGAATACGCCGCGCTCACGCGGGAGGAAGCCGTGAAGCGCCTGCTCGACGGTGCGCGGCGCGAGGCGGCGACGCCGGCGCCGGCCTTCGTGCACGAGCCCATCGTGCCGTACCGCGAGGTCCGCGAGATGGATGCGGAGCAACGCAAGGCGTTCCGCGGCACGCTCGTGCAGCAGGGCCTCGAGCTGCGCGCGTGGTGGATCGGTGAGATGCTCGCCACGCCCTCGCCGCTCACGGAGCGCATGACGCTCTTCTGGCACAACCATTTCGCCACCAGCCAGCGCAAGGTGCGCTACGCGCAGCTCATGTACGCCCAGAACGCGCTCCTGCGGCGCGAGGCGCTGGGCAACTTCGGCACGATGCTGCACGCCGTCGCGCGCGATCCCGCGATGCTGGTCTGGCTCGACAACGCGCGCAGCCGCCGCGAGGCACCCAACGAGAACTTCGCGCGCGAGGTGATGGAGCTCTTCACGCTGGGCGAGGGCCATTACGGCGAGCGCGACGTGAAGGAGGCGGCGCGCGCCTTCACCGGCTGGAGCCTCGAGCCCGCGACGGCCCGCTTCGTCTATCGCCCGCGCTGGCACGACGACGGCGACAAGACGGTGCTCGGCACGACCGGTCCGCTCGATGGCGACGCCGTGCTCGACCTGCTGCTCGCGCGTGCCGAGACGTCGGAGCACATCGCGCGCAAGCTCTGGCTCGAGTTCGTCTCGCCCACGCCCGACGCGGCGGAAGTGGCGCGCTGGGCGCGCACCTTCCGCGAGATGCATTACGAGATCAAGCCGCTCATGCGCGAGGTGCTGCTCTCGAGCGCGTTCTGGGCGCCCGCCAATCGCGGCGCATTGGTGAAATCACCCGTCGATCTCGTGGTCGGCACCCTGCACGGCTTCTCGATCCATCCCGCCGACCTGCGGCCCGCCGCGGTCGCGCTGGCGCTCTTCGGGCAGAACCTGTTCGCGCCGCCGAACGTGAAGGGCTGGGCCGGTGGAGACGCATGGATCGATTCGGCCACGCTGCTCGGCCGCCGGCAATTCGTCGAGCGGGTCTTCCGCGGCGCGCAGGAGTCGATGATGAACACGGCCGTGGCGCCCGACGCGCCGGTGGGCGCCGGCGCGGTGAACGTGCGCGCCATGCTCGAGCGGGGGCTCGGTTCGTACGCCTTCAATGCCGCGTCATGGACGGGACCTCTCGCGAGCGATGCCGCGGCGCGGCTCGACACGCTCGTGCTGCCCATCGCTTCCGTCTCGAACCCCGCCGGGGCGAGCGGCATCGCGCGGCTCGAGCGCCTCGTGGCCGACCCGGCCTACCAGCTGAGATGAGCGCCAATCGCCGCGCCTTCCTGCGCCTCGCGACCCTGGCCCCCGTCGCGCTGTCGTGGCCCGCGCTCGCGCGTGCCGCGCCGCAAGCAGGCTCACGCGGCCTGCTCATCCTGGTCGAGCTGAAGGGCGGCAACGACGGCCTCAACACCGTGATCCCCTACGCGGATCCCGCGTATGCCGCGTTGCGGCCCCGCGTCGCGATCGGGCGCGACCAGGTGGTGCAGCTCACCGAGCGCACGGGCCTGCATCCGTCGCTCGTCGCGCTCAAGGACGCGTGGGACGCGCACGAGCTCGCCATCGTGCAGGGCGTGGGCTACCCGCAACCGAATCTCTCCCACTTCCGCTCCATCGAGATCTGGGACACGGCCTCGAGGAGCGACGAATACCTCGACTCGGGCTGGATCGCCCGTGCCTTCGCACGCGCGCCACGTCCCGCATCGCTCGCGGCCGATGGCGTCGTCATCGGCAATGCGGGCATGGGACCGCTTGCAGGGCCCGGGCTGCGCGCGCTCTCGCTCGCGACACCGGAGCAGTTCCTGCGCAGTGCGCGCCTCGCGCGCGACGAGGAGGACGCCACGCGCAACGCCGCCCTCGCGCACATCCTCAAGGTCGAGCGCGACGTCGTGGCCTCCGCGCGCCGCATCGTGCCATCGCGCACCTTCGCACAGCCGTTTCCGCCCGGGCCCTTCGGCAGCGCCGTCAACACCGCGGCGCAGCTCGCCGCCAACCCGTCGGGCGTGGCGGTCGTGCACCTCTCGCTCGGCAGCTTCGATACGCACGCGAACCAGCTCGGGCAGCATGCCAACCTGCTGCGCCAGCTGGGCGAGGGGCTCGCGGCCCTGCGCGGCGCCCTGAAGGAGATCGGGCGCTGGGACTCCACGGTCATCGCGACTTACTCGGAGTTCGGGCGGCGTCCGCGCGAGAACCTGAGCGCCGGCACCGACCACGGCACCGCATCCGCGCAGTTTGTCCTGGGCGGCGCGGTGAAGGGCGGCCTCCACGGCGAGCCGCCCGCGCTCGACCGGCTCGACGCCAACGGCAACCTGCCGTTCGCGGTGGATTTCCGCTCCTGCTACGCCGCTCTCCTGCGGCATTGCTGGGACATCCCCGCGCGCGGCGTCTTCGACGGCAACCTGGCGGCACTGCCCATTTTCGAGAAATCAGTTTAAGAAGTTGATGTAAGACATTGATTAAAAACATGGTAATGAGACGCTGTCCACCCGCCGCGTTATAATGGCCGCGTGAACCTCCTCGCGGTGGAAACTTCGACCGAGCTGTGCTCCGTGGCGCTCCTGCGCGACGGCGCGCTCTTCGTGGAGGAGGTCCTCGCGGAGAACCGGCACTCCGAGCTGCTGGTGCCGATGATCCGCAAGGTCTTCGAGCGTGCCCGCCTCGACGCGATGCGAATGGACGCCTTCGCCTTTGGCCAGGGGCCCGGTTCGTTCACCGGCATCCGGATCGCGTGCGGCATCGTCCAGGGTCTCGCCTTCGCGGCCCGCCGCCCCGTGGTGCCCATTCCGTCGCTCGCGGCGCTGGCCGAGCAATCGAACGAGACCCGTGTCCTCGCCGCCCTGGACGCGCGCATGGACGAGGCGTACCTCGCGGCTTATGCGCGCAACGGCGACGACTGGGACGAGGTGATCACGCCGCGGCTCGTCGGGCCGTCTTCGGCGCCCGCGTTGCCCGCGCGCGGCTGGATCGCCACGGGCAACGGCTTCGTGCGCCTGCCCTGGCTGCGCGAGGCGTACCGGGAGCGCGTGGAGATGCGGCTCGACGGCGATCTTCCGCGCGCCGGCGCTGTCGCACGGCTTGCGGCGCGGCGCTTCGTGCGCGGCGGCGGCATCGCCGCGGAGCTGGCGGCGCCCCTATACTTGCGGGACAAGGTGGCCCGGACGACCGAGGAAAGAAGGGCGAAACGGTGAGCGCGGTTCCCCATCCGCAGATCCATTACCGGCGCATGCGCGCGACGGACCTGGCCGAGGTGGCCCACCTCGAGAAGGAGCTCTATGCATTCCCGTGGAGCCTCGGCAACTTCCGCGACTCGCTCAACGCCGGGTACGACTGCTGGGTCGTGACGCACAGCGAGACGCTCGCCGGCTACGCGGTCCTCATGATCGCGCTCGACGAGGCGCACCTGCTCAACATCGCCATCGCGCCCGAGTGGCAGGGGCAGGGCGTCGGGCGCGGCTTCCTCGACCACATGGTGCAGATCGCGCGTCAGGCCGGCTGCCAGATCATCTACCTGGAAGTGCGGCCCTCGAACCTCGCGGCGCGGCACCTCTACCGCAAGTCCGGCTTCCAGCAGATCGCCATCCGCCCCGACTACTATCCCGCCCTGCAGGGGCGCGAGGACGCGCTCTTCCTCGGCCTCACGCTTTGATGGACGAGCGCATCCTGCGCGAGCTCGAGCTCGACGGGGTCGTGCGGCTCTACCGCTCGACCGCGAGCGGATCCGCGGTAAGCGAACCAGCCGCGGTGCGCGCCGCGCTACCCGGCACGCCCGACATCGCGTCCCTGGACCTTGAAGGCCTGCGCGACGCGGTGCGCGAATGCCGTGCGTGCGGCCTCTGCGCGAAGCGCAAGCAGGCGGTCCTCGGCGTGGGAGACCCGCGCGCGCAATGGCTTTTCGTGGGCGAGGGCCCGGGCGCCGACGAGGACGAGCAGGGGGAGCCCTTCGTCGGGCAGGCGGGCAGGTTGCTGGACGGCATGCTCGCGGCCATCGGGCTCGAGCGCGGCGACGCGGTGTACATCGCCAACGTGGTGAAGTGCCGCCCGCCCGGCAACCGCACGCCCACGGCGGAGGAAGCGCAGGCCTGCGCGCCGTTCCTGGACCGGCAGATCGAGCTCATCCAGCCGAAGCTCATCGTCGCGCTCGGCAAGACCGCGGCGACGCGGCTGCTTCACACCGAGGCGAGCCTCGCCAGCCTGCGGGGCCAGGTGCACCGCTACGGCGATGTGCCCGTGGTGGTGACGTATCACCCGGCCTACCTGCTGCGCACCCTCGCGGACAAGGCGAAGGCCTGGGAAGACCTGCTCTTCGCACGGCGCACCTTGCGCCAGGCCGCTTGAAATCGGGGCTCCGAGCCCCCAACCTTCGCGCTGGCCCCATCCGGCCGTCCAGGAGAAGAACGAAATGCGCACACTGCGTTGGATCGCCCCGCTCGCCGCCGCCCTGGTGCTGCTCTCGGGCTGCGGCTACAACGAGATCCAGTCGAAGGACGAGCAGGTGAAGGCCGCGTGGTCCGAGGTCTTGAACCAGTACCAGCGGCGCGCCGACCTCATTCCGAACCTTGTCGCGACGGTGCAGGGCTACGCCGCCCAGGAGCGTGACGTGCTGATCGGCGTCACGCAGGCGCGCGCGCGGGCGACATCGGTCAATCTCACGCCGGAAGCGTTGAACGATCCGCAGGCGATGCAGAAATTCGCGCAGGCGCAGGGCGAGCTCTCGAGCGCGCTGGGCCGGCTCCTCGTCGTGGCGGAGAATTACCCGCAGCTCAAGAGCGACCAGAATTTCCGCGACCTGCAGGCGCAGCTCGAGGGGACCGAGAACCGCATCGCCACCGCGCGCAACCGCTTCATCAAGGCGACGCAGGACTACAACGTCTACATCCGGCAGTTCCCGCAGAACCTCACCGCCATGATGTTCGGCTACAAGCCGAAGGCGACTTTCACGGTCGAGAACGAGAAGGCGCTCGCGACCCCGCCCAAAGTGGACTTCGCCCCGAAGACCGCGGTGCCCGCGGCGCCGTCGCCGAATCCCGCGCCGGGCGGCGCGGGCACGAGGTAGCGCATGCTGCATCGCGTGGGGCGCGTACTGGCCGCGGCCGCCATGGTCCTCCTCGCGCTGTCTGGCGCCGTGGGCCCGGGCGCGATGGCGCAGGGCGAGGCTCCCGTGCCGAAGCTCACCGGCCACGTGATCGACCGGACCGGCACGCTCGATGCCGCGCAGGCGCGTGCGCTCGAGGCGAAGCTCGCCGGCTTCGAACGCGAGCGCGGGTCGCAGGTCGTGGTGCTGCTCGTGCCGACGCTCGGCACGGAGCCGATCGAGGACTTCGCCGGCCGGGTCACCGACGCGTGGCAGCTCGGGCGCAAGGGCGTGGACGACGGCGTGCTGTTCGTGGTCGCGAAGCAGGACCGGAAGCTGCGCATCCACACGGGCCGCGGCGTGCAGGGCACGCTCACCGACGCGCTTTCCAAGCGCATCGTTTCCGACATCGTGGCGCCGCGATTCCGCGACGGCGATTTCGCCGGCGGCATCGACGCGGGCGTCGACGCGATCGAGAAGGCGATCGAGGGCGAGCAGCTGCCGCTTCCGGCGGCGAAGCCGGCTTCCCACCACGCCGGGGGCCTCGCATCCTACGGCGACTTCATCTGGGTCGCGTTCTTCCTCGTGCCGGTCGTGGCGATGGTGCTGCGCCGTCTCTTCGGCCGCTTCTTCGGTGCCGCCGTCACTTCGGGCATCACCGGCGTCGCGGCATGGGTGATCTTCGGCACGCTCGCCGGCGGCATCATCGCCGCGCTCCTCGCGTTCTTCTACGGGCTGCTGGGCGGCACCGGCGTGGGCGCGCTGGGCGCGCGACGCGGCGGCTGGATTCCCGTGGGAGGCGGGTGGGGGGGCGGCGGCTTCGGCGGCGGCGGTGGGTTCGGCGGCGGCTTCGGCGGCGGCGGGGGCGGCATGAGCGGGGGCGGCGGCAGCTTCGATGGCGGCGGCGCCTCCGGGAGCTGGTGATGCGGCTCGCCCGCTTCTGGCGCCATGTGGTCATGACGCCGGCACGCGCCCGCCGGGCGTTCCCGCCCGCCACGCTTCACGCGATCCAGCGCGAGATCGCGGCGCAGGAGCGCCGGCACGGCGGCCAGGTGAGCTTCATCGTCGAGGCGGAGCTGCATACCGCCGCCCTCTGGCGCGACGTCTCGGCGCGCGAGCGGGCGCGCCAGCTCTTCGCCCTCCACGGCGTGTGGAATACCGAGCACAACAACGGCGTCCTGGTCTACGTCCTGCTGGCGGAGCGCCGCGTGGAGATCGTGGCCGACCGCGGCATCCAGCGCCTCGTGGCGGAAGCCGACTGGCGCCGCATCCTCCAGGTGATGGACCCACTCCTGCGCCAGGGGCGCTACGAGGAGGCGGCCATCGCCGGCGTGCGCGGCGTCTCCGACCTGCTGGCGGCACATTTCCCGCCCCTCGTGAATGGCACCAATGAGCTTTCCGATCGTCCCCTTGTCCTCTAGGGCGGGGTGTACGATAGGGGCCGACACATAGGGGCAACACAGGGAGGCCGCTATGGAGCAAACGGTCCAGAAGGCGCTCAATCTGCTGGAGGCCCTCGTGAAGTCCGGGCAGCCGCGGCGGCTGACCGAGCTCGCGAGGCAGCTCGAGCTCACCAAGCCCAATGTCTACCGGCTGCTTTCCACGTTGTCCATCCTGGGCTACGTGAAGAAGGACGCCGCGACGAGCATGTATTCGCCCACGATGAAGCTGTGGGAGATGGGCTCCATGCTCGTGCGCGATGCGGACCTCGTGACGGTGGCCGCGCCGCGGCTGCGCCGTCTCGCGGTCGATACGCATGAATCCGTGCAGCTCGCCGTGTTCGACTCCGGCTTCTGCGTGTACGTCGACAAGGTCGACAGTCCGCAGCCCCTGAAGGCGATCACGTCGATCGGCTCGCGCCTGCCCGCGACCGTCACCTCGACGGGCAAGGCGTTGCTCGCATGGGCGCCGGTGGAGGCGCTCGACCAGTCGATGGCGCACGTGAAGCGCTTCACGCCGCTCACGCTCACGCGCCGCAAGGACCTCGAGCGCGACCTCGAGGAAACGCGCCAGCGCGGCTACTCCATCAACCGCGGCGAGTATCGTCCCGGCGTCGTGGGCATCGGCGCGCCGGTGCGCGATCGCAGCGGCAACGTGGTCGCCGCGATCGGCGTGTGGGGCGCGGAGAAGAACATCCTGGGCTCGCGCCGCGAGGACCTCGCGCACATGGCCATCATCGCCGCGCGCGACATCTCGCGCGACCTGGGCTTCGTCGAGGGCGCCCCGGGACGCGTGCGCCAGCCGGCGACAGCCGAGGCCTAGCGCCGCGCGGCCTTGCCCGCGCGCTCCTCGAGCAGGGCGGCAATCTCCTCGCGGCGCGCCGCGCTCACCTCGGGCAGGGCTTGGGGCATGCGCTTGCGCCGCGCGATCATCACGACGATCGCGATACCCAATGCGAGCAGCGCGAACGGGCCGATCCAGAGCAGCACGGTCGTCGCCTTGAGCGGCGGCTTGTAGAGCACGAAGTCGCCGTAGCGCTCGACCATGTAGGCGCGGATCTCGTCGTCGGTGCGGCCCTGCCTCACCATGACCCGGATCTGGTTGCGCAAGTCCACGGCGAGCGGCGCGTGCGAGTCGGCGATGGTCTGGTTCTGGCACACCAGGCAGCGCAACTCCTCGCCCAGGTCCTTCAGGCGGGCCTCGACCACCGGATCGGGATGGGCGACCTCGTCGGCCTGCGCGAAGACGTTCAGCGCGACGGCGCAGGCGAGGGCCGCGAGGATGCGCATGATGCCCGCGCGGCTGCGCTTCATGCGCTGAGCTTGCGGATGAGCGGGAGGATCTTCTTCTCGAGCGCCTCGGGCGTGATCGGCCCGATCTGCTTGTAGCGGATGACGCCCTGCTTGTCGATCACGAACGTCTCCGGCACCCCGTAGACGCCATAGTCGATGCCCACCTTGCCCTCCACGTCGAACGCCGAGGCGAAGTACGGGTTGCCCATCTTCGTGAGCCACTGCAAGCCCGCGCCGCGCTCGTCCTTGTAGTCGAGGCCGACGATGGGCACGTCGTTGCGCTTCGACATCTCGACCAGCAGGGGATGCTCCACCCGGCACGACACGCACCAGGACGCCCACACGTTGAGCAGCCATACCTTGCCCTTCATCTGCTCGGGCGAGAAGGACTGGCCGGGCTCGTGCAGGCGCTCGAGCGAGAAGGCGGGGGCGGCCCGTCCGATGAAGGGGGAGGGAACCTCGCGCGGATCGCGCGTGAGGCCCACGGCGAGGAACGCGGCGAGGGCCGCGAAGAGCACCAGCGGGATGCCGTACTTGAGCCACCGCGCGTTCATGCGCGCGCCCCCTGCGCCCCGGCGCTCGCCGCGGCGGCCGCGCGGCGGCTGCGGTAGCGGCGGTCGGAGAGCGCGAGGAAGCCGCCGATCGCCATCACGAAGCAGCCGCCCCAGATCCAGTCGACGAAGGGCTTGTGGTACACGCGCACGCCCCAGGCGGCGCCTTCGACCGGCTCGCCGAGGGACACGTAGAGGTCGCGCGAGATGCCGCTGTCGATGGCGGCCTCGGTCATGCTCATGCCGGTCGCGCGGTACTGGCGCTTCTCGGGCTCGAGCACCATCAGCACTTCGGGGGAGCCGGCGCGGCGCACCTCGAACTCGCCGCGCACCGCGGCGTAGTTGGGGCCCGGCACCTCGTGCGTGCCGCGGAAGGTGAAGTCGTACCCGCCCACCTGCACGTGGTCGCCCGGCACCATGCGCAGGTCGCGCTCGGTCTCGTAGCCTTTCACGAGGGTCACGCCGAGGATGAAGATCGCCACGCCCAGGTGCGCCACGGTCATGCCGTACCACGCGAGGGATTGCGCGCGCAGCCGCGCGGGCCAGGTCGCCTGGGGCGCGGTGCGAAGGCGATGCGCGACCATGAGGAGCGTCGCCACGATCACCCACAACGCGAGCCACAGGCCCGAGGCGACCAGCGCCGACCAGCGCCCGAGGGCGAGCGGCAGCAGGAGTGCCGCCCCGAGCGAGATCCAGAGTGCCCAGCGCAGCCGCACCCAGAGGTCGGGCAGGCGCGCGTGCTTCCAGCTCGCGATCGGTCCCAGCGCCATGAGGAAGATCGCCGGCGCCATGAGCGGGTAGAACACCGCGTCGAAGTACGGCGGCCCGACGGAGATCTTGCCGAGGTTGAGCGCGTCGAGGAAGAGCGGGTAGAGCGTGCCCAGGAGCACCGCGGACAAGGCGACCGCGAGGAGCACGTTGTTGGCGAGGAGCAACGACTCGCGCGACACGGGAGCGAATCCGGCGCCGAGCCCGACCTTCGGCGCGCGCCACGCGAAGAGCGCGAGCGAGCCGCCGATGACGAGCACGAGGAAGAGCAGGATGAAGACGCCCCGTTTCGGGTCCGTCGCGAATGCATGCACCGAGGTCAGCACGCCGGAGCGCACGAGGAACGTGCCGACGAGCGAAAGCGAGAACGCGATGATCGCGAGCAGCACCGTCCAGCTGCGGAACGCGCCGCGCTTCTCCGTCACCGCGAGCGAATGGATGAGCGCGGTGCCGGCGAGCCACGGCATGAAGGAGGCGTTCTCGACCGGGTCCCAGAACCACCAGCCGCCCCAGCCCAGCTCGTAGTACGCCCAGCCGCTGCCGAGCGCGATGCCGATCGTGAGGAAGCACCACGCGGCGGTGGTCCACGGACGCGACCAGCGCGCCCACGCGGCGTCGAGGCGGCCCTCGAGGAGTGCCGCGAGCGCGAACGCGAACGCCACGGAGAAACCGACGTAGCCCATGTACAGCATGGGCGGGTGGATCACCATGCCGGGGTCCTGCAGCAGCGGGTTCAGGTCACGCCCTTCGTCGGCCGCCGGCAACAGGCGCTCGAACGGGTTGGACGTGAGCAGCATGAAGAGCAGGAAGCCCACGCTCACGAGCCCCATCACGCCCAGCACGCGCGCGACGACGCGCTCCGGAAGGTGGCGGCTGAATGCGGCCACGGCGAAGGTCCACGCCGCCAGCATGAGCGTCCAGAGCAGGATCGATCCCTCATGGGAGCCCCACGTCGCGGCGAAGCGGTAATGCACGGGCAACTGCGAGTTCGAGTTGGCCGCGACGTTGGCGACCGAGAAGTCGTTGTGCACGAACGACCAGGCGAGGGCCGCGAAGGCGCCCGCCACGAAGAGGAAGTGTCCGACCGCGATGGGGCGCGCGGTGGACATCAGCACGTGGCGGTTGCGCGCGGCGCCGGCGAACGACAGGATCGCCTGCGCGCTCGCAAGCGCCAGGGCCACGATGAGGGCGAAATGGCCGAGCTCGGGAATCATCGCATCGGCCCCTGGCCGGCGAAGGCCGCCTTGTCGATGGGATGGCCGGCGCGCTTGAGCGCCTCCGCCGCCTCGGGCGGCATGTAGTTCTCGTCGTGCTTGGCCAGCACCTCGCTCGCGCGGAACGTGCCGTCGGGGCCGATGCGGCCCTGGCAGACGACCCCCTTGCCCTCGCGGAAGAGGTCCGGGAGGATGCCGCTGTAGACGACGGGAATCGTCCGTTGCAGGTCCGTCACGCGAAAGCGCACGGTGAGCGCGTCCTTGTCGCGCACCACGCTGCCATTCTCGACCAGGCCGCCGATGCGGAAGGCGCGATCCTTCGGCGCCTCCTGTGTCGCGACCTGGGTCGGGGTGAAGAAGAAAACGAGGTTCGACTGGAATGCGTTCAGCACGAGCGTGGCGGCGACTCCGAGCGCCGCCAGGCCGCCGACGATCCAGAGGGCACGCCTAGTCCTGGGCTTCAAGGTCTCTCTCCTCCTCGACGCGCTTCATCGCGCGCGAGCGTCTCCAACGCAGCGCGAGGAGCTCCGCCACGAGGGCGAGCGCCGTCACGCCGTACGACATCCACAGGTAGAACTGCGCCGTCCTCATGCCGCGAGCCCCCGCACCCAGTGCGTGCGGCTCTCGCGCTCGACGATGATCGAGCGCACGCGCACGAGGCTCGCCCCGATCGAGTACATCCAGAACGAGAGCGCCATCAGCAGCATCGAGGCGAGCATCATCACGTGCATGCTCGTTCCCTTGAAGCTTACGCTCGACCCCTGGTGCAGGGTGTTCCACCACTTCACCGAGAAATAGATGATCGGCAGGTTCACCAGGCCGATGAGCGCGAGGAGGGCGGCCGCGCGATCGCCGCGGCGCGGCTCCTCGAACGCGTTGGCGAGCGCGATGAAGCCGAAGTAGAGGAACAGCAGCACGAGCTCCGAGGTGAGGCGCGCGTCCCACACCCAGTACGCGCCCCAGGTCGGCCTTCCCCAGAAGGACCCGGTCCAGAGCGCCACGAACGTGAACATGGCCCCCGTGGGTGCCAGCGCGCGCGCCATCATCGCCGCGAGCCGCGTGTTGAACACGAGCGACACGCCGCCGTAGCACGCCATGATGAAATAGATCCACATCGACATCCATGCCGCGGGCACGTGGATGAACATGATGCGGTAGACCTCGCCCTGCTGCGCATCGGTGGGCGCCTGCACGAGGCCCACGTAGACGCCCGCGATGCCGAGCACGGCGGCGAGCGCGAAGAAGGCCGGCGCCATGCGGCCGGCCAGGCGGTAGAAGGTCGAGGGGGAGGCGAAGTAGAACCAGTTCATCGTCATTCGAGGGCGATGCGGATGGCGAGCGCCACGGCGGGCGGGACCGCGAAGAGTGCCACGAGCAGGCCCGCGGCGAGGATCGAGAGGTGCGGCGTGGCGGCGAGGCCCGCCGCCTGCGCTTCCGCGGCTCCCGCGCCGAACACCAGGATCGGCACGAAGAGCGGGAGCGCGATGAGGGCGAGCAGCATGCCGCCACCGCGCGCGCCGAGGGTCAGCGCGGCGCACGCCGCGCCGAGCAGCGAGAGGACCGGCGTGCCGAGGGCGAGCGCCGCCGCGAGCACCACGAGCGTGTCGGGGGTGAGGCCGTACTGCAAGCCCAGCAGCGGCGAGAGCACCGTGAGCGGCAGGCCCGAAGCGACCCAGTGCGCGGCGATCTTGCCGCTCGCCCAGGCGCTCACGGGATGCGGCGAGAGCGCCATCTGCTCGAGCGAGCCGTCGGCGTGGTCGCCGGCGAAGAGGGCGGGCAAGGACAGGAATGCCGCCAACAGCGCGCACACCCAGATCACGCCCGCGCCGATGCGCTGCAGCAACTGCGGCTCCGCGCCGATGCCGAGCGGGAAGAGCGAGGCCACGAGCACGAAGAACGCGATCACGAGCATCGTCTCGCCCGGGTGGCGCAGGGCGAGCCTCACGTCGCGCGCGAAGGCCCACGCGAAACCGCCGGTGAACGAGGCGCGCACGCCAGCGCCGGCGAGCGGGGCGGCCGCGACGTTCATGGGCCGAGCCTCACTTCGCGGGCCGGTGCGGGCGTGAGCGCGTGGTGCGTCGAGATCACGGCGAGCCCGCCGCAACCCAGGTGGCGCGCGAGCAGCCGCCCGAAGAGCGCCTGGCCCTCGTCGTCGAGCGCGGTGAGCGGCTCGTCCAGCATCCAGAGCGGTGCCGGATCGAGCGCCAGGCGGGCGAGGCCGATGCGCCGGCGCTGCCCGGCCGAGAGCCTGCGGGCGGGCAGGCGTCGCCGCGCCGCGAGGCCCACGGTCTCGAGCGCCGAGCGCAGCGCCGCGCCTTCGACGGCCACGCCGCGCAAGCCGAGGGCGGCCTGGAGGTTCTCCTCGGCGGAGAAATCGTCCTTGATGCCCGGAAGGTGTCCCGCGTAGAGCAGGCAGGCGCGAAAGGCCTCGCGCTCGCGCGCGGTGGAGACGCCGTTCCAGAAGGTCTCTCCCGCGTCGGCGTGGGCGAGCCCCGCCGCGCAGCGCAGCAGCGTCGTCTTGCCGCTGCCGTTGGGCCCGCGCAGCGCGACCCACTCGCCCGCGCGCGCCTCGAACGACACGTCGCGAAAGAGCCGCGCGGGACCGCGCGAGCAGCCCAGGGCGCGGGCCTCGAGCCGGTTCAAGGCACCACCTTGTCGAGCACGATGTTCACGTCGCGGGTGCCCGGCTTCACGACGGGGCTGGTGCCGATGATGTCGCCCGCCTGCGGCATGGCGTTGCCCGAGCGCGAGACGCGTGCCTCGATGCGCACCGCGTCCGCCGTGGAGAGCTTCATGCTGGGCGACATGGACTGGCTGTCGTCGAGCGCGAACTTCATCGGCAGCTGCGCCGCCGTGCCGCGGATGATCGCGAGCGGCATGCGCGGCCCGTTCTCGGCGCGCGCGTAGATGAAGAGCGTATCGCCCGCCCGGATGCGCGAGGCGAGCTGGGGCGAGGCGACGACGGAGCCGGTCACCGACTTGACAGCGCCGGATGCGGCACCCGATGGCGCGCGGGCCTGGGATGCCACCGCCGCCCGCACGACCGGTTGTCCCGGCGCGTGCGCCTTCGCCTCGATGTCGGCCATGATCGCGCGCACTTGCGTCATGTCTTCCGAATCGGGCGGCAGCTGGGCCTCCAGCGACTTCCAGTAGCCGAGCGCGGTCGCGAAATCGTTCGCTTCCATCGCGGCGCTCGCGGCGAGCGCCAGCGCCTTGGGGTGGGTCGGATCGAGCGCGAGCGCCTGCTGCGCGAGCTCGTAGGGCTTGCCGGAGAGCTTCTGGCCCTGGGCCATCGCGAGCGAATCGGCGTAGTCGGCGAGGACGGAGGGATCGCCCGGCGCGAGACGCGAGAGATGCTCGTAGGCGTCGGCCGCCTCGCGGAAGCGGCCGAGGGTCGCCATCGAGCGCGCCAGGAGGGCCCAGCCCTGCACGTCGTCGGGGCGCTCGTGCACCTTCTGCGCGAGCTTTTCCACCATCGCCACGATCTGCTGCGGATCCATGGCGCCGTTCGCCGCGACGCGCGGATCGGCGGCGGCGGGCGTGCCGCGCGCGAGGTACAGGCCGAAGGCGAGCAGCGGCAAGGCGATCGCGACCACCGCCGCGGTGATCCAGGGCTTGCCCGGCGTGGCGGCGGGCGGCGGCACCGGGACCAGGTCGCCATCGGCGCGCCGCACGAGCTCGGCGAGCGCCTCGTCCCGTGCTTCCGCGGGCAGCGTGCCATTCGCCACGTCCGCCTCGATCTCCCGCCGCTGCGAGCGCAGCACGTCGAGGTTCGCCTCGACGCTCGAGGGACCCGTGGCCGGACGTGTGCGCAACAGCGGGACCAGCACGAACCCCAGAGCCACCGCCGTCATGAGGACGGCCAGCAGCCAGAAAACGACCATGGGCTTGACGCGTAGCGTGCGGAAGGAGACGCGCAAATTATACTGGACGCATTCGCGAAAACCGCTTGATGCCCCGCAAAGCCCGGCCCCCAGGGCCACCAGACCGACCCCCGCTCCGGAAAGAATCCTCCCCGATGCCCCGCTTCCTGCTCCTCGCGCTGCTCCTCGCCTGCACCGCGGTCCGTGCCCAGCTCCTCGTGAAGGACGACGCCGGCCGCAACCTGCTCGTACGCCATCATTTCACGCGCATCGTGACCCTCGCCCCGTTCATCACCGAGGCCGCGTACGCCGCGGGGGCGGGCGACCTCGTTGTGGGGGCCGACGTGCTCAGCAACTATCCCGACGCCGCGCGGCGCCTGCCGCGCGTGCCCACGGGCGCCGGCTTCTCGCTCGACGCGGTGGCGGCCCTCAAGCCCGACCTGGTGGTCGCGTGGAAGGGAGGCATCCGCATGGAGGACGTGGATGCGATGACGAGCTTCGGCGCGACGGTCTATCTCGCGGAGGCCCGCACCCTCGAGGACGTCCCGCGGCTGCTGCAGTCGATCGGCGCGCTCACCGGGCGCAATTCGCGCGACGCGGCCACCACGTACGAGAGCCGCCTGAAGGAGCTGCGGCGTGCCATGGCGAACAAGCCGCGGCTCACCCTGTTCCTGGAGATCTGGAACCGGCCGCTCACGACCGTCGGGGGGGACAGCCTCCTCAGCGAGGCGGTGCTGGTCTGCCGTGGGGAAAACGTCTTCGGCACGCTGCGCGGCATGGCGCCGCAAGTCGACTACGAGGAGGTGCGGCAGGCGAATCCGTATCTCATCCTCGGCGTCAACTCGGCCAACAACGCCGAGGACTTCCACGGGAACTGGGCGACCCATCGCGGGATCCGCGCGGTCCAGTCCGACCACCTGATCTACATCGAGTCGGAAACGCTGCAGCGCCCGAGCCTGCGTACCCTGGACTCCATCGGGCGGCTCTGCGCCGAGATGGACCAGGTGCGGCTCCACGATTCGCTCATCGCCGCCTCCGAGGCTTATTCCGTGGCGAAGGGCCCGGTCGCGGAGGCCGATGCCGCGTCGGAGGTTCTGCGCCGCCCCATGACCACCATCGAGCGCGACGTGGCGGCCGTGCTCGCATCGACCTACGCGGTGAGCCCCACCCCACCGGAGCCGGCCGCGAAACCCGCGCCGGCGGCGGCCGCGGTCCCTGTAGCGCCCGCGACGAGCGCCGTGGCACAGGCTGTGCCGGCGCCGCCGCAGCGCGAGCCGCCCGTCGCCCTCGCGGCCGCGGCGCCGGAATCCCGAGGCGCGCCGCCCGCTCGAAAGACCGAGCAGGCGGCGGATTCCTCCTCGTATACGCAGGTCGCGCGCTACGGGGACCTCTATTTCATCTCCGGGCAGATCGCGCTCGATCCGGCGAGCGGCCGCTTCGCGGGCGATACCGGCATCGCGGACCAGACGCGGACCGCGCTGGAGAACGTGCGCCGCCTGCTCGAGGGCGAACGCCTCACGATGGCGAACGTCGTATCGACGACCGTGTTCCTGCGCCGCATCAACGACCTCGCCGCGATGGACGAGGCCTACGAGGGAGCGTTCCGCACGCGCCTGCCGGCGCGCACGGTGGTGGAGGCGACCAACCTGCCGCGCGGCGCGTTGGTCGAGATCGCCGTGGTCGCCGGCCGCTGACCGGCGCGACCGCAGTTGACAGCGGCTTGCAGCGGGCTTACGTTGGCAGTGAGTTTGCAACCCTGTTTCACATGGTGAATCCCTCTGGGTGAGAGGCCCGTCAGTAAATCTCCCAGTTCCCCCCGGCACGCGCGGCGTCCCGGGGGTTTTTATTGCGCCGGCATGGAATTTCGCAATCCGCCTTGCGTTCACGCAGGAGCGGGCAAGGTCCGCGTCCTAATATCGGGGCCCATGGGAAAGACGATCGGCAAGGCCTTCAGCGTCCTCGAGGCGCTCGCGACCGCGGCGGCGCCGCAACGGGTCAGCGACCTCGCGGAGAAAACCGGGCTCTCGGAGCCCAGCACGTGCCGGCTCCTGGGCTCGCTCGTGGAGCTGGGTTACGCCGCGCGCGAGGAATCGACCAGCCGCTACAGCGCGACGCTCAAGCTCTGGGAGGTCTCCCAGCGCCTCATCGGCCGCTCCGACGACCTGCAGGTGATCGCGCAGCCCATGCTGGCCGAGCTGAGCACCGCGACGCACGAGTCGTGCGCGCTCGGCGTGTTCGACGACGGCTTCAGCGTCTACATCGCGAAGGCGGACGGCTCGCGCGCCATCCGCGCCGTGGCGACCGTGGGCGCGCGCCTTCCGGCGACCGCGACCGGCTTCGGCAAGGCGATCCTCGCGTGGCGTCCCGAGCTGCTGCCGCAGGCGCTCCTGCGCGTGCGCCGCTTCACCCCGCGCACGCTCGTGAACCGCCGCGACATCGAGCGCGACCTGGACGAGTCGCGTGCGCGCGGCTACGCCATCTCGCGCGGCGAGCTGCACGAAGACACGTGCTCGATCGGCGCACCGGTGTTCGACGCGGCCGGCGTGGTGGTCGCGGGCCTGGCGCTCTGGGGGGCGCGCGATTCCATCCTCGGGCGCAACGAGACGCAATTCGCCCGCGAGACGCTCGAGGCCGCCAAACGCATCTCGGCGCGCCTGGGATTCGTGCGGCAGGGCGTGCCGGCTCCGCGCCGCCGCGCGCAGGCTCGCGTGCTTGCATCGCGCCGGGCCAGCGGCCGCAAGTCGCCGCCGTAGGGTCCTAGCCCCGTCCCGACGCCTTCTTCTTCCAGAGCTCCCACGGCCTCTGCAGCGTGCCGTGGTTCGCCAGGGTGGCGCCGCGGCCCTCGGCCTCGCTCAGGAACTCGATGGGGCCCTCGAGCTGCGTCGCGAGCGCCTGGAGGCGCGCGTTCATCTCGGTGTACACCGCGCGGAAGACCGCCTCGGGGAGGCCGTCGCCGACCACGGTCATGCCATGGCCGCGCATGAGCACGCACGTGCAGCTGCCCAGCTGCTCCGCGAGCTCGTGCCCGAGCCGCGGGTCGCGGATCAGCAGGTCGTTCTCCGGCGTGGTCCTGCGGATGTCGTAGACGGGCACGCCGCTCCAGAGGAACGAGGCCATGTGGTATACGGGCCGCAGCCGCCCCTTGGTGATGCCGAACGGGATCACCGACGGCGAGTGGCTGTGGACGACCGCCATCACGTCCGGGCGCTGGCGATAGATCTCGCCGTGGATGAAACGCTCGAGGTAGGGCTTGCGCGCGTCCCCCACGGGCTCGCTCGCCTCGTCGTGCTCCATGATGTCGGCGCCGGTCACGAGGGAAGGCGCCAGCGAGCGCGACATGAGGAAACGGCGGGCATCGCGCGGGCTGCGCACGCTCACGTGGCCATAGGCGTCGAGCACCCCCTGGTCGGCGAGGATGCGATTCGCCGCGACGAGATCCTCGATCAGGGCGGCGTCGACCGAGCCACCCGACGCGGGGGCCTGCGCGCAAGCGATAGGCACACCTGTGACGATCACCAGCGCGGTCATGACGGCAAGACGTACGAAGCACATGCTGGTCCTCCCGGCTTTTTTCACCCATTCGAATGAAGCATAGCGCCCGCCTGCCGGCGCACAACGCCCGCTTGCGGCTGCCGCTTTACCTTGCGGCCGCAATCTGGTCATGTGGCGCCCGCCGCAACCCGAGGACATGGAATGAGACTGGGTTATTTCACCATGCCGGTGCATCCGCTGCACCGGAACTGGACGGAGACGCTCAAGCAGGACCGCGAGGCCATCATCCTGGCCGACAAGCTGGGCTTCAGCAGCGCCTTCGTGGGCGAGCATCTGACCGACCGCTGCGAGAACGTCACCAACAGCATGACGTTCCTGGCGACGCTCATTCCGGCCACCACGCAGATCAAGCTCGCCACCGGCACCGCCAACCTGGCGCAGAAGCACCCGGTCCTCATCGCCACCCAGGCCGCCATGTTCGACCACCTGGCCGAGGGCCGCTTCATCCTCGGGGTCAGCCCGGGCGCGCTCACCTCCGACGCCGAGGCGCTCGGCATCCTGGACCAGGACCGCAACCAGATCTTCGCCGAGGCGATCGACGTGATCCTGGCGATCTGGGAGGGCGAGCCGCCCTACAATATCGACCTTCCCAACAACCGCTTCAAAGTCTCGCTCGCCAAGACCAGCGCGCTTCATCTCGGCGTCGGCTATCTGGGCAAGCCCTACCAGAAGCCGCGGCCGGAAATCTGCGGCACCGTGCTGGCGCCCTTCTCGCCGGGCGTGGTGCAGATGGGCAAGCGCGACTTCCATCCGCTGTCGGCGAATTTTCTGCTGGCGCAGCATCTGAAATCGCACTGGGCGAACTACTGCAAGGGCAAGGCCGAGGTCGGCGTCGAGCCGAGGACCGACGACTGGCGGGTCGCGCGAACGATCTTCGTCAACGACGACGACAAGGTCGCCGAACGTTACGGGCGAAGCGACGAGGCGAGTCCCTATCGGTTCTATTACAGCCAGATGCACGCCAAGCTGATCCGCAGCAAGCGACTGTTCGTGTTCAAGTCCCACAAGGAGCAGCCCGACGAGCAGGTCACCCATGACTTCATCATGGACAACCTCGTGATCCGCGGCTCGGTCAACAAGGTGGTCGACGG
>DASRRY010000034.1:0-70698 GCA_035656735.1 Usitatibacter sp. | reverse complement strand
ATGGGGAAGCCTCCTCACGGCGATCGGCACCAGCGCGTATTACGCCGCCTACGCGTACATCGTCTGGCGCACGCTGCACGGCGAGTTCTCGATCGGCAACCTCACCTTCCTCGCGGGCTCGTTCCGGCGCCTGAGCACGCTACTCGAGAACTTCCTCTCCGGCTTCTCGACGGTCGCGGGCCAGGCGCTCTACCTGGACGACCTCTTCTCGTTCTTCGAGATCAAGCCGGAGATCACCTCGCCCGCGAATCCGCGCCCATTCCCGAATCCGATTCGCGAGGGATTCACGTTCGAGGACGTCGGCTTCCGTTATCCGGGCGCCGAGCATTGGGCGGTGCGGCATCTCTCCTTCACGTTGCGCGCGGGCGAGGTGCTGGCGCTCGTCGGCGAGAACGGCGCGGGCAAGACCACGCTGGTCAAGCTCGTGACACGCCTCTACGATCCCGACGAGGGCCGCATCCTCCTCGACGGCCACGACCTGCGCGAGTACGACCTCTTCGAGCTGCGCGGCAACATCGGCGTCATCTTCCAGGACTTCGTGCGCTTCCACCTCACGGCCGCCGAGAACATCGCCGTGGGCCGTATCGAAGCGCGCGGCGATCGCGACCGCATCGTGCACGCGGCCGAGCAGAGCGGGGCGGACGAGCTCATCCGCAAGCTCCCCGGTGGCTATGACCAGATCATCGGAAAACGATGGCAGACCGGCACCGACTTGTCGGGCGGCGAGTGGCAGAAGATCGCGATCGCACGGGCCTATATGCGCGACGCTCAGGTGCTGGTGCTGGATGAACCTACTGCGGCGCTGGATGCGCGGGCCGAGTACGAGGTGTTCAAGCGCTTCAAGGAGCTGAGTGCCACGAAGACGGCGCTCTTGATCTCCCACCGCTTCTCGAGTGTGCGCATGGCCGACCGCATCGTCGTGCTGGGCGAGGGGCTGCTCGAGGCGATCGGCACGCACGAGGAGCTGCTCGCCCAGGGCGGCCGCTACAAGGAGCTCTTCGAGCTGCAGGCGGCGGGGTATCGGTAAGGCGTCAACGGGACATCCGCGCACGCCGTTGTCCACGTCATGGAGAACCTCCACACTTTCCCCGGCATCGACGAGTGCGTGTTTTGCTACGGAAAAATGCGTCCAGCAAAGCGTGCTGAGGTCGAAGCCCGGCTTAAAACCGCGAGTCCCGAGTACCGCGCGGCGGTCGAGCAGCAGGACGGCACCTGGTACGTCTGCCCACGGTGTGGACCGTCGTCGGCCGTGAAATGGCAGTCGGTTGCGTGGGAGTCCATGCCATAATGGTTCCATTATGGTTCCACACGGAGCGCCATGGCCACCCTGACCTTGAAGAACATTCCTGATGAGCTCCATGCGAGGCTCAAGGAGAGTGCGAAGCGGAATCGTCGCAGCCTGAATAGCGAGATTCTCATGCGGCTCGAAAGCGGATTTACGGCCCCGATCGTCGACGTACGTGAGCACGCGCGTCGCCTGAAGGCGTTCACCGACGCGCAATCCTTCGTAGAACACGCGCAGGTGGACCGCTTCAAGCGCCAAGGCCGCATGTGATTGTCGTCGACAGCAATGTCGTCGCCTACTGCTGGATCCGCGGCGCGCTCACCGATACGGCGCAGCGCCTCCGCGTTTGCGATCCTTCATGGCATGCACCAGTGCTATGGCGCTCGGAGCTGCGCAGCGCGCTTGCCGGGTACATGGTGCGGGGCGACATGGGCGCAGAGCGCGCCACCACAATCATGGTGGAGGCCGAGAGCGCCATGGCCGGATGCGAGCATCTCGTCGCGAGCGGGAGCGTCCTCGAAATGGCGGCATCCTCTCGCCTCTCCGCTTACGACTGCGAGTTTGTCGTGCTCGCCCGCGCGCTAGGCGTTCCGCTCGTGACCGAGGATCGCGCCGTGTCGAGGGCGTTCCCCGATGTCGCGCTCACGATGCAGGCGTTCCTCGAGCATTTTTCGCCAGTGCCGCCGGCAGCGCATGAGCGAAGCATGTCCTATGGGGCGAAGACGCGACGCAAGCCCAGGGCACGGAAGCGATCGCCTGCGGCCTGACTACGCCTGACCGGCTTTCCCCGGCTTGACATCAGATGCGTGATGCAATAGCATCTGATGCATGCGGACCACTCTCGACATCGCGGAGGACGTGCTCCAGGCGGCCAAGGAGCGTGCGCGTCGCGAGAACAAGACCGCCGGCGAAGTGATCTCCGAGCTCGCCCGGGCGGCGCTCACCATGCCGAGTGCTGCGACGGCCAAGGCGAGCGAGCCGCGCTCCCACTACGGGATCCGCCCATTTCCGAAGCGAGGCGGAGTCGTCACGAACGAGTTGATCGAGCGGCTGCGCGAAGACGACGCGTATTGATGCGCTCCCTGCTCGATGTGAATGTCCTCATCGCCCTGTTCGATGCGGACCATTCGCTGCATGCTTCGGCAATGCAGTGGTTCGACGAGAACGGCAAGGATGGCTGGGTTACCTGCCCGATCACCCAGAACGGATGCATCCGGGTCATGTCGCAGCCCGGCTATCCCAATCCACTCCCTGTCAACGCCGTCGCCGAGAGATTGCGCCAGGCGGCCTCGCACGCGCGGCACGAGTTCTGGCCGGACGACGTGAGCCTTCTCGATTCGACGGCATTGGACACGACTCGAATTCACGGGCCCAAGCAGCTCACGGACGTATACCTCCTGGCGCTCGCAGTAGGGCACGGCGGGCGGCTCGTGACATTCGATCGTTCGGTCCCGCTGGCCGCCGTGCTGGGCGCGCAGAGGAAGCACTTGGCCGTCATCTGATCAACGCTTGACAACCGTTCCCGTTTCCCCGACAGTGAATTCATGGTGAATTCACCCGCAGCGGCCCCCGAAACCAACGCCCAGCAGCAGGCCTACGGCTACATCAAGGAGGAGATCCTCACGCTCCGCCTGCCCCCGCACGCGCGCTTGAACGCCCTCGAGCTCTCCTCGCGCCTGGAGCTGAGCCGCACGCCGATAAGGGAAGCCCTGACCCGCCTCGAGCAGGATGGCCTGGCCGACCGCGAAGTCGCAGGCGGTTTCCGCGTCCACGCCCTCACGCTCAAGGAGATCCTCGACACGTACAAGGTGCGCGAGGCGCTGGAGGTCGAGGCGGCGCATGAGGCGCTGCCGAACATCACGGACGAGTTCCTCGGGGAGCTCGACAAGATCCTGCGCGCGAGCGAGGCGCTGATGTCGCTCTCGACCTACACCCGGTTCATCCTCGGAAGCCGCCGCTTCCATGCCGCCATCGTGAAGGCCTCGGGCAACGCGATGCTCGAGCAGCTCATGGCTCCAATCGCGGATCACGTGCGCCTGGTCGGCGCGATGCTGGTCCGCGGCCGCGCGGCGCGTCTCAAGGAAGTGCTGGACGAAAACCTTGCCATCCTCGCGGCCTTGCGTACGCGCGACCCGCGGAAGATCGAAGACGCCGTCCGCGCGCACGTTCGTCTCGCGCGCGACCACGCGCGCAACCTCATCACCTCGGTGCACGGCCACCTCTACATCGCGACGCACTGAGCGACGCCTGGGCATCGACGAAGGAACATCGACATGGCTTGCATTCCCGTTGCCAAACCCGCGCCGCCGAAGGCCTCGCCCTCGCCCGAAACCACCGGCCGCACCGGCAAGCAGTGGACGCTCAAGCCGAAGCTCCCCGACTCGCACGTCGTCAACACCCGCATCTACACCGACCCCTCGATCTTCGAGGAAGAGCTCGAGAAGATCTGGAGCAGGGTGTGGCTGCCCGTCTGCCATGAGAGCGAGCTGCCGGAGCGCCTCGACTTCCGCACGACCGGCCTTGCGGGCAACAAGCCGATCGTCGTCGTGCGCGGCGAGGACAACCGGATCCGCGCCTTCCTCAACATCTGCCCGCACCGCAACAACCTCATCGTTCGCTCGCCGGCGGGCAGCCTCAGGAAACCTGAGCCCTCAGGCAACGCGAACCACATGACGTGCATGTACCACGGCTGGCAGTTCGATACGACCGGCCAGTGCGTGGAGATTCCGCGGCCGGCCTCGTACGGCGAGCGCGTGTGCAAGGAGGGCGTCGGCCTGCGCCAGCTTCGCACCGAGGTCGCGTATGGCGGCATGGTGTGGGTGAACCTGGACGATGACTGCGGCCCGCTCGCGGACTTCGTGGGCGGCGCGCTCGACCCGATGCTGGAGCAGCTGGAGACCGAGCCGCTCGAGATCTTCCACTACCAGAAGGGCATCGTGCGCACGAACTACAAGCTCTTCTTCGACACGAGCCGCGAGTTCTACCACGACTACCTGCACTTCCATAACCGGCAGACGAGCATGGTGAAGCCCGGTTACTTCGACCAGCAGTACACGACCCATCCCAACGGCCATTCGGTCACGGGCTTCACGACGGTCGATTACTCCTCGCACAGCGACAGCGGCACGCGCCTTCTCACGTTTCCGGGCCTGCCCAGGAACGGCTGGCGCCACACGACGCTCTTTCCGGCGAGCGCCTACAACATCCGCACCTCGTGCCTGCGCGTGAACGTGATGATCCCGCTCTCCGATCGCGAGACGCTGGTCGAGATCCGCGGCCTGGGGCTCAAGCGCGACACGCCCGGGGAGCGCGAGCAGCGCGTGAAGGACTACGTATCCGTGTGGGGTCCCTTCGGGTGGAACCTCCACGAGGACCTGCTCTGCGCCCAGGTGCAGACGCAGGCGATCAAGCAGGGCTCCGGCGCGACGTGGAACCTCATGGCGCGCGAGGAGGGCAACAAGGTGCACGACGAGGTATGCGTACGCAGCTACTACGCGGAGTGGGCGCGGCTCATGGGCCGCAATCCCGCCGATCCGCAGTAGGCGCCGATACGGAGCAAGAGGAAACGCCATGACCTACGTCCCGCCGGAGATCCTGCAACCCATCCACGACCTCGTCCATCGAAGCTGCCTCTACATGAACGACGAGTCGTGGAAGGACTACCTCGCGCTGTGCGACCCGCAGTCCTTCCGTTACCGCGTCACGAACTACAGCCCGGAGATCCGCCGCGAGCAGTGCTGGGCCGATCGCGACTTCAAGGCGATGAAGGCGGCCTTCGACATCATGCCCCGGCACAACAGCGATCGCTCGAAGCTCACGCGGCAGGTGAGCATCTACACGGTCGACTACGACGCCGAGGCCTGCGAAGCCAACGTCGTCTCGGCGCTCACGGTCTATCGCACGCAGTTGGACGGCTCCATGTCGTACATCGAGAGCGGCCAGACGGCCCTCTATGCGGTCGGTCTCTACAGGGACCGCATCAAGCTCACCGACGACGAGGCGAGGCTTCTCGAGCGCACCGTGCAGCTCGACACGCGCCAGCTCGACGTCGGCACCCATAAACCCTTCTGACGGACACCGATCGAACGATGGCGTGGAAGCGACTGTGCAAGGTCGATGAGCTCGAGGCGGGCTCGAAGACGACGGTGACCCTCGACGGCACCGAATTCCTGGTCTACCGCGGCGACGGCGATGCGATCCTGGTCGTACCGCCGGCGTGCCCCCACATGGATACGCCGCTCTGCGAGAGCTTCTTCGATGGCGAGACGATCACCTGTTCGCAGCATCTCTGGCAGTGGTCGGTGAAGGACGGAAGCATGCTGGGCATCGCGGAGATGCCGCTCGCCGTGTATCCCTCGAAACGCGTGGACGGCGTGCTCGCGATCGATTTCGAGCACGAGCTGCGCTACGACCCGGAAGTGGACGGTTAGGACGCACCCATGCGCACGGCGATCCTCGGGGGTACAGGCTCCATCGGCATGGCGACCGCCGCACGGCTCGTGGAGCAGGGCGCGGACGTCGTGGTCATGTCGCGCTCGGCTCCCGAGGCTCTTCCGCCCGGCATCGAGTGGCGGCGGATCGACGTGACGGATCGTGAAGGGTTGCGCCGCGCCCTTTGCGAAGCGGCCATCGATCGGCTCGTGCACCTCGCCGCGCTGCTGCAGTTCGCCTGCGCGCGCGATCCGCACGAGGCGCGGCGCGTGAACGTCGATGGAACGCTCAACGTGCTCGAAGCGTGCCGCGATATCGGCATCCAGCGGGTGGTGTTCGGAAGCAGCATCGCGGTTTACGGCGAGCGCTCCGACGTCATGCGCGAGACGGACGAGGCCGCGGCGGACGCGAACCTGTACGGAATCACCAAGCAGCTGGCCGAGTCGTTGGGAGAGCGCTTTCGACTGCGTCACGGCGTGCACTTCGTGGCGCTTCGCTATTCCGGGGTCTTCGGCGGGGCCGAGGCGGCGAGCTCGGGCATGGCGCAGGTGCGTGAGCGCATCTTCCAGTGCGCCGGCGGAGAGGACGTGCGCATCGAAGGGGCGAGCGGCGACGAGCGCGTCCACCTGACTCATGTTTCCGACGCGGCCGCGGCGACGTGCACGGCGCTTCTCGGGCCGGTGCCGCCGCGGGTCGTCTATAACGTAGCTGGGCCCGCGGAGAACTACGTTTCGCTTCGGGAGCTGCACGCGCTCGTGCGCGAGCTGGTTCCCGCAGCGGGGCGGGTGACGTGGGGCTCGAAGCTGGCGCGCAGCGCAGGCCCGGTCGACACCTCGCGCATCGCCGAAGAGCTCGGGTGGCGTCCTGCGGTATCCCTGCGCGATGGGTTGAAGCAGACCCTGGCATCCCGTGTGAGGGCGACTTCCGTCATGTGACGCGCTCGGCGGCCGGTGGCAAATGCATTGGAGGAAGGCAACATGGACTTGCGACACCTGCAGCGTTTCGTCCTGAGCGCCGCGGTTTCCTTTCTCGCGACGCTGCCGGGGACGGCGTTCGGCGGCGGCTATCCGTCGCGGCCCGTCACGCTCGTCGTTCCCTATGGGCCCGGCGGCAACGGCGACCTTTCCGCGCGCGCGCTGGCCGAGGCGATCGGTCACGACAAGCTGCTGGACGAGCCGGTCGTCGTGGAGAATCGCGATGGCGCCGGCGGCATGATCGGCACGCAGTACGTGAAGAACGCGCAGAAGGACGGATACACGCTCCTGCTCGCACGCATCGGCTCGCAGGTCGTGGCCCCCGCCCTCGATCCCAGCACGCCGTACAAGTGGGACGACCTCACGCCGATCGGCCTGCTCGAGATCGACCCGTACGTCTGCGTGGTCAAGGCCAACTCGCCCTACAGGACCTTCAAGGACCTGATCGCGGCGATCAAGGCGAACCCGGGCACGATGTCCTTCGCGACGAGCAGCAACATGGATGCGAGCGTCGTCTTCCCCGTGAAGGCGTTCCTGGACGAGGGCCTGCCGGCGAGCGCGGCGATCAAGGTGCCTTACAAGGGAGGCGGCGCCACCGTGGCTCCGGTGCTGGGCGGCACCGTGGACTTCACGTGCAACGGCATCGCGCCGTACTTCGGGGCGATCAAAGCCGGGACGCTGCGCGCGCTCATCGTCTCGACGCCATCCCGCCTCCCCGACCTGCCCGACGTGCCGACGGCCGCGGAGTTGGGCCTCAAGGACCTGGAGATGGTCTCGGGCTGGAATGCGCTGTACGGGCCTCCCGGTCTTGCCGCGGACGTCGTGAAGCGCTGGGAGGCGATCCTGGACGAGGCGAAGCGCAGCCCCTATTGGCTCTCGCTCGCGCGGAAGCGCGGCACGGTGCCGAGCGTGCTCTCCGCCGCGAAGACGCACGAGTTCGTGCGGGAGCAGTACGAGGCTTACCACGGGCTTTCGAATTACATCGGGCCGAACAAATAGCCGCTTGAGCGCGCGCCCGGTACGGCCTACACTGGTATGAATTAGTCATACCGGAGCTTCACATGGCAGGTGCGGTGAAGAGGACGATCTCGCTGCCGCCCGACCTCGCGGCCGAGGCCGACGAGATGGCGCGTGCGGAAGGCAAGACCCTGAGCGGCGTCATCCAGGACGCGTTGCGCGAGGTGCGTGCGCGCAGGCTCAAGGCGGAGTTCCACGAGGTCCGGAAGTTCTGGTCGGCGAGGGCGAAGGAGAAGGGCATCCTCACCGAGCGCGACCTGGAGCGGCTGCTGCGCAAGTGAAGGTCGTCTTCGATTCGAACATCTACATCTCCGCATTCGCCATTCCCGGCGGACTTGCGGGGCAAGCCCTCGATGCGGCGATGGACGGCGCCTTTCAGGTCGCGGTGTCGCGTCCGATCCTGGATGAAGTCCTGGGGATCCTTGCGCGCAAGTTCGCGCGCGATGGCGAGGAGCTGGCGCGGGTCGCCCTTCTTGTGTCGTCGCTGGCCGAGATGGTCAAGCCGTCTCACCGCATCGACTTGCTCGCCGACGAGCCGGACAACCGTATCCTCGAATGCGCCATCGCGGCGAAAGCGGACGTCATCGTGACGGGCGACCGCGGCATGCTCGCTCTCGGCGCCTGCGAGGGAATTCCTATCCTGTCGCTGCGCGAATTTCTCGATGCGCTCGGCCCGGCGCGCTCGGCGCACGAGCCACGTCCGGCGTACAAAGCCCCCAAGCGCAAAGGCGTAGCATCGACATCCTCCTCGATTGCACGGAGCCGCCCATGAACCCCGTCGTCCACTTCGAGATGCCCTACGACGAAGCCGATCGCATGGCTACGTTCTACGAGTCCGCCTTCGGCTGGAAGATGAAGACGATGGGCGAGGAGATGGGGCGCTACGTCCTCGCCACGACCACGCCCAGCGGCCCCGACGGCCGGCCGAAGGAGCCGGGCGCCATCAACGGCGGCTTCTTTCCCCGCAAGCCCGATTGGCCCGCGCAGCATCCCTCGGTCGTCATCTCCGTCCGCGATCTCGTCGACGCGATGGACCGCGTGTGGAAGGCGGGCGGGCGCGTGCTCGGCGATCCGATGCAGATTCCCGGCGTGGGCGGCTATGTCGCCTTCGAGGACAGCGAGGGCAATCGCGTGAGCATGCTGCAGCCGCTGGCGATGCCGAAGGCGAGCGCCACGAAGCGGCCCGCGAAGAAGCCGGTCGCGGCGAAGGCGAAGAAGAAGGTGGCCGCGAAGAAGCCCGCGACGAAACGGCGACCTGCCGCGCGCACGAAGACGAAGACGAAGGCGAAAGCGAGGCGTTAGCCTGCAACGCCTCGTCCATCGATAGTCGATTTCGACGAGTCTGTCCGCGGGTCAACCGGGCGACAGCGGGCCCGTTGAAACATCATGGATGCGCTATTCCTGATGTGAACTATAAGTTACAATGGAGCTGCGATATTACCAGGCCAGCTCTGGACGACGGCCGTTCGTGGAATGGCTCGAGGCGTTGCAGGACCGGCGAGCTCGGGCGCGCGTCCAGGCGAGGCTCGCCGTCGTGGCAAGCGGCTCCCTGGGCGACGTGAAGTCTGTCGGTGATGGCGTGGTGGAGCTGCGCCTGCACTATGGGCCCGGATACCGGATTTATTTCGCCTTGGTCAGCGAAGTCGTAATTCTTCTTCTGTGCGGTGGTGACAAGCGATCCCAGGATGACGACATCAAGCAGGCGAAAAGGTACCTCGAAGACTTCAAAAGGCGCACCGCGCGAGCGCAAGGCCGTTGCTGAGCCGAGTTTGCCGTTCGACAATTGGCTTCTTCAGCGCTTGCAGGATACCGACGAGGCCGCTGCGTATCTGGAGGCTGCGATCGAAGAGGGCAATCACGCGGCGCTGATGCTCGCGTTGCGCCAGGTGGCGATGGCCCAGGGGGGCATTGCCGCCCTGGCGCGCCGAGCGAAGCTGACGCGCGAAGCGGCCTATCGCATGCTGTCCGAGACCGGGAATCCGGAGTTGCGCAGTCTCACCGCGCTTCTGCAGGCGGCGGGGCTGCGGTTGTCTGTGAAACCCCTGCAGACCGGACCGAAGGTCGCTCGAGGAAGTGCGCGCGGTCGTGATATCAATTCACGGCGTGAATGATTGTCATGCATGGCATGGCGGGCCCCCGGATGTGTTCGCGGCGCCCTCGTGGCGCATGCTGTTGCAGTGAGGCGTCGGACCACCCCCGCGTTATAATTTCCCTTTGAACGTCCGCTGCACCCCATGCCCAGCACCCTCTACGAAAAGCTCTGGTCCTCCCACGTCGTGCGCGAGGAAGCCGACGGCACGGCGCTCCTGTACATCGACCGGCACGTGGTCCACGAGGTGACGAGCCCGCAGGCCTTCGAGGGCCTCGAGGTTGCGCACCGCACGCCGTGGCGCGTCGAATCCGTCATCGCCACCGCCGACCACAACGTCCCCACGACGCCCAACCGCGCCGAGACCGGCATCACCGATCCCATCTCGCGCCTGCAGGTGGAGACGCTCGACAAGAACGTGGACAAGTTCCACGTGAAGACCTATTTCGGCATGAAGGACCGGCGCCAGGGCATCGTCCACGTGATCGCCCCGGAGCAGGGCGCGGTGCTGCCCGGCATGACGGTGGTCTGCGGCGACTCGCACACCAGCACCAACGGCGCATTCGCCGCACTCGCCTTCGGCATCGGCACGAGCGAGGTGGAGCACGTGCTCGCGACGCAGACGCTCACCCAGAAGAAATCGAAGTCGATGCTCGTGAAGTGCGAGGGCGCGCTGCCCCCGGGTGTCACGGCCAAGGACCTCGTGCTCGCGGTGATCGGCAAGATCGGTACCGCCGGCGGCACGGGCTACGCCATCGAGTTCGGCGGCTCCACCGTGCGCGCGCTCTCGATGGAAGGGCGCATGACGATGTGCAACATGTCGATCGAGGCGGGTGCTCGCGCGGGCATGGTCGCGGCCGACGAGAAGACCATCGAGTACTTGCGCGGGCGTCCCTATGCGCCGCAGGGCGAGCAGTTCGACAAGGCCGCGGCTTACTGGAAGACGCTCGTCTCCGACCCGGGCGCGAAGTTCGACAAGGTGGTCGAGATCGATTCGACGAGCCTCAAGCCGCAGGTCACCTGGGGCACCTCGCCCGAGATGGTGGTCTCGATCGAGGACCGCGTGCCCGACCCCGACGCGCAGAAGGACCCGGTCAAGCGCGAGGCGATGGAGCGCGCGCTCAAGTACATGGGCCTCGAGCCCAACACGCCGATGAACGCGATCAACATCGACAAGGTCTTCATCGGCTCGTGCACCAACTCGCGCATCGAGGACTTGCGCGCGGCGGCCAAGGTCGTGCGCGGCAAGCACGTGGCGAAGAACGTGAAGCTGGCGCTCGTGGTCCCCGGCTCCGGCCTCGTGAAAGCGCAGGCCGAGAAGGAAGGCCTCGACCGCGTCTTCAAGGACTCGGGCTTCGAGTGGCGCGACGCCGGCTGCTCGATGTGCCTGGGCATGAACGACGATCGCCTCTCGCCCGGCGAGCGCTGCGCCTCGACCTCCAACCGCAACTTCGAAGGCCGCCAGGGCGCGGGCGGCCGCACGCATCTCGTGAGTCCCGAGATGGCGGCCGCCGCGGCGATCGCGGGGCACTTCGTCGACATCCGCCGCGCATGAGGACCTCGATGATCCGCATCGTGATGGGCGTCGTGGCGGCGCTCGCGCTCGCCGGCTGCAACACCGTCGAGGGCGTGGGCAAGGACGTCAAGAAGGCCGGCGAGACGATCGAGAAGGCGGCGGACCGGCACAAATAGCTGCGACGCGGCCTTGGGGCGCGGGGCAAGCTTGGTACGCGTACCAAATTCAGGTAACTGAGTTACCGCGTAAGCGGGCTAGGTTTTTAGCGCCTTGTACAGGAATTGGCGATGTACACCAAACTTGTACATGGTTTGGATCCTGTACATAGACGCCAGAGCCGCTGTGCTCCCCTGCAGGTCGGATTACGGCTCCTGTAGCTGGCTCCGCTCGTTTTGTACAGTTTTGCCGCGTGTACAAAATGTGTGTACATGCCCTGCCCATAGTTGTACAATATATGGGCCATGGAAAATCGCGCTAAAAAACAGGGACTTGATGACGCGGCGCTGCTCGACGCCGCGGCCAACGTCCTGCGCGATTACGGCGTTCACGTCGTGGCAGAAAAGGCGCCTAAACGCCTGGGCAACAAGGCGGCGGATGCTCTCATCCGCATCGGCGGCGACGATGGCGAAACTCTCTTGGCCGTTGACCTCAAACGCGCTCCTGACGATGCCGCCCTAGCGCCGGTCTTGGGCGCGGCCGACCGCGACAAGACGCTCGTCGTGGCCGACTTTATCGCTCCCAGGCTCGCTGAGAAATTACGCGCTCGAAACGTGCCCTATGTGGACGTCGCGGGTAACGCTTGGCTCAGGGGGCCGCGTTACCTGGTATGGGTGGAAGGGCGCCGCCCCGTCATTCGAACCGCCAAGCCTCCAGTGGCGCGTGCCTTTGCTGCAGGCGGGCTTCGGCTCATCTTCGCGCTCCTTACCAACCCGGAATGGGTGCAGCTGCCGACTAGAACGCTCGCGGCATATGCAGGTATCGCAAACGGCACGGCCGCCGCCGCACTTGCAGACCTGGAAGCACAGGGCTTTGTAGTCGGAAAACGGGCCGGAAAGCGGCGCTTTCGCAACCGGGAGCTGTTGCTCAACAAGTGGACTGAAGGCTACTTGCAGCGCTTGCAGCCGACGCTTCTGCTCGGGGTCTATCGCGCGCCCGATGCAGGCCCAAACTGGTGGGCCAACGCGGCCGACGAGAATGGCAATTTATTACTCGGCGCAGAGCCAGCCGCGGCGGAGGTGACCCAGTTCCTGACTCCCGGACAGATTACTTTTTATGTCGAAGGTAACGCCGCTGATCTCCAGATGCGTTATCGACTGCGCAAGACGGCAGATGGCGATGTGATTGTCCGCAGGAAGTTTTGGAATTTCGTGACGCCCGATTGGCACTTCGCAAAGACGGTGCCGCCGCTACTGATTTATGCCGATCTAATCGGCACGCACGATGCGCGCTGCATCGAAACGGCAAATCGGATCAAGGAAGAGCACCTTGCTGGACTTCTCCGCAATTGAGGAGCTCAGGCCTCTCGCCCGCCTGGTGGCACGAATTCAGGCGGCTAGTCCAGCGCTGTCTTTTGCCATCTGTGGTGCCCAGGCGCGCGATTTACACCTCAAGTATGCACATCGTATCGACACCGTAAGGCGAACACGCGACATCGACTTTGTGTTTCGAGTCGCATCTTGGGAAGAATTCCATGCGATTCGCGCGGCGCTTGTCGCCACCGGCGATTTCAGCGAAGCGCCTGGAGGCGCGCTCCACAAGCTGCTTTTTCGCGGGACGCTTCAAGTCGACTTCGTACCTTTTGGAGATATCGAAAAGGCAGACCGGACCATCGAGTGGCCTCCGAACGGTGACGTCGCGATGTCGGCATTCGGCCTCAGGGAGACGTTTGCATCCCTACTTGAAGTGCGCCTGCCAGATCAAACCGCGAGGGTGGTTTCGCTTCCAGCTTTAGCGCTGCTGAAGCTGGAGGCGTGGCGAGAGCGGCGCTTACGCGAGCCAGGGAAGGACGCACACGATTTGAGGTTGATATTGATGCACTACCTCGACGCCGGAAACAGGGAGAGAATGTATTCACAATTCTCGTTCCTGCTCGACGACAACTTCGATTACGAGCTTGCCGGCGCTTACATGCTCGGATCGGATATGTCGCGCCTGCTTACGCGGTCTGACGGCAGGGCGCACATCGAAACGTTGCTTGCGAAGGAGTCCGATGCGGCGGGGAATTTGACGCTTGTCACTGACATGCGCTTTGATCTCGAGCGCGGCGTCCAGCTGATGGCCGCCCTCCATAAGGGTTTTCGAGAACAGGCGACCGAGCCAGCACGATGAGCCAAGACCAAGAGATACGTCAGGCGGCATTCTTCGCCGTGCAACGCCGCGCAGCCATCAGGAACCAGCTCACCTCCGCTGACCTCAAGTCCGGCTTCCCCTATCAAGGCAACCGGCTTCCGCTCGTAAATCCGCAGAGAGGAATCTTCAAGCCGAAGGAGATGGACTACCTCCTCTCCCTTCGTACTGTCGTCCCGCGCCAAGGGGCACGGGTTTGGTACGACGACCAGCGCGAAGCTCATAAGCAGATCTATGAGGGCGATGAACTGGTCGAGTACGCCTTCATGGGAAAGAATCCTGAGTCGGCTGACAATCGCTGGCTGCGCGAAGCGATGGTCGACAAAGTCCCGTTCATCTACTTCCTGGGTACCGCACCGACCCTCTATCAGCCGATCATTCCCACGTTCATTTCCGATTGGGATCCCGTGCGGCTTCGGGCGCGTCTGTCATTCGGGCTGCCCGGAACTACACAGGCCGATCCGGGCGAAACGACGATGGAGCGGCGGTATGCGCTTAGGGAAGTCAAAATGCGCCTCCACCAGGCCACGTTTCGAGCGGCAGTGATCAGCGCTTACGGCGGGCGGTGCGCCGTTTCTGGCCTTCCGGAATCAACGCTTCTTGACGCTGCACACATCGCTGCTGACAAGGATGAAGAGTTCGGCCAGCCGATCATCCAGAATGGCCTGCCCCTCACAAAGCTCCATCATGCGGCGTTCGACGGTCACCTCATCGGCATCACGCCTGACTATGAAATTGTCGTGTCCGACCGTCTTCTCGAGATCCGCGATGGCCCAACGATGGAAGCCGTCAAGGGACTCCATCACAAGAGACTCATCTTGCCGGCGCGTGCCCAGGACCTTCCGGATAAAAACCGCCTGGCTATGCGGTTTGAGGAGTTCCGGCAGGCCAACTGAAGGCAGGGCGACAACAAGCTGCGCTCCGGCAGCTATCACTATTTGGCGTTTGCGAAATACGCCGGATATTTCTTCTGCATGTATTCCGCGATGCTTTCGTCAGGCGGCGCCTTCAGTGCGGCGGACTGCCAAGCCAGCCGGCGGAATTGCAGCATGCTGTCTTGCATGAGCTGCGACTCGAATTGGTCGATCAGTGCGCCCGCTTTGCCCTCGAATAGGCTAACTGGTCCGAGGTTCGCTACGACGACCGGGACGTTCGGATGCTTTCGCATCTCGTAGCCGACGCGCCAGTTGCGCATCAATTCATAGCACGCAATTGCCTTCATCGCTTCGATGTCCTTGAATGCGCTGTCGGGCCATCGTGCTGATCTTTCAGGTACAGGGCCCAGTTCTCGGGGCGAGAAGGTGTCGTTTCGTTTCCAGCCCGATGTTTGACTTCAATGATGGCAATGCCGTCATCACCGAAATCCAGCACGACGTCGGGTTCAGTCCGTCTCGAAGGATCTTCTCGAAGCGCTTCAGAGATTTCCGTTAACGCTGCGGGCACTTCGCTTCTGCGCCCCGTAGCTCCGCCCACTTGAGATCCCCAAAGGATCAGTAGCGGCTCCTTTGAGGAGGGCAGGATCTGCAGCTTGCTCAATCGCCCTGCGCGCCGAAGGCCTTCGAAGTAGGACCAGGTCAATGCGTCCTCCGAGGTGGAAAACGCCGCCTTGCTCACCTTGTTTTCCCGGTTCAGCTCATTCACGCCTGCTGTAAGCGCTTCCCGAAAACCATCACGCAACTGCTTTGGAACGTTCTCTAAGAGATTGCGGTAGATCGCCGTTTCGCCATGCGGAGTTCGGGCGTTGGATAGCCCAATTCCACATTTGACGCACTTGCGCAGGCAGTCGTCAAATTTACGCGCCGACTTCGGAGCGGCGCTGGGCGCCGCGGACGACAGCAATTGGCCGCACCCGGGGCACGGCACAGCGGGCAGCGCGACGCTCGAAGCTAACGTTTCCATGGCAGGCTCCGCGATGAGCGAGTGCGAAGCATGCTCTCCGAGCCTATGTAAAGGCAACGCTGCATCGACCGTCTCCATTGCGTTTATATCTGTTGCAACAAATTTGCCAGCGGTCCAGAATTGCGCGCGCGGAAAAGCCCATCGTTCGAACGGGCAAAAACTAAATAATCTGCGAAGGAGAAGCCATGGTCGCACACCAGGCAAAGCGCGATTCTGTTGAGTCGTCCGAAGGAACGCCATGATGAGAAAACAATGCCTCGCGGCTCTCATCATGATGATCTGTCACCAGTTTGCCCATGCCGATTCGCTCACCGATCTCGCGAAAGGCGCCTTGAAGAGCGTTACGGGCGGCGTGGGAAAGGTCACCGACGGTGTTACCGGAATGGTCACGTCGATCATAAGTCCGGCCGAGTCGGAATTCCACGCCGCGGTTCAGGACCGCCGCTGGGATGATGCGCTGAAGGCATACGAAAAGAGCGGTGATGCGTTTCGCCGGAATAAGGACTTATCGAGTGATATCGAGGCGCTTCTTCGATTCGCCAGAATGGTCCGGCAGCCTGAGCTTCGCTCCCTGGCGAAAGAGCTGGAAGGCTTGAGGGATTCCAAAGTCTATGTGAAGTCTCTGCCGGACTACGTCAATGCGCTCGCGCGCGCGAATGAGCTGGACAGCGTTTATCTGGCCCAGTGGCGTGTCGTGAGAGACTTTGAGAAGGGGGACGACGTCCTTGCGGAACTAAGGGCTCAGCGCGAGCTGGCGATATCCACGCTTCGCGCCAATCTGGCCGAGGCATACGCCGCATACCCCCACGAACGGTCCAAGTTTGCGGACGAATTGTGGGAGCCTGTAGATGAGAGAAAGCTCTTCGCGGAGAGCCTCGATGCGATGGTCAAGCGAATACGGGAAGCGTCGGACGACGACGCGCGTGCGCTTCTGAAGGCAACGTCGGCCGCCTGGAACGCCGATCCGGTGCTCAAGCGTGCAGTAGCGCAGGCCGTCTGGTATCGGCTGGGTGCCACCAATTCGTCGCCGCTTGAAATGCTGTCGCGGTCGAAACGCATGGAAGAGTTCGGCCTCACGCCGGCGGATGCCCCAATCCATCCAAAGGTGCTTGTCTTCGATGTCTCCCAAAACCGCGACGTGCCCTTCAAGTTCAAGTCGGTGGTGGACGGGACCGTGGCTACTGCCGCGGAACTCGAGCGCGAAACGGAACCGCTCATTGTTTTCTACGTCGCGGACGCCAATGCGAGCCGAAATATCGTCGACAAGAAGGAGATTACGTCGAGTTACGTGTCCGGTTCGCGGCAGGTGCCAAACCCGTCGTATGCGATCGCGCAGATGGACTGCCAGAGGGCGCAGTCGAACTATGCGGCCCAACAGGCGCGAAATACCTTGTTTCCCGCGAGAGGTTGGGGCGCCGTGATTCAGGGTGTCGCCGATGGACTCAATGCCGCCGGCGTACAGCAGATCTGCAACCAATTCGCGACCATGTCGGCGTACAACGACGAGGACGTGTATTCGAAATACGCATACACGGAGACCGAGGTCGCATTGAGCAAGAAGCTGTCGGGAAGAATATTCGCGGTCGATCGCGCAGGCGGTACTGTCCAGGCCTTTCCGCTTTCGCTCGAGGACAAGAAGGTCCTTCGCGTGGTGTACGGGCGGAAGCCGGAAGACCACACGCCGCTGGACGGCCAAATCTCGGACGCAGATCTGGAACAACTGTCTGCAGCACCGATGGAAATCGACGGCCCGGCGCTCGTCGAATCGGCGAGCGCGGGCACGCCGGAGACATATTCGCTGCCCGGATTCGCGAATCTGCTCGCGAATCCGCCGCGCGCCATACCGAAGGTTAACTATGCCGCGAGCGCACCGGCACCTGCGGCTGTCACGAGCGCCGTGGAAAGGTTGTCTCCTGTAGGGCTCACGTCGCCCATGAACCGCGTCGAGGCCGCGGTATCCGATCCCAGGATGAATTCAGTGGTGGTCGTTCTGAATCCATCCGGCATCATGGGCGCGGGATTCTATGTGGACCCCAGCGAGATCCTGACGAACTATCACGTAGTCGAAGGATCCTCCACGATTCAACTACGCAGTGTCGCGGGCAACGTGTTCACGGGTAAGGTCGTAAAGCGCAACATTGGACTCGATCTTGCCCTAATCAAAGTCGATGTGGCCGGCGCCCCGGTTCAGTTTGCCAACACCGTCCTGAAGGTCGGACAGCCGGTCGAGGCAATTGGGCATCCGCAAGGTTTCTTCTTCAGCGTCTCTCGTGGAATCGTGAGCGCGGTTCGTCCCATGAAGGGATTCCTGGCGCCCGGAGCGGACAAGGCGCTGCTCATTCAGACCGACGCCGCGATAAATGCAGGTAATTCAGGAGGTCCGCTTTTCACGGACGATCGCGTAGTAGGCGTGAACACGATCAAGTTCAAAGGGGCTCAGGGGCTCGGCTTTGCCATTCACTACTCGGAGGTACTCCGCTTTTTAAGCGAGTAGCCAAAGGGGTCGAGCGGCCCCCCTTTTTGCGATCTCGCGGTATGCTGCGGCCTCGCTGCTAAACCTTGGGGGAGGCTTGAATGGCGACTGATTCCGGGCAGCTTCTCGATCAACCTGTCACCGGCACGAGGCGCACGCGCGGTGAGCGGCTCTTCCTCTGGGGCGCCTGCGCCGCCGTCCTGGTCGTGCTGGTGGGCTTCGCGCCGACCTACTATCTCAAGGCGTTCTTCGCCGATCGCGCGCTTTCGCCGCTCGTGCACGTGCACGGCCTCATCATGACGACGTGGTTCGCGACCTTCTTCGCCCAGGTGTGGCTGGTCGAGTCGGGAAACGTCCGCGTGCACCGCAAGCTCGGCATCTTCGGCGTCTCACTCGCGGTGCTGATCCTCGTGATCGGGACCACGACCGCCATCGTCGCGGCGCACAACGGCGCCTCGCCCGGGCCGCCGCCGCTCGTCTTCCTCGCCATCCCGCTGGGCGACATGCTCGTGTTCGGCACGCTCGTGGCGCTCGCCGTGGCCTATCGCAAGCGCGGCGACTTCCACAAGCGCTACATGCTGATGGCGAGCCTGGGCATCCTCACCGCCGCCATCGCGCGCATCCCGTTCCTGGCACCCGGCGGCCTGCCGCTCTTCTTCGGGCTCACGGACTTGATCGTCCTGGGCTTCGTGTTCACCGACACCATGGGCAAGCGGCGGCTGCATCCCGCGTTCGCGGTGGGCCTCGTGGTCATCATCGGCTCCCAGGTCGCGCGATTCCTCATCGCCGGGACGCCGGCGTGGCTCGAGTTCGCGGGCTGGCTCGCGCAGTAGTCAGCGGCGGCACCAAAAGAAAAAGGCCCGTCGCCGGGCCTTTTTTCATCGTCGCGCGGCTGGCGCGCGAAGCGAGCTCAGACGGCGCGAATGCGCGAGGCCGCCGGACCCTTGGGGCCCTGGGTCGTCTCGAACTCGACCTTCTGGCCTTCCTTGAGGGACTTGAAGCCGTCCATCTGGATCTCGCTGTGGTGCGCGAAGAGGTCCTTGCCGCCGTCATCCGGCGTGATGAATCCAAAACCCTTCGCGTCGTTGAACCACTTGACAGTACCTTTGCTCATTTTCACTTCCTTTATTTCGATGGACCGGAGCAAACCCGACTCCGGAAACGGGTCACGAAGATCAAGGAAGGGAATTGACCGCCACTGCGGGGGCGCTGGATAGCGCCGAGGAGAGGGGTACTGAAACTTCACTACTTGATGATCCTGCCCTGCCAGTATACCCCAGTGGGATGGCAGCCGCAGCCGCCATCCCATCCTCCCTTTGGAGGACTTGCTAGATCGTAGCCGGGTCGATCCCGATCAGTTCCAGCTCCTGACGCAGCGGCGCGTACTCGTTGTACACGCGCTTGAGCTGCTGGTCCGTGGCGTCGACCGGGCTGTTCAGGTGCGCGGCGAGGTCCGTGACGTTCTCGTAATAGCGCGTGTGGTCGCCCTGGTAGAGCGCGGTATCTTCCGGCCCCCCGACTATCATCTCGGCGTTCACGTTCCTGAGGAATCGCTCCAGGAAGCCTTGCCATGTGACCTGCGCGGCCTTGCCTTTGAGGAAGGTCTCGGCCCAGTAGTCGGGCAACCATGGGAACCGGTTGAATTCAGCCGTCTCGAGCACGTAACGGCCTGGCGCCACCTGGTGCAGTCGCCATGTCCGCCTGCCGGAGTAGGGATGGTCGATCAGCGTGTGCGCGGTGACCTCGAGCACCCCATCGGCCGGTCCCTGCTTCTCGACGATGCGGGTGTCGAATTTACGCGTCTTCATGGCCTCGAAGATCAGGTCGAGAAGGACGCCATCCAGGCCAAACGTGCTGACAAGCGCCGCGCGCACGGTCCAGATTGCTTCGGGCGGCAGGTGCACTCGCCAGCGGATCTCGTCGCCGAGCGACAGGCCCGCTCCCACCGACACGAGCTTCTCGCAACCCACCGTCTGCGGATCGGGCAACGCCTCGAACGTGTTGAACTGGTCGGCGAGGTCGGCGAAGGCGAGCGTGCTTTCGAAGGTGACCGAATGGACCTGGAACTTGATCGCGTCGCGCGCGGGCGGATCGAACCCCGCCACCTTCGAGTCGCTCAGGTTCGTCTGGTCGATATGGACCTCCTGCTTGCCGGAGCGCGTGTCCAGGTTCATGACGCTCCACGTCCCGATGTGCGCCGCAAGCCACAGGTAATTGCGGTTCTGGGTCGTCGTCGGCGTATTGCCGACGCTGACCTTGACCGAGCCCTGGCTGGTATTCGCCTCGATCGTGCTCTGCGGCGAGTTGCGGGCTGCCTGGATCGCATCCGTGATCGCGGGGCTCTCGTGCGGAGCTTGCGACTTGGGTGACGGGTTCGGGTTCATGGCGCCGAGCACGTCGCTGGTCACTCGGGCCGCTTCCCCCGGGCTCGTGAGCCCCTTGTCCACGGCGGTCTTGATCGACGCGATCTTCTGGTCCGCGGTCCGCGTAGCGTGGTCGGCCTGCGCCAGCTTTGCCATCTCCAGCGCCGACGCCTGGCTCGTGAGGTTGCTGGCGATTCCGGCCGCGGTCGTGAGGGCCGCCGCGGCATTGGCCTGCGTGCCGGCGAGCCCCGCCATGTCGCGGAAGGCGTTCGGGTTCGTGACCGCATTCAACACACCGGCGAGCCCGCTGGGCGCTGGCGCTTCGGGCGCGTTCTGGAAGTTGATGATGCTGGCCGGGAATGGCGTGGGCATCGTGGCGGGCGTGGTGTCACCCGCGCGCGATTGCAGCAGGGATGGGTCGAGCTGGCCCAGGTCGAGGTCGGGTGCGTTGAGCGCCCAGTCGGTATTCCCGTAATGCTCTTCCAGCGCGGGGCACGAATCCATGATCGACTGCGCGTACAAGCCATCCGTGGGCAGGCTCACGAGGAGCGGGTCCGCGGGAGGCTCGGTCAAGGCGTAGAGGTTGTACAGCTCCGCGGGCGTCTCGATCTTGCCCAGGCCGAGGAACGATGCGGCGCCCACACGATAGACCAGGCAGTTCCCGATGACGCCCACCGGCTCGCGATCGACGACGGAAGCGATGCTCACGTTGTTGGTGTTCGGCACGTAGAAGCCGTCCAGCAGCATCATCAGGCGGTCGCGGTCCATGCGCCACCAGATGGCCTTGTGGTAGTACTCGACATGCTCGTTCAGGTGCTCGAGGAGGCTCGCCACGCTGCGGCGGATCTCGAGCTGCTCGTCGACGCGCTCCCAGTCGTCGAGGGGCAGCGAGACGGTCGCGTCGCTCGGTGCTCCGTCGGGCGTGACGAGGTCGTTGGTGCCGGTGCGGCCCTCGACCGTGTGCTCGAATCGCTCGGTGTTGTACGTGAAGGAGATGCGCGTGAGGTTCGCCACCGACCCCGCTTGCAGCGCGCGCTCCGGCACCACGGTGATCTGTTGCAGCGCCTGGCGCGTGAGCCCCGCCAGCTCGCTTTCCGGAATGGTGAAATCGATGCGGACGCTGCGATTGAACTGGTAGCGCGATGCGAGCGTGGAGTCCGCATGCAGCACGCGGTTGCCAACGCGCATGTGGATCTGGTTGGCCCAGCGCGCGGCCATCGCCGGCGCATGCTCCGCCTGGAAGATCGGATCGCGTTGCGCCGCGATCAGCGAGCCCAGCAGCGAATGGACGCCTTGTGCCGGCGTCGACAGAAGCGGCTGCAGGGGGCGCCAGGCGGCGGCGTTGAAGAGACCGTCCGCCGGGTCCGGCGGGCGCTCGAGGCCCAGCGACACGTAGATCGACCCGCGCAGGTACTTGAGCGGCTGCGCCGCGCGGGAGCCAGGCGCGATATCCGACGTCGAGAAATTCGTCAGCACGTCCTTCAGGTGGCGCATGGCCTCGAGGTATTCCGGCGCGCGGATGGCGGCCTGCAGCGATTCGCGCCAGCGATAGGCGCGCTGCAGGTCGAAAGGCTTGATCGCGAAGGGCACGAAGATGCACTCGCGAACGCCCGCGAAGTCGGTGGTGACCTTCAGGTGGCGAAGGATCTGGTAGAAAATGATGGTGAGCGAGCGCGAGTAGTTGAGGTTCCTCACGACCTCGGTCGTGCCCGTCACGTCTTCTTCCTGCGAGACCTCCTGCACCACCGTGCTTTCGAGCCGGCGCAGGGCATCCCCATGCTGGCGGATCGCATCGCGCAGCCTCTGGATCTCGCTCGCTGTCGTGGTGCGGCCGCCGTTCTGGTGCGAGCTGCTATGGGCGGATCCCGCGCCGCCCCCGATCGCGCCCAGGACCCCCGAGCCGAGCACGCCGCCGATGCCGCCCGCGATCCCTTCGCTATCCGAGCTCGACCGCCCGGACGCCCATTCGCTCAGGTTCGCCGCCACGCGATCGTTGTAGTCGCGCTCCCGGACAGTGCTGTCGTTCTCCTGGTCGCGCAGCTGCGTGGTTTCGGAGCGGCTCGCGCTCTCGACGCGCTGCCATTCGATCTTCTGGATGCGCCGAGCCTGGCGCGGCGCGAGGGTGAGCGTCTTCGCGACGTTGCCCAGCGAGTAACCGTTGGAGCGCCAGCGCACGCGGAACTGCAGGATGTGCCCGATGGCGAGCGTCGCCGCCTGGTACTGCGCGATGTCGTCTTCCCATTGCAGCGGATTGTTGGCGCTCATCACGCCGCGGCCGGCCGGCATGCGCTTCACGAGGTCCACGTAGTCGACAGGCAATGGATGAGGCCGCGGGAACGGAACGGGCCGCGCCGGGACCGGAAGCCGGGGCGTCGTCCTGGCGGTCGCTCGCGACGCCCTGGGCGGGCGCGCCGCGGGGGCAGGAATCTCGATGGCGCCACCTTCGCCGTCGAGGTTCAGGATGTCGATGGACCGGGTCCTGATCGAGCCGAGGGGACCGATCTCCGGCTGCGTCACGCGTGCGATCACCTCGAAGCTGCGTTCGCTCAGCACGCGCTCGGGATTCGAGAACGGGTGGCACATCGTGCCCGGGTCCTCGGTGTAGACGTCGGGATTGTCCGCGAGCTCGGCCTCGGTGACGTCAGCCGGCACAGTGCGCGTGCGCGACGTCGGGGTGATCCGCGCGATGGGCCGCAGGATCACGGGCAATGCCAGCAGCAGCACGGACCGGCGCGCGACGCTCAGGTCATCCGGAACGAAGCCCACGACCTGGCAATCGCCATTCAGCCACCAAAGCCATCCGAGCGTTCTTGCCTGCACGAAAGTCGCGCTGATGGTTCCATCGATCGCGAGGTGTGTCGGGAGCCACGCCAGCCCACTCAGCCTGCCGAGATCCTGGCCGGTGACTTCCAGCGCGCTCGAGCGCGTGGGATCGCTCGACAAGGCATCGATCCCGAGCCGGGCAAGCGCCGCGGCATCGGCGATCGGCACGACCTCGACGCTCGCACGCGAGTAGTCGAGCGGCGTGCCGCCGGTCGCGACCAGACGCGCCGTCCGAGAGGTGGCGAGAGGCGCCTTCTCCGCTGGAACACGCTGCCGGATCTTCTCGATTTGATCGAGGTCCTCGCGCGTCAGCGTGAGCGACGCCTTCTTGGCGGCCACGGTCGGAGCCTTGCTCAGAAGCGAAGCGCCATCGAGGCCCAGCACATTGGCCACCATGCCTTCGGCGCTGTCGGCTTCCTCCAGGATGAGGGATGCCTTGAGGTCGTCGCCCAATGGAGCGCTGGCGGCGGACGGCACATTGTCGCTCGTGCCAGTGCCGCCGCTAACGGTGCGTTGATAGTTCACCTCGACGGTGAACTGGCCCTTCGTTTGCTTGGTGACACCCGCCGCCGGCTCGATCGTCAGCTCGATATCCATCGCGTCCTCCTTAGGGCAAAGGTGGATCGACGAGTCTGCTGCCGCGCGTTAATGAACGTCAATCGATTCCGCGTTTCGGAATGGCGGCAGGGCCCGTGCCGGGCCAGCCCCTTCGCCACGGAGCCGAAAACGTCATCCGTTCCCGCGCCGCCGAGCCGGCAAGGCCGGAACCCCATCGCTCCCCGCTATAATTAGCGTTTCCCCGCGCGCGCCTCCCGTTCCATGGAGAAATTCACCGTCCACACCGGCCTCGTCGTCCCCCTGGACCGCGAGAACGTCGATACCGACGCGATCATCCCGAAGCAGTTCCTGAAGTCGATCAAGCGCACGGGCTTCGGTCCGCACCTCTTCGACGCCTGGCGCTACCTGGACGTGGGCGAGCCCGGCATGGACCTCTCGAAGCGCAGGCCCAACCCGGACTTCGTGCTCAACCAGCCGATGTACCAGGGCGCCTCGATCCTGCTCGCGCGGAAGAACTTCGGCTGCGGCTCCTCGCGCGAGCACGCGCCGTGGGCGCTGCAGCAGTACGGCTTCAAGGCGATCATCGCGCCCTCGTACGCCGACATCTTCTTCAACAACTGCTTCAAGAACGGGCTGCTGCCGATCGTGCTGCTCGACTTCCAGGTCGACCACCTCTTCAACGAGGTGAAGGCGCATCCCGGCTACCGGATCACGATCGACCTGCCGAACCAGGCCGTCGTCGCCGGCAACGAGAAGCCGATGGACTTCGACATCGAGCCCACGCCCAAGACGAATCTCGTGAACGGCTGGGACGAGATCGGGCTCACGCTGCGCCACGCGGACGCGATCCGGGAATACGAGGAGAAGCGCAAGCGCTCCGAGCCGTGGATCTTCTCGTAGCATGAAGATCGCGCTCCTCGCCGGCGACGGCATCGGCCCGGAAATCCTCACGGAAGCGGTGCGCGTGCTCGACGCGCTGCGCGGCGACGGCATCGACATCGAGACCGAGGCGGCGCTGGTCGGCGGCGCGGCCCATGACGACAGCGGCGATCCGCTGCCCAAGTCCACGCTCGACCTGGTGAAGCAATCCGACGCCGTCCTCTTCGGCGCCGTGGGCGGCCCGAAGTACGACGCGTTGCCGCGTCCCCAGCGCCCGGAAGCGGCGATCCTCGCCCTGCGGAAGGAGTGCGACTTCTTCGCGAACCTGCGCCCGGCCACCGTCTTCCCGGAATTGGCCGATGCCTCGACGCTAAAGCCGGAAGTCGTGAGCGGCCTCGACATCATGATCGTGCGCGAGCTCACGGGGGACATCTACTTCGGCCAACCGCGCGGTGTGACGGGCGAGAAGGGCAGCCGCGAGGGCTTCAACACGATGCGCTACACGGAGCCGCAGATCCGCCGCATCCTCGACGTGGGCTTCAAGACCGCCCGCGCGCGCGGCAAGCGCCTCACCTCCATCGACAAGATGAACGTCCTCGAGACGACCCAGCTCTGGCGCGATGTTGCAGCGGAAATGGCGCCTGGATACCCGGACGTGCAGCTTTCCCATATGCTTGTGGATAACTGTGCGATGCAGCTCGTGCGCAACCCGCGCCAATTCGACGTGATCGTGACCGGCAACATGTTCGGCGACATCCTCTCCGACGAAGCCTCGATGCTGACGGGCTCGATCGGCATGCTGCCGTCGGCGTCGCTCGACGCGAACGGCAAGGGCCTGTACGAGCCGATCCACGGCAGCGCGCCGGACATCGCGGGGCAGGGCAAGGCGAATCCGCTCGCGATGATCCTGTCGATGGCGATGATGTTCCGCTACACATTCGGCAAGGCGGACGTCGCCGCGCGCATCGAGAAGGCCGTGCGCGGCGCGCTGGCGACTGGCCTGCGCACCGGCGACATCGCCTCCAACAACACCAAAGCGGCGACCACCACCGAGATGGGCTCGGCGGTGCTCAAGCACCTCTAGGAACCGTCGCGGAATTGGGCCCCCGGGCCAATGCCGCGACCGCGGCGCCCGGGGTGACGTGACTGCGAAAAAGAGAGAACGAAATGACGACCGTTGGATTCATTGGCTGGCGCGGCATGGTGGGCTCCGTGCTCATGGAGCGCATGCGCGAGGAGGGCGACTGGGCGCAGGTCGACCCCGTCTTCTTCACGACCTCGAACGTGGGCGGTCCCGGCCCGGGCATCGGCAAGGCCGTGCCGCCGCTCAAGGACGCGAACGACGTCAAGGAGCTCGCCAAATATCCCGTGCTCGTGACGTGCCAGGGCGGCGACTACACCCATGCGGTGTATCCGAAGCTGCGCGCGGCCGGCTGGGACGGCTACTGGATCGACGCCGCCTCCGCGCTGCGCATGGAGAAGGACGCCGTCATCGTGCTCGACCCCGTGAACAAGCCGGTGATCGACAAGGCCGTCAAGGCGGGGGTGAAGAACTTCATCGGCGGCAACTGCACCGTGAGCCTGATGCTCATGGCGCTCGACGGCCTCTTCCGCGCGGACCTGATCGAGTGGGTCAGCGCCATGACGTACCAGGCGGCCTCGGGCGCGGGCGCCCAGAACATGCGCGAGCTCCTGCAGCAGATGGGCGAGGTGCACTTCGCCGCGCGCAACCTCCTCGAGGATCCGGCCTCGGCGATCCTCCAGATCGACCGCGAAGTGGCGGGCATTCTCCGCGACGAGAGCTTCCCCACCGAGCACTTCGGCGTGCCGCTCGCCGGCAGCCTGCTGCCCTGGATCGACAAGGACCTCGGCAACGGCCAGAGCAAGGAAGAGTGGAAGGCCCATGCCGAGGGCAACAAGATCCTCGGCCGCACCGGTTCCACCGAAGTGCCGGTCGACGGCCTGTGCGTGCGCATCGGCGCCATGCGCTGCCACAGCCAGGCGCTCACCATCAAGCTTCGCCGCGATGTGCCGCTCGCGGAAATCGAGCAGACGCTCGCCCAGGCTAACGATTGGGTGAAGGTCATCCCGAACCAGCGCGACGAGACGTTGAAGCGCCTGACTCCCGTCGCCGTCACGGGCACGCTGGATGTGCCGATCGGCAGACTTCGCAAACTGAAGATGGGCGGTGAATATCTTTCCGCCTTCACGGTCGGCGACCAGCTCCTCTGGGGCGCGGCCGAGCCGCTGCGTCGCATGCTCCAGATCCTCATCAAGGCGCGGGTGTTGGAACGGGTGGCGGCCTGAAAAGGGCCGCGGGGGGCCCAAAAAGTCGCCTAAGTGCCGGAAAAATCACTTGTAATTTGGCACGCTTGGGACATAATGTGAAAAACCGGTTTAGAATGGACCGGTAACTCCCTGACGTTGTGAGTTATTTTTCCTGAAAATCGGGACTGGGGAACACGAACGATGGTGAGCAAACTGAAGAGCGGAGCAGCGCTGGCGCTGCTCGTGAGCGCCTCGATTTCGGCGCATGCGGTGGGGCTTGGGAAGCTCACCATCAACTCCGCCCTGGGCCAGACGCTCAACGCCGAGATCGACCTCGTCCAGATGCAACAGGGCGAAGACGACAACCTCAGCGCACGCGTGGCTTCCCCCGACGCGTTTCGCGACGCACGCATCGAATACTCGAACGTGCTGCGCATGCTGCGCTTCTCCGTCGAGAAGCATCAGAACGGCCAGTCGTACCTCAAGGTCACGAGCATCGGCCCGATCAACGAGCCCTTCGTCGACGTGCTGATCGAGATGACGTGGCCCGCCGGCCGCATCCAGCGCGAATACCCGATCCTGCTCGACCCGCCCGGCTATGCGCAGGGCAAGGTCGCGCCGCCGGTGACGACGGCTGCCGCGACGCCGGCAGCGCCCGCCGCGGCGCCCGCCCCCGCGCCGGCCGAGACGACCGCCAGCGCTGCCGCGCCCGCAGCCGAGGCGCCTTCCGCCCCGACGCCGCCGGTCGCCGCGTCGAGCGAGCCCACGCCGGCTCCGGCTCCCGAAGCGAAGACCGAGGCCGCGAGCGGCACTCCGTCCGCGCAGGCCGAGCTCAAGTCGAGCACGCCGGCCGCCACTGCGTCCGATACTTACGGCCCGATCGAGAGCGGCGAGACGCTCTCCAAGATCGCGGCCCAGGTCAAGCCTGCCGAGGTGAGCCTCGAGCAGATGCTGGTCGCGCTCTATCGACAGAACGAGGGCGCGTTCTCCGGCAAGAACATGAACCGCCTCAAGACGGGGCAGATCCTCAAGGTCCCGAGCGCCGAGGAAATCTCCGCGATCGAGCAGAAGGACGCGCAGCGCGAGATCCACACGCAGGTTGCCGACTGGAAGTCCTATCGCGACCAGCTCGCGAGCGGTGCCGCTGCGCTGCCGGCCAAGACCGCGGACAACAGCAATGCCGCTTCCGGCAGCGTGACCTCGGCGGCCGTGACGCCGCCCGCGCCGGCCACGACTCCCTCGCAGGACTCGCTCAAGCTCTCCAAGGCCGATGCCGGTGGCAAGGCCGGTGCGGGCAAGGGCGGTGGTGCCGGCCAGGAGCGCGTGAATGCCCTGCAGGAAGAACTGATCGCGAAGGACAAGGCCCTGCGCGAGTCGCAGTCGCGCGTGTCCGACCTGGAGAAGCAGATCCAGGACATGCAGCGCCTGATCCAGCTCACCGCGGGCGCGACGCCGGCCACGAAGGGCGATGCGAAGGGCACGAGCCCGAGCTCGGCGTCGAAGTCGCCTGAGGCCTCGCCCCCGCCGCCCGCTCCGGCCGAGGCGCCGAAGGTCGCCACCGCCGAGCCGCCCAAGACTGCGACGACGGAGCCCGCGAAGGCTCCGGACGCGACCACCCCATCGACCGCCGCATCCGCAACGAGCACCCCGACTGCAACGCCCCTCGAAGCGCCCAAGACCGAAGCGAGCACGACCGCCCAGCCGCCCAAGACGGATGATGGCAAGGCCGCGCCGAAGGTCGCCCGTAAAGTCGTGCCGCCGCCGCGCAGCTTCATGGACGAGCTGCTCGACAACCCGGCTTATCTCGCCGCGGGCGGCGGTCTCGCGCTCGCGCTCATCGGCGGCTTCATCTTCATGCGCCGCCGCCGCAGCCGCGACGAGATGGACCCGAACAGCCAGATGACGAGCGCGTTCCCGAGCGACCTGAAGCCCGGCGGCAACACGAGCAAGCCCGCGGGCGGACTCGTCGACACCGGCAACAGCTCGTTCCTGACCGACTTCGACAAGACGGGCCCCGGCACCATCGACACGGATGAGGTCGATCCGGTCGCGGAAGCCGAGGTCTACATGGCGTACGGACGCGATGCCCAGGCCGAGGAGATCCTCAAGGAGGCCATGGCGCGCGATCGCGGCCGCCACGAGATCGCGCTGAAGCTCCTCGAGATCTACCACGCGCGCAAGAGCGCCACCGCGTTCGAGAACGTCGCCAAGGAGCTGCGCGCCGCGGTCGGCGAGAGCCATCCGCTGTGGCAGAAGGCCGCCGCGATGGGCGCGCAGATCGATCCGTCGAATCCGCTCTATGTCGCGGCCGCGTCCGGCACGGCGACGTACCAGCCGCTCACCGATACCTCCGCGCATCCGAAACCGAATCTCGACTTCGACCTCGACTCGAGCTCCAGTTCCGCGACGTCTTCGGCCCCGGCGTTCGACCTCGACCTCGATGCGCAGAAGCCGTCGTCGGCGAGCGCACCGGCCGCGAGCTCCTCGGGCCTGGACTTCGATCTCGCTCCCGGCGAAGGCGCCAAGATGGACATGCCCGCCGAGCAGCCCGCGAAGGAAGACAAGCCTTCGTTCGACTTCGACCTCTCCGGGCTCGACTTCCCCGGGTCCAAGGCTTCGTCCTCGCCCGCCGCTGCCGCGCCCGCTTCGTCCGGCGGCTCGCTCGACCTCGCGGACCTGAGCCTCGACTCGCCGTCGGGCGAAGGCGGCGAGGGCGTCGGCACCAAGCTCGAGCTCGCCAAGGCGTACCTCGAGATCGGCGACAAGGACGGCGCTCGCGAGATCCTCCAGGAAGTCGCCAAGGAAGGCTCGTCCGACCAGCGCGAAGAGGCGAAGAAGCTCATCGCTTCGCTGTAAAACAAAAAATCGGGGTCAGAGGTAATTTATCGGCAGCTGACAACGGCCGTTGTCGCCTGCCGATAAATTACCTCTGACCCCGATTTTCTTCCATGCGCATCGCGCTCGGCCTCGAATATGACGGCGCGGCTTTCTGCGGCTGGCAGACGCAGCCGGGCGGCTGCGGCGTGCAGGATCACCTGCAGCAGGCGCTCGGGCGCTTGGCGGCCGCACCCATCGAGGTGACGGCCGCGGGGCGCACGGATGCCGGCGTGCATGCGACCGCGCAGGTGGTGCACTTCGATACCGAGGTCGCGCGCGACGAGGCGTCGTGGGTCCGCGGCACCAACACCTATCTCGACGCGCGGGCACGGGTCGTGTGGGCGAAGGAAGTGTCCGCCGATTTCCACGCCCGCTATAGCGCGACCGCACGCACGTACCATTACCTCCTCATGAACGAGCCCGTCGCCCCCGCCCTCCTGCACGGCCGCGTTGGCTGGTTCCATCGCCCGCTCGACGCGGCCGCCATGGACGCCGAGGCGCGCACGCTCGTGGGCGAGCACGACTTCACCTCCTTCCGCGACGCGCAATGCCAGGCCAAGTCGCCGGTGCGCGAGCTGCGCGAGGCGAAGGTCGAGCGCCACGGCAACCTGCTGGTCTTCCGCTTCACGGCGAACGCGTTCCTGCACCACATGGTGCGCAACCTCGTGGGCGCGCTGGTCTACGTCGGATGCGAGCGCGAGCCGCGCGGATGGCTGAAGCAGCTCGCGGCCCGGCGCGACCGGCGCGAGGCCGCACCGACCTTCATGCCCGACGGCCTCTACCTCACGCGCGTGCAGTACGACGCGGCCTTCGCACTGCCGGCATTTCGCGCACCGGCCATCTCCGCGTTGTCCCTCGCATGAATCGCACACGGGTCAAGATCTGCGGCATCCGCGACGCGGCCCACGCGAAGGTGGCGACCGATGCGGGAGCCGACGCGATCGGGCTCGTCTTCCACAAGCCCAGCCCGCGTTTCCTCACCGCGGCCGAAGCCGGAAAGATCGCGCGCACGCTCCCACCCTTCGTCTCCGCCGTCGGCCTCTTCGTGAACCTGCCCGCCGGCGAGGTCCGCGCGATCCTCGAGGAGGCGCCGCTCGACCTCCTCCAGTTCCACGGCGACGAGACGCCCGAGTACTGCGCGCAGTTCGGCATTCCCTTCATTCGCGTCGCGAAGGTGGGGCGCGGGGTCGATTTGCTAGAATATGCAGGTCGCTTTTCACGGGCGAAGGCGCTGATCCTCGACGCCGACGTGCCCGGCGAGGCGGGAGGCACCGGGCGCGCGTTCGAGTGGAGCGCGGTTCCCCGCAACCTGCCCATCCCGCTCATCCTGTCGGGCGGCCTCACGAGCGGGAACGTGGGGCGCGCGGTGCGCGAAGTGAAGCCGTGGGCGGTCGATGTTTCCAGCGGCGTGGAGTCGGCCCGCGGGGTCAAGGATCCCGCCAAGATCGTCGAATTCATTCGGAGCGTGCGAAGTGAAGATGCAAAATCCGGCTGACTGGTCGCATTACTCGCTGCCCGACGAGCGGGGACACTTCGGCCCGTACGGCGGCGTGTTCGTGGCGGAGACGCTGCGCAACGCGCTGGACGAGCTCACGGCCGCGTACCTCGCGAGCCGCGAGGACCGCGAGTTCCAGGCCGAGCTCGCGTGGGAGCTGGAGCACTTCGTCGGCCGCCCGAGCCCGATCTATCACGCGCGCCGCCTCTCCGAGCATTGCGGCGGCGCGCAGATCTACCTCAAGCGCGAGGACCTCAACCACACCGGCGCGCACAAGGTGAACAACACCGTGGGCCAGGCGCTCCTCGCCCGCAAGATGGGCAAGCCGCGCGTGATCGCCGAGACCGGCGCGGGCCAGCACGGGGTCGCCACCGCCACCGTCGCCGCGCGCTACGGCATGGAATGCGTCGTGTACATGGGCGTCGACGACGTCGAGCGCCAGGCGCAGAACGTCTACCGCATGAAGCTCCTGGGGGCCACGGTGGTTCCCGTCTCGAGCGGCTCCAGGACGCTCAAGGACGCGCTCAACGAAGCGATGCGCGACTGGGTCACCAACGTCGAGAACACGTTCTACATCATCGGCACCGTCGCGGGCCCGCACCCGTACCCGCTGATGGTGCGCGACTTCAACTCGATCGTCGGCAAGGAGTGCGTGAAGCAGATGCCGGCGATGTCCGGCCGCCAGCCCGACGCCGTGCTCGCGTGCGTGGGCGGCGGATCGAATGCGATGGGCATCTTCCACAGCTACGTGCCGCACACCGAGGTGAAGCTGATCGGCGTGGAGGCGGGCGGGTTGGGCTTGAAGACCGGCAAGCACGCCGCCGCGATCTCCGCCGGCACGCCGGGCGTGCTCCACGGCAACCGCACGTACCTCCTGCAGGACGCCGACGGCCAGATCCTCGAGACGCACTCGATCTCCGCCGGCCTCGACTATCCCGGCGTGGGTCCCGAGCACGCGTGGCTCAAGGATTCGGGCCGCGCGGAGTATGTCGCGGTGACCGACGACGAGGCCCTCGCGGCCTTCCACGCGATGTGCCGCATGGAGGGCATCATCCCCGCGCTCGAGTCGAGCCACGCGGTCGCCTACGCGATGAAGCTGGCACCCTCGATGGCGCGCGACCGCATCCTCCTCGTGAATCTCTCCGGCCGCGGCGACAAGGACATGCACACCGTCGCCAAGGCTTCCGGCATCACCTTCTAGGGCTTTCCTTGAGCCGAATCGCAGCCGCATTCGAACGAGTCCGGACCGCAAAGACGTCCGCGCTCATCCCCTTCGTCACCGCCGGCGACCCGCACCCGAAGGACACGGTCGCGGTCCTCCATGCGCTCGCGAAGGCGGGCGCCGACGTGATCGAGCTGGGCGTTCCCTTTTCCGATCCGATGGCCGACGGGCCCGTGATCCAGCGCTCCTCGGAGCGCGCGTTGAAGCATCACGTGGGATTGAAGGACGTGCTCGCGATGGTGCGCGAGTTCCGCGGCGCCGACGACAAGACGCCGATCGTCCTCATGGGATATGCGAACCCGATCGAGCGCATGGGCCTCGAGGCCTTCGTGAAGGGCGCGACCGCTTCAGGCGTCGATGGCGTGCTCATCGTCGACTACCCGCCCGAGGAAAGCGGCCCCTGGCTCGAGGCGCTCGAGGGCGCGCCGATCGATCCGATCTTCCTGCTCGCGCCGACCTCGACCGATGCGCGCATCGAGCTCGTCTCGAAGATGGCGCGCGGCTACATCTACTACGTCTCGCTCAAGGGCGTGACCGGTGCGGCGAACATCGACACGAGCGACGTCGAGGCGATGCTCGCGCGCATCCGCAAGCACACCAGGCTCCCGGTGGGCGTGGGCTTCGGCATCCGCGACGCCGCGACCGCGAGCCGCATCGCGCGCGTGGCCGACGCCGTCGTCATCGGCAGCCGCATCGTGCAGGAGCTCGCCGATCACGCCGACGCGGCCCCGAAGCGCGCGGGCGAAGTGCTCGCCGAATTCCGCGCGGCGCTCGATCGCGTCAAGGAGCCGGCATGAGCTGGTTCCGCAAGCTGCTCCCGCCCAAGATCAAGCGGGACGCGGGCACGCAGTCGAAGAAGGCGGTACCCGAGGGACTCTGGAGCAAGTGTCCCTCGTGCGAGGCGGTGCTGTACTTCACCGACCTCGAGAAGAACCTCCACGTCTGCCCGAAGTGCGCGTTCCACAACCGGCTCTCCGCGCGCCAGCGCGTCGACCTCTTCCTCGACGCCGAGGGCCGCGCGGAGATCGCCTCCGAGGTGGTTCCCCTCGACCCGCTCAAGTTCAAGGACAGCCGCAAGTACATCGAGCGCATCGAGGAGGCGCAGCGCGAGACCGGCGAGACCGACGCGCTCGTCGTGATGGAAGGCTCGGTGCTCAGCGTGCCGATGGTGGTCGCGGCCTTCGAGTTCGGGTTCCTCGGCGGCTCCATGGGCTCCGTGGTGGGCGAGCGCTTCGTGCGCGCGGTGCAGGTGTGCTGCGACGAGTCGCTGCCCTTCATCTGCTTCACCGCCACGGGGGGTGCCCGCATGCAGGAGGGACTGCTCTCGCTCATGCAAATGGCGAAGACGACCGCCGCGCTGCACAAGCTCGCCGCCGCGAAGCAGCCGTTCATCTCCGTGCTCACCGATCCCACGATGGGCGGCGTCTCCGCGAGCTTCGCCTTCATCGGCGACGTCGTGATCGCCGAGCCCGGCGCGCTCATCGGCTTCGCCGGCCCGCGCGTCATCGAGCAGACGGTGCGCGAGACGCTCCCCGAGGGCTTCCAGCGCTCGGAATTCCTGCTCGAGAAGGGCGCCGTGGACATGATCGTCGACCGCCGCCAGATGCGAAACCGCATCGCCGACCTGGTCACCCTCCTCAAGCGCGAGCCCGCACCGACCGCCGCCGCTTGAAACGCTCGCTCGACGGCTGGCTCGAATACATCTCGTCGCAGCACCCCGCGACGATCGCGCTGGGCCTCGATCGCGTCTCCGAAGTCTGGCGGCGCATGGCGCTGCCGGAGCTGCCCGCGGTCGTCACGGTCGGCGGCACCAACGGCAAGGGCTCCACGTGCGCGATCGTGGAGCGCATCCTCCTCGAGGCGGGCTACCACACCGGGCTCTACACCTCGCCGCACCTGCTGCGCTACAACGAGCGCGTGCGCCTCGACGGCGTGGATGCGTCCGACGCGGTCCTCATCGACGGCTTCGAGCGCGTCGAGGCCGCGCGCGGCGACGTCGCCCTCACCTATTTCGAGTTCGGCACGCTGGGCGCGCTCGCCGCCTTCGCGCAGGCGAACCTCGAGGCGGTGATCCTCGAGGTCGGGCTCGGCGGCCGCCTCGACGCCGTGAACATCATCAACGCCGACGTCGCGATCGTCGTGAGCGTGGACCTCGACCACCAGGCCTTCCTCGGCGACGACATCGAGTCGATCGGCTTCGAGAAGGCCGGCATCTATCGCCGCGGCCGCCCCGCGATCTTCGGCGACGTGAACCCGCCGAAGCGCCTCGTCGAGCATGCGCGCGCGATCGGCGCGCAGCTCATGGTGCTCGGCGACGCCTTCCGCTACGAGGCGCACGACCGGCAGTGGGATTTCATCAGCCACAAGGGTGCGAAGCGGGCGCTGCCCATGCCGGCGCTGCGGGGCCGCTGGCAGCTGAAGAACGCGTCGTGCGCGCTCGCCGCACTCGACGAGCTTTCGGCCAGGCTGCCGGTCTCGCTGGGCGAGGTGAAGCGCGGCCTTGCCACCGTCAACTTGCCCGGGCGCCTGCAGTCGATCCCGGGACGTCCCGCGATCGTGCTCGACGTCGCCCACAATCCCCACGCGGCGCGCTCGCTCGCCGACGGCCTGGGGGACATGGGCTTCTTCGAGAACACCTTCGCGGTCGTGGGGATGCTGGCCGACAAGGACATGGGCGGCGTGGTCGACGCGCTCAGGCACCGCATCGATCGCTGGTACGTCGCGGCCCCGGAGGCGGAGCGCGCGGCCCCGGCCGAGACGCTCGCGGGCATCGTCCGGCAGCACGCGCCCGGCGCGGCGCCGCGGACCTTCGCGACGGTCACCGCGGCACTCGAGAGGGCACGTCGGGAAGCGGGGCCGAATGATAGAATTATCGTCCTCGGATCTTTCTACACCGTGGCGGAAGCGCTGCGGTCCGTGCGCTGACATCCATGGCGTCTGCCTCCACCGACGCGAGCGAGATCCGGCGACGCGGGCGCCAGCGGCTCATCGGCGCCGTCGCGATCGTCCTGCTGCTCGTCGTGTTCATCCCGATGCTGCTGGATTCCGAGCCGCGCCGCTCCCACGAGGAAGCGTCCGTCGACATCCCCGCGCCCGACAAGGCGCCGCCGCTGCCCCCTCCGTCGCCCGCCTCCAATGCGTCCAGGAGCGCGGCGACGGCCGCCCCGGGCACCGAGCCGTCCCAGCCGCCCGCGAGCGCACCAGGGCCCGCCAAGGCCGCCGCAGGGCGCTCCGCCGAGGCGGTCGTGACGCCGGCGCCGCGCCCCGCTGCCTCCCCGCCGAAGCCGGCCCCCTCAGCCCCGAAGCCGGGGGCCGCGGCGCCGTCACCTTCACCCCGGCCCGCCGAGCCCGCCTCCCACGCCTCCGCGACGCCGAAGCTCGAGGGCTTCGCGGTCCAGGTCGGCGCTTTCCGCGACGAGGCGATGCTGCGGCAGGCGCGGGAGAAGCTCGCCGCCGCCGGCATCCCGCACTACATCGAGCGCCTCGACACGTCGTCCGGACCGCTCACGCGCCTGCGCGCCGGGCCCTTCGCCACGCGCCAGGCGGCCGACGGCGCGGCCGCAAGGCTCAAGGCGGCCGCGCTGCCCTCCCACGTGGTGCCGCTGCCATGACGATTGAAGCGCGCGCGCAGCGCCCCCATTTAACGAGATCAACGGCAGGGGCCAGACCACTGTCGCCCAAGGGCGGCGACAGTGGTCTGATCCCAGGAAAGGCTCCAGCATGTGCGGCATCGTCGGCGTAGTCGCCCGCAGTCCCGTGAACCAGCTGCTGTACGACGGCATGACCGTCCTGCAGCACCGCGGCCAGGACGCGGCCGGCATCGTGACGGCCGAGGGCCACAGCTTCCACATGCACAAGGGCCCCGGGCTCGTGCGCGACGTGTTCCGCACGCGCGACATGCGCAATCTCGTGGGCCACATGGGCATCGCGCACTGCCGCTATCCGACCGCGGGCTCGGCCTGGTCGTCCGCGGAGGCGCAGCCCTTCTACGTGAACTCGCCCTTCGGGCTCACGCTGGGCCACAACGGCAACCTGATCAATTCCGACGAGCTGCGGCGCGAGCTCTTCATGCAGGACCGCCGCCACGTCAACACGAACTCCGATTCGGAGATCCTGCTGAACGTCCTCGCGCATGAGCTCTCCGACGCGAGCAAGGGCCGCGACCGGCTCGACCCCGACACCATCTTCAAGGCGGTCTCCGGCGTGCATCGCCGCGTGAAGGGGGCCTACGCGGTGGTCGCGATGATCGCGGGCCACGGCATGCTCGCCTTCCGCGACCCGCACGGCATCCGTCCGCTCATCATCGGGCGCGCCGACACGGACAAGGGCGTGGAATTCCTCGTGGCCTCCGAGAGCGTGACGCTCGATGCCCTCAACTTCAAGGTGATGCGCGACGTGGCGCCCGGCGAGGCGATCCTCGTCGACGAGAGCGGCAACTTCCACAGCCGCCAGTGCGCGCAGGACGCCGAGCTCAATCCGTGCATCTTCGAGTTCGTCTACCTGGCGCGGCCCGACTCCGTGATCGACGGCATCTCGGTGTACGAGAGCCGGCGCAACATGGGCAAGAGCCTCGCCGACAAGATCGTGCGCGAGGGCTTCCGCGACCAGATCGACGTGGTGATGCCGATCCCGGACTCGAGCCGGCCGAGCGCGCTCGAGGTGGCGACGAAGCTCAACCTGCCGTATCGCGAGGGCTTCATCAAGAACCGCTACATCGGCCGCACGTTCATCATGCCGGGCCAGGAGCAGCGCAAGAAAAGCGTGCGCCAGAAGCTCAACGCCATGCCCATCGAGTTCGCGGGCAAGAACGTGCTGCTGGTCGACGACTCCATCGTGCGCGGCACGACGAGCCGCGAGATCGTGCAGATGGCGCGCGAGAGCGGCGCGCGCAAGGTCTTCTTCGCCTCGGCGGCGCCGCCGGTGCGCTATCCGAACGTCTACGGCATCGACATGCCGACGCCCGAGGAGCTCATCGCCACCGGCCGCACGCACCAGGAGATCGCCGAGGCGATCGGTGCCGACGCCGTGATCTACCAGGAGCTGGACGCGCTGATCGACGACGTGCGCAAGCTGAATCCCTCGATCAAGCGCTTCGACTGCTCGTGCTTCGACGGCGTCTACGTGACGGGCGACGTGTCGCGGGACTACCTCGACCGGCTGGCCAAGGGGCGCGGCGAGCGCGAGTCCGCCGAGGCGTCGCGGCTCTCCAGCTACCAGCTGGACCTGGGCCTGCAGCGCGTCATCGACTAGCGCCATGGCGGAGCTCAAGCCCGAGACGCTGGGCGTCCGCGCCGGCGGCCTGCGCAGCGAATTCCAGGAGCATTCCGAGCTCCTCGTCCTCACCACGAGCTTCGTCTACAAGAGCGCGGCCGAAGCGGCGCGGCGCTTTGCGAACGAGGAGCCCGGGTTCATCTACTCGCGCTTCACGAACCCGACGGTCTCGATGTTCCAGGCCCGGCTGGCCGCGCTCGAGGGCGCCGAGGCGTGCGTCGCGACGGCGACCGGCATGGCCGCCGTGGCGACGACGGCCCTGGGCCTGCTCAAGACGGGCGAGCACATCGTCGCCGCGCGCGGCGTCTTCGGCACCGTGGTCCCGCTCTTCGACCAGATCCTGGCCCGGCTGGGCATCACGACCACCTGGGTCGACCTGCCCGACCTCGACCAGTGGCGCAAGGCGATGCGCCCGAGCACGAAGCTGCTCTTCGTCGAGACGCCCTCGAACCCTGCCTGCGAGATCGCGGACATCGCGGCGCTGGCGGACATCGCGCGCAAGGCCGGCGCGGTGCTGGCGGTGGACAACGCGATGTGCTCGCCGGCGCTGCAGCGCCCGATCGAGCTCGGGGCGGACCTCGTGGTGCACTCCGCGACCAAGTACCTCGAGGGGCAGGGGCGCGTGCTCGCGGGTGCCGTCGCCGGCCGCGCGGACCTCGTGAACGGTCCGCTCTACAGCTTCGTGCGGACCGCGGGCCCGGCGATCTCGCCCTTCAACGCGTGGATCTGCCTCAAGGGCATGGAGACGCTCGGCATCCGCATGAAGGCGCAGTCCGAGAACGCGCTCACGCTCGCGCGCTGGCTCGAGAGCCACCCGAACGTCGAGCGCGTGCTCTATCCCGGGCTCGAGTCGCATCCGCAGCACGCGCTCGCCGCGAAGCAGCAGTCCGCGGGCGGGGCGGTGCTCTCCTTCGTGGTGAAGGGCGGGCGCGAGGCGGCGTGGCGCGTGATCGACGGCGTGAAGCTCATCTCGATCACGGCGAACTTCGGCGACGTGAAGAGCACCATCTGCCACCCGGCCACGACCACCCATGGCCGCATCCCGGCCGCCGAGCGCGATGCCGCGGGCATCGTCGAGGGCCTGGTTCGCCTCGCCGTCGGCCTCGAGCATCCGGACGACATTCGCGCGGACGTCGCGCGCGGCCTGGGCGGGCGATGAGCCAGGGGGCGCCGGCGGCCGTGGCGCCGGCGAAGGCGGCCACACGCCACGTGTTCCTCATGTGCCCGCCGGAGTACTTCACCGTCGCGTACATCATCAATCCCTGGATGCACGGCAACCTGCGGCGCATCGACAACGCGGTGGCGAAGCAGCAGTGGCGCGCGCTCTACGACCTCATCACCGATCACGCGGTCGTGCGCCTCGTCACGGCGCAGCCCGGGTCGCCCGACATGGTCTTCACCGCCAACGCCGGCCTCGTGAAGGGCAACCGCTTCATCGTCTCGCGCTTCCGCTATCCCGAGCGCCAGTACGAGGAGCCGTACTTCGCCGACTGGTTCATGGACCGCGGCTTCGACGTCTCGCTCATGCCGCGCGACGTGCCCTTCGAGGGCGCGGGCGATGCGCTCTTCCACCGCGGCGACGACACGCTCTGGATGGCCCACGGCCACCGTTCCATCTCCGCCGCGCGCGAGGTGATCGACGAGCGGCTGGGCACGGACATCGTGACGCTCAGGCTCGTGGACGACCGCTTCTACCACCTCGACACGTGCTTCTGCCCGCTCGAGGGCGGATACGTGATGTATTACCCGGCGGCCTTCGACGAGCCCTCGCGCGAGATGATCCGCCAGCGCGTGGACGGCGACCGGCTGATCGCGATCGGCGAGGAGGACGCGCTCGCCTTCGCGTGCAATGCGGTCAACATCGACGACATCGTGATCGTGAACCGCGCGACCGCGGCGTTCGTCGACGCGCTCGGCGCGCGCGGCTTCCGCGTGCTGCAGACGCCGCTCACGGAGTTCATGAAGGCGGGCGGCTCGGCCAAGTGCCTCACCCTGCGCCTCGACGAGCCGTGATGGCGCGCGTGGTGGCGGCTCTCGCCGCGGTCTTCCTCGGCGCCTGCAACCTCCTCGAGCGGCCGGTCCCGGACGAGCGCCTGCCGCGCTACGAGCCGGACGAGGGCCATCCGCGCGTGGCGCTCGCGCTCGGCTCCGGCGGGCCGCGCGGCTTCGCGCATATCGGCGTGCTCAAGGCCCTCGAGGATGCCGGCGTGCATCCCGACCTCATCGTGGGCTCGAGCGTGGGCTCCATGGTCGGCTCGCTCTACGCGTCGGGCTACGACGCGCGCGCGCTGGAGAAGATGGCCATGGGCATCGACCTCTTCGAGTTCCTCGAGGCGAACATGCTCTGGGGGGGTGCCGCCTCCGGGCGCGCGGTGCAGGCGTACGTGAACAAGGCGGTGAAGCACCGCGCCATCGAGGCGCTGCCCACGCGCTTCGCCGTGGTGGCGACGAGCATGCCGGAGCGCAAGATGGTCATCTTCAATCGCGGAGACACCGGCCTCGCCGTGCGCGCCTCGGGGGCCAGCCCCGGGGAATTCCAGCCGGTCCAGTTCGGCGGCGGCACCTACATCGACGGCGACGAGGCGAGCCCGGTGCCGATCCACGCCGCGCGCATGCTGGGCGCGCAGGTCGTGATCGCCGTGGACGTCTCGGCTTATCTCGAGGACACGCCGGCGGGCGTGCCGCAGCAGTGGATCGACAAGGACGAGCGGCGCGCGCGCCAGATCCGCGCCGAGGAGAAGGAGGCCGACGTCGTGATCCATCCGGACATCGGCTACTACGCGGGGCACGACAAGGAGTACCGCCAGCGCATGATCACGATCGCCGAGCGCGTGACGCGCGAGCAGATGCCGCGGATCCTCGCGGCGATCGCCAAGGCGCCCGCGAGCATCCAGGACGCGACGTCGCAAGCGCCCGCGAGCGCGAAATAGCCGCTCGCGACGCGTACGGTCCCGCCCTCACTCGGGCGTGCGGACCGGTTGCGGAAAATTCGCACATTTTCTGGATTCCGCAGCAGGAAAGCTAAAGTCGGCCGCATAGACTCGCCCGAGGATGGCCCATGCAGCTTTCCGACGGTGCTGGGGTGAACGCACCGTCCACGACGCGTCACGCGAAGGAGGAACGATGAGAACCTCGAAACGATCCAGGGTCGGCGCCGTATCGGCCGTCGCCGCGGCGAGCCTGCTGCTCTGCGCGTCTTCGGCCTGGGCCGATGCGGGCGGCATCAAGGGCGGGACGGGCGATGTCGGCTCGATGGGACCGGTCCCCAAGGCGCAGTGCAGCCCGGGCGACCACAAGGAAAGCGGACTCCAGGGCGAGACCTCGCTCCAGGAGCGGCTGAGCGGCGATTCGGAGCTCGGCTATAACTGCAACCTCGACCTCGTCGGCAAGTACCAGGGCGACGGCGCCTATTCGCAGGACGGCCCCACGTTCTACGGCGATTGCGCGTACTACGGGACGGACAACGTATCGGCGCTCCAGCAGCACCACGGGGTCACCGTGGTCGATGTCTCCGATCCGGCGCATCCCGTGGCCACCGCGTTCCTCGACGACTCGCCGGCGATGCTGAAGCCGCACGAGACGCTCAAGGCGCACGCCGGGCGCGGCATCCTCGTGGCCGGCGAATCGAACGGTCCCGGTTTCGCGGTCTACGACATCTCCCAGGACTGCCGTCATCCCGTCCTCAAGTCGAGCATCGTGCTGCCCGGCAGCCAGGGCCACGAAGGCAACCTGGCGCCCGACGGCATGACGTACTACCTCACGCAGAACAACCGCGGGATCGGCGGTTTCCTGTATCCCGTCGACCTGAGCGACATCTCCAATGCCAAGGGACTCCCACCGTGGCAGTTCAATGGAGACGGGCGCTCCCACGAGAACTGGATCAACTTCAGCGGCTTCATGCCCGGCGTCGCCGAAGGCACGCGCCTCTATGCGGGCCAGCCGGGTGAGTTCGGCAACACCGGCTCCTCCGCGGGTCCGGACGGGCTGGTGATCGAGGACGTGAGCGACTACCAGTACCGCCGTCCCAATCCCCAGATCCGCATCATCAGCCGGCTCTTCTGGGCGGACCAGGGGCAATCCGAGGAGATGCTCCCCGTGACGATCAAGGGGCATCCGTACATCGTGAGCTCCGACGAGGCGGGCGGCGCGGGCGGCGTGGGCGGCTGGGCAGCCGCGTGCGCACGGGGCGCGTCTGCGTTCGGATACCCGATGATGATCGACGTGAGCGACGAGACGCATCCGCGGATCGTCTCCAAGCTCATGCTCGAAGTGAACGACCCGGCGAACTGTGCCGTGCTGCTTGCCACGACGCCGCCGGATGCGCCGGGCACCGCGCCGGGCACCAACTTGCCGGCGGAGTCGGGCACGACGAACTACAGCGGAGAGCGTTGCACGCCGGATAGCCAGAGGAACACGCGGATGCTCGCCTGCGGCTTCCAGCATGGAAACCTGCGCGTGTTCGACGTTCGCGATCCGTACCATCCGAAGGAAATCGCGTACTTCAAGTCGCCGGCGGTGCGCACGAAAGTCCAACCCGGATCCGGCAGCTGGGCGCCGGGCGTCGATCGAACCGTCGACAAGATCGCCGGCTACATGCACTGGCGCAAGCGCGGATCGGATCTCGAGATCTGGACCGTCAGCGACGGCAACGGCCTCCAGGTGCTGCGCTTCTCGGAGGACTTCAAGCGCCGCAACAAGGACCTCGTCGAAGGGACGGGCGGCGATAATTGAGCAAGAGTGACGCCAAGTCGATCTAATGGAGGACCCGCCGCGGCGGGTCCTTTCACGTGGGGAGCCCGATGCACAGACTCGACGTACCTTCACGGCGCCTGCCGAGCCTCGCGCTCGCCGCCGTCATCGGGCTGATGTGCGCCCGAGCCGGGGTCGCGCACGCGGATGGAAGCCCGCCACCCGCCACCGCGTCCGATACGTTGAGCCACTACGAGTACTTCGTCCTCGCGAACTGCGCGCCGTGCGTGCGCGAGCTTTACTTCATCGGGACGCTGGCGGTCCCCACGATGAACGCGCCGGTGTTCTCGGGGGTCGCGCGCGCCAGCGCCGCGGCGTCCACGACCCGGCCGGGCGAGCTGCGCTTCGAGCTGCTGCGCGCCTATCCCGCCGGGCTGGAAAGCCGCCAGCGATTCGCGATGCGCGTCGTGCTCGGAGTGTCCGCCGGCTCGGAGGGCACGCTGTATCCGCTCGGAGCCGGATTGCTCGATGAAGAGGAGGTGCCCGTGCTCGCGGACGCACTGTCGCGCATGGGCCAGTCGATGTCCCGCGCAGCGGACGATGCGTCGATGCAGGTCGTCGACACGGAGTTCCATGCGGATTCCGTGCGGATGGGTACGGTGCGCACGGGCAACGAGGTGTTCGCCTATGTCCAGGTCGCGCAGGGCGACCTGCCGCGCTTCGGCCTCAAGCAGGTGTGGGAGCTGCCGACGATGTACCTGCCGGCGAAGGACATCACGGCGCTCCAGAAGACCGTCCTGCAGGTGAACGCCAAGATCCGGGCCCTTCGCGGCCGGTGAGCGCATTGCGCGCGCGTGGCTTCCGCTGGCTGCCGGCGCTCGCCTGCCTGCCGGCGCAGGGCCACGGCTTCGGTGCGCGCTACGACCTGCCGCTTCCCCTGGCGCTCTGGATCACGGGAGCGGTGTCGACGGTCGTGTTGTCGTTCCTCGTCATGGCGATCGCGGTGCGCCCGGGTCCGGGCAGGCAGACCGGACCGCGACGCGCCACCGTCCACCGCGAAATCTCCGAGGGGCTCATCGGCGCGGCGGCGATTTTCACGGCGCGCCTCCTCGCGGTCGCCGGGCTGGTCCTCATCGTCGTCGCGGGCCTCATCGGCAACCAGACACCGACCAGCAACCTCGCCCCGACGGCGATCTGGATCGCGTGGTGGGTCGGCTTTTCCTACGTGTCCGCTTTCATCGGGGACGCGTGGGCCGTGGTGAATCCCTGGGCCGCCACCTTCGAAGCGTTCGAGCGGCTCGTGCCGGATCGGTCCGGGGCGCGAAGGCCCAGGCTGCGCTGGCCCGAAGCCCTGGGAGCGTGGCCCGCGATCGGCCTGTTCCTGGTGTTCGCGTGGCTCGAGCTCGTCTGGGAAGGACGCTCGATCCCGTCGCGGCTCGCGGGGTGCGTCATCGCGTTTTCCGTGCTGACGTGGACCGGGATGTTCCTCTTCGGCCGCAGGACGTGGCTGCGCCATGCCGATCCCTTCGCTCTCGCGTTCGGCATCCTCGCGCGGTTCAGCCCGACGGAAGTCCGCGGCGATGCCGGGTCCCCGCCGCGGCTGTCATTGCGGCCCCCGGGCGCGGGCCTGCTCCAGAGCGAGGACGTGAGCCCCTCGCTCGTGGTCTTCGTGATCGTGATGCTGTCCACCGTGACGTTCGACGGCTTGATGGCCACGCCCTTCTGGCAGCGCATCGAGGACGCGCTCTACGTGGCGTTGCCCGCGCTCGGCAGCGCCAGGCTCGCCGTCATCAACACCGCGGGATTACTCTCCTTCTGCGTGATTTTCCTCGGCGTCTACCGCGGCGTGATGCGATGGACCGCCCATGCGTCCGCGAACCGGATGACGCCCGATGCCGCGGCGCGGGCCTTCGTCCTCACGCTGGTGCCCATCGCGATCGCCTATCTCGTGGCGCATTACCTCGCCTACTGCCTGATCCAGGGGCAGCTCCTGGTCCGCCTGGCGTCCGATCCGTTCGGGTTCGGATGGAACATCTTCGGGACCGCCCGTTTCCGGCCCGACGTCGGCATCGTGGGTGCGCGCTTCGTGTGGTACACCTCCCTGATCGCCATCGTGATCGGCCACGTCATCGCGGTCACGCTGGCGCACATCATCGCGCTGCGCGCGTTCCGCGATCCGGGCGTCGCGGCGAGGAGCCAGGCTCCGATGCTGGTCCTGATGGTCGCCTACACCATGATGAGCCTGTGGATCGTGGCCCAGCCCATCGTCGAATGAGATCGAAATCAAGGAGCCCATGGATGATGAAGCTACTTCTCTTCGCAGCCGGGATCGCCGTCGGCTTGTGCGCCTCGCTCTCCGGCGCGCAAGGCACGCGCTCCGTGGCCGTCCTCAACACGACGGGCGCCTACGTCGAGCTCATCACGCTCGTGCCGGGCGAAGGATCGGGCCAGCACTCCACGGTCACCTCCGAGGTGGGCATCGTGGCGGAGGGCGACGTCGTCGTCTCGAGCCCGTCGGGACGCGAATCGCTGCAAGCCGGCAAGGCCTACTGGTTTCCCGGACTCGTCCCGCACGACGTGCGCAACGAGGGAAACCGCCCCGCGAAGATCTACGTGATCGCGATGAAACGCTGCGATTGAGGCGTCACCTCGAGGTAGCCGGCGCGCTCGTCGTACCAGTCGGGCAGCACCCAGCGCACGCGCTCGCGGCGGTCCACGTCGTGCACGTGGCGCATCGGACGGTGCGTGTGCCCGTGGATGAGGAGCGATGCGTCGTGCTTGCGGTAGGCATCGAGGACGGTTTCCAGCGTCACGTCCATGATCTCCATGCTCTTGCCCTGCTTCGCGCCCTCGCTCTCGCCGCGCAGCCCGCGCGCCATCGCGATGCGCTGCTCGAGCGGACGCGCGAGCACGGCCTGCTGCCAGCGCGGATCGCGAACCTGCGCGCGGAACGCCTGGTATTGCGTGTCCGCGGTGCACAGCGTGTCGCCGTGCATCAATAGCGTCCGCGTGCCGTAGAGGTCGACGATCGCCGGGTCCTCGAGGAGCCTCACGCCGGTTTCTTCCGCGAAGCGCCGTGCGATGAGGAAATCGCGGTTGCCGTGCATGAAGAAGACGGGCGTGGCTTTCGCGGCGCGCGCGAGATCCTGCGCCACGCGCGCGTTGAAGGGCAGGGCGAGGCCGTCGTCGCCCACCCACGACTCGAAGAGGTCGCCCAGGATGTAGAGCGCGCCGGCGCCCGGCACCTCGTCGCGCAGGAAACGCTCGAAGCGCTCCGTGGCCTCGGGCCGCGACTCGTCGAGGTGCAGGTCGGAGATGAAGAGGGTGCGGCTCAGACCCGCTCGGCCTTCTCGATGGTGACCGCCTCGAGCGGCACGTTCTGGTGGCCGCCGGCGTTGCCGGTGCGCACCTTGCGGATCTTGTCCACGACGTCCTGGCCCTCGACCACGCGGCCGAAGACGCAATAGCCCCAGCCCTGGGGCGACTCGCCGCTGTAGTTCAGGAAGTCGTTGTCCTTCACGTTGATGAAGAACTGCGAGGTCGCCGAATCGCGCACGCCCGTGCGCGCCATGGCGACCGTGTAGTTGTCGTTCTTGAGCCCGTTCGCGCTCTCGTTCTTCACGGGGGCGTTGGTGGGCTTCTGCTGCATGCCCTTGGTGAACCCGCCGCCCTGGACCATGAAACCGTCGATCACGCGGTGGAAGATCGTGCCGTCGTAATGGCCGGCATCGACGTACTTGAGGAAGTTGGCGACGGTCTCCGGCGCTTTCTGCTCGTCCAGGTCGAGCGTGATGGCGCCCATGGACGTGGTGAGCTTCACTTTCATTTCTTTCCCTCCGCGACGCACTGCGCCTTCTCGATCGTGACCTGCTGCGTCGGCACGTTCTGGAACATGCCCTTGTTGCCCGTCGGCACGTTCCTGATCTTGTCGACGGTCTCGCGGCCCGAGACCACCTTGCCGAACACCGTGTAGCCGGGATTCATGTCGCCCGCATAGTCCAGCTTCGCGTTGTCGGCCACGTTGATGAAGAACTGCGCCGTCGCCGAGTCCGGGTCCGACGTGCGCGCCATGGCGATCGTGTACGGGGCATTGCTCAAGCCGTTCTTCGACTCGATGGGAATCGGCGGCTTGGTGGGCTTCTGATGCATGTCCGGGGTGAAGCCGCCGCCCTGGATCATGAAGCCGTCGATCACGCGGTGGAAGATCGTGCCGTCGTACTGGCCCGATTTCACGTAGCCCACGAAATTGTCGACGGTGACGGGCGCCTTGGCGGCGTCGAGCGCCACGGTGATGGGGCCCATCGAAGTGGTGATCTTCACGAGATGGCAATCGCCGGAGGCAGCGGCGCTGGCGGGCTTGTCGGCGGCGTACGAGGCGAGCGAGGCAGCCGCGACGAGCGCGACCGCAAGAGGCGGGAGGCAACGGATCATGGGAGTGGTCCTGCGAAAAAAAGGAAAGGGATTGGAGCGGAAAAGGGAATGCTACGACAACACCGACTCGTGCACGATTTTCCACGTGTCGCCCTCGCGCACCCAGAACTGGCGCTTGAGCGTGCGATGCGAGAGGTTGTTCGAGCGGTAGTCCTGGGCGAAGGTGACCATCACGGTGCCGGGCGCGCCCGGGTACTCGAAGATCGAGACGTCCTCGAGCTTCACCTTGATCCACGTCTTGTTGGTGCCGACCTTGCGCTTGCGCGCTTTCCAGGCGCCGGCATCGAGGCGGTCGGAGCGGAACTGGTCGGAGTAGTGCGCGAGGTAGCGCTCGACGTTGCGGCTTTCCCAGTCGTTCTTCCAGCTGTCCAGCGCCGCCTCGAACGCGCGGCGCTCCGCTTCCCAGTGTTTCGGGGAGACCCACTCGACCTTCTCGCCGATGACGACCGGCGTGCGCGACACGTCGACGAACTTGCTGAGCCGCGCGAAGTCCTCGTTGGTGAGCACGATGCAGCCGTCGGTCGCCCACGGCGCGCGGCTGTACGTGTCCGAGGGCGTGCCGTGCAGCCAGATGCCGTGGCCGCTGCGGCCGTGCAGCCGGTCCCAGTCGTTGGGATAGCTCAGCGGATAGGCGCCGGGGCCGTAGAAGTCGGGCAGCTTGTCCTTCGCGGCGATCACGGTGTACACGCCGATCGGCGTCTTCTGGTCGCCCTCGCGGGATTTCTCGACGCCGTTGCGGCCGAGGCTGATGTAGAAGTCGGTCACGTAGCGCGGGCGGCCGAGGTCGTTCGCGTAGACGAAGAGGCGCGAGCGCGAGGTGTCCACCAGCAGCACGTGGGAGTGCTCGCTCCCCAGTTGCAGCAGCGGCGTCGGCAGGTAATCGGCCGGCGGCGCGTCGAGATAGCGCTTCAGGCGCACGCGCGCCTCGTCCTGCAGCGGGCCCACCGTCGCGGCGGTGGCCGCGTTCGATGCGAACGCCACGGGACGTCCCGCGCGCGCCATGAGGAAGTCGCCCTGCACGAGGTACGCCAGGCGGAAGTTGGGACGGCGCGCGAGGAGGGTGTCGATCTCGTCCAGCGCGTTCTGCAGGCCGCTCTGGCGCAGGCTCTCGATGGCGTGCACGAGCGAGCCCTCGACGTCGTTGGTGAACACGGGCCGCGCCATGTGCGGCAGGCCGCCGTCGGCCACCGCGCTCGCCCCGCACGCGACGATCACCAGCACCACGGCCTGCGCGGCGCGAAGTGCCCGGCGGAGGCGCAGGCGGGGCGTCACCCGCCGACCCGCTCCTGCTTGATCTGCCAGCGATCGCCGTTCTTCACGAGCTTGAGCGTCTTGGTGCTGTTGCTCTTGAGGGTATCCGACTTGTACGCCTGGCGGATCGTGACGGAGGCCTCGTTGCCGTTCACGTTCTCGTGCAGGATCTTGGCCTCGACCGAGATCGACTTGGGCCGCGTGATGCGTTCTTCGCGCTGCTTCTCCCAGTCCGAGCGGGTCTCGCCCTTGGGCACCTCGAAGTCGGGCGCGTAGTAGGCGAGGTAGCCCTTCACGTCCTTGCTGCTCCATGCGCGGGCCCAGCCTTCCACGGCCGCGTTCACCTGCGCCTTCGCATCGCTGTTGCTGCCCGACGCGGCAGAGGAGGGCGGCGCCTTCGATTCGACGGCGGCCACGACCGGCGGCGCGCTCTTCGCGGGCTCGGTTTTCGCGGGTTCGCTTTTCGCCGGCTCGGACTTCGCGACGACGCGCGGCTGCGGCGCGGGCGCCGCTTGCTTCGGAGCGGGAGCGGGCGTGGTGGCCGCGGTCTGCTGCGGATGCGGCTGCGCGGAGGCGAGCTTCTGCGAGCTGAAGATGTCCTTCAGCATCGCGAGCTTCACCTGCGCGGTGGTGTTCGACTTGTCGAGCTGCAGCGCGCGGTCGTAGGCACGGCTCGCGAGCTGCGCGTAGATGTCGCCCAGGTTCTCGTGCGCCGTGGCGTAGCTCGGATGCGTGTGGATCGCGAGCTCGAGCGCGCTCTTCGCCTTGTCGTAGTTTCCCTGCGACGCGTAGAGCACGGCGAGGTTGTTGTACGGCTCCGGCAGCTCGGGATAGTCCTCGGTGAGCCCCGTGAACACCTTGATCGCGTCGTCGGTGCGATGCTGCTCGGTGAGGAGCAGTCCCTTGAGGAAGCGGCCCTGCGGATCGCGCGGTTGCTCCTTCAGGAACTGGTCGACCTTCTCCATGGCGGGCTGGATCTTGCCCTGGCCGTAGAGTTTCTGCGCATCGCGCAGGTCGTCCGCGGGAGCGGACCACGCCGGCGCCGCTGCGCCGATGAGGGCGGCGGCGAGGATCGCCGCGAGCCGGGGCCACATCGGGTTGCGGTGCAGCATCGTGCTATAATCTCTTGAATTTAATGAGAAACGGCATTCTACCCGCCTTCCCGGCCGATCACAATGAGATGCGTCGGAGGCCAGGGTCCCGGAACCGTCATTTCCAGCGTCCATGTCCGAGCTGCGAATCCACAACACCTTAACCCGAAAGAAAGAAATTTTCGCGCCGCGCGTCGCGAAAAAAGTGGGGATGTACGTCTGCGGCCCGACGGTCTACGACTTGATCCACGTGGGCAACGCGCGCACCTTCACCATGTTCGACATGGTGAGCCGCTGGCTTCGCGCGACGGGGTACGACGTGACGTACGTGCGCAACATCACCGACGTCGACGACAAGATCATGAAGCGCGCCGACGAGAGCGGCGAGGGCGTCGATGCGCTCACCGCGCGCTTGATCGAGGCACTTCACGAGGACCTCGCGCGCCTGGGGCTCGCGGCGCCCGATCGCGAGCCGCGGGCCACGCGCCACATCGCCGACATGCTCGAGCTCATCACGCTCCTCGAGAAGAAGGGCCTCGCGTACCGCACGGGCGATGGCGACATGTGCTTCTCGGTGCGCAGCTTCCCCGGCTACGGCAAGCTCTCGCACCGCACGCCCGACGAGATGCGCGCGGGCGAGCGCGTCGCGGTCGACTCGAGCAAGCGCGACCCGCTCGACTTCGTCCTGTGGAAGCGCGCGAAGCCGGGCGAGATGTCGTGGCCTTCGCCGTTCGGCGAGGGACGTCCTGGCTGGCACATCGAATGCTCCGCGATGTCCGAGAAGGAGCTCGGCATCCCGTTCGACATCCACGGCGGCGGCAACGACCTGCAGTTCCCGCACCACGAGAACGAGATCGCCCAAAGTGAAGGCGCGCTCGACCGTCCTTTCGTGGCGTACTGGATGCACAGCGCCTTCCTCAACATGGCGCACGAGAAGATGTCGAAGTCGCTCGGCAACTTCTTTACCTTGCGCGAGGTGCTGGGCGAGCTCGATGCCGTGCAGGGCGGCGAGCAGCTGCGCTATTTCTTCATGCGCAGCCACTATCGCAGCGAGGTCAACTACACGCGTGAGACCGTCGACGATGCGGGCCAGTCGCTGCGCGGCCTCTACACGGCGCTGCGCGAGGTGGCGCCCGCGAGCGTCACGATCGACTGGTCGGACCCGTGGGCCGCGCGCTTCCGCGACGCCATGAACGACGACTTCGACACGCCGGTCGCCTTCGCTGTGCTGCACGAGCTGCGCACCGAGGTGAACCGAACGCACGACGCGCGGCTTGCGGGCCTGCTCAAGGCGTTGGGCGGGACCGTGGGCTTGCTGCAGCAGGATCCGGCGACGTTCCTCCAGGGTGCGATCGAGGTCGATGTCCAGGCGCTGATCGACGAGCGCAATGCGGCGAAGAAAGCGAAGAACTATCCCCGTGCCGATGCGATCCGCAAGGAGCTCGAGACCGCGGGCATCGTCCTCGAGGACAAGCCCGGCGGCCTCACGGAGTGGCGGAAGAAGTAATTCGGGCGATGAGCTACCTCACGAACTTCGAATTCTTCGAGATGATCGTGAGGTCGACGAAGCGCGAGCCATAGCGCACGCCGGGCCCGTAGCTCACGCGGAAGCCGCCCACGTCGAAGTCGTTCATCGTCTCCATCGCCTTGACGAAGCTCTCGCGGTCGAGCTTGCGGCCGGCGCGCCTGAGGCCCTCGACCATCACCTTCGCGGCGACGTAGCCCTCGAGCGTGCCGAAGCCCACCTCGGTGTTGGCCTGGTCCGCGAGCTTGCGGTACTCGCGCACCACCGGGATGGAGCCGTCCCACGGGAACGGCATCACTTGCGAGATCTCCACGCCGCGCCCCTCGCCGCCCAGCTCGTCGGCGAGCGCCTTGCTGCCCACGAAGGACACGTTCCAGAAGGTCGGATTGCGCTGCGCGGCCTTCATCTGGCGGATGAACGCGGCGCAGGAGGTGTAGGCGCTGATCATGATGACGGCCTGCGGGTCGGCCTTGCCGATGTCTTCCACCGCCTTCTGCACGACCACCGTGTTGCGCTGCACCGTGCCGCGCGCGACGAGGGAGAGGTTGCGCTTCTTCAGGGCACGCTCGACGCCGGCGAGGCCCGCCTGCCCGTACGCGTCGTCCTGGTAGAAGATCGCGATGCGGTCGATGCTCATCGCGGTGAGGTGCTGCACGATCGCCTCGGTCTCGTCGAAGTAGCTCGCGCGCACGTTGAAGACGTACGGGTTCACCGGGTTGCGCAGCGACTCGGCGCCGGTGAAGGGACCGACGAAGGGCACGCGCGCCTGCGTGAAGATCGGCATCGAGGCCGCGCTCGTGGGCGTGCCGACGTAGCCGAAGAGGGCGAAGACGCGCTCGTCCTCGATCAGCTTCCTCGTGTTCGCCGCCGCGCGCGTGCCTTCGTAGCCGTCGTCCAGCGTCTTCAGCACGATCTTGCGGCCGTGCACGCCGCCATGGGCGTTGACCTGGTCGAAATACAGCATCGCGCCGTCGCGCATGTTGGCGCCGAGCTGGCTGGCGGGACCGGACAGCGCCGCCGATTGTCCCAGCAGGATTTCGGTGTCGTTGACGCCCTGGGCCGAGGCCGTGACGCAGGCGAGGGCCAAGGCGAGCGCGGCGAGGAGCGGACGGAACATGGCGCGGTCTCCGGCGCCCCGGGGGAATGGGGCGGCACCCCTGATGTTACGCCTGGCGCGCGAAAATAGTGTTACAGATCGCGGCCTTGCATTGCGAACTTCAACCGGCTTCGAGGCTGCGATTTTCCCCAGCCGCGACAAAGACTTACGAGGCGAAGAACTCCCGCACCTTCTCCATGAAGCTCTTCGCGCGCGGATTGTGGCGCTCGCCGTCGCGGGTGTTGATGTCCTCCAGCTCGCGCAGCAGCTCCTTCTGCCGGTCCGTGAGCCGCACCGGGGTCTCGACCACGACCTCGCACAGCAGGTCGCCGGGATAGGTCGAGCGCACGCCCTTGATGCCCTTGCCGCGCAGGCGGAACACCTGTCCGCTCTGCGTCTCGGCCGGCACCTTCACCTTGGCGGAGCCGTCCAGCGTCGGGATCTCGATCTCGCCGCCGAGTGCCGCCTGCGTGAAGCTGATGGGCATCTCGCAGTGCAGGTCGTCGCCATCGCGCTGGAACACCTGGTGGGGGCGCAGGTGGATCACGACGTAGAGGTCGCCCGGCGGGCCGCCGTTGACCCCGGCCTCGCCTTCGCCACCGAGGCGGATGCGATCGCCCTCGTCGACGCCCGCCGGGATCTTCACCGAGAGCGTCTTGTGATGCTTCACGCGCCCGGCCCCGCGGCAGGTCGCGCACGGGTCCGAGACCACCTTGCCGTTGCCGTGGCAGGTGGGACACGTCTGCTGGATCGAGAAGAAGCCCTGCGAGAGCCGGACCGTGCCGGAGCCATGACAGGTCTCGCAGGTCTTGGGCGAGGTGCCGGGCTTGGCCCCCGTGCCGTGGCACGTCTCGCACGTCTCCATCGTCGGGATGCGGATCTTGGTCTCGGTGCCGCGCGCCGCCTGCTCGAGGGAGATCTCGAGGTTGTAGCGCAGGTCGGCTCCGCGATAGACCGAGGACCGGCCGCGGCCCTGGCCGCCGCCGAAGATGTCGCTGAAGATGTCGCCGAAGGCCTCGGCGAAGCCGCCGAATCCGGCGCCTTCTCCCATGCCGCCCATCTGCGGGTTCACGCCGGCGTGGCCGTATGCGTCGTACGCGCGCCGCTTCTCGCCCTCCGAGAGGATCTCGTAGGCTTCCTTCGCCTCCTTGAACTTCTCTTCGGCTTCCTTGCTGTCCGGATTGCGGTCCGGGTGGTGCTTCATGGCGAGCTTGCGGTATGACTTCTTGATCTCCTCCTCGGAGGCATCACGGTTCACGCCGAGCACTTCGTAGTAATCGCGCTTCCTGGTCGCCATCGATTTCCCTGGTCTAACGTACAAATGGGCCTGATCTTTCGACCAGGCCCTTATATGTCTTCTGCCCGGGGAGTTGAGCGGCGGCTTGCCCGTCCGCTCGAACGATCGCCCCGGTGCTGGCAGTGACGCTTATGCCGACTTCTTATCCTTGACTTCGGTGTACTCGGCGTCGACGACGTTGCCCTCGACTTCCTTCTCCTGCCCCGGGGCACCGCCGCCCGCGGCATTGGCGCCCGGCTCGCCCTGCGGCCCGCCGGCGGCTCCGCCCTGCGCCTTCGCCTGGTCGGCGTAGACCTTCTCGCCCAGCTTCTGCGAGGCCTGGGCCAGCGCCTGCACCTTCGCGTCGATGGCCGCCTTGTCGTCGCCCTTCATCACGCCCTCGAGGTCCTTGATGGCGGCCTCGATCTTCTCCTTCTCGCCCGCGTCGAGCTTGTCGCCGTACTCGCCGAGCGACTTGCGGACCGAGTGCAGCAGCGCGTCGGCCTGGTTGCGCGAGCTCACCAGCTCGAGGAGCTTCTTGTCCTCGTCGGCGTGCGACTCGGCGTCCTTCACCATCGCCTGGATCTCGGCCTCGGACAGTCCCGAGCTCGCCTTGATCGTGATCTTGTTCTCCTTGCCCGTGGCCTTGTCCTTCGCGGACACGTGCAGGATGCCGTTGGCGTCGATGTCGAACGTGACCTCGATCTGCGGCATGCCGCGCGGCGCGGGCGGGATGCCCTCGAGGTTGAACTGGCCGAGGCTCTTGTTGCCGCCCGCCATGTCGCGCTCGCCCTGCAGCACGTGGATCGTCACCGCGCCCTGGTTGTCGTCGGCCGTGGAGAACACCTGCTGCGCCTTGGTCGGGATCGTCGTGTTCTTCTGGATGAGCTTGGTCATCACACCCCCGAGCGTCTCGATGCCGAGGGAGAGCGGCGTCACGTCCAGCAGCAGCACGTCCTTCACGTCGCCCTGCAGCACGCCGCCCTGGATCGCGGCGCCGACGGCGACCGCCTCATCCGGGTTCACGTCCTTGCGCGGCTCCTTGCCGAAGAACTCCTTCACCTTGTCCTGCACCTTCGGCATGCGCGTCATGCCGCCGACCAGGATCACGTCGCCGATCTCGGAGACCTTCACGCCCGCGTCCTTGATCGCCGTGCGGCAGGGCTCGATCGTGCGCTCGATGAGGTCGTCCACCAGCGCCTCGAACTAGGCGCGGGTGATCTTCATCGTGAGGTGCTTCGGCCCCGACGCGTCCGCCGTGATGTAGGGCAGGTTGATGTCGGTCGACTGCGCGCTCGACAGCTCGATCTTCGCCTTCTCCGCGGCTTCCTTCAGGCGCTGGAGCGCGAGGACGTCCTTCGAGAGGTCGACCGCCTGCTCCTTCTTGAACTCGGTGACGATGTAGTCGATCAGGCGCTGGTCGAAGTCCTCGCCGCCGAGGAACGTATCGCCGTTCGTGGACAGCACCTCGAACTGGTGCTCGCCCTCGATGTCCGCGATCTCGATGATCGAGATGTCGAACGTGCCGCCGCCCAGGTCATAGACCGCGATCTTGCGGTCGCCTTCCTTCTTGTCGAGGCCGAACGCGAGCGCCGCCGCGGTGGGCTCGTTGATGATGCGCTTCACCTCGAGGCCCGCGATGCGGCCGGCGTCCTTGGTCGCCTGGCGCTGCGAGTCGTTGAAGTAGGCCGGCACGGTGATCACCGCCTCGGTCACGGTCTCGCCCAGGTAGTCCTCGGCGGTCTTCTTCATCTTGCGCAGGATCTCGGCGGAGACCTGCTGGGGGGCGATCTTCCTGCCGCGCACCTCGACCCAGGCGTCGCCGTTGTCCGCCTTCACGATCTTGTAGGGCATGAGGTGGATGTCCTTCTGGACTTCCTTCTCCTCGAACTTGCGCCCGATGAGGCGCTTCACCGCGTAGATGGTGTTCTTCGCGTTGGTCACGGCCTGCCGCTTGGCCGGCGCGCCGACGAGGACCTCGTCGTTGTTGTCCGTGTACGCAACGATCGAGGGCGTCGTGCGCGAGCCCTCGCTGTTCTCGATGACCTTGGGCTTGCCGCCTTCCATGATGGCGACGCACGAGTTCGTGGTGCCGAGGTCGATGCCGATGATCTTTGCCATGTCGGTTTCCTTGAGCCAGGAAAGTCTGTGTAGTTGTACGGAAAGTAGGGGTATTCGCGAACGATTCAAGCCCGCGGCTTGGCCACCATGACCAGCGCCGGGCGCAGCACCCGGTCATGCAGCAGGTAGCCCTTCTGCAGGACGGCCACGACGGTATTCGGTTCCGCGTCGCTCTCGACCTGCCCGATGGCCTGGTGCTGGTGCGGGTCGAACTTCTCGCCCAGGGGCGAGATCTCGCGGATGGAAAACTTCTCGAAGACGCCCTCGAGCTGCCTGGCGGTGATCTCCACGCCCTGCTTGAACGACTCGATGGAGGCGTTCTCGACGGCGAGCGCGGCGTCGAGGCTGTCCTTCACGGGCAGCAGGGCCGCGGAGAACGATTCGAGGCCGAAGCGGTGGGCCCTGGTCACGTCTTCCTGCCCACGCCGGCGCACGTTCTCGGTCTCGGCCTTGGCACGAATCCACTCGTCGCGCAGCTTCTCGACCTCGGCCGTGGCCGCGGCGAGCTTCGCCTCGAGCTGGCCCAGGCGCTCGTCCACCTCGGCGGCGTTCGCGCCGCCCATGGGGGGCTGGCCCTCGGGGGTGCCGCCGGCCCCGGAAAAATCTGCGTCGGTCACTGGAAAATTCCTCTGAAAAACAAGCGGTTGACGACTACATGGGGGTGCCGCTCCCCAATTCAAGGGCAGGACCGGGGCTTGCGAGCGTGGGCGCTACCGGCCGGGCGGGAAGAGCAGCCGGCTGGTGATGAGCGTGAGGATGCTGTACAGGATCGAGCCCACGAGCGCGGCCCCGAACCCTGTGACCGCGAAGCCGTGCACGATTTCCGCGACGAACCAGAAAAGCAGGGCGTTGAGCACGAAGATGAAGAGCCCGAGGGTCAGGATCGTCACCGGGAGGGTGAGGATGATGAGGATCGGGCGCACCAGCGCGTTCACGAGGCCCAGCACCAGCGCCGCGACGAGGGCCGGTCCCCACCCATGCAGCTCGACGCCCGGATAGAGATAGGCGATGAGCACGAGGGCGGCGGCATTGATGAGCCAACGGGCGAGCAGTGTGAGCATCAGGAGGTCTCCGGGGCGGGTGCGCGCTCGACCCAGCCCTCGAGGTTCTCGATCGCGATGATCGAGAGCGCCGTCATCCACGGGCCCAGGTCGTTCGTGGTGGGAATGTAGTGGAAGTCCTGGCCGCCCGCTTTGACGAATGCCTGCCGGCCCTCGATCGCGATCTCCTCCAGGGTCTCGAGGCAGTCGGCCGCGAAACCCGGGCAGATCACGTCGACGCGGCCGACACCCTCGCCTCCGAGCCGCCGGAGCGTGATATCGGTGTAGGGCTCGAGCCACTTCTGCGCGCCGAAGCGCGACTGGAACGTCACGAGCGTTCGCGCATCGTTCCAGCCCAGCTCCGTCGCGATCAGGCGCCCGCTCTCGAGGCACTGCTGCCGGTAAGGATCGCCGCGCTCCACGACCGCCTGCGGCAGGCCGTGGAAGCTCATGACCAGCCGGTCCGGCCGCCCGTGCTTGAACCAGTAGTCGTTCACGCTCTTCGCGATCGCCTTCACGTACGCGCGATGGTCGTGGAAGTTGTCGAGCACGCGCAGCTCGGGCTTCGGCTGGATGCGCGCGAGCGCGCGCTCGAGCGCGTCCCGCGTGCTCCCGGTCGTGCTGCCGGCATACTGCGGATAGAGCGGCAGGACCAGGATTCGCCTGCACCCCCGCTCGCGCAGCGCATCCAGCGCGCGGGCGATCGACGGGTTGCCATAGCGCATGCCGGCGGCGACCGGAACCACGTGCCGCAGCCGCTCGCCCAGGAAGCCCTTGAGGAGCTGCGCCTGGCGCTCGGTATGGAAGCGAAGCGGCGAGCCGTCGGGCTTCCAGATCTTCTCGTACTTGCGGGCACTCTTCGCGGGACGCACGCGCAGCACGATGAATTCCAGGATCGGCCACCACAGCAGCCGCGGGATCTGCACCACGCGGGGGTCGAGGAGGAACTGGCGCAGGTAGCGCCGCACCGCCGCGGGCGTGGGCGCGTCCGGCGTGCCGAGGTTCACGAGCAGGACGCCCGTGCCGGTGTCTGCCGCCATCGGGGGCTAGTGCTGCGAGAGCGCGGAGGAGACGAGGCGCGCGGTGACGTCCACGATCGGGATCACGCGCTCGTAGGCCATGCGCATGGGCCCGATCACGCCCACGGTGCCCACGATCTGGCCGTCGACCTCGTAGGGCGCGCTCACGATCGAGCATTCGTCGAGCGGCACCCGGTCGGAGTCGCCGCCGATGAAGATCTTCACGCCGTCCGCGTGCTCGGAGAGCTCGAGGATGTCCAGCAGCTGGGTCTTGCGCTCGAAGAGCTCGAACAGCCGGCGCAGCCGCTGCATGTCGCCCGAGAGGTCGTCGTTCTCGAGCAGGTTGCGTCCGCCCGAGATGACCACGCCCTCGCCGGGCTGGCGCGCGGTCTGGCTGCCCGCCTCGATCGCCTGCTGCATGAGCGAGGAGATGTCGCGATGCAGGTCGATCAGCTCGCTGCGCACGCGGGTGCGCAGCTGGTCGAACTCGGTGCCGGCGTAGTGCTGGTTGATGAAGTTGCCCGCCTCCGTGAGCTGCGAGGGCGTGTACGTGCGGTCCGTCACGAGCACGCGGTTCTGCACCTCGCCGTCGCTCGCGACGATGATGAGCAGCACGCGCTTCTCCGAGAGCTGGAAGAACTCGACGTGGCGCAGCACGGCGCCGCGCCGGCGCGGCGAGACCACGAGGCCCGCGAAGCGCGTGAGGTCCGACAGGATCTGCGAGGCGTTGGCGATCACGCGCTGGGGATCGCCGGGCATGAGCTGGCTCTGCAGCTGCTGGCGCTCGAGCTCCTCCATCGGCTGCACCGTGAGCAGCGTGTCGACGAAGAAGCGGTAGCCCTTCGGCGTGGGGATGCGGCCCGCCGAGGTGTGGGGACTCGCGACGAAGCCCATCTCCTCGAGGTCGGCCATCACGTTGCGGATGGTCGCCGGCGAGAGCTCGAGCTGCGAGAACTTGGAGAGGGCGCGGGAGCCGACGGGCTGGCCCTCGGCGATGTAGCGCTCGACGAGGATCTTCAGCAGGTTCTGCGCGCGGTCGCTCAGCATGGATTGATTTTAATCCAAGGGCCCTCCAGCTTCATGATTTAATTCACCCCATGCCGTCCGCGTTCAAGTCGGTCGCCGTCGTGGGGAAAAGCGACGCGGCGAGCCTTCCCGACATCCTCGACCAGCTGGCCGGGCTGCTGCGGCGGCGCGGCTTGGCGCTGCACATGGATGCGGCCACCGCGGGGGCCTCGCCCGTCAACCCCGATAGCGTGGGCACGCTGGCCGAGCTCGCCACGCGCGTCGACCTCTGCCTCGTGATCGGCGGCGACGGCACGCTCCTCTCGTGCGCCCGCGTCATGGCCGACCGCGGCGTGCCGCTCGCGGGCGTGAACCTGGGCCGGCTGGGCTTCCTCACCGACGTTCCCGCCGACCACATGGAGCCGGGCGTGAGCGCGATCCTCGACGGCGACTACCAGGCCGAGGAGCGCCTGCTCCTGGCCGGGTCCGTGCGCCGCGGCTCCGGGACGGTGTTTTCCGCGCTCGCCATGAACGACGTCGTGGTGAGCCGCGGGGCGACGGGCGGGATGATCGAGTTCGCGGTCACGGTGGACGGCGAGTTCATCTACACGCTGCGTGCCGACGGCCTCATCGTGACGACGCCCACCGGCTCCACGGCGTACGCGCTTTCCGCCGGCGGGCCGATCCTGCATCCGGCGCTGCAGGCGATCGCGCTGGTGCCGATCTCGCCGCATACGCTCTCCAACCGTCCCGTCGCGATCCGCAACACCTCGCGCGTGGAGATCACGCTGGTGCGGGGACCCGAGGCGCGCGCCAACTTCGACGTGCAGGCCTATTGCGAGCTCGAGACCAACGACGTCGTGTGCGTGTCCTCCGCGCCGCGCCCTGCCACGTTGTTGCATCCGCGGGGATACCGGTACTTTTCGATGCTGCGACAGAAGCTGCGCTGGTCGGAGCGGACGGCGTAATTTCGCGAAGCAACGCCGAAAAAAGCCCGCGAAAACCAACGCCCAAAAAAACCCATGCTGCGTGCACTCTCCATCCGCGACTATGTGATCGTCGAGCGGCTCGACCTCGAGCTCGCGGCCGGGTTTAGCGCGCTCACCGGCGAGACGGGAGCGGGCAAGTCGATCCTGCTCGATGCCTTGAAGCTGGCACTCGGGGATCGCGCCGAAGCCGCGGTGCTGCGCCCCGGTGCCGCCCGCGCCGAGGTGAGCGCCGATTTCGACCTCGGGCGCCTGCCCGCGGTGCGCGAGTGGCTCGCGAACCAGGACCTGGACGAAGGCGAGGGCGGCGAATGCGTCGTGCGCCGCACCGTCGATGCGAGCGCGCGTTCGCGCGGGTTCGTGAACGGCCGGCCGGCGACGGCCGCGCAGCTGCGCGAGCTGGGCGAGCGGCTCGTGGACATCCACGGACAGCACGAGCACCAGCTCCTGCTCAAGCGCGACCGCCAGCGCGAGCTGCTCGACGCCTTCGGCGGCAGTGTCGAGCGGGCGCGTGAGGTCGCGGCCGCCCATGGGGCGTGGCGCCGGGTGGCGGAGCAACGGGCCGCACGGGAGAACGCGCAACGCACGTCGGCGCGCGAGCGCGACCTCGTCGCCCACGAGGTGCGCGAGCTGGAAGGGCTCGAGTTCGATCGCGCCCGGTGGGCCGGGGAGCAATCGGAGCACCGGCGCCTCGCCCACGCGCAGGAGCTCATCGAGTCGGTCTCCGAGTGCGCGGCGGCCCTCGACGAGTCGGAGGATTCGGTCACCAGCCGCTTGGCCCATGCGCAGGCGCGCCTCGCGCAGGCCGCCTCGCTCGATCCCGCGCTCGAGGAAGCGCGACGCGACGCCGAGACGGCCGCGCTCCACGCCGGCGAAGCGGCGCAGCAGCTGCGCCGTTACCTGCAGAAGCTCGAGGTGGATCCCGGGCGCCTCGCGCAACTCGATTCGCGCCTCAAGGCGGTCTTCGAGGTGGCACGCAAGTACCGCATCGAGCCGGACGAGATTCCGCAGGTCCTCGAGGAGCGCCGCGCGCACCTGGAATCCCTGGGCGGCCTCGAAAGCCTCGAGCAGCTCCGGGCCGAGGAGGCGAATCTCGAGAAGGCTTATCGCGCGCTGGCGGCCAAGCTCACGACGGCGCGCCAGGCCGCGGCGAAGAAGCTCGGCGACGCCGTCACGCGCACGATGCAGGAGCTCGCGATGACGGGCGGGCGGCTCGAGGCGGCCTTGCATCCGCTCGAGGCGCCGGCCGCGGGCGGCCTCGAAAGCGTGGAGCTCATGGTCGCGGCCCACGCGGGCCAGGCGCTGGCCCCGCTCGCGCGCACCGCCTCGGGCGGCGAGCTCTCGCGGATCTCGCTCGCGATCCAGGTGCTGCTCACGGGCGAGGCTTCGGTCCCGACGCTCATCTTCGACGAGGTCGATGCGGGCATCGGCGGCGGCGTGGCCGAGGTGGTCGGGCGGCTGCTGCAGGCGCTCGGGCGCCATCACCAGGTGCTGTGTGTCACGCACCTCGCGCAGGTCGCGAGCCACGCGCGCCACCAGTGGCGCGTGAGCAAGCACGCCGGCAAGCAGGGCACGCTGGCCCAGGTCGAGCCGCTCGATGCGGGCTCCCGCGTGGAGGAAATCGCCCGCATGCTGGGCGGCCTCAAGCTCACGGACGCCACGCGCCGCCACGCGGCCGAGATGTTGCAAAACGCCGCCGCTGCGGGTACACCGGTACGCAGGGAAAAGGGCCGGGCGCTCACCGGACGCGGCTGACGCGCCCCCACGGGGGAGTCGGGATGGAAGCGAGGACCGAGAAGACCGCGCTCGTGCTGGCGGGCGGCGGCGCGCGCGCGGCCTACCAGGTGGGCGTCCTCAAGGCGGTGAAGGAGCTGTTGCCCGAGCCCCAGGCCAATCCGTTTCCGATCATCTGCGGCACTTCCGCCGGCGCCGTCAATGCAGGCGCCTTGGCCGTGCATGCGGACGACTTCGGTCGCGCGGTCGACCTGCTGCTCGGCGTCTGGCGCAATTTCGAGCCGGCGCACGTCTATCGTTCCGACTTCGCGGGCGCCACGGCGAACAGCCTGCGATGGTTCACCGCCTTCCTCTTCGGCGCCTTCACGCGCAAGAGCCGCCACATCTCGCTGCTCGACAACCGTCCGCTGGAAGGGCTGCTCGCGCGGCACCTGGATTTCGAGCGCATCGCGCGCAACATCGATCGCGGCGCGCTCGATGCGCTCGCGATCACCTGCTCCGGGTACACCTCGGGACAGAGCTGCACGTTCTTCGAGGGGGCGGCGCACCTCGAGGGCTGGAAGCGCTCGCAGCGGGTGGGCATCCGCACCCGCATCGGCGTGCCGCATCTCATGGCGTCGAGCGCGATCCCGTTCGTGTTTCCGCCCCATCACCTGAATCGCGAGTACTTCGGCGACGGCTCGATGCGGCAGGTGGCCCCGGTGAGCCCGGCGCTGCACCTGGGCGCCGATCGCGTGCTCGTGGTCGGCACCGCGCGCATCCGCACCGACGCGCCGGAGCGCACGCGCGGTGACGCCTATCCCACGCTCGCCCAGGTCGCCGGCCACGTGCTGAACTCGATCTTCCTCGACAGCCTCGCGGTGGACATCGAGCGCCTCGAGCGCATCAACCGCACGGTGAGCTGCTCGTCCCCGGAGGCGCTCAAGCGCATGGGCCTCACGCTGCATCACGTCGACGTGCTGGTCGTCACGCCCTCGGAGCCGCTCGATGCGATCGCGGTGCGCCACCTGCGCAGCCTGCCGCGAACGATCCGCTTCCTGCTGAGGAGCGTGGGCTCGATGCGGCGCGGCGGCGCGAACCTCGCGAGCTACCTCCTCTTCGAGCAGGGCTACTGCAACGAGCTCATCGACCTGGGGTACCACGACACGATGGCGCGGCGGGACGAGGTGGCGCCGTTCCTCGCGGGCGGCCTGTCGTCCGTGCCCGGTGTCTTCGCGCGCACCTTCAAGTTCATGTCCGGCAAGCCCACCGACACCGCCCCCACGCGCTAGAGCCGATGTCCCGACCCACGCCGCACCGCCTCGCCGACTATCGCCACCACCGATCGCTCACCACCCGCTGGATGGACATGGATCCCTACGGCCACCTGAACAACGTCGTGCACTACGCGTTCTTCGACACGATCGTGAACGCGTGGCTGATCGAGCAGGGCGCGCTCGACGTCGAGGCGGGCGGGGTCATCGGGCTGGTGGTGGAGACCGGCTGCCACTACTTCGCGCCGCTCACCTATCCCGCGCCCGTCACGGCGGCGCTGCGCGTGGCGCATCTCGGGCGATCGAGCGTGCGCTACGAGATCGGGCTCTTCGCGCCGGATGCGCCATCGGCCGCCGCCCAGGGACATTTCGTGCACGTGTACGTCGATCGCGCCTCGCGGCGCCCGGTGGAGCTGCCGGGAACGCTGCGCGCGGCGCTCCTTCCCCTGCTTGCCCCACAGGAGGCTCCATGAACAACGTTCCCTTCTCGCGCACCCTGGCCGGTCTCGCGGCCTGTGTCGTCCTCGCTTCTTCCGCGCAGGCCCCCGCCATCAAGCGCACGATGCTCCAGCGCATCGACACCAACAGCAACCAGGAAGCGGTGACCGCGATCGCGGAGATCGCCGCGGGCGGCCAGAGCGGCCGCCACAGCCATCCGGGCACCGAGAGCAGCTATATCCTCGAAGGCGAAGGCACGCTGGAAATCGACGGACAACCCGCGCGGCCGGTCAAGGCCGGAGACAGCTTCACGATCCCCGCCGAGGCCGTGCACAACGCCAGGGTCTCGGGCACCTCGCCGCTCAAGGTCATCACCACCTACGTCGTGGAAAAGGGCAAGCCCCTCGCCACCCCCGCAAAGTAACCAACGACAGGGATCAGGGCAGGAGGATGGAGGAGCGCGCCTGGGCGCCGGTGAAGACGCGCTCGAGGAAGGCGGAGAGGTCGGCGATTTCCTCGGCGGACACGGTGTGGGGCATGGGGTAGGTATGCCACTCGATGTCGTAGCCCTGGGCGCGCAGGGTCGCGGCCGACTTCTCCGCCAACGTGAGGGGAACCACGGGATCCTGCGTGCCGTGCGCCATGAAGATGGGCACGCCGCGGCTCGATCGCGTGCCCTCGCGCGCGAGCGATTCCTCGAGCGCGAGATAGGTCGACAACGCGACCACGCCGCCCAGCGCCTCGTTGCGGCGCAGCGCCGTCTGCAATGCGATGGCACCGCCCTGGGAGAAGCCGGCGAGCACGATGCGCCGCGGGGCCACGCCCCGATCGACCTCGCGCGCGATGATCGCCTCCACCGCCGCCTGCGACTCGCGAATGCCCGCCTCGTCGGGAAGCCGTGCGATGTCGTTCATCGCGATGTCGTACCACGCGGGCATCTCCATGCCGTTGTTGATCGTCACGGCGCGTTCCGGCGCGTGCGGAAAGATGAAGCGCAGGGCGAGATCTTCCGGAACGTCGAGCTCGCGCACGATCGGCACGAAATCCCAGCCATCGGCACCCAGGCCGTGCAGCAGGATGACGGTGCCTTGCGGCTCCTCGCCGGTGTTGAGCTCGATGTGGGGCAGGATCGGCAATTCAGCTCCTCGGGGGACGGATGGCGGACTTGGGGCGGAAGGCCTTCACGACCTCCTCGCGCGTTTCGAGATAGGGGCCGCCGATGAGGTCGATGCAGTAGGGCACCGCGGCGAAGATCCCGGCGACGATCGGCTTGCCTTCGGCGTTCTTCAATCCCTCGAGCGTCTCGCGGATGGACCTGGGCTGGCCCGGCAGGTTGAGCACCAGCGCCCTTCCGCGGATCACGGCGACCTGCCGCGAGAGGATCGCCGTCGGCACGAACTCCAGGCTGATGCGGCGCATCTGCTCGCCGAACCCCGGCATCTCGCGCTCGGCGATGGCGAGTGTCGCTTCCGGCGTGACGTCGCGCGGGGCGGGTCCCGTGCCGCCGGTCGTCACGACGAGGTCGCAGCGCCGTTCGTCGACCAGCTCCTTCAGCGTGGCCTCGATCACCGGGCGCTCGTCGGGAATGAGCCGCTTCTCGAAGGTGAGGGGATTGAGCAGCGCGCCCGCGAGCCACGTCTCGAGCGCGGGGATGCCCTCGTCGCGATAGACGCCTTGCGCGGCGCGATCGCTGGTCGCGACCAGCCCGATGCGCACCGGATCGTGGGCGCTCGTGCTCACCGTGCGCGCCTCGCGTGGTCCTGGAGGATGGTGTTCAGCACGTGGAAGAGCTCGCGGTAGTGCTTCGGGGGCTTGTCCGCCTCGCGCTCGGCCTGGGCCTTCTCGCAAAGGGTGCGCAGGCGATGCGGATCGGCCTCGGGAAATTCCTGCGCGAAGCGCGTCGCGGCGTCGCCGTCGGAGAGCAGCTCGTCGCGCCATTTCTCGGCCAGGTGGAAGAGCGCCGTCTGCCTGTGCGAGGGCGCGTGCAGCGCGGCGAGCTGCTCCATGATCGGCCCCGCGTCGAGGTCGCGCATGATGCGGCCGATGTACTGCATCTGCCGCCGCACCGCCTCGTGCTTGGTGAAGCGCTGGCACGCCAGCACCGCCTCGCGCAGCTCCTCGGGCATGTCGATGCGCGCCAGCTGCTCGGGCGACAGGCGCACCAGGTCCGCACCGACCTTCTGCAGCTCGATCATGTGCTTCTTGCGCCGGGTCTTGCTGATAAAATCGTCTTCTTCCATCGCGCCTGCCGTTTCCGCCGCGAGAGTTTAGAACCTTTCGACCTTTTGCGGGTCCGGCCCATTCCCCCGTAGCTGCCTGGGACGCCCTCCATGCCCGACCTTCCCGTACCTGCCGCCGCATTGCCCCTCACGCGTGATGAGATGGCGCGCGTCGCCTTGCGTTCGCTCCAGGTCGCGCGCGATCGCGGCGCGTCCGACGCCGAGGTCGAGGTCTCCTCGGCCGTGGGCCAGTCCGTGACGGTGCGCCGCGGCGAGGTCGAGACGGTCGAGTACAACCGCGACAAGGGCATGGGGATCACGGTGTATTTCGGCCAGCGCCGCGGCAACGCGAGCACGACCGATGTCTCCGACGAGGCCCTCGCGCGCACGGTGGAGGCGGCGTGCGCGATCGCGCGCCATACCGCGGAGGACGATGCCGCCGGCCTTCCGGACGAAGATCGCATCTATCGCGGCGAGGCGCCGGATCTCGACCTTTTCCATCCGTGGGGCCTCACGGTCGAGGAAGCGATCGAGGTCGCGAAGCGCGCCGAGGCGGCGGCGCTGGCGGTGGACCGTCGCATCACCAACTCGGAGGGCGGCACGGTCTCGTCGTACGACAGCGATTTCATCCTCGCCAACACGCGCGGCTTCCTCGCGGGCTTCCCGAGCTCCAAGTCGAGCATCAGCGTGGGCGTCGTGGCCGAGCAGCGCGGCGCCATGCAACGCGACTACTGGTACACGAGCGAGCGCGATCCATCGCGCCTGGAGGATCCGGAGCATGTCGGACGCATCGCGGGCGAGCGCACCGTGCGCCGCCTGGGTGCGCGCCGCATCCCGACGGGCGAGGTTCCCGTGCTCTTCGATGCGAACGTCGCGGCGAGCCTCATCGGTCATTTCGTCTCGGCGGCGAGCGGCTCGAGCCTCTACCGCCGCTCGTCCTTCCTGCTGGACCGGCTGGGCTCGGCTTTGTTCGCGCCGCACGTGGAGATCCTCGAGGATCCGCATCGCCCGGGCGACCAGGCGAGCACCTATTACGACGCCGAGGGTGTCGCCACCGCGCGCCGCAAGGTGGTCGAGGGCGGCGTGCTGAAGGGGTGGTTCCTCTCGAGCTACTCCGGGCGCAAGCTGGGCGTGCCGACCACCGGCAACGCCGGCGGCAACCATAACCTCATCATCACGCCCGGCGCGCTCGACTTCGCGGGCCTCGTGAAGCAGATGGGCCGCGGCCTCATCGTGACCGAGATGATGGGGCAGGGCGTGAACCCCGTGACCGGCGACTATTCGCGCGGCGCCGCCGGCTTCTGGGTCGAGGGGGGCGAGATCCGCTTCCCGGTCGAGGAAGTCACCATCGCCGGCAACCTCCTGGACATGTACCAGGGCATCGTCGCGGTGGGCAACGACGTCCTGGTGCGCGGCTCGAAGCACACCGGCTCCATCCTCATCGACAAGATGACGATCGCGGGGGAGTAAAGCTCCCTCTCTCGCCGATCGCCCGCGACGGTGGCGAACGAAACCCGGCTTGTAGAGAAAGCATCGGGGTCTTGGGGCAAGGGTTGGGACCGGGATGCCCCGATCGCCGCAGAAAGAAGCCGCGCAAGAAATCCGAGCGCCATGCGGAGTAGCGAGATCCCTTCCCGTCGAGAGAACCTCGCTCCCGCGTCCCGACCCTTGCCCCGACCCCGATGCTTTCGATCCGGCCGAGGGCTTTCGTTTTCCCCCCTCCCGGCGTAGGCTGGCGCTCGCACGGAATACCCCTTCCCGACAAACGATTCCCAGAGGAGAAAACGATGGAACGGAGGAAATTCGTAACCACCGCGGGCGCCGGGATGGCCGGCATCCTGGCGGCCGGAGTCGCACCGGCCTTTGCCCAGGGCGCGCCCGAGATCAAGTGGCGCTGCGCGTCGAGCTTCCCGAAATCGCTGGATACGATCTACGGCGCGGCCGAGGTGATGGCGAAGCGCGTCGCTTCCTCCACCGGCGGCAAGTTCCAGATCCAGGTGTTCGCGGGCGGCGAGATCGTCCCGCCGTTCGGCGTGGTCGACGCGGTGCAGAACGGCACGATCCAGTGCGCGCACACCGCGCCGTACTATTTCTGGGGCAAGGAGCCGACCTTCGCGCTCGACACCGCGGTCCCCTTCAGCCTGAACGCGCGCCAGACCAACGCGTGGCAGCTCTTCGGCGGCGGCAACGACCTCTTCGCCGACTTCTACAAGCAATACAAGATCCACCGCATCGCCTGCGGCAACACCGGCGCGCAGATGGGCGGCTGGTTCCGCAAGGAGATCAAGTCGGTCGCCGACCTGAAGGGCATCAAGATGCGCATCGGCGGCATGGCGGGCAAGGTGATCGAGAAGCTGGGCGTGGTTCCCCAGCTCATCCCGGGCGGCGACATCTACCCCGCGCTCGAGAAGGGCACCATCGACGCCGCCGAGTGGGTCGGACCCTACGACGACGAGAAGCTCGGCTTCAACAAGATCGCGAAGTACTACTACTATCCCGGCTGGTGGGAGGGCGGCCCGCAGCTCGTGACCTACATCAACACGGACGAGTGGGCGAAGCTGCCGAAGGAGTACCAGAGCATCCTCGAGGCCGCGTGCGCCGAGGCCAACACGTACATGCTCGCCAAGTACGACGCGCAGAACCCGGAGGCCTTGAAGCGCCTCGTGGGCGGCGGCACCCAGCTGCGTCGCTTCCCCAACGACCTGATGACGGCGGCTTACAAGGCAGCGCTGCAGGTGTACGACGAGCTCGGCCAGAAGAGCGCGCACTTCAAGAAGATCTACGACAGCATGGTCAAGTTCCGCGGCGACGAGCTGCTCTGGTTCCAGGTGTGCGAGAAGGGCTACGACGACTTCATGTACACCATCAACAGGATCAAGTGACGTCGCCCGGCGCGAGCCGGGAGCCGATGAAAGAGCCCGCCGCCCGGCGGGCTCTTTCGTTTGCGCCCGTCACTTGCCGGGCGCATCGTCCGCCGGCTCGCCCTGGATGCGATCGAGCATCTGCTCGAGCGTCTGCGCGTCCGCGGGCGGCGTCGAGGGCGCGAGGCTCGCCGACTCGCGCCACAGCAGCCCGGGAAAGGCGAGCGCCAGGAGCAGCACGGCGAGCTGCGCCGCCAGGAACGGGAGCATCGCCCGCATGAGGGCGGGCGTCGGCACGCGCGTCCCCAGGCGCGAGCGCGCCATCATGACCGCGTAGCCGAAGGGCGGAACCAGGAAGCTCGCCTGCAGGATCAGGAGCACCAGTACCGCGACCCACGGAGCATCGGGCACGCGCGTGAGGAGCGCCGGTGCCACCAGCGGGATCACCACGAAGATCATCTCGAACGCGTCGAGCACGAGGGCGCACACCGCGATGGCGCCCAGCCCGGCCGCGAGCACCGCGTTCACGCCGAGGCCCGAGAAGAGCTGCGCGAGCCAGCGATCGGTGCCGAATGCGCGCTCGACGAGCGTGAAGACGTTCGCCGCGATGAGCAGGGCGAAGAGCGCGCCGGTGAGCGAAAGGGTGTCGTGGAGCACCGCGCCGAGGTGCTCGCGCCGCAAAGTGCGCGTGGCGAAGCCGTGGATCGCGAGCAGCAGGCCGCCGGTGGCCGCCGCCTCGACGGCGTAGAGGTATCCCAGCGCCACGCCGGCGAGGAGCGATGCGAGCATGAGCGTGGCGGCCGCCGCGGTGATCCATTGCGCCCGCGTGGGGCGCACGGGAGTCGCCTCCCGGATGCCGCGCGCCTGCCATGCGATGACGACCGCGCAGAGCGCCACGAAGATTCCGGCGGGCACGAGCGCCGCATGGAACACGTCCTGCGTGTTCACGATACGGTCGTTGAGCCCCGCGATGTGGGCCGCTTCGGTGTGCGCGCGCATCATCGCGTCGCCCAGCAGGATGAGCACGAGCGACGGCGGCACCACGACCCCGAGCGTGCTCACCACGCAGACGAGCGCCATGCTGCGCTCCTCACGCAGGCCGGCGGCGGCGAGATGGGGGTGCAGCGTGCGCGAGAACATGGCGACCCCGGCGCCGACCGAGCCGCACATCGGGGCGAGCAGCACGCCGAGCGAGAGGCCGGCCAGCGGCGCCGCGCGGCGCGTCGGCGCGAGCACGCTGCGCGCGGCGCCGAAGAGCGTCTCGGCGAGCGGCGTGCGCGCGATGATGACGCCCATCAGCACGTAGAGCGGGAGCGCCTGCAGCAGGTCGTTCTCGAGCAGCCCGATGAGGCGCGGATAGATCGCCGCGACGAACGATGCGTCGAAAATGCCGGCGGCGATGCCGCCCGTGGCAAAGGCGAGCGACACGCCGATCAGCACGATCCAGGCGGGCAGCCCCGTCGCGACCATGCCGATGCCCACCGCGGCGAGCATCCAGAGGCCGCCGGTCTCCATTCAATGCGCCCCGCGTCGCGGCATCACGAGGTCGAGCACGCCCTGGACGAGCACGAGGGCCGCGAGCACCATCACCGCGAAGCGGATCATGAAGTAGCCCGGGTCGACCGTCTCCGGGAAACGCTCCAGCTGCACGATCGAAGTCCATGTCGCGCCCGCGCCCGCGAAGAGCACGAAGGCCGCCGCCGGAATGGCCACCAGCAGCTGCGCGGCCCGCGCGAGACGCGCGTTCCACGCCGCGCCGTAGCCATGCGCGAGCAGGTCGGCGGCCAGGTGGGAGCGGGCGCGGGTGGCCGCCGTGACGGCGACGCTCACGTAGAGCGCGAAGAGGATCTGGGCGAGGTCGTTCGCCTCGCGCGATCCCGCCTGCACCGCGTCCCGCAGCGGCCACTGGATGAAGAGCAGGAGGGACAGCGGCAGCACGAGCCAGGCGGCCGCACGCTCGAGCGCGGCCACGGCGCGATCCAGCGCCCGCACTACTTCTTCCCGCCCAGCTGCTTCATGAGGTCGTCGTTTTGCTGCTCCTCCGGCGTCTTCGGCGTCTCGGCGGACGCGGGCGGGGGCTTGCCGCCCTTCGGCTCCGCCTCCTGGAACTGCTTCATGATGTCCTCGGGCTTCTCCGACGGCTCCTCGGGCTGCAGCTCGATCTTCACCTTGTTCACGTCGAAGACGGGTTGGCCGGACTTGTACACGAGCGACATCTGCGGAAAGACGATGAGCAGCGCCACCATGACGACCTGGATCAGCACGAACGGTATCGCGCCCCAGTAGATCTGGCCGGTGGTGACGCCCGCCATGCGCTTGCCCGTCAGCTTGTCGAGGTGGTCGTGGGCGGGAGCCACGCTGCGCAGGTAGAAGAGCGCGAAGCCGAAGGGCGGGTGCATGAAGGACGTCTGCATGTTCACGCCGAGCAGCACGCCGAACCAGATGAGGTCGATGCCGAGCTTGTCCGCGACCGGCCCGATGAGCGGGATCACGATGAAGGACAGCTCGAAGAAATCCAGGAAGAAGGCGAGGAAGAAGATGATGAGATTCACGACGATGAGGAACCCCAGCTGCCCGCCCGGCAGGCTCGTGAGCAGGTGCTCGACCCACACGTGCCCGTTCACGCCGTAGAAAGTGAGGCTGAACACCCGCGCGCCGATCAGGATGAACACCACGAAGGTCGAGAGCTTCGCCGTGGTATCCATGCCCTGGCGCAGCAGCTTGAGCGAGAGCCGGCGGCGCGCGAGCGCCATGACCAGCGCGCCGGTCGCTCCCATGGCGCCGCCCTCGGTCGGCGTGGCCCAGCCGAGGAAGATCGTGCCGAGCACGAGGAAGATGAGTGCCAGCGGCGGGATCAGCACGAAGACCACCTGCTGC